>NZ_JAALDK010000001.1:3993750-5325000 GCF_013366925.1 Paraburkholderia youngii
GGCCGCCACCGTCGCGGCCGATAGCCCGGCCGGCCCTGCGCCGACCACCGCGATCGAGCGCGCCTGTCGCACGCTCGCTAGCGGCCGGTAGACGAGCTCGGTTTCGCGTCCCGCGCGCGGATTGACGAGGCAGCTCGCGCGCTGATTCCTGAACGTGTGATCGAGGCAGGCCTGATTGCACGCGATGCAGGTGTTGATTTCGTGCGCGCGGTCCTCGGCGGTCTTCAGCACGAAGTCGGGATCGGCGAGCAGCGGCCGCGCCATCGACACGAGATCCGCGGAGCCGTCGGCGATCAGCGCTTCAGCCACCTCGGGCGTGTTGATACGATTCGACGCGATCACCGGCACGTTGACGGATGCCTTCAGGCGCGCGGTCAGCGAGGCGAACGCCGCGCGCGGCACCGAGGTCACGATGGTCGGCACGCGCGCCTCGTGCCAGCCGATGCCGGTGTTGAAGATCGTCACGCCGGCCGCTTCGAGCGCCTGGGCGACCTGCACGGTTTCCTCCCACGTATTGCCGCCCTCGACCAGATCGATCAGCGACAGCCGGTACACGACGATGAAGCGCTCGCCGCATTCGGCACGCACCCGCTCGACGATCTCACAGGCGAGCCGCGTGCGATTCTCGATGCTGCCGCCGTATCGATCGGTGCGCCGGTTCGTGCGCGGGCACATGAACTGGTTCAGCAAATAGCCTTCGCTGCCCATGATCTCGACGCCGTCGTAGCCCGCGCGTTGCGCGAGCCGCGCGCAGCGCGCGTAGTCGCGCACGGTTCGGTCGATGCCGGCGAGCGTCAGCGCGCGCGGCTTGAACTTCGAGATCGGTGACTTCAACGCCGACGCCGACACCACGAACGGCTGATAGCCATAACGGCCCGCGTGCAGGATCTGCAGCGCGATCTTGCCGCCCTCCGCGTGCACGGCCTCGGTCACGAGCCGGTGATTGCGCAGATCGAACACCGAGTTGAGCGTGCCGCCGAACGGCAGCAGCCAGCCCTCGCGATTCGGCGAAATGCCGCCCGTGATGATCAGGCCGACGCCGCCTTTCGCGCGCTCCCGGAAGTACGCGGCCAGTTGCGGGTAATGCCAGAAGCGGTCTTCCATGCCCGTGTGCATCGAGCCCATCACGACGCGGTTGGACAGACGTGTGAAGCCCAGGTCGAGATCGGCGAGTAAGTGTTGGTAAGACATGCAGGGACCGTGTAAGTGGGGGGCCGCACGAACGATACACCGCGCGCCGGACCAGACCGCCGAGGAAAAATTCTAAATCGCAGCAATCCATTGATTCGCAAGACCTGGGTCGGTTGTCTCAGGCCAGCTATTTGGGGCACGGCACACCCATTGCTGATTTTGAGCGTCCATCGACACGGACGCGCCACCGACAAAACCAGCGCGCCGTGCGGCACGGATGGGAGGAGGGCGACCGCGAGGCTTCCCGCGGCCGCCCGCGTATCAATGGGCGCTGAGCGTCAAGCCCTATATCGAGACAGGTGAACACAATGAAAATTATCCGAATCATGGTGGCGGTCGTTGCGGCCGCGGCGGTACTGAGCGCGTGCGGCGGCGGTGGTGATGGCAGCGATGCGGGCAAGACGCTGGGGTTGACCAATCCCGAGATCCATTTCGTTCACGCGCTTCCGGGTGGCCCCGCGGTCGACTTCCTTGTCAATGGCAGCGCGCCTTCCGGACAGACCAACATCTCGTATAAAGGCGTGACCAACCTCACCAATATCGACACGGGCCCGACGACCGTCGCGTATGCGGCGACCGGCACGAAGAACGCGCTCGCGAGCGGCAGCTTCCCCGATGTCGCGAAGGGCCACGTGTACACGGTGCTCGCGTTGCCAGGTCTGTCGGCGCCCGACATCGGCCTGATCGACGATCCGTTTGACAAGGGCCTGCTGACCAACGACGCGCGCGTGCGCGGCTTCAACGCGTCGGCGAACGCGCCGGACCTCGACCTCTACCTCGTGCAGGCCACCGCCACCAGCATCACCAACGTGTCGCCGACGCTCGCCGGCGTGTCGTTCAAGAACGCGGTGCCGGCGAGCGGCCAGGATTCGATCTACGTGTCGGGTGGCCAGTACGTGCTGATCGCGACGGTGGCCGGCAGCAAGACGCCGATCTTCCAGTCGAACTCGTTCTCGCTGGCGAACAACGCCGACTGGCTGATCACCTCGGTGCCGATCGCGGGCGTGTTGAGCCAACTGGCGCCTGGGCAGATTCATCTGCTGATCGTACAGAACGGCAATACGAGCACGCCGAGCGTGGAACTGTCGAATACGTTGACCGGGCAATGACGAGGGCCGCCGATCACCGGATGAGCCTCGCGCGGCGCGAGCATCGATGAGCCGCTCGCGCCAGCCGGACAATCAAGGACTCCGATGGTCGGAAAGTGGGGAGGACGACACGGCGATCCACGACAGTGGGTCGCCGTTCTCTTTGATGGCGCTCCGAAAACGCGTCGCATCGCTAGCCAGCAAGCCAGCATGCACGAAAAAAAAGCCCGCCGCGGCATCCCGCGACGGGCTCTGCAAAACCTGCTGCCATGTGCCGGCTTATTTTGCCTTTTCCGCCTCGTTCGTGATGGCGTGGCCGCCCTTCGAAATGTCCTGGCCGGCGCCCGCCATCGTGTTGCAACCCGTGACGAGCATGGCGGTTCCTGCGAGCACAAGCAAAGCGATCAGTCGAGTCATGAAACTTCTCCTTGTCGAGAATGCATCGGTTGATGTCGTCCGACCGGGGCCATGCCAGTCGATCAGGTTTCGATCCGGTTTCGAACCGGCCTGATTGCATGGTAAAAAAAGGGTGGGGGCGGCGCTGTCGGCCGTGCCGCGATTTTGTTGTAGGCGTGCTCCGGTGTTTGCGTCGGCGCACTCCTACAACGGCTTTGCGGTGCCACGGCCAGCACGCGTCAGACGGGGCTTTGCGACGAAGTGGTCGGTGTGGCCGGCGACGCCGGCGGCTGATCGATCGAAGGCGTCGCCGTGCTTGCGCTCGGCATCACGACGTCGATTTCGGTGCCGCTTTGCGCGCCACGGCGGATGTCGAAGCGTCCGCCATGCGCGGCCACGCGCTGGCGCATGCCGAGCAGGCCATGCGTATGCGTGCGTTTCAGATCGGCCGGCATGATGCCGACGCCGTTGTCCGCGATATGCAGCGCGACCTCGCCATCGCCGACCCGCAGCGCGATGCCGACCTTCGAGGCCCGCGCGTACTTGGCGGCGTTCGTCAGCGACTCCTGCGCGACCCGAAAGAGCGCGATCTTGGTCTGCTCATCGAGCTGGACATCGTCGGCGGGCAGGTGCAGTTCGAGCGTCCAGTTGTTGCGCTGCGCGGCTTCGTCGGCGAGCGTGCGCAGCGCGGTGACGAGCCCGAAATTGGCGAGTACGGTCGGCCGCATGTCCTCGATGATGCGCCGCTTCAACGCGATACCCTGGTCGAGATTGGCGAGCGCGCGCTGCAGCTTGTCGGCGATGTCTGGCTCGCTGTCCTTCAGCTTGCGGCGCGCCCACGCGACGTCCATCCGGCATGCGGTCAGAATCGCGCCGAGCTCGTCGTGCAGCTCACGCGCGAGCTGGGTCTTTTCGTTTTCGCTGACCGCCTGCAGATGCCAGCCGAGCGCTTCGAGCTGGCGCGTGCGCTCGCCCACCAGCTGGTCGAGTTCCTCCTGCTGCGTAATCAGCTGACGCTGCGCGCGCGCCTGCCGGTCGATCTGGATGCCGAGATTGCGAAACAGCAGAATGAACAGCACGATGTTCAGCGCCGACAGCCCCGCCGCGCACAGCGTCGACAGCCGCTGATCGGCGCGGCTCGCGGCCAGCGCGTGCTGCGCGCGGCGCTCCTCGTTGTCGCGCAGCAGCGTGAGCGTGCTGTCGATCAACGACGCGTCCGCCGGATTGACGTCGCTCGCGGGCCCGCATCCGCCGAGTTCGAGCGGATGCGGCGCCGCGTGCTGCATCGCGGCGGCGCCCGCGCCGATGCGCGCGTCGATCAGCGCGAGAATCTGCGTAAAGCTCGCGAGCTCCGCGCTGTCCGCGCGGCCGCCGCGATAGAAGTGGTCCAACTGCCGGGTGGTCTCGCGAATGCGCGCGGCGCTCGCGCAGAACGCTTGGGCGGATGCGTCGTCCTTCGTCAGAAGAAACTGGTTTTGTTGTGCGCTGAGGCGCGACAGGTCGCTCGCGAGCGTGCTCAGTTGCACGGTGACGTCGCGCGCTTCGAGCGCGGTCTCGTACTCGGCGGCGATGCGCTCACGCGCGCTCTCCAGAATCACGAGGCCGCCCACCGTGATCACGATCGCGACCGTCATCGCGATCGCCCAACTGCGCCTGCGCATCCAGTCGGCGAGCCGCGCCGTGGCGCGCGCGCCAGGCTGTTTCGGCGGGTTCTGCAGATTCGACACTTGCTGCTCCGGAAAGAGGGCATCGACTCGGGCGTCGACTTCGGCATCGAGCGAAGCCGCGCGTAACGTCGTCGTAATCCAATGTAAGCGGATTCTCACACGAAAAACGGCGAGCGTCGGAATGCGCGCGGCGCCGCGCATCGATAGCATGGACCCGATCGTTCATTCAATGTTTCGGGAGAAAACCATCATGCTGAAGTGGGCGCTGTTCTTCGCGATCGTCGCGGTGATCGCGGGTCTTCTCGGCTTCACCGGCATTGCGGCCGGCGCGGCGGCGATCGCGAAGTTCCTGTTCTTCGTGTTTGTCGTGCTGTGCGTGGTGTTCCTCGTGCTCGGCTTCGTCGTGACGAAGAAAACGATCGATTAGCGCGGCCATCGCAGTGGCGGCAAGCCGCGCCTTCATAGCAGGCGAGGGGTTTGCTGGTAGTCGATTGCAGGGCCAACAAAAGGGAGAAATGCCATGCTTCACTATGCCATCGTCTTTTTCGTGATCGCGATCATCGCGGCGGTGTTCGGCTTTACCGGCATCGCGGCCGGCGCGGCCGAAATCGCGAAGATCCTGTTCTACATCTTCCTCGTCGTGTTCGTGGTCACGTTGCTGCTCGGCGTGTTTCGAACCTAGCCACGCGAGCCCTGGATGAACGTAACACGAGATCGGCAGCGAAGTACGCAATACGTATAGGTAGGTACAGGTAGTCAACAAGGCGCGGGAACGCGCGGCGTTTGAATCCTCGATCGAGGCGCCCGCGTTCGAAGCGCGCCGTCATTCCACCGTCGGCGCATCAGGCGCGATTCGTGCTGATGCGCGATTCCCCCAATACCGGATAAAGGAGAAGTTCGATGACGAAGCAATCTGGCGACACGTTCGTGATGGACATCAAAAAGATCCGCGAGGACGCGCGCAAGCATATGTCGGATGGTCCGGTCACGCCGAGCTACGGCGCGAATCGCGACACGGTGCTCAAGCTGCTCAACGACGCGCTCGCCACCGAGCTCGTCTGCACGCTGCGTTACAAGCGTCACTACTTCATGGCGAAGGGCATCAACTCCGAAGCGGTCGCGACGGAATTCGCCCAGCACGCGAGCGAGGAGCAGGAACACGCCGATCGCATCGCCGAGCGCATCGTGCAGCTTGGCGGCGAACCCGATTTCGCGCCGGACGGCATCAAGGCACGCGCGCATTCGGAATACAAGGAAGGCACCGATCTGACCGACATGATTCGCGAGAACCTGGTCGCGGAGCGTATCGCGATCGACACGTACCGCGAGATCGTCCGCTATCTCGGCGAAAAGGACGTGACCACGCGCCGGCTGTTCGAGGAGATTCTCGCGGTCGAGGAAGAGCACGCCGACGATATGGCGGATCTGCTCGCGGGGCGTGAGTAGCGCGCCAAAGTGACAGGGAAGCGACAAAGACGCGGCGCAATAGTGTTGACCGGGCGCCAGCGAACTCGGGAATGCCGGCGGCTGCGGTGCGAAGCCGCCCTCGCAGTCCACGTTCTGCCGTGGCCGCGGATCATTACAATGTCGGCTTAGGAGCGACTACCTTTGCACGGACACCCAACCGATGATTCGAGTGCTGATAGCTGACGATCATGCGATCGTTCGAGGTGGTTTCAGACAGTTCGTCGCCGACGAGCCGGATATGTGCGTCGCCGCCGAGGCCGCGACCGGCGAGGAAGCGATCGTCCTCGTGCGCGAGCAGGCATTCGACGTGGTGCTGCTCGACATCGCGATGCCGGACAAGAACGGCATCGATACGTTGCGGGTGATCAAGCAGGTGCGTCCGGAGCAGGGCGTGCTGATCCTGTCGGGCTACCCCGAGAGCCAGTACGCGATCAATCTGCTGCGCGCGGGCGCGAACGGCTATCTGAACAAAGACTGCGAGCCGGAGGAAATCGTGCGCGCGATCCGCTCGGTTGCGCGCGGTCACCGCTATCTGTCGGAGGCGGTCGCCGATACGCTTGCCGACAATCTCGACAAGCCCGCCGCCGGGCGTCCCCATGAAGCGCTATCGGAGCGCGAATTCCAGATCTTCTGCAAGCTCGCGGCAGGGCAGTTGCCGACCGAGATCGCGGAAGAGCTGCATCTGTCGGTCAAAACGGTGAGCACGTATCGCGCGCGGGTGCTCGAGAAGATGCGACTCGCGAACAACGCGGACCTCACGTACTACGCGATCAAGAATGGTCTGATCGAATGACGATCGAGACATCCTGATGAACAGCGAATCGAACCCTGCTACCGATCCAGCCAGCCGCGCGCCGTTGCGCGTGCTGCTGATCGAGGATTCGCCGCTGATCCGCCGCAGCCTCGTCGAGGCGATCGATGCTTCGGGCTTGCTGCGCGTGGCCGCTTATGCCGATTCCGCCGATCAGGCGATCGCGTTGCTCGGCGACGAAGCGTTCGACGCGGTAATCGTCGATTTGCAGCTGAAGCGGGGCTCGGGTGTGCCGGTGCTCGCGTATCTGCAGCGCGAGGGGCTGATCGATTCGATGTTCGCGGCGGTGCTGACCAATCATGCGTTGCCCGCGTATCGAGCGCGCTGCGAGCAGTACGGCGTGCGGCACTTTTACGACAAATCGTTCGAGTTCGATCGTGTGCTCGACGCGCTGCATGAGTATGCGTTGGGGCGGGGGGGCGGCGAGTAAGAGTCTGCGCGGGAGGACGTTTCTAGTCAGTTTTCCATGATCCGCATTTCATGGCTTCTTCGAGCATCCCAAGGGTAAGCGAACGTCCACCGAGTAATTCTCGCGCGCTGGCACTGAACGGGGACTTCAGCGCGGCCGCGACGATGTCGAGTTTTCGCATATTGGCGGACGGAACGTAGCAGGCGACGTCGAAATCGCGCAGGTCCACCTGGAAGCGTTGAGCCCATGCCTGCATCACGTCGAGGATTCTCGCCGGCTCCCACTCCAGATCGTGATACAGATCCATGTCGCGGGTCAGCTCGTCGTCGAGGGGCAGCCCGGCGGGCGTGCGCATTTCGCGGATGAACCGAGTGAGATCGAGCCAAGTGTCGTTCATTACAGGCGATCCTCCGGTTTGACCAGGCGGTTATAGGCATTGACCGTTTTGTAGCCGATTATTGCCACGTCAGATGCGGTGATTATCCACCCGACTCCGGGAATTGCTCGACCGACGAATACGCCCAGATGGCTCGTCAACTTCACGCGCAGTAGCACGACGCTCGTCCATGACGTGAATGTAGGCAGAATCCGATGCTTTAACTCGAAGGGCAATAGCGAGCGGGACAGCTTCGACGCCACTGACGTGCCTTTTACCGCGCCGCCAAATTTGCCTCGCGTCGGAATGAAGCGCGAGCCTGCGACGATCATGGAGGCGCCCACGGCATCGCTGATACCGATTTGGGCCATGGTTTCATCCACGGAGATTAGAAGGAACAGTTGCGTCGCGGTTAGATTGCTGTGTATTCCATAGTTATATTTATTCGACATACCGGCGTGTGGACTTGATCGGGCAGGGGACAACGCATAACGCGTCGATGAACAATGGCGCGAGTCTTCGACTCGTGCCACATCAGTCCGTTAAGCTATCAAGTAACGACGGTAATGAAATGGGCGAAGGATGATTCCGCGCGACGGAATGCGACAGGCGTTACCAGGCTCCGCCAGCGGTGGCAAATCGACAAGACGATTCTTATCCGGCCCTGGTCAGCATTGATATCAATGCCCCGTCCGCGCCGGCAAGCGCAAATGATTCCACGCGCCGAGCCCGGCAAACCCGATCCCCGCGATAGTGACGCCGATCCACCCGAACGCCGGCCACACGATCGCGCCGACACCCGAGCCCAGCGCACCGCCGATGAAATACGCGACCATGTACACGGTATTCACGCGGCTGCGCGCGTCGGGCTTCAACGCGTAGATGCGCGACTGATTGGAAATCTGCGCGGCCTGCACGCCGATGTCGAGAATGATCACGCCGACCACGAGTCCCGCGATGCTCTTCGCCGATGCGCCGAAGATCACGAACGCGATCACGACCAGCACGAGCGACACGGTGATGATCGCGCGCGGGCCACGCCGGTCGGCGAACTTGCCGGCCAGCGGCGCGGCCAGCGCGCCAGCCGCGCCGACGATACCGAACAGCCCCGCCGCCTGCGGCCCAAGATGAAACGGCGCACCCGCGAGCAACAGCGCGAGCACCGACCAGAAAAGGCTGAACGCGCCGAACAACGCCGCACCGGTCAGCGACGCCTCGCGCAGCGCGCGATGCTCGGTCACCAGATGCCACATCGACACGAGCAGCTTGCCGTACGGCAGCGTCGAGGTCGGCTGGCTCTTCGGCAGACGCAAAATGATGACGACCGCGAGCGCGAGCAGCGCGACGACCGATGCGCCAAACACCGCGCGCCAGCCGAAGTATTCACCGACGATGCCCGCCGCGGTCCGCGCGAGCAGGATGCCGAGCAACAGGCCGCTCATCACGGTGCCGACCGCGTGGCCGCGCTCGGACGGCAACGCGAGTTCGGCCGCGAACGGCACCGCCTGTTGCGCGATCGTCGCGAGCACGCCGATCGCCAGACTCGCGACGATCAGCACCGCGAGCGTCGGCGCCGACGCCGCGACGATGAGCGCGACGCACATGCCGGCGATCTGCAGCAGGATCAGCAAACGCCGGTCGAAGCGGTCGCCGAGCGGCGCGAGCAGCAGCATGCCGGCGGCGTAGCCGAGCTGTGTGACGGCAGGCACCGCGCCGACCCAGGACGCGCTGTCCGGAAACGACTGGCGCAAATTGTCGAGGAGTGGCTGATTGAAGTAGATGTTCGCCACAGAGACACCGGCGATCGTCGCGAGCAGCAGCAACACGCCGCGCAACGACCGGGCGGAGGAAGCGGAAGTGGAAGCGTCGGAAGTGGACATGACAGAGGCGGATCGACGGACCGGCCCATGCGCGGTCCTCAAGCGTGCCGATCATACCGGAGCGGCGGGGTTCCTGCTGACGGTCGCGCGAGCGCTCGCCCGCGCGGCCGCCATCCGGTTGCAGATAGATCTGCCGCTCCTGTCAGTCGATCAACGCGCCAGCATCGTAGAACGGATACGGGCCGTCGGCCGGATCCACATACGCGTGATGCGTGACGATGCCCGTCGCCGGCGCGTAGTAATGCAGCGCGTAAGCGGGGGGCTCCATCACGAACGCCGACGGTCCTTCCTCGCGAAAATCGAGCGCCACCTGGTGCGCGGGCGCGGGAATCGCGCTCGCGATCGTGCCGCCGAAGCGCACGAACATCGAGCGATGCACGTGCCCGCAGAGCACGCGCTCGACGTTGGGATAGCGGGCGATCAATGCGGCGAGCTTGTCCGATGCCGCTGGGTCGAGCCGGATCTCGTCCATATGTCCGATGCCGCACGCGAACGGCGGATGATGCAGCGCGACCACGACCGGCGTGCCGCGCGCCGCATCGAGCTGCTGCGCGAGCCACGCGAGCCGCGTGTCACACAGCATGCCGGCGCTCGAACCGGGCACCAGCGAATCGAGCGCGATCACGCGCAGCGGGCCGACGTCGGCCGCGTACTGAACGAACTCGCCGCCGCTTTGCAATTCCTCGCGCTCGGGAAACGCCGCGCGCAGCGCGTTGCGTTCGTCGTGATTGCCGACCATCAGGAAGTAGGGGATCTCGAGCGGTGCGAGCAGTGCCTTCAGGTGCGCGTACTGCTCTGGGTCGCCCTGATCGACGAGGTCGCCGGTCATCAGCACCGCGTCGGGGCGCGGTGTGAGCGCGTTCAGCGCGTCGATGCAGCGCGCGAGGTAGGGAGCGGTATCGACGCGGCGATACGCGAGTGCGCCGGGTTGCTTGATATGCAGGTCGCTAATTTGAGCCAGCAGCATGAGAGGTCCTTCGGGTTGCTTCGTGTTGAGCGCCAGGCTGCGGCGCTGTTTGTACCTACGATAGCGCAATCAGTGCGTCCCGCTCGATCGAAATGCCGACCGGCGTGCCACGCGCAAGCTCGATACGGCCCGCGACGTCGACGAAGAGCGGCTCGGGCGCGGCGCCGCCAATCGTCAGACGCGTGCGTTCGCCGAGGAACGCGGTGCTTTCGATCAGGCCGCGCAGCTGCGCGAGCGCGGGGTCGGTGAGCCGCGCGTCCTCGGGGCGAAAGAAGATTTCGTGCGGGCCGGTCGCATTCGATGCATGCGCGGGCACCGGCACGGCGCCGCCGCTCGTCGTCAGCATGCCGTCGCGCGGCTCGCCCGCGATACGGTTGATCGTGCCGACGAACTGCGCGACCGTGCGATTGGCCGGACGATAGTAGATGTCACGCGGCGAACCGATCTGCTCGATGCGTCCCGCGCTCATCACGACGATCCGATCGCCGAGCTCCATCGCCTCGGCCTGATCGTGCGTCACGTAGACGGTGGTGATGCCGAGCTCGCGCAACAGCGCGTTCATTTCCGTGCGCAATGCGTCGCGCAGACGCGCGTCGAGCGCGGTCAGCGGTTCGTCGAGCAGCAGCACGCGCGGCTGCACCGCGAGCGCGCGAGCGAGCGCCACACGTTGACGCTGGCCGCCCGACAGTTGATCGATCGGTTTGTCCGCGTGCGCGGCAAGCCGCATCATGCCGAGCAGTTCGTCGACGCGTTGGCGGGCAGTTGCCGCCGGCACGCGCCTGATCTTCAGACCGTAGCCGATGTTGCCGCGCACGGTCAGGTTCGGAAACAGCGCGTAGCTCTGGAACACCATGCCGACCGCGCGTTTTTCGATCGGCAGCGTGGTCACGTCGTCGTCGCCGAATGCGATGCGGCCGCCCGCGTCCGGGGTTTCGAGGCCCGCGATCAGGCGCAGCGTCGTCGTCTTGCCGCAGCCCGACGGTCCGAGCAGCACGAGGGTTTCGCCCGCGCCGATCGACAGGTCGAGCGGTTCGAGCACGCGCGTGCCGCGAAACGTCTTGGCGCATTGCGTGAGCGTGATGGGAACCGAGGTGAGTTTCATGGCGTGTCGATGGGTTTCGCGAAAGAGGCGGCGCCGTGCCTGTTCGACGCGCTGCGCTGGCCGGTCGCATCGACGCCGAGCCATTGCATCGCGACGAGCAGCGGCATCGTCATGATGAAGAACAGGATCGTGTACGCGCTGCCGATCTCGATGCGCATCGACGCGTAGGTATCGGCGAGGCCGACCGGCAGCGTCTTCGTATCGGGCGTGTGCAGCATCCACGTGAGGTTGAATTCGCCGATCGACAGCGTCAGCACCGCGAGCGCGCCCGCGACGATGCCGGGCCGCGCGTTCGGCAGCACGATCGTCACGAAGCGCGTGAAGAAGCCCGCGCCGAGGCTTGCCGCGCCTTCTTCTAGCGTGCGCAGATCGCTGCTCGCGCAGACCGCCGCGACCGCGCGCACCATGAACGGGAGCGTGAATACCACATGCCCGACCACGATGAACGCCGCGCTCATCCGGAACGCCGTGAAGCCGCCGTAGATCACCAGCAGCGCGAGCGCCGATGCGAGGCCGGGCAGCGCGATCGGCAGCACCAGAAACTCCTCGACGATGCGTGTGAAGCTTGTCTTGCTGCGCGCGAGCACGTAGCCCGCGGGTACGCCGGTCAACAGCGTGACGACGAGCGTCGCGGCGGCCACTTCGAGCGACAGCCACACCGAGCCGTGATACTGGCCCCACACTTCGACGAGCCAGCGCAGCGTGAATCCGCTCGACACGCCCTTGAAGTAGTTGACCGTCAGCCCCGCGACGATCGACATGATGACCGGCACGATCAGGAACGCGCACAGCAGCAGCGTGACGAACCATTGACCCGCGGCGAGCCAGGTTCGCGAGGAAGGCCACGCGCGTCGCGCGCGCGGTCCCGCTGCCGGTTGCGACGGCGAGGAGGACGATGAGGCCGAGGAGGCCGTGACTGAGTTCATGGATGGGTTGTCGTTCATGCG
The DNA here is from genome assembly GCF_013366925.1 of Paraburkholderia youngii. Lineage (NCBI taxonomy): Bacteria > Pseudomonadati > Pseudomonadota > Betaproteobacteria > Burkholderiales > Burkholderiaceae > Paraburkholderia > Paraburkholderia youngii. The sequence goes on from NZ_JAALDK010000001.1 coordinate 4,006,052, forward strand.
CTCGCCGCCACGCCCGAACCGCTCGCGCTGCGCGCGATCGCCAGCACCGCCCACGTGACGATGCCCAGCACGATCGACAGCCCCGCGGCGGTCACCATGTTCGCGTTCAGCGTGAACTCGGTATAGATGGTCATCGGCAGCACGTCGATGTCGGTGGCGAGCGTGAACGCTGTGCCGAACGCGCCCATCGCGGTCGCGAAGCACACGGCGCCTGCCGCGATCAGACCGGGCGACAGCGCCGGCAACACGATGTCGCGTATGATGCGCCACGGCGATGCGCCGAGCGAGCGCGCGGCCTCTTCGAGCGATTGATCGAGCTTGGTCGCGGAGGCCATCACGGTGACGATCACACGCGGAATCGAGAAGTACAGATAGCCGAGAAACAGGCCGCTCATCGAATACGCGAATACCCAGCGATCGCCCGCGAGTTTCAGCGAGAGCGCGCCGATCAGCCCCTGACGCCCGGCCAGCATGATGACCATGAAGCCCACGACGACACCGGGAAATGCGAGCGGAAACGTCAGCAGCGCGAGCAGCGTACGCTTGCCGGCGAACTCGCGGCGCGCGAGCAGCAGCCCCGCGATCACCGACAGCACCAGGGTGGCCGCCGTGACCGCCGCCGACAGCACGACGGTCGCGCCGAGGCTCGACATATAACGCGGATTGGTCAGCATCGCGCGATAGGTCGCGAACGCGTGGCCGCCGCCGGAGAGCTGCGCGAGCGCGCCCATCGGCAGCAGCCAGAACGCGATGAACACCGCGAGCGCCGGCGCGAGCAACGCGATGCGCCAGCGCAACGGGAACGTGACGTCGTTCAATGCATCACCTGCAGATAGCGCTCGCCGAAGCCCGACTGTTTCTCGGCCATCTTCGCGAAGTCGACCGGCTTCGCGCGCGCGTATTCGCTCGCGGGCAGGAACTGCGCGGCGGTCTCGGCATTCATCGCGCTCGCGCGCACCGGCCGCAGATACGCCTGCGCCCACAGCTTCTGGCCTTCGTCGGACAGCACGAAATCGAGCACCTTCTTGCCGTTCGTTTCATGCGGCGCGCCCTTCACGAGGCTCATCACGTACGGCACCGAGATCGTGCCTTCCTGCGGAATCACGAATTCGACGTTCGCATGATCCTTGTACTTCGCGCGATACGCGTCGAAGTCATAGTCGAGCAGGATGGGGATTTCGCCGGACAGCACGCGCGCGTACGCGGTTTGTTTCGGCACGATCGGCGCGTTCGCCTTGAGCTTCCTGAACCAGTCGAGGCCCGGCGCGAAGTTATCGAGCGTGCCGCCGAGCGCCTGGTTCACCGCGACCGCGCCCGCATAGCCGACGAAGGCGCTCGACGGATCGAGGTAGCCGATCATCCCTTTGTATTCGGGCTTCAGCAGATCGGCCCACGAGCGCGGCACCGGCTTGCCTTCGAGCGCGTCCTTGTTGACGAAGAAGCCGAGCGTGCCCGAGTGGATCGTGAACCAGTAGCCTTGCGGGTCTTTCAGGCTGGCGGGAATGTCGTCCCAGTGCGCGGGCTTGTACGCCTGGATCACGCCCTTGTCCTTGGCCTGGAACGCCGACGACACGCCGAGATACACGACGTCGGCAACCGGGCTTTTCTGCTCGGCCATCAGCTGTGCGATCGATTGGCCCGAGTTCTTGTTGTCGAACGGCACGCGAATGCCGGTCTTTTGCTGGATCGCCTTGATCTGGCTCGCCCAGTCGGCCCATTCGGGCGGGCAGTTGTAGCAGATCGCGGTTTCATCGGCGCGCGCGGTTTGCGGCGCGAGCGTGACGAACGCCGCGCCGGCGACGAGCAGGCTCGCCGGCAGCACGGTCGCGGCGACGAGCGACAGTTTCTGCCGGAGCGGTTTGAGCGAGGATGCGAAGCGTGAGGTCGAGCGGGTCACTGCAGGTCTCCTGTGTCGATCGGTGCAAGTGCTTGCGCACTCACGCCGGGCCCGTAGAAGGTGGTGGTTGCAAGCGGTTGTAGTGCGCGAGGGCTGCCTAGCAGGCTGTTGAATTTGGATCCCGTGTAAACGGGGTTTGAAGGACGGGCGTTATGGATATCGTGTTCATGATCTTTGGCAGCGGATGCGATGCGCGGAATGGACGAGATGCAGGAACCCCTGTTCACGACGGTCAAGCTCGAGGACTTCGTCCCGGCAGATCACCCGTTGCGACCGATCCGGTTGCTGGTGAATGATGCGTTGAAACGGCTCAACGGGCTGTTCAGCGTCATCTACGCGGACACCGGTCGTGCCTCGATTGCGCCTGAGAAGCTGATGCGGGCGCTGCTGTTGCAGGTGTTCTACTCCGTACGCAGCGAGCGCATGCTGATGGAGCAGATGCGCTACAACCTGCTGTTCCGCTGGTTTGTCGGGCTGGCGATTGAGGACGCCGTGTGGGACCACTCGGTGTTCTCGAAGAACCGCGACCGGCTTCTGGAGCATGAAGTCGTGGAAGCGTTCTTCACCGAAGTCATGAGCCTGGCGGACAAGCGGGGCTTGCTGTCGAGAGAGCATTTCTCGGTGGACGGCACGCTGATTCAGGCGTGGGCCAGTCACAAAAGCTTCCGCCGCAAGGACGGCCCGGACGATGGTCCGCCAGCCGGCGGTGGCCGCAACGCCGACACCGACTGGAAAGGCGAGCGACGTAGCAATGCCACGCACGAGTCGACTACTGATCCGGAGGCGCGATTGTTCAAGAAGAGCCACAAGAGCCCGGCCATCCTGTGCTACCACGGGCACATCCTGATGGAGAATCGCTCGGGGCTGGTGGTCGGCGCCGTGGTTAGTCACGCAGATGGTTTTGCCGAGCGGGCCAGCGCATTGCAATTGCTCGATTGCGTGCCAGGTACTCATGCGAAGACAGTTGGCGCCGACAAGGCGTATGACACCCGTGACTTCGTGAACGATTGCCGCGCTCGCAACGTGACACCGCATGTCGCGCGCAACGATGAGCGTTGGGGCGGCAGCGCCATCGACGGTCGCACTTCGCGGCATGCGGGCTACCGGACTAGCCAGATCATCCGCAAACGAATCGAAGAGCATTTCGGCTGGGGCAAAACCATCGGGCGGATCCGGCAGACGGTCTATCGCGGCCTCAAGCGCGTCGACCAGCACTTCAAGCTGACGATGGTTGCGAGCAATCTGACCCGCATGGCCCGAATGCCAGGGATGGTGCCGCGAGGAGCGACGCGATGAGCCGCCAATGCGCGAAGACTGCGCGCCAGACGAGCCGCATGCGTGCGCCTGCCCCGCGCAGATCGCGCGGTGAACCGTTAATTCAGCGCAATATCGCACGCGCAAGTCTCCTGAACATAGCTTCGGTCGTCATGACGGGGCGCTTTTCAACAGCCTGCTAGGTGGTCAGCCCTTGCGTTGGTGATGCCCTGTCGAAATCTGCGTGGGACCCGAGCGCCGCGATCGTCGCGCCTTCGCGCACGCTGTGCGGAAGGGTCAACGCGAGTGAGGTGGCGGGGAATGCGCGATCGTCGCGCGCGCCGCCGATGCGTGCGAGCAAGCGCTGCCACGCCGCGCAGCCGATCTCGCGATTCGGCGCGCAGATGCTGGCGAGCGCTGGCGACAGCAGTTCGCCCATCGCGAGGCCGTCGAAGCCGAGAATCGACATGTCCTGCGGAATCTTCAGACGCACGCGACGCAGGCCGCGCATCACGACCATCGCGAGCAGATCGTTGCTGCAGAAGAGGGCGGTCGGACGGTTTGCGCCGTGCGTCAGGTGCGCGAGCACGGACGGCGCGAGTTCGTCGGCGTTGAAATCGACTTCGAGCGCGGGCGCGGCCGTGAGGCCGGCTTGCTGCATCGCCTGCGTGTAGCCGAGATGCCGCTGACGCGCGCGATCCGACGCGGCGAACGAGCCGGCCAACATCAGGATGCGGCGATGGCCGTTGGCGATGAGCCGGCGTACGCCGTCGTAGGCGGCGAGGCGATTGTCGACCGACACCGACGGGCGGCGCACCGTGTCGTTGTGCATCAGCACGTACAGCAGGCCGTCGCGGTCGAGTTCGTCGAGCAGCGGATGGGTGTCGGCATCGGCGACGGTCAGGATCAGGCCTTCGACGCGATGCTCGCGCAGCGTTTCGATGGCGTGGCGTTCGCGATCCACGTCGTACTGCGTGGTCATCAGCATCAGCCGGTAGCCTTGCGCCGACGCGAGATCGTCGATGCCTTGCAGGCATTCGGCGAACACCGGGTTCGCGAGCGTCGGCAGAACGACGCCGATCAGGCGCGTGCGCTCGCCGCGCAATTGCCGGCCGAGCGGGCTCGGGCGGAAGTTCAGCGCGTCGATCGACTGACGCACCTTGTCGAGCGTGATGGGGTTCACGGTATGCGGCGCGTTGATCGCGCGCGATACCGTGGCGATGGAAAAGCCCGCGTGGGCGGCGACATCCTTGATCGTCGGCGTCATCGGTTTGCGGCCCGCTGTAATCGTTTTCGTGAGCGGATTATCGGCAAGGTTTGTGACTTGGGGATGAACGTGGTGTCGGGCGTTCTTGGGGCTCCGGCGAGGCGATGGTAGAATTCGCGACCACGCGCGATTGCGACCCTTGCCGGGGTGATGAAATTGGTAAACATAGCGGACTTAAAATCCGCCGCCTTCGGGCTTGCCGGTTCAAGTCCGGTCCCCGGCACCAGTGTTGCAAATCACAGGCACGATGCGCGCACGCCGATCATCGCCGTGCCGATCTCGCTCTCCAGTTTTCCCGATCAGAAATCCAGTTGCTTCGCGCTGATAGCGAGCGCAGCCGCGATCTTTTCGCGCGATGAATTGCGCACGCGATCGCTGTTTTCCTGTCGTGCATAAGCAGACTGGCTGATGCCAAGACGCGCCGCAAGGTCCGCCTGAGTGAAATCGAGATGTTCGCGCCATGCGCGTGCGGGTGAAGCGCCGTCAACCGTGCGGCTCACGACGTCGTTCGGAATCAGGTTTCGGTCCACATTGCGCTCAGTCAAACAGACGAATCGCACCGTAGCATCCGCTAGAAAGTACAGGTCAATATTTTTTTACGTATCACTGGCGGCAGCGTGCTGCTCGAATCTGCGGTGCATCGCACGGAAGCGAGTAAACTCGTTGGCCTATGCGGACAAAATTGAGTGAGAAACTGTCACGCCGCATAACGCGATGAGCCCCCAGAACTCGGCGTAAATTCGGACAAACGCCCAACCTTGTCGATCGGCGCGACCCTGCGTAATATCACCTCGCCAACCTCGATCCATCTTCATGTCTTCGCTCAAATACCTGACCGGCTACCCCGCACCTCTGCAAGAGAAGGTGAGAATGCTGATCGCCGAGGATCAGCTCGGCTCCTATCTCGCGCAGAAGTACCCGAACACGCACGAGGTGCAAACCGACCGCGCGCTGTACGAGTACTGCGGCGAACTCAAACGCGAATACCTGCGCAACGCGGAGCAGATCGACAAGGTCACTTACGACAGCAAGCTCGACGTGATGCGCCACGCGCTCGGCCTGCATACGAGCATTTCGCGCGTGCAAGGCAGCAAGCTGAAGGCGAAGAAGGAAATCCGCATCGCGTCGTTATTCAAGGGCGCGGCGCCCGAGTTTCTGAAGATGATCGTCGTGCACGAACTCGCTCATCTGAAAGAGAGCGATCACAACAAGGCGTTCTATCGTCTGTGCGAGTTCATGCAGCCGGGGTACCACCAGATCGAATTCGATCTGCGTCTGTATCTTACGCATCGCGATCTGGCGAAGAAGCCGGTGTGAGGGACGCCGCGCGCACGCCGCGGAAGATAGAGCTGAGTTCAAGCCGCCAGAACAGCGGCATTCTCCGCCGCCGACGCGCTCAACAACACCGGAATCGACTTCGACGTCGGCGTACCCGCGCCATCCGCGACCGAGGAGAGCGGCACCAGCGGATTCGTCTCCGGGTAGTAAGCGCCGAGGCAGCCGCGCGGAATGTCGTACTCGACGAGCAGAAAACCGTCCACTCGTCGCTCGATGCCATCGGCCCACACGCTCGTGATATCGACACGCTGACCGGCCGCGAACCCGAGCATCGCGAGATCGTCCTTGTTGGCGAACAGCACGCGCCGCTGTCCGTACACGCCGCGATAGCGATCGTCGAGACCGTAAATCGTCGTGTTGTACTGATCGTGTGAGCGGGTGGTCATCAGCGTCATCAGGCGTTCGCCGTGACGCTTCTTCGCCTGATGAATGGGCGTATCGAGCGCGATCGCGTGGACCATGAACTGCGCCTTGCCGCTCGGCGTTTTCCAGATGCGATCGCGCGACGCGACGCCGAGATGGAAACCGCCGGGCTTCTTCAGCCGCTCGTTGTAGTCGTCGAAACCGTCGATCACCTTCGCGATGCCATCGCGAATCAGCGCATAGTCGGCCGCATGCGCGAGCCAGTCCACCTTGCCGCTGCCCAAAGTCGCATGCGCCATGCGCGCGACGATCGCCACTTCGGATAGCAGATTGTCCGACGCCGGCTTGTTCATCCCGTATGAGATGTGCACCATGCTCATCGAATCCTCGACGCTGACGCCTTGCGCCACGCCGTTCTGAATATCGATCTCGGTGCGCCCGAGCGTGGGCAGGATGAGGGCGTCGCGGCCATGCACGAGGTGGCTGCGATTGAGCTTCGTCGTCACGTGCACGGTCAGCTCGCATGCGCGCATCGCGTCCCACGTGCGCGGCGTATCCGGCGTCGCGATCGAGAAATTGCCGCCGAGGCCGATGAACACTTTCACCTTGCCATCGAGCATCGCCTGAATCGTGTTGACGACGTCGAGACCGTGCTCACGCGGCGGCGCGAAATCGTAGACTGCGCCAAGCTTGTCGAGAAACGCTTCGGTAGGCTTTTCCTCGATGCCGACCGTGCGGTCGCCCTGCACGTTCGAGTGGCCGCGCACCGGGCACAGCCCCACGCCGCGCCGGCCGATATTGCCGCGCATCATCATCAGATTCGACAGCAGTTGCACCGTCGCGACAGAGTTCTTGTGCTGCGTGAGACCCATGCCCCAGGTCGAAATCACCGCGCGGCCCTTCACGTAGATATCGGCGAGCTTCAGCACCTCGTCGAGCGGCACGCCGGCCTCGGCGACGATCGTGTCCCAGCGCTCGGCGCGCAGATCATCGGCGAATGCGGCGAAGCCGACCGTGTGCTGGGCGATGAAGTCGACGTCGAGCACGCGCTCGAGGCCTGACACGAGCGCTTCGTCGTCGAGTTCGAGCACGCGTTTGGCGACGCCCTTGATCAGCGCGAAATCGCCGCCGACCTTCGGACGGATGAACACCGAGCTGATTTTCGTGCTGCCCATCGTCAGCATTTCGACCGGATGCTGCGGGCTCGCGAAACGTTCGAGGCCGCGCTCCTTCAGCGGATTGATCGACACGATCGTAGCGCCGCGCTTCGCGCATTCGCGCAGCTCGCCGAGCATGCGCGGATGGTTGGTGGCCGGGTTCTGGCCGAAGATCAGCAGCGTATCCGCGTGTTCGAAGTCGTCGAGCGTGACCGTGCCCTTGCCGACGCCGACCGTGTGCGGCAGGCCACGGCTCGTCGCCTCGTGGCACATGTTCGAGCAATCGGGAAAATTGTTGGTGCCGTACATGCGCACGAACAGCTGGTACAGGAACGCGGCTTCGTTGCTCGCGCGGCCCGACGTATAGAACGCGGCGCGGTTCGGATCGTCGAGGCGCTTCAGATGGCTTGCGATGAGCTCGAACGCGCCGTCCCAGCCGATCGGCACGTAGCGGTCGCGCGCGGCGTCGTAGACGAGCGGATCGGTCAGACGGCCGTGCTGCTCGAGCTCGAAGTCGGATTGCGTCATCAGCTCGGCGACGCTGTGCTGCTCGAAGAACGCCGGCGTCACGCGCTTGCCGGTGGCCTCGGCGGCCACCGCCTTCACGCCGTTTTCGCAGAACTCGAACGTCGACGCGTGCTCGCGATCCGGCCACGCGCAGCCGGGGCAGTCGAAGCCGTCAGGCTGATTCTGCTTGAGCAGCGTGCGGTAGTTGCCGCCCGCGACCTTTTCCTTGAGCAGGTTGATGGCGACATACTTCAGCGCGCCCCAGCCGGCGGCGGGGTGCTTGTACGGCTCGATGCGGGGTTCGGCTTGTGCTTCGTTCTTCTTCATGACGTGACGATGGACAGATTCGACAGATTTTGCAGACCAATGCCCGCAAGCGTACTGTGTTCCACAATCCACGTCGGATACAGAAAATCGAAAAGAATAGGAGTACAGTTGCGCGACGATCCCTGAACCGCCCAAATCGCATGAAGCTCTACGAAAAACTCGCCGACGAAATCACCGAAGCCGTGCGCCGCGGCGTATTCGCGGCCGGCGAGCGGATTGCGTCGGTGCGGCAGGCGAGCCAGCAACACGGCGTCAGCATCAAGACGGTGCTGCATGCGTATGCGCTGCTGGAGAGCCGCGGCATCATCGAGAGCCGGCCGCAGTCGGGCTATTTCGTGCGCGACGCTGCCGCGCCGGTGCCCGCCTCGGCGCGCGCCGGCCGCAAGTCCGCGCCGCCGCCGATGCCCGCGACAGTCGACGTGAGCCGGCTCGTGCTGTCGACCCTGCGCAGCATCCGCGCGCACGACGCCGTGCCGTTCGGCTCGCCGTATCCCGATCCGTCGCTGTTCCCCTGGAGGCGCATCAACCAGTACGCGAACGCGGTTGCGCGGCGGCACGCGAGCTGGAATCTGATCGACGATCTGCCGCCGGGCAACCCCGAGCTGATCCGCCAGATCGCGCGGCGCTACGCGGAAAACGGTCTGCCGGTCGATCCGGGCGAAATCGTGATCACGCTCGGCGCGACCGAGGCGATCAACCTGAGCCTGCAGGCGGTCGCGAAGCCGGGCGACACCGTCGCGGTCGAATCGCCGACCTTCTACGCGATGCTGCACGCGATCGAGCGCCTCGGCATGCGCGCAATCGAGGTGGCGACGCATCCGGTCGACGGCATCGACATCGACGCGCTCGCGAAGGTGATCGCGCGGCAGAAGATCGCCGCGTGCATGGTGATGCCGAACTTCCAGAATCCGCTCGGTTTCTGCATGTCCGACGAGCGCAAGCGGCAGCTGGTCGAACTGCTGGCCGCGCACGAGATTCCGGCGATCGAAAACGACGTCTACCAGGAGCTGTATTTCGGCGACGCGCGGCCATCGACGCTAAAGACGTTCGACACCAAAGGGCTCGTGCTGCACTGTGCGTCGTTTTCGAAAAGCCTGAGCGCGTCGTACCGAATCGGCTGGGCGCTGCCGGGGCGTTATCGCGCGCAGGTCGAGAAGCTCAAGTTCCTGAATACGCTGACGACGCCGTCGGTGCCGCAGGTCGCGGTCGCCGATTATCTGCGTCAGGACGGCTACGACCGGCATTTGCGGCATCTGCGCCGCGTGTACCGGCAGCAGGCGAGCATCATGAGTGCGCTGGTGCTGCGCTTCTTCCCGGTCGGCACGCGCGTGTCGACGCCGCGCGGCGGCTACGTGCTGTGGGTCGAGCTGCCGGTTGCGATCGACTCGATGCGGCTTTATCAGGCCGCGCTCGAACGCGGTATCACGGTCGGGCCGGGGATGATGTTTTCGACGCGCAACGATTATCGGCACTTCATCCGGCTCAACTACAGCTATCCGTGGACCGCGCAGGCCGAGGCGGCGTTGAAGACGCTCGGCGAGCTGGCTACGGCGATGGCGTGAAGGGCGCAACCGCGATACGACCGACACCTCACAACTGCGAGACCGACATGAACGACGACGACATCGACCCGCAACTCGCCGCGATACTCGCGCAGCTATGGCGCGCGCATCGCGAGACACCCCGGCGCGCATGGTCGCTAGCGAAGCTGTCGAAGCAGGCCGGCGTGCCGATGAGCAGCTTGCGGCGGCAATTGACGGCGCTATCGGGCGGCGGTCTCGTCGATACGATGTTCCACGACGATGGCACCGGAGCCGCGTCGCTGAGCGAAATCGGCGCGCAGCTTTGCGCGGAGCTGTTCGGCACAGGCGAGGGCGGTGAGCCGTCGGCCGCTGACTGAGCTTTGCGCGCGCAATTCACCCGGCGCGCAGGTTGATCGCCGTCGTGGCCAGTGTGTTTCGCCGTCTCATTGCCCAACGCTCGCCTGCACCTGCGGTTGCATCGGCATCGGCGCTTGTGCTTGCGGCGGCGCCATGTCCACAGCCTCGAGCGTGGCCACGCCGCAAAACCAGTCGCCATCGTGCGGCTGATACTTCCAACGCTTGCCCGACTGTCCGATCACGCTCGCACACTGCTCGTTGACGACGAGGCCGGGCTTCGCGGCCGTGCATTGCAGCGTCGACGGGTCCGGGTGCGCGTCCACATCCCCACCCGCGGACGTCGCGTGCCGCGAGCCGCCCGGCAAGCTCGCCAGCAGCCGCTGCAATTCGTCGATGCGCGTCGCGTACCACGTCCGCAGACACGCGGCGTCACGGCAGTTCGCTTCGCGCCAGGCCCACTTGCTGTCGCTGTCGTCGATGAACGCGCGGCGCTGGGCGACTCGTCGACGCGCTTGCCAGTAGAGTTGGCCCAACGTGTCGTCGAGCGCCGACAGCGCGGAGTCGCCGCAAATCATGCGCTCGGCCGGCGAGCGGCCGCGCTGGCAGTCGAAGCTGGTGGCGTTGGCGTACGGATGCGCGAGCAGCAGTCCGGCGATCAGGAGGGGGCGGAAGAGGGTCATCAGGGTCCCGGCGGTGCATCGATTGATCATGCCGCCGATGATCGACCGGTCGTGCGCCTCGCGGACGTCCGAACAACGCGGGAGTTCGGGCGGGTCGTTACCAGATGTTGCCGCACGGGCTTGCCGGCCGGCATGTGCCGTGCGCGAGTACGGCGCGCGCACGTTCGCGTGTCATGAAGAAGGCGCAATGTCTATATATTGGAAGTGGGGGTACATAGGCCGGCGTGGTCAAAAGGTGGCCATCGAAATAGGAACAACGAATGCAACGACAACTCGTGATCGGTCTTTACATGGCAGCGGGCCTGCTGATTTTGCCCGGCGTGGCCAGCGCGCAGTCGCAGGCCTATACGAATAGCGGCACAAACCTGCGCGCGGGCCCGGCGTCCGACTACCCGATCGTCGCGCAGCTACCGGGCGGCGTTCCGGTGACGGTGATGGGGTGCCTGAGCAACTACCAGTGGTGCGACGTCGCCACACCAAATCTGCGCGGCTGGGTGTATGCGTCTCGGCTCAGTTCGCCGTACCAGGGCTACAACATGCCGCTGAACTACGGCGCCACACTCGGCCTGCCGATCCTCGCGTTCTCGATCAACGATTACTGGGGCAACTACTACCGCGGCCAGCCGTGGTACGGCCAGCGGTCGCGCTGGGCGCGTCATGCGCCGCCCCCGCCGCCGCGACCGGGCGCCGGGCATCCGCCGCCGAACTGGCGGCCGTTGCCGGGGCATGTCGGCGGGCGTCCTCCGGGCGGGCCGCCGCCGGGCAACGCGGGCGGCCGTCCTCCGGGTGGGTCGCCGCCGGGTGACGCGGGTGGCCGTCCTCCGGGTGGGCCGCCGCTGGGCCATGCAGGCGGACGGCCTCCAGGTAACGAGGGCGGCCGACCACCGGGCAACGCGGGCGGCCGCCCACCGGGTGGCCCGCCTCCGGGCAGCGCCGGCGGCCGTCCTCCCGGCGCGCAGCAGGGCGGTGGGGCTGGCCGGCCACCGGGCGGCGGACCGCAAGGCGGCGGAGGCGGTCGCCCGCCGGGCGGCGCTCAGCAGGGCGGCGGCAATCGTCCCCCAGGTGGTCAAGGCGGACCTCAAGGCGGTCATCAAGGCGGACCCCAAGGCGGTGGTGGCGGCGGAACACGGCCACCAGGAGGCGGCGGCAACAATTGACAATTGAGACATTGACGCCGCCACAGCACTGAAGACAGTGGTGCCGATCGGGTCGCCGCAACGTGCCGCAGCGGCCGGGCATCGAGCCGCTGCGGCGCCTGCGGGCCACGAACCGACGGCCTCAGACCTGTTGTCGCCCGTCGTACCCGCGTCAACCGATGCTTGCACACCACACCCGTAGCCGTCCGCACGCGATGCGTGGCAGATTTTCACGCCGTGCTTAGCGTAAACCCCGGTGTGCCGCGTACACTAACTTGCCGTTGTTGGGTTGGGGGGCGCAACTATGATTTGCGAAGCGACATCACGTGGCACGACGACAGCCGCACCGGAGGGCGCCCGCTATCGCCCGGAACGGGCCGAGGAAGTACTCGCATCCGAGCGCAGCGTGTTGCGGCTGATCACGCGCAACACGCCGCTGCCCGAGCTGCTCGACGAAGTCTGCCGTCGCGCCGAGGCGCTGCTCGGCGACGGCGCGTGCTGCTCGATCCTGCTGCTCGACCCCGACGGCTTGCACGTGCGCGTCGGCGGCGCGCCGTCGCTGCCGGCCCCGTTCAGCGCCGCGATCGAGGGCGCCGCGATCGGACCGCGCGCCGGCTCGTGCGGCACGGCGATGTTCGAGCGCCGTCTGGTGATCGTCGACGACATCGAATCCGATCCGCTGTGGGAAAACTTCCGCGCTTTCGCATTGCCGCACGGCTTGCGCGCCTGCTGGTCCGTGCCCTTCGAAAACGATGCCGGCAACGTGCTCGGCGCGTTCGCGGTCTACTACCGCACCACGCGCCGTCCGACCCCAGAGGAAGAGGCGATGCTGCGCGACATCGGCAGCAGCGTCGGCCTCGCCGTCCATCAGGACGCGATGGCGCAGCGCCTCGCGCATAGCGAGGAGCGTCACCGGCTGGTCGTCGATCATCTGAGCGAAGGCATTGTCGTGCAGTCGCGCACCGGCATCGTGCTCGCCTGCAATCCGAGTGCGCAGCGCATGCTGCACGTGACGCCGCAGGTCGTCGGCCGCAGCATGCAGACCGTGATGACACGCGCGTTCGGCGAGGACGGCTCGGTGATCGGCGACGCCAACCGTCCGGTCACCCAGGTCTTCGCGACCGGCAAGCCGATGCTGGGCGTGACGATCGGCCTCGAGCTGATGAGCGGCGAAGTCGTGTGGATCACGGAAAACGTCGTGCCGATCCTGCGCCCGGGCGACAGCGAACCGGACTCCGTGCTGATTTCGTTTTCCGACATCGGGCCGGTGCGCGAGGCGCAGCGCCAGCTGAAGTACCTCGCCACGCGCGATTCGCTGACGGGCCTCTACAACCGCGCCTACCTGACCGAACGGATGCGCGACCTGTTCGCGCCGCGCGCCGGCGGCGAGCATGGCGGCGAACTCGCCAGCGTCGCCGTGCTGTTCGTCGATCTCGACGGCTTCAAGAAGGTCAACGACACCGCCGGTCACGAAGCCGGCGATGCCCTGCTGTGCAGCGTCGCCGAGCGGTTGTCGGCCTGCGTCGGGCGCAGCGACACGCTGGCGCGGGTGGGCGGCGACGAGTTCGTGATCGTCTCCAGTGCGTGCGGTAATACCAGCGAGCTGATCGGCCTCGCGCATCGTGTTCTCGACATGATCGCGGTGCCGTTCGCAGTGGCGGGCAACGAGTACTACCTGGGCGCGTCGATCGGCATTAGCCTCTTTCCCGAAGACGGCCGGGACGTCGCGACGCTGATGCGCAACGCCGACTCGGCGATGTATCACGCGAAGCAGCGCGGCCGCAACAACTTCCAGTTCTTTACCGCGGAGCTGAACCAGCATCTGCAGCGGCGTTTCACGATCGAGCAGTCGCTGCGGCGCGCGCTCGCGGGCAACGAGCTGAGCCTCGTGTACCAGCCGATCGTCGATAGCCAGAGCGGCCGCACGATCGGCGCGGAAGCGCTGCTGCGCTGGTACAACAGCGAACTGGGCAACGTGTCGCCGGGCGAATTCATTCCGGTCGCCGAGGACGCCGGGCTGATCGTCGAGATCGGCGACTGGGTGCTCGAACACGCCTGCCAGCAGGTCGCGCAGTGGCGGCGCACGTTGGCGCCGCATCTGGTCGTCGCGGTGAATCTGTCGCCGCGGCAGTTCAACGACGGGCTGCTCGAGCGCATCGAGCGCTGTCTCGCGCAGTCCGCGCTCGAACCGGCCGCGCTCGAACTCGAAATCACCGAGCGGCTGCTGATGAGCGACAGCGACACCGTGCTGCCGATGCTGAGCGCGCTGAGCGCAATGGGCGTGCGCGTGTCGGTCGACGATTTCGGCACCGGCTATTCGTCGCTGTCGTACCTGAAGCGCTTTCCGCTGCACAACCTGAAGATCGACCGGTCGTTCGTCGCGGGGCTGCCGGATCATCGCGATTCGATCGCGATCACGCAGGCGGTCGTCGCGATGGCGCACTCGCTCGGCATGAACGTGACCGCCGAGGGCGTCGAGACCGCCGAGCAGGCGGCGTTTCTGCGCGCGATCGATTGCGACAAGCAGCAGGGCTACCTGTACAGCCGGCCGGTCGGGGCCAGCGCCTATGCGCGCACGCTGTACGACGCGCAATTGATCGGCATGGCGAAGGCGTCCTGATGCGATTGTTCAGTTTGCCGAACAAGTGACTTCGCGTTGCCGCTATTTATCGGCGGCGACGCGCTCCCTAGAATTCCCCCATCGAAACGTTATTGGTGCGCAGTGCCGAAGCGGCGCTCCGCAATGGGGGTCGTGATGTCAGAGTTGATCAGAAACCAGCTTTACCGACCATCGGTCGTGTTGCCGATGGTCGCCTTGATGCAGGTGATGGTGTCGCAAGACTTCAATCTCGGCCAGGTCGGCTGGGTGTTCGCGGCGCGCGGCGCGCAGGCCGCATTGCAGCGTTCGCGCGAGTTGATTTGCGCGGTTCATTGCCACGCCTGAGAAGTCCCGCGAAGTACCACCCAGTAATCCAGACTGATTGGCGCCGCCTCGCGCGGCGAAACGGGCCGTCGCCAAAGCGCCCGCGCAATCCGACATCGCATGGCAGCCCGGGGCACTAAGCGTAAGATGCTACGACCTGCACCCAGACCCGGGAGAGTTGCCATGCCACAGCACTTCGACGCAGTCGTGATCGGTACGGGGCAAGGCGGCTCGCCGCTCGCAGTGCGGCTCGCTCAAAGCGGGCGCCGTACCGCGGTGATCGAACGCGCGGACTTCGGCGGCACCTGCGTAAACGTTGGCTGCACGCCGACCAAATCTTATGTGGCGAGCGCCCGCGCGGCGCACGTGGCGCGCCATGCGGCGGACCTCGGTGTGCAGGTGGGTTCGGTCAGCGTCGATATGGCGGCCGTCAAGGCACGCAAGGACCGGATCATCGGACAGTCGCGCAGCGGCGTCGAAAAATGGCTGCGCGGCACGGAAAACATCACGGTGTTCAATGGCCACGCGCGCTTCACCGGCGCGCGCACGCTGTCGATCATCGGGCGCGACGGCCAACTGCTGGACGAGCTCAGCGCGTTCGAAATCTTCATCAACACCGGCACGCGCGCAGTCGTGCCGCCGCTCGAAGGCATCCAGCGGATTCCGTACTACACGAACTCGACGCTGCTCGAACTGACCACGTTGCCGAATCATCTGGTGATCGTCGGCGGCAGTTATATCGCGCTCGAATTCGCGCAGGTGTTTCGCCGCTTCGGCAGCCGCGTCAGCGTGCTGGTGCGTGGCGAGCGCGTGCTCAACCGCGAGGATGCCGATTTCGCGGAATCGGTGCAGAAGGTGCTCGCGCGCGAGGGCGTCGAGTTTCATTTCGGCGTGCAGCCGACGCGCGTCGAGCCGCATCCGCATCGCGCAAACGACCTGTGCATCGGCTTCGAGCAGAACATTCCGGCGATGGAGGCATCGCATCTGCTGATCGCGACCGGCCGCACGCCGAATACCGATGACCTCGGTCTCGATGTCGCGGGCATCGAGACCGACCGGCACGGCACGATCGTCGTCGACGGCCAGCTGCGCACCAGCGTGCCGGGCGTGTGGGCGATCGGCGACGTGAACGGCCGCGGCGCGTTCACGCATACGTCTTACGACGACTACCAGATCGTCGCGGCGAACCTGCTCGACGGCGGCGCGCGCAGCGTCGACACGCGGATCATGACGTACGCGGTGTTCGTCGATCCGCCGCTCGCGCGTGTCGGCATGTCGGAAGAGGAGGTGCGCAAGAGCGGCCGCAAAGCGCTGATCGCGACGATGCCGATGTCGCGCGTGGGCCGTGCGCGCGAGCGTGGCGAAACCGACGGCTTCATGAAGGCGCTCGTCGATGCCAACAGCAAACAGATACTGGGCGCGGCGATTCACGGCGTCGAGGGCGACGAGGCGATCCATACGTTCGTCGACATCATGACGGCGGCCGCGCCATATCCCACTTTGCAATACGCGATGCACGTGCATCCGACCATCAGCGAACTCGTGCCGACGCTGCTCGATGGACTCAAGCCGATGCAATGAACTGCGTTGACACCGGCGCGACACGCCCATGAGAAGCTCGCTCCAACCCGCACGTAGCAGCGGCAACCTGTTCGACGCCGTCGCGCGGTCGAGGACGACGGCCGATGAGCAGGTCGACGCGCTCGTCGAACGGGGCGGCGTGACGATCGAGCGGATCGTCTCGACAGGGCAGGCGAGTCCGCCGGGCTTCTGGTACGACAGCCCGCGCGCCGAATGGGTCGTGCTGCTCAGCGGCGCGGCGGTGCTCGAATTCGACGGCGACCCCGAGCCGCACCCGCTGAAGCCAGGCGATCATGTGCTGATCGAAGCGCATTGCCGGCACCGCGTCGCATATACGAGCGACACCGAGCCAAGCGTGTGGCTCGCCGTCTACTACCCGTGAGCCCCGGCGCATAGAGCCATTCGCGCGGCCGGCTCCGCGCATCGACAAATCCTCACGCCATCACGGATAATCGGCAGCGGCGCGGCCCGGGCGCAACGCGCGGGCGGGCTGTGCGCCCCACCGCATTCATCTTCGGGACAACGCAGCATGGGCAAGGGACGCGTCGAAGCCTTCAGCGATGGCGTAATCGCCATCATCATCACGATCATGGTGCTCGAGCTGAAGGTGCCCGAGGGCTACGATCTCGCGGCGCTGCGCCCGGTCGTACCGGTGTTCTGCGCTTACGTGCTGAGCTTCATCTACGTCGGCATCTACTGGAACAATCACCATCACGTGTTCCATGCGGTGCAGACGGTCAACGGCAAGGTGCTGTGGGCGAACCTGCATCTGCTGTTCTGGCTGTCGCTGCTGCCGGTCGTCACGCACTGGGTCGGCCGAAACCATCTGGCCGCGTGGCCAACCGCGATGTACGGCATCGTCCTGTTCATGTCGGCGATCGCGTATTTCATCCTGACGCGTGCGCTGATTTCTCAGCATGGACGCGATTCGGCACTGGCCAAAGCGCTCGGCAACGACTTCAAGGGTAAGGTCTCGGCCGTCATTTACCTGACCGGCATCGGGCTCGCGTTCGTCGTGCCGTGGGCGTCGGCGGCGCTGTACGCGCTCGCGGCCGCGTGGTGGTTCGTGCCGGACCGGCGCATCGAACACGTGCTGGAGGTCTGAGCATGCTGCTCGCGCTGAAGCTCGTGCTGGTGCCGGCCTTTCTCGCCGCGCTGACGGTGGCCGCGCGCGTCTGGGGACCATCGGTCGCGGGATGGCTCGCGGGGCTGCCGGTCGTCGCCGGACCGATCATGCTGCTGCTCGCGCTCGAGCGAGGGCCGGCGTTCGCGGCGCAGGCGTCGGCGGCGTCGATTGCGGCGATCGCCGCGTTGGAGGCGTTCAATCTTGCTTATGGTTGGACCTGCCGGCGTTTCGACTGGCCCCTTGCACTGGTCGTGGGGGTGGCCGGCTGGCTCGGCGCGGCGCTGCTGATCGTGCGGCTGCCCGGTTCGGCCGGGTGGGCGCTGGCGGCGGCGTGCGTGGGCGTCGCGGTGTCGCAGAGCAGCTTGCCGCGCGCGACCGGTCATGTACCGGCGGCGCGCGTCGGGCGCGCGGATCTGGCGGTACGCATGCTCGCGGGCGCGCTGCTGACGCTCGCGGTGACGACGGCCTCGGCATCGATGGGCGCGGCGTGGAGTGGCGTGCTGTCGGTGTTTCCGCTGCTCGGCATCGTGCTCGCGGTATCGGCGCAGCGTGCGCATGGCGCGGACTTCGTCGCGCTGCTGATGCGCGGCATGGTGGTCGGGCGCGGCTCGTTCGCGGCGTTCTTCGCGGTGACGGCGTTGCTGTTGCCACAGTACGGTGTGGCGACGGGCTTTGCGTGCGCGGCGGTGGTGTCGGTCGTCGTGCAGGGGTTGACGCGGCGCATGCTGGCTGGGCAGCGGCGCGCCCCAGCGGCGGCGCGCGAGTTTGCGCAGCCGCAGACTGAGCAGGACTGCGCATGACTTCACGTCGCCCACGATCGACTGCTGCCCGCATCGGGCTCGTCTCCGATACGCACAACCTCGTGCGTCCCGAAGCGTTGCACTATCTCGACGGCTGCGACGCGATCATTCACGCGGGCGATATCTGCAAGCCGGACGTGCTCGACGCGCTCGCGCGGATCGCGCCGCTGACCGCGGTGCGCGGCAACAACGATACCGGTGAATGGGCGGCGTCTTTACCGACGCATGCTCGGCTGACCGTCCAGCAGGTGACGATTCTGGTCGTGCACGATATCGCCGAGCTGGGCTGCGTACCGCACGACGAAGGCATTCGCGTCGTGGTGAGCGGCCACTCGCACAAGCCGTCGATCGCCGAGCGCGACGGCGTGCTGTACGTCAATCCGGGCAGCGCGGGGCCACGGCGCTTCAAGCTGCCGGTGTGCGCGGGCAGACTGATCGTCGAAGGCGCGCAGGTCAGCGCGACGTTCGATGCGCTGCTGACGTAAAGAAAGCGGGCCGGCGAATCTCGCCGGCCCGCTTCGAGACTACTCTAGCGAGGGATGACTGCGCCGATCAGGCACGCGCGGTCGCAGCCGCCGCGAACCGTTCATCCATCTCCTCGGCCTCGCGTTCGCCGCGCAGCACCGCGTGCGCTTCGGCGCGCGTCGCGACGCACGGGCCCGAGCCGAGCAGCGGCTTGCGCGCGGTTTCGCGCAGCGCAAGCACCGATACGATGCCGATCAGCGATGCGCCCATCAGGTAGTACGCGGGCATCATCAGATTGCCGGTGCGGTCGACCAGCCATGCGGTCACGAGCGGCGTCGTACCGCCGAACAGCGACACCGAGACATTGAAGCCGATCGCGAGCGCACCGTAGCGGATCCGGGTCGGGAACAGCGCCGGCAGTGCCGACGGCATCACGCCGGTGAAGCACGATAGCAGCACGCCGAGAATCATCAGACCGGCGAACACCGGCAGCACCGTGCCCATGCGAATCAGCAGCAGCGCGGGAATCGACAGCGCGAACAGACCGACGCAGCCGAGCAGCATCACCGGCTTGCGGCCGATCGCGTCGGACAGACGGCCGGCGGCGAGCGTCATCGGCATCATCAGGATCATCACGAGCAGCACGAGGAACAGGCCGTGCGTTTCGTTGAAGTGCAGCGTCGCCGACAGATAGCTCGGCAGATACGACAGCGCCATGTAGTCGGTCACGTTGAAGATCAGCACGAGGCCGACGCACAGCAGCAGTGGCTTCCATTGCTGCGCGAGCAGCTGGCCGAACGACTGTTTAGGCAGCGCGCGGTCCTCGGCTTCACGCTGTTCGGCCTGCTTCTTGAACGCGGGCGTTTCCTCGAGTTTCATACGGATGTAGAGACCCATGAGGCCGAGCGGACCGGCGATCAGGAACGGCACGCGCCAGCCCCAGGACAGCAGTGCGTCGGTCGACAGCGTCGCCGTCAACAGCGCGACCGTGCCCGCGCCGAGCACATAGCCGATCAGCGTGCCGAACTCGAGGAAGCTGCCCATGAAGCCGCGGCGCTTGTCGGTCGAAAATTCGGCAATGAAGGTCGCGGCGCCGCCGTACTCGCCGCCGGTCGAGAAGCCCTGCACGAGGCGCGCGAGCAGCAATAGCGCCGGCGCGAGAATGCCGATCGTCGCGTAGTTGGGGATCAGGCCGATCGCGAAGGTGCCCGCGGCCATCATGATCATCGTCATCGCCAGCACGCGCTGACGGCCGATACGGTCACCGAGCGGCCCGAACACCATGCCGCCGATCGGCCGCACGAGAAACGCCGCGGCAAACGTGCCGAAGGTCGCGATGAGCTGCGCCGACGGGCTCGACGAGGGGAAGAACACCTTGCCGAGCGTCACCGCGATATAGCTGTACACGCCGAAATCGAACCATTCCATCGCGTTGCCGAGCGCCATTGCGCCGACGGCCCGTTTCAGGAGGGAGTGATCGACGACGGTGATGTCGTCGAGGGTAAGGCGTTGTTCTTGTTTGTGATGTCGCCAGAAGCCGTTGCTGGAAGCGGTCAAGGTTAAAAACTCCAATGACTGCGACGAAACTCGTGATGCGTTCCGCCTCGGTTGCTGGAAGTGCAATTTCGTGAGCGTGGCGAGGGTATCCGCGGTGCCGGTTATCCGGCGGCGGAACAGTTGGCGAAATGAAGCAAACGCCAGTGCCTCGCGATAAGTTCGCGAAAAAACACTCGTCTAGATTGTGCTGACAGTTGCACCTGCGTGGCCGTGGAAGGGGGGCAGGTGCATGAAGGACGCGGGGCTGCGGAAGCCGACCCATGCGCCACTGAAGGCTTGAAACGAAAAAGGCCGGTCTTGAATTTATCCGCGTTAGGCGGGGAAACGACCGACGAGCCTTCTTGTTTAAAAACAGCTCGATTCAGGATGACGCACGCGCGGAAAAGGCACGACAAGCCAATCTGAAAAGAACACGAATGAAGGTGAATTACAGCTGAAACGGGGCACATATTAGCACGATGACAGAGGATCGTGCAAACCGGGGGTGCGGGCGAAGGCCGCCGGTGTGGCTCAATCCATTGCGGGGCGGGGATTCTGGCGGGGTCGAAACGGGTTTGAAAACGGACCGCTTAGAAGATTCGCGGGGGCGATTTTTTGACGTGCAGACGAGATGAATGCCGACACAATGCGCGGCCGATGTCGGGGCGAAAAAAATCCGCGCTCGCGGCGCGGATTTTTAGGCGTGTGTTCGCCCGGTTCGGGCGACGCGTGCTGGTGTCGCTCTCGACGTGGCAAGCTCAAGCCGACGGCGGCACGTAGCCCGATGCGGTATCCGCGCCTTCGCCGAAGAAGAACTTTTCGGTCTGCTTCATCAGATACTGACGCGCGCGCGGATCGGCCATGTTCAGGCGGTTTTCGTTGATCAGCATGGTCTGCTGCTTCAACCAGGCCTGCCAGGCTTCCTTCGAGATACTTTCGTAGATCCGCTTGCCGAGTTCGCCCGGCAGCGGCGGGAAATCGAGGCCTTCGGCTTCCTTGCCGAGCTTCGCGCATTGAACCATACGAGTCATGCTGTGCTTCTCCTGTGTCGACCGGAGTCAGTGCTTTAGCACTGACTCCGGTCCCATGAAAAATAATTACTGTATCAACGTGGGGCGGACAAACGCCAGTTCGGATCAGATGGGGACGATCACGCAGATACTCAAAGCTGTTTCATCAGCACGAGCGACTTTCGCTGCCAGTTATAGAGTCGGCGGCGGTCTTCAGGCAGGTCGTCGACCGTAGCCTTGACGAAGCCGCGTTTCAGGAACCAGTGTTCGGTGCGCGTGGTGAGCACGAAAATGCGCGTGAGGCCGCGTGCCCGCGCACGCTGCTCGATCCGCTTGAGCAGACGCTCGCCGTCGCCGGTGCCTTGCGCTTCGGGCGCGACCGTCAGGCACGCCATCTCGCCGATGCGCTCCTGCGAATACGGATACAGCGCCGCGCAGCCGAACAGCACACCGTCGTGCTCGATCACCGAGAAATGGTCGATGTCGCGCTCGATCTGGTGACGGCCGCGCCGTACCAGCGTGCCGTCGGCTTCGAGCGGCTCGATCAGCGCGAGAATGCCGCCGACGTCGTCCGGCGTCGCTTCGCGCAGGCTTTCGAGGTTCTCGTACGAGATCATCGTGCCGACGCCATCGTGCAGGAAGAGTTCGAGCAGCAGGCTGCCGTCGAGCGCATACGGGATGATGTGCGCGCGCGGCACGCCGCCGCGGCAGGCGCGGATCGAATGCTTCAGGTAGAAGCCGGCGTCGCCGGTGACTTCGCCGCTTTCGTGCAGCTTGTAGGCGTCGTCGAGCGACAGTTCGCGGATCAGCTCCGTACCGCTTTCGCTGGTCTCCATCAGACCCGCGGTTTCGGTCAGGAACACGATCTTGTCGGCGCGCAGCGCGATGGCCGCGGCCGACGCCACGTCTTCCATCGACAGATTGAACGCTTCGCCGGTGGGCGAGAAGCCGAGCGGCGACAGCAGCACGAGCTTGCGGCTCGCGAGCGAATGTCGGATCGAATCCGCGTCGATCTTGCGCACGAGACCCGTGTGCTGGAAGTCGACGCCGTCCAGAATGCCGACTGGGCGCGCCGTTACGAAGTTGCCCGACACGACGCTGATGTGCGCGTGCGCCATCGGCGTGTTCGGCAGACCCTGGCTGATTGCGGCTTCGATGTCGAGACGCACTTCGCCGGCCGCTTCCTTCGCGGACTCGAGCGCGCGCGCGTCGGTAATGCGCATGCCGTGCGAAAACTCCGATTCGACGCCGTGGAGACTCATCTGCTCCTCGACCTGCGGGCGCGAGCCATGCACCAAAACGATTTGGATGCCCATTGCCTGTAGCAGCGCGATGTCGGACACGAGCGCATTCAGCAGCCCCTGATGCACCACTTCGCCGCCGAAACCGACGACGAATGTCTTGTTTCGGAACGCGTGGATATACGGAGCGACTGAACGCATCCAGTCGACGAATTGCGCGTGCTGGGCGAGGGTTTCCGGCGAGTCGGCCGGGGCCGGAACGCTCGCGGGCGCGGGGACGAGGTCGGTTTGGGAATTCATGCCGGGGATTATAATGCGCCCCCATGTCGAATGTACCCAAAAGTCCCGCTGGGGCGAACGAGAAACCGGCGCCGGCCGGTGAGCCGGCCAGGCCCGGCGACACGATGCGCCGCCCAGCGCAGGATGCGAGACCAGAGCAGGCGCGTGACGCGCGTCGGGAGGCGGGCGCGTCTGCGCAAACAGTGTCGCCGGAAGGTGGCGGCGCGGGTCGTGAAGATCGCGAAGAGCACGCTCGCGCGCGAGGCGCGGCGCGTGATGAACGGCGCGGTGAATCTCGCGCTGAATCGGGTGAAGCGTCCGGTGCCAAGCGGGGCGGTGGGGCTCGTGGCGAGCCGCGTGGCGCTTCGTTGAGCGAGCAGCTTGGCCAATTCCGTTCCGCGCTTCAAAACGCGGCCCGTGAGCAGCAGAGCGGTGGGCCGCAAAGCGAGCAACAGGACGGACCGCAAAGCGAGCACCGCAGTACGCCTTCGACCGCGCCTCGCGGTGCGCATGGCCGCCAGGCTCGCGATGAGCGAGGTGGTGCGCGGCAAAGCGGGCAGCGTGGCGAAGTCCGCGACGCGCGCTCGGACACGCCGCGCGTTGAACGGCATCGTGCGCCTCGCAACGAACAGGACGAGCGCGGACCACGTGACGAGCAACGTCACGGTCCGCGCGCCACGCACTCGCACGACAAACAACAATCGGGCGAGCCGCGCAAGGAGCCTCGCGCGCCGCGCGAACCGCGACCGCCGCGGATCGTCGAGCCGAATCCGATTCCACCGATCACGTTCCCCGAAGCACTTCCCGTTTCCGGTCGTCGCGACGAGATCGCGCGGGCGATCGCGGAGAATCAGGTCGTGATCGTGTCGGGCGAAACCGGTTCGGGCAAGACCACGCAGTTGCCGAAAATCTGCCTCACGCTCGGCCGTGGTCTGGGCGCAGGCGGCAATGGTCTGATCGGCCATACGCAGCCGCGCCGGATCGCCGCGTCGGCGACCGGGCGCCGTATCGCCGAGGAACTCGGCACGCCGTTCGGTGAAGTGGTCGGCTACAAGGTGCGCTTCAACGACAACCTCGCGCCGGGCGCATCGGTCAAACTGATGACCGACGGCATTCTGCTTGCCGAAACGCAGACCGATCCGCTGCTGAAAGCCTACGACACGCTGATCATCGACGAAGCGCACGAGCGCAGCCTGAACATCGATTTTCTGCTCGGCTACCTGAAGGAGATTCTTCCGAAGCGTCCCGACCTGAAGCTGATCGTGACCTCGGCGACGATCGACGCCGACCGTTTCGCGCGCCACTTCGGCAGCGACGATAAGCCCGCACCGGTGATCGAAGTGAGCGGGCGACTTTATCCGGTCGAGGTGCGTTACCGACCGGTGGTCGAGGACAGCCCGGCGGTCAAGGCGGCGCAAGGGACCTCGGGTGTGGCGTCGTCTGGCCGCGAGCGTCTGAAGACGCAGCGCGAAACCGATCGCGATCTGATGGAGGCGATCGTCGAGGCCGTCGACGAACTGTGCCGCGAGGGTCACGGCGATGTGCTGGTGTTCCTGCCCGGCGAGCGCGAGATTCGGGACGCCGCCGAGGCGCTGCGCAAACATCACCCGCCCCATACGGAGATTCTGCCGCTGTTCGCGCGGCTCTCGGCGGCCGAGCAGGAGCGCGTGTTCCGCGCGTCGAACGCGCGCCGCATCGTGCTCGCGACCAACGTCGCCGAAACTTCGCTGACGGTACCCGGCATCCGCTACGTGGTCGACACGGGCCTCGCCCGCGTGAAGCGCTACTCGTATCGCAACAAGGTCGAGCAGCTGCAGGTCGAGTCGATTTCTCAAGCCGCCGCGAATCAACGGGCGGGGCGTTGCGGACGGGTTGCCGATGGCATCTGCATTCGTCTGTACGAGGAAAGCGATTTCCAGGGCCGCGCGCGCTTCACCGATCCGGAAATTCTGCGCTCTTCGCTCGCTTCGGTGATTCTGCGCATGAAGTCGCTGCACCTGACGGCGATCGAAACGTTCCCGTTTATCGAGCCGCCGCCGGGCCGTGCGATTTCCGACGGCTACCAGTTGCTCAACGAGCTCGGCGCCGTCGACGACGACAATCACCTGACACCGCTCGGCCGTGAACTCGCGCGACTGCCGCTCGATCCGCGCGTCGGCCGCATGATCCTCGCCGCGCGCGACCAGCAGGCGCTGAAGGAAGTGCTGATCATCGCGAGCGCGCTGTCCGTGCAGGACCCGCGCGATCGGCCGATCGACGCCCAGGAGCAGGCCGACCAGGCGCATCGCCGGTTCGCCGACGAGCGCTCCGAATTCCTGCAGTGGCTGAAGATCTGGAACTGGTTCGACGAAGCGATCGCGCACAAGAAATCGAACCGGCAGTTGCAGGACGAGTGCCGCAAGAACTTCCTGTCGCAGTTGCGGCTGCGCGAGTGGCGCGATGTCCATTCGCAACTGCTGACGGTCGTGCGGGAGCACGGTTGGCGCCTGAACGAGGCGGAGGCTACGTTCGAGCAGATCCATCTTGCGCTGCTGACCGGCCTTCTCGGCAACATCGGCCTGAAAGCCGACGATGAGCCGTACTATCTCGGCGCGCGCGGCATCAAGTTCTATTTGTGGCCGGGCTCTGCGCTCGTGAAAAAAGCGGGCAAGTGGGTGATGGCTGCCGAGCTGGTCGAAACGAGCCGGCTTTACGCGCGCTGTATCGCGAAAATCGAGCCGGAGTGGGTCGAGAAGGTCGGCGCGCATCTGCTGAAAAAGTCGCTCTCGGAGCCACATTGGGAAAAGCGCGCGGCGCAGGTGTCCGCGTTCGAGCGCGCAATGCTGTACGGCCTGCCGATTTATCACCGGCGGCGCGTCGCATTCGGCAAGCAGGACCCGGCGCGGGCGCGCGAGCTGTTTATTCGCGGTGCGCTTGTTGAAGGTGAGTTCGACACGAAGCTTGCGTTCTTCGCGCACAACCGCAAGCTGCTTGCCGACATCGAACAGCTCGAGCACAAGTCGCGCCGCCAGGACGTGCTGGTCGACGACGAATTGATCTACGCGTTCTACGATCAGGCGCTGCCGGATGGCGTCTATACCGGCGCGTCGTTCGAGCGCTGGTATCGCGACGAAGTCAAAAAGAGCGGCCAGGCGGAGGACAAGCTGCGGCTGTTGTATTTGTCCCGCGACGATCTGATGCGGCACGAAGCGGCGGGTGTCACGACGGATCTGTTCCCGAAGCGGTTGACGATGGCGGGCATCGAGATGGCGCTGACCTATCACTTCGAGCCGGGCACGCCTCGCGACGGCGTAACGCTCGCGGTACCGCTGTATGCGCTGAACCAGGTCGACGCGCGCCGTTGTGAGTGGCTCGTGCCCGGCATGCTGAAAGAGAAGGCACAGTTGCTGCTGAAGTCGCTGCCGCAGAAGCTGCGTCGGCATTGCGTGCCGCTCCCTGAATACGCGGCAGGTTTCGCCGAACGGCACAGCGCCCAGCGCTTCGGAGCAGGCGGCTTGCTCGAAGCGCTGATCGCCGACGTGCGCGAGCAGACCCAGGTCGCGATGAAGCAGTCCGACTTCAAGCTCGAGACGCTGCCCGCGCATCTGTTCATGAACTTCAAGGTCATCGACGAACATGGCCGGCAGCTCGCGATGGGACGCAATCTGTCGCAACTGCGCGCAGAACTCGGCGGTCAGGCGCAGCAGCATTTCCAGAAGCTCGTTTCGGGCGCGGCAGGCGCCGCCCTGGCCGATGCAGGCGGCGGTGTCGCGACACCTGCGCGGTCTCCGGATCTGGCTGCGAGCGGCCCGGCGCGCGGCAAGGGCGCGGCCGCGCCACAACCCGCGACGCCGGATGGCGCGCCAGCCACCGCGCTGTACGAAAACCTGACCACGTGGAATTTCGGCAAGCTGCCCGAATTGCTCGAAATTCGCCGCGGTGGCCAGACGTTGTTTGGCTACCCGGCGCTCGTGGACCGTGGCACGCACTGCGACGTCGAAGTATTCGATTCGCCCGAAGAAGCCGCGCGGATTCATCGGGCGGGCCTGCGTCGGCTTTTCGCGCTGCAGTTGAAGGAGCCGATCAAGTATCTGGAGAAGAATCTGCCGGGCCTGCGCGAAATGGCCATGCAGTTCATGCCGCGCGGCACGCAGGAAGAACTGCGCGATCAGCTGATCGACACCGCACTCGACCGCGCGTGTCTGCAGGACCCGCTGCCCGACGACGATGCGAGCTTCCATACCCGACGTGACGAAGGGCGTAGCCGCCTCACGTTGCTCGCGCAGGAAATCTCGCGGCTGGTCGGCCAGATCCTCGGCGAGTACGCGAGCCTGACGAAGAAGCTTCTGCAGGCGAAGCCATTCGCGGCCGCGTACACCGATCTGCAGAATCAACTCGATGCGCTGATTGGCAAGCGTTTTGTCGTCGATACGCCGTATGCCCAACTCGCACATTTCCCGCGTTATCTGAAGGGGATGGCGCTGCGTATCGACAAGCTGCGCGCGGACGCCACCCGCGACGCGCGGCAGTTCGCCGAATTCCAGCCGCTGTTGCAGCACTATCAGCGGGCGGTGTCGCAGCGCGGCGGCGTCACGGATCCGCGGCTTGCGGAATTCCGCTGGCTGCTCGAGGAGTTGCGCATCTCGCTGTTTGCGCAGGAGCTGCGCACCCCAATGCCGGTTTCGGTGAAGCGCTTGTACAAGGTGTGGGAGTCGATGCAGCGGTAAAGTCAGGCCGCTCGCACGCGGACGCGGGACACTGGGTGTGCACGGCGGCCGGGCTTTGCCCGACACGATCGCCCGAGCTGATTTCACCAATGCATCCCCGCGCCGATCGATGCGCCGAACTGCCCGCGTGAGTCGGCGCTGCCTTGGGCCTTGTAGATCCATTTGCCGGTGTCCGACAATTGCGACACGCTAATTGCGAGCGCGGATTGACCGCCGTACGTGCCGGCCGCCATCGCGACCATGCCGTGTCCGGGCAGGACCGCTTGCGGCAAGCCTGCCATCGCGAGCGCCGATGCCGTGCCCCCGTAGCTGTCCCGGCGGGCGGAACGGATCTGATCGTCCGTATAGCGATTCGCCGCGCTGATCGCGCCGCTCATGCTTTGCTGCAACTGATTGACGTTGACCGCGTCGCTGCCTCGCACGCCGGCTGCGACGTTGGTGATCTGGCGCTCCTGGCCCACCGAGCCAACCGATACTGAGTTCGCTCGGTCTGCGATGGAGCCCTGGCCCAAGGCCACCGAGTTGTCGGCGCTCGCGCTGGCCGCGGCGCCGACCGCCGTCGCGTTGTTGCCGCTGGCGATGGCGTTCGCTCCGATGCTTGTCGCGTTGGCGCCGCTTGCCCGCGCATTCGCCCCGGCCGCAATCGCGTGTGCACCGGATGCTTGCGCGGTTTCAGTCGCGCTTTCACCCGCAGCACTGAATAACGCGCCGACCGAACCGATCGCCGCGTCATTGATCGCCCCTTCGAGCGCCGCGTTCAACTGACCGAGGTTGACCGCGTCGGACGCCAGCACGCCGTTCGCGACGTTGTGGATGACGGTGCCCTCCGTGGTATCGCCGCCGAGCGTAATGCTGTTCCGATTGATGCTGCCGTCGGCGTTCGTGTCGTACATGACCGCGCCGTCGAGTTTCGCCGCGCTCGCGCTGCTCTGATCGCTCACCGCTTTCAGCTGGGCGACGTTGACCGCATCGGTGTCCGCGGTGCCGGCCGCGACGTTGGTGATCTGACGCTCGTTGCCCGCCGACCCGACCGATACGGTCCCCGCGCGATCGGCGATCGAGCCCTGACCAAGCGCGACGGCGTTTGCGGCCAGCGCGCTCGACTGATAGCCGAGCGAAAGGGCGTTGTCGGCGGCTGCGCTGGCACCGGAGCCGATCGCGAGCGTGCCGTCGCCGTTCGCCGTCGCGCTGGCCCCGAGCGCCGTGGCCCCTGAGCCGTCGGCCGACGCGCCCAGCGAGGTCGCGCCGGCCGTGCCGGCGACGGCGCCCGCGCCTATCGCGGTCGAATCCGTTGCGCTCGCGCTGGCGCTCGTGCCGAATGCGCTCGCGTTGGCGCCGACGGCGCTGGCGTTGCTGCCCACGGCGAGCGCGTGCGTGCCTTCTGCGAGCGCGTTGTTGGAGCCGTCGGCCGGGTCGGCAGCGCTGAGGTAGTGCAGCGCGCTGCTTTCAGCGAGTGCATCGACCTTGTTGTCGACCGCGTTCAACTGGCTCACGTTGACCGCGTCAGTGGGCGCAGCGCCCGCGGCGACGTTGGTCAGGCGACGCTCATTATTCGCCGAGCCAAGTGAGACTTCGCCTGTCGCGATGGGGGCCACGACCGGGGTAGCGCCCGCTCCCCCGGGCACAAATGCGCTTTGCGACAGATCCGTCGTGGTGCTGGCATTGGCGCCCAGCGCGACGCTATTGTCGGCGCTCGCGTTTGCGTTGCTGCCGAGGGCGATCGCGCCGGCTCCCGCCGCCGTTGCGCCGAAGCCGATTGCGCTGGCATAGGCGCCGCTCGCCTGCGCAGCGACGCCGAGGGCGATGGCGCCGACACCGCTGACGAGGGTGTTACTACCAAGCGCGACGCTCGAGTCCGCCAGTGCCGAGGCCCATGCTCCGGCGGCGAGCGAGTTGGTGCCTCCGGCCTGCGCGACATAGCCGAGCGCGGTCGAACCGACGCTGGTTGCCGTGGATTGGGAGCCAAACGCGGAGGCGGCCGAATTCGCCGCCATTGAACCGGAGCCCGTTGCGACCGAGTCGACACCGAGCGCCGACGCGTCCAGACCGACCGCGGTCGCGCGTTCCGCCTGCGCATTCGCATAGGGCCCAAAGGCGCCTGCGCCTTCGCCTTTTGCGGAAGAGGAGAGACCCACGGCGACTGCGCTGTCGCCCTGCGCCGTGGCGCCTGCCCCTACCGCGAGCGCGCCGTCGTTTTGCGCGTTCGCTTGCGAGCCGATCGCCAGCGATGAGTTGCCGCTTGCGATGGCCTGTGCGCCTATCGCGACCGCGGCGTCGCCGGGCGCGCTGGCCGTGCCTACCTCGACCGAATCGACGCCGGCGCCGTTCGCTTCCGTGACGCACAGGGCCGCCGCTATGGCAACACCCGCAGTACGTCGAACTGCTCGGGCGATGCTTTTCTGGCACGCGGAAGCACGGTGTATTTGCAGGCAGGCAGTTTGCGCCGCTGCGACTTTTCTTTGAGATGTGGTACGGCCAATTATCGAAATATTCTTGTTCATCAATTTAAAATCCTCCGCATTATTTTAGTTCGTGGCGTGTAGTGCGTAATTCGAGATTGGTGTGACGTTATTGCCCAGCTAAGTTTGAAAATCTCGAAAATAAAAACGCTGGCCATTGGTGAAGCTTGCGCTATTTGGTCGAGCGCGCGTCGTCCCCGCGTTATACGCGTGGTTCCCACGGATGAGGCGCTGGCGGGACGACGCGCAGGAAGAATTCTCCGGTGCCCGCGCGCAATTCAGATATCAGCGAACTCCGAAATTCAATTGGGCTAAAAAATATATTAATACAGGTAGATTTATTGGCGCGAAAAAAAGAATATTCCTATTGTTTTAGTTATTGCTTTGGGCGATATTGGCGTGTGGCTGATGCATGATTGATTCTGGCAAGGAGAGCACATTGATTCCTCACTCGAAAACCCGCGGCCCGAGCATCAAAAACGGGACGTGGCAGACGAACTTTCCCGCGCGCGGCCGCACTTCATCGCATCCGTCATTTTTCGCTCGTCGCCCGGTGACTTACGTCAACCGCTCGGACCGGCAAACGTTCTACAATGACCGTTGTTCTCCGAAGCGAGTTTTCATGCGTAAATTTCTTCTTCCCGGCTTGACTGCCACGTTCGCCGCAACTGCGGTGCTGGTCGCCGCCGCAGGCTTTTTTTCTCCGGCGGCGCACGCCAATAACGTGATCGTGCTCAATTCCGGTGAGGCCACGCTGAGCCTGATCGACGAGAACAGCCGCCAGGTCATCGGCACCGTGCCCACGGGCAAGGAACCGCATCACCTGATGGCCACGCCGGACAATTCCTCGCTGATCGTCGCCAATTCGGTGTCGAACAGCCTGATGTTCGTCGATCCGAAAACGGGGCAGTTGCAGCGCTGGGTCGAGAACATCGAAGATCCCTATCAAATCGGTTTTTCGCCGGATCGCAAGTGGCTCGTCACTACGGGCTTGCGGCTCGACCGCCTCGACATCTACCACTACGACAACCAGAAAAACCAGATGACGCTGGCTTCACGGCTGCCGCTCGCGGTGATGCCCAGCCATATGGCGTTCACGAATGACAGCAGGACGGTGTTCGTTTCGCTGCAGATCTCGGGCGAACTCGCCGCCATCGACCTGCCCACGCAAACCGTCAAATGGAAGATGAAGGTCGGCAAGGTGCCCGCAGGCCTGTGGATGACGCCGGGCGAAAAGTACCTGCTCGTCGGCATGACCGGCGAGGACTACGTCGCCGTCGTGGATTGGCGCAACCAGAAAGTCGTCAAGACGATTCATACGGGCAAGGGCGCTCACAACTTCCGCTCGCTCGCCGACGGCAAGCATGTCGCGGTGTCGAACCGCGTCGCTAGCACGATCAGCATCATCGACGAAGACACGCTCACCAACGTCGGCGATATCACCGGCCTGATGCCGGGACCGGACGACATGGAGCTTTCCGCCGACAAGCGCTATCTGTGGGTGACCTTCCGCTTCGCGAAGCACATTGGCATCATCGATCTCAACACGCGCAAGCTGATCCAGACGATTGCGGTCGGCCGCTCGCCGCATGGTATCTATTTCTTCAACCGCGCGCCGGTCACGGCGCCGAACGGTGCTTGAGGGGTCTCAGGGGGTGCCTGGGAGCAACGCAGCAGAGCCCCGGCGCCACGAGCCACCAAGGATGAAGTAACAGGCCAGCATCATGTTCCATCTGATTTTCTCCACACTCGACAGCTTCGTTTCAGCCACGCAGACGTGGCTGTACGTCGACGTGGTACAGCCGCTGCTGTTCCGGTTCAATCTGATGGACTACGACGAGGACACCTACGACAGCCTGTACTGGGTCATCGTCGGTGTGCTCGAGGTGCTCGCGATGTACGCGATCCTGCGTCCGCTCGAGGCGCTGCGTCCGGTCGAGCAATGGGAGAACCGCAAGGCAGTGCGGGTCGACGTGCTGTACACGTGGATCGCCAAGCTCGGCATTTTGAATCTTTTCTTTTTCTTCGCACTGCAGCCATTCTTCGACAACGTGCAAGGCTGGCTCAGGCTTCACGGCATCGCGAACCTGAACTTCGACAACCTGTGGCCCGGCGTGACCACGCAGCCGCTCGTCACGTTCGTCATGTATCTGCTCGTGCTCGATTTCGCCGGCTACTGGTATCACCGCGGGCAGCACCGCTTCGGCGTGTGGTGGGAACTGCATGCGGTACACCATAGTCAGCGGCAGATGTCGCTTTGGTCCGACGATCGTAACCATCTGCTCGATGATTTGCTGCAGGCGTCGTTCTTCGCGGTGATCTCGCTCGCGATCGGTGTGCCGCCGTCGCAGTTCGTCGTGCTGGTCGCGATCACGAACCTCGCGCAGAGCGTGCAGCACGCGAACATCCGGCTGTATTACGGCTGGCTCGGCGAGCGGCTGCTCGTCAGTCCGGCATTCCATCGCCGTCACCACGCAATCGGCTTAGGTCATGAAGGGCTCAAGTACGGCTGCAATTTCGGCGTGCTGTTCCCATGGTGGGACATGCTGTTCCGCAGCGCGTCGTGGAGCCGCGACGTGGAGCCGACCGGTATCAGCGATCAGCTCGAAGGCCGCCGCTATGGCGATGGCTTCTGGGCGCAGCACTGGTTCGCCTTCGTGCGCATCGCGCATCGCCTGGTATCGAAGCGCCGCGCAACCGGCAACGACACCGCTGCCGTTTGAGTCCTTTCAGAGTCCATTCAGAGTTCATTCTGAGTCCATTGCGGATCCTCTCGAGCACGCGCTCCGCCGCGCCGCCCACTTCCGCCGGCGGCGTGTCCCTTGGTTTATGCTGTGCACGTTCGTGCGCACCTCCAGTGCCCCACCAGCATGCCAGGCCGGCGCGCGGCGCGTTTTTCCTGTCCATCGTTTCGTTCGCAGGCATTGGCTCGCATGAATGATCTGTTGCGCTCGTTTGGGCGTGCACTCGCAAGCGCGTTGCATCCGCGCATGCTCTGGCTGACCTTCAAACCGTTTATCGTCGCGACGGTCGGCTGGGGCTTGCTCCTGTGGTTCTTCTGGCAAACGGTGACCGGCGCGACCCGCACCTGGCTCGACGACTGGTCTTTCACCGCCACGCTTTATCATCTGTTCGACGTGCTCGGTTTCTCGACGCTGCACGCGGTCATCGCACCGTTCATCGTAATTGCAATGGCGATCCCGTTGATCGTCGTCACGGTGCTGCTGCTGATCGCCATGCTGTCGATGCCGGCCGTGATCCGCTTTCTCGCGGCGCGCCAATTCGCCGGGCTGGAGATACGCCGCGGCGGAACATGGTACGGTAGCCTCGGTCAGGCGCTCTGGACCACGCTGCTGTGTCTCGTGCTGCTGATCGTCACCTTGCCGCTGTGGCTCGTACCGCCGTTCTTCGCGCTGATTCCTCCGCTGCTGTGGGGCTGGCTCACGTATCGGGTGATGACCTACGACGCGCTCGCGTTGCATGCGACGCGCGACGAGCGGCGCGAACTCGTGCGGCGCCACCGCTTGCCGCTACTGCTGATCGGGGTCGTGAGCGGCCTCCTAGGCTCGCTGCCGACGCTGCTGTGGGCGTCGTCGGTCTGGCTGGTCGTGCTGTTCCCGGTGATTACCACGGTGACGATCTGGATTTACGCGTTCATCCTGGTGTTCTCGGCGCTATGGTTCGGCAACTACTGCCTGCGCGCGCTGCAGCGTATGCGGGCGGAAGCGTCTGGCGGCGCGCGCGAGGTCGCGCCGGTTCCCTATTGATCAAACGAAAGAGGCGGCAATGGCATTTGGCGTCATCATCATCGGCGATGAAATCCTGTCGGGCAGGCGCGTCGACAAGCATCTACCGAAGGTCATCGAGTTGCTCCGGGCGCGCGGGCTGTCGCTCGGCTGGGCGGAGTACATCGGCGACGATCCGGAGCGCATCACGGCGACGCTGCGTCGGACGTTCGCGTCGGGCGACATCGTTTTCTCGACGGGCGGCATCGGCGCGACACCTGACGACCACACGCGCCAATGCGCGGCGGCCGCGCTCGGCGTGCCGCTCGAGCTGCATCCGGAGGCCGCGAAGCTGATCCAGGAGCGCATCCGCGACATGTATCCGGCGACTTCGACGACGCCGCTCGATCTGAACTCGCCCGAGAACCGGCATCGCCTGAACATGGGCACGTATCCGCAGGGCGCCGACATCATTCCGAACGGCTACAACAAGATTCCGGGTTTTTCGATCCGCCAGCACCATTTCGTGCCGGGTTTCCCGGTGATGGCCTGGCCGATGATCGAGTGGGTGCTGGACACGCAGTACGCGCATCTGCACCACACCACGCCGCACGCCGAAAAGTCGCTGCTGGTGTTCGAGCTGCCGGAGTCGCGCGTGACGCCGCTGATGGAGAAAATCGAGCGGGATTTTCCGGGCGTGCGGGTGTTCAGCCTGCCGAGCGTCGGGGATGCGGAGCGCGGCGGCGTGTATGCGCGGCATCACATCGATCTCGGGGTGAAGGGTGAGCCGGAAGCCGTCGCCGCGGCGTTCGTGAAGCTGCGCGAAGGGGTGCATCTGCTCGGTGGCGACATCGTCGAGCCTGAAGTCGCGGCAGCGGCGGCGGCCGCCACGGGTAAGCCGCGAAGCTGAGAAGGCGACAGCGGTTCGCGCCGGACGGTTGGGTTGGCGCGAGCCGCGACATCGCAGTGTCACAACCCGCGCCGACGATGCAATCAGTGCGTGGTCGGCGCGTCCTGTTTCGATTAGCCTGCCTCAGCCCCGCTAGACAGGACTTGCGCATGTGAGGGCAGTGCGCCAGTCCGCCATCAGGCGCCGATCCACGGCAAGCCGCGAAAACACCATCCCGACACCGTCTTGCGATGCCCTTGGCCGTCCTTGTCGCCTTCGAAGCCTTCCAGCAGGTCGTACGCCTTCGTGAAGCCGGCCTGGGTCGCGGCGATCGCGGCGAGCTTCGAGCGCGCGGCGCTGCGGCACAGGAACAGCACCGGCGTGTCGGGCGAGGCGACCTGCGCGAGTTGCTGCATGAACTCCTGATTGGGCACCGCGCCCGGATAGCGCGTCCATTCGACATGCGCGTATTGGCCATCACCGATCACCGGCCGGCCGACCCAGTCGAGTTCGGCGCGGGTACGCACGTCGACGAGACGCGTGCGCGGATCGAGTTCCAGCAGTTCGAACGCCTCGGCCGGCGATACCGCGCCCGCGTAGGGCAGTTGGTTCTCGGCGCGACGGGCGTCCGCCTTCGCGTAAAGCTGTTCGAGCGTGCTCATGAGCGTCAATCTCCTTCGGACCAAATGATCATTCTAGCGCGCGCCAGGCACCGCGCAGACCTGGGTAGACTGGGCGTGGGGGGCGATCGGCGGGCGCTGCCCCAAACTCGATGCGCAAATATGGTGCACTTTCGTCGGAATGCACCAAAATTGAAGATAACCCGATTTCCAAAGCGGTGAATGCACGAAACTGGTGCGTGAGGATGCTAAGGCGTTTCTTCGTGACGCTGCTCGCGCTCCACGCGTAGCCCGCAAACGCAAGCGCAGTAACGATGTGCGCCGAATTGGCTCATACTGGGCTGAAAGGTGGCACGCTATCTGCTTTATTGGTGCCGATCGATTTGTCCCGCAGAATTTTCCGGCCGCGACGCCGTATAAGTGGACGTTCCGGGACGGGTCAGCTAGATTGGGCGGCGGCTGAAATCCGCCGAAATTGTTAATCAGGAGATAGGTTATGAGTAAATCCGTGGCCGACGTCGTTCAACTCGTCAAAGACGAAGACGTCAAGTTTGTCGACTTCCGCTTCACCGACACGCGCGGCAAAGAGCAACACGTTTCGGTGCCGGTGTCGGCATTCGATGAAGACAAGTTCGAAAGCGGCCATGCGTTTGACGGTTCGTCGATTGCCGGCTGGAAGGGCATCGAAGCATCGGACATGTTGCTGGTCCCGGACGCGAACACGGCCTTCATCGACCCGTTCTTCGAAGAATCGACCCTCGTGCTGACCTGCGACGTCGTCGAACCGGCTGACGGCAAGGGCTACGAGCGCGATCCGCGCTCGCTCGCGAAGCGCGCCGAAGCGTACCTGAAGAGCTCCGGCCTCGGCGACACCGCTTACTTC
This sequence comes from Paraburkholderia youngii, assembly GCF_013366925.1. Classification (NCBI taxonomy): domain Bacteria; kingdom Pseudomonadati; phylum Pseudomonadota; class Betaproteobacteria; order Burkholderiales; family Burkholderiaceae; genus Paraburkholderia; species Paraburkholderia youngii. Next base: position 4,042,101 of record NZ_JAALDK010000001.1, read on the forward strand.
GGTCCGGAACCGGAATTCTTCATTTTCGACTCGGTCCAGTGGAACACGGACCAGTCGGGCTGCTTCATCAAGATCGGCTCGGAAGAAGCACCGTGGTCGTCGGCGAAGGAATTCGAAGGCGGCAACACCGGCCATCGTCCGGGCACCAAGGGCGGCTACTTCCCGGTCGCGCCGGTCGACACGTTCCAGGACATCCGCTCGGAAATGTGTCTGCTGCTCGAACAGATCGGCATTCCGGTCGAAGTGCACCACCACGAAGTGGCGGGCCAGGGCCAGAACGAAATCGGCACCAAGTTCTCGACGCTCGTGCAGCGCGCCGACTGGCTGCAGCAGATGAAGTACATCGTCCACAACGTCGCGCACACGTACGGCAAGACGGCGACGTTCATGCCGAAGCCGGTCGTCGGCGATAACGGTTCGGGCATGCACGTTCACCAGTCGATCTGGAAGGACGGCCAGAACCTGTTCGCGGGCAATGGTTACGCAGGTCTGTCGGAATTCGCGCTGTTCTACATCGGCGGCATCATCAAGCACGCTCGCGCGCTGAACGCGATCACCAACCCGGGTACGAACTCGTACAAGCGTCTCGTGCCGCACTTCGAAGCGCCGGTCAAGCTGGCTTACTCGGCTCGCAACCGTTCGGCATCGATCCGTATTCCGCACGTGTCGAACCCGAAGGGCCGCCGTATCGAAACGCGCTTCCCGGATCCGCTGGCGAATCCGTACCTGTGCTTCTCCGCGCTGATGATGGCGGGTCTGGACGGCGTACAGAACAAGATTCACCCGGGCGAAGCTGCCGACAAGAACCTGTACGACCTGCCGCCGGAAGAGGATGCAAAGATCCCGACCGTGTGCGCCGGCCTCGACCAGGCTCTCGACGCACTCGACGCGGACCGCGAGTTCCTGACGCGCGGTGGCGTGTTCACGGATTCGATGCTCGACGCGTACATCGAACTGAAGACGGGCGAGCTGCAACGCTATCGTCAGTCGGTGCACCCGATCGAATTCGAAATGTACTACTCGCTGTAAGCGGCGATGGCGCTTCGCCCTTCACGCGGCGAAGCGCTTTGCCCGACGCTCGCGATCGGTCACGAAGGGACGGCGGCGCCGTCCCTTTTTCGTTAGGCCGTACGCACGGCCGGCCGCGCGCGGGCGACATGCATTGCGACGAATCACCAATAGGCCGCACTCCTGATTTATCACCATCTCCTACCGGCCACACTGCAAGATGGTTCTCAAGAATCTGATCAAGGCAAGGAAAGGACACGAACAGACGCTGTCGGATGACGCGCAGCTCGTGAGCTCTGGCTTGCTGCCAGGCTTCGAGGCGTTGCCCACCGTCGTGCTGGTGCTCGAGAAGCGCACGCTGCGCGTCGCGTTCGCGAATCCGTCGGCGGAGTCGATGCTGGAGATGTCGCGCAAGCAACTGACGCAGATGGCGTGGCCGGACATCTTCTCGAATGCGGACGAACTGGTCGCGACGATCACCGCGATCGCCGCGCACCGCTTTCACGCGACGCATCTTGACGCCGTGCTCGAGCGTCCCGGCCACGAGCCACTGCACGCGCATGCGATCGTCGGCTTTCTGGAAAGCGCGCAGGACTACGTGTTGCTCGAACTATTCGAGAACGAGCGGCATCTGCGCACCGACCGCGAAGAGCGCATCAACGACCTGACGGCCGTCAACAAGCATCTGATCCGCAATCTCGCACACGAGATCAAGAATCCGCTCGGCGGCATTCGCGGCGCCGCGCAACTGCTCGAATTCGAACTCGGCGAGCGTCAGCGCGACGAGTTGCGCGAGTACACCCAGGTCATCATCAAGGAATCGGACCGGCTGCAGACGCTGGTCGACCGCCTGCTCGAACCGCACCGGCATCCGCATATCGTCGGCGACGTGAATATTCACGAGGTGTGCGAGCGTGTGCGTCAGGTGATTCTCGCGGAATTTCCGCGCGGCCTGACGATCGAGCGCGACTACGACGTCAGCGTGCCGGATCTGCGCGGCGACAAGGAGCAGCTGATCCAGGCGCTGCTGAACATCGTGCGCAATGCGGCCGAGGCGTTGCGCGAGCGGATCTCGCAGGGCGATGCGCGCATCGAGTTGCGTACGCGCATCGCGCGCAAGGTCACGATTTCAAAACGCCTGTGCAAGCTGGCATTGGACTTGCATATCGTCGACAACGGCCCAGGCATTCCGGAAGAGATTCGCGACCGCATTTTCTATCCGCTCGTATCGGGGCGCGAGGACGGCAGCGGTCTCGGTCTAACGCTTGCGCAGACCTTCGTGCAGCAGCACGAAGGTCTGATCGAGGTGGACAGCCGGCCGGGCCATACCGAGTTTCAGATTCTGCTGCCGCTCGACCTCTAGATACCACAAGCACCTCAAGACTTCTGACCGAACCATATGAAGCCGATCTGGATAGTAGACGACGATCAATCAATTCGCTGGGTGCTCGAGAAAGCGCTGGCGCGCGAGAACTTCGCGACGCGCAGCTTCGCCAACGTGCGCGAAGCGTCGGCCGCGCTCGATCACGACAGCCCGCAGGTGCTGGTCTCCGATATCCGCATGCCCGGTGGCTCCGGGCTGGAGTTGCTGCAAACCGTCCGCGACAAGGTGCCAGGCTTGCCGGTCATCATCATGACCGCGTTCTCGGATCTCGATAGCGCGGTGGCCGCATTCCAGGGCGGTGCGTTCGAGTATCTGGCGAAGCCGTTCGATGTCGACAAGGCCGTCGAGCTGATTCGCCGCGCGGTCGACGAAAGCATGCGTGGCGAGCAGACGTGGGACGAGCGCGTCGCCGAAGCGCCCGAGATGCTCGGCCAGGCACCCGCGATGCAGGACATGTTTCGCGCGATCGGTCGCCTGTCGCATTCGGCGGCCACCGTGCTCATTACCGGCGAATCAGGCACCGGGAAGGAACTGGTCGCGCGTGCGCTGCACCGACATAGCCCACGCGCGAACGGCCCCTTCATCGCGTTGAACACGGCCGCGATTCCGAAGGATCTGCTGGAGTCCGAACTGTTCGGTCATGAGCGTGGAGCGTTCACCGGCGCGCAGGCGATGCGCCAGGGACGCTTCGAACAGGCCGAGAACGGCACGCTGTTTCTCGACGAAATCGGCGACATGCCGTTCGATCTGCAGACGCGCCTGTTGCGCGTGCTGTCGGACGGACAGTTCTATCGCGTGGGCGGCCACAATCCGCTGCGCGCGAATGTGCGCGTGATCGCGGCGACACACCAGAATCTCGAAGCGCGCGTGCGGCAGGGGCTGTTTCGCGAGGACCTGTATCACCGTCTGAACGTGATCCGCTTGCGCTTGCCCGCGTTGCGCGAGCGTAGCGAGGACATTCCCCTGCTGACGCGACATTTCCTGCAGAAGAGCGCGCGTGATCTCGGCGTCGAACCGAAGCGCGTGTCCGACGAGGCGCTCGCGTATCTGGCGTCGCTGCCGTTTCCGGGCAACGTGCGGCAACTCGAGAATCTCGCGAACTGGCTTACGGTGATGGCGCCCGCGCAGACGATCGAAATCAAGGATCTGCCGCCCGATCTCGGGCCCGCGCACAGCGGCGGGAGCGAGCCCGGTGCGGGCGCCGCCGCGGGCGCGACGACGGATGGCGCCGTGACGATCAATACGGGATTCACGGTCGGTGCGCCGCTCGCTGGAGCGAACGCCAGCACGCTCGTGCATCCGGTCGGTGCGGGCGGTGCGTCGGTCGCCACCGCGCTGAGCGCATGGGAAGGCGGCCTGCGCACCGAAGTCGCGCGCATGCTGCGCGAGAACGCGGCCGACGTGATGGACGAACTCGCGCGCCGCTTCGAAGCGGCCGTGATCCGCGAGGCGCTCGACTTCACGCGCGGCCGCAAGGTCGAGGCGGCCGAGCGGCTCGGTATCGGGCGCAATACGATTACGCGCAAGATTCAGGAGCTCAATCTCGAGCCTTGATGCGGTCGTATTGAGCGATCCTGCATCGCAGGCGAGGGCGGCTCAGGCCGCCTTCGTCGTTTTTGCATCGCGCGTTGCGGCAAACCGGCAACTGTCGTGCACGAGGCATAATCAACGCTGTTCCGATCCGACAGCCGACGATGCCAGCTTCTCCCGCTTCTCCCGCCCCGTTCGAGTGGCCGCTTTCCCCCGATCCTTTCCTGTCGCTCGAAGAGCTGTACGACACCGACGCACTCGCATGGGTCGACGCGCAGAATGCGCGCACCCGTGCGGCGTGGTGCAGCGGCGCGTCGTTCGACGCGCTCAGACACCGGCTCGCCGATGCCTATCTGCCGCGCGAGCGCCCGGTGATTCCGGATCGCTGGAAGGACTGGGCCTACGATCTGTGGCAGGACGCGAGCAATCCGCGCGGCATCTGGCGACGCACCGCGTGGGCCGCATGGCGCGCCGGCGCGCCGGTGTGGCAGAACCTGCTCGACTTCGACGCGCTCGGCGCGGCCGAAGGCACACCGTGGGTGTGCGTCGATCTCGACATCCTCTATCCGGACGGCGGCCGCGCGCTGATCACGATGTCGCCGGGCGGCTCGGACGCGCTCGTCGTGCGCGAGTTCGATCTCGACGCGCGGCGTTTCATTGACGATGGTTTCGCGATAGCGAAGGCGGGCAAGCACACGGTGTCGTGGATCGATCGCGATACGCTGTACGTTGGCTGGGACAGCGGGCGCAAGACGCTGACGCGTTCCGGTTATCCACGCGACGTGCGGCGCTGGACCCGTGGCACCGCGCTCGCCGACGCGCCCGTCGTGTTTCGCGGCGAGTTTGACGACATCGGCGTGGAGGCGAATTACGATCCGCTCGATCGCCGGCATACGGTGACGAGCAGCGTCGACTTTTTCGATTCGCACACCTATTACCTCGACCACGTCAGCGATGCCTGGCATCGTTACGAGGTGCCGTCGCATGTCGCGGTGGGGGCGTGGCAGGGCTGGCTGCTGCTAGAGCCACGGCTCGACTGGGACTGCGAGTGGGACGGCAATCGCGCGCGCTATCCTGGCGGCGCGCTGCTCGCGATTCGCGAGGACGCGTTTTTGCGCGGCGAGCGCGACGTGACGCCGCTTTTCACGCCGACACCGCTGACCTCGGCCTGCGACTGGTCGCACACGCGCCATCATCTGATCGTGTCGTATCTCGACGACGTACGCGCCAAGACGCTGATCTGGACGCCTTCGCAGCGCGAGGACGGCACGTGGCACTGGCGCGAGCGCGTGTTTGCGGCGCGCGGCGATGCGCAGGTCGATGTGTCGCCGGTCGAGTCGACGCTGAACGACGAAGTGTTCGTCGACACCGACGATTATCTGCAACCGCCTGCCTACTGGCTCTCCGATCTCGCGCGCGACGAGCCCGGCGAATGGGAGTTGCTCGACCGTTGGCCGACGCAGTTCGACGCGACGAGCGTTGCCGTGACGCGCGGCCATGCGGTATCGGCCGATGGCACGCGCATACCGTACACGGTGATTGGGCCGAAGGAAGCACTGTCATCGCCGGGCGATCGACAACCGACGCGTCCGTGTCTGCTGAGCGGCTACGGCGGCTTCGCGATTCCGCTGTTGCCGAGCTATCTGACGGGGCAGGGCATCGGCTGGCTCGAACGCCGCGGCGTGTACGTGGTCGCACATATTCGCGGCGGCGGGGAGTTCGGCACGCGCTGGCACACGGCGGCGCAGGGAGAAAATCGCCAGCGCGCGTTCGATGATTTCATCGCGGTCGCCGAAGCGCTGATCGCGAGAGGCGTGACGAGCGCCGCGCAGCTCGGCATTCAGGGCGGCAGCAACGGCGGTCTGCTGGTGGCCGCTTGCATGGTGCAGCGGCCGGAGCTATTCGGCGCGGTCGTGTGCGAGGTGCCGTTGCTCGATATGAGCCGATATCACCTGCTGCACGCGGGCGCATCGTGGATCGACGAGTACGGCGACCCGGACGAACCCGATGAAGCGCGCACGCTCGCCGCGTATTCGCCGTATCACAACCTCGCGGCGGGCGTCGCGTATCCGCCGGTGCTATTCATGACGTCGACCGCCGACGATCGCGTGCATCCCGGCCACGCGCGCAAGATGGCCGCGCGCATGCAGGCGCTGGGCGCGCAGAACGTGTGGTACCGGGAGAATACGGAAGGCGGACACGGCGGCTCCGATGAGCTGGAGCAGGCCGAGCATGATGCGATGGTGTTCGAGTTCTTGTGGGGTGTGCTGGGCGACGCTTGAAGCAATAGGGGAGCGAGGCCGCACTGCCTCGCTTCGTGGCTGTGTTCCGGATCAACCGAGCTGCGCGAACACCGGCGCGTGATCCGACGGCTGCTCCCATTTGCGCGGCACCTTGTCGATGTCGCACGCCTTGCAGATGTCGGACAGCGCCTTCGACAGCAGGATGTGATCGATGCGCAACCCCGCATTGCGACGGAAGGCCATCATCCGGTAGTCCCACCACGAATAGATCTTTTCCTGCTGCTCGAACTGGCGGAAGGCGTCGAGCAGACCGAGGCCGATCAGCCGCACGAACGCGGCGCGCTCTTCGGGCGACACCAGATTCTGACCTTCCCATGCCTTCGGGTCGTGCACATCGCGATCTTCGGGCGCGATGTTGTAGTCGCCGAGCAGCGCGAGCTTCGGATGCAGTGTCATCTCGGTTGCGAGCCAGTCGTGCAGCGCGTCGAGCCAGCGTAGCTTGTACGCGAACTTGTCGGTGCCGGGCGCCTGACCGTTGGGGAAATACGCGGAGATCATGCGCACGCCGTCGACGGTCGCCGCGATCACGCGCTGCTGCGGGTCCTCGAAACCGGGGATGTTGCGCACGATGCTGGTTTCGTCGACGTTCAAACCTTCGCGCACCAGAATGCCGACACCGTTATACGTTTTCTGACCCGCGTACCAGCTTCGATAGCCGACCGCCTCGAGTTCGGCGCGCGGAAACTTTTCGTCGGGGAGCTTCAGTTCCTGCAGGCACAGCACGTCGGTGCCGCTGCTCGCGAGCCAGTCGACGACGTGCTGCTGGCGGACTTTGAGGGAGTTGACGTTCCAGGTGGCGATTTTCACGAAAATATCCGGTGCGTGCGTGATGAGAGCGAGGCCGATTATAGCGGGGGCCTCGCCGGTCAAAGTCGGCGACATTCTACTTGCTGTGTGCGTCGCGCCATGCGTGGAATACGAGGCTGCGCCGCATGTCTTGCGCTCACGGCGCATGCTCATGCGTGTTCATCGGGGCTCGAATCTCATCGCGACGACGTCGTTCGATAAATGTTCCGCTCATAGGTTTGACGTTTTGCTAGCAAGCTTATATAATCTTCTTTCTCTGACGCGGGGTGGAGCAGTCTGGCAGCTCGTCGGGCTCATAACCCGAAGGTCGTAGGTTCAAATCCTACCCCCGCAACCAAAGCCCCTTAAGGCTTTCCCGGATTTCAGGCTTTCAGGTAGAACCTTCTTTTTGCGTTTTTGGGCAATAGGTGGGCAAAAACCGCGAAAATCCGGCAAGAATCCCGTCGCACCAATGAACCCGCCTTCGAGCGGGTTTTTTGTTTTCCGGGCCTCTGGCGCGTTCAGGCTATCCTCTACCCAACGTCGCCCTCATGATGCCCGCTACAGGACTGGGGTTCGTCTTGGCCTGCCGGGTCTCATGACGCATCCCTCTTTCCACATCGTCAGCACCATGCAAAGCAGGGCCTCCATTACAGAAGCGGGCCGCACCCGAACCGCCGTCGCAAAGACCTGGAGCGAAATGCCGCCGACGGGGCAACGACGGGTCGATGGTTTCCTCAATGGCGCGCCGTGTCGATTTGTCCTGACTTTTGGGGCTGGCCGCGGAGCTGTCACCAAGTTCTATGCGTACTTTGAGGTTCGCGGGCAAGTCTGGTATATCGACACCGGTGATGGCTATCTCTCGGACGGAGCCTCGGTGGACTTCAAGGATTAGTGTTTGGCGTGCGCGTGGCGCCGACGTCGGATTCCCTGTGCGCGACCGCCGCGACGTACAACTCGGTCTTCCGGTGATGCGCCGACAGGCTCACATCGGTCGCCGCCGTTATCGGCGAGCAACTAGGACGGTCACCCTCTCCAATTTCTGCTGGGCGCCCGCCGACACTCGGCTTCACCTTCGCCAACAGTTCGCGTCCCTGCGTTTGCCGGATTAACGTCATCTGCTGCTGATCCAGCATGCTTGGCCCTGTTGGGCGGCCCGAATCAATAGCACCCTCTGATGCTAAGCCACTACCAGTGGCAAGCTAATCCGTTACGTTGTGGCATGCTACGGGCAACACCGCAAACAAGACGGAGCAAACATTGGCGCAGAACATTTTTGCATTTACCGCGGGCGATCCCGAGGCGCGCAAGCATCTGGACGTTTCGATAACGCGTCCAGTAGACATCACAATCGTTCGTCAGTGCGTTCCGCACGAGCAACTCGCGAAATTAGAAGAGCTGGCGGCCACCGACGGCATCTACGCATGGGGAGCGGTGCCCGGAACGATGAATGATCGCTACTATCCATCTCTGCAGATTGGCGACTGGATGCTGTGCGTCTTCGGCGGCCGGTGCAGATTCGTCGCTCGCGTAGTACACAAACTGGACAGCATCAATCTCGCACGCGCACTGTGGGGCCAAACGGATGACGGGAAGACATGGCAATACATGTTCTTTCTATCGAAACCGACTCCCGTCGATGTCGCCCTGTCCAGTTTGACGTCGTTCCTGCCCAAACAGTTCTTCGGCTTCGCGCGCGTTGGGAATGAAAACACTGCAAATATCCTCGCCGCATACGGATCGCTCGATGAATTTGTTGGTAAGGCATTGCTCGCCCCTACGACGCCTGTTGGCGCCCCCATCCCACAGAACCACGACTCTTCGTCGGACGTGGGGGATCACGTCGAAAAAAAAATCGTCAGCGAATCTGGATTGCCTGAACCGGACAAGCTCTGTCTCATCGGTACATCGAAAACACTTAGCTGGCTGTCTACCGCGCAAGAATTGATTCGTACCACTGGGGCCTTTGCATCCTGGTGGAGCTTTCGAATTCCCGAGGCTGCGGGTCAAGACCTCCCCGCCCCTTTCTTCCTATACATCAACGCCGGTTATGGGCGTATTACGCATCGCCTCACGTGCGAAACCTATGTCAGTTCGGCAGGCTTGGAGGGTCTCGTCAGCCCTTGGCCGGACCACACACCCAGTACCCAGAGGGGCCAACGTCGTGCGGGCGCAAAACAAAGCGAAGTGTTCAAAACCTGGCTACTCGTGCGGGCCGTGGAGGAACTCGAGCCAGCATTGAGCATCGACGCCTTCTCGGCCGTCCCTCCCTGGTCGAAGTCATCGAGTCTTCTTAATCAAAACGCGTTTGGTTTCGCTCACCTGGAACACGAAGAGATTGAGGCGCCCCCGATCGAACAGTATGAGATTGACGACGCAGTTGCCGATCTGTTCATCGATCGCCATGAGTTCGTCAAGGCATCACGACTCTTGCTTGCAAAGAAGAACCTGATTCTTCAAGGGCCGCCAGGTGTAGGCAAGACCTTTATTGCAAAGCGACTGGCATACGCGACCATCGGCGTCAAAGCTCCAGATCGTGTCGAAACTGTACAGTTTCATCAAGCCTACAGTTATGAGGATTTCATCCAAGGCTTTAGGCCGAAGATCGATGGGAATGGCTTTGCCCTGAAAGATGGTATCTTCTACAGATTCTGCGAAAAAGCCCGAGACAATCCTGATGAGAAGTTTGTGTTTCTCATTGACGAAATCAATCGCGGTAACGTCGGAAAGATCTTTGGCGAGTTATTAATGCTTATCGAGGCTGATAAGCGTAGTCCAGAATGGGCATTGCAGCTCGCGTATTCAAGCGAAACGGCAAGCAAGTTTTACGTGCCGAACAATCTTTACATCATTGGCATGATGAACACTGCAGACCGGTCGTTGTCTACAATCGACTACGCATTGCGCAGACGATTCGCATTTTCCGCAGTCAGGCCCGGATTCAATCACGACGTCTTTAAATCCTATCTGAAAAAGCTTGGCTGGTCCGAACAATATGCCGTCAAGATAGTAAACAGGCTTAACTCCGTTAACAGCAAGATCGCAGATGACCCAGAACTCGGTGAGGGTTTTTGCATTGGCCATAGTTATTTTTGCTGTGCCCGCCCACCGCATCTAACCGACGACGACTATTATCAGGAAATTATCGAAACAGAGATTGTCCCGTTGCTCCATGAGTATTGGTTTGACAAATCAGGTGACGAACTGAAACTGATCAGTGACGATCTTCAATAGATGATACCCATTCGAAATTTGTACCACCTGCTTTGTTATGCCTGGAATGCCCTACATTTCGATTGGGTCATTGATGCGGGAAAAATACAAGGCGAAAACGTCGAAAATCTGCTGGCGATGATGCTGATCAACGGGTTGCAGCCGCTGGTTAGACGCGGTCTTCACAAGCAGTATGCCACTCGGGATGATGAACTCAGGACACTGCGTGGCAGGATCGACTACGGAACGTCCCTCAAACGTGCGCTGTTTGAGCGAGGGCTGATCGCGTGTTCGTACGATGAGCTGTCGGAAGATGTGCTCCCCAATCAAGTCATTAAGCAAACGGCAAAAAATTTGCTTCAATGCGAGTCAATTGATGGGATGCTTCGTGCTAGCTTACGGAAATTACTACCAAAACTGTCGGGTGTTTCGCCTATAACTCTCTCGGAACCAACTCTCAATGCCGCAGCCCATGCGTGCATGGACCCGCTATCCAGATTTTTGATCAATGTCTCATATCTTGCGTATCATAGCCTGGTGCCCGAGCAGGGTGGCAATCGTTTTAGGGCCCTGGAGTTCATTAGAGATGAAAAGAGGATGTGGCGCCTGTTCCAGAATTTTGTGTTCAACTATCTCAGACTTGAGGCTGGCGGTTTCAAGGTAAATCGGGCGACCATAAAATGGGACGTCGAATCGGGGAGCGATACAGATTTGCTTCCGAGAATGAATACTGACGTTACGCTGATCGGAAAGGATCGCCATCTGATTATTGAAATTAAATATACCAAGACGCTCTTCCAGACCTACTTTGAAAAGTCCTCGCTACGATCGGAACATCTGTATCAGGTGCTCACATATCTGGAGCAACAGGCTGCCGCCAACACTTTGGAAAACCGGCCCGTACCAGAAGCGATTCTGCTGTATCCCGCAGCGACGCACCGTATCGATGCACGTTATCGAATAAAGGGCCGACAACTCCGAGTCATGACGCTGGACCTCGCTCAGCCATGGGAAGGTATCCGGTCCGACCTAGGAGCGTTAGTTTCGGGTAGTCAGGTCTTAATCGACCGATAAAATACTGATAAGGCGTGACCGCGGCACGGTGATGGCGATGCAGTCAGCACATGCGCGTTCCGTACAGCGGGATGGCCCGGACTGGTGGTCGCTACTTCGTCGGGTCTGAATAATTCGTTTTGGTCGGCGCTTGCCCTCAAGCCTGGAAGTCGACGGTGATTGACCGGCTAAGCCAGGCAATCAGAACAAGGGCGTAAAAAAGCCTCAGCTTTCTGAGGATTATCCTCAGGTTGTGGCCAGCGCCGCACAGCACGGCGTGTATTGCATCGCCGAGTGCGCCTTTGAGCCAGTTCCGGTCGAGTTTGCCGTCGGCCTTCATGTGACCAATGGCAGGCTCGATTGCGCTTCGCCTTTGGATCATCGCGCGCAGGCCCCTCGTGATTCCGCGCCGCAATCCCGGGTGGTAGATCTTCACTCCCTCGACAGCGATACCCTTGTAACCGCGATCCACAATGGCGACGTCGGGCTTCACATCGCTCAAGATCGCCGCTTGCTCCAACGCTTCAGCCAGCGTGTGACCGTCGTATGGGTTACCGGGCATCGAGCGGGCGCCAACCACAAGCCCTTCCTTGTGTGTCGTCGTGATCGACACTTTCACACCGAATTCGTAGGGCGTGCGGGCTTTGCCTTTCGCCAAACATTCAACTTCTGGCGCATGCAGTGCGTACAGCTTGTTTTTGTCCTTCTGCTTCTGAGACAGGATCCGCCTCGTGCGGCTGATCAATTCCTGCAGCGCGATGCGCCCAGTGTCGGCGACTGAATCGAGCTGACGCTCGACATCACGCATCACCCGCCCAACGCGCGAGCGCAACGTGCGCAGCGCCTTCTTCATGCGCTTGTACTGCTTCGCATGCGCGTAGCGGCCAATCTGACGCGCCAGGTGCGGCGCCTCGCGGTTGTAGTTCTGCCGCAGCTTCAACCCGTGCCGTGCCGCAGCCTTCACCAGATGTTCGCGACACCGTTCGAGCAGACGCGAATCGGTTGGATGGGCGACCGCCTTTTGCATGACCGTCGTGTCAACGATTACGCGCTTTGCGCTTGAGGCCTTGATCACGCCCGCGCGCTTCGCCGCTTCGATCGTCTCGGCCAGCAGTTCTTCAACTCCGGCCTCACCCAGGCGCTTGCGCCAGCGGGTCAGGCTCGACGGATCGATCGGCGGCTCGGTCTGCAAAAACGTTTCGCCAGTAAAGACCTGCCAATACGGGTTTTCCACCCATTGCCAGACCACTTCCTCGTCCGACAGATCGAACGCATGCTGGAGATACAACAAACCAGCAATCAACCTCGGTGAGGTGGCCGGCCGACCTTTGCGTGAGACGAAGCTCGCGCTCATCGACGCATTCAATCCATCCCAGTTGATCAGATCGGTCAGACGCACCAGCGGATGCTTCAGGTTGATCTGCTCGCGCAGAGGATGCCGGAACAAATCGCCTTCGCTCACCACTGCCTTCGGACCCATCCAGACCTCGACAGAATTTGCAGGAAATTACCCATAAAATGCCAGGTTCCTGCAAATGCATCAACAACTTTCCGCTTCAAACTCTTGCCGCAAAAGGCGCTTCGAATTGTTCAGGTTCGACTACTTCAGTTCATTCGAAGTGCATCTAATAGGATATCTATGTCGTCTGCACTAAGGGTGCCGCCGCGCACCTGAAATTTGTCTTTATAAATGGCATATTTGATGCCAATTTCAGCCACGACTTGGTCGATATTGGCACGTTCATTTTCAGCGTTTGCTTTCCGTATTATCGTTGCAGTTGCAGATCTGAAATACTCGGCTAAATTAAGAATCAGAGATTCCAAATAAGTCGGCATTCATCCAGAATGTACAAGTTGATTCCTTGCACGATAGATTCTATGAATTTGCCACTGCAATCTATTTTCGTGATCAGATATTGATCTAAATACGTCTTTCGGGCTTTTGTAGTCATTGTTCAATTTCCAAACTCGATGCAACGCGAGTGGATTCCGTTCAAGCATGCTGCATAAAGAATTGCGTAGCTCCTCGTACTCTGGTAAAAACATCATGCGAGCAAACGCTTTTGCCTGATTTCCAGCTTCCTCTGTTACCGCGTTGGAGATTAATTTTTTGAACCGACTTCGATATGAAACAAGTAACCCCTCGTAAACGGCAATAATCTGCCGTCGGGCGTGGCGAAGTGCGATGCAAGGTACTATCAATTTTTCGTAGTGCGTGATCCTCGATTCGTCTTGAGGGTCGCTAAGCAATACTTCGATTGCTGACCAAAAGGAGATAAGTTGATTTTCCGGATTCACCGAATTTCGAGCAATTGCAGCTGTATTGATCGAACTAATTAGGCGTTCAGTGGAACTGCTATCAAAGCTGGAACTTATGAATTTCGCATAATTCCGAATGCTTTTTAGCCGATTTCCAGACTGTGCAGTTGAGGCTGCTGGCGCGCTAAAGAGAAAATCGCCTCGTGTGATTCGTACGCCAGATTGAGCGCGAGAAAGAGTGACGTGCATTGTGTCACCCCATTCGCAATGCATGCCTCGCGGATCAAGATACGCAATTGCTCGTTGCGAACTAAGGTTTTGATAGACAAAATTCATTGCTCCATGCGGATCAAATTGTTCTGTTATTACCTCGATTGCTTCTGGAATATTTTGATGGTTGGGATTGCTCAGCAGGGAGGCTGACTGTTCTTCAGTCAAATTATCGATACTTCGCACATGATAATCAAGATCACCCAAATATGCGCCCAAATCATGAGTTACGGCTGCGTGAACAATAAATCGACGTTTCTTGCCGTCGAATTCGCGGAAGAAGCGGCCCAATGTCGCTCTACCAATTCGATGTATTTCATTTTCGAAAAAAAACTCTTCGACCAGTCCGAGTATATATCTTCTGGCATAACCGAGGTTCACGATGTGGCTACAGTAAAATCCGGCCAACTTTCTGAGTTCAATTCTTTGTTTTGAATCATTGAATATTGAAAGAATTAGATTTTCGAGCTTTTCTTTATAGCGATCACTAATTAATTTTTGTATAAGTTTTATGTGTGACTCAAAGGCTTCAACAGAAAATGACTTTTTATCTCTTGTTAGCTTTTCAAGTGACGAGATTTCGTCGCTTGCAAATTCTTTTGCTGCAGTGTCTTTGCTAAATGACCATCGCAACTCCTCGACAACTGGCGTCAACGCTATAGAGGGCACTCGCCCGCGTTTCACGTCTTCGAGCAATATGAGTGCCTCGCGCAGACGAGCGATGGTATCGAGTGAATAGACGCGAAAGCTCTCGAAGGTTGTCGCGGTCAACATCTCTCGCATTAACTGCGCAAAAATCAAAATCCCACGACTACCATCTGTTTCTGGCCAAACATGCTTCGGTGGGCGCATGCTGAATCCCCCGTTAGTATCGATGCTTCGCAGGATATATCGAATAGCCAAAGGAAGGGTCACTTCATGGCCACCTTTACCTCTCCGGAGCCGTCTGACAGGGGGAACCTGACGTCGAAGATCAGCACGTGACCGCAGCCGACATTAAATGGCTCGAATGTCCGAAACGCGTCGAACTTCAGCCGTGTCACCGTCGAGCGAGCAACGCCTCATGATCGCACTGCACCTCACGCAGCTGGTGGGCGATCGTTCCGAGGCTCACATCATGCAAAACGCATAGGACGACCCGACATGGTCTTTTCGCGCTCGTCTACGAATGTCTTCTGTTTCGCGCAAAGCCGCCGTTGGACGTCCAAGGGCTTCCAGAGCTAGTGCATTAGGAGGTAAATTAACGTACCGGACGCAAGTAGAATATGTCTTGCGCGTTTATCCGGAGACTTCGCCTGTCACTTGCATTCATCTTTTAGATGGATATTTATCAGCTATCAATCGAATAAAAAATGTCCACTAATAAATACACAATTTATTTTTCCGGGAAAGGCCCCGAACCTGCTCCAAAGCCATATATAAAAATACGGGCGACTGGTTCGCCGAACTGGAACGACTTTCTGTTCAACTTTCAAGCACTTATTGAAATCGCGCCTGCTGACGAGCGAGATCCATTTCTCGCATCGGCGTACGTAATGCCGACTTCAACGGAAAAAAGCGCACAGCGACTAAATACTTGGATTGCATCAAGCCAATGCCCGGATCCTCAGACATTATCATTCCGTTCAAGTCCTGCCCTAGATGAAAATGGTAATCCTATATTTCTGACTCTCTTTGATGATTACGGAAAATATCAGCAACTGACATCATGGTCGCGAAGTCAGGAGGAGCGATACGCTATCCTGACTGCCTTGAATGATATAGTTTTCCTCAGAAATTTCGGCTATCAAAAACAGAAACTATTCGATATTCTTGCGCGACCTAGTTTTCGGCTCGGAGTGCTCAGATCCGCGACCGCGTATCGGGCGCTCCGCCGTGGCTGGCGCAGCGTTCAGGCAGAAGCTGTCGATTCGCTCTCCGATGCTCGGAGTGAGTTTCATTTGACCAGTCAATTGCACGGATACGACGAAGGAATTCATGATCTCAAGGTTCAATTCACGGAAAGCGGATTGTTTGAAGACCGTATTCACAGCCTGATTGGAGTGAATGGCTCTGGCAAAACACGGTTACTGCGAGAATTGATACTCACTCAAGGGCGACATTTCGAAGAGTTAGAAGGTACTCGAGTTTTTACGGAGGACGATGCTACCGAAGCGATAAGCACGAACGCTTACTCAGGGCCAATCTTCAATCGAATCATTGTGTTCTCATCCGACAGCGAGATGAGGTTTCCGCCAGCTACGCGGAACGACACGTCATTTGAATATCAACATTTCAATCTCACGAACACCAACGGCATAGAGATGGGTGACCGCTGGGTATCTGGCACTGACGTTCGAAACCAGGTATCTTTTTTGGGAAGCGTCGTTGTAGACTTGCTTCGAGACAAGGAAAATTTCACAAAAACAAAAGATGGGGTGACACGAAACCGTTTCGAACTTCTTCGAGAAGTGATGCGCAATCATGTTGATATGGACGCGTTGTACCTGCCGCTCCAAGCCTCTCAAGATCAATCGACTTACGGAGTTGTGAAGGACGAAAGCGGCAACAAGTGGGTGCGGGCACTTGATTTCCTCAAGATGAACGAGCAACGACTCCTAGAACTGTCGGCCTTAGTTGACGAGGAAGCAGAGATCGCTTTTTTTACGGAAAATGCGAATGGCTCCGCTATACGCCAGATATATTTGAGCAGCGGGCAAAAGATGTTTTTCAGGTTTGCCCTGCGGCTCATAAGTAGTATCGATCAAGGGACTCTGGTCGTGGTGGACGAACCAGAAACACATCTTCACCCCAACTTAATCTGCGACGTTGCCTCCCTTCTCTATAACGTCCTGACTCAAATGAAGTCCATCGCAATCATTGCCACGCATTCAGCATACGTAGTTCGAGAGATGCCGACTCACTGCGTTCATGTTTTTAATGTTTCAAAGAATTCCAAGCAGGTTGAAATTGGCCGCGTTCGCTTGAAAACGCTAGGCGCAAGTATCGATAGCATATCTCAAGCTGTGTTCGGTGACGCCACGGTGGAAAAATACCACGAACAAATTGCACGAGAAATTGGTGAGTCAGAGTATTCACCCGATGAAATTCTAGAAAAATATGAACCTATTCTAAGCCCAGAGCTCCTGATTGAAATTCGCGCAGCAATGGAAAAGGAGGACGATCTTGATAAAGATTGATCCCCCGCGCTCTAGGAACAGTAAAACTCTTTCGACTTTCGACACGGAGAGGCCCGAACTGGTACCCATAAAAGATGCAATTCGGCGTAGCTACGCTGATTACCGAAAGCATGCGGGCAGTCCGTCGGTCATTTCTCCTCTTACTCAGGTCACGAACTCCCAAAAAGAACAGCTCCTAGGACTTTACAGAACCACGTACCAGTATTTGAAGGGCGACAAATACTCGCTGAATTGGATCTATGAACTTAGGAACGGCGATGATACGTCGTACTGCCCAATGTGCGGGAATGTTGGATACGAAGCTATCGAGCATTACCTTCCAGAGTCGCACTATCCAGAATTTGCACTGTTGTCGTTCAACTTGATTCCAACGTGCACTTCCTGTAATACAAAGCGTGGGAACACTGCAAACGCGCCCGGGGTAGCTCTTTCTTTACTTCATCCATATTTCGAAGGATCCCAACTGAACGCTCCAATCGTCCGTGTAATGATCACCGGACTACTTCGCGCCGGGGTCACATCCTATGCGATTCCTGCATTCAAGCTAGTGCCGATCATTCCGCAGGCTGATCCGTTTTTCCCACGACTGAGCAACCATCTACAAAAATGCGTCAGCCAGAAGGCATTCAGAAAATGGATCAAAAACCGCTGGGGTGTGTGGAGATCTAAGGCCGCAAAATATGCAACTCTGGATCTGCTTCAGGCAGCTGTTGCGGACGAGTTGAAAGCCGAGATGGAGGCTGGTGGGGCGAACAATTGGACGGCAAGTTTCTTGAGAGGGTTGCTTTTCGAGCCAGCAATTTTAGAATGGATGCGTGCCAATCCGACTTGAATGTGCCACACGTGCTCGCATACGAACTTCTCATGTCCGCATGCGAGCCGACCCCACACCACTCGTTGCAAGCGCCCCCTACTGGGCGACTACCGCCCGATACGGTTCGCCGAGCCGCGACCGGCTCAGATAGCGGCCCTGAGCGGTCACTCGTGGTACAGAAAGTCTAACGGCCGCTTTGATTTGTTCACCACTCGCCCTTTGCGCTGCGGAAAGCCGCATCTCATCGCTCTCCAGCGCTCGCCGATTGCGTTGTACTCGTCAGTACGCATAGCACAGGCCAAGATGGTACCGTGAGTCACTAGGACCTCGCTCTGCAGCCCTCCTGAGCGAGGTCACGCGTTCGCCTGTATGTCAAACATGGCCCAGTCAGGTATCTTCTGCGCGCGAAGAAGTGACGTAATGACATCCACGCACAGATTCACCGCCGAAGTGAGGATTTCTGCAGGTGTTGTAGGCACTCCGGCGATGTTCTTACTGCGCTGTGGCGTTTCTCCTTGATGGACCATCTTGCTTCGGTAATCGTACATGGCGCCGATTACATCGCGGTTCCGAACCCTGTCTGTTTCCAAACCGGCTAATAATCGTGTGGCACGCGTTGTTACGCGGTGCTTTACCTCATTGCTGTCTGTGCTTAAGAGCGACTCTAGAGAGATGGAAAGGTCGATTGCTTTATCTCCAAGATTGTGCCGCCGTTGCGCCATATTGAGCCGCTGAAGTGCGACGCGAATTTTCTTCTGTGTCTGCAGGTCAAGGCCAAAGAACAGTGGGACCACCTCTTTGGCGGCGTCAGCGTCTAACACCGGATAGCGCTGTCCCGTGATTGGCAGAATGTCAACGAATCGGGTGCTTCTGCTGAGGATCTGTGAGGTGTAGCCGAACAGGTCTTCGTCATCGAATTCGTACCATATCCCGGCAGAAACGAGCGCCCTTGGGCCAATCAGCGTAAGAACCCGAGCAACATCAGCAAGTTCATCGCATTTGCCGACGTATTGATCGCTATTGACCTGACGTTTTTCAGCCTCTTCCGCAGTGAAAAGAACTTTCTCAACGTCCGAGCGAATAGTCAGAACGGAGGATGCCAATTCGGACTCATACGGCGTCCGGAACAGCACATCGCCTATCGACCGCGAGACCCCCATAAGGAATCGTTTGATGGCGCTGTTCCTCAGATCACGAATAGGAAGTATCGAAATCGTGTCTGTGAGACGCACCTCGTTCGATACTGTTACTCCCCAAAGCGCCTCGCAAATGCGCCCCGTCGCGCCTTTCACTTTGAGAATGCGGCTGTACCACTCGATTGCAGCATGAACGTCGTCGACCTCGTGGGCGCGATTGAATAGTGCGCGCGGTGCCGAATCTGGATAGCACGGGACGCCACCGTTTTCGGTGTACATAAAGAGTCTAGTGGTCCCTGCAAACCGCGTGTCTCTTGTGACATGAGGGACCATTTCCTTGCTGAGCGTGTCGAACTTCAGACACGCGGGAAACCAGATGTCTGGGTCAATGGAGTTCAATGCTACAGCTAGCGGCACCTGTCCGAAATGTGTTTCAACGACATCCTTCAGAGCGGCATCAAGTGCCGCCGCTAGCCAGTCTTCTGGCGCTGCATCGTCGTGGCTTTGATCGTCCATTGGCGTTCCCGGGAGTTCAAAAGATTCAAGGCGCGATTTTAGGTCTCGGTCGTTGTCGCGTCGAAGTAGAAATGGCTTCGGCACCGGGAGGAGAACGCCGAACAGGCCCTCAACGCACGCGCTCCCCACCCACGCACAGTATCGTACGATCTTACTCGACACTGGCAGACATCTTCATTCGAACGACAGCTTACGGGATGGGCAACAGAAATTTGGATGGGCGGAACTGCGTTATTCGCGGATGGCGCTTGATGGCCCGAACTCGGCCACCTCTCGCGCGTTCACAACTGGCCGATCTATTGACCTCATCGAGCGGGCTCCCATGCCTAGACTCAGCGAATCTGGCGGCCCAATCACCTGTCCCGTCCAGCCACATGTGAAACATCGTCACATGTTGAACCGGGCGAACTTTCGGATAAGTCTTCCTGAAGTCGAACCCGGCAAATTTGCCAGAGGTCACGCGAGGTCGCGAGTCACGCGAAGTCGCGGCAAAGCTTGCCGGAGGTTTGATGTCGGCTCGATTAAGAAGTCAGGTTCCGGCTCGTCCATCGTATCGAGTTTGCGCTCGACGTGATGCGTGAGCACACGTGCGACCCTCTCGACGTCACCAATGCCAAGTTCGCGAGCAAGTTGTGGCGCAGCATACGCGGACCACGTTCGCCAAGAATCCTGCACCTCGCGCCATAGCTCGTGCATGACGCGATCAACGTCGATCGCCGCGATTACCGCCGCACTGCGCTGCTCGAATTCAAGGCGGCGCAACGCCGCGAGCGCGCTTTCCTTCGCGAGCGCTGCCGCCGCGAGTTCGTCGTTCATGGCGCGGAGTGGCAGACGTTCGCGCGTGCGGACGTTTGGCGAGCGCCAACGTGTGGCGAGTTGGGCCGCGTCGAGCAGCCCGTCGACGTCCCGGTGCAGCGTGCCGCGAGCGAGTGCGCGCCTTACCTGCTTTTCGTCGCAGCCCGCGCGGGCCGCGAACTGCGTGGCGTTCAGGCGTTCAGTCATCGGGGTTGGCGGACAAGTTTTCACGAGTCATGGCTACAGGAAAAACGCGCGCGCGCAATGCCCGCATTTCAGGAGGGGCTAGGAAGGACCCGCGCCCTACCTTTGGGGTCTCCGGGGAATCCCTTTCGGGAGCCCCCGGATTTCCTTCAGGCGATGCCAGCACGCTTCGCCGCCGAGATGACCTTGCGCGCGAGTTCACGCGCTTGGGCATCATTGAGCGCTTTGGGCGAAGGCTCGCCGACCAAACGGCCCTCGCTCATTGCAATGCGTGTATCGAGCGGCGCGGTCAGTAAGTGACCGTACTTCGCGGGTCCGACAGGTGTCGACTTCGGGGACATGACTTACCTCCTGAATCACTTGTCGAACCGCAGCGTCTGCTGCGGCTCCGGTGTCACGCGGCGCGGGGCATCTGTCTGCGACGGTGCGAGCATTGCCGCGACGATTGCAGCGTCACCTTCGTCCGTTAGGTCAAGCACGAAGCCGAGCCCACGCAGACGCTGCGCCTCGCCCGGCTCCAGCCATACGACTTCGCCGGGACGAAATCGGCGCGAGACGGTACCGGTCACGCGGCGCGGGTTATCGGCGTCCGGCTTGCCAGAGCCGGGAACAGAAGTCTGTACACTGCGCCCGCGCGCCACAATCGCGCGCACAAGCCCATTTTCTTCGCATTGTTCGTCGGTCCACATTCTGCTCTCCTGTTCAAGTCAAGTCACGCTTACACCTGCACTTCATCGACTTTCAGCAGTGCACGCAGGTCTTTGAGTTCGCGCGCACCGAAGTCCGCCAAGCTGGGATCGAGCCATGCGACCACAAACCGGCCCGCGCCCTGGTAGCTTTCAGGCGCGTAGTGCGCCGCAACGTCTGCGCGCTTAAGCGGTGAGAAGTCCCAGCGCACGCGAAGCGCCCCCATGCCGCGCAATCCTTCGAGCAAACCTTCACGGCCATCGGCAGGGACAGACTTGCCCGTTATCTGCGTCCACATCGAGGCGATTGCGGTGAGACGCGCAACGGGATCGCCAAGTGCCGAGACCGCGCGGCCAAAGTCCGACTCAGCCGCATCGAGCGCCTGTAAGAGGACCTGCTGTGCTTGCTCGCGCCAATCGGCAAGCAGCGGCTCTATCAGGTCATGCTGCGCCTCGATGCGTGCCTGAATCACAACCGTGGCATCGCGCGCGATCGCAGCCGCCTCGATGGCCTCGGAGTGTGCACGCTCGTGCTCCGCAATGCGTGTGTCGACTTCGCCCGTATCGGCGGCGACGTCATCTGCGAATGCTTCAGCCAGCAGTTCGTGACGCTGCTCGCGCAACTGCTCCAGTGCTGCCGTGTGCTGCGCGCCCGTGCTCGCAGCTGCGGTGCAACGCGCGAATTCGGCGCGCAGCCGCTTGAGCTCGGCACACGCGGCGCTTACGCGTCCAGCCGCTTCCTCTAGCCCGCCAGTTTCGATCTTGCCTGTCTTCGTCATGGCCTATGTCTCCAGTGAAAAGTCAGAGTGCGTTATCACGACGACTGTCGTGAAGATTGATGCAGTGTGGCGTTGCCTTGCGCGATGAAAGAGCCCGCCGCCACGGCGGGCCGGTCAAAAAAAACGTTTGTCCTAGCCGGGCGGTATCACGGCATGCTTGCGCGCTTCAATCTGCGTAGCCAGCGCGTCGCGAACGGTTCTCCAAGTCGCCAGCGTGCCGTTCGCCTGTTGCTTCGCGGCGCGGCACGCCGCTTCGAACATCGCTCCGTCAACCCGGTGGAGTGCCACGCACCGGCAGAGCCAGTCAGCAAGGTCGCAGCGCGCGCGGGTTGCGGTCCATGCAGGCTTTTCGATATGCCGTGAAAAGATCGCTTCGAGTGCGTGCGCGCCATCAATCGTTTCCTGGGTGTGGCGGGTTGTCTGCGCCACGCCAAGAACTGACGTGCGTGTTCTCAGCACGCCGTCGAGAACGCTGCGCACGCTTGTCCACCTTGGCTTGCGATCTAGCTTCTTCTCCTGCTGCTTCGCCTTGCAGATCGCCCAGCCCATGTCGTCGCTGTTCAACCCTTCCCGCGCGAAATGCACGCATCCGCTTTCGACTTCGTCGCGAACGTTTGCTTCGCATTCGCCGAAGAACACTGTGATCATCGCCGCCGCGATTGCCTTTTGTGCAGCGCTACCGGTCACGTTGCGAGCGTCATCATCCGGTCGCGGCTTCGCTTGCGAAACGGGACTAGGCGCGCGCCAATGAGCGTTGTGCTCTTCTTGTAGAAGTTCTTGTAAACCATATATAGAGGGCGGCGGAACAATGCTGCCGCTGGCACCATTCAACGCAACTACTGACACGTTTCGAGTGTCATTGCTGGCACCATTCAACGTCGCTTCTTGCGCGTATCGCGCGCCTTGAATGGTGCTGTTGCTGGCACCATTCGACCGGCCTTGAATAGTGCTCACGCCGGCACGTTTCGCGGGGGCTTTTGCTGCAACGCAGGAGCGTTGTAGCGTCAGCAGAAAGATGGTGACGCGGTTGTGATAGCCGGTGCGCCCGACCGCCTGAAGGATGCCTTCGGCTACGAACGCCTTTACATACCGACGGGCCGCTCGCACGCTTACGCCCGCCTCAATGGCGAGCGTGGTGATGTCGCGGCCTTCCTCCGAGCAAATGCGGTTATCGAAGCGGTTGGCTTCCCATGCAAGGCACGCTAGGAACCACTTTTTCTCAGGGTGCATGTCAGTGAACTTCGGCGGCGTGCCCTTTTCGGGCATCGCCCATTTCATCGCCGCGCCGCTCATGCTTTGCTCCCCAGGCTGTCGAAAATCTCGATCAGTCGCATACGCTGCGTGGCTTCCTCGGCCATGATCTGGTCGTAGATCGAGACGTCGAGGTGGCTTTTCACGGCTTGCCCCAGAATTTCCGCGAGGGTATCGGGCGGCAACGCTTCAGCTTGCACGGTCTCGCCTTCGAAGCGGCGGCGGTCGGTCGACTTGGGGGGCGCAGTGTCGAGGCCGAACATATCGACGTGGGAGGGCAATACGGCGACACGTTCGAACGTGACTTCGCCGCCGAAGGTTTCGCAAAACGCTGTTATGTCCTCCTGAAGTGCCAGATAGAGGTGAACGCCGCTGGGGTCGTGATCGCCGAGATGCAAGACACGAACGGGCACGTCGGATTCAGAAAACTCCCGCGCAAGCGAATGTTTGACGGAGACGCTATCGAATCCGCCCGAGCTAACAACATCAATCCCGAACGGATCGCACACGCGCGCAAGTTGGGGGACCATGCCGCCCGTTTCGCACCACACATACAAACGTTGAGCCTGGCCATCCTGACGGTCCAGGCGAAACGCCTCACTCGCGGTATGGCGGCAAGCCTTGATAAAGTGTCCCGTGCCCGCGTAGCACTGTGCGCCCGTACGATCTACACCGTCGTCGCGGATCGCGTCGAACGGAATGACACGAGCGCGGCGCGCATTAGCCAGGTGCGCACACAACTTGTTGTATGCGTTGTTGGTCTTGGGATAGCGATGCGCAGCCACCAGGCGATAGAAAACCTGACGACACGTCAGCGGAAGGTGTTCGCGGTATTCGAAAAGTACCTCCTTGATATGGACGATCAGGTCCTCGGTCGTGGCATGCGGACGCCAGTTGTTGATAAATCCGCGATGGGCGTGACGTTCGGCCCGGCATGTGTTGAAGTCAAATTCGGCCACGGCGTCGCCCCTATGCGGCGTCAGCGTCGCCCACGCCGCCGCTCATCATGCGCTGCTCCCACGCGCGCACGGCTTCGTATGGGATCAGCACGCGGCGGCCAACCTGAAGGACTTTCGGCCCCTTACCCTTTTGGCGCAGCTTCCACACGGTCGCGCGGTTCAGGTGATAGAGGCGGCAAAATTCCTCCATCGTCATCGCGCCGACTTGCTGCGTGGAAACGGGCGGCACACGGGTCAGATAGCGTTCGAGAATTTCGCGCACGGTGGATTTTTCGGCCTCGGTCAGCGGACGGGTGCGCGGACCATGGTTCGATTCGGCCGTGCCGTCGAGTGCCTCGCACACTGCGTCGAGCAGCACACGAAGCGTCGGCGCGACTAGCATCTTGTTCTCATCCATTTTCATAGGATTCCTCATGTATTTTTGGTTTGCCTATGATCTATTAACGCTGATTGACGACGCGTCCGCAAGCGCCTGTTTTACAGGGATTCAGGCACTTGAAGTCAGCCCGGAAGCATCAACTCAACGCGGTAATCGCGCATCGACGTGACATGACCTGAACCCTTGAAAAGCTAAAATCTCTTGGCGGGATTTGGCGAGGTTTAACGGCGAAGAATTTTCAGGCGAGAGAACCGCATGCGTTGTCGTCTTGAGCGTGCCGACGGCGTTGTAATTTTTTCAGGGGGTCGCGTGGGCTAGGTATATGCACCTAGGACCGAGCGCCATTTTTTTCGTGGCAATCGGCTTGCCGTTCAGATCAGACGACGTCAGACGTGCGGGCGCGCTTCGCCTTGTCACGGCGCGGCGCGTTGAAGGCGACGTTGATCGCATCGTGAAGGTGATCGGGCGCAAGGTGCGCATACCGCAACACCGTCTTGATGTCGGAGTGCCCGAGCAGCGCGCGCACACGGTTCAAGTCAACGCCCGCGACGACGAGGCGGCTCGCGTAGTCGTGGCGGCAATCGTGAAACCGGAAGCCTGAGATTTTCGCCGCTTCAAGCAATGCATCCCACGCGTTGCCGAAGTCGGTCAGCGCGGACTCGGTTTCCGGGTTGCCGAACACGAATACCCGATGCGCCAGCGGCTTCCACGCGCTGAAGCATTCGAACAGTTCGTCGGTTATTGGCACGTCGCGCCGTTCGTCATCCTTGGTTGTGCCGCGCCGAACGTGAATCGTGCGGTGTTCAAAATCCACGTCATCCCATTGCAGAGCGAGAAGTTCGCCCTTACGTAGGCCCGTATTAAGCGCGCAAACGACAAGCGGTTGAAGATGATCCGTATAGCGGACATTGCGCAGCGATGGTGGCGGCGTCAGCTTGCGCAGACGGCGGTGCGCAATGGTCCGGTGCCGTGCGTCGCGGTTTGCTTCTTCGCGGGCTTCCATCGCGGAATACAGCCGAGCGCGTTCGTCAGCAGACAGGTAGCGCACGACGACATCGGCCTTACCATTGCGTTTGACCTTGCGGGCCGGGTTATCCGAAATGTGTTCGGCGTCGGTCGCTACGCGAAGCAAGCCTTGCAAGGCATGAAGCTTGTTCGCGATTGTTTTCGGCTTGACGCCCGTCTTCGCGACGCGCGACTTCCAGCCTTCGATAAGCCAAGGCGTAATTTCGTCAAGCGGACGATCAAGGAATTCAGGAAACGACGACTTCACAAGCGCAGCGTTCGCCGTGCTGATGCCGTTCGCTTCGAGGTAGGTCGTGTAGTCGCCTTCGAGGAAAGCGCGCAGCGTCGGAACGCCGTGCGCACGCCGCACGCTTTCTACGCGCCGCCGCTTCTTTTCTTCGATGATCGCGGTCGTGTCGCTGATTGTGGGGGTCTGATCAAGCTCAGCCTTCGCGGCGTCGCGGGCGGCCCCGGGCATCATTTCGGGATAGCTGCCGATGCGCTTGCGCCCGAACGTGCCATCAGGACGGCGAAAGCGGACGGTAAACTGAACCGTGCCGACAGGTGTCACGCGCACGCCGAAGCCCTTTAGCGTGCCGTCGCTGTAATCCTGAAACTTCCCGGTCGGGGTAAGGGAACGCAGAAAATCACGGTTGATTTCGACGCGCGAACTTGCTTTGGGCACGGCTTAGGCTCCTTTGGGCACATTTTGGGCAATACCCGCAGACAACTGCGAGAAACGCAAGGCACCCAATATACACCTAAGCTTTTGATTTTGTGGCGATAAGAAACGTCAGAGAATACATGGAAACGAGGCAAAACGGGCTCATAACCCGAAGGTCGTAGGTTCAAATCCTACCCCCGCAACCAAAGCATTGTTGAAAGCCCGCATCGCGCAAGCCATGCGGGCTTTTTGACTTTCAGCGCTTCGTTTCGCTTGTGGTGCTCGCTGCGTATGGCGCACGCGCGCGTGAACAGACGCAACAGGATTCGCGCGCGATCGAAGCCTCTAACCCATCATCACTCAGCTCCAATCGCCCACTCCACCGCGGCCTGCGCATGCAACGCAGTCGTATCGAACACAGGCAGCACCGAATCTTCCGGCTTGATCAGCAGCGTGATCTCCGTGCACCCGAGTATGACCGCCTGGGCGCCACGCGCGGCCAGATGTTCGATCACGCGTTGATAGACCTTGCGCGACGCGTCGTCCACGTTACCGTGGCATAGCTCATCGTAAATGATGCGGTGCACGTCCGCGCGTTCATCGTCATCAGGCACGAGCGTGTCGAGTCCATAGCGTTCGCGCAGCCGGCCCGTATAGAACGTCTGCTCCATCGTGTAGCGCGTGCCGAGCAGGCCCACGCGCTCGATGCCCGCCGCGCGCAACGCGGCGCCGGTCGGATCGGCGATGTGCAGGAATGGCACCGTGATCGCCCGCTCGATCGATTCGTACACGCGATGCATCGTGTTCGTCGCAAGAATCACGAGATCGGCCCCACCGCGTTCGAGCTGGCGCGCGGCGTCGGCCATCTGTTCGCCGAGCGCGTGCCAGTCGCCGGCGCGCTGATTCGCCTCGATCGACGCGAAATCGACGGTCAGCAGCAGACTGCGTGCGTTGTGATGACCGCCGAGCCGCACCTTCGCGTGGCGATTCAGCAGCCGGTAATACTCGCTGGACGACTCCCAGCTCATTCCGCCGATCACGCCGATCGTTTTCATCTGGACGCTCCGTCAATGCATGGCCGAAACGGCGAGTATAGGCGCGTCGCATCGCACGCAGCCGATACGGATTGCCGCGCGTGCGCCGGTACGCATCGGCGCACGCATTATTCTGGCGCCGATAGAATCGTAGCGAGTCCAAACGCGATCAACCGGAGCGAACATGGATCTGATCATCCGCCGCGCGGCGCTGCCGCGCAGTGCCGCACAGATGTCCCCGCATCACCCGTCCCCAGTCGACATCGGCATCGCCGCGGGTCGCATCGTCGCGGTTGAGCCGGACCTGGCCGCGAGCGCGCGCGACGAAATCGACGCGGCCGGTTCGCTCGTCACGCCGCCTTTCGTCGATCCGCATTTCCATATGGATGCGACGCTGTCTTACGGTTTGCCGCGCGTGAACGAGTCGGGCACGCTGCTCGAAGGCATCGCGCTATGGGGCGAGTTGAAGCCCGAACTCACGCAGCAAGCGTTGATCGAACGCGCGATGCAGTATTGCGACTGGGCCGTCGCGCGCGGCCTGCTCGCGATCCGCAGCCACGTCGACGTGTGCGATCCGCGTCTGCTCGCGGTCGAAGCACTCCTCGAAGTGAAGCGCCGCGTCGCGCCGTATCTCGATCTGCAACTGGTCGCTTTCCCGCAGGACGGTCTGCTGCGCAGCGCCGGCGCGTTCGACAACCTGAAGCGCGCGATCGGCATGGGCGTCGACGTGGTCGGCGGCATTCCGCATTTCGAGCGCACGATGGCCGACGGCGCGCAGTCGGTGCGCATGCTGTGCGAGTACGCGGCCGGGCAGGGTCTGCGCGTCGACATGCATTGCGACGAATCGGACGATCCGCTGTCACGCCACATCGAAACGCTCGCGGCCGAAACCCATCGGCTCGGCTTGCACGGGCGCGTCACCGGTTCGCACCTTACGTCGATGCATTCGATGGACAACTACTACGTGAGCAAGCTGTTGCCGCTGATGCGCGAGTCGGGCGTCGCGGCGATCGCCAATCCGCTCATCAACATCACGCTGCAAGGCCGCAGCGACACGTACCCGAAACGGCGCGGCATGATGCGAGTGCCGGAAATGTTGGCAGCGGGCATCACGGTCGCATTCGGCCACGACTGCGTGATGGACCCGTGGTACAGCCTCGGCTCGGCCGACATGCTCGAAGTCGCGCAGATGGGCCTGCATGTTGCGCAGATGACCAGCGTCGACGGCATGCACGCCTGTTTCGACGCGGTGACCGTGAACGCCGCGCGCATTCTCGGTCTGGAAGACTACGGCATCGCGCCCGGATGCGCGGCCAATCTCGTCGTGCTCGATGCGCGCGACGAGATCGAGGCGATCCGCCTGCGCGCCGCGCGGCTCGCGGTGGTGAGCCGGGGCAGGGTGGTGAGCCGCGCGCCGGCCGCGCGCGCGTCGTTATCGCTCGAAGGGCGGCCTGAACAGGTCGATTTCAAGCTGCATCGCGCGTAGCGCGGTGTTTCGCGGATGAATGAAAAAACCGGCGGCCTGCTCGCGCAGACCGCCGGTTTTTCTATTGGCATCGCTCAGTGTGCGGCACCCGGCGCCATGCCGTTATGCCGCAGCAGCGCATCGATATTCGGTTCGCGGCCGCGGAACGCCTTGAACGATTCCATCGCCGGACGGCTGCCGCCCACTTCGAGAATCTCGCGGCGATAGCGCATGCCGGTCGACTGATCGAGCACGCTGCCCGCGGCTTGCGCGGCTTCTTCGAATGCCGCGTACGCATCGGCCGACAGCACTTCCGCCCACTTGTAGCTGTAGTAGCCGGCCGCGTAACCGCCCGCGAAAATATGGCTGAACGTATTCGGCCAGCGCGAGAACGGCGCTTGCGGCACGACGTGGAAGCGTTCGTTGATTTCGCGCGCGAGGTCGTTGGCGCTCTTCGCACCGTTCGCATCGAAGCCGGTATGCAGTTGCATGTCGAACATCGAGAACACGATCTGCCGCAGCGTGCCGAGACCGCTCTGGAAGTTCTTCGCGGCTAGCATCTTGTCGAACAGATCACGCGGCAGCGACTTTCCGGTATCGACGTGCGAGGTCATGTCGGACAGCACGTCCCATTCCCAGCAGAAGTTCTCCATGAACTGCGACGGCAGTTCGACCGCATCCCATTCGACGCCGTTGATTCCCGACACGCCGAGCTCATCGACGCGCGTCAGCATGTGATGCAAGCCGTGGCCGAACTCGTGGAACAGCGTGATCACTTCGTCGTGCGTGAAGCAGGCGGGCTTGCCGCCGACCGGCGCTGAAAAATTGCACGTCAGGTACGCGACCGGCGTTTGCACCGCGCCGTGCGCGAGCTTGTGACGGCCGCGCGCATCGTCCATCCAGGCGCCGCCGCGCTTGCCTTCGCGTGCATACAGGTCGAGATAGAACTGCGCGACGAGGCCACCGTCCTGATTCTCGACGCGGAAAAAGCGCACGTCCGGATGCCAGACCGCTGCCTCGTCGCGGCGGATGCGCACGCCGAACAGCGTCTCGGTCACCTTGAACAGACCCTTGAACACCGCGTCTTCCGGGAAGTACTGCTTCACTTCGTTTTCCGAGAACGAATAGCGCTTCTGGCGCAGACGCTCGGCGGCGAACGTCATGTCCCACGGCTGCAGATCGGTCATGCCGAGTTCGCTCGCGGCGAATTCGCGCAGCTCCTTCCAGTCCTGCTCCGCATGCGGACGCGCGCGCGTCGCGAGGTCTTCGAGGAAGGCCATCACCTGAGCCGGCGATTCGGCCATCTTCGGCGCGAGCGACACTTCGGCGAAGTTGCCGTAGCCGAGCATCTGCGCTTCTTCGGCGCGCAGCTTCAGTTCGTCGGCGAGCACCTGGGTGTTGTCCCACTCGGTCTTGCCGTTGCCGTATTGCGCGCCGAGCTCGGACGCGCGGGTCACGTACGCGCGATACATCGCTTCGCGCATCGGACGGTTTTCCGAGTACTGCATGACCGGGAAATACGACGGGAAGTGCAGCGTGAACTTGTAGCCGGTCTTGCCGTCGCGCTCGGCGGCTTCCTTCGCGGCTTCGATCACGTCTTCCGGAAGGCCCGCCAGTTGCGCATCGTCGCCCGCATCGACGATGTACGCATACGCGTTGGTCGCATCGAGCACGTGATCCGAAAACGCCTTCGACAGCGCCGCCTGGCGCTCCTGCAATTCCGCGAAACGCGGCTTCTGGTCTTCCGGCAGCTCGGCGCCGGACAGGCGGAAGTCGCGCAGCGCGTTGCTGAGGATCTTCTTGCGTTCGCCGTTCAGCGATGCAAACTCGTCGCTCGCGTTCAATGCCTTGTACTTCTCGTAGAGCGCGAGATTCTGGCCGACGCTCGACCAGAACTCGGTCACGCGCGGCAGGTTGTCGCCGTACACGGCGCGCAGCTCGGGCGTATCGGCGACGGCATTCAGATGGCCGATCACGCTCCACGCGCGCGACAGCGGCTCGGTGGCGCGCTCGACCGGTTCGACGACGTCGGCCCACGACGCGGGCGTGACCGGCAGCGCGGCACGCTCGACGGCGGCCGCCGCGTCGGCGAGCAGCACGTCGAGGGCGGGCGTCACATGCTCGGGTCGGATGGAGCCAAAGCGCGGCAGATCGGAAAAATCGAGGAGCGGGTTGTCTTGAGGCGTGGCGGTAGTGGACATAGGGCTTCCTGTCTGACGCGGGTGAAGGGGGCGGTGCGGGGGCGCTCGCGCGAGCCGTCTCGTGGCGTGTCGCTCGACGATCGGCGCACGGCGCGCGGCGGCACCGGCAAAGGACAGTATTGGGGCGGGAGGCGCCGATTCCAATCCATCGGCTGACAAATTAACAGATGTTGCGGTGCGCTGGCGCGCGTTGGGGCGGGGTGTCGGCCGCGGGATCTGGCGGCGCCGTGATGAGGGCGGGCTGCGAGAGAGGGAGGGTGGGTGATGAGCCCGTGGACGAGACGGATGAGTCGCCTCACTCCGCCTCGCACTTATCGCCCGGCGCTTACGCCTTGGCCGCGTCCGCCTCGCGCTCGGCCGCTTCGATCGTGTTGACGAGCAGCATCGTGATCGTCATCGGGCCGACGCCGCCCGGCACCGGCGTGATATGGCCGGCCACTTCCTTGACACCCGCGAAGTCGACGTCGCCGCACAGCTTGCCGGCGTCGTCGCGATTCATGCCGACGTCGATCACGGTCGCGCCCGGCTTCACCATGTCGGCGGTCAGGATGTTGCGCAGACCGGTCGCGGCGACCACGACATCGGCGTTGCGCGTGTGCGCGGACAGATCGCGGGTCTTGCTGTGGCAGATCGTGACGGTCGCGCCCGCTTCGAGCAGCAGCAGCGCCATCGGTTTGCCGACGATGTTCGAGCGGCCGATGACCACCGCGTTGGCGCCCTTCAGCTCGATGCCGTAGGCCTGGAACATTTTCATCACGCCGTACGGCGTGCACGGACGGAACAGCGGCTGGCCGGTCAGGAGCGCGCCCGCGTTGGCGACGTGGAAACCGTCGACGTCCTTCTCGGGCGCGATCGCCTCGATCACCTTGTGGCTGTCGATGTGCTTCGGCAGCGGCAACTGCACGAGGATGCCGTGGATGGCCGGGTCGCGGTTCAGCTCGTCGATGCGCGCGAGCAGGTCGGCTTCGGGCAGGTCGGCCGGATAGCGGTCGAACGACGAGCCGAGGCCGTTGTCGTGGCAGGCTTTCACCTTGTTGCGCACATACACTTCGCTGGCCGGATTGTCGCCGACCAGAATCACGGCGAGGCCCGGCTGATGGCCGCGGGCGGTCAGGGCTGCGGCGCGCGCCGCGACGTCGGCGCGCAGGGTCTTGGAGAGGGCGAGGCCGTCGATCAGTTTGGCAGTCATGGTCGGTCGAACGTTGAGTCGAGGTTGGGATCGGGAATCGATTCGGGGCAGGCGGTTTTGGCTGGCGGGGCGAAGCGCTCGCGCGGAGGGGGCGCGCGACGGCGTGCTTCGGCTGCTTGACGAAGTCGGGTCGCCCTGCGACAGGCGCGTTACCGGTTCGGGCAAGGCGCCGCTGCAAAGTCCGACATTATACCGGCGCGTAAGGCGCGCTTCCGCAGTGGATTCGGGGCCCGTGTCGCGCGTGGAAGCGTACGGGAGGGGAGGGGGGGGGCCGTGTGACGGCCAGAAAGCGCAACGCGGGCGGCGGGGCAGGCCGCTCGCACGCCACGCCACGCCGGACCCAGCGACGCTCACGCCGTCACGAACGGGCGACGCAACTGCCACTCATGGCGGTCACGCAGAAACGGCCCTCCGGGCGAAGGGCCGCCCATACCGACGTTACTGCGCCGTTTGCGGCTTGTTCGACAGCGCGAGTCGCAGCAGATCGGCGACCGTGTTGACGTTCAGCTTTTCCATGATGTTCGCGCGATGCGCTTCGACCGTCTTGATGCTGATGCCGAGGTCGTCGGCGATCTGCTTGTTCAGGCGGCCCGCGATGATCCGCTCGAGCACCTGATGCTCACGCGCGGTCAGCTTGCCGAGGCGCTCGGCCGCGGCACGCTGCTGCTGGACGCTGGTGCTTTCGCTGCGCGCCTTGTCGAGCATGCGCTCGACGAGCTTGCGCAGTTCGGCTTCGTCGAACGGCTTTTCGATGAAGTCCATCGCGCCTTTTTTCATCGTCGACACCGCCATCGGCACGTCGCCGTGACCCGTCACGAAGATGATCGGCAGCGAAGCGTTGTCGGCGATCAGGCGTTCCTGCAACTCGAGCCCGCTCATGCCGGACATCCGCACGTCGAGGATCAGGCACGCGATCTGGCCTGGATGCTGATGCGGCTGCCATGCGTCGAGGAACTGTTCGGCGCTCAGGAAGCATTGAACGCGGTAGCCGTTCGCCTCCAGCAGCCAGCGCAGCGAATCTCGCACGGCCTCGTCGTCGTCGACGACAAAGACGGTTTCCTGGGTGGTGACTGGGCTGTTCATAGCTCTCCCGTAACGGTTTGTGGTGTCGGCGCCTCGGACCCGCCGTTGCTCGGGCCGTCAGGCTCCCCAATAGGCAGACTGCAATGGAACGTGGCGCCCGTGATGTGGCCGTCGGATTCGACATTATTGACCACCCACAGACGCCCGCGGTGCGATTCGATAATCGAACGGCAAATGTTCAGCCCCATGCCCATACCATCGGACTTGGTGCTGTAAAACGGTTCGAACAGACGCTCGGCGGTCGTTTCGTCGACGCCCGGCCCCTGATCGACGACGCTGATGCAAACGAAGCCGCTCTCCAGCCGCACGACCACCCGGATCACTGGGTCGACCGCATTCGGGCGCGCTTCGGCCATCGCCTCGACGCCGTTCTTCAGCAGGTTCACCAGCACCTGCTCGATCAGCACCGGATCGACGTAGATCACCGGCAGCCGCGAGCGCAGATCGGTGACGATGCGAATCCGCCGCTTCCTTGCCTCGATTTCGGCGAGACCGACCGCGTCGGCGACGATATCCGCGACCCGCGTGGCCTGACGCTTCGGCTCGCTGCGCTTCACGAACTCGCGGATGCGCTTGATGATCATGCCGGCGCGCACCGCCTGCTGTGCGGTCTTTTCGAGCACCGGCAGCAGATTGTCGGGTGTCGTCCGACCGGATTTAACCAGCGCGACGGTCCCGGAGCAATAGTTATTGATCGCGGCGAGCGGCTGGTTCAGCTCGTGCGCGAGCGACGAGGCCATTTCGCCCATCGTCATCAGGCGGCTCGTGAACTGCAGCTTTTCGTCCTGCTGGCGCGCCAGTTCCTGCGCGCGCTTGCGGGTCGTGATGTCGGTCGCGATCTGCATCTGTGCGAGATGGCCATCGACCCACTGGATGTACTGGCGCCGCACCTCGAACCACTTCTGGATGCCGGGGATGTAGATTTCCTGCGCGTCGGCGGTGCTTTCGGTCAGCGCCGCGGCGGGCAGGCCGACGAACGTGTCGACCATGTCGATCGAATCGGACGACGCCTGCGAGCTGTCGAAGCCGCCGCCCGCGAGTTCGAGGTGGCCGTCCGGGCGGATGCCGAACAGATGCCGGTAGTAGCGGTTCGCGAACAGCAGCTCGGCTTCGTCGGCGGCCAGAACGGACACCGCGGCATCGAGGCTTTCGAGCACGGTCGTGAAGCGTTCGTGGGCAGCGGCGAGTTCTTCGCGCGCGCGCTTCGGCTCGGTGATGTCGGTCATCGACGACATCCAGCCGGTCTGACGGCCCGAGCTGTCGATCAGCGGCGACACGTAGAGCCGTGCGTGGAACGTCGAGCCGTCCTTGCGCCGCACGCGCAGCTCGAAGCCGGACGAGGGCGCCTTGCCGCGCAGCGTCATGTCGAGCTGGCGCTGCATCTCGGGGTAAGCGTCGCGCGGCCAGTAGGCGAACGGCGCGCTCTTGCCGACGAGGTCGCTTTCGTCCCAGCCGGTCATGCGGCAGAACGCCGGGTTCACGTGCGTGATGCGGCCGTGCATGTCGAGCACGCGCATGCCGATCAGCACCGAGTTTTCCATCGCGCGGCGGAAAAACGCTTCCGCGTACAGCGCCTGCTGCGCCTCGAAGCGCTGCCGGGTGTGCTTCCACAAACTCCACAGGCTCCACAGCACGAAGCAGGACAGGCCGGCCACCAGCCACACCAGCGTGTTGTTCGTGAAGTTGGTGATCTGCGGGAACGCGTACACGCGCACCGAGATGCCCTGGCCCGGCGGGTCGAGCGGCAGGTCGTAGAACATGTCGCGCGGCAGGCGCGGGCGGGTCGACGTGGTCGTCAACTCGCGGTTGTTCACGTCGATGATCGAGATCTTGTATTTGGCCGACAGCTCGGGCGGGATGTCGCGCTTCAGAATGCCTTCCACCGAGAACACCGCGGCGATCGTGCCGAGGAAATCGCGGTCGCGGAAGATCGGCGTTTGCAGCGTGATGAAGCCGTTGCCGAGGTCGTCGTAGATGAGCGGCGAGTACACCTGGCGGCGCGTGTTGCGCGCTTCGGCGAAACCGGCTTTGACCGCTTCGTCCATTTGCGCGTCGTTGGGGCGCGCGAGCCGCTGGCCGAGCACCGGCGGCGCGGCATTGGGCCAGCGCGGCTGCTGCTGAGCGGTGTACCAGTTCATGTAGAGGATCTCGGGGTGCCCCTGCATGATGTCCGTGGTGTTCACCTGGAACGAATGCTCGTCGGCATGGCCGGCGGCGAGGTCGCGCGCGAGCGCCTGGATCTGTTCCTGCGCGCCTGTCATTGACAGCCGGATCTGCTGCTGCGCCCACGCGACGTTGCGGTACAGCGTGTCTTCCTGCTGCTGCTGTTCGCGCCGGTTCAGACTCCAGAGAATCAGGCTCATGACGACCAGGAATACCAGGATCGACAGCAGCGGCGTCAGCAAATAGGAATTCGACCACCAGGGTCCGTGGTGCCAGCGCGGGGACGGCGACGAATCCGCCGGCGAACCCGCGGTGCGCGCCGAGCGAGAGAAAAGCCGTTCGGTCAACATGCGTGGCATTGTAGCTCAGCACGTCCCCGACAAATGGCGCAAAAAAGCGCGGAAAGTGCAGTTAATCGGCGCAAACTAGCCGACGGATCAGTCTAACGGCAGTCAAACCAGGTTGCGTTGCAGCAATTTTCCGCATTGTGAGAATTGATCTCGTAATTTGAAAATTTGATTGCGTTGACGTCGGGACCCTTATTACAATCGGCCGGTGCTGCCGCGGCCTATCCTGCGTCCGCGTGGTCTGTTCAAAGTGCGTTCCCCATATCCAGGAGACGAGCATGTCCGCTGTACCCGACGAAGTCATGAAATATGTCGCCGCCGAGAAAGACGACGATCCCCAGGAAACCGGCGAATGGCTGGAAGCGCTGGATGGCGTGATTTCTGCTGTAGGCCCTGACCGTGCCCACTACCTGATCGAAAAGCAGATCGAGTTTGCACGCGTGCACGGCGAACATCTGCCGTTCTCCGCCAATACGCCTTACATCAACACGATCCCGGTCGCGCGCCAGGCCAAGAACCCCGGCGACCAGGACATCGAACACCGCATCCGCTCGTACACCCGCTGGAACGCAATGGCGATGGTGCTGCGCGCCGGCAAGGAAACCAACGTCGGTGGTCACATCGCGTCGTTCGCGTCGGCCGCCACGCTGTACGACGTCGGCTACAACCACTTCTGGCACGCACCGTCGGCCGAGCACGGCGGTGACCTCGTGTTCGTGCAGGGCCACTCGTCGCCGGGCGTCTACTCGCGCGCGTTCCTGCTCGGCCGGCTGACCGACAAGCAGCTCGACAACTTCCGCCAGGAAGTCGGCGGCGAGGGCATCTCGTCGTATCCGCATCCGTGGCTGATGCCGGACTTCTGGCAATTCCCGACCGTGTCGATGGGCTTGGGCCCGATCATGGCGATCTACCAGGCGCGCTTCATGAAGTACCTGCAGGCGCGCGGCATCGCGAAGACCGACGGCCGCAAGGTCTGGGCCTTCCTCGGCGACGGCGAAACCGACGAGCCGGAATCGCTCGGCGCGATCGGCATGGCCGGCCGCGAGCGGCTGGACAACCTCGTGTTCGTGATCAACTGCAACCTGCAGCGTCTCGACGGTCCGGTGCGCGGCAACGGCAAGATCATCCAGGAACTCGAAAGCGAATTCCGCGGCGCCGGCTGGAACGTGATCAAGGTCATCTGGGGCAGCCGCTGGGATGCCCTCTTCGCGCGCGACAAGTCGGGCGCGCTGATGCGCCGCATGATGGAAGTGGTCGACGGCGAGTACCAGACGTACAAGTCTGAGTCGGGTGCGTTCGTGCGCGAGCACTTCTTCAACACGCCGGAACTGAAGGCGCTGGTCGCCGACTGGTCCGACGACGACATCTGGAATCTGAACCGCGGCGGCCATGATCCGCACAAGATCTACGCGGCGTTCACGGAAGCGACCAATTCGAAGGGCCAGCCGACCGTCATTCTCGCGAAGACGATCAAGGGCTACGGCATGGGCGAAGCCGGCCAGGCGATGAACATCACCCACCAGCAGAAGAAGATGCAGGTGGAGCAGCTGAAGAAGTTCCGCGACCAGTTCCGTCTGCCGATCACGGACGAGCAGATCGTCGACGTGCCGTACCTGACCTTCGAGGAAGGCTCGAAGGAACTCGAATACATGCGCCAGCGGCGCATGGACCTCGGCGGCTATCTGCCGGCGCGTCGTCAGAAGGCCGAGTCGCTGCCGGTGCCGGAGCTGTCGGCATTCGAGCCGCTGTTGAAGGGCACGGGCGAAGGCCGCGAGATCTCCACGACGATGGCGTTCGTGCGGATCCTGAACATCCTGCTGAAGGACAAGGCGCTCGGCAAGCGCGTCGTGCCGATCGTGCCGGACGAGTCGCGTACGTTCGGTATGGAAGGTCTGTTCCGGCAGATCGGCATCTGGAATCAGGACGGCCAGAAGTACGTGCCGGAAGATTCCGACCAGCTGATGTTCTACCGTGAGTCGGAAACCGGTCAGATCCTGCAGGAAGGCATCAACGAAGCCGGCGGCATGGCCGACTGGATCGCGGCCGCGACGTCGTACTCGACGCACGGCGAGATCATGATCCCGTTCTACATCTTCTACTCGATGTTCGGCTTCCAGCGCATCGGCGACCTCGCATGGGCCGCTGGCGACATGCGCTCGCGCGGCTTCCTGCTGGGCGGCACGGCCGGCCGCACGACGCTGAACGGCGAAGGTCTGCAACACGAAGACGGCCACTCGCTGCTGTGGGCGGCTTCGGTGCCGAACTGCATCAGCTACGACCCGACCTTCGGCTACGAACTCGCGGTCATCGTGCAGGACGGTCTGCGCCGCATGGTCGCCGACCAGGAAGATGTGTATTACTACATCACGGTGATGAACGAGAACTACGAGCACCCGGCGATCCCGCAGGGCGCGGGGCTGGAAAGCGTGGCGGCCGACATCATCAAGGGCATGTACTCGTTCAGCAAGACCGCTGCCGATAAGAAGGCGCCGCATGTGCAGCTGATGGGCGCGGGCACGATCTTCAACGAAGTGATCGCCGCGGCCGACCTGCTGAAGAACGACTGGGGCGTGAACGCCGACCTGTGGAGCGTGCCGAGCTTCACCGAGCTCGCGCGCGAAGGTCACGAAGTGCAGCGCTGGAACCTGCTGCACCCGACCGAAGAGAAGAAGCTGTCGCACGTCGAGAAGCTGCTGAAGGATGCGCCGGGTCCGGTCATCGCATCGACCGACTACGTGCGTGCGCTGACCGAGCAGATCCGCGCGTTCGTGCCGCAGAAGTTCGTGGTGCTGGGCACCGACGGCTACGGTCGTTCGGACACGCGCGAGAAGCTGCGTCACTTCTTCGAAGTCGATCGCTACTGGGTCACGGTCGCCGCGCTCAACGCGCTGGCGGACGAAGGCACGATCGAACGCAAGGTGGTCGCCGAGGCGCTCAAGAAGTACAACCTTGATCCCGCCAAACCCAACCCGATGACCGTCTAAGGCATCACCCGTGTGCCACGATGCACGCGCCTGCTCCTCGTCGCGAGGGGCAGGCGGCGTGCGCGGCCCAGGAGACACTAACAATGAGTCAAGCGATCGAAGTCAAGGTGCCGGACATCGGCGATTACAAGGACGTCCCTGTGATCGAGGTGCTGGTAAAGGCGGGTGACACCGTCGAAAAAGAGCAATCGCTCGTTACGCTGGAGTCCGACAAGGCGACGATGGACGTGCCGAGCTCGGCTGACGGCGTCGTCAAGGAAGTGAAGGTCAAGGTCGGCGATGCGGTGTCCGAAGGCACGCTGATCGTCGTGCTGGAAGGCGCCAACGCGGCTGCCGCGGCGCCCGCGCCGGCGGCAGCTCCTGCGCCCGCACCGGCACCGGCACCGGCACCGGCGCCGGCGGCAGCTCCCGCCGCGGCGCCTGCGGCGGCAGGCGGCGGCGTGCAGGAAATCAAGGTGCCGGATATCGGCGACTACAAAGACGTTCCCGTGATCGAGATCGCGGTGAAGGTCGGCGATCGCGTCGAGAAGGAACAGTCGCTCGTCACGCTCGAATCCGACAAGGCGACGATGGACGTGCCGAGCTCGGCCGCCGGCGTCGTCAAGGAAGTGAAGGTCAAGGTTGGCGATACCGTGTCGGAAGGCTCGGTCATCGTCGTGATCGAAGCGGAAGGCGGCGCTGCCCCGGCACCCGCGCCGGCGCCGGCCGCGAAGGCACCGGCCGAAAAGCCGTCCGACGCGCCGGCCACGCCGAGCCCGGCACCGGCCGCGCCGTCCGCGCTCGCGCAGGCGCCGCTGATCCCGGCCGGCGAAGGCGGCACGCGTCATCCGAGCCACGCTTCGCCGTCGGTGCGCAAGTTCGCGCGCGAACTCGGCGTCGACGTGAGCCAGGTGAAGGGCACGGGTCCGAAGGGCCGCATTACGCAGGCCGACGTGACCGCGTTCGTGAAGGGCGTGATGACCGGCCAGCGCGCGGCGCCGGCAGGAGCCGCCGCGCCGGCCGCCGGCGGTGGCGAACTGAATCTGCTGCCGTGGCCGAAGGTCGACTTCACGAAGTTCGGTCCGATCGATCCGAAGCCGCTGTCGCGCATCAAGAAGATCTCGGGCGCGAACCTGCATCGCAACTGGGTCATGATCCCGCACGTCACGAACAACGACGAAGCGGACATCACCGAGCTCGAAGCGCTGCGCGTAAAGCTGAACAAGGAACACGAAAAGGCGGGCGTCAAGTTCACGATGCTCGCGTTCGTGATCAAGGCCTGCGTGGCGGCCCTGAAGAAATTCCCGACTTTCAACGCGAGCCTCGACGGCGACAACCTGGTGTTCAAGCAGTACTACCACATCGGTTTTGCCGCGGACACGCCGAACGGCCTCGTCGTTCCGGTGATTCGCGACGCGGACAAGAAGGGTCTCGTCGACATCGCGAAGGAAATGGCCGACCTGTCGAAGGCCGCGCGCGAAGGCAAGCTGAAGCCGGACCAGATGCAGGGTGGCTGCTTCTCGATCTCGTCGCTGGGCGGTATCGGCGGCACGCACTTCACGCCGATCATCAATGCGCCTGAAGTCGCGATTCTCGGCCTGTCGCGCAGCGCGATGAAGCCGGTGTGGGACGGCAAGCAGTTCGAGCCGCGCCTGACCATGCCGCTGTCGCTGTCGTACGACCATCGCGTGATCGACGGAGCGGAAGCCGCGCGCTTCAACGCATACCTCGGTTCGATTCTTGCCGATTTCCGGCGTGTGATTCTTTGACCGGCTGATGAGGTCCGCCGGCGCGGGCGCGGATAGTTCCGAACGATCCGCGTCGCGCCGTCCGCGCGTTCGCGTGCGCCAGGCGCGCCGAACGCGCCGCTCATCATCGATCAATAAGAGAAGGGGACACCATGAGTCTCGTCGAAGTAAAAGTGCCGGACATCGGTGACTTCAAGGACGTCGACGTTATCGAAGTCAACATCAAGCCGGGCGACGTCATCGAGCAGGAGCAGTCGCTGCTGACGCTCGAATCCGACAAGGCGTCGATGGAAGTGCCGAGCGACACCGCCGGCACCGTCAAGGAAGTGCGCATCAAGCCGGGCGACAAGGTTTCGCAGGGCACGGTGATCGCGCTCGTCGAGGCAGCGGCGGGCGGCGCGGCCGCGGCCGCCCCGGCAGCGAAGGAACCTGAAAAGGCGGCGCCCGCGCCGGCGCCTGCCGCGCCGAAGGCCGCCGCACCGGCGCCGCAGGCCGGCAGCTATTCGGGCAGTGCGGACATCGAGTGCGACATGCTCGTGCTCGGTTCGGGCCCCGGTGGCTATTCGGCCGCGTTCCGCTCCGCCGACCTCGGCATGAAGACCGTGCTGGTCGAGCGTTATCCGACGCTCGGCGGCGTGTGTCTGAACGTCGGCTGTATCCCGTCGAAGGCGCTGCTGCACACCGCGCTCGTCATCGACGAAGCGGCTGATCTCGCGTCGCACGGCATCACGTTCGGCAAGCCGCAGATCGACCTCGACAAGCTGCGCGATTTCAAATCGGGCGTGGTCAAGAAGCTGACCGGCGGTCTCGCGGGCATGGCCAAGATGCGCAAAGTCGAAGTGGTGACGGGCACCGGCGCGTTCGTCGATCCGAACCACATGGAAGTGCAGACCGAGGGCGGCAAGAAGGTCGTCAAGTTCAAGCAGGCGATCATCGCCGCGGGCTCGGAAGCGGTGAAGCTGCCGTTCATTCCGGAAGATCCGCGGGTCGTCGATTCGACCGGCGCGCTCGAACTACGCCAGATTCCGCAGCGCATGCTGGTGATCGGCGGCGGCATCATCGGCCTCGAAATGGCGACCGTGTACTCGACGCTCGGCGCGCAGATCGACGTCGTCGAAATGCTCGAAGGCCTGATGACCGGCGCGGACCGCGATCTGGTCAAGGTCTGGGAGAAGTACAACAGCCAGCGGTTCGCGAACGTGATGCTGAAGACCAAGACCGTCGCGGCCGAAGCGAAGGACGACGGTATTTACGTGTCGTTCGAGGGCGAGAAGGCGCCGGCCGAGCCGCAACGCTATGATCTCGTGCTGGTGGCCGTGGGCCGCTCGCCGAACGGCAAGCGGATCGGCGCGGAAAAGGCCGGGGTCGCGGTGACGGATCGCGGCTTCATCGAAGTCGACAATCAGCAGCGCACGAACGTGCCGCACATCTTCGCGATCGGCGATATCGTCGGTCAGCCGATGCTCGCGCACAAGGCCGTGCACGAAGGCCACGTGGCGGCGGAAGCCGCGCATGGCGAGAAGGCGTACTTCGACGCGATGCAGATTCCGTCGGTGGCATACACCGATCCGGAAGTGGCATGGGCCGGCAAGACGGAAGACCAGCTGAAAGCCGAAGGCATCAAGTTCGGCAAGGCGGTATTCCCGTGGGCCGCGTCGGGCCGCGCGATCGCCAACGGCCGCGACGAAGGCTTCACTAAGCTGCTGTTCGATGAGGAGACGCATCGCGTGATCGGCGGCGGTATCGTCGGTCTGAACGCGGGCGACCTGATCAGCGAAGTCTGTCTCGCGATCGAGATGGGCGCGGACGCAACGGATATCGGCAAGACGATCCATCCGCATCCGACGCTCGGCGAATCGATCGGCATGGCGGCCGAGTTGTATGAAGGCGTCTGTACCGATCTGCCGCCCGTCAAGAAGAAGTAAAGCGGTGCGCCGGGAATGCATGGCGACATGCGGGCCCGGCGAAGTGCGTCAGGCTGTGGCGCAAAGAAAAACGGCGCGCTCCATGTCGGAGCGCGCCGTTTCTGTTTTCCTGGCGGCCGGTAGGCGGGCAAAAAAATCCCGGCTTGGCGGCCGGGCAAACGATACGTCCATTGCAACGTATCGGAGCGTTCGGCCAATCAAACCGTATAAGCGGCAACGGCACGACGCTGTTGCTTGCGATAACGCCGGCGCAGCGCGTAGGCTGGGCCGGCGTGAAACGACGCCAGGTGTTTAACGCCTGGCGTGTTGATGCGTGAAGCTTAGACTGCCTTCTTGGCGGCAGCGCGCGATGCTTGCGCAGCGGCTTGCGAAGCTGCCTTCGAAGCGGCCGTTGCAGCT
Organism: Paraburkholderia youngii; assembly: GCF_013366925.1. Taxonomy (NCBI): domain Bacteria; kingdom Pseudomonadati; phylum Pseudomonadota; class Betaproteobacteria; order Burkholderiales; family Burkholderiaceae; genus Paraburkholderia; species Paraburkholderia youngii. The sequence continues at coordinate 4,084,791 of NZ_JAALDK010000001.1, forward strand.
GCATTGAAGTTGCTTTCGGCGATTTCGACAGCCTGACGGGTTGCCTTGTGGACCGTTTCGTACGTGGTGTTGGCGGCGGTGATAGCCGACTTCATCACGGCGACAGCGGTTTCCGAACCAGCCGGTGCGTTCTTGGCGACGTTTTCGACGAGCGCCTGAACCTTGCGGTTTTGCTCTTCGAATTGCGCTTCCGCGACGCGGGTGAATTCACCTTGCGTTGCCGAAACGATTTCGTACACGTGGCGGCCATACGACAGCGCCTTTTCAGCCACCGGCTGCGCGAGGCTTGCTTGCAGTGCCAGCAGTTCCTGCGCGTCCTTCACGGACAGCGCGCGTTGGGCATTTTCCTGGCTTTCGGCGAGCGTCGACTTCACAACTTGCAGGTTCAGCTCTACCAGCTTTTCGACGCCTTCAAATGCTTTGGTCGTCAGGCCGAACAGGGTTTCGAAGTTGGCTTTCTGGGCTGCGGCGAATTGCTCAGGGGTCAGCAGAGTCATGGTTTACGCTCCTGGATCGCGGCCGGTCTGTGCGGACCGCATTGGGTGGGTGGCAAGACGCCGATTGATCGTCCGCCTGGGCCGCGATGTATTGTGCATCGCAGCAATGGTTCCCATTTTAGGATGGCCACAAGGAATGTCAAGCGTTTTTTGTGCGTCGCACAATGTTAAGAAAACGCCGATAAAACAAGAGGTTATGCAGTAGGCATGTCATTAATATGACGCGGAACGATTGAGTCGCTGCACCTAGCTGGTGCGAGATAAACGACCCCCGTAAGAGGCGGTCGGGAAATTATTTTTCGCCGTCAAAGCCTTTATGCGGGGCTGAGAGGGGGTGCATCGCAGCGATTCGCCCCTGAAAAAACCGATCATCATCAATTCGATGTAAACCACCCGATGGCAAGGAACGTTAAAGAACGAAGGTAGTCGAACGCGCGTTGGCGACTTTCGTCAGACACTTAAAAGTCTCTCGCCCGCTCGCAACGCCCTCATGGCGCAGCGCAGTAGTTTCCGCCGGCGCTCTGACAGTATTTCCCCGGATCAAGGTTGTCTCAAAATTGCCGTTATCCTGCAAGGATCTGCTCGGTTGGGCTGGGCGGCAGCAATGGCGAGGCTTGCTGGCGACGATCGTTTTTTCGATCGAGGCGCGGCACTTATTCGTGTTTTCGCGATCGGACCTGACAAGCCGGTTTAAGGACCGCGTATAAGTGCTTCAAATTGCTAATTTTTCGTTGCTTTACTACACTTGCGGAAACCTCTCGCCGCTCCCTATCGAACACCCATGAAAACCGACATGTTTTCGTCGCTAAAGGCGCTCCACGGCGCGGCGCGCAGCACCGCTCTGTCGGTGGCCGTCTCGCTGGCCGTCGCAGCGGCGTTCGCTACGCCTGTCAGCACTTTTGCAGCTACGTCTGCTGCATCCGCAAAAACTTCCACACACGCAAAAACCGCCAAAAAGCCGGCGCAAGCGGCCGCCACCGACAAAGTGTCGAGCCGTGCGGCGAAAGCCGGCAAAGCTGAGGCAGCGAAAGCCGGCAAGGGCGAGGCCGTGAAAGCCGCTGCCGCAGACGAAGATGCGCCGCGCGCCGGCGTCAAACGCAAGCGCGTGACGTTCGCGGCGAACGGCCGGCACCATTCGGTGATGCGACGCGTCGCGTACGAGCCGCGCCAGCCGAGCGTCGGCCAGGCGTTTGGTTTGCACGAGACGCCGGACGCGCTGATGCTGCGCTCGAGCGTCGCCTACGTGATCGACCAGAACAGCGGTGAGACGCTGTTCGACAAGAACTCGCGTGCTGTGGTACCGATCGCATCGATCAGCAAGCTGATGACCGCGATGGTGGTGCTCGATTCGAAAGAGCCGATGACCGACCAACTCGAAGTCACCGACGAAGACCGCGACTACGAGAAGAACACCGGTTCGCGTTTGGCGGTGGGCTCGGTGCTGTCGCGCGAAGACATGCTGCACATCGCGCTGATGGCGTCGGAAAACCGCGCGGCGGCGGCGTTGTCGCGCTACTACCCGGGCGGCCGCCCGGCGTTCCTTGCGGCCATGAACGCGAAGGCCAGGCAACTCGGCATGAACGACACGCACTTCGAGAACCCGACCGGTTTGACGAGCATGAATGTGTCGAGCGCGCGCGATCTGGTGAAGATGGTCAACGCGGCGTATCAGTACCCGCTGATCCGCAAGTTCTCGACCGATCACAGCTACGAGGTGTACACCGGCAAGCGCACGCTCGCGTATAACAGCACGAACGCGCTGGTGCGCAACCCGACGTGGGACATCGGTCTGCAGAAGACCGGCTTCATCAACGAAGCGGGTGAGTGTCTCGTGATGCAGGCGACCATCCACGGCCGGCCGATGATCCTGGTGCTGCTCGATTCGTCGGGCAAGTACTCGCGTTTCGCGGACGCGACGCGTCTGCGTACATGGCTCGACAACGGCGGCGACCAGACGCGTATCACGAGCGCCGATGCCGGCGGTCCCGGTACCTGAAGCCAGAACGATTAGTCAGCCGATCGTATTCTGGCCGCCTGCAGTTGTGGTGCCAAGAAAAAGCCTCGCGGATGCGAGGCTTTTTTCGTTGGTGTCGAAAACGGCGAGCGCAACGGTGCAACGGCGGTCAGGCGGCCCCTGTGCGTGCGGCCTACGAATGCTGGCCGTGCGAACTGTGCGAGCCGTGCGAGCCGTGCGAATGATCCTGCTGCGCCTGCGGCCGGTAGCCTAGCGACTCCGAAATCATCAACGCGGTCTGGCTCAACTGCCCCAGCCAAGAATCCTGCAAGCGATCGGCCGGCGCCGACAGCGACAGCCCCGCGACCAGCTTGCCCGTATCGTCGTAGATGCCGGCGGCGATGCAGCGCACGCCCAACTCCAGTTCCTCGTTGTCGCGCGCGCAGGCCTGCTGGCGCACATGCGACAGCTCGCGCTCGAGTTTCGCGAGATCGGTGATGCTGTTTTGCGTGTGGCCCGACAGACCGGTGCGGGTTGCGTAGGCACGCACGCGGGTGGCTTCGTCGGCGGCGAGGAACAGCTTGCCGACCGAAGTCAGATGGAGCGGCGCGCGCCCGCCGATCGCCCGCACCACCTGCATGCCCGAGCGCTCCGAATACGCGCGTTCGATATAGACGATTTCGTCGCCCTGACGTACCGACAGGTTCACAGTCTGCCCGGTCTGACGGTGCAGCTCGCGCATCGGCGTGAGCGCCGCGTCGCGCACGGACAGGCGCGCCTTGACGAGATTGCCGAGTTCAAGGAGGCGCATGCCGAGACGGTAGGTGCCGGGGTCCGAACGGTCGACCAGCCGGCACATCACCATATCGTTCAGGATCCGGTGCGCGGTGGATGGGTGCAGCTCCGTGCGGAGGGCCAATTCTTTCAGGCTGACCGGGTCGCTATGTGCCGCCAGTGCGTCGAGCAGGCGCATCATGCGTTCGATCACCTGGATCGAGGTTTTGGGATCCGGGTTCGTATCGCTCATATGAGAATCGGTGGATGCGTCAAACAGCGAAAACTGATTGTATCTCGTATTGTGAAAAAAGCGAACGCGCCTCGAGGCGCGCTTCCAATCCGACGGTGCTGCTTCCTATGCCTTCCGGCCGTTGGTATTGCACCAGCAAACAGCGGATAATCAGGGACGTTTCCCCGAAAGGAGGGCTCATGCGAGTCGGATTGTTCGTCACGTGCCTGATCGACCTGATGCGTCCCGAGATCGGTTTTTCGGTCATCAAGCTGATCGAAGGCGCCGGTTTCGAGGTCATGGTGCCGCCTGCGCAAACCTGTTGCGGGCAACCCGCGTACAACTCCGGAGACCGCCGGCTCGCGCGCGAACTCGCTGAGAAAACGCTGCGCGAGTTCGAACAGTTCGACTACGTGGTCGTGCCGTCGGGCTCGTGCGGCGGCATGATCCGCGCGCACTACGGCGACTTGTTCCGCGACGATCCCGAACTGATGAACCGTTTCGGCCGCCTGCGCGGCAAGGTGTTCGAACTGACGGACTTCCTCGTCAACGTCGCGAAGGTGCAGCTGCAACCGGGCGAGTTCGCAGGACAGGTGACTTATCACGACTCATGCTCGGGCCTGCGGGAACTGGGCGTGAAGGCGCAGCCGCGCGAACTGCTCGCGCAGGTCGGCGTCGCGGTCACCGAAATGAACGGCTGCGAGCATTGCTGCGGCTTCGGCGGCACGTTCGCGGTCAAGTACGGCGATATCTCGACCGCGATCGTCGACGAAAAGTGCGCCAACATCGCCGCGAGCGGTGCCGGTACGGTCGTGCTCGGCGACCTCGGCTGCATGTTGAATATCGAAGGGCGGCTGCGCCGCCAGGGCGACTCCACGACGCGCGTGCTGCATATCGCGCAGGTGCTGGCCGGCGACGTGTAAGCCCCGCGCGGCGAACACGGCGATTGTTCGCGTCGCGTCTCTCGCGTCTCTCGCGTCTCTCGCGTCTTTCACGCATTGCGTCGCGCGCGGATGCGCCGCGCGTTTTCAATCCGATCTCCTCAGGGCCGCCATGCAAGTCCAATCGATGCAGTTCAAGGCTCGCGCCGGTCAGAAACTCGCCGACCAGCGCCTGCAGCAGAACCTGACCAAACTGTCTACGAAGTTCGTGTCGGCGCGCGCCAGCGCGATCACCGCGATCGACTTTCCCACGACCCGCGCGGCGCTCAAGGAGCGTCGCAATCGCGCGCTCGAGAATCTCGACGTGTGGCTCGAAACCTTCGAGCGCGAGGCGACCCGGCGCGGCGTGACGATGCTATTCGCGGAGACCACGCAGGAGGCTGCGCGGCTCGTCGGCGACATCGCGCGCAAGCACGACGTAAAGAAGGTGATCAAGACCAAGTCGATGGTCACCGAGGAAATGCGCCTGAACGAAGTGCTCGGGCAGATGGGCGTGCAGTCGATCGAAACCGATCTCGGCGAATACATCCTGCAGATCAACGACAACGAGCCGCCGAGCCACATCATCGCGCCGGTCGTTCACAAGGATAAAGACGAGATCGCCGATCTGTTCGCGAAGACCCACGGCCGGCCGCGGCTCACCGAGATTCCCGAGATGACGCGCGAGGCGCGCGAGATGCTGCGGCCGCATTTTCTGAGCGCGGACATGGGCGTGACGGGCGGCAATTTCATCATCGCGGAAACGGGCTCGGTGGTGGTCGTGACCAACGAGGGCAACGAGGGCATGTGCACGGTGATGCCGCGCGTGCACGTCGCTGTCACCGGCATCGAGAAGGTGTTGCCGACGCTCGAGGATCTCGCGACAGCGATGCGCCTGCTGCCGCGTTCGGCAACCGGCCAGGCCACCTCGAACTATTTTTCGGTGCTGACCGGGCCGCGTGGCGCGGGTGATCAGGACGGGCCAGAGCATATGTACGTGGTGCTCGTCGACGGTGGCCGAACTGGGCTGATCGGCGGAGACTTTCAGGAGATGCTTCGCTGCATCCGCTGCGGCGCGTGTATGAATCATTGCCCGGTGTATCAGAAGGTCGGCGGACATGCGTACGGGTGGGTGTATCCGGGGCCGATGGGCTCGGTGCTGACGCCGAGCTATGTCGGCATCGACAAGGCGCTCGATTTGCCGCAAGCAGCAACGTTGTGCGGCGAATGCAACAGCGTGTGCCCGGTCGGTATCCCATTGTCCGACCTGTTGCGCAAGCTGCGCGAAAAGCAGATGGAGCGACACCTGCGGCCGTGGAAGGAGCGCGCCGGGTTGGCGGTGTGGGGTTGGCTCGCGCTGCATCCCGATGCCTATGCGCTCTTTACGAAACTCGCCGTGCGCGTGCTGGAGCGCATGGGTGGGCGCAACCGGTCGATTGCAAAGCTGCCGCTCGGCGGCGCGGGCTGGACCGATACGCGCGACATGCCGGCGCCGGTGGGTCGTACGTTCCGGGAGTTGTATGCGGCGCAGCGCAGCCATATTGGCTGAGCCGGCGGCAGTGGGAGTGGTTTGACGGCTGCGCGCTCACACAGCTGTCATCGTGGGCGTGGGCGGGACTAGCTCGACGTCGGACGGTCCTCAATGTTCCGTCGGTTGCCCCGGGCGACGGGCAGGCGCATTTCTCACCCACTCGTTGCCCCGTCCGCCGTTGCCTGCTTGCGGCTGCGGCTGCGGCTGCGCCGGCGGCGAGCTCCCTGCGCCGGGGCGCGGGCCGCCATTCGTCCCGCTCGGGCCGTGCGGACCGCCCGCTGCGCCCTGCGGCGGTGGCCCGCCGTGCGGCTGTCCAGGACCGCCACCATTGTTGCCACGATCGTTGCCGTGATTGTCGTGGTCGTTGTCGCCCGGATGACCGCGGAAGCCACGGCCCGGCGGCGGGCCGTAGTAGTGTCCCGGACCGTAATCGCTGTAGCCGAGGTACACATTGGACTGCGGCACGACCGCTACGCCCGGCGCGTAATCGTCATAGCCGCTATAGGCGCCGTAGCCGTTGCCATACATCGGCGTGCCGTCGGGATAGACCGCGCAGCCGCCGAGCAGCGCGGCGGCCACGAGGCCAGCGAGAGGTGCAATGTGTTTCATTTTGTGGGACCAGTTGCAAGTGCAAAGAAATGTCGATGTAAGAATAAGACCATCATTATCGCTTTCCGTCGCGGCGGCTTTGTATGAGTTTGTAAGGTCTTCTTTTTCGTGCCAGCGATTGCGCAATCGCTCGTGGAAGACCTGTCAATTGACTGTTCCATTTCGAGCAACGATGTATCCCTTGGGCGCGGGTTTTTCCTGATTGTGAATTCCTATAGCATTTCGGCTGGGCATAGTGGGCCAAAAGCTCATGCGCCCCTAATTGGAAAACACATCATGAAAAAGACAATATCGGTGTACTGGCCTCTGGCCATCGTTGTGTCGCTCGCGGTGCTCGCCTATCTGCACGTCAGCGGCCAAACCTCTTCGCGCGCTTCGCAGATGCCGCTCGATGCCAACCATCTGACCGCCGAACTCGCACGCGCGGTGTCATACGGCATGATCGACACAGCGTCGGCATTGCCGGCTAAACCGATGCCTGCCGCCGCGGCGACCCCGCTGGCCGAAGGCATCGTAGGCAGCCGCGGCGGCTGTACCACGCCCGGCGCGAATCCGTCGAGGTTTGTATAATCGCGGCGCAGTCTGCTGACTGTCTGATGACCTCACGCGCGGCGCCTGGAGCGCCGAAGAATCCCTGATGAAAACTGTGTCCATCTGTTTCGTTTGCCTCGGGAATATCTGCCGTTCACCGACGGCGGAGGGCGTGATGCGTCATCTGGTCGACGAGGCAAAGCTCGCGGATCGCATTCTGATCGATTCGGCCGGCACCGGCGATTGGCACATCGGCGCGCCGCCCGACGAACGCGCACAACACGCGGCGCGCCAGCGCGGCTATGCCCTCGACGCGCTGCGCGGCCGACAGATCACGGTCGCGGACTTCGAGCGCTTCGATCTGCTGATTGCAATGGACGACCGCAACGTCGCCGCGTTGCGGCAACTGTGTCCGCCTTCTCAGCGTGACAAGATCCGTCTGCTGATGGAGTTCGTGCCGGAGTCGGATGGCCGCTGGAGCGGCGCGCGAGAGGTCGTCGATCCGTATTTCGGCGGCGCGGAAGGCTTCGAGTTGGTGCTCGATCAGTGCGAAGCAGCCTGCCGCGGGCTGATCGCCGCGCTGCGCCCGCAGTTGCTCGCGTAGGTATCGGGCGAAGAGCGCGGGCGAATGCCTCGGGTGACAACGGCAGCCTCATGCCGCGTGTGCCGCGCATATGAATCTGGCGTCGAAGTATGGTGATCAATTAAGCAGATGACACAAAATTTGCCGCCCATACTTGACTAAATCGGTCATGTATTTATACTTGACAAAACTTGTCGAGAATTGCGGTTCCCACATCATATGAGACTCACCACGAAAGGCCGTTTCGCCGTCACGGCGATGATCGACCTGGCGTTGCGCCAGGAGCAGGGCCCGGTGACGCTTGCGGGTATCAGCCAGCGCCAACACATCTCCCTGTCGTATCTCGAGCAGCTGTTTGGCAAGCTGCGCCGTCATGAAATCGTCGAGTCCGTGCGCGGACCGGGCGGTGGCTACAATCTCGCGCGCCGTGCCGAGGAGGTGACGGTGGCCGACATCATCATCGCGGTCGACGAGCCGCTCGACGCCACCCAGTGCGGCGGCAAGGGCACGTGCGAAGGCACCAAGCAGCACGATGGCCACTGCATGACGCATGAGCTGTGGTCGACGCTGAACCAGAAAATGGTCGAATACCTCGATTCGGTTTCGCTAAAGGATCTGGTCGACCAGCAGCGTTCGCGCGAAGGCGCGCCGGCGGTGCTGCGCGACAGGCGCAGCGACGCGCCGGCGGTCGAACCCGTCCGCGTGGCGCCCAAGGGTCCCAATTCCGTTTTCAACATGGCCGGTTCGTGAAGCGCGGCACGCGATAAAAATCCTTCGCCGCAGCCCCATATCGAATTCAGAAGCCAGAGCACATGACGTCCCCGGAGCAATTGATGAACAACGACTCTCTCCATCTGCCCATCTACATGGACTACAGCGCCACGACGCCGATCGATCCGCGTGTGGTGGACAAGATGATCCCGTATCTGCGTGAACAGTTCGGTAACCCCGCGTCGCGTAGCCACGCTTATGGCTGGAACGCCGAACGCGCGGTCGAGGAAGCGCGCGAGCAGGTCGCAGCGCTCGTGAACGCCGATCCGCGCGAAATCATCTGGACCTCGGGTGCGACGGAGTCGGACAACCTCGCTCTGAAAGGTGCCGCGCACTTCTACAAGAGCAAGGGCAAGCACATCGTCACGGTGAAGACCGAGCACAAGGCCGTGCTGGACACCACCCGCGAACTCGAGCGAGAAGGCTTCGAAGTCACCTATCTGGATGTCAAGGACGACGGTCTGATCGACCTCGACGCATTCAAGGCGGCGCTGCGCCCGGACACGATTCTGGTGTCGGTGATGTCGGTCAACAACGAGATCGGCGTGATCCAGGACATCGAGGCGATCGGCGAGATCACGCGTGAAAAGGGCATCATTTTCCACGTCGACGCGGCGCAGGCCACCGGCAAGATCCAGATCGATCTGCAGAAGCTGAAGGTCGACCTGATGTCGTTCTCGGCTCACAAGACCTACGGCCCGAAGGGCATCGGCGCGCTGTACGTGCGTCGCAAGCCGCGCATCCGGATCGAGGCGCAGATGCACGGCGGCGGCCACGAGCGCGGTATGCGTTCGGGCACGCTCGCGACGCACCAGATCGTCGGCATGGGCGAAGCGTTCCGTATCGCGCGTGAAGAGATGGCGACCGAAAACGAGCGCATCCGCATGCTGCGTGACCGTTTGCTCAAAGGCTTGTCGGAAATCGAGGAAGTGTATGTGAACGGCGACATGGAAAAGCGTGTGCCGCACAACCTGAACATCAGCTTCAATTTCGTCGAAGGCGAATCGCTGATCATGGCGGTGAAGGACGTCGCGGTGTCGTCGGGTTCGGCGTGCACGTCGGCGTCGCTGGAGCCGTCGTACGTGCTGCGCGCGCTCGGCCGCAACGACGAACTGGCGCACAGCTCGATCCGCTTCACGGTGGGACGCTTCACGACCGAGCAGGAAATCGACTACGTGATCAACCTGCTGAAGACGAAGATTTCCAAGCTGCGCGATTTGTCGCCGCTGTGGGAAATGCACAAGGACGGCATCGATCTGTCGACCATCCAGTGGGCCGCGCACTGACGCGCCCGCTGAACGAAACCGACATCGAACGTTCATCGGATTGCAGGTTGAAACGAATCAAGGAGTGTAATCATGGCTTATAGCGACAAGGTCCTCGACCACTACGAAAACCCGCGCAACGTCGGTTCCTTCGCCAAGGACGACGACACGGTCGGTACCGGCATGGTCGGTGCGCCGGCCTGCGGCGACGTGATGAAACTGCAGATCCGCGTCGGCGCGGACGGCATCATCGAAGACGCGAAGTTCAAGACCTACGGCTGCGGCTCCGCCATTGCGTCGAGCTCGCTCGTCACCGAGTGGGTGAAGGGCAAGACGCTAGACCAGGCCATGTCGATCAAGAACACGCAGATCGCCGAAGAACTGGCACTGCCGCCGGTGAAGATCCACTGCTCGATCCTCGCGGAAGATGCGATCAAGGCAGCAGTCGCCGACTACAAGCAGCGCCACGGCGAAGCGGCGGTCGCCGAAGACGGCAAGGCCGCCTGAGCAGCAACAAGGTAAGAACGAAGCGACCGGTGAGCGCGGCGCGAACACGCGCGCCAAGCACACCGGCAACTGAGAAACGTTATGGCAATTACGTTGACCGAAAAGGCAGCACAGCACGTCCAGAAGTATCTGACCCGCCGTGGTAAAGGCATTGGGTTGCGCGTCGGCGTGCGCACCACCGGTTGCTCGGGCCTCGCCTACAAGCTCGAGTACGTGGACGAACTCGCGCCGGAAGATCAGGTGTTCGAGACAGGCGGCGTGAAGGTCGTGGTCGACCCGAAGAGTCTCGCGTATATCGACGGCACGGAGCTCGACTTCGCGCGCGAAGGGCTGAACGAAGGCTTCAAGTTCAACAACCCGAACGTGAAAGACGAATGCGGCTGCGGCGAGTCGTTCCGAGTCTAGATTCGTTACTTTCCGCGTGCGGCGGATCAAAGGCGGCGCGGGCCGCCTTTTTAGTTTGATCCGTGCGCGCGTGAAGCGCTCACGCCTGACACGGCCCAACGTTTCCACACCAGGTTTTCATCAACGGACTTTCATCCGATGGCATCGCTGAACGACAGCCACTTCGATCTGTTTGGTCTGCCGGCGCAATTCGCGCTCGACGCGAGCACGCTCGATCACGCGTACCGCACCGTGCAGGCGCAGGTGCATCCGGACCGCTTCGCGGCGGCCGGCGATGCGCAAAAGCGTATCGCGATGCAATGGGCGACGCGCGCGAACGAGGCGTATCAGACGCTGCGCGATCCGCTCAAGCGCGCGACCTATCTGCTGTCGCTGCGCGGCATCAACGTCGGCGCGGAGAACAACACGGCGATGGAGCCCGCGTTCCTGATGCAGCAGATGGAGTGGCGCGAGAACATCGAGGACGCGGCCGCGGCGAAGAACGTCGACGCGCTCGACGCGTTGCTCATCGAGTTGCGCGACGAGGAACGTCAGCGCTTCGACAAGCTCGGCGCATCGCTCGATAGCGGTGCGAATCAGGCGGCGGCCGAGGCGGTGCGGCAGATGATGTTCATCGAACGCGTCGCGTCGGAAATCGACGCGCAGATCGAGCGGCTCGAAGGCTAGCCCGGTTTCGTGCGGCGCGCGCAAAAAGCGCGGCGCCGGCAAGCAGCAACACGCCGAAGCAGCACCGGCAGGCAGCGATGTAGCAAGCGACAAACAAAAACCAGAGCGGCCGCGAGCCGTGGCATCACCCCCAGCAACGCGAACATTCAGGACGGGGCACAACGTCCCCGAGAAGATCCAGATGGCCTTACTGCAAATCTCCGAACCCGGCATGGCACCGGCGCCTCACCAGCGGCGTCTGGCGGTCGGTATCGATCTCGGCACCACCAACTCCCTCGTCGCCGCCGTGCGCAGCGGCCTGCCCGATGTGCTGCCCGACGAAGACGGGCACGTGCTGCTGCCCTCGGTGGTGCGCTACCTGGAACAGGGCGGCCGTCGCATCGGCCGCCGGGCGAAGGCCGAGGCCGCCAGCGACCCGCGCAACACGATCGTGTCGGTCAAGCGCTTCATGGGCCGCGGCAAGGCCGAGGTGGAGGGCGCCGAAAACGCGCCGTACGACTTCATCGATGCACCCGGCATGGTGCAGATCCGTACTGTGGACGGCGTGAAGAGCCCGGTGGAAGTATCGGCTGAAATTCTCGCGACGCTGCGCCAGCGCGCCGAAGACACGCTCGGCGACGAACTGGTCGGCGCGGTGATCACGGTGCCCGCATACTTCGACGAAGCGCAGCGCCAGGCGACGAAAGACGCCGCGCGCCTCGCGGGGCTGAACGTGCTGCGTCTGCTGAACGAACCGACCGCGGCCGCGATCGCCTACGGTCTCGACAACGGCGCCGAAGGTCTGTACGCGGTCTACGACCTCGGCGGCGGCACCTTCGACTTGTCCATTCTTAAGCTCACCAAGGGCGTGTTCGAAGTGCTGGCGGCGGGCGGCGATTCCGCGCTCGGCGGCGACGACTTCGATCATGCGCTGTACCGCCATGTGCTCGAACAGGCCGGCATCGCGCCGCAGACGCTCGCGCCGCACGACGTGCGCCTGCTGCTCGATAGCGTGCGCGAGGCCAAGGAGGCGTTGTCGAGCGCGCCGCAGGCTGATCTCAAGCTCGCGCTTTCCAACGGCACCGCGCTCGATCTGACGATCGACGAAGCCACTTTCGAGACCATCACGGCCGAGCTGGTGCAACGCACGCTGGGTCCGACGAAGAAGGCGCTGCGCGACGCGAAGGTCACCACGAAGGAGATCAAGGGTGTCGTGCTGGTTGGCGGCGCGACGCGCATGCCGGTGATCCGCCGCGCGGTCGAGGCGTTCTTCGGCCAGGCGCCGCTCGTCAATCTCGATCCGGACCAGGTCGTCGCGCTCGGCGCGGCCATCCAGGCCGATCTGCTGGCCGGCAATCGCGGCGCGGAAGGCGACGAGTGGCTGCTGCTCGACGTGATTCCGCTGTCACTCGGCGTCGAGACGATGGGTGGTCTCACCGAGAAGATCATTCCGCGCAACTCGACGATTCCAGTCGCGCGCGCGCAGGATTTCACGACCTTCAAGGACGGTCAGACCGCGATGGCGATTCACGTCGTCCAGGGCGAGCGCGAGCTCGTCAGCGATTGCCGTTCGCTCGCGCGCTTCGAGCTGCGCGGCATTCCGCCGATGGCCGCGGGCGCCGCGCGCATTCGCGTGACCTATCAGGTCGACGCCGACGGCCTGCTGTCCGTGTTCGCGCGCGAGCTCGCGTCGGGCGTGGAGGCGTCGGTCGTCGTGAAGCCTTCGTATGGGCTCGCCGATGACGACATCGCGCGCATGCTCGAAGACAGCTTTTCGACCGCTGAAATCGATATGCGGGCGCGCGCTCTGCGCGAGGCGCAGGTCGAAGCGCAGCGTCTCGTCGAAGCGACCGACGCGGCGCTCGCCGCCGACGCCGAGCTGCTCGACGACAGTGAACGCGCCGAACTCGACACGCTGCTCGCCGCGCTGCGCAACGTCGCCCCGGGCGAGGACGTCGGCGCGATCGAAGCCGCGACGAAGGCGCTCGCCGAAGGCACCGACGAATTCGCCGCGCGCCGCATGAACAAGGGGATTCGCCGCGCGCTGTCGGGCCGCAAGCTCGACGAGATCTGAACGGGCGAACGAACCGCGAACGTCGCACGAATCACCGGAGCGCGCCGGCTGGACTTAAAAAGTCCGCGCGGCGCCAGTAAAATGGTACGGAGCCTGCACGCGGCATTGCTGGCAGCCGCTGTGCCTCAGACCCAAACGGAAACTGTATGCCTCAAATCGTTGTGCTGCCTCACGTCGAACTGTGCCCGGAAGGCGCGCTGATCGACGCCGTTCCCGGCAAGAGCATCTGCGACAACCTGCTCGATAACGGTATCGAAATCGAGCATGCGTGCGAGAAGTCGTGCGCATGCACGACCTGTCACGTGATCGTGCGTGAGGGTTTCGCCGCCTTGACGCCGTCCGAGGAAGACGAGGACGATCTGTTGGACAAGGCATGGGGGCTCGAACCGGCTTCGCGCCTGTCGTGCCAGGCGATCATGCCGGACGAGCAGGATCTGGTCGTCGAAATTCCGCGTTACTCGATCAATCACGCGAAGGAAAACCACTAACAGGAGGGCGCCGCCATGAAGTGGACCGATACGCAAGAAATCGCGATGGCTCTGACCGACAAGCATCAGGATGTCGATCCGCAGCAGGTGCGTTTCACCGACCTGCATCGCTGGGTGATGGAGCTCGAAGGCTTCGACGACGATCCGAACCGCTCCAGCGAAAAGATCCTCGAAGCGATTCAGGCGGCGTGGATCGAAGACGCGGATTATTGAACGCGCATTCGAACTGGTTCATGAACTGCAAAGAAAGGGCGATTCCGATGGAATCGCCCTTTTTCATGGCTGCGTTGACGGGAGTGGCGCGCCAGAGTGACGCGGCCGATCTCAGTCGGCGACGAGACCGCCGTTCTGGACGCGCACGCGCTCGCCGTCGTGGAACGGCGGCGCCTCGTGATAGGTGAAGTAGCGCGTCTTGCCGTCTTCCATGTGCACGCGCACCGAATACGACGTGGTGCTGCGCAAATGTTTTTCGACCGAGTTGCCGGCGAGCCCGCCGCCGAGCGCGCCGAGCAGCGTCATCGCGGTACGCCCGCCGCCGGCCCCGAACTGGTTGCCGACGACGCCACCGGCCACCGCGCCGCCGACCGCGCCAATACCGGTGCCATGTCCTTCATGCCGAACCGCCGAGATCGCGACGACCGTGCCGCAAGTCGAGCAATGAGCGGCTTGTGGCGCCGGCTGCTGCGCGTACTGGGGCGCTGCTTGCGGCCCGGGTTGTTGCGCGTACTGCGCCTGAGGTGCGGCCGGCGCCTGTTGCTGCTGCGCGTACTGCTGTTGCTGCGCCGGAGCGGGGGCCGGGGCTGGGGCGGGCTGCGCAGCTTGCTGAGCCTGAACCTGCTGCTGTTGCGCGGATGGATTGACCGGTGCGGCCGAATCGACGACGCCCGGCACTTGCGTGCTGACCTGCGCGGCCTGTGTCTGATCGTTCTGTGCGCCGTTGCCCGACGCCTTCGGGAACACGCCGGTGATCGCGGCGGTAGCGACGAGACTTGCAACGAGCACCGCGCCGGCGGCAACCGCGATCAACGGATGAAGACGACGTGGCTGCGTGGGTTGATGAGTAGGGGTGTCCATGTGGGGCCTCCACTTCTGACAGAGCCGACTGGCTATGAGACTGAGTGTCGGGCAATTCGATCCCGGCAGCGTTTCCATTTGTAACCGGCTCGATGGCGGCTTCGGGCGTGGGCCGGTGGCCTCTGCGCGGCGCGCCTTGTGTCAGCAAGCTTTCAAGACCGTTGCGACCACGGCGACTTGCGCGCACTGGCGCGGCTTTTACCGCCGGTTACAAAACGACCGCTCGCAGAAACCGGTCCCGCCAAGCGAAAACGCGCATAAAAAAACGCCCGGCATCGACCGGGCGCTCTTCAAAACCATCACATTGCACGCGAAGCGCAACGCCTACTCGCGCTTCGCGTCGCTCAATCTTCGCGACGCAGATGCGGGAACAGAATCACGTCGCGGATGCTCGGGCTATCGGTCAGCATCATCACCAGACGGTCGATGCCGATACCGCAGCCACCCGCCGGCGGCATGCCGTATTCGAGCGCGCGGATGTAGTCCGCGTCGTAGAACATCGCTTCCTCGTCGCCGGCGTCCTTCTGATCGACCTGCTTCCTGAAGCGCGCGGCCTGATCTTCCGGATCGTTCAGCTCGGAGAAACCGTTGGCGATTTCGCGGCCGGTGATGAACAGCTCGAAACGCTCGGTGATGCCTTCCACCTTGTCCGACGCACGCGCGAGCGGCGACACCTCGATCGGGTAGTCGATGATGTAGGTCGGCTCCCACAGTTGCGACTCGGCGGTCTCTTCGAACAGCGCCAGCTGCAGCGAGCCAATGCCCGCGTTCAGGAACTGCGGCTGCGAGGCATCGACGCCGAACTTCTTCAGTTCGGCGCGCAGGAACGTGCTGTCGGCGAGCTGCTCGTTCGTGTATTGCGGCGCGTATTTCTGGATCGCCTGCGTGATCGTGAGGCGATGGAACGGCTTCGACAGATCGAGCTCGCGTCCCTGATAGGTGATCGTGGCCGCGCCGAGCGCATCGATCGCGGCCTGGCGAATCAACTGCTCGGTGAAGTCCATCAGCCACTTGTAGTCGGTGTAGGCCGCGTAGAACTCGATCATCGTGAATTCCGGGTTGTGGCGCACGGACACGCCCTCGTTGCGGAAGTTACGATTGATTTCGAACACACGCTCGAAGCCGCCCACCACCAGACGCTTCAGATACAGCTCCGGCGCGATGCGCAGGAACATCTGCATGTCGAGCGCGTTGTGGTGCGTCGAGAACGGCTTGGCTGCCGCGCCGCCCGGAATCGGGTGCAGCATCGGCGTTTCGACTTCCATGAAATTCGCGTCGGCCATGTACTTGCGGATCGACGAAATCGCCTTGGTGCGTGCGAGGAACGTGCGGCGCGTCTCCGGCGTGACGATCAGATCGACATAGCGCTGGCGGTACTTCATTTCCTGGTCGGCGAGACCGTGGAACTTGTCCGGCAGCGGACGCAGCGACTTCGACAGCAGACGCAGCTCCGTGCAGCGGACCGACAGCTCGCCCTTGTTGGTGCGGAACAGCACGCCGCGCGCGGCGACGATGTCGCCCATGTCCCACTTCTTGAACGCGTCGTAGGTTTCCTGGCCCACGTCGGCTGGCGTGATGAAGAACTGGATCTGACCCGAGCCATCGCGCACGGTCGCGAAGCTCGCCTTGCCCATCACGCGTTTGAGCATCATGCGGCCGGCGATCGCGACTTCGAGCGGATTCGCTTCGAGCGCTTCCTTGTCGGCGTGCTCGTACTGCGACTGCAGATCTTCGGCGTGGTGCGTGGGACGGAAATCGTTCGGATAGGCGACGCCTTGCTCACGCAGCTCGCGCAGCTTTTCGCGGCGTTCGGCGATGATCTTGTTGTCGTCCACTTCGGGCACGACAGTCGGCTGGGCGGCATTCCGCTGGGCCGCATTCGGCTGGGTCGGTTCAGTCATGATGATTTGGTATTCGGTGGCCCGCCGCGGCGTGCGCCGCAAAGCGGGAAGCCAGTCAGTGTAGAAACCTCAGGCGGTACTGAAAAAACGGCAAAGAGACAGCTAGAAGCAACGCAAAAGCAGCAACGAAGAAGGCGCGGCCCCGATCGCTGAACGTGGCCGCGCCGTGCGCGCTTAGACGCCCTGTTTCAGGCTCGCGCTGATGAACGGATCGAGATCGCCGTCGAGCACGCTCTTCGTGTTGCTGATTTCGACGTTGGTGCGCAGATCCTTGATGCGGCTGTTGTCGAGCACGTACGAGCGGATCTGATGGCCCCAACCCACATCGGTCTTGCCGGCTTCGAGCTTGTCCTGCTCGGCCTGACGCTTGCGGATTTCCGCTTCGTATAGGCGCGATTTCAGCATCGCCATTGCTTCGGCGCGGTTGCGGTGCTGCGAGCGGTCGTTCTGGCACTGCACGACGATGCCCGACGGCATATGCGTGATACGCACCGCCGAGTCGGTCTTGTTGATGTGCTGACCGCCCGCGCCGGAAGCACGGTACGTGTCGATGCGCAGATCGGCCGGGTTGATCTCGACTTCGATCGAGTCGTCGATTTCCGGGTACACGAACACCGACGAGAACGAAGTGTGACGGCCGCCCGATGAATCGAACGGCGACTTGCGCACGAGGCGGTGCACGCCGGTTTCGGTACGCAGGAAGCCGTACGCGTATTCACCTTCGATCTTGATCGTCGCATTCTTGATGCCGGCGACGTCGCCTTCGGTCTGCTCGAGCACTTCGGTCTTGAAGCCCTTGCGCTCGCAGTAGCGCAGATATTGGCGCAGCAGCATCGACGCCCAGTCGCACGCTTCGGTGCCGCCGGCGCCGGCCTGGATGTCGAGAAAGGCGTTGTTGGGGTCGGCCGGGTTCGCGAACATCCGGCGGAATTCCATGTCGGCGACGCGCGCCTCGATGGCCTGGGCATCGGCTTCGCAGGCGAGCAGCGTTTCGTCGTCGGCTTCTTCGCGCGCCATGTCGAACAGGTCTTGCGCGTCGTTCACGTCGTTGGTGATCGACGTGAGTTTGCCGACCGTGTCGTCGAGCAGCTTCTTTTCCTTACCGAGTGCCTGGGCGTGCTTCGCATCGTTCCAGACGTCCGGGTCTTCGAGTTCCCGGTTGACTTCGATTAGACGCAGTGCTTTGTCGTCGTAGTCAAAGATACCCCCGTAGGTCGTCCGCGCGCTTGCGCAGGTCGGCCAGAGAGGCTTCGATCGCGTTGAGACGTTCCGCTTCCATGTCGATCTTTTATAGCTTCGTAAAAAGGAGAAATTATAGCCGATCGGCACGCCGCGCCGGAGCCCCGCGGGCGATCCGGCGCGTGTTCGCAATTGATTTTGCGGAAGATTTCAACTCGCCGCGTGCTCGACGATCAATTGCACGCGCGACACGCCGTTCCATGTGTCGCTCGCGAGCCGGTAGGCGACGGTGGTGCGCGCGGGCAGCGTATCGGTGTGATTGAACCAGATCGCGTTGAAGCGCTGGCGGCCGCGCAACAGTTGCAGCTTCAGGTGCTTGTCCTTCACGAGCGCCTGCGACGCGACCTCGAATTCGCCCGAGAACACCGGCGCCGGAAAGCCTTGGCCCCATACGGCCGCATCGAGCATCTCGACGAATTGCGGCGTGAAGTACGCGTCTTCCAGCTCGCCGTCGGTTTCGACCGTGCGCGCGAGCGCCTCCGCGGACAGCCATTCGCGGCCGACCGCCTCGAAGGCGGCCGTGAAGCGCGGCACGTTCGCGGCGGCGATCGTCAGGCCCGCGGCCATCGCGTGGCCGCCGAATTTGACGATCAGGTCCGGTTCGCGCTTCGAGATCAGATCGAGCGCGTCGCGCAGATGGAAGCCCGCGATCGAGCGGCCCGAGCCCTTGACGAGCACGCCGGTATCGTCGGCGGGTGCGAACGTGAACGACGGGCGGTGGAATTTCTCCTTCAGCCGTCCGGCGACGATGCCGATCACGCCTTGATGCCAGCCCGGATTGAACAGCGTGATCGTGGTCGCGCCGTCGGGATCGACCGTCGACAGGTCGTCCAGTGCCTGCTGCTGCATGCCGGCCTCGATTTCGCGGCGCTCGCGGTTCATCGTGTCGAGCTGCTGCGCGAGTTCCCACGCGCGGCCGACGTCGTCGGTGGTCAGGCATTCGATGCCGAGCGACATGTCCGACAGCCGTCCCGCCGCGTTCAGGCGCGGTCCCAGTGCGAAGCCGAGGTCGAAGCCGGACGCGTTGCGCGCGTCTCGCGCGGCGGCGCGAAAGAGGGCGGCGATGCCCGGCTGCATGCGACCCTTGCGGATGCGCTGCAGACCTTGCGCGACCAGCACGCGGTTGTTGCCGTCGAGCTTGACGACATCGGCGACGGTGCCGAGCGCGACCAGATCGAGCAGGCCGTCGAGGCGCGGTTCGGGCAGCGCATCGCCGAACGCGCCGCGGCGGCGCAGTTCGGCGCGCAGCGCGAGCAGCACGTAGAACATCACGCCGACGCCGGCCAGGCACTTGCTCGGGAACCTGCAGCCCGGCTGGTTCGGATTGACGATCGCGCGCGCGGCGGGCAGTTCGTCGCCGGGCAGGTGGTGGTCGGTGACGAGTACGTCGATGCCGAGCGCGTTGGCGGCGGCGACGCCGTCGACGCTCGCGATGCCGTTGTCGACGGTGATCAGCAGATCGGGCTTGCCCGTAGCGCCGCGCGCCGCCAGCTCGACGATGTCCGGCGTGAGTCCGTAGCCGTGCTCCATGCGGTTCGGCACCAGATAGTCGATGCGCGCGCCGAACATGCGCAGTCCGCGCACCGCGACCGCGCAGGCGGTCGCGCCGTCGCAGTCGTAGTCGGCGACGACCAGCATGCGGCGCTGCTGCTGGAGCGCGTCGGCGAGCAGCGCGGCGGCCGCGTCGCAGCCCTTCAGCTCGACGGGCGGCACGAGCCGCGCGAGGCCGGTCTCGACCTCTTCGGGCAGGCAGACGCCGCGCGATGCGTACAGGCGCGCGAGCACCGGATGCATGCCGCAGCGGATCAGTACTTCGGCATCGACGGGGGAGCAGGGGCGCGTAACGATTCGGGTCATGCGGAAGGGCCGTGGATCATTCGATGAAAAGCGAGGCCAGCACGCGCCGCCGCCAGAATTTGCGCAGATCGCCGCGCGTGACGGTCAGCGTCACCGAGCCGGTGTCGCCGCACAGCGTGAGGCCGAGTTCGGGGAGTTCGCCCGCCTGCAGCGCCGCGAGCGCCGGCTCGAACCAGTCCGTCTGCAGCGCGGCGAATGCCTGGTTCCAGCGCGCCCAGTCCTGTTCGATGTAGGGCGCGGAGAATGGATCGAGTTCGACGAGTGTCGCGCCGCTGCCGTTGGTTGCACGGCGCAGCGCCGCCGGCAGTTCGCGATACGACGCCGGCGGCGCGCCTGGCGTGATCCCCGCGCTGAGCGCGAGGCCCCGCGTCGCGGCGGCGTCGGACAGCACCTGCGCGAACGGACTGCGCACCGGCCGCGCGGCGCCTTGCGCGTAAAACCAGATCGAGTTGACGGCCGGCAGCCCGCGTGCCTCGCGCGCCTCGTTGACCGGATGCTCGAACCATGCCATCTGCACTTCGTTCTGCAGCTTCATCCATGCACGCGAGCGTTCGCCGGAATGCGCTTCATGGGGCAGCCAGATCTCGATGTTGCGGCCGCTCGCGCGCAACGGCGACGCGCCCGCGAGCGTGCCGAACGCGTCGCTCGACAGATACCAGCGGGTCGGTTTCGGCGCTTCGATGCGCACGCCGAGTTCCTCGATCAGCGGACGCGCAAGCGCGAGCAACGTGGCCGCTTCGTCGTCCGACAGATCGAGCGACGCGGGATCGATCAGCACCAGGTGGTCGTGCGCGATGTGCACGTGCACCGGCTGCACGCAGGCCCACGTCGCGCTGCCGGGTTCGCCGCCGTCGGCGCGCAGCATGTAGGGCGCGAGCGGGGCTTCGTCGGCGGCGGCCGAGGCGCCCGCCGTGCCATCGGGCAGCGCGCCGAATTGTCGCGCGACCCAGCGCTCGTGCGGCAGCGTGCGCTGAAAATCTTCGCCGATCACGCGTTCGATCAGCGTCGCGCGGGCGATCAGCCTGTCGAGGGCGGGGCTCTGGATGTCGTGAAGCGCGGTGGAGGCGTCGGCCGCGGCGGGCAGCGCGAAGGGCAGCAGAAGATGGAGGCGGTCGGCAGGCATGATGCTGCGCATTGTAGGGCAAACGGTGCGAGTATTTCGACGAAGCACGGTCGGTTTGTCGATCGCGAACCGAGGCATGAGCTTTGCGCGAGCCGGCGGCATTGTGTGGCAAACTTCGCGCTTGATCGCTGCGCGCGGCAGGGGCGGCGCACCGTGCAGCCACGCCTCCATGCGCCAGCGGAGCCGCACGGCGGCTGGGCGGGCGAGGAACGATCCGCGCCGCCGCGAGCCCAACGGTCACGACGCTCGGGCCGCTCGGCGCACGCTCGATGTCCGCCGCTCCCGACACACAGTCGAAGAACGCACAAAAGGATTCGCTTGAAATTTCCCTACGAATGGCAGATTGGCTGGCGCTACACACGCGCCGGCAAACGCACGACCGGCAACGGCTTCATCTCGTTCATCGCGCTGGTGTCGATGTCGGGCATCGCGCTTGGCGTCGCGGCGCTGATCGTGGTGCTGTCGGTGATGAACGGCTTTCAGAAAGAGGTGCGCGACCGCATGCTGTCGGTGCTCGCGCACGTCGAGATCTTTTCGCCGACCGGGTCGATGCCCGACTGGCAGCTGACCGCGAAGGAAGCGCGGCAGAACCAGCTGGTGATCGGCGCGGCGCCCTACGTCGAGGCCCAGGCGCTGCTCACGCGCCAGGATGCGGTGAGCGGCGTCGCGTTGCGCGGCATCGAGCCGACGCTCGAACCGGAAGTGTCCGATATCGGCAAGGAAATGAAGGGCGGCAAGCTGACCGACCTCCTGCCCGGCGACTTCGGCATCGTGCTCGGCGCCGATCTCGCGGCCAACCTCGGCGTGCAGTTGAACGACAAGATCACGCTCGTCGCGCCCGAAGGCACGATCACGCCCGCCGGCATGCTGCCGCGCCTGAAGCAGTTCACGGTGGTCGGCATTTTCGAGTCGGGCCACTACGAATACGACAGCACGCTCGCGCTGATCAACATCAAGGACGCACAGGCGCTGTTCCGGCTGCCCGCGCCGACCGGCGTGCGGCTGAGGCTCACCGACATGCAGCGCGCGCCGGAAGTCGCGCGTCAGCTCGCGCGCACGCTGTCGGGCGATCTGTACATTCGCGACTGGACCCAGCAGAACAAGACCTGGTTCTCGGCGGTGCAGATCGAAAAGCGCATGATGTTCATCATCCTGACGCTGATCATTGCGGTGGCCGCGTTCAATCTGGTGTCGTCGCTGGTGATGACGGTGACCAACAAGCAGGCCGATATCGCGATCCTGCGTACGCTCGGCGCGCAGCCCGGCTCGATCATGAAGATCTTCGTCGTGCAGGGTGTGACGATCGGCTTCATCGGCACGGCGACCGGCGTCGCGCTCGGCTGCCTGATCGCGTGGAGCATTCCGTGGCTGGTGCCGATGATCGAGCATCTGCTCGGCGTGCAGTTCCTGCCGCCGTCGGTGTACTTCATCAGCGAGCTGCCGTCCGAGCTGGTTCCGGCCGACGTCGCTCGCATCGGCATCATCGCGTTCGTGCTGTCCGCGCTCGCGACGCTGTATCCGAGCTGGCGCGGCGCGAAGGTCCGTCCGGCGGAGGCGCTGCGCTATGAATGACCGCCTCGTCCATCCCTCAACCGATTCATCCATGAACGCTCAGGACCCCGCATCGTATCCGTACGTGCTCGAAGCCACCGGCATTTCCAAATCGTTCGTGCAGGGTGGCCTGAACGTGCAGGTGCTCAACAATGCCGAGCTCGCCGTGCGGCGCGGCGAGAAGCTCGCGATCGTCGGCGCGTCGGGCTCCGGCAAGAGCACACTGCTGCACGTGCTCGGCGGTCTCGACGATCCGAGCGCGGGCGAGGTGTCGGTGCTCGGCAAGCCGTTCACGAAGCTCTCCGAGCGCGAGCGCAACGACCTGCGCAATCGCGCGCTCGGTTTCGTTTATCAGTTTCACCATTTGCTGCCGGAGTTTTCCGCGCTCGATAACGTCGCGATGCCGCTGCGAATTCGTCGCGAGACGACCGAAGTCGCGCGCCGTGAGGCGATGGCGGTGCTGGAGCGCGTCGGCATGGGGCATCGCGCGAAGCATCGGCCGGGCGAGCTTTCGGGCGGCGAGCGTCAGCGTGTCGCGATCGCGCGCGCGCTCGTCACGAAGCCCGCCTGCGTGCTCGCCGATGAGCCGACCGGCAACCTCGACGGCGGCACCGCCGACACCGTGTTCAGCCTGATGCTCGAACTGTCGCGCACGCTCGAGACGAGCTTCGTGATCGTCACGCACGACCCCGAACTGGCGGGGCGCTGCGATCGCATCATGCGGCTGCGCGACGGCGTGCTGCACGAAGAACCGCCGGTGCCGGTCTGAACCCGGGTTGAGCGAAACCCCGGCACGGTCGTTGCTGGTGGTCCGCGGATGACCGACCGCCGCCGCGAACCGCCGGACCACCTTCGGTTCGGTTCCATTGCCAGCGAGACAACCCATGTGGATCGATACGCACTGCCATCTCGACGCTTCGGAGTTCGACGCCGATCGTGACGCGGTCGCGGCGTCCGCGCGCGATGCGGGGGTGTCGCGCATCGTGATTCCGGCGATCGGGCGACAGAACTTCGCGGCGGTGCGCGAGCTCGCGCACCGTGTCGACGGCGGCGCGTACGCGCTCGGCATTCATCCCATGTACACGCCAGGCGCCGTCGACGCCGACCTCGACCTGTTGCGCCTGGAGATCGAGGCGAGTCTCGACGATCCGCGCTTCGTCGGCATTGGCGAGATTGGGCTCGACTTTTTCGTCGACGGTCTCGACGATGCGCGCCAACAATTTTTCTACAACGGGCAGTTGCAACTCGCGCGCGAGTTCGATCTGCCGGTCATCTGCCACGTGCGCAAATCGCAGGATCAGGTGATCGCGGGACTGCGCCGGCATCAGATCCATCGCGGCATCGCGCACGCGTTCAATGGCAGTTTCCAGCAGGCTCGGGCTTATATCGATCAGGGCCTGCATCTTGGGTTCGGCGGCAACCTGACGTTCGAGCGCGCGCGGCAGATCCGCCGACTTGCCGAACAGCTGCCATTCGACGCGCTGGTCGTCGAGACCGACGCGCCCGATATCGCGCCATCGTGGATGTACAGGCAGCGCAATTCGCCGGAGCAGATTCCGGCGATCGGCGCGAGTCTCGCGCAACTGCGCGGTGTCACTTCCGACGCAGCAGCCCTTGGCACAACGGCTAACGCGCTCGCCGCGCTGCCGCGACTCGCGCTTTCCTCTGCATAATCGATTCCGTTGATCGAAAGGGTTCGCGCCGGGCGACACCCATGCCCGGCGGGCTCGCTGCTGCCTGCTCGCCGGCGCGTGACGACACCCGGCGCCAGTGGTGCGGAGGGCGGATGCGGGCAGTCTGGTGCGGGTTTGCGTTGGGCGTGATCTGGCTGCAGCAGCAGGCGGTGTTGCCGGATGCGGGCGGATGGTGGGCGTTGATACTGGCCGGCTCCACGGCGGCTGGCGTTGCCGTGTGGGGTTTGCGTGGCGATAGGGTGGGTGCGGCGTACCGCCTCGAATACGAGCGGCGCTTTTCGAACCAGTTCGCTAGCCGCGCATGGCGCGACGTCCGCATGCGGCGGGTCGCCGGTTGGGGCGCCGTGTGGTGCGCGGCGATCTGCGTCGGTTTCGGCTATGCGGCTCTGCGCGCTCATACGCGGCTCGCCGTAAGTCTGCCGCATGAGTGGGAAGGGCGCGACATCGAGGTGGTCGGCGCTATCAAGGGACTGCCAACGCGCGACGACAAAGGCGCGCGCTTCCTGTTCGACATCGAGTCGAACGATGCGCGCCTCGCCGCTTTTCCGCGCGTGGTCCAACTCGCCTGGATCGCGCGCGACGCCCCGGCGCCGCGGCTCGAACCGGGCGAGCGCTGGCGTCTGACCGTGCGCCTGAAGCGCCCGCACGGCAACGCGAATTTTGGCGTGCGCGATGCCGAGGCGAGTCTGCTCGCGCGCAACGTCCGCGCGACTGGTTACGTGAGCGTGCCGGAGCATGCGCGACGCCTCGCCGGTCGCGCGCGCGGGCTCGCCGTGCTGGTCGACCGCTGGCGCGCCGCATTGCGCGCGCGTATCGACACGGTGCTCGCCGATGCGCCGCATCGCGGCATCGTCGTCGCACTCGCGGTCGGCGCGCAGGACCAGCTGAGCCCCGCCGACTGGCAATTGATGCGCGGCACCGGCACGAGTCATCTGGTGGCGATTTCGGGCTTGCACATCGGCCTGGTCGCGGGGTTGACCGGCTGGCTCGCGGCCGCAGTCTGGCGACGCTCGGGCTGGCTCGGCCGCAACTGGCCGCTGCGCCTGCCCGCGCAGCTCGTCGGCGTGACGGCGGGGGCGCTGTTCGCCGCGCTGCATGCCGCGCTCGCGGGCTTCAACGTGCCGGCGCAACGCGCGCTGTGGATGGCCGCACTCGTCGCGCTGGCGTTCGTCGGTGGCCGGCAACTGGCGCGCTCAACGGTGCTCGCGTGGGCGCTCGGGCTCGTGCTGCTGGTCGATCCGTGGGCGGTCGTGTCGGCCGGATTCTGGCTGTCGTTCTGCGCGGTCGGCGCGATCCTGTTCGCGATGGCGGGGCGGCCGCGCGTGCGCGGTCCACAGGCGTCCCTTCGGCATGAAGACGAAGAGGGCGGCGCGGCGCATGGTAGGTGGCTGGCGCTGCGTCCTGACTTGATCCGGCATCTGCGTGCCTTCGCCGAACGCTTGCGCAGCGCCGCGCACGTGCAGTTCGCGGTGACGGTCGCGCTTGCGCCGCTGACCGCCTACTGGTTCGCGCAGATTCCGCTCGTCGGTCCGCTCGCGAATGCGTTCGCGATTCCGTGGGTGAGCGCGCTCGTCACGCCGGCGGTGCTCGCGGGCGTCGCATTGCCCGCGCCGCTCGACGCGTTCGCGTGGCGCGCCGCGCACACGCTGCTCGATGGTCTCGTGGCCGGCCTGGAGCTGGTGTCGGGACCGCGCTGGACATTGTGGTGGTTGCCGCAGCCGCATGCGTGGGCGCTCGCCGCGGCGGCGCTCGGTGTGCTGTGGTGTCTCGCGCCGCGCGGCTGGCCGTTGCGCTGGGCGGCGCCCCTGACGTGGCTGCCGCTGCTGATGCCCAGCGCAAACGGCGCTCTCGCCGAGCCATCGGGCGCGTTCCGTCTGACTGCGCTCGATGTCGGGCAGGGCACGTCGGTGCTCGTGCAGACCGCGCATCACGCGTTGCTGTTCGATGCCGGCCCCGGCCCGGAATCGACGCATGCTGGCGAGCGAGTGGTGGTGCCGTTCCTGCAGGCGCAAGGTGTGACGATGCTCGATACGCTGATGATCAGCCACGACGATTCGGATCATTCGGGCGGCGCGCCGGCAGTGCTCGACGCGATCGAGGTGCGTCAGCTGGTGGCCGGACTGAAGCCGGACAATCCGCTGTGGCCGAAGGCGAAGCAGCATGGCACGCGGACGCTGCCGTGTGTGGCGGGGCAGCGCTGGCAGTGGGACGGTGTCGAGTTCGCCGTATTGTGGCCGGACGCCGGGGCGCTCACCGGCAAGGCGAACGAACATTGCTGCGTGTTGAGAGTCAGCACGTTGCCCGCCACCAATGCAGGCCAGGCGGCGTTGGTCAGTGTCAACGCGCCGCGGTTCGCGGCTCTGCTGACCGCCGACATCGAAGCGCCGACCGAACGCGCGCTGCTCGCACGCGATCGCGAGATGTTACGCGCGCAAGTATTGATAGTGCCGCATCATGGCAGCAAGACCTCGTCGACCGAACCGTTCCTCGACTCTATCGATCCGTCCATCGCGTTATTTCAGGTAGGCTACGAAAATCGTTTTCATCATCCGAACGCGGGCGTGCTCGCGCGCTACGTGGCGCGTCATATCGAGCTCGCGCGCAGCGATCGGGATGGCGCCGTCAGGGTCGACGTCGATCCGGGCGCGCGCGGTGAGGAGGGCGCCGCGCTCACGCTCGAGCGCTATCGCGACACGCAGCGCCGCTACTGGATGGAGCCCTGAGCGCGTCGCCGCTTAATGAGCGCAACGGCGCAGACAACGGGCGCAAGCAGCGGTATAAGCAGCGGCAGAGGCGCAGCACCCGCCCGCGCGTAAAAAACACAACGGAGATTGCCGCAGTTGAAAAACATCATCCATTTCTCGCACGCGAACGGCTTTCCGGCCTCGACTTACCGGACCATCTTCGCCGAACTCTCCGACGACTACGAGGTGCGCTCGATCGAGCGGATCGGTCATGATTCGCGCTTTCCGGTCACGCAGGACTGGCCCCATCTGGTCGACCAACTGCTCGACGATATCGCGCGCAAGTACGAGCAGCCAGTGTGGCTCGTCGGGCATTCGCTCGGCGGTTATCTGTCGCTGATGGCGGCGCTGAAAAAGCCGCAGTGGGTGAGGGGCGTCGTGATGCTCGACTCGCCGGTGATCGCCGGCTGGCGCAGCAGCATGCTGCGCGTGTCGCAATGGACCGGGCTCGACGAGCGGCTGTCGCCGGCCGCCGCGACGCGCAAGCGCCGCACGCAATGGGCTAGCCGCGACGAAGCCTGGCGGCACTTCCATTCGAAACCCGCGTTCGCGCGCTGGGACGAGCGCATGCTGTCCGACTACATCGACTTCGGCATTCCGCAGAGTTCGCCGGACGGCACCCGCGTGCTCGCGTTCGATCGGCGCACCGAATACCAGATCTACCGAACTTTGCCGCATACGCTCGGCGCGCGGCTCGCGCGCGGCGCGGCGGTGCCGGTCGGGTTCATCGCCGGCACGCACTCGAAGGAAATCCGCCAGGTCGGTCTCGACGCGACGCGGCGCGCGACCGGCGGGCACGTCGAGTGGATCGAGGGCAGCCATCTGTATCCGATGGAAAAGCCGATCGAAACCGCGCGCGCGGTGCAACGCATGTTGCGCGAGCTGGAGCGAACCGCCTGACGCGCTGCGCGCACGAAGCGGGCCCGAAACTGCCGCGCCGGCTGCCACGCGAGGTGGCATCGGCGCGCGGCGGCCGGGTCGTTTTTTGCTGGGTCGGGACCATCCTTTACGGTATAATCCGTTTTTCCCGCGAGCATCCAGCGATGACCAAATATGTTTTCGTCACCGGCGGCGTAGTATCTTCCCTCGGCAAGGGTATTGCCGCCGCTTCCCTCGCCGCGATCCTCGAATCGCGCGGTCTTAAAGTCACCCTCCTCAAGCTCGATCCCTACATCAACGTCGACCCCGGCACGATGAGCCCGTTTCAGCACGGCGAAGTGTTCGTGACGGAAGACGGAGCGGAAACCGACCTCGACCTTGGCCACTACGAGCGCTTCATCAGCACGAAGATGCGCAAGGCCAATAACTTCACCACGGGCCAGATTTACGAATCGGTGATCCGCAAGGAACGCCGCGGCGATTATCTCGGCAAGACCGTGCAGGTCATTCCGCACATCACCAACGAAATCCAGGCATTCGTCGAACGCGGCGCAGCTTCTGCAACGTGCGGCGAGCCGGATGTCGCGATCGTCGAAGTGGGCGGCACGGTGGGTGACATCGAATCGCTGCCGTTCCTCGAAGCCGCGCGTCAGATGAGCCTGCGCCTCGGCCGCAACAGCGCGTGCTTCGTGCACCTGACGCTGGTGCCCTGGGTCGCCACGGCCGGCGAGCTCAAGACCAAGCCTACCCAGCACAGCGTGCAGAAGCTGCGCGAAATCGGCATCTCGCCGCACGTGCTGCTGTGCCGCGCCGACCGCCGCATTCCGGACGACGAGCGCGCGAAGATCTCGCTGTTCTCGAACGTGCCCGAAGACGCGGTCATTTCCGTGTGGGACGCGGACAGCATCTACAAGATTCCGCAGATGCTGCACGACCAGGGTCTCGACGCGATCATCTGCGAGGAGCTGAAGCTCACGCCGAAGGCGGCCGACCTTTCCATGTGGTCCGACCTCGTCGAGAAGCTGCAGAACCCGAAGCACGAAGTGACGATCGGCATGGTCGGCAAGTATGTCGATCTGACCGAGTCGTACAAGTCGCTGATCGAAGCGCTGCGTCATGCGTCGATGCATACGTCGACGCGCGTGAACATCGAGTACATCGACTCCGAAGAGATCGAAACGCAAGGCGTCGAAAGCCTCAAGCATCTCGACGCGGTGCTCGTGCCGGGCGGCTTCGGCCGTCGCGGCACCGAAGGCAAGATTGCCGCGATCCGCTACGCACGCGAAGCGAAGGTGCCGTATCTCGGCATCTGCCTCGGCATGCAGCTCGCGGTGATCGAATTCGCACGCGACGTGGTCGGCCTGAAGGACGCGAACAGCACCGAGTTCGATCAGGAAACGAAGAATCGCGTGGTCGCGCTGATCACCGAGTGGTACGACCGCGAAGGCCGCGTCGAGAAGCGCACCGAAGAATCGGACCTCGGCGGCACGATGCGTCTCGGCTCGCAGCGCTGCCCGATCAAGCCCGGCACGCTCGCCGAAGAGATCTACGGCACGGACGTGAACGAGCGTCATCGTCACCGTTATGAGGTGAATAACCGTTTCGTGCCCCAGCTCGAAGGGGGTGGCCTCATCATTAGCGCCCGTACCCCGAGCGAGGATCTGCCGGAAATGATGGAGCTGCCGCGCAGCATGCACCCGTGGTTCGTCGGCGTGCAGTTCCATCCGGAATTCACGTCCACGCCGCGTGACGGTCATCCGCTGTTCAAGTCGTTCGTCGAAGCGGCGCTCGCGCATCAGCAGTCGAGGGTCGAGGAGAAAGCATGAAACTGGGCGATTTCGAAATCGGGCTCGACAAGCCGTTTTTCCTGATCGCCGGTACCTGTGTCGTCGAATCCGAACAGATGACGATCGACACGGCCGGCCGCCTGAAGGAAATCTGCGCGAAGCTGAACATTCCGTTCATCTACAAATCGTCGTACGACAAGGCCAATCGCAGCAGCGGCAAGTCGTTTCGCGGTCTGGGCATGGACGAAGGTCTGCGTATCCTGTCGGAAGTGAAGCGCCAGCTCGGTCTGCCGGTGCTGACCGACGTGCACGCCGAGCACGAGATCGAGCAGGTGGCAGCGGTCGTCGACGTGCTGCAAACGCCCGCGTTTTTGTGCCGTCAGACGGACTTCATCCACGCGTGCGCGCGCTCGGGCAAGCCGGTCAATATCAAGAAGGGCCAGTTTCTCGCGCCGCACGACATGAAGAACGTGATCGACAAGGCGCGCGACGCCGCGCGTGAAGCGGGTCTGTCGGAAGACCGCTTCATGGCGTGCGAGCGCGGCGTGTCGTTCGGCTATAACAACCTCGTGTCGGACATGCGTTCGCTCGCGATCATGCGCGAGACCAACGCGCCGGTCGTGTTCGACGCGACGCACTCGGTGCAGTTGCCGGGCGGTCAGGGCACGAGCTCGGGCGGCCAGCGCGAATTCGTGCCGGTGCTTGCGCGCGCCGCGGTGGCGGTCGGCGTCGCGGGTCTGTTCATGGAAACGCACCCGAATCCGGCGCAGGCGAAGTCGGACGGGCCGAACGCGGTGCCGCTCAATCGCATGGCCGAGCTGCTCGAGACGCTCGTCACGCTCGACCAGGCCGTCAAGCGTGGCCCGTTCCTCGAAAGCGACTTCAACTGATTCAGGTGTGCGCCGCGTGTCACGATTGCTCTCGATAATCGACCCGCGGCGTTTTCGCATAATGGTCGTCGAACGTATCGGCGCGCGAGTTGTCTGTCGGGGAGACCGGCGGGTGCTTTGCATGGGACCGGAGTAGGCGCTAAAGCACCAACTCCGGATCGACAGCGCGATACAGTGTCAGAGTAAAGAATTCAACGTCATCCTTTGAGGAAACCATGAGTGCTATCGTAGACATCATCGGTCGAGAGATTCTCGATTCGCGAGGCAACCCCACCGTCGAATGCGACGTGCTGCTCGAGTCGGGCACGATGGGCCGCGCAGCCGTGCCGTCGGGCGCGTCGACCGGCTCGCGCGAAGCGATCGAACTGCGCGACGGCGAAGCCGGCCGCTACGGCGGCAAGGGCGTGCTGAAGGCCGTCGAGCACATCAACACGGAAATCTCCGAAGCGATCATGGGTCTCGACGCTTCCGAGCAGGCATTCCTCGACAAGACGCTGCTCGAGCTCGACGGCACCGACAACAAGTCGCGCCTAGGCGCGAACGCGATGCTGGCCGTGTCGATGGCCGTCGCGAAGGCCGCCGCTGAAGAAGCCGGCCTGCCGCTGTACCGCTATTTCGGCGGTTCGGGCGCGATGCAACTGCCGGTGCCGATGATGAACATCGTCAACGGCGGCGCGCACGCGAACAATAGCCTGGACATCCAGGAATTCATGATCGTGCCGGTCAGCCAGCCGAGCTTCCGCGAAGCGCTGCGCTGCGGCGCCGAAGTGTTCCACGCGCTGAAGAAGATCCTGTCGGATCGCGGCATGAGCACGGCAGTCGGCGACGAAGGCGGCTTCGCGCCGAATTTCGGCAGCAACGAGGAATGCCTGTCCACCATTTTGCAAGCCATCGAGAAAGCGGGCTATCGCGCCGGTGAAGACGTGCTGCTCGCACTCGACTGCGCGGCCAGCGAGTTCTACCACGACGGCAAGTACCAGCTCGCGGGCGAAGGCCTGCAGCTGTCGTCGACGGAATTCGCGGATTACCTCGCGAACCTGGCGGACAAGTTCCCGATCGTGTCGATCGAAGACGGCATGCACGAAGGCGACTGGGAAGGCTGGAAGACGCTGACCGACAAGCTCGGCGACAAGGTCCAACTGGTCGGCGACGACCTGTTCGTCACGAACACGCGCATCCTGAAGGAAGGCATCGAGAAGGGCATCGCGAACTCGATCCTGATCAAGATCAACCAGATCGGCACGCTGACGGAAACCTTCGCGGCGATCGAAATGGCCAAGCGCGCGGGCTATACGGCCGTGATTTCGCACCGCTCGGGCGAAACCGAAGACTCGACGATCGCGGACATCGCCGTCGGTCTGAACGCCGGACAGATCAAGACTGGATCGCTGTCGCGTTCGGATCGCATCTCGAAGTACAACCAGCTGCTGCGTATCGAGGAAGATCTCGGCGATATCGCGAGCTACCCTGGCAAGTCGGCGTTCTACAATCTGCGCTAAGCGTTTTCGCCAGATTGTTCACGCCGATCGATGAGCCGGTTATCCTTCGTTTCTGATTGACTTCGCCGCCCTGCGTATAGCGCAGGGCGGCGCGTATTTATTGCGCTTACTTCATGCGGCTTGTCACTGCTGTCCTGATCGTTTTGCTGGCATTGATCCAGTACCCGCTCTGGTGGGGGCACGGCGGCTGGCTGCGCGTGCATGAGTTGCAAGGCCAGCTCGCGCAGCAACTGCAGAAGAATGCCGACGCCAAGCTGCGCAACGAGCGCATCCAGGGCGAAGTGCAGGATCTGCAGAACGGCACCGCCGCGGTCGAAGAGCGGGCGCGCTACGAAATGGGCATGGTCAAGGACGGCGAAGTGTTCGTGCAGTTCGTGTCGCCGAACCAGCCGCTGCCGTTGGCGAACACGCCGTCGGCGGATACTTCGACGCGCGGGGAAGTGTCGGCCGCCCCGCTGCACGTGGTGCCGAATCCGGAGTCGCGCGCGAAACCGGATCGCAAGCATGGCGGGAAGGCGGCGGCTGCGAAGGAGAAGAAGCCGGCGCACTGAGGTTCGATATCTCGCATCGGCTTCGCCACGAAGGGCGAAAAAGCGCGGTTCACTTTGAACCGCGCTTTTTGTTTTTGGGCTGACGTATTCGCTGCTACCAACCCCAATACGGCCCGAACCCGACGCCGACCCCAGTTCCCCAGCCACGTCCCCAGCCGCCGCTCGAGAAGCCCAAGGAAAACCTCACGGGCGGCGAGCGCGAGTAATAGCGGGACCAGGCTTGCGCGGCGGCGTCCGTGGCGATCGCCTGATTCTGTTCGAACATGACCTGTTGCTCGATCGCGTCATAGCGCGCGCGTTCCTCCGGTGTCAGCGTCTGTGTATGGCTGATGGCCTCCGCCTGATCGGGCGGCAGACGGCTCAGAATCGGCGCGGGGCCCGGCGGATCGATCGAGCAGGCGGCCAGCGCCGCGCAGCCCGTGAGGACGGCCAGGATCAACGAAAGCGTATGCTTCATGGTCGAATCTCCATCGGTCCGAGGTCCGAGGCTCGAGCAGGCGTCTTCCAACACGTGGTGACGGATCCTTCCAATGTATCAACGCCGCGCTCAAATGCAACGCGCCGCCCGAGCCGTGACAGGCATGGGGCGGCGCGGTCAGGACTTCCGTCGTAATGCGCGATCAGTTCGCGGGCACGCACTCCGCTTCAGCGGAAGCGCACTTTAGTGCCGCTGCGCGGCCGCCGGCGTCACGCCTTGTGAGAGTCCGCCGGCGACGAAAAGTTGCGCGACGTCGACCGGGTCGAACTCGTAGCGCTGGTTGCAAAACTCGCAGTGAATCTCGACGTGGCCGCGTTCCTCGATCACGCCGTCGACTTCATCGCGGCCGAGCATCTTCAGCATCGCGCCGACTTTTTCGCGCGAGCACGTGCATTCGAAGCGCGCGGTGACAGGCTCGAAATGCTGGACGTTTTCCTGCCAGAACAGACGCCGGAACACCGTCTCCGGTTCTTCCTTCAGCAACTCGTCCTGTGACAGAGTGCCGCCGAGCGTGCAGACGCGCTCCCACGTATCCGCGTCGAGCGCGCCCGGATGCGGGACGATGCCGCCGTCGCCCGGCAGCTTCTGCAGCAGCATGCCGACCGCGCGCTCGGTGTTCGCCGCGAGCCACATGCGCGTGTCGAGCTGCTCGGAGTGATGCATGTAGTGCTCGAGCACTTCGGCGATCGACTTCAGCGGTCCGTTGGCGCCCGACAGCGGCACGATACTCTGATACGGCTGCTGGCCGGGCTGCTTGTCGGTCGGGTCGAGCGTGATCACGCAGCGGCCGTGGCCGCTCGCGTTCACCAGATCGATCAGCGAGGTCGTGTCGTCGATCGTATGGGCGGCTTCGCCGGACAGCTTCGCGGTGGCGCGCATCGTCAGGTTCGAGCTGCACTGCACGACCAGCATCTTGATCGGGCCATCGCCGAAAATCTGCATGACGAGCGTGCCGTCGAACTTCAGGTTCGCCGACAGCAGCGCGCACGCGGCCATCATTTCGCCGAGAATCGTTCGCACGGGCGCCGGATAATCGCGGCGCGTCAGCACGTCCTGCCAGGTATTGCGCAGGGAAACGATCTCGCCGCGCACCGGCGCCGCGCTGAACATGAATTTTTGCAACTGGTCGCTCACTACTTTACCTCGCTGGAATGACGCGGCGTGATGCCGCGCCTTTGCGCGCCGCGCGCCGGCCGTCTAGCCGATGCGTACGAGCTGCGCCTTGAAATACTCGCGACGCCCGGCATAACTTGCCGCGGCGCGCTGCAGGTTGGCGATATCCGCTTCCGTCAGTTCGCGCACCGCCTTCGCGGGCGCGCCGAGGATCAGCGTATTGTCGGGAAACACCTTGCCCTCGGTGACGATGGCGCCCGCTCCGACCAGACAGTTGCGGCCGATCACCGCGCCATTCAAGACCACCGCCTGAATTCCGATCAACGAGCCTTCCTTGATCGTGCAGCCATGCAGCATCGCCTGATGGCCGATCGTCACGTTCGACTCGACCGTCAGCGGATAGCCCGGGTCGGTGTGCAGCACCGCGTTTTCCTGCACGTTGCTGCCGGCGCCGATCTTGATCGGCTCGTTGTCGCCGCGCAGCGTCGCGCCGAACCACACGCTCGCATTCTCCTCGAGCGTCACGTTGCCGATGATGTTCGCGGAATCCGCGACGAACACGCTTTCATGAATGATCGGGGCGGCTTCGCCCAGCTTGTAAATCGTCACAATGTCTCCTTATCGGTCGGTGCCAGGCCTTGGGGCTGCTCCGATCCCGTGCACGATGGGTGTCTGATCGATTGCCTCGCATGGGCTGGGCGGCGTGCGCCCCGGCGCGGTGCGAGTTTGGCGGTTCTGCGTGGCCAACTGACGGGCGTGCCCGGAAGCGCGCCGGATGGTCGAATCGGGTATTGTAAACGGTTGTGTGCTTGAACCGCTCGGCCGCTCGCGTGCGGGCCGGGCGCCGCCTCTCCTTCGGCTTCACCGCTTCCATCGCCTATCCGTTCGTCATGATGCCCGCCCCTTCGCCCGTTTCCGTCGCTTCCCCCGCATCGAATTCTCGCGACGAGCCGCTGTGCGCGCGCCGCGCTGCGCTCGCCGCGTTGCGCGAGCGGGAACCGGCCGCGAAGGCCGCGGCGGCCCGCGAACTGTACGCTGCGGTACTCGATGGCCGCGCGCTCTGTGACGCCGGCCTCGACCTCGACGAGCCCGCTGGCCTGCCGGGCCGCCCCGAACGGCCGGAACTGGTCGAACCGCGCCAGCTCGGCCGACGCAGCATGCAGTCGCCGCAGGGGCGCGCGGTGCTGCTCCACGCGCTTGCGCACATCGAGTTCAACGCGATCAATCTGGCGCTCGACGCCGTCTGGCGCTTCTCCGGCATGCCCGCCGAGTTCTATGCCGACTGGCTCAAGGTCGCCGCCGAAGAGGCATATCACTACTCGCTGCTCGCCGCGCGTCTCGCCGAATACGGCCACGCATACGGCGATTTCCCGGCGCACGGCGGCCTGTGGGACATGTGCGAGCGCACTCGCGGCGACGTGCTCGCGCGCATGGCGCTCGTGCCGCGGACGCTCGAAGCACGCGGCCTCGACGCGTCGCCGCCGATCCGCGCGCGGCTGCAGCAGGCCGGCGATCACGCGTCGGCGGCGATTCTCGACGTGATCCTGCGCGATGAAATCGGCCACGTGCTGATCGGCAACCGCTGGTTTCGTCACCTGTGCGACGCGCACGACCTCGATCCGCACCACACGTATCTGCGTCTGGCCGACCAGTATCACGCGCCGAAACTGCGTGGCCCGTTCAATTTCGAAGCGCGCCGCGACGCCGGTTTCGACGACGCCGAACTCGCCGCGCTCGCACGCGAGGATACGCTGCAAGCCACACGGGCTGCGGACGACCGGGCGTCGCCCTGATAATCCATCACCACCTCTCGCGGCGTCCACCCTATAATCGAACGACCATTCTTTTTTGCGAGTGCGCCGTTGATGAATACCTCCCACTCTGAATTCGTTAGCGCACATGGCGTCCGGCTGCACGTGCGGCGCTGGGGCCGTCCCGACGCGCCGATACTGTTCATGCTGCACGGCTGGATGGATGTCGGCGCGTCGTTCCAGTTCGTCGTCGATGCGCTCGGCGGCGACTGGCAGGTGCTCGCGCCGGACCTGCGCGGCTTCGGTCTGTCCGACTGGCCGGTTGCCGAGCACGGCGGCGGCACCTACTGGGTGCAAAACTATCTCGGCGATCTCGACGCGTTGATCGACCACTACGCGCCGGACGGCGAGGTGAACCTGGTCGGTCACAGCCTGGGTGCGAACGTCGTGTGCCTGTACGCCGGCGTGCGGCCGCAGCGGGTGCGGC
The DNA here is from genome assembly GCF_013366925.1 of Paraburkholderia youngii. NCBI lineage: Bacteria > Pseudomonadati > Pseudomonadota > Betaproteobacteria > Burkholderiales > Burkholderiaceae > Paraburkholderia > Paraburkholderia youngii. The sequence continues at coordinate 4,121,195 of NZ_JAALDK010000001.1, forward strand.
GGGTGGTCGATCTGGAGGGCTTCGGGCTCGCGCCTTCATATCCGGCGCAGGCGCCGAAACGTCTGCTGAACTGGCTCGACGAATTGCGCGATCCACCGCAGTTGAAGCGCTACGCGTCGCTCGACGAGGTCGCCGCGCGCCTGATCAAAACCAATCCGCGCCTCGATCCGCGGCGCGCGCAGTTCCTCGCGCAGCATTGGTCGAAGCCGGATGGCGAAGGGCGTTTCATGCTGCTCGCCGACCCGGCGCACAAGGTCCGCGGCCCCACCTTGTATCACCTCGACGAGGTGATGGCGGTGTGGCGCAAGGTCAGCGCGAAGGTGCTGCACGTCGAGGCCGCCGGCTCGCCGACGCTCGCGCGAATCGCCGGCGACGTGCCGCTCGACGAATTCAAGGCGCGTTTCCACGCGTTTGCCGATTGGCGCGAGAAGATCATCGACGGCGCGGGGCACATGGTGCATCACGATCAGCCGGAGCAGGTCGCCGCGTTGATCGAGGGTTTCTGCGCCTGACGCCGTGCCTGAAGCTGCGGTCGAAAGGGCGCTCGCGGGTCGCCCGGACGTTGGTCTCGGCACTGCCCCGTCCTGACCTTCCGGCACCCGGGCAAGTGCAACCGGCGTCGCCAGATACCCCTGCGGACCCTTACTGCATTGCAGTAAAATGACCGCAGAACCCTTCCAGGACCACGATGAACGCCGATCTTCACTGCCACTCCACCGTTTCCGACGGCCAGTTCGCGCCGACCGACGTCGCGCGCCGCGCGCACGCGAACGGCGTGACGCTGTGGGCGCTCACCGATCACGACGAAGTGGGCGGCCAGCAAGAGGCGCGCACCGCGGCCGAGGCGCTCGGCATGAACTACCTGAGCGGCGTCGAGATTTCGGTTACGTGGGCGGGGCGCACGGTGCACATCGTCGGACTCGGCATCGATCCGTCCAACCAGGTCCTGATCGACGGTCTTGCCCGCACCCGCGACGGCCGCGCCGCGCGCGCCGAGGCAATCGGCGAGCAACTGGCCACGCTCGGCATTCCACACGCGTACGAGGGCGCGCTGCACTACGTATCGAATCCCGACATGATGTCGCGCACGCATTTCGCGCGCTTCATGGTCGAGCACGGCCACTGCGCAAACACCCAGGAAGTGTTCGACCGCTATCTCGGCGACGGTAAGCCGGGTTATGTCGCGCACCGCTGGGCCAAGCTCGCCGACGCGCTCAGCTGGATCAAGGCCGCCGGCGGCGTCGCGATCGTCGCGCATCCGGGGCGCTACGCCTATTCGCAACTCGAATTCGACGCATTCTTTGGCGAATTCATCGACCTCGGCGGCAAGGCGATCGAGGTCGTGACCGGCAGCCACACGCCCGACCAATACCGCGAATATGCGGATGTCGCGCGTCGCTATGGCTTCGAGGCCTCGCGCGGTTCCGACTTCCATGCGCCAGGCGAAGGCCGCATCGAACTGGGCACACTGCCGCCGCTACCCGCCGATCTGAAGCCCGTCTGGGAACGCTGGCTGTGACCGCACGCCGTGCCGGAACGGCACGTCTCGCACGCGGGCCGGCTGGCTGGGGCACGCGCGCTGCTCGCCGCAGCCCATCCGCCGCAGTTCGTCTGCCGCCATCGTGAGTCCCCATGTCCCAATACTTTCGGCTCCATCCCGACAATCCGCAGCCGCGCCTCGTCAAGCAGGCCGCGCAGATCATCAACGACGGCGGCGTGGTCGCCTTGCCGACCGATTCGACCTACGCGCTCGCCTGCCGTCTCGACGACAAGGATGCGGTCGAACGCCTGCGGCGTATTCGCGGACTCGACGAAAAGCAGCTGCTGTCGCTGCTCGTGCGCGATCTGTCGGAGCTCGCCAATTTTGCGATGGTGGACAACTGGCAATATCGGCTGCTGAAATCGGTGACACCGGGTCCGTACGTGTTCGTGCTGCAGGCCACCAAGGAAGTGCCGCGACGCGTATCGCATCCGTCGCGCAAGACGATCGGTCTGCGCGTGCCGGATCACGCTATCACGCTCGCGATTCTCGAGGAGCTCGGCCAGCCGCTGCTCGGCACGACGCTGATCATGCCCGGCGAAACCGAGCCGCTCAACGACCCCGAGGAAATCCGCGCGCGGCTCGAAAAGCAGCTCGATCTGGTGATCGACGGCGGCGCGTGCGTGTGCGAGCCGTCCACCGTGATCGATCTGACTGGCTCGGAGCCGGTGCTGGTGCGGGCAGGGCGCGGCCCGCTCGAGCCGTTCGGCCTCGAGGAAACGGCGTGAGCGGCCCGAGCGAAAGCGGACAGACACGCGCGAGCGCATTGTTACAATAGCGAGTTATGGATTCTTCCCTGATACAGACAATTGCGGTGTACGCGCTGCCGGTGATCTTCGCGATCACGCTGCACGAGGCCGCGCACGGCTACGTCGCGCGCTGGCTCGGCGACAACACCGCGTACGTGCTCGGCCGCGTGTCGCTTAACCCGATGCGGCATATCGATCCGCTCGGCACGATCGCGATTCCGTTGCTGCTGTACTTCGCGACGAGCGGCGCGTTCATGTTCGGCTATGCGAAGCCGGTGCCGGTCGCGTTCGGCAATCTGCGCAATCCGCGCTGGGGCAGCCTTTGGGTCGCGGCCGCCGGGCCGGTATGCAATTTTGTCCAGGCGCTGCTGTGGGGCGTGCTTGGCATCGTGCTGGCGGTGCTCAATGTCAACGAACCGTTTTTTACGCGTATGGCGGGCGCGGGCGTCGGCGTCAATCTCGTGCTCGGCGTGCTGAACCTGTTTCCGCTGCCGCCGCTAGATGGCGGGCGCGTGGTGATGGCCCTGTTGCCGCCGAAGCAATCGATCGCGTTGTCGCGGCTCGAACCGTACGGCTTTTTCATCGTGATGGCGCTCGTGATGACGGGTACGCTCACGCGTTTCTGGTTGAGGCCACTCGTTACGCTCGGCTATAGCGCGATCACCGCAATTCTGACTCCTCTTGTTTCGCTTTTCTAAATAACCATGTTCCCAGACCGTATCTTCTCCGGCATGCGGCCCACCGGGTCGCTGCACCTCGGCCACTATCACGGCGTGCTGAAAAACTGGGTGCGGCTGCAGTCCGAGTACCCGTGCTTTTTCTGCGTGGTCGACTGGCACGCGCTGACGACTCACTACGAAACGCCCGAAGTGATCGAAAAGAACGTGTGGGACGTGCTGATCGACTGGCTCGCTTCCGGCATCGATCCGGCGCAGGCGACGCTGTTCATCCAGAGCAGGGTGCCCGAGCATGCCGAACTGGCGCTGCTGCTCGGCATGAGCACGCCGCTCGGCTGGCTCGAACGCGTGCCGACCTACAAGGAGCAGATGGAAAAGCTGAAGGACAAGGATTTGTCCACCTACGGCTTCCTCGGCTACCCGGTGCTGATGGCGGCGGACATTCTGCTGTATCGCGGCTCGCTCGTGCCGGTCGGTGAAGACCAGGTGCCACACGTGGAGATGACGCGCGAAATCGCTCGTCGTTTCAACTACCTGTACGGGCGCGAGCCGGGCTTCGAGGAAAAAGCGAACGAAGCCGCGAAGAAGCTCGGCGGCAAGCGCTCGAAGCTGTATCACGAACTGCGCAATGCGTATCAGCAGGAAGGCAACGACGAAGCGCTCGAACGCGCGCGGGCGATGCTGCAGGAATCGCAAAGCCTGTCGATGAGCGATCGCGAGCGCCTGTTCGGCTATCTCGAAGGTTCGCGCAAGATCATCCTCGTCGAGCCGCAGGCGATGCTGACCGAGGCGTCGCGCATGCCGGGTCTCGACGGCCAGAAGATGTCGAAGTCGTACGGCAACACGATCGGCTTGCGCGAAGACGCGGAAACGATCACGAAGAAGGTCCGCACGATGCCGACTGACCCCGCTCGCGTGCGCCGCACCGATCCGGGCGATCCGGACAAGTGTCCGGTGTGGCAGCTGCATCAGGTCTACACCGACGAAGCGACCCACGAGTGGGTGCAGAAGGGCTGCCGCTCGGCGGGCATTGGTTGCCTCGATTGCAAGCAGCCGGTCGTCGAAGGGATTCTGCGCGAGCAGCAGCCGATGCTGGAGCGTGCGCAGAAGTACATGGACGACCCGTCGCTGTTGCGCGCGATCGTCGCCGATGGCTGCGACAAGGCACGCCGCTTCGCGACCGAAACGATGCGCGACGTCCGCGAGGCGATGGGGCTTTCGTACAACTGATGCGCACTCGAGGCGCCGCCCCGCAGCGATGAGCACGCCGGCTATCCCTGGCTTGCATGGCCTCGGTGAGCCGTCGCGCTGGGTGCGTCACTGGGCGCACCTGATCGCGCCGGGCGGGGCGGTGCTCGACGTGGCATCGGGGGCCGGGCGGCACGCGCGCTTTTTTGCGTCGCTCGGCCATCCGGTTACCGCGATCGATCGCGATGCCGCTGCCCTCGACCGGCTGCGCGACGCACCGCTCGTCAGCCCTGTCGTGGCCGATCTCGAAAGCGCGCCGTGGCCATTGCCGGACGATGCGGTGTTCGCCGCCGTCGTGGTCACCAATTACCTGCACCGACCGCTTTTTCCGCAGTTGCTGCGCGCGCTCGCGCCCGGCGGCGTAATGGTTTACGAGACCTTTGCGCAAGGAAACGAAAGCGTCGGCAAACCCTCCAATCCGGCGTTTTTGCTCGCGCCTGGCGAGTTGCTCGAGATCGTGCGGGGCCAATTGCGGGTGATCGCATTTCAGGACGGATTTCTCGCCGAGCCGCGTCCGGCGTACGTTCAGCGCATCTGCGCGGTTCGGGAAGCGGCACCTGCGGATGATCCCGCACGAGCAACAGTTCCACCTTGTTACGAGTTGGCTGGCTAATCCGCTACAATCGCGGTTTACCTGATCATATTCATGGCGTTTCATGACTAACGGCAACCACAGCGGTCACCAGGACGGCGTTCAGATCCGCGGCAGCATTCCTGCCATCATCACTCCGATGCTCGAAGACGGCAGCCTTGATCTGCCGGCGTTTCGCAAACTGATCGACTGGCACGTCGAGGAAGGCACGAATGCGCTCGTCGTGGTCGGCACGAGCGGCGAGTCGGCCACGCTGTCGGTCGAAGAGCACGTGCTGATGGTCAAGACCGCGGTCGACCACACCGCTGGACGCATTCCTGTCATCGCGGGCGCGGGCGCCAACTCCACCGCCGAGGCGATCGAACTCACGCAGCACGCGAAAGACGTCGGCGCGAATGCCACGCTGCAGGTCGTGCCGTACTACAACAAGCCGACCCAGGAAGGCATCTACCGCCATTTCGCGAAGATCGCCGAAAGCGTCGATCTGCCGGTGATCCTGTACAACGTGCCGGGCCGCACCGTCGCCGACATGAGCAACGAGACCATCCTGCGCTGCGCGCAGGTGCCGGGGATCGTCGGCGTGAAGGAGGCCACGGGCAACATCGACCGCGCTGCGCATCTGATCAAGTCGGCGCCGGCAAACTTCAGCATCTATAGCGGCGACGATCCCACTGCGATCGCGCTGATGCTGCTCGGCGGTCACGGCAATATTTCGGTCACCGCGAACGTCGCGCCGCGCGCAATGAGCGAGCTGTGCAAGGCCGCGCTCGCCGCGGACGCGAAGACCGCGCGCGAGATTCATCTGAAACTCCTGTCGCTGCACAAGTACCTGTTTGCCGAAGCGAATCCGATTCCGGCGAAGTGGGCGCTGCAGCAACTGGGGCGTGTGCAGGGCGGCATCCGCCTGCCGCTCACGCCGCTCGACGCGCAATACCACGAAGTGGTGCGCGGCGCGCTGCGCGAAGCGGGCCTGCTCGGCTGAACGGCCCGCCCGTCCAGCCGCCCACGCCAGACCGCCACCGGCATTTCATTAACCGACGTCGCTTCAGCCCACGTTCCCGGCAGACCGAACGAGGCATCGCGTTCCAGCATCACGAAGGACCTCATGAAACGTTCCGCACTTTCCCTCCACGCAACCCGCATGGCGGCGCTGGCGCTTGCCCTGTCGACGCTCGCCGGCTGTGACACGCTGAACGACTGGTTCGCTTCCGACCGCGTCAACTACAAGGCGACCTCGAGCGCACCGCCGCTTGCCGTGCCGAGCGACCTGAGCACGTCGCCGAACGACCAGCGCTATGTGGCGCCGCCCGCCAATCTGGCGCTCGGTGGCACGCCGACGCGCGCTGTCACGGCCGCCGGCAACGCGACCGAAGGTCAGCCGACCGCACAGGATCCGCTCGGCATGCATATCGAGCGCGACGGCGACCGTCGCTGGCTGGTGGTAGACGGCCGTTCCCCGGAACAGCTGTGGCCGCAACTGCAGGAGTTCTGGCAGGAGAACGGCTTCGTGCTGAAGACCGACGCGCCGGCCACCGGCATCATGACGACCGACTGGGCGGAGAACCGCGCGAACATTCCGGACGACTGGTTCCGCCGCACGATCGGCAAGGTGATCGACTTCGCCTATTCGTCGGGCACCCGCGACAGTTTCCGTACGCTCGTATCGCGCGGTTCGGACAGCGCCACCGATATCTCGATCACGCATAGCGCGATGGAAGAGGTGATGACCGGGCAGGACAAGACGTCTTCGCGCTGGGAAGAGCGTCCGCGTGACCCGGCGCTCGAGGCGCTGTTCCTCGCCAAGCTGATGCAGAAGTTCGGCCTGACCGAAGCGCAGTCGAAGCAGCTGCTGACCGACGCGCGCCCGGCCAGCGCGCCGACCACCATCGAGCAGAACGCGGGCGCGTCGACGCTCGATTTGCAAGAGTCGTTCGACCGCGCCTGGCTGCGTGTGGGCCTCGCGCTCGATCGCACCAACTTCACGGTCGACAACCGCGATCGCGAGAAGGGCATCTACTATGTACGCTACGCGGATTCGATGCAGGAGCTGAAGAGGGAAGGCCTGTTCGGCAAACTGTTCTACAGCGGCAATTCGACGCGCAAGCCGGGCCAGGAATTCCTCGTCAACGTGCGCGCGAAGGGCGACGCCGTGACGCAGGTTGCGGTCGTCGACGCGAACGGGCAGATCGATACGTCGTCGGACGCGCAGCGCATCGTGTCGCTGCTGCACGCGCAACTGAATTAGGCGGGTCGTGCGCTTCGCAAGTCTCGGCAGCGGCAGTGAAGGCAACGCGCTGCTGGTGGAAGCGCACAGCGGCGCGAGCACCACGCGCGTGCTGCTCGACTGCGGGTTTTCCGGGCGCGAAGTCGAGCGGCGTCTCGCGCGGCTCGGCGCGAGCGCCGAGCATCTCGATGCGATCCTGATTACGCATGAACATAGCGATCACATCGGCAGCGCATTGACGCTGGCGCGCAAGTGGTCGATTCCGCTGTACATGAGCTGGGGCACCGCGCGCGCGGTGGGCGCCGACGAAACCGATGTCGACCTGCAGGTGCTGTGGGGCGACGAGGCGGTAGCAATCGGCGAGCTCAGCGTTCTCCCTTATACCGTTCCGCACGACGCTCGCGAACCGTTGCAATACGTGTTCTCGAACGGCGCGCGCCGGCTCGGCGTGCTCACCGACGTTGGCACGTCCACCCCGCATATCAGCGCGGTGCTGAGTGGTTGTGACGCACTCGTGCTCGAATGCAATCACGACGTGCAGATGCTCGCGGGCAGTCGTTATCCGCCGTCGCTGAAGGCGCGTATCGGCGGCAATCACGGGCATCTGAACAACGACGCGGCGGCTGAAATCCTGGCGTCGCTCGACCGCTCGCGTTTGCGGCATCTGGTCGCCGCGCATCTGAGCCAGCAGAACAATCTGCCGGAACTCGCGCAGGCGGCGCTGGCGGGCGTGGTTGGCGCGGCTCCCACCGAGGTGGTGGTTGCGTCGCAGAGCGAAGGTTTCGGGTGGTTGACTCTGTGACTGCGGTGCGGGGCTGGCTTCCCGTTGCGCCGCGCAGCGTGTGTCAGCTGATCAGGTAATGAAAAAAGCCCATAACGAACAATCGTTATGGGCTTTTGCTTTGAGCGTCGAGGCGGCGCAGGGCACGCCTCGCGACCGGTCAAGCTTAATTGCGGTTGCCGCCGAAAATGCCGAGCAGCGCAAGCAGGTTCACGAACACGTTATACAGATCCAGGTAGATCGCTAGCGTCGCGGTGATGTAGTTCGTCTCACCGCCGTTCACGACGCGCTGCACGTCGAACATGATGTAGGCGGAAAAGATCACGATTGCCATGACCGAAACCGTCAGCATCAGTGCCGGCAGTTGCAGGAACACGTTCGCGACCGAAGCCAGCAGGATCACGATCACGCCCATGAAGAGCCATTTGCCGAGGCCCGAGAAGTCGCGTTTGCTGACCGTGGCGATGGTCGCCATGGCCGCGAAGATCACACCAGTGCCACCAAACGCGAGCATGATCAGCGACGGGCCGTTCGAGAAGCCGAGCACGAACGCGAGAATGCGCGACAGCATCAGCCCCATGAAGAACGTGAAGCCGAGCAGTACGAATACGCCGACGGCGCTGTCCTTGGTGCGCTGAATCGCGAACATGAAGCCGAACGCGATCGCGAAGAACGCCAGCATGCTCATGGCGGGACTGGTGGCGGCAAACAGCGAGAAGCCGGTGGCAAGACCGACCCAGGCGCCGAGCACCGTTGGGATCATCGACAACGCGAGCAGCCAGTAGGTATTCCGTAGCACGCGGTTGCGTGTTTCGACCGTACTGACCGCGCCGTTGCGGCCAAACATATATGGATGTTCGTTCATGGTCTCTCCTTACCTCGGAAGCGTGTTTCGTGATGGTGATACGGAAATTTGCGAAGCGCCGGCGGGCGCACCGTTCATCCGTAAGATTAGCGCGGCGGCACGGAGTTTCAATACCCTCCAGTCGCCCCTATGGCCTACGCTACCAGTATTTTGCACCCGTTGCTTCGATCCTTTCAAGTCTGTAAGGGTTCAATCGCAATGATACACGAGAACATGCTACAATAGCGGATTCATTTAAATCTGTAACCTCTTAATTTTTTGGAGTTTTTATGGCGATCGAGCGCACCCTGTCGATTATCAAGCCGGACGCAGTGGCCAAAAACGTGATCGGCCAGATCTATACCCGTTTCGAAAACGCTGGCCTGAAGATCGTGGCATCGCGCATGGTTCATCTGTCGCGTGCTGACGCCGAGAAGTTCTACGCTGTGCACGCAGCACGTCCGTTCTTCAAGGACCTCGTCGAATTCATGATCTCGGGTCCGGTGGTTGTGCAGGCGCTGGAAGGCGAAAACGCGATCCTGAAGCACCGTGACCTGATGGGTGCGACGGACCCGAAGAAGGCAGAAAAGGGCACGATCCGTGCCGACTTCGCCGACAGCATCGACGCCAACGCGGTGCACGGTTCGGACGGGCCGGAAACGGCTGCGGTCGAAATCGCTTTCTTCTTCCCCCAAGTCAACGTCTACTCGCGTTGAGCGCCTCGCGCTGAGGTCGGGCAGTGACCTCAGTCGCGTATCGCAAGCCGTCTTTCGCGTGGCGCGTTTCGTGCGGTCGAATTGTTTTATCGCATGGATCGCGCGCGGTGCACGGCAAAAGTAGTAAGGTAAAAGCAGCAGGAATGGGCGCGAACGGCACGGCGTTCATGCAGCTTGTTGCATGAACGTAGTCTCGCACTGAAATGGCAGGATTCGATATGACGAGCAGTCCCTCCGTCAACCTTCTCGACCTCGACGCCCAAGGGCTCGTCGCCTATTGCGACAGCCTGGGCGAGAAACCGTTTCGCGCCAAGCAATTGCAGCGCTGGATTCACCAATACAACGCTGCCGACTTCGACGGCATGACCGATCTCGCGAAGTCATTGCGCGAAAAGCTCAAAGGGCGCGCCACGATCACAATGCCTGGCGTCGTCAGCGATCATATTTCGTCGGACGGCACACGCAAGTGGCTGATCGATGTCGGTAATGGCAACGCCGTTGAAACCGTGTACATACCCGAAGAAACGCGCGGAACGCTATGTGTGTCGTCGCAGGCGGGGTGTGCGGTCAACTGCCGATTCTGCTCGACCGGCAAGCAGGGGTTCTCCCGCAATCTCACCACCGGCGAAATCATCGGCCAGTTGCGCATGGCCGAGTTTGCGCTGCGCGCGTCGCGTGGCGATGCCGGCGGCCGCGCGATGGGCGGCGACGGCAAGGGCGAGCGCGTCGTCACGAACGTCGTGATGATGGGGATGGGCGAGCCGCTGCTCAATTACGACGCGGTCGTGCCAGCCATGCGTCTGATGCTCGACGACAATGCGTACGGCCTGTCGCGCCGGCGCGTCACGTTGTCCACGTCGGGCGTCGTGCCGATGATGGACCGGCTTGGCGCGGACTTGCCCGTGGCGCTCGCGGTGTCGCTGCATGCGTCGAACGACGCGCTGCGCGACGTGCTGGTGCCGCTCAACAAAAAGTATCCGCTGCGCGAACTGATGGCGGCGTGCGAGCGCTACCTGAAAGTCGCGCCGCGCGATTTCATTACGTTCGAATATTGCATGCTCGATGGCGTGAACGACAGTGAGGCGCACGCACGCGAGCTGCTCGCCGTCACGCGCAGCGTGCCGTGCAAGTTCAATCTGATTCCGTTCAATCCGTTTCCCGAATCGGGCCTCATCCGCTCGAAACCGGAACAGATCAAGCGGTTTGCGCAGGTGTTGATCGACGCAGGCGTCGTCACCACCGTGCGCAAAACCCGCGGCGACGATATCGATGCTGCCTGCGGTCAGCTGGCCGGCGCGGTGAAAGACCGCACGCGTCTTGCTGAGCGCACCGGGAAGGCGGCGAAGGTGATCGAGGTTCGCGCCGTGTAATCGCGTGGGGCAGCAGGGCGTCGGCGTTCGGTGGAAAGCACTGCGAACGCAAAAATGCCCTGATGCCACCGGCGGTTGAAAAGAAAGTTTGCAGAATCGATCGGGAGCGGCACACAAAGCCGCACATTTTGTTATAAACGGTCTGCGATTTGGACGTGAGGCTCGAGCCCGTCCAGTCGCACGATTAAAAGAATCGACGCGAAAGGATTTGGGATGAGTGAGCCGCAGCACCCGCAGCCGCACGAGACAGACACGAACGACGGCCATCCGGCACCCGTTGCAAGGGCAGTGGTCCAGCCGGTCGTGCAGCCGGCCCTCGATTCGTTGGCAGCGGTTGGCGCGCGCTTGACCCAGTTGCGCGAGTCGAAAGGCTGGGCGATCGAGGACGTGTCGGCGCGGCTGAAGGTGTCGGTCGTCAAGCTGAGCGCGCTCGAAGCGGGCGACATTAGCCATCTGCCGGACACGACGTTCGCACTCGGCGTCGTGCGCAGCTACGCGAAAATGCTCGGCGCCGATCCGGCGCCTTTTACGGCGGCGCTGCGTCGCGAAAGAGGAGTGCCGGCGCCGAATCTGTCGATGCCCGCGTCATCCGGCAAGGATCTGCCCCGCGGCAAGGTTTCGCTGTCGCTCGGCGATAGCGGACACAAGAGCCGTTCGTGGCTCTGGGGCATTGCGGCGATCGTCGTCGCGGTCATCGCGCTCGGCATGTGGCGCACTAACGGCGGCGATTCCTCCGCGTGGCTCGCGCGGCTGAAGGCCAGCGCAAATAGTTCGACGAGCAGCGACACGGCGGCGTCGGGCCCAGTCGCGCAAGGCCCGGCGACGGCGGAAGGCGCATCGGCGCCGGACGCGGCGGCCACGGCGGACAACGCGGGGAGCGCGGATAATGCGGCGTCTGCGTCGGCAACGCCGATGCCCGCACCGCTTGCCACCGGCACCGCGCCGGGCTCGGCCCCGGCTGCGAATACAGCGGCAACGCCGGCGCCGGCGGCAGCGGCAGCGAAGGCCGGCTCGCAGGCGCAGGCACAGGCCGCCATGGAGAGCCCAAGTGCACCGGTGGTCGTGGCGAACGCGTCGGCACCGGCGGTTGCGCCAGCGCCCGGCGAGTCGGTCGTCGCGCTGCGGGTGACGCAGGACAGCTGGTTCAGCGTGCGTGACAAAAACGGCAAGGAATTGTTCTCCGGCCTCGTGCATGCTGGCGATCCGAAGGAAGTGACGGGCGCCGGCCCGTTCAAGGTGACGGTCGGCAACAAGGCGGGTCTCGAGTCGGTGACGCTCGACGGCCAGCCGGTCGATCCGTCGAAATATGCGGCAGCCAAGGGCAATGTGGCGCGGTTTGCGCTGCCTTGACAGATACGGTACGCGCCGCGGCCAACCGGTCCGCGGCGCTTTTTCAATTGAGGCGCTGCGTTTTTGCATAGCGCGTGCGGCGTAAATGGGTTTTTCGATGCAAACCGAAGCTCAATCCCAATCCTGTAGCAAGATCGTTTCAGACGAGCCGGTGTTCGGCGGCCCCGCGATGCGGCGCAAATCGCATGCGGTCAACGTCCGCTGGGGCGGCCAGCTCGTGACCATCGGCGGCGATGCGCCGGTGCGCGTGCAGTCGATGACCAACACCGACACCGCCGACGCCATCGGCACCGCTATCCAGATCAAGGAGCTGGCGCAAGCCGGTTCGGAACTGGTGCGTATCACCGTGAATACGCCGGAAGCGGCGGCGGCCGTGCCGGCTATCCGCGAGCAACTCGACCGCATGGGCGTGATGGTGCCGCTCGTCGGCGACTTCCATTACAACGGCCATCTGCTGCTGCGCGACTATCCGGGCTGTGCGGAATCGCTGTCGAAATACCGGATCAATCCGGGCAACGTCGGGCACGGCGCGAAGCGCGACACGCAATTCGCGCAGATGATCGAGGCGGCGGTCAAATACGACAAACCGGTGCGCATCGGCGTGAACTGGGGCAGCCTCGACCAGGACCTGCTCGCCAAGATGATGGACGAAAACGGCTCGCGCGCTACTCCGTGGGAAGCGCAAAGCGTGATGTACGAAGCGCTGATCCAGTCCGCGATCGGCTCGGCGGAACGCGCGGTCGAACTCGGCCTCGGGCGCGACCAGATCATCCTGTCGTGCAAGGTCAGCGGCGTGCAGGATCTGATCGCGGTGTACCGCGAACTCGCGCGCCGTTGCGATTTCGCGCTGCATCTGGGCCTGACCGAAGCAGGCATGGGCTCGAAGGGCATCGTCGCGTCGACCGCAGCGCTGTCGGTTTTGCTGCAGCAGGGCATCGGCGACACGATCCGTATCTCGCTGACTCCGGAACCGGGCGCCTCGCGCACCGGCGAAGTGATCGTCGGTCAGGAAATCCTGCAGACAATGGGCCTGCGCTCGTTCACGCCGATGGTGATCGCTTGCCCAGGCTGCGGCCGCACCACGAGCACGCTGTTCCAGGAACTGGCGTCGCAGATCCAGACCTATCTGCGTCAGCAGATGCCGGTGTGGCGTGACCAGTATCCCGGCGTCGAGCAGATGCACGTCGCGGTGATGGGCTGCATCGTCAATGGTCCGGGCGAGTCGAAGCAGGCGAATATCGGCATCAGCCTGCCGGGCTCGGGCGAGAACCCGGCCGCGCCGGTGTTCATCGACGGCGAGAAAGTGAAGACGCTGCGCGGCGAAAACATCGCGCAAGAATTCCAGCAAATCGTGAGCGACTACGTCGAGCGCCGCTATGGCCGCGCCGAAGCGCTCAACTAAATACCGGCAATCGAAACACAGATGACTGAACAGAAGAAAAAGCTCGAGAAGCTTTCCGGCGTGAAGGGCATGAACGACATCCTTCCGCAGGAAGCCGGGCTCTGGGAATTTTTCGAAACCACCGTCAAGTCGATGCTGCGTTCGTATGGATATCAGAATATCCGCACGCCGATCGTCGAGCATACGCAGCTGTTCACGCGCGGTATCGGCGAAGTGACCGACATCGTCGAAAAAGAGATGTACAGCTTCACCGACGCATTGAACGGCGAAAACCTGACGATGCGCCCGGAAAACACGGCGGCGGTGGTGCGCGCGTCGATCGAGCACAACATGCTGTACGACGGCCCGAAGCGCCTGTGGTACATCGGGCCGATGTTCCGTCACGAGCGTCCGCAGCGCGGCCGTTATCGCCAGTTCCACCAGGTCGGTGTCGAGGCGCTCGGCTTCGCGGGTCCGGATGCGGACGCGGAAATTATCATGATGTGCCAGCGTCTGTGGGACGACCTCGGCTTGACCGGCATCAAGCTCGAAATCAACTCGCTGGGCCTCGCTGAAGAGCGAGCCGCGCATCGTGTCGAACTGATCGCATACCTCGAGAAGCACATGGACGTGCTCGACGAAGACGCGAAGCGCCGTCTCTATACGAACCCGCTGCGCGTGCTCGATACGAAGAATCCCGCGCTGCAGGAAGTCGCGCAAAACGCGCCCAAGCTGATCGACTTTCTCGGCGAAGAATCGCGCGCGCACTTCGAAGGTCTGCAGCGTCTTCTGAAGGCGAACAACCTTCCGTTTACGATCAATCCGCGTCTCGTGCGCGGTCTCGATTACTACAATCTGACCGTGTTCGAGTGGGTGACCGACAAGCTCGGCGCGCAAGGCACGGTCGCGGCGGGCGGCCGCTACGATCCCCTGATCGAGCAGCTCGGTGGCAAGCCGACCGCTGCGTGCGGCTGGGCGATGGGCATCGAGCGGATTCTCGAGTTGCTGAAGGAAGAGCAGCTCGTGCCGGAAGACGAAGGTTGCGACGTGTACGTGGTCCATCAGGGCGACGCCGCGCGCGAGCAGGCTTTCATCATCGCCGAGCGTCTGCGCGATACCGGTCTCGACGTGATCCTGCATTGCAGCGCGGACGGTCAGTATGCAAGCTTCAAGTCGCAGATGAAGCGCGCCGATGCGAGCGGCGCCGCGTTTGCGGTCGTGCTTGGCGAGGACGAGATCGCCAATGGCACGGTCGGCGTGAAACCGCTGCGCGATACCCAGGCCCATGGCGGTAAGAACGAGCAACAGAACGTGCCCGCCGAAGACTTGACCGAATATCTAATCAATGCGATGGTTGCATCCGCCGAAGACGGCGACGACTGATCGCGATGTCGTCGAGCCGGCTGGCTCGACACGCACACGTAGCAAGAATGAGGAAATCGCCGGGCAATGAGTTACCACGACGAACAAGAATCGATTGAAAGTCTGAAGGCATGGTGGCAGCAGTGGGGCAATGCGACCACGTGGATCGTGCTGGTGGTGTTGTTGGCAGGCGCGAGCTGGAATGGCTGGAATTTCTGGCAGCGTCGCCAGGCCGCGGAAGCCGCGGTGCTGTATGACCAGGTTCAACAAGCCACGGCAGCGGGCGACAAGGCGCAGATCGCGCGCGTCGCCGCCGACATGGAAGACAAGTTCGGCCGCACCGCCTACGCTCAGATGACCGCGCTCGGCGCCGCCAAGGCGCTCTACACCGCTGGCGACGAAGCCGGCGCGAAGGCGCAGCTGCAATGGGCGATCGATCACGCGAAAGATGACGAGTTCAAGCAGATCGCGAAGCTGCGCATGGCATCGCTGCTGCTCGACGACAAGGCGTACGACCAGGGGCTCGCGCTTCTGGCGGAGCCGCAATCCGATGCCTTCAAGGGCGTCGTGGCGGACCGCCGCGGCGACCTGCTCGCCGCCCAAGGCAAGCGCGACGACGCGCGCGCGGCCTACAAGCTCGCGCTCGACTCGCTGTCGAAGAGCGACAGTTCGGCGCGCCAGCTGATCCAGTTCAAGCTGGATGCGCTTGGCGGCTGAGCGTCCCGCGCGGCGCGCCGCGAGCCACGACCGCAAGACGGTCTCCCTTAATCCATTTCCTGAATGCTTCGTCCACCGATGAATCTGCTGAAACGTTACGCCGTGCCCGTTATCTGTGCGATGACCGTTCTCACGCTGGCGGCTTGCTCGTCCACGAAAGACGAGCGCCGTGTGCCGACGCCGCTCACCGAGTTCAAACCCGTTCTCGACGTGCAGCAGTCCTGGTCGGCGAGCGTCGGCAAGGCGGGCCGCTACATGTTCTCGCCGGTTGCCGTCGGCAATGCCGTGTACGCTGCCGGCACGAACGGCACGGTCGCCAAGATCGACGCGCAAACCGGCAAGGACGTGTGGCGCGTCAAGCTGCATGACGATCTGTCGGCGGGCGTCGGCAGCGATGGCACGCTCACCGCGGTCGGCGGCCTGAAGGGCGACGTATACGTGCTCGGCGCGGACGGCAAGGAGCTGTGGACCGCGAAGGCGCCGGGCGAGATCATTTCGCCGCCGCTCGTCGGCAACGGCCTCGTGGTCGTGCGCACGATCGACGGCCAGATCGTCGCGTTCAACGCGCAAACCGGCGAGCAGAAGTGGAACTTCCGCAACCGCGCGGTGCCGTTGAACCTGCGCGTGTCATCGGGCATGACGTTCGCGGGCGACGCGGCCGTGCTGGCTGGCTTCCCGGGCGGTTCGTTCGCCGCTATCAACCTGCAGACGGGCGACGCCTACTGGCAGACGCCGGTGTCGTATCCGAAGGGCGTGACCGAGGTCGAGCGTATCAACGACGTGACCGGCCCGCCGACGCTGGTGGGTTCGGAGACCTGCGCGGTGACGTTCCAGGGCCAGATTGGCTGTTTCGACGCGAACTCGGGCCGCGCGCTGTGGGGCAAGCCGTTCTCGAGCACGAGCGGCCTCGCGCAGGATGAGCGCAGCGTGGTCGCCGCCGACGACTGGTCGGTCGTGTCCGCGTTCGACGTGAACAACGGTTCGGTGCTGTGGAAGAACGAGGCGCTGAAGAACCGCGAACTGAGCGTGCCGATGCTGCTCGGCCGCGCGGCCGTGTTCGGTGACTACAAGGGCTTCGTGCATTTCCTGTCGACCGCCGACGGCACGCTCGTCGCGCGGGTCAAGACCGACGGTAGCGCGATTACCGCCGCACCGGTGCTGGCAGGCGACACGCTGGTCATCCAGACGCGCGATGGCGGCCTGTTCGGCTATCGTCCGCGCTGATCGCTATAGATGGTGTCAGGCGCGCAGGCCGGCTTTGCCGGCCGCGCGCTTTTTAGTTGAAGTCTGCGTGGGCCTTGGCGCACGGCTCCTGCCTCGGGTTGCCACTCCGTCCGTGGCGTGATCGGGCAGGCTCAATAGAAAAATCGCCGGACGGGCTGGTCCGGCAAGTCGGATCGAAGCTGCGCCCGCCGGCATCGAAGGCGGTGCGTGCGCTTGGTCGGCGGCTTTGCGAACCCCGGAAGCACTCGCGCACGAGCGTCGGCCGCCGAGCAGCCCGGTCTGAAGCAGGCGACCCCCGGTGGCGTCTGTGCAGCCACTCCCGTCCGCCTGGATGCGCGTGTCGATTGCGCATCCGGAGCAGGCTGAATTCGTGATAATTTCGTCAAAACGCCGCCGCGTGGCGGCTGCCTGGCGTCGCTAAGCGCGCGATCGATTGCGATCCCGCGTTTCACCGTGAACAACATCAGATGAAACCCGTTATTGCCCTCGTTGGGCGCCCCAATGTGGGGAAATCCACGCTGTTTAACCGCCTTACGCGTTCGCGTGATGCGCTGGTTGCCGACCTGCCCGGTCTCACGCGCGATCGCCACTACGGCGAAGGACGCACCGGCGAGCGGCCTTATCTGGTAGTCGATACCGGCGGCTTCGAGCCTGTCGCGAAGGACGGCATCCTGCACGAGATGGCGCGCCAGACCCGCCAGGCGGTCGAGGAGTCGGACGTCGTCGTGTTCATCGTCGATGGCCGCAACGGGCTCGCCCCGCAGGACAAGTCGATCGCCGACTATCTGCGCAAGGTCGGCCGGCCCATCTTCCTCGTCGTCAACAAGGCCGAGGGGATGAAGTACACCAACGTCGCAGCCGACTTCTACGAACTCGGCCTCGGCGACCCGCGCGCGATCTCGGCCGCGCACGGCGACGGCGTCACCGACATGATCAACGAGGCGCTCGAAGTCGCGTATGCCGGTCAGCCGGAAGAGAGCGAGGAAGACAAGGAAGCGCGCGGCGTGAAGATCGCGATCGTCGGGCGGCCGAACGTCGGCAAGTCGACGCTGATCAATGCGCTGGTCGGCGAAGAGCGCGTGATCGCGTTCGACATGCCCGGCACTACGCGCGACTCGATCTACGTCGATTTCGAACGTAACGGCAAGCCGTATACGCTGATCGACACGGCCGGCCTGCGCCGCCGCGGCAAGGTGTTCGAGGCGATCGAAAAGTTCTCGGTCGTGAAGACGCTGCAGTCGATTTCCGATGCGAACGTCGTGATTCTGCTGCTCGACGCGCGTCAGGACATCTCGGATCAGGATGCGCACATCGCTGGCTTCGTCGTCGAGCAGGGCCGCGCTCTGGTGGTTGGCGTGAACAAATGGGACGGTCTCGATCCGCATGTGCGCGAGCGCACCAAAGCCGACCTCGAACGCAAACTAAAATTCCTGGACTTCGCCAAATTCCATTTTATTTCCGCCGCGGAAAAAACCGGGATTGGGCCGCTGATGCGTTCGGTCGACGACGCTTACACGGCCGCGATGTCGAAGCTGCCGACGCCGAAGCTGACGCGCGCGCTGATCGAGGCGGTCGAGTTCCAGCAGCCGCGCCGCCGCGGTCCGGTGCGTCCGAAGCTGCGTTATGCACACCAGGGCGGGCAGAATCCGCCGATTATCGTGATTCACGGCAATGCGCTCGACGCGATCACCGACACGTATAAGCGGTACCTCGAAAATCGCTTCCGGGAAACTTTCAAGCTGACGGGAACTCCATTGCGAATAGAGTTCAGATCGTCGACGAACCCTTACGCGGACAAAGGCTGAAGCAGGCTGAAGCTGGTCTTAAACCTGGGCTGAAACCCGCATGTATGCTGGGTTTGGCCGGTGGTCCCGGGCCCGCGCGTCGAAATGAAAATCAGCTATAGTGTAGCGGTTGGCGGCGGATCTCTTTTTCTTCGTCGTCAATTCAGTCAACCTGCAAAAAAATACGGAGTTTGCTATGAGCAACAAAGGGCAATTGTTACAAGACCCGTTTTTGAACGCACTGCGTAAAGAGCATGTGCCGGTGTCGATCTACCTGGTCAACGGCATCAAGCTTCAAGGGAACATCGAATCGTTCGACCAGTACGTCGTGTTGCTCCGGAATACGGTCACCCAGATGGTCTACAAGCACGCGATTTCGACGGTCGTGCCGGCCCGTCCGGTGAATTTCCACCCGGATTCCGAACAGTCCTAACCCTCGCCGCGGCCGGCACAGCGTCGCCCGTTGGCGATTCGCTCCCGGTCGCGTCATTTTGATACCCTCCAATTTGATCAATGCAGCGCTCGTTGGCATCGACTTCGGCAAGATCGATTTCGAAGCCAGTCTCGAAGAACTCAGCCTGCTCGCGCAAAGCGCGGGCGCGAACCCCGTAGTCACCCTCACCGGACGCCGTTCCAGTCCCGACGCGAAGATGTTCGTCGGCAGCGGCAAGGCTGAAGAATTGCGCCTTGCCTGTGAAGCGAACGACATCGAACTCGTGATCTTCAACCATGCTCTGGCGCCTGCGCAGCAGCGCAATCTGGAGCGGGCGCTTAATCGGCGCGTGGTCGATCGCACCAGTCTGATCCTCGACATTTTTGCGCAGCGCGCACGCAGCCACGAAGGCAAGCTGCAGGTCGAGCTCGCGCAGCTGCAATATCTGTCGACCCGGCTGATTCGCGCGTGGACCCACCTCGAACGTCAGAAGGGCGGTATCGGTTTGCGCGGTCCGGGTGAAACGCAGCTCGAAACCGACCGCCGGCTGATCGGCGAGCGCATCAAGGCACTGAAGATCCGCCTCGACAAGCTGCGCCGCCAGCACGGCACGCAGCGTCGCGCGCGTAATCGCAACCAGACGATGTCGGTGTCGCTCGTCGGCTATACGAACGCTGGGAAATCGACGCTCTTCAACGCTCTTACCAAGGCGCAGGCGTATGCCGCCGACCAATTGTTCGCGACGCTCGATACCACCTCGCGGCGCGTGTATCTCGGCGACGAAGCGGGGCAGGTAGTGGTGTCCGATACCGTCGGTTTCATCCGCGAACTGCCGCATCAGCTCGTCGCGGCGTTTCGCGCGACGCTCGAGGAAACCATTCACGCCGACCTGTTGCTGCATGTCGTCGATGCATCGAGCGCGGTGCGGCTCGATCAGATCGATCAGGTGAACGAGGTGTTGCACGCGATCGGCGCGGACACGATCCGCCAGGTGCTCGTGTTCAACAAAATAGATGCGGTGCCAGAGCTGGCAGCCCGTGGGGACGCGGTCGAGCGGGACGAGTATGGTAATATTTCGCGCGTCTTTTTGAGCGCGCGCACCGGGCAGGGGCTGGATGCGTTGCGCGCTGCCATCGCTGAAATCGCTACAGCCGAACCGCTTGCCGAGATGCCGCTCGATGCGTCGCAAGATGACCGCTCGGCGCAACTGCGCGAAGACCACAAGATTCCAGAACTCGGGCACTGACCCGTTCCAATTGCACTGACCCGCTGTCTACTCTGATGAACGAACACAGGTGAACGATTACAACGAGCGGAGTATCTGGCTGCGTATGCGCGCCTTGCTTTCACTGAACGATCCGCGTTGGGGCCGGGGCGACGGCAACGGCGACCGGCAACGGCCGAACGATCCGAAGCGACCGGGACGCGACGGTGAGGGTCCGCCCGATCTCGACGAAATGTGGCGCGATTTCAATCGCCGTCTGTCCCGGATTTTCGGGCGCAAGGGCGGCGGTGTCGGCGGCGGCCGTCCGGACAACGGCCGCGGCGCTCGCCTCGGCGTCGGCATCGTAATCGGCGTGCTGATCGCAATCTATCTCGGCAGCGGCGTGTTCGTCGTACAGGATGGCCAGGCGGCCGTCGTGCTGCAGTTCGGCAAGTATCGCTATACCGCGGCGCAGGGCGTGCACTGGCGTCTGCCGTATCCGTTCGAGTCCCACGAGTTCGTCAACGTCGGCCAGATCCGCCAGGTCGAGATCGGCCGTAGCAACGTGGTGCGTCTCGCCAACGTGAAGGATTCATCGATGCTCACGCACGACGGCGACATCGTCGACGTGCGCTTCGCCGTGCAGTACCAGGTGCGTAAGCCCAACGACTTTCTGTTTCGCAGCGTCGATCCGGATCAGAGCGTGATGCATGCCGCGCAGGCGGCGGTGCGCGGCATCGTCGGAGCGCACAGCACCAGCGATATTCTCGATCAGGATCACGAAACACTGCGCCAGCAGCTGATCGCGTCGATCCAGCAATCGCTCGATCAGTATCAGTCCGGTCTCGGAGTCACGGGTGTGACGATTCAGAGCGTGCAGGTGCCCGAGCAGGTGCAACCCGCGTTCGCCGACGCTGCGAAGGTGCACGACGAAAACGAACGCGCGAAACGCGATGCGCAGGCTTATGCCGCCGAGCTCGTGCCGCGCGCGCAAGCCGACGTCGATCGTCAGGTCCAGGAAGCCAAGACCTACAGCCAGAGCACGGTCGCGCAGGCGCAGGCCGAGGCCGAGCGCTTCAAGCAGGTCTACGCGCAATACGAGAAGGCGCCGGCCCTCGTGCGCTTCCGCCTGTACATGGAAACCATGCAGCAGATTTACGCGAACGCGACCAAGGTGTTCGTCGACGCGAAAAACGGCAACAACGTGCTGTATCTGCCGCTCGACAGGCTCGTCGAGCAGAACCGCGAGCGTCAGGCCGCGGCCGCGGGTGCCGCCGCTTCGGGTCCGGCTGTCGCGGGCGCGCCACAAGCGGCGAGCGCGGCTGCGCCGTCGGCTGCGTCGGCCGCTGAGACCGGTGCCGCGGCGGGCTCCGCCGCCGAGGGCGCATCCGGCCCCGCCGCTTCCGCGCCTGCGCCGGCGAGCCGGCCGAGCGCCGCGTCGCTGCGTTCGCGCGAAGCGTTCCGCAATCGCATGCGCGAAGAAGACGTTCAATAAGGAGCGCACGAGAATATGAACCGAATCATTGCGCTCGTCGTCGCCGTCGTCATCGTGCTGTTCGCGGCATCGTCGATGGTGTTCGTCGTCGATCAACGGCATATGGCGGTGCTGTCCGCGCGCGGCGACGCCGTGCCCACGCTGCTCGGCCCAGGGCTGCACGTGAAGCTGCCGCCGCCGTTGCAAACGGTGACTTTCGTCGACAATCGCATCCAGTCGCTCGACGCACCCGACGAAGATCATTACGTCACGTCGGACAAAACCGATCTGCTGGTCAACCCGGTCGTCAAGTTCCGTGTGACCGATCCGCTGAAGCTGATCGCCGAGACGAAAGGCGATCCGCAGAGCCTGCCCGACCGGCTCGCGCTGCTGTCGCGCGGCGCGCTCGGCGACGCGTTCGGCAAGTTCACACTATCCGACGCGCTCGCGAAACAGCAGGCGGTCGCCGAAGAGGCGCGCGGTGCGATGGACAAGAGCGCGGCATCGCTCGGCGTGTCGGTCGTGGATGTGCAGCTCACGCGCGTCGATTTCCCGGCGGCGGTGGCCGACTCGGTGTTCAAGCGCATGATCGCCGCGCGCCAGCAGGTCGCAGCGGACGAGCGCGCGAAGGGCGCCGCCGAAGCGAACCAGATCCGCGCTGACGCGCTCGCGAAGCAGCAGGCGGTGCTCGCCGACGGCCTCGCCCAGGCCCAAGGCATTCGCGGCGAAGGCGATGCGAAGGCCGCGGAGATCGCCGCCGAAGCGTTCGGCAAGGACCCGCAGTTCTATCAGTTTTATCAAAGCATGCAGGCGTACCGGAAGACCTTCAAACCGGGCGATCTGATCGTGGTCGACTCCAGTAGCGAGTTCTTCCGCTTCATGCGTAGCCCGACCGGCGGCGTCGCCCCGGACGCTTCCGCGCCTGCTGCGCACAAACGCTGATTACCGAAGGCCGCGGCATCCGCATCGCGGCCGCTTCACTCGCATGGACATAGCTGGCTCGTTATTGCTCGCGATCGCGCTGATGCTGATTATCGAGGGGATGTTTCCGTTCGTTTTTCCGAGCGCCTGGCGCGACACGTTCCGTAAAATAGCGGAACGACCGGCGCATCAGATTCGTGTCGGTGGTCTCATCGTGATGTTGCTCGGGCTGGTTCTGCTGTTCATCGCGACCTGAAGCCGGCTTGCTTGTCTGACGAACGCTGCGTGCCGCGGCGTGTTTCACCCGCCCGAGCGAAACGCCGACTGTTCCGGTCAGGCCGCAGCGCGTCGCGCGCGAGCCGCAAAACGCCGCCCGAGCGTCGGTGACAGCCGCCAGAATCAAGCCGCTATACGCCATTCACACTCATTCATCGGCGCTACAAGACGCCGTGTTCAACGCCGTAGGACTGTATCGATGTCGACCTGGTTGCTTCCTGAGAATATCGCCGACGTGCTGCCGTCGGAGGCCCGCAAGATCGAAGAATTGCGGCGTCATTTGCTGGACCGTTTCCGCTCGTACGGCTACGAGATGGTGATGCCGCCGCTGCTCGAATACCTCGAGTCGTTGCTGACGGGCGGTGGGCAGGACCTGAATCTGCGCACTTTCAAGCTCGTCGATCAACTGTCGGGCCGCACGCTCGGTCTGCGCGCCGACATCACGCCGCAGGTCGCGCGTATCGACGCGCATCTGCTGAACCGCCAGGGCGTCACGCGTCTTTGCTACGCGGGCAATGTCGCGCATACGCGGCCGCGCGGCCTGCATGCGACGCGTGAGCAGATCCAGATCGGTGCGGAAATCTACGGCCACGCGGGCCTCGAAGCGGACCTCGAAATCCAGCAGCTGATGCTCGACGCACTGCGTCTCGCCGGCCTCGCGAAGGTGCGTCTGGACCTGTGTCACGCGGGCGTGCTGGCGGCGCTGATCGAAGCCGAGCCGGCCGCCGAGGAACTCGGCCAGGCGCTCTACGACGCACTGGCCGGCAAGGACGTGCCGCGCCTCGTCGAGATGACCGCACAATTCTCGCCGGTGATTCGCGATGCGCTGCGCGCGCTGCCCACTTTGTACGGCGACGCTTCGGTGCTCGAAGAGGCCCGCGCGCGTCTGCCGAATTCGCCGGCGATCGCCCGCGCGCTCGACGACCTCGCGTTCCTCGCCAGCCAGGTCGACGGCGCCGAAGTGATGATCGACCTCGCCGATCTGCGCGGCTACGCGTACCACAGTGGCGTGATGTTCTCCGCTTACGTGGACGGCGTGCCGAACGCGGTGGCGCGCGGCGGCCGTTACGACCACGTCGGCCAGGCCTATGGCCGCGCCCGCGCAGCAACCGGCTTTTCGCTGGATCTGCGTGAAGTCGCGCGGATCTCGCCGATCGAAGCGCGCAGCAGCGCGATCCTCGCGCCGTGGCGGCACGACGAGGCGTTGCGCGTGGCGGTCGCGGCATTGCGTGACGGTGGCGAAGTGGTGATCCAGGCGCTGCCTGGCCACAAGCACGATCTCGATGAATTCGCGTTCGACCGCGTGCTGGTCGAGCGCAATGGCGCATGGGTGGTCGAACCGCGCGCTTGAGCCGCGCGTTCCGATCGACTCCGCCGGGAACAGGTTTCCGGCGCTCGCTACAGGGCGGTGCAACCATCGCCCGAACCGGGCGCGGTCGAGCGACTTTTCGCGGCCGCGCATCCCTCGCAATACTCAACATAACGTGCATACCGTTGAGCGGAAACGGAAAAATTCCGGAAGCTTCCGCGAACCTAGGTAAAATACGTTTTTAACCAGCTTACGAAACAACATGTCTGCCAGCGCAGTGAATGTGAACCCCGGGCGCAACGTCGTCGTCGTGGGTACCCAATGGGGTGATGAGGGCAAGGGCAAGATCGTCGACTGGCTGACGGACCACGCTCAGGGCGTCGTTCGCTTCCAGGGCGGTCACAATGCCGGTCACACGCTTATCATCGGCGGCAAGAAAACCATCTTGCGTCTGATTCCGTCGGGCATCATGCATGCCGGCGTCGCGTGCTATATCGGCAATGGCGTCGTGTTGTCGCCGGAAGCGCTGTTCAAGGAAATCGGCGAACTCGAAGCCGCCGGCATCGACGTCCAGAAGCGTCTGTTCAT
The DNA here is from genome assembly GCF_013366925.1 of Paraburkholderia youngii. Taxonomy (NCBI): domain Bacteria; kingdom Pseudomonadati; phylum Pseudomonadota; class Betaproteobacteria; order Burkholderiales; family Burkholderiaceae; genus Paraburkholderia; species Paraburkholderia youngii. The sequence continues at coordinate 4,145,959 of NZ_JAALDK010000001.1, forward strand.
TTCCGAAGCCACCACGCTGATCCTGCCGTATCACATCGCGATCGACCAGGGCCGCGAAGCGCGCCGCGGCGCGAGCAAGATCGGCACGACCGGCCGCGGCATCGGCCCGGCATATGAAGACAAGGTCGCGCGCCGCGGCCTGCGCGTGCAGGACCTGTTCGACGCGTCAGCCTTCGCCGAGCGTCTGCGCGAAAACCTCGACTACCACAACTTCGTGCTCACGCAGTACCTCGGTGCAGCCGCGGTCGACTTCCAGCAAACGCTCGACACGATGCTGAGCTACGCCGACCGTCTGAAGCCGATGGTCACCGACGTGTCGCGCCGCCTGTACGACGTCAACGCAAACGGCGGCAATCTGCTGTTCGAAGGCGCGCAGGGCACGCTGCTCGACATCGACCACGGCACCTATCCGTTCGTCACGTCGAGCAACTGCGTGGCGGGTGCCGCGACAGCGGGCGCGGGCGTCGGTCCGCAGAAGCTCAACTACATCCTCGGCATCACCAAGGCGTACTGCACGCGTGTTGGTTCGGGCCCGTTCCCGAGCGAACTGTACGATGCGGACAATACCTCGCGTCAAGACCCGATCGGCCTCGAACTCGCCACCGTCGGCAAGGAATTCGGCTCGGTCACCGGCCGTCCGCGCCGCACCGGCTGGCTCGACGTCTCGGCGCTGCGCCGCTCGATCCAGATCAACGGCGTGACGGGTCTGTGCATGACCAAGCTCGACGTGCTCGACGGTCTCGACGAGGTGAAGCTGTGCGTCGGCTATACGGTCGACGGACAGAACGTCGATCTGCTGCCGCGCGGCGCGACGGAAGTCGCGCGCTGCGTACCGGTCTACGAAACCTTCGCGGGCTGGAAGGAAAGCACGGTCGGCATCAAGGAATGGGACAAGCTGCCCGCCAACGCGCGTGCGTACCTGACGCGCGTGCAGGAAGTCGCGGGCATTCCGATCGACATGGTGTCCACCGGTCCGGATCGCGACGAAACGATTCTGCTGCGTCATCCGTTCAAGGTTTAAGTGATGCAAGGTGTACCGATGATCGCGATGAAAGATCCGCGTAACGACGACAAGAACCTGTGGGTCGGCTGGGACGAATATCACCGGCTGATCGAGGTGCTCGCACTTGCCGTGCACGAATCGGGCTGGAAGTTCGACAAGATCTTGTGCCTCGCGCGCGGCGGTCTGCGCGTCGGCGACCAGCTGTCGCGCATCTACGATCTGCCGCTGGCCATTCTCGCAACGAGCTCGTATCGCGAGGCGGCCGGCACGCAGCAGGGCGAACTCGACATCGCGCAATACATCACGATGACGCGCGGCGAACTGCACGGCAACGTGCTGCTCGTCGACGACCTCGTCGATTCGGGTGTCACGCTCGCGCGCGTGCAGCAGCATCTGAAGGAACGCTATCCGGCCATCACTGCGGTGCGATCAGCGGTGCTGTGGTACAAGGGCTGCTCGAAGGTTAAGCCCGATTATCACGTGCAGTATCTGCCGACCAACCCGTGGATTCATCAGCCGTTCGAGGAGTGGGACACGGTGCGTCCGCATAATCTCGGCGCGTGGATCAAGCGCGGCATTGCCCAGGCCGAGGAGGCGTCGGGCAATTAACGCAAGGCCGCGCGCGGCATCGCGGTGTCACAGAACGGAGCCCAGTCGGGCTCCGTTTTTTATGCGCCCCACACGCCGCGCTGGGACGCCCGCCCCGCGGCAGACGCGTCCATATCGCAGTGCTACACTGCGCGGACATCCACGTGGCGTATCCACAACAAGCCGGGCGGTACCGGATGGGCAGTTTAAAATAGCGGGCGTTTTTTCCGCCCGGGAACGGATTTCCTCGCGTCCATGACAGATAACAACCACGAACACAAACAGCCGCTTCCTTCCCTTGCGATTGCCGCGATCGGAGTGGTGTTCGGCGACATCGGTACGAGTCCGTTGTACTCGCTGAAGGAAGCCTTCAGCCCGTCGCACGGTATCCCGTTGACCGATCAGTCGATCCTGGGCGTGATCTCGCTGCTGTTCTGGGCAATCATGATCGTAGTCGGCGTCAAGTACGTGCTGTTCGTGATGCGCGCCGACAACAACGGCGAGGGCGGCGTCCTCGCGCTGATGGCGCTGGCGTTGCGCTCGGCCGATCAGAAATCGAAAATGGCCGGCCTGCTGATGATGCTCGGCATCTTCGGCGCCTGCATGTTTTACGGCGACGCGGTGATCACGCCAGCGATCTCGGTGATCTCGGCGGTCGAAGGTCTGGAAATCGCCGCGCCGCATCTGTCGCATCTGGTGATTCCGCTGACCATCGTGATCCTGATCGTGCTGTTCTGGATCCAGCGGCACGGCACGGCCACGGTCGGCCGTCTGTTCGGGCCGATCATGATGCTGTGGTTCCTCGTGCTTGCCTTGCTCGGCCTGTGGCACATCATGCAGTCGCCGAACGTGATCCGCGCGCTCAATCCGTACTACGCGTACACCTTCATGGCCGCGCACGTGCTGCAGGCCTACGTGGTGCTCGGCTCGGTCGTGCTGGTCCTGACCGGCGCCGAAGCGCTGTACGCGGACATGGGCCACTTCGGCGCGAAGCCGATCCGCATGGCGTGGTACGTGCTCGTGATGCCGTCGCTGGTGCTGAACTACTTCGGCCAGGGCGCGTTGCTGATGCACGACTCGAAGGCGATCGAAAATCCGTTCTTCCTGCTCGCGCCGGACTGGGCGCTGTTGCCGCTCGTCGTGCTGTCGACGGTTGCGACGGTGATCGCGTCGCAGGCGGTGATTTCGGGCGCGTACTCGCTGACGAGCCAGGCGATCCAGCTCGGCTACGTGCCGCGCATGAAGGTCCTGCACACGTCCGAACTCGCGATCGGGCAGATCTATGTGCCGGTCGTGAACTGGATGCTGCTGTTCATCATCCTTTGCATCGTGATCGCGTTCAAGAGCTCCGACAATCTGGCGGCCGCGTACGGTATCGCGGTGACGGCAACGATGGTGATCACGACGATCCTCGCGTGCGTCGTGATGGTGAAGGTGTGGAACTGGAACAAACTGCTCGTCGGACTCATCATCGGCGTGTTCCTGGTGGTCGACCTCGGCTTTTTCGGCGCGAATCTGCTGAAGGTCGAAGAGGGCGGCTGGTTGCCGCTGTGCATCGGCGGCTTGCTGTTCTTCCTGCTGATGACGTGGTTCAAGGGCAGGATGATCGTGAAGGAACGCACGGCCGCCGACGGTATTCCGCTGATGCCGTTCCTGCAAGGCCTGCTCGCGCATCCGCCGCATCGCGTGTCGGGCACCGCGATCTATCTGACCGGCAGCGATTCGCTGGTGCCGGTGAGCCTGCTGCATAACCTGAAGCACAACAAGGTGCTGCATGAGCGCACGATCTTCCTGACCTTCGTCACGCGCGACATTCCGTATGTGAAAGACTCCGATCGCGTGACCGTGAAGGACATGAACGGCGGCCTGTGGCTGGTGAAGGCAGCCTACGGTTTTAACGAAACGCCCGACGTAAAGGCGGTGCTGCTCGACGTCGGCCGCTCGCACGACATGACGTTCGAATTGATGGACACGTCGTTCTTCCTCGCGCGCGAAACGGTGGTGCCGACGCAATTGCCGGGCATGTCGGTGTGGCGCGAGCGTGTGTTCGCGTGGATGCATCAGAACGCCGCCAAGCCGACCGACTTCTTCAGCATCCCGGCTAACCGGGTCGTGGAACTGGGGACTAAGATCGAGATTTGACGGCCCGCGCGTGACGTGCGGGAGCGCCAACAAAAAGCCCACGCAATGCGTGGGCTTTTGATTCATGCGCGCGTGCGTGTAAGCGGTTGAGCGCGCGACGCAGTCATGTAACGGACCGGTGCACGTCCAACGACGTGCACCGGTCCGATACGCTCACTTCTGCTTGAGCTTGGCAAACGCGGCCGCCATCGCGCCGCCCGGCTCCGGTTCGCGCGAGCGCTGCGGCGCGCCGCGTCCCGCTCCGCCGCGGTTGAGGCCGCCCGAGCCGCTGCGATCCTGCTGCGCACCGCCGCCGCTGCGCGCGGCCGCCGCGCCGGGTTCGTCATCGAGACGCATCGTCAGCGCGATGCGCTGGCGTTTCACGTCGACCTCCAGCACCTTGACCTTGACAATCTGACCGGCCTTCACGACCTCGTGCGGGTCCTTCACGAACTTCGTCGACATCGCCGACACGTGCACGAGACCGTCCTGATGCACGCCGACGTCGATGAATGCGCCGAACGCCGCGACGTTCGTCACGACGCCTTCGAGCACCATGCCCGGGATCAGGTCGCTGACCTTCTCGACACCTTCGCGGAACGTCGCGGTCTTGAATTCGGGGCGCGGATCGCGGCCCGGCTTTTCCAGTTCGACCAGGATATCGCGCACGGTCGGCAGACCGAAGCGTTCATCGACGAATTCAGTGGGTGACAGTCCGCGCAACGCGTCGCGATTGCCGAGCACTTCGCCGACCTGCTTGCTGATCTTCGCGAGAATGCGCTGGACGACCGGATAAGCTTCCGGGTGCACCGACGAACGGTCGAGCGGATTCTCGCCGTTGTTGATGCGCAGGAAGCCAGCGGCCTGCTCGAAGGTCTTGTCGCCGAGACGCGGCACCTTACGCAGATGCTCGCGCGACGGGAACGGCCCGTTCGCATCGCGATAGTCGACGATGTTGCGCGCGAGCGTCGCGTTCAAGCCCGAGACCCGTGCGAGCAGCGCGACCGACGCGGTATTCGCATCGACGCCGACCGCGTTCACGCAGTCTTCGACGACCGCGTCGAGCGAGCGCGCGAGTTCGCGCTGGTTCACGTCGTGCTGATACTGGCCGACGCCGATCGCCTTCGGCTCGATCTTCACGAGCTCGGCGAGAGGGTCCTGCAGACGTCGCGCGATCGACACCGCGCCGCGCAGCGACACGTCCATGTCGGGGAATTCCTTCGCCGCGAGTTCGGACGCCGAGTACACGGACGCACCCGCTTCCGACACGACGATCTTCTGCAGCTTTAGCTCCGGGTGACGCGCGATCAGCTCGCTCGCGAGCTTGTCCGTCTCACGCGACGCGGTGCCGTTGCCGATGCTGATCAGCTCGGCCTGCGTTTGCGCGGCAAGGCGCGCGAGCTTCGCGAGCGAGCCGTCCCAGTCGCGGCGCGGCTCGTGCGGGTAGATCGTGTCGGTCGCGAGCACCTTGCCGGTGCGGTCGACCACCGCCACTTTCACGCCGGTGCGCAAGCCCGGATCGAGACCGATCACGGCCTTCGGCCCAGCGGGCGCCGCGAGCAGCAGGTCTTTCAGATTGCGTGCGAACACGCGGATCGCTTCGTGTTCGGCTTCGTCGCGCAGATTGGTCAGCAGCTCGTTTTCCAGGTGCGGCTGCACCTTCACGCGCCAGCACCAGCGGCACACATCGGAGAGCCACTTGTCGGCGGGGCGGTTCTGATTGGCGATGCCGAAGTGCCGCGCGATCAGCGCTTCACCCGGGTGCGGCACCTGCGCGTCGAGCTCTTCGCCGAGACCCAGCTTGATCATCAGCACGCCGGCATTGCGGCCGCGGAACAGCGCGAGCGCGCGATGCGACGGCACCGTGCGGATCGTTTCGGCGTAGTCGTAGTAGTCGCGGAACTTCTCTTCCTCCGCCGTTTCCTTGCCTTCCACGACCTTCGACGACACCACGCCCTGGTTGAACAGATAGTCGCGCAGCTTGCCGAGCAGTTCGGCGGTTTCGCCGAACTGCTCGGAGAGGATGTCACGCGCGCCGTCGAGCGCGGCCTTCACATCGGCGACGCCTTTCTCGGCGTCCACGTACGCCGCGGCTTCGGTTTGCGGATCGAGCAGCGGATCGCCGAGCAGCGCGTCAGCGAGCGGCTGCAAACCGGCTTCACGCGCGATTTGCGCGCGCGTGCGGCGCTTCGGCTTGTACGGCAGATAGAGGTCTTCCAGCACCTGTTTGCTGTCGGCGCCTTCGATCGCGCTACGCAGCTCGACGGTGAGCTTGCCCTGTTCGTCGATGCTCGCAATGATCGCCGCGCGCCGGTCTTCCAGCTCGCGCAGATAGAGCAGGCGTTCCTCGAGATTACGCAGTTGCGTATCGTCGAGATTGCCGGTCACTTCCTTGCGGTAACGGGCAATGAACGGAACGGTCGCGCCTTCGTCGAGTAGTTCCACCGCGGCCGCGACCTGGCGCGGCTGGACGGACAGTTCGGTGGCGATGCGCTGGACGATCTTGAGTGCTACGGTTTCCGTCATAAGGTCTTGGTATTCCTGCGGACTCAGTGATGGGCCGCGCGCGGGCGGCAATTCGGGACAGGCCGGGCGTGTGCCGCGAACAGGTTGCTAGAGCGGGGCATTTTGCCATAAATGCCAAAGGGCTCAACCGCGGGGTGTTAGAATTTCGGGCATGTTCCGTTGACCCTCTACGACGTTGCCAATCTCCTTGTCCCTCAACCGCCTGGTCTCTTCGCTGGCGTCAGGTTCGCTGCCGGGTTCGTCTCGGGGTTCGTCTCAATTGCCGCTGGTTTCGTTGCGCTGGTTCAGTCCGTCGGTCGTAACGGCGGCTGCGTCGTGCGTGATCGCCGCAGCGCTTGCCGCGCCGGTGCCGGCCGCGGCGCAGAGCGCGACACCCGCGCAAGGTGCGGCGCCCGTCGCGGCCTCGGGCCCGCAAGTCGCCGCAACGGCCGGCAGCCCTCAAAGCGCGAGTGATGCAGCCGCGCTGGACAAGTCGTTCGACGAGCGGCAACAGGTGCTCAACCAGCGCACCGACGACAACAACTATCAATTCGCTGTCGCGCAACACAACTGCTACAGCCGCTTCTTCGTCAATCACTGTCTGAATCGTGCGCGCGACGCGATGCGCAGCGTGCAGGCGGACATCCGCAAGGAGCAGCTCGCGCTCGACGCCGAGCAGCGTGCGCAGCGCGCCCGCGAGCGCGACGAACGCACAGCATTACGGCGCGCGCAAAACGAGGCGGAAGCGCCGCAACGCGCCGCCGAAGACGCGCGTAACGAGCAGGCGTATCAGGAAAAGCAGCGTCAGCACGCGCTCGATCAGGCGCAGCGCAACGCCGAGGCGCCGCAGCGCGAAGCCAATGCGCAGGCCTACGAAGAGAAGCAGCGTCAGCACGCGCTCGAGCAGGCGCAGCGCAACGCCGCGGCACCGCAGCACCAGGCCAATGCGCAGGCCTACGAAGAGAAGCAGCGCCAGCACGCGCTCGACCAGGCGCAGCGTGGTGTCACGCCGTCGCAGTCGGCGGCCAATCAGAAGGCCTACGACCAGAAGCAGAGCGACTACCAGCGCAAGCTCGAGGAAGCGCGTCGGCAGGGCGCGCAACAGGCCGTGGAGCGCCAGCAGAAACAGGAGAATTTTGAGCGGAAGCAGGCCGAGGCCGCGCAGCACAAGCTCGATGTCGAAGCGCGTCAAAAGCAGGCTGCCGAAAAGGCCGAGCAGAAGCGTCAGGACCAGTTGAAGCAGCAACAGCTCGAAGAGCAGCAAAAGCAGCAGCAACAGCAACAGCAATAGTAAGCGTGCTGTAGTGGCAGTGCCGTAGAGTGAGCCGTGGCGGTCGTGGCCACGGCCGCCGTAGTCGCCGTAATGCGTTTTGAGCCGGACAGCAACCTCAGGCATCGGACCGCGCGCACGCGGTTGGTGCCGCCGACCAGAGGAGGCGAGCATGCGCGATCGTCATCATGTCATCGACGCAAACACACTTCGCGACCGCATTCTGCAACTGGAATCGGAGCATAGTGGACTCGACCGGTTGATCGACCGGATGTCGGATGAACCCGGCATCGACGACTTCGAGTTGCAGCGCCTGAAAAAGCGCAAACTCAAAGTCAAGGACACCATCATCTTGCTGCAATTGCAGCTCGAACCGGACGCGCGCGCCTGAGTTCGCGGCCTGGCAGGTGCTGGGGCGCGCAGCGCGCGAGCCGGACTTAGCAGGAACGCTTGCCTTGAATTCATCGCATGACACTTCATCCCGGGCCGCGCCGGACAACGCATCTGCTTCGGGCACGCCCTCGCCGCGTGCGGCAGCACCGGTGCCAGGTGTGTCGCTGAGTCGGCGCCGCGCGAGCGAGCTCGACGACATCTTCGCCGACAACGGTCTGCTCGCGCGGCAGATCGACGGTTATCGGCCCCGTGCGTCGCAGATCGAAATGGCGCGCGCGGTTGCCGCGGCGATGGAGGCTTCGGGTCGCGCGATGCCCGAGCCCGTGATGTTCGAGGCGCAGAAGCGCCCGGCACGGCGCCTGCAGCAGACGGGCGCTGAGGCCGCCTCTGAGTCGACCGACAGCAACGCCGAAGCCGACGGTGTCGATGCGGGTGAGAACACGCTGATCGTCGAAGCCGGAACCGGCACCGGCAAGACCTATGCGTACCTCGTGCCGGCCATGCTGTGGGGCGGCAAGGTGATCGTCTCGACCGGCACCAAGCATCTGCAGGATCAGCTGTTCCAGCGCGACATTCCGACCGTGCGCGACGCGCTCGCGGTGCCGGTGTCGGTCGCGATGCTGAAGGGCCGCGCGAACTATCTGTGCCATTACTACCTGCAACGCACCGCGGACAACGGCCGTCTGCCGTCGCGCCAGGAAACCTCGTATCTGCAGGACATCGTGCGCTTCGCGAAGATCACGCGCACCGGCGACAAGGCCGAACTGGCGAGCGTGCCGGAGACCGCGCAAGTGTGGTCGATGGTCACCTCGACGCGCGACAACTGTCTCGGCCAGGAGTGTCCGCACTACAAGGACTGCTTCGTGATGCAGGCGCGCCGCGAAGCGCAGCAGGCCGATATCGTGGTGGTCAACCACCATCTGTTTTTCGCCGACATCATGCTGCGCGATACTGGCATGGCGGAGTTGCTGCCGACTGCGAACACGGTCATCTTCGACGAAGCGCACCAACTGCCCGAAACCGCCACGCTGTTTTTCGGCGAAACGCTATCGACCGCGCAGTTCCTCGAGCTCGCGCGCGATTCGGTGGCCGAAGGGCTCGGTCACGCACGCGATGCGGTTGACTGGGTCAAGCTCGGCGCGACGCTCGAGCGCGCCGCGCGCGACGTGCGGCTCGCATTCAAGGAAGACACGGTGCGTCTGTCGATCGGCCAGTTGCCCGACGATCATCCGCTATTCCCCGCGCTCGACACGCTCGAAGCCGAGCTCGACGCATTGGCCTCGGCGCTGGCGGGGCAGGCCGAGCGAGCCGAATCGCTGGGCGCGTGTCTGCGTCGCGCGCGCGAGCTGCAGGACGTGCTGAGCGGCTGGACCACGCCGCCCACGAGCGCGGAACGCGACGCGGTTGCGACACGCGAAGGCGACGCAGGTGCCGAGCGCACCGATCCGAACGAAAAGGTCCGCTGGATCGAGGTGTTCTCGCACACGGTGCAGTTGCACGAAACGCCGTTGTCGGTCGCGCCGATTTTCGCGAAGCAGCGCGCCGGCGTGCCGCGCGCGTGGATCTTCACATCGGCGACGCTGTCGGTGCGGGGCGACTTCACGCATTACGCGGCGCAGATGGGCTTGAACTCGAAGCGCTCGATGACCTTGCCGAGCCCGTTCGACTATCCGTCGCAAGGGCTTCTGTACGTGCCGCGAAATCTGCCGCAGCCGTCGTCGCCGATGTTCACCGATGCCGTGTTCGATGCGGCATTGCCCGCGATCGAAGCATCGGGTGGCGGCGTCTTCATGCTGTGCACCACGCTACGCGCGGTGGACCGTATCTCGGCGAAGCTGCGCGACGCGATCGAGTCGCGCGGCTGGGACTATCCGCTGCTGGTGCAGGGCGATGCGAGCCGCACGGAACTGCTCGATCGCTTTCGCGCGTACGGCAATGCGATTCTGGTCGGCAGTCAGAGCTTCTGGGAAGGCGTGGACGTGCGCGGCGACGCGCTGTCGCTGGTCGTGATCGACAAGCTGCCGTTTGCGCCGCCAGACGATCCCGTGCTGGCCGCGCGGCTCGACGCACTGACGAAGAAGGGCTTGAGTCCGTTCGCCGTGCATCAGCTGCCGCAAGCCGTGATCACGCTGAAGCAGGGCGCGGGCCGACTGATTCGCGCGGAGACGGATCGTGGCGTGCTGATGATCTGCGATACGCGTCTCGTCGATAAACCGTATGGCCGCCGTATCTGGCAGAGTCTGCCGCCCTTCAAACGCACCCGCGAGATAGAGGTGGTCCGGGAGTTCTTCGAGGAACCGGTCGAACGCGGTTGAATATCTTGATCGGTTGCTGCGTTCGGGTGACGCAGCGACCCAACGACGTGTGCCGCGTGCGCGGTGCATCGCAAACAAAAAAGCCACGAATTTGCATTCGTGGCTTTTTTAATGCTGCTTGCCGGGGGCTGCCGGTTTGAGCAGCCTCCCGCATCGACGTTAGCTGCGACGGGAGCCGTCGCAACGTCGAGCAAGCGCAGCTTACTGGCTTGCGCCTGCAGCCGGCGATGCTGCGACTGCCGGCGATGCTGCTTCAGCCGGGGATGCTGCTTCTGCGGGCGATGCTGCTTCTGCCGGGGATGCTGCGACTGCCGGCGATGCTGCTTCTGCCGGGGACGCGGCAGCAGGCGCGGACGCAGCATCTGACGGAGCAGCGGCTTGTTCGCTCTTATTGCATGCAGCGAGTGCCACAGCTGCCAACAGGGATGCTACGAGGAGGGATTTCTTCATGATCACGTCCTTTTATGGTTTAAAGGTAAGCAACAGCGCAAAATAAAACCGGTAATGTGCTCCAACACCGACCTGGGCCGCTGGTGGAGATGCTCTTTCGAGAGCTGGAATCTTCCCTACGGCTTGGGCGGAAATTATATGCACTTTCGTACTGACAGTCGATAAATCCGGGGTCAATACGTTGTCTTTCTCATACAAAATTTCACTGTACGGTATAGCACGTGGGCAGAGTTACGCAAGCTCGCCCACCTGTATCCAGCCCGCACGATACCACTCGTGTAGCAGGGATGTCACAGATGAATCGTGCGATAGTGTTACAAAGCGTTTCGCACTCATGGACCTCTGATTCGCGAGATCAAACAGCCATCTTTTCGCACCGTTCCACGTCATTTCTTCTCCATTTACGAAGAAAAAACGACGTTCATACAACAGGTTAGTCTTGCGATCGAGCCGTAGACCGGATTTCGATGCGACGCCGATGAAACGGGCTTCGTTGAGCGGCCGTTGCGGCGGATCAAAGACGACACTCGGCTTCGGTTCGCTGAGATACGTACCGAGGAACGACGCAATGTCCTGCTCATTCCATCGCACTTTAGCAAGCATCGCGCCCACCCGTTCGACGAGCGCCGCGGGCAGTTCGGCCGGCCGCTCGACGGCGGCCTGCCGTGGATCGCTGTAGAGGGTGCCGGCCTTGCGGGTGGCCTCTCCACGCTCGGCCAGGTGGTACAGGAACTGCGCGGTCAGCTCTGTCTCGGACGGGGCGCGAAAACCAATCGAACAGGTCATGCATTCGCCCTCGGCGATGCCATCGTGCGCGATGTGCGGCGGCAGATACAACATGTCGCCGGGCTCGAGCACCCACTCTTCATCGTGCTCGAAATGCTGTAAAACTTTCAACGGCAAGCCAGGCTGCAGTGTCAGGTCTTTTTGCGCGCTAATACGCCAGCGGCGCTTGCCTTTTACTTGCAAAAGAAACACATCGTAGGAATCGAAGTGCGGACCGACGCCGCCGCCATCGGTCGCATACGAAATCATCAGGTCGTCGAGACGCGCGTCCGGCACAAAGCGGAAACGGTCGAGCAACGCGCGGGCGCGATCGTCATGCAGGTCCACGCCCTGCACGAGCAGTGTCCACGCGCGCTGTTTGACGGACGGCAGTTCGTCGGGCGCAAACGGGCCGTGCTCCAGCTGCCATTTGTTGCGGAAGTGCGTGATCAGGCGCGCTTCGACGTCGTCCTGATCGGCCAGCTCGAACAATTCGTCGCGCGACAGCGGCGCTTCGACGTCCGGAATCGCCTGACGGATCAGCAATGGCTTTTTCTGCCAATAGCGGCGCATGAATTGCGAGGGGCTCAGATGGCCGAGCAGTGCGGTCGGAATGTCGGGCGAGGGCGGAAGAATGGGCTGCGTGGCCGGCTTTGCAGCAGACGGCGAATTGCTTGCCGAATGTGCATCGGCCGGGAGATGAGTGGGCCGCCTGGGCATCGTATAATGTGAGTTGTATTCTGGAGAATCGAATGAAAATCGCAAAGAACACCGTCGTGTCGGTCGCGTACAAGCTGTCGGATGCGCAAGGCAATCTGATCGAGGAAAGCGAAGAGCCGATGGTCTATCTTCACGGCGGCTATGATGGCACGTTCCCCAAGATCGAGGAAGAGCTCGACGGCCACGAGGCTGGCTTCGAAACCCAGATCCAGCTCGAACCGCAAGACGCGTTCGGCGAATACGATCCCGAGCTTGTGAAGATCGAGCCGCGCGATCGCTTCCCGGAACCTCTTGAAGTCGGCATGCAGTTCGAAGGCACCCCGGAAGATGGCGACGAGGAAATCGATGCGCTGGTCTACGTGGTGACCGACGTCGCCGAAGACAAGGTCGTGCTCGACGGCAACCATCCGCTCGCCGGCATGGCGCTGCGTTTCGCGTTGACCGTCAAGGACGTGCGTCCGGCAACTGAAGACGAAATCCAGCACGAACACGCGCATGGCGCGGACGGCCTCGAAGTCCTCGACGACGACGAAGACGAGGACGAAGAAGATAACTCAAAACCGACCCTGCACTGAGCTTGCGGGCGTGCGAGGTGTCGTCGCGGGGGCAGGCGGCACCGATGCCGGCAACGCCGGCGAGGCTGGCAGTATCGACCCCGGCGGCATCGAGATCGCGGGCCCGTAGTCGCCGCCGCCCTGGTCGGACGGGATGTGCGGCTGCTGGTCCTGCGACTCTCCAGGTGTCTGCAATACGGGCGGCAATTCTGACCCCGGCCCGAACCCTTCCACATTCGGCATCTCTGGTGCAGCCGGCATCGACGCGCCGGATTCGTCACGCGGCGATACGGGTGGCAAGACCGGCGGCGTGGTGGGCAGCGGCATCTGCTTCGGCACGTCGCGCACGCTGACTCTGAACGGCGGCTTCCAGGCGAAGTCCGCTTCTATCTGAATCCATTGGTTGAGACGATCACGCGGCGCGAGCGCAATGCGCGTGAGGTTCGTCACGACCATCCCCTTGTCGTTGCGTAGCGGCTGATCGATGACGAAAGCTCCGGCCTGCCGTTCGTCGTCTGCATGAACGACGACCACGGGTCCGGGGAAAATCTGCGCGAGCTTGACCAGACTGCGCTTGAATTCGAGAAAGCCGTCGCGGCGCGGACTGTGCGCAAAGTGCAGCCAGGCGAACCGTTCGGGTCGCTCATAGCGCTCCGGGTCGAAATCACCCTGAATGAATACGACCATCGCGCGCGTCGCGGCGCTTCGCGTATTCGGCCGCGTGCTCGAGCCAGAATGCATTGGCGATCACGCGATCTTCGAACTCGCCGTTGCGGCCGCCCGCGCTCAGGTAGTGATTGTTCGGACCCGGCGCGTTCAAACCGATGAAGACGACGTCGCCGCCTTTGGTATTCGCTTTTTCGTTGACCACCCAGCGCACGTTTTCGCGAAAAGGACGGAAGCGCGATACCTCGCTCTCGCGCGTCAACGCGAGCGGGTTCTGTCCCATCGAGGTCGGATCGGCGAACAGCGTTTGACGCAACTGGTCGAGCCGTTCGACTGGATCGAAGCCACCGGCTTCCGCCGTGCCGCAATCGGCCCAGTCATGCTGGCCGGGGATAAAGAAGAGGGCAGTGCGCGAGCTGTCGAGCAAGGCCTGACGGCGCTCGAACAACGCGTCGCGACAAACTTCCTTCGGGCCCTTCAGATTGCCGTCGTAGACGATGAAGCGCACGTCGCGCTCGCGGCCGATCGCATCGAGCAACCGTTGTGTGGCGGCTTCGTCGGCGGGGCTGTGCATCGTGCCGGAAATCACCGCGAATCCGAAGCGCGAGGCCTCGGCGTGCGCCGGCGCGCCCCAAGCGCACACCATTGCGAGCACGACGATGCCCCCTGCCGGTGCGAGCACGTGACGCAGCGCCGCGCGAATCCCTCGCGGTCGCGACGGGCGTCTGCGCATGTCAGTGGTCCGCATCCGGCGCGACGGCCAGTTCATGCAGTTCGTACAGCAGATCGAGCGCTTCGCGCGGCCGCAGATCGTTCGGATCAATGCCGCGCAGACGCTCGACGAGCGTCTGAATCGCGGGCGGCGCAGGCGTTGCGTCGCCCGCCGCCTCGAGGTCGTCGTCCGCATCTTCGGCGAACATGGCAGGCTGCGTCGCAAACAGATCGAGTTGCGGCGCGGGCTGCGCGGCCGATTGCTGTTCCAGATGCGCGAGATGCTTGCGCGCCGCGCGAATCACCGCGTTGGGTACGCCGGCGAGTTGCGCGACCTGCAGACCGTAGCTCTGATTGGCCGGTCCTTCGTTGACAGCATGCAGGAACACGATGCCGTGCCCATGCTCGACCGCCGACAGATGCACGTTGGCTGCGTGCGGAAACTCCGCGGGCAGTTGCGTCAGCTCGAAATAGTGCGTCGCAAACAGCGTGTAGCAGCCGTTGTGGGATAGCAGGTGACGCGCGATTGCCCACGCGAGCGCGAGGCCGTCGAACGTCGATGTGCCGCGGCCGATCTCGTCCATCAGCACGAGGCTTTGCGGCGTCGCGTCGTTGAGGATCGCGGCGGCTTCGGTCATCTCGACCATGAAGGTCGAGCGGCCGCCGGCGAGGTCGTCGGCCGCGCCGATGCGCGTGAAGATACGGTCGATCGGTCCGAAGGCCGCGCGCCGCGCCGGCACGTAGCTGCCAACATATGCGAGCAGCGCGATCAATGCGGTCTGGCGCATGAAAGTCGACTTACCGCCCATGTTCGGACCGGTGATCAACAGGAGCTTGCGCTCGGTCGCGAGCGTGCAGTCGTTGGCGATGAACTGCTCGACCTGCGCCTCGACCACCGGATGCCGCCCCTGCTCGATGTCGATGCCGGCGTTCGCCGAGAACGTCGGCGCAACCCAGTCGAGCGCGCGAGCGCGTTCGCCGAACGCGGCCAGCAGATCGAGTTCGGCAAGCGCGAGTGCGACGCGCTGACAGTCGGGAATGAACGGCAGCAACGCTTGCAGCAACGCGTCGTACAGCGCGCGTTCGCGCGCGAGCGCGCGTTCCTGAGCGGACAGCGCTTTGTCCTCGAAGGTTTTCAGCTCGGGCGTGATGTAGCGCTCGGCGTTCTTCAGCGTCTGCCGACGGCGATAGTCGTCGGGCACCTTGTCGGTCTGGCCGCGCGTGACTTCGATATAGAAGCCATGCACCTTGTTGTACTCGACGCGCAGATTGTTGATGCCGGTGCGTGCGCGTTCGCGTGTTTCGAGATCGATCAGGAACTGTCCGCAGTTCTCCGAAATATCGCGCAGTTCGTCGAGCTCGGCGTCATAGCCACGCGCGATCACGCCGCCATCGCGCACCATCGCGGCCGGCTCCTGCGCGACCGCGAGCTTCAGCAAATCGACGCACGCGTGCGGCGGTTCGAGCGCCGCGTCGATGCGCGCGAGCGCATCCGCGTTCGCTGCCACCGCCGCGAGCTGCGCGCGCAAAGCAGGCAGCGCGATGAAGGTATCGCGCAGGCTCGACAGATCGCGCGGTCGCGCCGACAGCAACGCGAGACGTCCGGTGATCCGTTCGATGTCGGAAATCTGCCGCAATGCGCTGCGCAACGTATCGAGATCGGTGCTTGGCGGTGCGTCGAGCAACGCGCCGATCGCCTGCTGGCGGGTTTGCGCCACCGCCGAATCGCGCGGCGGATGATGCAGCCAGTGACGCAGCAGGCGGCTGCCCATTGTCGTGCAGCAGGTGTCGAGCAGCGAGCACAGCGTTGGCGATTCGGTGCCGCGCAGTGTCTCCGTGAGTTCGAGGTTGCGGCGCGTGGCCGGATCGAGGCCGATGTATTCGGATTCGGATTCGACCTTCAGGCTGCGCACGTGACGCAGCTGCTGGCCTTGCGTAGACGCCGCATACAGCAGCAACGCGCCGGCCGCGCCGCACGCGCAGCCGAGCGAATGCGCGCCGAAGCCGTCGAGGCTCGCGACTTCGAGCTGATCGCACAGGCGCTTCGTGCCCGACGTGATATCGAAGTGCCAGGCCGGCACGCGCTTGAGCGCGCTCGCATTGACAGGCGGTGTCCAGCTGGTCGAGTCGGCGGCGGCATCGGCGACCAGAATTTCCGCGGGACGGATGCGCTCCAGCGCGGCGGCGACCTGATCGGGCGCGACTTCGGCGAGGCGCAGCGCACCGCTCGCGAGATTGAGCCACGCGAGACCGACGCTCGTCGCGACGCCGCGGCGATTGTGCGCGACGCACAGCGCGAGCAGATAGACGTCGCTCTTGTCGGACAGCAGCGCGGCGTCGGTCAGCGTGCCGGGCGTGACCACGCGCATGACCTTGCGCTCGACCGGGCCTTTCGAGGTGGCCGGGTCGCCGATCTGTTCGCAGATCGCGACCGATTCGCCGAGCTTCACGAGCTTGGCCAGATATTGTTCGACCGAGTGATGCGGCACGCCGGCCATCTTGATCGGATTGCCTGCCGATGCGCCGCGCTGCGTGAGCGTCAGGTCGAGCAGACGCGCGGCTTTTTCCGCGTCGTCGAAAAAGAGTTCGTAGAAGTCGCCCATCCGGTAGAACACCAGCGTGCCCGGATGCTCCGCCTTGATGCGCAGGTACTGCTGCATCATCGGCGTGTGTTGTGCGACGTCGTTGGCCGCTGCGGTTTGAATGCCCATCCTTCGTGTCTTTTTGCGGTAGATGCTCAGGGCGTGAGTTTAACCCGCCGGCGCGACGAGCGGACCCTGGCCGAACGGACGATGCCCAACCCGGGAGCCGGATGCGTTCATTCCTCGATCATCGCCCGCATGTCCACTCTGCGTTCGTTGGTGGCGCTGCGGCGTTTCGCGAGCCACATCAGCAGCGTAATGAAGCTGCCGAACACGACGATGATCCACTGCGCGGGCATCTTTGCCGTGAGCAGCAGCGTGTACACGCCGAGCATCAGCAGCACCGCGAGGTTCTGGTTGAAATTCTGCACGGCGATCGAGTGACCGGCCGAAAGCAGCGTCGCGCCGCGATGCTGCAGGACCGCGTTCATCGGCACGATGAAAAAGCCCGACAGCCCGCCGAGCACGATCATCAGCGGATAGGCCAGCAGAATGTAGTAGGGCGCGACGTGCGTGCCGAAGCGCAGGCCCGCGCCCGGCGGGAACAGGTTCTTGTTGTAGAAGGCCATCGCGATCGCCACGGCACCTGTGAGCACGCCGACCGGCAAAACCTTCAGCGAGTGTCGCAACGGAATCAGCGCGGCCGCACCCGCCGCGCCGATCGCGATACCGACGCCGGTCACGCCCTGCATCACCGCGGCTTTCGACAACGACAGCCCGAGGTTCACGTTCGCCCATTTGAGCACCAGCAGCTGCATCGTCACCGCGGCGCCCCACATCAGCGTGGTCACCCACAGCGCGATCTGCGCGAGCTTGTCGGCCCACAGCACGCGGAAGCAGTGATGGAAATCGCCGAGCAGCTTGCTCGGCTCGGTCAGCCGGTTCGGATAGCGCGCGCCGGTATCCGGAATGAAGATATTGATTGCGGCGGCGATCGCGTAGGTGAGCATGACCGCGGACATCGCGAGATCGGCGGCGGAGTGCATCAGCGGCAGATGCATGCGCGTGACGAAATGCTCGACGACGGTGCTGATCAGCGCGCCACCGAGCATCGTGCCGACGATCGTCGACAGCACCGTCGCCGATTCGAGCCACGCGTTTGCGCGCACGAGCTTTTCGGCGGGCAGCAGCTCGGTGAGGATGCCGTACTTGGCGGGCGAATACGCGGCCGCGCCGAAGCCGACCACGCCGTAGGCGATCATCGGATGAACGCCGAGGATCATCATCATGCAACCGCTCGCCTTCAGCGCGTTGGAGATGAACATCACGTGGCGCTTTTGCATCGAATCGGCGAACGCGCCGACAAAGGGCGCGAGCAGCACGTACGAGATCGTGAAGAAGATCTGCAAGAGCGGCGTAACCCACGCGGCGGAGCGCATCACGGAAAGCAGCGCGATGGCTGCGATCAACAGCGCATTGTCGGCCAGCGACGAAATGAACTGCGCCGCGATGATCGTATGGAAGCCTTTTTTCATGGGGCCGGTTGGAGGCTGCGCCCGGGGTGAAAGTCGGACAGGGTCAAAGCGGTATGGAGCACAGAACGGTCCCGGCCGAGTCCCGTCCCGAGTCACCGCGGCTTTTTGGCGCGACGCCGCGCACGCGCCGCAGCGCCGCCAACAAAAAAGCGGCCGAAGCCGCTTTTCCGCACAACTGTAATCCGTGGCCGCGGACCGGCCACGGCGGTGCACCTTACGCCGACTGCTGACGCGTGCGGCTGTAGCGCGACAGAATCGGGATCATCTGCGCGTAGACCTTCGGATTGCCCGCGACGACTTCGCCGACGTGCAGGAAATCCGAATCACCGGTGTAGTTGCCGACCAGACCGCCGGCTTCGGTGATCAGCAGGCTGCCCGCTGCGACGTCCCATGCGTTCAGGCCCTGCTCGAAGAAGCCGTCCATGCGTCCGGCCGCGACGTTGGCCAGATCGAGCGCGGCGGCGCCCGGGCGGCGCAGGCCCGCGCAAGCTTGCGTCATCTCGGCGAACTGGCGGCCGTACGATTCGAGGCTGTCCTGCGCGCGGAACGGGAAGCCGGTGCCGATCAGGCAGTCGGCGAGGCGGTCACGCTTGGCGACGCGGATGCGGCGATCGTTGAGGAACGCGCCACGGCCACGCGATGCGGTGAACAGATCGTTGCGGGTCGGGTCGTAGACGACGGCTTGCGTGACGATGCCCTTGTGCGCGAGCGCGATCGACACGCAGTAGTACGGGAAGCCGTGGATGAAGTTGGTGGTGCCGTCGAGCGGATCGATGATCCACTGGTATTCGGAATCGTCGTTCGACTTGCCCGATTCTTCGGCGAGGATGGCGTGATCGGGATAGGCGGTCTTCAGCGTTTCGATGATCGCCGCTTCGGACGCTTTGTCGACCTCCGTGACGAAATCGTTGTGCTGCTTTTTGCTGACCTGAATCAGGTCGAGATCGAGCGATGCGCGGTTGATGATCTGAGCTGCGCGGCGCGCGGCCTTCACAGCGATATTGAGCATGGGATGCATAAACTGATCCTTGTGCCGGGGCAGCACGGCTGCCGGCCGGTAAATAAGCGCGAAACCTGCGCTGACGGGCGCCGCAACGACGCAAAAACAGCACGGAACGGCAGCCGGCTATCCAGCCGGAGCGCATTCCGTCGACGGAGACGAATTGAATAAGAACGGTGCGGCCGGTTCGACGAAGGCTTCAGCAAACGTCGGCGCCGGACGCGAAAAGCGGTATTTTACCTGAGTCCGGCCGCCCTCGCGCAGGTGCTCGCTAACGTGGAGCGGATGTGCCGCACGGGCGCCCGTTGGCGCTACCATACGCGTCTTGAGTTCTAGCCAGCCGAGTTTCATCGTGGATCACACCCACCATTCCTCCGACCCCGCCGTGGCCGATTTGCGCGGCGGCTTCACGTCGACGCGTTTCGTGCTGGTCGAGCCCAGCCATCCGGGCAATGTCGGCGCCGCGGCGCGCGCGCTGAAAACCATGGGCTTTTCGCGGCTCGTGCTCGTGTCGCCGCGCGTGCCGAACGTGCAGAACGATCCCGAAGCGATCGCGATGGCGAGCGGCGCGGACGACGTGCTCGCCTCCGTGCACGTGGTGCCGTCGCTTGCCGATTCGCTGACCGGCGTGCACTGGTCGATCGCGCTGACCGCGCGGCTGCGCGAATACGGTCCGCCGCAATGGACGCCGCGTGCGGCTGCCGCCGCCGCGCACGCAGAGGCGATGCACGGCGAGATCGCGCTGGTGTTCGGCAACGAGCGCACGGGTTTGTCGAACGAGGACGTCGAGCGATGCAGCGCCATCGCGCATATTCCGGCCAATCCGGCCTACAGCTCGCTCAATCTCGCGCAGGCGGTGCAGGTGCTCGCCTACGAGCTGCGCACCGCGTATCTCGGCGCCGATGAAGCGACCGACGGTGCGCCCGCCGCAGGGGCACGCGTAGCGCCGGCCGAATCCGCCGGTACGCGCGCGCAGATGGCAGCGAGCGACGAGATCGAGAGCATGTTCGCGCATCTGGAAAGCGCGCTGGTCGCGCTCGAGTTTCTCGATCCGGCCAATCCGAAGAAGCTGATGTCACGGCTGCGGCGGCTCTTCGCGCGCTCGGGCCTCGAGCGCGAAGAGGTCAATATCGTGCGCGGCATCGCCAAGCACATCCTGCTCAAGACCGGGCGGACCGGCTGACGCTCGTTGACGGCCCGTCGCGGCGCACCTGTTGCGCCGCGTTCATCTGACGACAACCTTGTAGGTGACGGGGACTTCCGGCAGGTTTCGCGCAATCGCCCTACAATCCACGAAACGTTAGAAGCAAAGCTGCCGCCGTGCTAAGCGGCAGGCATGCCGTCACATGCGGCGCGAAATGCACAAGCCCGCGCGAGCACTAAGCGCGCGGACCCGCCCACGCAGACGGTTTTTCTTTTCCCCCAAAACAACACAGTCCCAGCCATGTTTACGAGACTTCGCGAAGACATCGCCACGATCCGGGAGCGCGATCCCGCCGCCCGCAGCGCATGGGAAGTGCTCACGTGTTATCCGGGGCTGCACGCGCTCGTGCTGCATCGGATCGCGCACGCGTGCTGGCGCGCGAAGCGCCGCTGGCTCGCGCGTTTCGTGTCGCAGATGGCGCGCTTCATGACCGGCATCGAGATCCATCCGGGCGCGACCGTCGGGCGGCGCGTGTTCATCGATCACGGCATGGGCGTCGTGATCGGCGAGACCGCGCAGATCGGCGACGACTGCACGATCTACCAGGGCGTGACCCTCGGTGGCACGTCGCTCACGCGCGGCGCGAAGCGGCATCCGACGCTCGAGCGTGGTGTGATCGTCGGTGCGGGCGCGAAGGTGCTCGGCGGATTCACGATCGGCGCGGACGCGAAGATCGGCTCGAACGCGGTGGTGACGAAGCCGGTACCGGCGCGTGGCACGGCGGTCGGCAATCCGGCGCGGATCATCGTACCGGCGTCGGTCGCCGCGGATGCGAACGGCGCCAAGGGTGCGAACACGAATGCGGACAACGCCGCGCGTGACGCGAAGCGTGGCAGCGAAATCAGCGCGTTTTGCGCCTACGGCATCACGCCCAATGCGGACGATCCGGTTTCGCTCGCGATTCACGGTCTGATCGATCATGCGGCTACCCAGGCGCGGCGTATCGATGAAATCGTCGATGCGCTCGAGCGGCTCGGCACGAGCCTCGAAGGGCTGCAAGGCGCGGATGCGGCGTTGCTCGATCTGCGGCGCCTATCGGCGGCGATCGCGGGGAAGGTGGAAGGGGTGGCGGCGGAGCACTAGGTATCGGCGCTTCGACAGCGCGAAGCGCACGCCGTACTTACCACGTCAATCCAGCGGCAACGCCCGAATCCCGTCGGCATCGATCTTCAGATAGCCGCCACGGCGCTCGCCGTGATCGAGATCCCAGTCCGGCAGAACCCAACGCGTGCCGCCCGGTTCGCGATGCCGCGCGGGCAGATGTGTATGCCCGTGAATGATCGTCGCGCTCTTCGATTTCCGGAACAGCGCGGCGACGCCTCGCGGGGTCACGTCATACTTGACCGACATCGGCCGCGTGCGGCCGTGCTCGCTCTTCGAGCGCATATTCTCGGCGAGCTTGCGACGCCAGCGAAACGGCCACGCGAGAAACAGTGTCTGCGCGAGTCGATTGCGCGCGAAACACCTGAACAACTGATAGCCGCGATCCGCGGTGCACAGCCCATCGCCGTGGGCGAGCGCAATGCGCGTGCCGAACGCGGTGATCACGAATGGATCGGGGAGCCAGATCGCGCCGGCCGCTTTCATGAAGCGCTTGCCAAGCAGAAAGTCGCGATTGCCGTGCATGATGTAGAGCGCGATGCCGCGCTCGGACAGCGTGTGCAGCAATGCGGCAATACGGGCGACGAACGGCTCGCTCAGCATGTCGTCGCCGACCCAGTATTCGAACAGGTCGCCGAGGATGAAAACCGAGTCGGCCGCTTCCGCGTTCACCCGGATGAAGTGCTCGAACGCGGCGACCGTGCGCGGAATCGCCTCGCTCAGATGTAGATCGGAGAGGAAGAAAAAAGGGCGCGCGGCGTGCGGGCGTGGGCCCTCGCCTGGCACGCCCGCGGCGATGCTTCGCAGCGGCGTCTCTTGCAGCATTGAAGGTGCCTGATTTCAGTTCAAACGAGTCGACGCCCGCATGGGGCGCGACTCACTCACGGCTTAGCCGACGACGACAGCCTTTTCGATCACGACGTCATCGACCGGCACGTCCTGATGGAAGCCCTTCGAGCCGGTCTTGACCTTCTTGATCTTCTCGACCACGTCCATGCCTTCGACGACCTTGCCGAACACCGCGTAGCCCCAGCCTTGCGGCGTCGGCGACGAGTGGTTCAGGAAGTCGTTGTCGTTCACGTTGATGAAGAATTGCGCGGTCGCCGAATGCGGGTCGTTGGTACGCGCCATCGCGATCGAGCCGTTCTCGTTCTTCAGACCGTTGTTTGCCTCGTTGGTGATCGGCTCGGCCGTCGGCTTCTGCTTCATGCCGGGTTCGAAGCCGCCGCCCTGGATCATGAAGCCGTCGATCACGCGGTGAAACACCGTGTTGTCGTAGTGGCCGGCCTTCACGTAGTTCAGGAAGTTCTCGACCGACTTCGGCGCCTTTTCGGCGTTCAGCTCGAGTTTGATGACGCCGTGGTTCGTATGCAGTTCAACCATGATGGAATCCTTTGATGAACAGGTGGGTAAAAGGCGCGTCGCGTCGTCATGCGCTGACGACAGGCCGCGCCGGGGCGTTGGTTGGGGCCGGGCTTCGGCCGCGCGGATTCGCTTGCTCGTGCGCCCGCTGGTTCGTCGTTACTTGCTCACCACCGTCGCCGACTGGATCACGACCGGTTTCTGCGGTACATCGCTCATCGGGCCGCGCGTGGTGGTGGGCGTGGCTTCGATGCGCTTCACGACGTCCATGCCGCTCGTGACCTTGCCGAACACCGCGTAGCCGTTGCCGTCCGGATTCGGGTAGTCGAGATTGGCATTGTCCACCGTGTTGATGAAGAACTGCGCGGTGGCGGAATTCGGGTCGCTGGTGCGTGCCATCGCGATCGTGCCCGCGGTGTTCTTCAGACCGTTGCGGCTCTCGAGCGGGATCGGCGCGCGCGTCGGCTTCTCGGCGAAGCTCTGCGTATAGCCGCCGCCCTGAATCATGAAGCCCGGAATCACGCGATGAAAGATCGTGCCGCTATATTGGCCGGCCTTCACGTAGTCGAGGAAATTCGCGACCGTCTTTGGCGCCTTCTCGGGATACAGCTCGACGCGGATGTCACCCTCCGACGTCTTCAACAGCACGGAAGGATGAGCGGCCTGCGAACCGGACTGTGCAAAGGCGGGTGCGTTTGCGATCAGGGCGGCGCTGCCGAGCGCCAACATCAACCATTTCATGAAAATCCTCGGGGTTGGAGAAAACGTGCGGCAAGCAACGAGCCCGGCGCTCAGCGCGACGGCGCCATGTACGGCGGCATGGCGAGCGAGCCGTTCGGGCCGCCGAACTGGAAGCTCGGGCTGTCCGTGATGTTCGACGTGGGGTGCGCGGCGGGCCCGGTCGTCTGTTCGGCGGCGGGCTGCGACGCCGCGGCAGCGGGCGCCGCCGGCGACACGACCTTCTGGATGTCCGCGAGACGCTGGGCGGTCCTCGGGCCAGCCTTGCCGAGGCTTTCCGCGCGACGGTACGCGGCATCGGCGAGGCGCAGATAGAGGTCGCCGAGGTTCTCGAACGCGAGCCCGTAGTTCGGATTGACCTGGGTGGCCATTTCGAGCGCGGCGCGCGCTTCGGTCAGGCGGCCTTGTCTTGCGAAGAGCGTGGCGAGGTTGTTGTACGGCTCGGGCAACTCGGGATACAACTGCGTGAGTTCGGTGAACGCGGTGATCGCTTCGTCGTCGCGATTCAGATGCACGAGCACGTTTGCGCGTTTGAATTTAGCTTGTGCGTCGCGCGGGTTTGCGGCGACGCGCGCATCGAGTTGGGTCAGCGCGGCTTGCCAGTTTTTCTGCGCGATCGACGCGTCGATTTCCGGCGTGTTGTCGCGCACGGCGGGACCTTGCGGCATCACCGCCGCCTTCTGCGCAAAAGCGCTCGCAGCCGGCACCGCGGCTAGCGCGGCAACGACGGTGATACGCCACGCGAGGGCGCGCGCCGCTTCGAAAGTAACGCCACCAACAACGTCGCCAAACGCAGTCGCGGCGAGGGTCGCAGCGCTGCGCGCGCGGCCGCTGGAGTGTTTCATAGGCTCAGGTCAGGATGTTATACTCCGAGCCATTCTAACAAAAGGTCTGCGCGTTCCGTCGAACCGCCGACTGTCTTTTCGCCACTCGTGGCCGTCTCCGCCCGGTTCGCAGTATCGTCTGCAGCCTGATCGCCGCACGAGGTGCGCCGGTTTAAGCTGTATGCGACGCACCCGTTGTCCTGTTGGTTTCGCGGGTCGCGGCGCGCATGAAGCACAATGCGGACTTCTTTCGGCCCACGCACCGCTCTCTATGGAATCTCTGCGCATCTACAACACGCTCGCGCGTGACAAACAGACTTTCGTGCCGCTGCGCGAAGGTGTCGTGCGGATGTACGTCTGCGGGATGACCGTGTACGACTATTGTCACGTCGGTCATGCGCGGGTGATGGTCGTGTTCGACATCGTGCAGCGCTGGTTGCGCGCGCTTGGGTACAACGTGACCTACGTGCGCAACATTACCGATATCGACGACAAGATCATCAAGCGTGCAGTCGAGAACGGTGAAACCATCAAATCGCTGACTGATCGCTTCATCGCCGCGCTGCATGAAGACGCGGACGCGCTCGGCATCGAGCGTCCGGACATCGAGCCGCGCGCGACCGACTTCATTCCGCAGATGCTCGGCATGATCGAGGCGCTCGAGAAAAACGGCTACGCCTATCAGGCGAGCGACGGGGACGTCAACTACGCGGTACGCAAATTCGCAGGCTACGGCAAGCTGTCGGGCAAGTCGCTCGAAGACCTGCGTGCGGGCGAACGCGTCGCGGCCAACGACGCGAAACAGGACCCGCTCGACTTCGTGCTGTGGAAGCAGGCGAAGCCCGATGAACCGGCCGACACCGGCTGGGATTCGAAGTACGGGCGCGGTCGTCCCGGCTGGCACATCGAGTGCTCGGCGATGGGCTGCACGCTGCTCGGCGAACAGTTCGACATTCACGGTGGCGGCCAGGATCTGCAGTTTCCGCACCACGAAAACGAGATCGCGCAAAGCGAGGCCGCGACCGGACAAACATTCGTCAATTATTGGATGCACAACGGCTACGTACAGATCGACAATGAGAAGATGTCGAAGTCGTTGAACAATTTTTTTACGATTCGCGAAGTGCTCGCGCAGTACGATGCAGAGGTGGTGCGTTTCTTCATCGCGCGCGCGCACTACCGCTCGCCGCTGAACTACAGCGACGTGCATATCGACGACGCGCGCAATGCACTCGCGCGTTTGTACACGGCGTTGAAAGACGTGTCACCCGATAGTGCCGCGCTCGACTGGAACGAAGCGTACGCGCAGCGTTTCCAGGCAGCGATGAACGACGACTTCAACACGCCGGTGGCCGTGTCGGTGCTGTTCGAACTGGCCACTGAAGTGAATCGCACGCGCGAGCCCGCGCTGGCCCGTCAATTGCGCGCGCTTGGCGCGGTGCTCGGGTTGCTCGGACGCGAACCGCGTGCATACCTGCAGCAGGCAGCGGGTGCTGCAGCCGAAGGCGCGCTCGAGCCCGCCGCGATCGAAGCGAAGATCGCCGCGCGCATCGCCGCCAAGCAGGCAAAAGACTATGCGGCAGCAGACCGGATCCGAGCTGAATTGCTCGAGGCCGGCGTTGCCCTCGAAGACAAACCCGGCGGGTTGACCGAGTGGCGGCGCGTGTGAGCGCACCTCGTACTTCCCTCTGAACGACTCGCCAGGCAGGAGGCAGGATGGCAACGGCCACGAAGACGCCGGCTAAACGCGCGGCGTCTCAAACCAGTGCGGCAGCCGCACCATCGGCTGCCGCAGCCAAGTCGACGCGTGCGTCGACTCGCGCGGGCGATGGCGCGGTAGACAAAGCGTCATCGATAGCGGGCGGGGCGGCGAAAGCCGGCTCGGCCGCGGCAAAGAAGAGCGCGGCCAAACGCTCGCTCAATGGCGCGTGCGGCGCGGGCGCTGAAGCCGCGCACGCGCCGGTTGCGAAGCGCGCGAAAACGGCGTCGCGGGCGAAGGGCAATGGCGCGGTGCCGGCCGAGCTCGCCGGCGACGTGCAGGAACTCGCACGCGATACGAACGCAGGCGAAGTCGTGCGCAAGACACGTGTGTCGGCCACCTCGGCGAGCACGGTCAGCGCCGGCGGCGAAGCGGCCGGTGTCGCATCGCTCGCGAACGAAGTCGCGGTGCCGGTGCAGATCGGCGGCCTCGCGCCTGAAGTCACGCGTCCCGCGTATTGGGATAAGGCGTGTGCGGACCTCGTCAAGCGCGATCGCATTCTGAAAAAGCTGATTCCGAAGTTCGGTCCTGTGCATCTTCTGAGTCGTGGCGATCCGTTCGTCACGCTTGCGCGCTCGGTGGTCGGCCAGCAGATTTCGGTCGCGTCGGCGCAGGCGGTGTGGGCGAAGGTCGAAGCCGCGTGTCCGAAGCTCGTGCCGCAGCAGTTCATCAAGCTCGGTCTCGAGAAGCTGACCGCGTGCGGTCTGTCGAAACGCAAGGCCGAGTACGTGCTCGATCTCGCGCGGCATTTCGTGTCGGGCGCATTGCACGTCGGCAAATGGACGTCGATGGACGACGAGTCGGTGATCGCCGAACTCACGCAGATTCGCGGCATCGGCCGCTGGACCGCGGAGATGTTCCTGATCTTCAACCTGTCGCGTCCCGACGTGCTGCCGCTCGACGACCTCGGCCTGATCCGCGCGATCAGCGTCAACTATTTCAGCGGCGAACCCGTCACGCGCAGTGAAGCGCGCGAAGTTGCCGCGAACTGGGAGCCGTGGCGCACCGTGGCGACCTGGTACATGTGGCGTAGTCTCGATCCGTTGCCGGTCGACTACTGAAGAAGAACAGGAGGCGAAGCCGTTTCAAAGACTATCGTGTATATCATGTCGATAGTTGAGAAATGGTTTTGACATCGGCTCGCGCGGTTAGAATACGCGCTGCCCGGTAAGTCCAAGGATTACAACCAATGAAGACCACGTTTCTGGATTTCGAACAGCCGATCGCTGAACTCGAAGCGAAGATCGAAGAATTGCGCTTCGTGCAGGACGACTCGGCCGTCGATATTTCGGAAGAGATCGAGCGGCTGTCCAAGAAGAGCCAGCAGCTCACCAAAGATCTGTATGCGAACCTCACACCGTGGCAGGTTTCGCAAATCGCCCGTCATCCGCAGCGTCCGTACACGTTCGACTACGTGAGCGAGCTGTTCACCGACTTCCATGAACTGCATGGCGACCGCAATTTCGCGGACGATCTGTCGATCGTCGGCGGTCTCGCGCGGTTCAACGGCCAGGCGTGCATGGTGATCGGTCATCAGAAGGGCCGCGACACCAAGGAGCGCGCGCTGCGCAACTTCGGCATGCCGCGTCCGGAAGGCTATCGTAAGGCCGAGCGTCTGATGCGCCTCGCCGAGAAGTTTGGCCTGCCGATCTTCACGTTCATCGACACGCCGGGCGCGTACCCCGGCATCGGCGCGGAAGAGCGCGGCCAGTCCGAAGCGATCGGCCGCAATCTGTACGTGATGGCCGAGCTGAAGACGCCGCTGATCGCGACGATCATCGGCGAGGGCGGCTCGGGCGGCGCGCTCGCGATCGCAGTGGGCGATAGCGTGCTGATGCTGCAGTTCTCGACCTACTCGGTGATTTCGCCGGAGGGTTGCGCGTCGATTCTGTGGAAGAGTGCCGCGAAGGCGCCGGAAGCAGCGGAAGCGCTCGGCTTGACCGCGCATCGTCTGAAGGCGCTCGGTTTGATCGACAAGATCGTCAACGAGCCGCTCGGTGGTGCGCACCGCGATCCGAAGGGCATGGCCGCGATGCTGCGCCGCGCGCTCGCCGATTCGCTGCGCCAGTTCCAGGGCATGAGCACCAACGACCTGCGCGAACGCCGTTTCGAACGGCTGATGGCGTACGGCAAATTCAAGGAAACGACGCCGGGCGCATAAGCCCGCGCGTTGACCTGTCTTCATCGTCCACCGGCGCTTGCCGCGCTAACGACGTGACCACCACCGCCGACTCATCCGCCGAGCGCCTCGTGATCGAGGCGCTCGGCGCGGCGCTGTCCGGGCTCGATCCGAACGCGCGGATTGCGCTCGCATTCAGCGGCGGCGTCGATTCGAGCGTGCTGCTCGATGCGGCGGTGCGCGTCGCCGGCGCATCGCGTTGTGTCGCGCTGCATGTGCATCACGGATTGAGTCCAAATGCCGATGCGTGGCTCGCACATTGCGAGGCATTCGCGCGCGAACGTGGCGTGGAATTCGACGCGCGACGCGCGGACGTTTCGCGCGCGCCGGGCGTGAGCATCGAGGCTGCGGCACGCGACGCGCGTTATCGCGCGCTCGACGCGATGTGCGCAACGCGCGGAATCAGCACGCTATGGCTCGCGCAGCATGCGGACGATCAGGCCGAGACCGTGCTGCTACAACTGCTGCGCGGCGCGGGTCTCGCGGGGCTCGCGGCGATGGCGCCCGGCTCGCTGCCGACGGGTGCGTCGACGACACGTATGCGGCCGCTTTTGCATTTGCTGCGCGCGCAACTCGAACATTATGCGAGCGCGCGCAAGCTTCGCTGGATCGACGACGAATCGAACACGGACACGCGTTACGCGCGCAACGCATTGCGTCATCAGGTGATGCCGGTGCTCGCGGTGCACTTTCCGGGCTTTCGCGATGCGCTCGCGCGCACGGCCGCGCATGCAGCATCCGCGCAGCGCTTGCTCGATACGCTCGCGCGCGCGGACATGAAGAGCGCGGCGCGCGATGAAGGACGCGCGCTCGCGCACGACGCGCTGCTCGCTCTCGACGACGATCGCGCGCTGAATCTGCTGCGCTACTGGATGCGCACGCTCGGCTTCGTCGCGGCATCGAGCGCACGTGTCGCGGATGCGCTGCGGCAGTTGCGCGAAGTCGGTGCGGGACAGGACGGACATCGTCTGCGTATCGATCATGCGGGGCATGCGTTGCGCAGTTATCGCGGCCTCGTCTACTGGGAGGCCGGCGACAGCAGCGAGCCCGCCGACGAAACCGCGCTCGCCGAGCGTGAGATCAGCGAACTCGCGTGGCAGGGGCAAGAGGTCTGGCATCTGCCGCAATGGCGCGGCACGTTCGTGTTCGCGGTGGTGGATGCAGCCGCCGCTGCCTCCGACGTCGCCGACGCATTGCACGAAGCGCCACGCGACGAAGCATTGGATACCGTTCCCGTCAGCGTCCTGCAACGTGCTTCTCTAAGCGTGCGGGCGCGCCGCGGCGGCGAGCGCATGCGCGTCGGTGCGTCGAACACGTCGAGCCGCACGCTGAAGAACCTGTTTCAGGAGCGCGGCATTCCCGCATGGAAGCGCGACGTGCCATTGCTTTACGTCGGCGATGAACTGCTGTTCGTGCCGCTGATCGGCGTGAATCGTCGGACGGTGCGCGACGCATCCGAGCGCGAAACGCGCGTGAAAATCGCCTGGCGAGAAGATCTGCTGATCGCCTGAGTGCCGGTCGGGCAGTCGCGCATGCCGCGCGGGCGCATGTCGTAATAGTGAAATAGGGTGCAAATCAACGATAAAACAGGCCATTGCGGGCCTGATTTGACGCATTTGAACGCTCTGTGCGTCTTGTCTTTTTGTGCCTAATCAGGTACTTTAGCTTGTTTGCCCGACCCGATTTCGCCGTCGCTTTTGTCGCCATCGGTCGTTAGTGCCGGCAGGCGTGCGTGATCCGTCGTCGCCGTTCAAATCCGATCAGCCATTTGCGATTTCATCCCGGGCAAATCCGCGCGTGCTGCACGCGTGCTGCATCTACGCCGCCACACACTTTGCCGCCGTTCACGAGACGTTGCGCCCCTGTGCTTTCTGTGCGGTCGTCTCCAGCGCGCCAGCGCGGTTTATCTTCCAGTTCAGAACGACAATGGCACTCATCGTACACAAATACGGCGGCACCTCGATGGGCTCGGTCGAGCGCATCAAGAACGTCGCCAAGCGCGTCGCGAAATGGCACAAGGCCGGCCACCAGATGGTCGTCGTGCCCTCGGCGATGTCCGGCGAAACCAATCGCCTGCTTGGCCTCGCGAAAGAAATCACGACTCAACCGAGCCCGCGTGAACTCGACATGATCGCCGCCACCGGCGAGCAGGTCAGCTCGGGTCTGCTCGCGATCGCGCTGCAGGAAGCCGGCGTCGAAGCGGTCAGCTATGCAGGCTGGCAGGTACCGGTCAAAACCGATAGCGCGTTCACGAAAGCGCGCATCAGCGACATCGACGGCGAGCGCGTCAAGCAAGACCTCGCGGCCGGTAGGGTGGTCGTGATCACCGGTTTCCAGGGTATCGACCCCGATGGCCACATCACGACGCTCGGCCGCGGCGGCTCGGACACCTCGGCGGTCGCGGTCGCGGCCGCGCTGAAGGCCGACGAGTGCCTGATCTACACGGACGTCGACGGGGTGTACACGACGGACCCGCGCGTCGTTGAAGAAGCGCGCCGGCTCGACCGCGTGACGTTCGAAGAAATGCTGGAAATGGCCAGCCTGGGTTCGAAGGTGCTGCAGATCCGCTCGGTGGAATTCGCCGGCAAATATCAGGTGAAGACGCGCGTGCTGTCGAGCCTGACCGATCCGCTGATGCCGCTCGACGACGAAATGAAGTCGGGCACCCTGATTACTTTTGAAGAAGACGAGACCATGGAAAAAGCAGTCATCTCGGGCATCGCGTTCCAGCGCGACGAAGCTCGTATCGCCGTGATGGGCGTGCCCGACAAGCCGGGCATCGCGTATCAGATTCTCGGCCCGGTGGCGGACGCGAATATCGACGTCGACATGATCATTCAGAACCAGAGCGTCGAGGGCAAGACAGCGTTCACGTTCACGGTTGGCCGCGGCGACTATGCGCGCGCAATGGAGATCCTCACCGGCACGGTCAAGGCGCACGTGCAGGCCGAGCAGGTGCTGGGCGACCCGAAGGTGTCGAAGGTGTCGGTGGTCGGCGTTGGGATGCGCTCGCACGTCGGCATCGCGAGCAAGATGTTCCGCACGCTGTCGGAAGAGGGCATCAACATTCAGATGATCTCGACTTCCGAAATCAAGATTTCGGTATTGATCGACGAAAAGTACATGGAGCTCGCAGTGCGCGCGCTGCATAAGGCCTTCGAACTCGATCAGGCATAAATCGTGTGAAAAACGGGGCGCTCTAGAGCGCCCCGTTTGTTTTGGGGCGTTCATGTGAACGATTTGCGTCGCGAGACACCTCGTTGGCACAAAAAATGTTCGCGAGACATTGACCTTATCGGCCCGGCCCGCTATTATCTTGGCTTCGTCGCACTGACTCCCTGTGCGACAGAAAGTTTGGGAGACGT
Source organism: Paraburkholderia youngii (assembly GCF_013366925.1). Classification (NCBI taxonomy): domain Bacteria; kingdom Pseudomonadati; phylum Pseudomonadota; class Betaproteobacteria; order Burkholderiales; family Burkholderiaceae; genus Paraburkholderia; species Paraburkholderia youngii. The sequence goes on from NZ_JAALDK010000001.1 coordinate 4,177,669, forward strand.
GGCCGAGAGGTCGAAGGCACTCCCCTGCTAAGGGAGCATCTGGGCCAAAACCTGGATCGAGGGTTCGAATCCCTCCGTCTCCGCCAGCAATGGTGGTGAAACCCCGCAGAGTCTAGGCTCTGCGGGGTTTTTGTTTTTCGGCGACCGCTGTTTCGTTTCCTCTCGCTGCCAGTTATGCAGGCATCCTGATCACTGCATGGCGCTCTGAACCCGCGTCGCTTAGAACGCGTGCCGCAACCCCACCATGCCGACGAACTGAGACGGGCCCGACGACGGCGTCGTGTTCTGCGAGTCGCCGACCACCGCGACCGCGTCGGCGATGGTCACGCCGCTGCCCGACGCGATCAGCGACTTGCCGCCCGCATGCTGATAGGCCTCGAGCGCGTACAGCGTGGTGCGCGTCGACAGGCTATAGGTCTGTTCGAGCGAGATCTGATGATAGTGCGCCGGGTCGGTGATGCCATTCGCCTGGCTTGCCTGCGTGAAGCTATAGCCGCCGCCCACGGTCACGCTCGGTGTGATCCGGTACGTCGCGATCGCGCCGTACGTGTTGAACACGGCTTTGTCGAAGAACAGCGAGCCGTGGCCCGGCGCGTACTGCACATTCGAGTAGTTGACGCCCACCATCAGATCGTGCCACGTGTAGCGGCCCGCCGCGGCGAACAGCTGCGCGCTGCGCGCGCTCGCATAACCGTTGTTGACCGGCGAGTTGATCGCGAAGCTGCCGAGCGCCGCGCTCGTCGCGATGTCCTTCAGCTTCACGTAGCCGGCTGCGAGCGATACCGGCTGGAAGTCATAGCGCAGTGCCGCGCTGAACAGGCTGCCGTTCGCGACGCTGCCGGGCACGCCACCGAGACCGTACTGCGCACTTGCCTGCAGGCCCGCGATCGTCGGTGATAGATAGGTAACCGAATTGTTGAAGCGCAGCGTCGTGTCGAGGGCGTCGAGATCGCCCGGGTGCGCGCCGGTCGCGCCGGTCAGCACGCCGGTCGGTCCGAGCGCGCCGACCATCTGGAAGTAGGGCGTGTACTGGCGACCGAGCGTCACTGTGCCATAGCGGTCGTTCGCGAGGCCGACGTAGGCCTGGCGGTTGAACAGGTAACCCGCGGTGCTTTGCGCGCCGGTCAGCGAATTGAAACCGCTCTCGAGCCGGAAGATCGCCTTCGTGCCACTGCCGAGATCTTCCGAGCCGAGGAAGCCAAACTTGCTCGCCTGCAGATTGCCCTGGCTCATGTAGAAGTTCGAATGCCCCTTCTGGTTGCTGGCATAGGCGAACGCATTGTCGATGACGCCGTACAACGTGACGCTGCTTTGCGCCGACGCGCTGGTCGATAACGCGGCGCCCGCGAACGGCAGGCAGCAGAGGACGAACGCGCGGGTGCGCGCGCGCTGGCTGATTTTCATGATTGGGATGTCTCCAGACTGAAGGGACGGCCTGATTCCTCAGGCCGGTGCGGTGTGTCGTTCAGTGCCTAGTAGCGCGAGTCGGTGCTTTTGTGTGTCAGTGCGGCAGCGAAATCGTCAGGCAGCGCCAGCCGTTTGCGGTGTGGTCGGCGTCGAGCGTGCCGTTCGTGCAGACGATCGCGCGTGTCTCATGCATCGGCACGAACACACGCACTCGGAGCTGCGTGCGATGCTTCCATTGCGGACGCTCGAGCGTCACGCGCAACGTGTTTGCGTCACCCGTCAGCGTGACGTTCCAGCGGCCTTGCTCGCCATTGCGCCAGGCTTCGGTCTCGCCGTCGTCCTCGATCGAGCCGCCTTGCGCGGTGCCCGCGCCGGCATGTGGCACCGCGAGGAATGCGCGCTCGTCGGCGGGGCGGCCGAAATGCTGTTCGGCGATGTTGAGCGGAATCACGCTGCCTTCGCGCAGCAAGAACACCGGCCGCTCGATAGGCGCGGGCAGCGTGACGGTCTGGCCGCCGTCGAATGCTTCGCCGCTCCAGTACGACACCCAGCGCGAACCGGCGGGCAGATACACGTCGCGCGTGCTCCGGCCCGGATCGACCACCGGCGCGACCAGCATCGACGAGCCGAGCATCATGTCGTCGCCGTCGACGAGGCAGCGCGGATCGCGCGGAAACTCCGCGAACAGCGGCCGCAGCACCGGTTCGTATGCGCTATGCGATTGCCACAGCAGCTCGTACAGGTAAGGGATCAGCCGATAGCGCAGCTTGATCAGGTCCGCCACGTGCCGAGTGACTTCCGGATGCATCCACGGCTCGTTGACGGTGCCGTCGTCGTTCCACGAGTGAATCGAAAAGCGCGGCAGGAAAATGCCGAACGCGACCCAGCGCGCGAACAGCTCCGGCTGCGGCGCCGGACCCGAGAAGCCGCCGATGTCATGGCCGCTATTCGACACGCCCGACATTGCGAGCCCGAGGCCCATCTTCAGATTGAAGCGCAGCGTTTCCCACGACGTGTAGTTGTCGCCCGACCACGTCTGTACATAGCGATGCATGCCCACGCCGCCCGAGCGCGATACGAGGAACGGACGCTTATCCGGCGCATGCTCGCGCTGCGCGTCGTGCGACGCGCGCATCATCAGCTGCGTTTGCAGCACCTTAGCCTGATGTGCCGGATACGGCTTGCCGAAGCCGCGCGCAATTGCATGCGGCGACCAGATCTCGAACTCGTTGTTGTCGTTCCAGGTGGCCGCGATGCCATATTCGAGCAGCGCGTCCTTCACGCGCGCCTTCCACCAGTCGATCGTCGCGGGATTCGTGAAGTCGAGATATGCGCCGACTTCGTCCCAGAACTGCACCCATGCGGGCTCGCCGTCGGGCGCTTCGATCAACAGGCCGGCCTGCGCGACGTCGTCGAACGCGGGGTGATCCTGCAGCAGACACGGCTTGATGTTCGCGCATAGACGCACGCCGTGATCGAGATAGCTCTGTACGAAGCCTTCGATGTCCGGAAACTTCTCGTGGTTCCAGTTGAACACATAGCGCTTCGGCCCGATCGACGTATAGCCCGAGGACAGATGGAACGAGTCGCACAGCACGTCGTGCTCGCGGCAGCGCTCGATGAATTCGCCCATCTGCTGTTGTGCGTCCGGTGCGTCGGTGTAGCTCATCGTCGAGCCCGAGTAGCCGAGGCCCCATTTCGGCATCCACGCGGGACGTCCGGTGAGCCACGTGAAGCGGCGCACCGCGTCGAGCGGCGAGCCGGGCGACGCGATGAAGTAGTAGTCGAGATCGCCATGCTCGGCGATGAAGTGCCGATAGTGACCGTGATAGTTGTCGAGCTCACGGCCCATGTCGAAGCGGCAATCGGCGAGCGTGTCGTAGAACAGGCCAAAGCCGGTCGACGTCTGCGGCTGCCACGTCACGTAGAACGGGATGTGTTTGTATAGCGGGTCCGTGGTGCGTGCGCTGTAGCCCATTGCGTCGATGTTGCGCATCTCGTAGCTTTGCTGCGCGCGATCGAGCGAGCCGGCACGCTCGCCGAGGCCCACGTACATTTCGTCGCGGCGCCGCTCGACGTAGTGATAGACGCGCGAGTCCCACCAGCCGAAGTTGTACGCCTGGGTCTTGCGATCGCTCATCACGCGATGCCACGTGCCTTCGTGCAGGATGTCCCATGCGCAGGCGCCGCCTTCGAGCGCGACGCTCACGCGTACGCGCGCCGTTTCGATCGCCACGTGGCCGGCTGCTTCGTTCACCGTGAACGGCGGCGGCGTAAAGCCGCTCAGGTCGCGGCGCTCGCGGCCTTCGAGCGGCACGTCGTCCGCGCCGGGCGCGATCGCCCACGTGCGCGGACCGTGCGTTTCGCCGTCCGGCAGCACGAGCACGCGGATGATGTCCTCGGCGAGCACGAATAGCTCGATGCGGCAATTCGGCTGCGCGCTCAGCACGACCGGGTTGGCCGCGGGGTTGCCAGCGTTGGAGGCGAGTGCGAAGCGCGGCGGATGTTTGAGATTGATCTGTGAACGCATGACGAGTCTTCGAGGGAGGTCAGGCAGCGGTGTTGACGCTCAGGTCGGCGCGGCGCGCGCGGCCGTGGCGCGGCACGCCGCGCATCAGGATGATCAGCAGCGCCGCGCCGATGATGTCGAACGCGCCGAGCGCGCCGAACAGCGGCGTGTAGCCGATCGAATCGGCGAGCGCGCCGACCATCAGCGAGAAGCCGAGGCCGCCGATCCACGCGGCCATGCCCGCGAAGCCGGCGACGGTGCCGACCTCGCCGGGATCGAAGACGTCGGCGGCGAGCGTGTTGACGAGCGCCGAGATCATCTGGTGCGCGAAGCCGCCGACGCAGAAAAGGGCGATCGCTTGGTACGGCGACGCGACGAGACCGATCGACGCCGGGCCGAGCATCATCAGCGCGCCGAGCACCACGCCCGAGATGCGCGACCAGATCAGCGGCACGCGAAAATGCTTCATCAGGAACGGCGACAGATAGCCGCCGAACAGGCCGCCGAGGTCCGCGGCGAGAAACGGCAGCCACGCGAACAGCGCGATTTCCTTCAGATCCATATGACGCTGCGTGGCGAGATAGAGCGGAATCCAGAAGCTGAACGTTTGCCACGCGGGTTCGGCGAAAAAGCGTGCCTGCGCGATCGCCCAGAAACGGCGCGTGCGCAGTACTTCACGCACGCTCGCGCGGCGTGCCGCGGGCGGTGCCTGGCCTTCGACGATCGCCGTGCGCTCGGCGTCACTCACGCGCTTGTGCTCGGTGGGCGAGCGGTACAGCACGAACCATGCGGCGGCCCAGAAGAAGCCGAGCGCGCCGGTCACTGCAAACGCGCTCTGCCAGCCGTAGCGCAGCGACAGGAACACGACGAGGGGCGGCGCGAGCAGCGAGCCGAAGGAGGTGCCCGCGTTGAAATAGCCGACCGCGACGGATTTCTCGCGATCAGGAAACCATTCGGCGACGACCTTCATGCCGGCCGGAATCGCGACCGCTTCGGACAGACCCATGAAGCCGCGCAACGCGGCGAGCGAAAACCAGCTGCCCGCGAAGCTATGGAACACGCCGGTCAGCGACCACAGGCACGCGAACAATGCGAAACCGAGGCGCAGGCCGATCAGATCGATGATCAGGCCGCAGACGGGCTGCATCACCGTATAGCCGACCTGGAACGCGCCGACCACGTACGAGTACTGCCGCGTGTTCATGTGCAGCAGCTTCATCAGCTCGGGCGCCATCACGCCGAGCGCGTTGCGCGACAGATAGTTGACGATCGTCCCAACGCAAACGAGGGCGATGATCCACCAGCGCAATCCCTTGATCGTTTTCAAAATCAGTCTCCGTGGCGCATTGAGCGGTTGCCTCCGAGGCGGCGCTCGGAAATGCGCGAATTCGAACATTTATTGGTCGTCAATGAAAGTCATCCTACCACTTGGAACCCGGTTAGATATTCGGGAAAACCATAGCACACCCGGTGTTTTTCATTGATTTTTCGAGATAATTTGGTAATCTTTGTCAGAATTTTTGAGAGGTGATCGGATGACTGCGATCCGAAATGCGAGCGTGAATGTTCTTTCGAACATGGAATGTTCGTTTGCGGTAAGTCTGCCAGACCTTAGCCGCCGGCCCCGCCGGAAGCGTTTTTTCACCGCCGTATGGCGGATGTAACCAGACATTACGCCGCAGCCGGTCAGGCGATTTTCAGCATCAGTTATTACAAAGTTGAAATACCCGTGTTGCTGCCTTGCGTTATATTTCCGCCAACAAACATGTTCGTACAAAGGTGATCAATGAAGTCCGTTCGTCTTGTTCCGCTTATGCTCGGGGTGTTCACGTTGGCTGCATCGGGTGCCGCGATGGCCGCGGGGCTCAACGTCGGAGTCAATATCGGCATTCCCGCGCCGGTCTACGTCGCACCGGCTCCGGTCTACGCACCGCCGCCGCCTCCGCCGCCTCCCGTCGTCTATCAGCCGGCTCCCGTGTACTACGGCGGTCCGCAGATCGTGATCGGCTGGCATGGCGACCGGTACTGGGATGGCAGTCGCTACTGGGCGCGCGACGACTGGTATCGCCACCATCCGCCGGGCCACGGCGACTATTGGCGCGGTCACTACGACCAGCATCGCGGCTGGCACTGAGCCGGCACCGCGGCGCGCTAACTGGCTGCTGCGACATCAGAACCGCCCTGCGAGGGCGGTTTTTGTTTTCTGCGCTGAAACATCGATAACTGATGCGTTTCGTCGCAGTCGCCCGCCGGATCGCGCAAGCTAATTGGGTAGAATCCCCCACATCGCCACTGCCCACTTACCAGCACGACTCCATGACAACTGGCTCGCGACGGGTTCAAACGCCTGAGGGACTTCGACACAGCGTGCTCCACGGACCCTTGCGCGCCGCGTTCGCCGTCGCGCTGCTGTGCGCGAGTCTGCTCGCCGCGCCGCATGCGCATGCCGCGCATGCGATCGCGCAGTACGGCGAGCCGAAATATCCAGCCGGCTTCAAACACTTCGACTACGTCAATCCCGATGCGCCGAGAGGCGGCACGCTGGTGCTCGCGAACCCGAGCCGTCTCACGAGCTTCGACAAGTTCAATCCGTTCACGCTGCGCGGCAATGCGGCGCCGGGCCTCGAATTGATGTTCGAGAGCCTGACGATCGGCAGCAGCGACGAAGTCGCGTCGGCTTATGGGCTGCTCGCCGACGACATCGTCGTCGCGCCCGACGGCCTGTCGGTCACGTTCCACATCAATTCGCGCGCGCGCTTTTCGAACGGCGAGCCCGTGACCGCCGACGACGTCAAATTCTCGCTCGATACGCTGAAGAGCCCGCAGGCCGCGCCGCAGTTCGCATCGCTTTTCAGCGAGATCAAGGGCGCGGTCGTCGTCGATCCGGCCACGGTGCGCTTCGAGTTTCGCGAGCGCAATCGCGAGTTGCCGCTGCTCGCGGGCAGCATGCCGGTGTTCTCGCGCAAGTGGGGGTTGAAGCCCGACGGCAGCCGCATTCCGTTCGATCAGCTTGCGTTCGAAAAGCCGATCGGCAGCGGGCCGTATCTGATCGACAGCTTCGACAACGGCCGCACGATCACGTTTAAGCGCGACCCGAACTACTGGGGCGCCGATCTGCCGGTGCGCGTCGGCATGAACAACTTCGATCGCATCGTCTACAAGCTGTATGCGGATAGCACCGCGCGGCTGGAGGCGTTCAAGGCGGGCGAGTACGACGCGCTGGTCGAATACATCGCGCGCAACTGGGTGCGGCGTGACGTCGGCAAGAGGTTCGACAGCGGCGAGTTGATCAAGCGCGAGTTTGCGCAGCACAACGGCACCGGCATGCAGGGCTTTTTCCTGAACACGCGCCGGCCGCTGTTCCAGGACGTGCGCGTGCGCAAGGCGCTCGATCTCGCGCTCGACTTTCAATGGCTGAACCGCCAGCTGTTTTTCAGCCAGTACACGCGCATCGATAGTTATTTCGCCAATACCGAATGGCAGGCGAAGGGGCTGCCGTCGCCCGGCGAGCTCGCGCTGCTCGAGCCGTTTCGCGCCCAGCTCGACCCGGCGGTATTCGGGCCGCTGCCGAAGCAGGCCGATACCGATCCGCCCGGCTCGCTGCGCGCGAATCTGCTAGAGGCACGCGATCTGCTGCAGCAGGCCGGCTGGACCTATCGCGACGGCGCGCTGCGCAACGCCGAGGGCGAGCCGTTCCAGTTCGAGATACTCGACGACGCGGGTTCGGCCTCGTCGATGGAGCCGATCATCGCGACTTTCACGCGCAATCTGCAGAAGCTCGGCATTGCTGTGAACTTCCGCACTACCGACTTCGCGGTCTATCAGAAGCGGCTCGACGCATTCGACTTCGACGTGACGACGATTCGGATGCCCGACGTGCAGGTGCCGGGCTCCGAGCAGATCACCCGCTTCGGCAGCAAGGCCGCCGATACCCCCGGCTCGGACAACGCGATCGGCCTGAAGTCGCCGACCGTCGACGCGGTGTTGAACGCGCTCGTACACGCGCAAACGCGCGAGCAGCTGACCGACGCTGCGCACGCGCTCGACCGTCTGCTGATGCATGGCTACTATGTGGTGCCGCACTGGTACAGCGGCACGCATCGCGTCGCGTACAAGCGCGGACTCGCGTGGCCGAAGACTTTGCCGCTGTACTATGGCGCGGAGGGCTGGATCACGACGATGTGGTGGTACGAAGATCCGCAGGCGCATGCGCACACGGCCAGCGCCGACTGATCCGCAGACCCATCGCCCCCACCAACGCGTTCGCACTGGAACACCGCCTATGTGGAGCTACATCCTCAAACGCCTGCTGCTGATGATCCCGACGCTGCTCGGCGTGCTGACGTTGACCTTCGTCGTGATCCAGTTCGTGCCGGGCGGTCCCGTCGAGCAGATGCAGCACGAGTTGCGCAAGGGCGCGGAGGGCGCCTCGCCGTTCGGGCTGCGTTCGCATAGCGGCGTCGATGCGCAGCAGATCGCGCAACTCAAGCAGCTGTACGGCTTCGACAAGCCGCCGCTCGAACGCTACGGGCTGATGCTCAAGCGCTTCGCGACCTTCGATCTCGGCCAGAGCTATTTCCGGCATCAGAGCGTGTGGTCGCTGATCGTGTCGAAGCTGCCGGTGTCGATCAGCATCGGCCTGTGGACGTTCTTTCTGACCTATCTGATATCGGTGCCGCTCGGCATCGCGAAGGCGGTGCGCAACGGCTCGCACTTCGATATCGCGACGAGCCTCGTCGTGCTGGTCGGCTACGCGATTCCGGGCTTCGTGCTGGGCGTGCTGCTGCTCGTGCTGTTCGGCGGCGGCACCTTCCTGCAGCTGTTTCCGCTGCGCAACCTCACGTCCGACAACTGGGGCCAGCTGAGCCTCATCGGCAAAATCCTCGACTATCTGTGGCATATCACGTTGCCGATCACGGCGTCGGTGGTGGGCAGCTTCGCGGTCGTCACGATGCTGACGAAAAACGCGTTCCTCGACGAAATCCGCAAGCAGTACGTGCTGACCGCGCGCGCAAAGGGTTTGTCCGAGCGGCGCGTGTTGTGGAAGCACGTGTTTCGTAATGCGCTGCTGCCGCTGATCGTCAATTTCCCGGGTGCTTTCATCGGCGCGTTCTTCACCGGCAGCCTGCTGATCGAAACGCTGTTCTCTCTCGACGGGCTCGGCTTGCTGTCGTATGAATCGGTGATGCGGCGCGACTATCCGGTCGTGCTCGGCACGCTGTATCTGTTCACGCTGATCGGCCTCGTCACGCGACTGATCTCCGACCTGTGTTACGTGTGGGTCGATCCCCGCATCCAATTCGAACAACTGGAGCGCTGATGAATCGAGCCCGCCTTTCCGCCGATGCGGCGGCACGCACCGAACCCGCGCGCGCACTGATGTCGCCGTCGCCGGCGCGTCGCGTGTGGCAGCGGTTTCGCCAGCAGCGTCTCGGCTACTGGAGCCTGATCATCTTCGTCGTCGCGTTCGCGGCGAGCCTCGTGGGGCCGCTGTGGTCGAACGACAAGCCGGTCGTCGTGCGCTATGACGGTCATCTGTATTTTCCGCTCGTGAAGACCTACGCCGAGACCACCTTCGGTGGCGACTTCCCGACGCCGACCGATTACCTCGATCCGTACATCCGTCACCGCTTCGACGCTCCGGGCAACTTCGCGCTGTATCCGCCGAATCATTACTACTACGACACGCTCAACTACTTCTCGAAGGCGCCCAACCCGGCGCCGCCGTCGCGCGAAAACTGGCTCGGTACCGACGACCGCGGCCGCGATCTGTTCGCGCGTCTGCTGTACGGCTTTGGCGTGTCGGTCGTGTTCGGCCTCGTGCTGACCGTGATCAGCACGATAGTCGGCATCGTCGCGGGGGCGGTGCAAGGTTACTTCGGAGGGCGAACGGACATCGTCGGGCAGCGCTTGATCGAAGTCTGGAACGCGATGCCTCAGCTTTATCTGCTGATCATCTTTTCGTCGATCTTCGAGCGCAGCTTCGCGCTGCTGATCGTGCTGCTGTCGCTGTTCAACTGGATCGGCCTGTCCGATTACGTGCGCGCCGAATTCCTGCGCAATCGCCAGCAGGACTATGTGCGCGCCGCGCGCGCGATGGGCTTGTCGCATTGGCAGATCATGTGGCGTCACGTGTTGCCGAACAGTCTGACGCCAGTCATCACGTTCCTGCCGTTCAGCATGAGCAGCGCGATTCTCGCGCTGACGAGTCTCGACTTCCTCGGCCTCGGCGTGCCGCCGCCGACGCCGAGCTTGGGCGAATTGCTCGCTCAGGGCAAGGCGAATCTCGACGCATGGTGGATCTCAGTGTCGACCTTCGGCGTGCTGGTGGCGATGCTGTTGCTATTGACCTTCATGGGCGACGCGCTGCGCAACGCGCTCGACACGCGTATCTCCGATGCGATACACGCCGGAGGTGGCCAATGAGCGCGCTGCCGCAAATCGATCCGCCATCGACGGATATGCCGCTGCTCGAACTCGACCATCTGCGCGTTGCGTTCGGCGACACGGTGGCCGTCGACGACGTCACGCTCGCGATCGCGCGCGGCGAGCGCGTCGCGCTCGTCGGCGAGTCGGGTTCGGGCAAGAGCGTGACCGCGCTGTCGGTGCTGCGCCTGCTGAACGACGCGCAGGTGAGCGGCGCGGTCCGCTTCGATGGTGAAGATCTGCTCGCGAAGAGCGAGCGCTCGATGCGCGGCCTGCGCGGCTCGGACATCGCGATGATCTTCCAGGAGCCGATGACCGCGCTCAATCCGCTGTATACGATCGGCGACCAGATTGCCGAGACGATCGTCGTGCATGACGGCGTCAGCGTGGCCGAGGCGTGCCGGCGCGCGGTCGCGTTGCTTGCGCGCACCGGCATCACCGAACCGGAGAAGCGCGTCAACAGCTATCCGCATCAGCTATCGGGCGGCCAGCGGCAGCGCGCGATGATCGCGATGGCGCTCGCCTGCCGGCCGCGCCTGTTGCTCGCCGACGAGCCGACCACTGCGCTCGACGTGACGATTCGCGCGCAGATCGTCGAACTGCTGCTGGAGTTGCAGCGCGACGAAGCGCAAAAGCGCGGCATGGCCGTGCTGCTGATCACGCACGACCTGAACCTGGTGCGTCACTTCGCGCAGCGCGTCGCGGTGATGGAGCGGGGCGTGCTGGTCGAAACCGGCACGGTCGGGCAGGTCTTCGAGGCGCCGCGCCATCCTTATACCCAGCGGCTGCTCGCCAGCCGGCCGCAGCGCGAGGTCGCGCCGGTGCTGCCGATCTCGCCGGTGCTGCTCGAAGCTCGCGACGTGTCGGTCGACTTCAAAACGAAGCTGCCGGGCCTGCGCGGCTGGTTCGGCGCGGGGCGGTTTCGTGCGGTCGACGCGGCGAACGTGTCGGTACGCCAGGGCGAGACGCTCGGGATCGTCGGCGAATCAGGGTCGGGCAAGTCGACACTCGCGATGGCGCTGCTCGGTCTGCAGCGCACCGCGCACGGCGAGATCCAGTTTCAGGGCAGGGCGCTCGCGAGCTATCGCGGCGCCGAAAAGACCGCGCTGCGCTCGAATATGCAGGTTGTCTTTCAAGACCCTTTTAGTTCGCTTTCGCCGCGGCAGACGATCGAGCGGATCGTCGGCGAGGGGCTCGCGCTACATCGGCCGCAGATGACGCCGCAGGCGCGGCGCGACAAGGTGCTCGCGGTGCTGCGTGAAGTCGGCATCGACCGTACCGCGCTGTATCGCTATCCGCATGAGTTTTCGGGCGGGCAGCGGCAGCGCATCGCGATCGCGCGCGCGCTGGTACTCGAGCCGCGCGTGCTGATCCTCGACGAACCGACCAGCGCGCTCGACGTCTCGATTCAGCAGCAGGTGCTCAAGCTGCTCACCGGTTTGCAGCATAAGTACAACCTCGGCTTCGTGTTCATCAGTCACGATCTGGAGGTGATCGGGGCGATGGCGCACCGCGTCGTGGTGATGCAAAACGGATCGATCGTCGAGACCGGCGAAGTCGAGAAAATTTTTGCGGCACCCGCGCATCCTTACACGCGAAAGCTGCTGAAAGCGGCGCTTGATCGTTGATTTTTCACCGTTTCACCAATTGAGTGCGCGTCGCGATTGATTTTTTCTATTCCTTTTGACACGCAAATACTTACTGGCTAGTATCGACCAAACTTTTTCGTAGACGTCTGATTTTTTGGCAAAAACTACCGACCAATGCAGCACAGAAACTTCACCCAGGCTTGCACGCGCGTCGTCGCCGGGATGTTCATTGGCGTCTTGATGGCAGCAGCTCCCGGCGCATTCGCCGATGAAGTAAGCGGTTTTAATCAGAATGCCTCGTATCCGACCACCAACGGCTCGGATCCTCTCTCCCTCCTCACTCCGCAACCCAAGGCTGCTAGCACCGAGAGCAGCGGCGCCAAATCATTCCTTTCCGGTATGGCCGGCAAAGCGGGTGACGTGGTGGTCGGCGCGCTGAACATGATCGGTGTTCGCTACCGTTGGGGCGGCAATACACCAGATTCAGGGCTTGATTGCAGCGGTTTCGTGCGCTACGTGTTCCAGGACACGCTCGGCCTCGCGCTGCCGCGTCGTGCCGAGGAAATGAGCCGGATGGGCGAGAAGGTGCGCGTCAGCGACCTGAAGCCGGGCGATCTGGTGTTCTTCAATACGATGCGCCGCACGTTCTCGCACGTCGGCATCTATATCGGCGACAACAAGTTCGTGCACTCGCCGTCCACTGGCAGCACGATCCGCGTCGACGACATGGATGACGGCTACTGGGAAAAGCGCTTCACGGGTGCGCGTCGGATCGAGACCTCGTATCAGGCCGACGATCTGCGCAAGCGCGTGACCGCGACGATCAGCGGAAATAACTGATTCCGCGCTGAGTCCGGCGATAAAAAAGCCTGCTTCTTTCGAAGCAGGCTTTTTGCATTTGATGCGCGAATTTTGCCCTGGTGGCGCACGGCGACCGTGCGCCACGAGGTTTTCACGCGCCCATGCGCCGCGCGGCGAGCTTGCGCTGCAATTCCGGCATCATCTTCGCGACCGCTTCCTCGCCGGCGAGGATCGCCGCGTTGCGCTGTGAGAAATCACTGCCGCTCATCGCCGCGAGATTCGGCCGGATCACCACGTCGGCGTACTTGTCGAGCTCGTAGGCCTTGATCGTCTGGCCCATGATCGTGAAGGTCTGCATCAGCACGTCGAACGAGCTCGTGGTGAGGCCGGTCTCCGGCCGCTGCGAGATATCGACGGCGATGACGAAATCCCCGCCCATCTTGCGCGCGAACGACGCCGGTACGGGGCTCACGAGACCCCCATCCACATACTCGTGGCCGCCGATCTTCACCGGCTCGAAAATCGACGGCACGCTGCACGACGCGCGCACCGCGGTGCCGGTGTTGCCGCGCTGGAACAGGATCGGCTGGCCGGTTTGCAGATCGGTCGCGACTACGCCGAGAGGCCTCGCCATCTTCTCGATCGGGCGGTTGTTCAGCGTCGTGTTCAGGTAGTTCTGCAGCGCGACGCCCTGCAGGAAGCCGCGCGTACGAAACGGCATCGCCCAGTCGCTGATCGACGCTTCGTCCATCGACAGCGCGAGCTTGTTCAGCGCGAAACCGTTCATACCCGACGCGTACAGCGCGCCGACCACGGAGCCGGCGCTCGTGCCGGCGATCAGGTCGATCTGAATATTGCGCGCCTCGAGCGCCTTGATCACGCCGATGTGCGCAAAGCCGCGCGCGGCGCCGCCGCCGAGAGCGAGCGCGACGCGAACCGGTTTCTGTTGCGCTTTTTCAGGCGGCGCAACGGCGGGCGTCGCGGTGATGGGCGCGCCATTGAGTTTGCCGTTGGTCGTGGTGCAGGCGGCAAGCACCGCGGATGCGGCCGCCAGCGAAAAGCTGCGGCGGCTCAAACTTGGGGATGAGGGTTTCAACGAGTTCTCCAGCTGCGGCGCGGGCGACGCAGGCGGCGTCGCGCGTACCGCGATCAGGCTGAGGTCAGGCCAGGCGTATCGCCGGCGGCGATTCCGCGCGCTGGAGAGTGTCCCGTTCCTATCGGATCGATGTGCGGGGCAAGCCCTTATATCAGCGCGCGCACATCTTAATGCAAACGATCAGCGCGCGCGGTCCGCTGTAATGAAACGTTGCAGAGGAAGTATTCGGAACTGGGGCCGCGTCTTTTCAAGATGAGTTCGGTGAGCGGAGGGAAGGTGCCTGCGCAGGTGTCCGGACGCCGTTCGCCCATGCGCCTTAGGCCGTTCGGACGAGGGCGGCAACCCGCGGGCGGAAGGTATAATTCGCCTCTTGCATCTATTTCCCTCGTGGCCGTGCGCGACATCGCGCGCAGCATGGGCACGCTTCGCTGCCGCGCTTCGCAGCCATGTTCGCTCGAGCGCCGGCGCCTGTTTTCCGAGTAACCGCTAATGACCACCTCCGTTCGTACCCGATTCGCACCGAGTCCCACCGGCTTCATCCACCTGGGCAACATCCGCTCCGCGCTGTATCCGTGGGCGTTCGCGCGCAAGATGAAAGGGACCTTCGTGCTGCGGGTCGAGGACACCGACGTCGAGCGCTCCACGACCGAATCGGTCGACGCGATTCTCGAGGGCATGGCATGGCTTGGTCTCGATTTCGACGAAGGCCCGTTCTACCAGATGCAGCGCATGGACCGTTACCGCGAAGTGCTGAAGCAGATGCAGGACGCCGGGCTCGTCTACCCGTGCTACATGTCGACCGAAGAGCTCGACGCGCTGCGCGAGCGTCAGCGCGAAGCGGGTGAAAAGCCGCGCTACGATGGCACGTGGCGTCCGGAGCCGGGCAAGGTCCTGCCGGAGCCGCCCGCGGGCGTGACGCCGGTGCTGCGCTTTCGTAATCCGCTGACCGGCGTGGTCGCGTGGGACGACGCGGTGAAAGGCCGCATCGAAATCTCGAACGAAGAACTCGACGACCTCGTGATCGCCCGTCCGGACGGCACGCCGACGTATAACTTCTGCGTCGTCGTCGACGATCTCGACATGCGCATCACTCACGTGATCCGCGGCGACGACCACGTCAACAACACGCCGCGGCAGATCAACATTCTGCGCGCGCTGGGCGGCGAGCCGCCGGTGTATGCACATTTGCCGACCGTGCTGAACGAGCAGGGCGAGAAGATGAGCAAGCGCCACGGCGCGATGAGCGTGATGGGTTATCGCGATGCAGGGTATCTGCCGGAAGCGGTCGTCAACTATCTGGCGCGCCTCGGCTGGTCGCATGGCGACGCGGAGATTTTCACGCGCGAGCAGTTCGTCGAGTGGTTCGATCTCGAGCACCTCGGCAAGTCGCCGGCGCAGTACGACCATGACAAGCTGAACTGGCTCAACGCGCACTACATCAAGGAAGCCGACAACGCACGCCTCGCCGAACTGGCGATACCGTTCTTCGCGGAGCTCGGCATCGACGAAGCCACACTCGCGCAAGGTCCGGATTTGACGGGCGTGGTGGGCCTGATGAAGGATCGTGCGTCGACAGTGAAGGAAATTGCGCAGAACTCCGCGATGTTCTATCGCACGCCGGCACCCGATGCGGAGTCGCTTGCACAGCACGTGACCGACGCGGTTCGTCCGGCGCTCGCTGATCTGGCCGCTGCATTGAAGACGGTCGAATGGACCAAGGAGGCGATCGCCGCCGCGCTGAAGGCTACGCTCGGCGCGCACAAGCTGAAGATGCCGCAGCTCGCGATGCCGGTGCGTTTGCTGGTGGCGGGTACGACGCATACTCCGTCGATCGATAGCGTGCTGATGCTGTTCGGTCGCGACGTCGTCGTTGGCCGTATCGAAACAGCGCTTGGCTGATCAGCTGCGGGCGTGCGTGACAGGGTTTCGCACGCCTTCGGAAAAATCGCATGTAATTGCTCAAAGGGTATTTACAAACCGCAGATCGCCCTCTAGAATCTCGTTTCTCTGATGTGCGCGGGGGTATAGCTCAGCTGGGAGAGCGCTTGCATGGCATGCAAGAGGTCAGCGGTTCGATCCCGCTTACCTCCACCAACACAGCAGAGAGAAGTTAAAGTGGTTAAGAAGTCTGAAAGTTGTAGAAAAAAAGACTTCACAAATCGCTGAAACGTAGTTAAAATATCGGTCTTCGCAGTTGACGTTAAAAAGCTCAGCGAATTAACTGAAAAGTTAGGGCGAGCTGAATAAGTCGAAAGAGAATTAAGACGGATCTGAAAAGATTTTGTCCCCTTCGTCTAGAGGCCTAGGACATCACCCTTTCACGGTGAGTACAGGGGTTCGAATCCCCTAGGGGACGCCAAACATCAGCGTCGCTTTAGTATTCGAGTAGTAGTAAAGCAGCGCAGCTTGCAGAGAATTAACCGACGCTCGCAAGCAGGGTGTAAAGACTGGAGTGGTAGTTCAGTCGGTTAGAATACCGGCCTGTCACGCCGGGGGTCGCGGGTTCGAGTCCCGTCCACTCCGCCAGACAAAGCCCGTTCACACATACCTGAACGGGCTTTTTCATTAAAGGTGTAAGCAGTACGTTGTCCCCTTCGTCTAGAGGCCTAGGACATCACCCTTTCACGGTGAGTACAGGGGTTCGAATCCCCTAGGGGACGCCAGAACATCGGCGTCGTTCGGTTGGAAGTTTGAACGGTGCAGCAGGCTGTGAGCATGGCTCGCAGACTGCGATGCAAAATCTGGAGCGGTAGTTCAGTTGGTTAGAATACCGGCCTGTCACGCCGGGGGTCGCGGGTTCGAGCCCCGTCCGCTCCGCCAGATTTGAGAAAGCCCACTTCACGAGAAGTGGGCTTTTTTTATTTCGGCTGCCCGTTGCCGGCCGCCTCGCGGAAAGCTCGGGACAAACAGCCATTGCCAGCGCGCGCGGCCTGTTTTACCGTTGATCCGACTCATCCTCGCGGTCCTGCCATGTTCGATCCAACCGAAGCCCCGTCACCGTTTCATCTGCGCACGGCAAGCATGGACGATTTCGAGTTTGCCGAGGCGCTGACCCGCAACAACATGGGCGGCTACTATCGCCGGCATCATCTGGTCTGGCGCAGCGATCTGTTTCTCGGCAGTTGGCGGGAATCGGAGAATTTCATTCTCGAAGTGGATAGCGTGCCGATGGGCGTGCTGCGTATCACCGAGGAGGGTGATTCGCTGCATATCCGCGACGTGCAGATTGCCGAAGGATATCGGCGGCTTGGCGCCGGTACGTTTCTTCTCGACATCTCGCATCAATGGGCGCGCGAGCGGGGGCTGCGCGAGTTGCAGTTGCGCGTGTTCGTCGATAATCCGGCTGCGCGGCTCTATCAGCGCAAGGGCTATAAGCTCGCCGGGCCGCGGCTCGCGCAGCTAGGCGCAATCCGTCATCTGGCGCGGCGGGTTTGAGGCCAGGTCTGCGTGGTTCGCCGACTCGCACCGCCACGCATCGACGTTCACCGCTCGGCAACATCAGCCGAACCGGCTTGATCCTGTGCCGTTTCATCATCCGCTTGCGCATCATCATGCTCGCCGTTGCTTGCGCGATGCTCGGCGCCTCGGTCGATAAACGCGCGTGGACTCGCGCCGAACGCGCGCCGGAACATCGCGGAGAAGGCGCTTTGGCTCTGATAGCCCAGTTCCTGCGCGACATGCGACAGCGGCCGTCCCTGGCTCAACAAGGGAATGGCGCGCGCGAGGATCGCCTGCTGACGCCACTGCGAAAAACTCACCCCCAGCTCCTGACGAAACAGCCGCGCGATCGTCCGCGTGCTCGCGCCGACCGTCGACGCCCACTGTTCGAGCGGCTCGCCATGCATCGGGTCGGCGATCACGGCCTCGCACAGCGCGCGCAGGCGCTTTTCGCTGGGCATCGGCACGGACAGCGGCAACGGCTCGGAGCGCGTCAGTTCATCGAGGGCGAGCGCGCCGAGCAGTTGCTCGCGTGCGGCGGACAGGCCAGGCGTATCGAGCGCGGCAATCACCTCGCGCAACAGGTTCGATACTTCGACGACGCGCGGCGTATCGAGCCCGGCCGGCACCGTACTCTCGGTGATGTACAGCGTGCGCAGGAACGCATCCTCGACGGCGACCACTTCGTGCGTGACATGCGGCGGCAACCAGATCGCGCGCGATGGCGGCACCATCCACGTCGTGCCCGTTGTCGCGACGCGCAGCACGCCGCGCGACGCATACGCGACCTGCGCCCATGCATGCGTATGACGCGCGATATGCCAGCCCGCCGGCATCGGCCGCGAGCGCACGCGGATCGGATGCGTGTCGTTCGGCGCAAACTCGGGCGGTATGTCGGCGAAACGCACGCGGCTCAACGGGTTGGACTCGGCGGACGAGGGCATGGCAAGGTCGGTTCGGATAACGGAGCCGGCAACGGCGAAGCGCGGTCGAGGCCATTCACCGGCGCGGGTTCCAAGCATTGTAGATCGTGCCTGGTTGCTGATGCCGTCGGGCCACCGTTGCATAATGTCCCGATGGCCCCCGAGCCACCAATCTCACCTCTGACCACGGAGACTCAACGACGATGCAGACCGTCTTTGTCTATGGCACGCTGCGTGCCGGTGAAACCAACGACATCAGCGAAGCCGCCGCGCGCAACGACCTCCCCGCGCCAAGCCTGCTCGGCAGCACCACGGTGCGCGGCCATCTGTTCGATTTTGGCGACTATCCGGGTCTCGTCGTCGACGAAGCGGGCGTCGACGTGGTCGGCGACGTCTATGAAATCGACGATGCGCTCGTCGCGGTGCTCGACGAAATCGAAGCCGTATATCCGGGTGTCGACGAGCGTTTTCTGGCCCGCGAGGTGATGGTCAAAGTAGACGGAAACGTCGTGAACTGCCGCTTCTATCCGGTTGTGCCGAACGCGGTAAAAGGGCTGCCCGAAATCCGTTCGGGAGACTGGGTCAAACATCGGCGCACGCGCTGAGCCGGTGCGCGCAAGCGGCCAATAGAGCAGCGCGCCACGTATGTCCGCGGCGCGCCGTCATTCAAGCTGATGCGATCGCCTGGCTCGAGCAGGCACGAGGCGCCCGAGCCCGCGTCATCGACACCATCAAATCTCTTCGTAAAGCGGCAGCGTCAGAAAATCGGTGAACTGCTCCGCGGTCGACATCTGCTCGAAGATCTGCGCGGCGCGCTCATACGGCTTCGTATCTCCGCCCACCGTCTGTTTGACCTTGTCGAGTTCCTGCCCCGCGAGCGCGCGCACCAGTTCGACCGTCACCTTGCGGCCGTCATCGAGCTTGCCCTTCGGCGAGCGGATCCACTGCCACACCTGCGAGCGCGAAATCTCGGCGGTGGCCGCGTCTTCCATCAGGTTGTGAATCGGCACGCAGCCATTGCCCGCGAGCCACGAACCGAGGTAGTGGATGCCGACGTTGATGTTGTTGCGCAAGCCCGCTTCGGTGATCGGCGTTTCCGGGCGGAAGTCGAGCAGATCGGTCGCGGTCACGAGCACGTCGACGCGCTGCTTGTCGATCTGGTTCGGCCGGTCGCCGAGCACCTTGACGAACTCTTCCATCGCGACCGGCACGAGACCCGGATGCGCGACCCAGCCGCCGTCGTAGCCATCGCCGGCGTCGCGCGCCTTGTCCGAGCGCACGCCGGCCATCGCCTTGTCGTTCGCGGCCGCATCGTTCTTGATCGGAATCAGCGCGCTCATGCCGCCGATCGCCGGCGCGTTGCGGCGATGGCAGGTCTTCAGCAACAGCAGCGCATACGCCCGCATGAACGGCGAGGTCATCGTGATCTGCGAGCGATCGGCGAGGCAGAAGTCGCGGTCGCTCTTGAACTTCTTGATCGCGGAGAAGATGTAGTCCCAGCGGCCCGCGTTCAGGCCCGAGCTATGTTCGCGCAGCTCGTACAGAATTTCGTCCATTTCGAACGCGGCGACGATCGTCTCGATCAGCACCGTCGCGCGAATCGTGCCACGCGGCACGCCAACGGCTTCCTGCGCGGCGACGAAGATGTCGTTCCACAGGCGCGCTTCGAGATGGCTCTCCATCTTCGGCAGATAGAAGTACGGGCCCGAGCCGCGCGCGATCAGCTCCTTCGCGTTGTGCACCATGTACAGCGCGAAATCGAAGATGCCACCCGACACGCGCTTGCCGTCGACCTTCACGTGCTTCTCGTCGAGATGCCAGCCGCGCGGACGCACGATCAGCGTCGCGGTCTTGTCGTTGAGCTGGTACGACTTGCCGTTCTGTTCGAGCGAGATCGTGCGGCGCACCGCGTCCTTCAGATTGATATGACCGGTGATCTGGTTGTCCCAGCTCGGCGCATTCGAATCCTCGAAGTCGGTCATGTAGGAGTCCGCGCCCGAATTGAGCGCGTTGATGATCATCTTGCGCTCGACAGGTCCGGTGATCTCGACGCGCCGGCACTGCAGATCCTGCGGCAGCGGCGCGATCTTCCAGTCGCCTTCGCGCACGCTCTTCGTCGCGGCGAGAAAGTCGGGACGCTCGCCCGCGTCGAGCCGCTTCGCACGTTCGACGCGCGCCTGCAGCAACTGCTGACGACGCGGCTCGAACGTACGGTGCAAGGCCGCGACGAGTTCCAGCGCTTCGCGGGTGAGGATCGCTTCAAAGCCGGGCTTGATGTCGCCGGTGATTTCCATGCCTTGCGGCAACGACAGCGGATTAGCCATCTTTTCTCCTTGGTCGGTCAGATTGCAAAAGTGCGAAGGTTGAAAACGGGAGTGGGTTCCCGAAAGCGAGGGGACGTCATACGCGCGGGCTGGCGCGCTTGCGGCCGCCACTGCCATGAGTTTTGGGTTGACGGCCGCCGCCCGAGCGCGACGACGTCGAGAGCGTCTGCAGAAAGCCCAGCAGATCGTTCATGCCGCCGCCGGTGCCATGCGGGCTCACGCCAAGCTCTTCGACGGGCAGGTTCTGCCGGTTCAGCCAGAACGTCGTGAAGCCGAACCACGTCGCGCCCGCGACGTCCCAGCCGTTCGCCGACACGAACACGATCTCGCGCGCGGCCACGCCGAACGCATCGGGGCCGAGCGCATACGCGGCGGGCGCGGGTTTGTACGCGCGCACCGCATCGACCGACAGCACATGATCGAAGAGGGCGCTCATGCCGGCGCTCTTGACCGCGATGTCGAGCATTTGCGGATTGCCGTTGGACAGAATCGCGAGCCCGAGTCTGAGCCCGACACGCGGCGCGCCAGCGGGCTCGCGCAACGTGCGCAGCACCGGCACCGCGTCGGGAAACGCCGACAGGCACGCGTATTCGTCCATCAGACGCTTTTCGGCCGAGCGGCCGAGCGTGAGCTGCAGTCTTTTCGCGGCGAAGCGCAGTGCGTCGAGCGTGATGTCCCAGAACGGGCGGTAGTGTTCGCCGGGGGCGTCGCTGCGCGCGGCGAGCGTGCGCAGCTGCGTGTATTCGATCTGCTTCTGGCGCCAAAGCTGCGACAGCGCGTCGCCGTGTCCGGGGAATAGTTGCTCCGCGGCGGCGATCACCGAATGCACGTCGAACAACGTGCCGTAGGCGTCGAAAATCACTGCTCGCGGGGAAGGTGTCGTTGTGGCCGACATTGCCATGCGCTCCTGTCAGAGGTCGGGATCGATTGTATTGGTGACCTTAGGTGCTAAAAAATAGGCTAAAAATCACTTGATCTTTTACTTTTATGTACCTAATCTCGCACACAAACCTCACTCTTGCGCCGATTTCATTGGTTCGCACGGCGCGCATCGTTCATGGACCGTTTCAAGCAGATCGAGACCTTCGCCACCGTCGCGGCCAAAGGCAGCCTGTCCGCGGCGGCGCTCGCCGAGGGCGTCGCTCCCGCGATCATCGGCCGGCGCATCGACGCGCTCGAGGAGCGCCTCGGCGTCAAGCTGCTGGTGCGCACAACGCGCAAGATCACGCTGACCTTCGAAGGCTCGGCCTTTCTCGAAGACTGCCAGCGCATCCTTCACGACATGCAGAACGCCGAGGCGAGCGTGTCGGCGGGCGGCGTCAAGGCGAGCGGCCATCTGCGGCTGTCGGCGCCGGCCGGCTTCGGGCGCCGGCACGTGGCGCCACTGGTGCCCGCATTCACTGTCGCGCATCCGGACGTGTCGATCACGCTCGATCTGTCCGATCGTCTCGTCGATCTCGTCAACGAGGGCTTCGATTGCGCTGTGCGGCTCGGCGAGTTGCCCGATTCGTCGCTGGTGTCGCTGAAGCTCGCCGAAAACCGCCGCGTGTGCGTCGCGTCGCCCGCGTATCTGAATCGGCGCGGCGCGCCGCACAGCCTCGCCGAGCTCGCGCGCCACAACTGCCTCGCGCTCGGCGCGAGCGCGAACCAGCAGCGCGGCTGGATGTTCCAGCACGACGGCAAGGTCGTGTCGATCAAGGTGTCCGGCACGATGGAATGCTCGGACGGCGCGGTGCTGCATGAATGGTGTCTCGCCGGACACGGACTGGCGTGGCGCTCCTGGTGGGAAGTCGGCGCGGACCTCGCGGCGGGACGCCTCGTCACGGTGCTCGACGAATTCGCCGCGCCGCCGATCGGCATCCACGCGGTGTTCCCGCAGCGCCGTCATCTGCCGCTGCGGGTGCGGCTGTTTCTGGACTTTCTCAAGCATACGTACGGCGAACCCGGTTACTGGGACTGACGCGCCAATCTCCAGACGGACGCAATTACCCGCATTCATACGCATTACAATCGTTCCGGGCAGCCTGCACCCTGGGCTTTGTTGGACGCTGACGCCGTGCTGCGCGCAGCCGGCGACGGAGGGCATCATGTTCAGGCACATCCTGGTTCCGACCGATGGCTCAGATCTTTCACGCAAGGCGATAGCGGGCGCGATCGATCTCGCGCAGGCCGTGGGCGCCCGCGTGACCGCGTACGCATGTCTGCCGCAATATCCGTACTCGCCGTTCTCCGATGTCGCGGTCGAACCACCCGGCGAGTTCCTGCAACGCAGCGAGCGCGAAGCACGCGTGCATCTGCGCGAAGTCGAGCATGCGGCCCACCGCGTCGGCGTCCACGTCGAGAGCCGCACGAGCGTGCATCCGGCGCCGTATCTCGGCATCATCGAAGCGGCCGAGCAGGGCGGCTGCGACGTGATCTTCATGGCGTCGCATGGGCGGCGTGGGCTCGGCAGCCTGTTGATCGGCAGTGAAACGCAGCGCGTGCTCACGCATACGAAAATTCCTGTGATCGTCTATCGCTGATTCGCTTTGCGCCGCCGCCGGCGGCGTGCCGGCATCCGCCTTCAAAAAAAACGCACCGGCGGCGAAGCCGGCGCGTTCAGGTTCGCCGCACGCTTGCCGCGTGCTGGCTTCTCTCAGACCCCGGCCGCTGGCATGCGCACTAATGCTCCTGCCAATCCGGTACGGCGCGGTCCCCCCTGTGTCGGCGGCACTGTGACGGTGCCGCTCGACATTTGCCAATCGTTGCTGCGTTCAGGCTACGGGATTGCGTGACCCGAGCGGCTGGTCTCAGGCGACCTTCTTGTCGAAGAACTGCTCATTTTCCGTCGAACCATGCAGCGCGGTCGTCGATGCTTCGCGCTCGACCGTCTGCGTGACGGCGTCGAAGTAGCCGGTGCCGACTTCGCGCTGGTGCTTGACCGCGGTGAAGCCCTTTTCGGCCGCCGCGAATTCCGCCTGCTGCATTTCGACGAATGCGGTCATCTGGTTGCGCGCATAGCCGTACGCGAGGTTGAACATCGAGTAGTTCAGCGCGTGGAAGCCGGCCAGCGTGATGAACTGGAACTTGTAGCCCATTGCGCCGAGCTCGCGCTGGAACTTCGCGATCGTCGCGTCGTCGAGGTTCTTCTTCCAGTTGAACGACGGCGAGCAGTTGTACGACAGCAGCTGGTCCGGGTACTCCTTGTGGATCGCGTCGGCAAATTTCTTCGCGAACTCGAGGTCCGGCTTGCCGGTTTCGCACCAGATCATGTCGGCGTAAGGCGCGTACACGAGGCCACGCGAGATCGCCTGTTCGAGGCCCGGCTTCGTGCGATAGAAGCCCTCGACGGTGCGCTCACCGGTCAGGAAGGGGCGGTCGTTGTCGTCGATGTCCGAGGTCACGAGGTCGGCGGCTTCCGCGTCGGTGCGAGCGAGCAGCACGGTCGGCACGCCCGACACGTCGGCGGCCAGACGCGCGGCGGTCAGCTTCGCGACGGCTTCGCGGGTCGGCACGAGCACCTTGCCGCCCATGTGGCCGCACTTCTTGACCGAGGCGAGCTGGTCTTCGAAGTGCACGCCCGACGCTCCCGCTTCGATCATCGCCTTCATCAGTTCGAACGCGTTCAGCACGCCGCCGAAACCGGCTTCCGCGTCGGCCACGATCGGGGCGAAGTAATCGACGTAGCCTTCATCGCCCGGGTTCTTGCCCTCCGACCACTGGATCTGGTCGGCGCGCGTCAGCGTGTTGTTGATGCGCTTAACGACGAGCGGCACCGAGTTGGCCGGATACAGCGATTGGTCCGGGTACATTTCACCGGCGACGTTGGCATCGCCCGCGACCTGCCAGCCCGACAGATAGATTGCCTTCAGACCGGCCTTCACTTGCTGCATCGCCTGGTTGCCGGTGAGCGCGCCGAGCGAGTTGACGAACGGCTCGCTGTTCACTGCGGCCCACAGCTTTTCGGCGCCGCGCTTTGCGAGCGTGTGCTCGGGTTGCACCGAGCCGCGCAGACGCACCACGTCTTCGGCCGAGTAGGTGCGCTTGACACCCTTCCAACGCGGGTCCGTTTCCCATTGTTGCTTGAGTTGCTGCACTTGCTGTTCGCGGGTCATTGTCATGATGTGCTCCTTCGATGCCAGTTATGGAGGATGGGTGACTCTGTCTTCTCGAAGCGTAGGGCCAGCAGAGGCGTTCTGTTTCGTGAAGTCTTATATAAGAGTCTAGGCAAATCGATGGACGCACAATAGACGCCGCAAAGCGTTTTTCCAATATTTATTTTTTCATGAAATCAATAGGTTAAATCCTACGTTTCGCGATGAGAAACGATATTTTCCCTGTTGCAATAGTCCTTCTTGTGCTTTGCAGCATGATTTTTTACGACGCAAAAAATTTTTTTACATCGTGAAATTTGGGGCGGGCAGTCGATAGGCGAAAAAAAACCGGCGCCTGAGCGCCGGTTTCTTCTGTTGCCACGGACGGCGCGAAGCCGTCCGTGGGTCTGATGGCTAGCGATTAGCTGCCGCGACGTGCCGAACGGGGACCGTCGTTGCGGCGCGCGCCGTAACCGTCACGCGAACCGTAACCGTCGCGCGAACCATAGCCGTCACGCGAACCGCCGTGGCTTTCGCGCGAGCCGTAGCCGTCACGCGAACCGCCGGCCGACTTGTTGCCCCAGCCGCCGCCGTTGCCGTTGCCGTTGCGCGAGCCACTGTAGCCGCCCGGCTTGCCCGAGCCGCTGCCGAAGCGGCGGCCGTTACCGGCCGGACGACCGCGGCCACCGAATCCAGGACGGCCGTTGCCCGAAGGCGGCGCCTTGCGCGGCTCGAAGCCTTCGACGACGTTGACCGGCAGCGGCGTGCGCACGAAGCGCTCGATGCGCTTCAACGCGCCCTGTTCGGCGTGATGCACGAGGCTCACCGCGATACCCGAGCGGCCCGCGCGGCCGGTACGGCCGATACGGTGCACGTAGTCTTCGGCGAACTTCGGCAGGTCGTAGTTGAACACGTGCGTGATGCCCGGGATGTCGATACCGCGAGCGGCGACGTCGGTTGCAACCAGCACGCGCACGCGGCGCTCGCGCAGCGCGCGGATCGTGCGGTTACGCGCGCCTTGCGGCAGGTCGCCGTGCAGCGCGGCCGATTCGAAACCGGCGTCGGCCAGACGGCCTGCCAGCTGGTCGGCGTCCATCTTGGTTGCCGTGAAGACGATCGCCTGATCGAGGCCGTCGGCACGCAGCAGATGGTCGAGCAGACGGTCCTTGTGATCGCGGTCGTCGACGTAGTGGACGGTTTGCGAGATGTTGGTGCGCTGCTCCATGCGCTGGACGATCTCGATACGCTCCGGGTCCTTCAACAGACGGCCGGTCAGCGAGCCGATCTTGCCGTCGAGCGTGGCCGAGAACAGCATGGTCTGACGCGTAGCCGGCGTCTCGGCGACGATCGTGTCGATGTCGTCGATGAAGCCCATGTCGAGCATGCGGTCGGCTTCGTCGAGCACGAGGATCTGCAGTTGCGACAGATCGATGCGGCCGCGCTCGAGGTGGTCGATCAGACGGCCCGGCGTCGCAACGAGGATTTCAGGGTTCTTCGCGAGCAGCATCAGCTGCTGGCCGTAAGCGACGCCGCCGAGAATGCTGACGGTGCGCAGGCGCTTGAGGTGCTTGCCGTACGTCGCGGCGGCGGTCGTGACCTGCATCGCGAGTTCGCGGGTCGGCGTCAGCACCAGCATGGTCGGACGTGCGACCGGCTGCGGACGGCGGCCGCGGCCACCGTCGGCCGGGCGCGGTTCGCGCGGCTGGCTCGCCTGGGCCTTTTGCAGCTGCGCGAAACGCTCGATGGCGGGCAGCATGAAGGCGGCGGTCTTGCCCGACCCGGTCGGGCTCGAAACCAGCAGATCGCGGCCGGCGATACCGGCCGGCACAGCGCGTTGCTGCACCGGCGTGGGGTGCTCGTAGCCAGCGGCGGTCAGCGCGGAGACGACTTCCGCGGACAGGCCGAGCGACGCGAAGCTCGGCTTGGCGTCAGCCTGCGCGGCGGCTGCGGGAGCGGCGGGCTCGAGACCAAGTGCTTCGTCGGCGATGGCGTTCAACGGGCTGCTGGGGGTGTTGCTCAAAGTCATGTGAATCCTTGAAAACGATCCTGGGTGGTTCATCGGATGAAAAACGTCAACGCCAATCGGCATACCCAAGTCGTCGGATTCAGCGAGCAAAAAAGCAGCGAGCAAATCGAAAAACGGGGGCAACTCGCGACAATGAAGGCGAGTTTTTCGTTAGAAGCTGTATCGGATGCGACATGCCAACATGGCGAGTCGCCAGCCTGGGACTTGAGCCCGTAGTGGGCTAGGCAGAAGGGGACAGGTTCTAAACTGGATTGGAGCAAACGCTATGGGACGCTGCGCCGCGAGGACCGTTGGAAAAAACGGGCGAAGCAGTGAAGCGCAGGCGGCATTATAGCGACCTTTGCTGCACTGCGCCACCATTCAGGCAATTCCGACAGAAAAAAGTGACGGAATGCAGTAGGGAATTGAGATTGGCGCGCCGGAGACTCAGGCCGCGGCACCGCTCTTCAGCGATTCGACGAGCTCGACGTATTGCTGCTTAGCAGCGTCCTGCGCGGTGCCCTTGAGCGCCGCCCAAGCTTCGTACTTGTATTTGCCGACGATGTCGGTGAAGCCCGGCTTGTCGCCGTGCACGTCGCCTTCGCTCGCCTGCTTGAAGAGCGCATACAGACGCAGCAGCGTCAGATTGCCCGGACGCTCGGGCAACTGCTTGACGTCCTGCTGGGCTTGTTCGAACTGGGAGTTGATATCGGTCATGGTGGTTTGGCCCGCGTGGCGGGATAGATGAGATCGGCTGAAAATCATAACAATTGACCGCCGCCGCGGGGCCGAGGGCTTATTCCAAACCGGGCGGCCGCGAAGGGGGGCAGCGTGGTCGCGCAAACCACCATTCACGCGCACCGCGCCGATTACAATACGGTCCATGACTCAAACAGTGCTCCTTGCAATCGATACATCGACCGAATTCTGTTCGGCGGCGCTCGTGTCCGCGTCCGTCGATGCCGCCGGTCAGCCCAACGCCGAACCGCGCGTCTGGGTTCGTCACGAACAAACCGGCGCGGTGTCCAGTACCCGCCTGCTGCCGGCGATCCGCGAACTGTTCGACGAAGCCGGCCTCACGTTGGCGGACTGCGACGCGATCGCGTTCGGCTCGGGTCCGGGTTCGTTCACCGGACTGCGTACGGCGACCGGTGTCGCCCAAGGCCTCGCGTTCGGCCTGAACCTGCCAGTCGTACCGATCGGCACGCTGCTCGCGTGCGCGGAGAGCGCCCGCCTGCGCGATCCGTCGACCACGCGCGTGCTGGCCGCGCTCGACGCGCGCATGGACGAAATCTACTGGGCCGACTACGCGTGGGACGACGCGCAACACGAATGGCGCACCGTTCAGACGGCGTCGCTCGATGCGCCCGAGCGGATCGCGCTGCCCGACGTACCGTTCACACTCGCCGGCAACGCGGCAGCCGCGTTCGGCGAGCGATTGCCGGCGGTTGCGGCCGCGCAGCGCGTCGATGGCGAGGCGTTGCCGCATGCGTTGCCGCTCGCGTACGCGGCGCTGCGCGCGTTTCACGCGGGTCGCACCGTACCAGCCGATCAGGCCGCGCCCGAGTACGTCCGCGACAAGGTCGCGCAGACGACCGCCGAGCGCATGGCCGACAAAGCGGCGAAATCGGCCAAAGCGGCTCATAGCGCCGGGCAGTCCGCACAGAGTGCGCCCAACGGCGCGGCTGGCCAGCCGTCCCACGACGAGGCGCGCCCATGAGCGGCGTGCTGCTCACGGACCGCTACATGTCGCCGATGACCGAAAGCGACCTGGACGAAGTCGCCGCGATCGAGAAGCTAGCGTATGAGTTTCCGTGGAGTCGCGGCAACTTCGGCGACTCGCTGCGCAACGGCTATTTCGGCGTCTGTCTGCGTCACGTGACGGGCACTTTGATCGGCTATTGCGTGCTGATGCCGGTCGTCGACGAAATGCATCTGCTAAATCTTTGCGTCGCACCTCAAGCGCAAGGCGCCGGCGCGGGCCTCGCGCTGCTGCGCGAGGCGGTGCGCATCACGCACGCGGAGAAGCTCGACGGGCTGCTGCTCGAAGTGCGGCCGTCGAATCATCGGGCAATCCGGTTGTACGAGCGCTTTGGCTTCGCATCGATCGGCCGGCGCAAAAATTATTATCCGGCGCGGCATCGCGCCCGGGAAGACGCGATCGTGATGCGTCTGTCGTTTGCCACGGAGGGCGAAGATGGCGCTGCATGAAACGGTGCTCGAAGAATTTGGACTCGCGCCGCTGTGGGTGCGTCGCGGACTCGCCGCGCGCGAGGCGGAGGCCGGGCAGGGTGATGCGTCGCAGTCGCTGGCGGAACACGCAAACGACGAGCGACGCGCGGAGCCGGCGCCGCAGACCGCGCGCGAAGCGCTGCGCGCAACCGCCGACGCGCAGCCGCAGCAAGCGCCGCGTGAACCCGCACCGCGCTTCGACGAAACCGCCGCGCGCCGCGAGACATCACAACCGCAACCGGACTTTTCAGCCCCGCCAACTTTCGATGCACCACCCGACGACGACTTCGCGTGGTTCGACGATCCAACGGCATCGGCCCCCGCACCGGCCGAAGCACGCCGCGACGCGCCCGCGCTGCCGGCTATCCACACGCTCGACTGGGACGCGCTCGCCGAGCGCGTCGCCGGATGCGAGGCCTGCCGGCTGTGCGAGAAGCGCACGAACACGGTGTTCGGCGTCGGCGATCGCGAGGCCGACTGGATGCTGATCGGTGAAGCGCCCGGCGAGAACGAGGACCGTCAAGGCGAACCGTTCGTCGGCCAGGCCGGCAAGCTGCTCGACAACATGCTGCATTCGCTCGCGCTCGCGCGCGGCACCAACGTCTATATCGCGAACGTGATCAAGTGCCGGCCGCCTGGCAACCGCAATCCGCAGCCGGATGAGGTCGCGCGTTGCGAACCTTATCTGCAGCGCCAGGTGTCGCTCGTGAAGCCGAAGCTGATCGTCGCGCTCGGCCGTTTCGCCGCGCAAAGTCTGCTGAAGACCGAGGCGAGCATTTCGTCGCTGCGCGGCCGCGTGCATACGTACGAGGGTGTACCGGTGATCGTCACCTATCATCCGGCCTATCTGCTGCGTAGCCTGCCCGACAAGGCCAAGGCATGGACGGACCTGTGCCTTGCGCGCGCCACGTGGCTCGCGAACGGCGGCGCGCCGTCGAACGAATCAAAGTGACGATCCCCGAGGGACCGGCGGCGCGCATGTCCGCCACGTCTGTCAGCCGCGCGGCGCTTCTCGATACGTTGCTGGGTTTGCGTGACGATGCTTCAGTCGATGCGCTGCGCGATCCCGCCGTCCGCGATCTCGCCTGGCTGCTGCTGAGTCCCGATCTGTTGCGCCCTCAGCCTCCCGCGGGCGCGCTCGCCGATCCATTCGACACACCGCAGGAATTGCAGGCCACGCTCGACTGGCTGCGCGCGCTCGATGCCACTCCAGAACCTCTGCATCAGGATCTCGCGGCAACGCGCATCACGCGTCTTGGCCGCTACGCCGAACGCCTGCTGGGCTTTTTCCTTCGTCATGGGCCGGGCACGCAACTTATCGCAGCGGGTGTGCCGCTACGGCACGCGGGCCGCACGCTCGGTGAATGCGATTTCCTCGTGCGCACACGCGAGGGCGCGCGACTGCATTGGGAACTCGCGGTGAAGTGCTATCTGCATGCGGGCGATCCGAATGGGGCAGAGGCGGCGCGTCTCGCCGATTATGTCGGCCCCAATCTGAAGGACCGCTTTGATCTGAAGCTCACGCATCTGCTCGATCATCAGTTGCCGCTCAGCGCACGCGAGGAATTTGCAACGACGGGCTATACGGGCGCGTGGACGCCGCAGATGTTCGTCAAAGGCTGGCTGTTTTACCGGCATGGCGCCACGCCCACCGATCCTCCCGAACTCGATCCCGCGCATGGCCGCGGCTGGTGGGTTACGCATCGCGACTGGCCGGCTTTCGAGTGCGCGCACACGCGCAAGTGGCGGCTGTTGCCGCGGCTCGAATGGCTCGCGCCGCAGTATCGAATGCAAGCCGGCGCGGACGACTCGAGCTATGTCGACGCAACCGCGCTCGCCGCTCGAATCTCACCGCAATACGGCCCGACGATGGTTGCCGGATTTATCGAAGACAACACGGGACGTCTGCTCGAGCGCTCGCGCGGCTTTATCGTGCCCGACGACTGGCCCGAGCACGCGCGGCGTTACGCGAAGCAATAGCGTCGCTCACCACCACCGATGAAAGTGATGCACCGGCCCCACGCCGTGGCCGACGTCGAGCCGCTCGCTCGCCTGCAGCGCACCGGTTAGATAAACCTTCGCATCGGCCACGGCGCTAGCGAGATCGTCGCGCTGCGGAATCAACGCCGCGATCGCCGACGACAACGTGCAGCCCGTTCCATGCGTGTTCTTCACCGGCACGCGCGGACCGCCGAGACGCAGCGTGCCGCTTTCCTGCACGAGCCAGTCGGGGCTATCGGTCGCGCTCAGATGGCCGCCCTTCATCAGCACCGCGCGCGCGCCGAGCCCGCGCAACGCTTCGCCTTGCTCGACCATGCCGGCTTCGCCGGTGGCGGGCTGCGTGCCGAGCAACGCGGCCGCTTCCGGCAGATTCGGCGTCAGCAGATCGGCGAGCGGCAGCAGTTCGTCGCGAACCACCGCGACCGCATCGGGCAGCAATAGCGCGTGATTGCTCTTCGAGATCATCACCGTGTCGAGCACGATGTGTTTGGGCCGGTGACGGCGCAGCGCGTCGGCAACCGCGCGTGCGATCGGCGCGTTCGCGAGCATGCCGATCTTCACCGCGTCGATGCGGATGTCGTCGAACACCGCGTCGAGCTGCGCGGTGATGAACCCTGGGTCCGGCGCGTGGATCGCGGTCACGCCGCGCGTGTTCTGCGCGGTCAGCGCGGTGATCACGCTCGCGCCATAGGCGCCGAGCGCGGAGAAAGCCTTCAGATCGGCCTGGATGCCGGCGCCGCCGCCGGAATCGGAACCGGCGATCGTCAGCACATTGGGAATCGTTTGAGTCATGGTCGAGCGAGGAAGAAGAAGGGCGCGCTCGTGCGTGTCGCGGCCGGCCCGGCGCGGTTGATCAGTGCTTGGCTTCGCCGATCAGCGCGACCGAATCGAACGCGCGCTGGTTCGCCTGGTGGCGTCGCATGACGAGCCACATCATCACACACACAAAGGTGCCGAACAGCACGATCACGACGGTAACCGGCACGTCGAGCCACACGAGCACCGCGTACAGGCACAGCATCACGAGCACGGACAGATTCTCGTTGAAGTTCTGCACGGCGATCGAATGGCCTGCCGACAGCAGCACGTGCCCGCGATGCTGCAGCAGCGCATTCATCGGCACGACGAAAAAGCCCGACAGGCCGCCCACGAACATCAGGAAGATATACGCGAAGATCAGGTAGCCCGACACGTGCATGCGGCCAAAATAAATGCCCCAGTGCGGGGGAAACAGATCGCGCGTATAGAACGCCATCAGCATCACGGAGATACCCATCATGATGCCGACCGGCAAGACCGACAGCGACTTCTTCAACGGCACACGCGAAGCCGCAAAAATCGCGCCGCCCGCGACGCCCACCGCGACCACCGCCTGCAGGATCGCCGCCTCGGACAGCGACATGCCCAACGACACCTCGGCCCATTTCAGCACGATGAATTGCAGCGTCGCACCCGCGCCCCAGAACAGCGTCGTCACGGCGAGCGAAATCTGTCCGAGCTTGTCACGCCACAGCACGAGAAAGCAGTCGGCGAAATCGGTGATCAGACGGATCGGACCGTGTTCCTGGCGCGGATAGCGCGCGCCGGTGTCGGGAATGCGCAGATTGAATAGCGCGGCGACCACGTAAATGCCCATGATCACGAGCATCGCGGCTTCCGCAGGCGTGTTCACGGTGGGGACGTGCCATTTGAGAATCGGCGCGGCGATGTGCGGGCTGATCAGCGCGCCGCCGAGGACCGTGCCGAGAATGATCGAGCCGACCGTGGTGCCTTCGATCCAGCCGTTCGCGGCGACCAGCCGGTCAGGCGGCAACAGTTCGGTGAGAATGCCGTATTTGGCGGGCGAGTAGGCCGCCGCGCCGAAGCCGACGATGCCGTACGCAATCAGCGGATGCGCGCCGACCAGCATCGTGATGCAGCCGACCACCTTGATCGTATTGGTGATGAACATCACGCGTCCTTTCGGACGGGAGTCGGCGAATGCGCCGACGAAGGCGGCAAGGACGACGTACGACAGCACAAAAAACAGCTTGAGCAGCGGCGTCATCCAGTTCGGAGCGTGAAGATCTTTCAGCAGTGCGATAGCAGCGATCAGAAGCGCATTGTCGGCCAGCGACGAAAAAAACTGCGCGGCCATGATGGTGTAAAAGCCTTTTTTCATCTGATGCGATGCTGTCCTCGCTGCGGTCCGTCCGCCCCGGCCGTTTGTTATGCGTCCGGGCTTATGCCGATCGAAATGGGTTGTGCGCACGGCTTTATATCATGAAAATAGATGGATTCAGACTAGCAGAATCCTTGATCGCACCGCCCAGCGGGCCGCAGAGCGCTGAAAACGCCTTGTAAGCCGCTGATTCGCAAGTGTCTTTTCGAAAAAATCCCATGCCGCGCCCCCTTTCCGCCACGATTCATACCGCTGCTCTCGCCAATAACCTCGCTGTCGCGCGGCGCTATGCGCCGAAATCGAAAATCTGGGCCGTCGTCAAGGCTAATGCCTATGGGCATGGCCTCGCGCGCGTGTTTCCCGGATTGCGCGCGACGGACGGCTTTGGGTTGCTGGACCTCGAAGAAGCGGTGAAGTTGCGTGAATTGGGCTGGGCAGGCCCAATTCTTCTGCTGGAAGGCTTTTTTCGGCCGACCGACATCGACGTAATCGACCGCTACAGCTTGACCACGGCGCTGCATTCTGACGAGCAGCTACGCATGCTCGAAATGGCGCGCCTGTCGAAACCGGTCAATATCCAGTTGAAGATGAACACCGGCATGAACCGGCTCGGCTATACGGTCGAAAAATTCCGTGCCGCATGGGAGCGCGCGCGCGCCTGCCCAGGGGTCGGCCAGATCACGTTGATGACGCATTTTTCGGATGCCGATGCAGAGCGCGGCATCGCGCATCAGCTGGAGGCGTTCGAGCGCGGCGCGCAGGGCATCGCCGGTGCGCGCAGCCTGTCGAATTCGGCCGCGACGCTGTGGCATCCCGAAGCGCATTTCGACTGGGTGCGTCCCGGCATCATCCTGTATGGCGCGTCGCCGTCCGGCGTGACGGCCGCGATCGACGGCACCGGCCTGCAGCCCGCGATGACGCTCGCGTCGGAACTGATCGCCGTGCAAACGCTCGCCGAAGGCAGTTCGGTCGGCTACGGGTCCACGTTCACCGCGCGCGGGCCGATGCGCATCGGCGTGGTCGCGTGCGGTTACGCGGATGGCTATCCGCGCGTCGCGCCCGAAGGCACGCCGGTGATCGTCGATGGCGTGCGCACGCGAATCGTTGGACGTGTGTCGATGGACATGCTGACCGTCGACCTGACCCCGGTGCCGACCGCCAACGTCGGCTCGCGCGTGGAACTGTGGGGTACCGCGCTGCCCATCGACGACGTCGCGCAAGCCTGCGGCACGATCGGCTACGAGCTGATGTGCGCGGTCGCGCCGCGTGTGCCGGTTCGGGCGGAGTAACGCGTGGCGAAAGCGAAGACGTTGTACATCTGCGGCGAATGCGGCGGACAGTCGCCGAAGTGGTCCGGTCAATGCCCGTCCTGCCAGGCGTGGAACACGCTCGTCGAATCGGTCGCCGAGGCGCCGTCCGGTCACCGTTTCCAGTCGCTTGCGAAGAGCACACCAGTGCGGCGCCTCGCCGACATCGACGCGTCGGACGTGCCGCGCTTTTCCACCGGCGTCAGCGAATTCGACCGCGTGCTCGGCGGCGGCCTCGTGCCGGGCGGCGTGGTGCTGATTGGCGGCGATCCGGGCATCGGTAAATCGACGCTGCTGTTGCAGTCGCTCGCGGAAATCGCCGCGGACAAGCGCGCGCTCTATATCAGCGGCGAAGAATCGGGCGCGCAGATCGCGTTGCGCGCGCAACGGCTCGCACTGCTCGAACCCGGCTCGAAGGCGAGCGAACTGCAATTGCTCGCGGAAATCCAGCTCGAAAAAATTCAGGCGACGATCACCGAGCAACGGCCCGAAGTCGCCGTGATCGATTCGATCCAGACCGTCTATTCGGATGCTTTGACATCGGCGCCGGGCTCGGTTGCGCAAGTGCGCGAGTGCGCCGCGCAACTCACCCGCATCGCCAAGCAGTCGGGCACCACGATCATCATGGTCGGGCACGTGACGAAAGAGGGCGCGCTTGCGGGGCCGCGCGTGCTCGAACATATCGTCGATACGGTGCTGTATTTCGAAGGGGATACGCACTCGTCGTACCGTCTCGTGCGCGCGATCAAGAACCGCTTCGGCGCGGTCAACGAGCTCGGCGTGTTCGCGATGACCGAGCGTGGTTTGCGCGGCGTCGCGAATCCGTCGGCATTGTTTTTGTCGCAGCACGAACAGTCGGTGCCGGGGTCCTGCGTGCTCGTCACGCAGGAGGGCACGCGGCCGTTGCTCGTCGAAGTGCAGGCGCTCGTCGATTCGGCCAACGCGCCGAATCCGCGGCGCCTCGCGGTCGGCCTCGAACAGAACCGGCTCGCGATGCTGCTCGCGGTGCTGCATCGGCACGCGGGCATCGCCTGTTTCGATCAGGACGTGTTCCTGAACGCGGTGGGCGGCGTGAAGATCTCCGAGCCCGCCGCAGACCTCTCGGTACTGCTCGCGATTCATTCGTCGATGCGCAACAAGCCGCTGCCGAAAGGGCTCGTCGTGTTCGGCGAAGTCGGCCTCGCCGGCGAAATCCGGCCGTCGCCGCGCGGTCAGGAACGCCTGAAGGAAGCGGCCAAGCTCGGCTTCTCGGTGGCGGTGATTCCGAAGGCCAATGCACCGAAACAGCCGATCGAAGGCTTACAGGTCGTTGCGGTCGAACGGATCGAACAGGCCATCGACCGCGTCCGCACGCTCGAATAGACGGGGGCGGCGACGGCTCGCCGGTACTTTGTGCGCTTGCGGTCGCGTAATGCCCTGTAAATATCGCCATATTGGCTGTAACCTGGCCGCCATACCTTTTTCCTAAGCTGTAACGATATGCATCCCTTCTGATGCTCGAAAAAGGATCGCGCTTTGAAACAGTCACATGAAACCGCTGCCGACCAGCACATCCAGGTGCGCGGCTGCCGGGTCTCCGCACCGATTCATCAGCCTTGGGGCGGCGCTTGCCGAATCGTCGAGTGGATCGACACCGCCGGGCAGATCTCGCGGCGGGTGGTGGCCGAAGACGTGACAGCCGCCGAAGTGCGCGCCACGATCAGCCGCCATGTGGAAGGTCGCAAGCACTTGCTGTACGACGACGAGAAATCGCCGCGTCAAACGTTGCCGCGCCAGACGGCGACGCGGCGTTGACGGTGGCGGTTCATGCCCCGTCGTCGTCCGAGTCGGCGGCGCTCGCGGCCACCGCCGCATACGCATGCGGATTGAACAGCGGATGCTGCGCCGCTTCAGCGGGCGTGAGCACCGGCGACACGCAGCAATCGAGCGATTCCAACGATTCCACCCACTCGCCGAGCGTGCGCGTCGCGATCACCTCAGCGAGTTCCCGGATGAGCGCCAAGGCATCGGGACCGCCGATCGCCTGCCCCAGGCTCCAGTGACGCGTCGCCCATTCGGGCCGGTCGAGCGCCATGCACAGCGTTTCCCAGAATTTCAATTCGAGCGCGCCGACCGCGAGCCAGCGCTCATCGCTCGTGCGGTACAGGTTGTAGCAGGGCACGCCGCCATTCAACAGACCACGGCCCGCGGCGGGCGCCGCCCCTTCGTTGAGCAGCGAGACCTGCGCGACGAAGTTGTGCGCATAGCTCGTGTGCGTCATCGATACATCGACGAAGCGGCCCGCGCCGCCTCGCGCGACATGCCAGAGCGCGGCGAGAATCTGCGTGACCGCGCTCAAGGCGCCACCGAGCAGATCGGCGATCTGGAAGTTCGGCAGGATCGGCGCACCGTCGCGGCTTGCCAGTTGATCGAGCACGCCCGCATAGCCGATGTAGTTCAGGTCGTGACCGGCATGGTCCGCGAATGGACCGCTTGCGCCATATCCGCTGATCGCGCAATAGACGAGCCGCGGATTGGCCGCGCTGAGCGCCGCGTAACCCAGGCCGAGCCGCTCCATCACGCCGGGCCGGAAGCTCTCGATCAGCACGTCGGCTTCGGCCGCGAGCGCGCGCAGCACGTTGCGTCCCGCTTCGGATTTGAGGTCGAGGCGCGTCTCGCGCTTGCCGCGATTGACCATCCGGTAGAACGCACCGGGCCGGCCCGCGACACGATCGCTCGACGATTGCATCATCGTGCGCGTCGGGTCGCCCGCGCCGGGCGCCTCGATCTTCAGCACATCGGCGCCGAGCTCGGCGAGACGCAGCGCGGCCGCCGGCCCCGGCAAGAGGCGCGTGAGGTCGAGCACGCGGAGTCCTTGCAACGGTGGCGGCAGCTCGGTTGCCGTTGCAGCTGCGGGTCCAGACACCGATGACGCGGACGACGAGTTCGCAAATGACAAAGCCAAGCTCCCGTGGATGCCGGCGCGGCCCGGCCGTTGCGTGCCGCTAGCCGATCTGTTCGAGTTCCTCGTGCGTCTCCAGCCATTCGGCTTCGAGCGTATCGAGGCGCGCGTTCACGTCTGCCTGACGGCGGATCGCCTCCGTCAGTTTGCTCTTCTGTTCCGGCTCGTAACTCGCGGGATCGACGACGAACGCATCGAGCGTCGTCTTCTCCGCGTTGAGCGCGTCCATTTCCTTTTCGATCTTCGCGATACGGCTTTGCAGCGGTTTCTTCAGATGCGCGAGCTTCTGCCGCGTTTCCGCTTCGAGGCGGCGCTGCTCCTTGCGATTGACGTTGCTGTCGCCATTTGCCGCGCCGTTGGACGCCGCGTCCGACGCACCGGAAGCGTTCGCCTTCAACGCCGCGCGCTGCTCGGCCGCATGCTGCAGCAGCCAGTCGCGATAGTCGTCGAGATCGCCGTCGAATTCCTGCAGACGATGCTTCGCGACCAGCATGAACTGATCGGTCGTCGCGCGCAGCAGATGGCGGTCGTGCGACACCAGAATCAGCGTGCCTTCGAATTGCGCAAGCGCCATCGTCAGCGCGTGGCGCGTTTCGAGATCGAGGTGGTTGGTCGGCTCGTCGAGCAGCAGCAGGTTCGGCTTCTGCCAGATGATCAGCGCAAGCGCGAGGCGTGCCTTCTCGCCGCCCGAGAACGGCGCGATCTTCGCGGTCGCCATGTCGCCGGAAAAGTTGAAGCTGCCGAGGAAGTCGCGCAGCTCCTGCTCGCGGGTGTCGGGCGCGAGACGCGCGAGGTGCTGCAACGGCGTGTCGTCGGGGCGCAGCGTTTCGAGCTGATGCTGCGCGAAGTAGCCGATGCGCAAACCCTTGCCTTCGCGCACGTGGCCGGAGAGCGGTTCGAGCGTGCCCGCGAGCGTCTTGATCAGCGTCGACTTGCCCTGGCCGTTCGCACCGAGCAGGCCGATGCGCTGACCGTTCTGGATCGACAGCATCACGCGCTCGACGATCGGAATCTCGCTGCCGTCTTCGGCGTGATAGCCACAGCGCACCTCTTCCATCACCATCATCGGATTCGGCGCGGAGTCGGGCGTACGGAACTCGAACGTGAACGGCGACGCGACGTGCGCGGGCGCGATCAGCTCCATCTTCTCGAGCGCCTTCACCCGGCTTTGCGCCTGGCGCGCCTTGGTGGCCTGCGCCTTGAAGCGGTTGATGTAGCTCTGCAGATGCGCGACCGTGCGCTGCTGCTTTTCGTACGCGCTCTGTTGCAGCGCGATCTGCTGCGCGCGCAGCACTTCGAATTGCGAGTAGTTGCCGCCGTAGCGCTTGATCTGCTGGTTCTCGAGATGCAGCGTGACATTGCAGACGGAATCGAGAAACTCGCGGTCGTGCGAGATCACGATCAGCGTGCCGGCATAGCGATTGAGCCAGTCTTCGAGCCAGACGATCGCGTCGAGGTCGAGGTGGTTGGTCGGTTCGTCGAGCAGCAGCAGGTCGGAGCGGCACATCAGCGCCTGCGCGAGATTCAGCCGCATGCGCCAGCCGCCCGAGAAGCTCCTGACCGGCTCACGGGTCTGGTCGAGCGTGAAGCCGAGGCCGAGCAGCAACGCTTCGGCGCGAGCCGGCGCGGTGTAGCCGTCGGCGTCGGCGAACGCGGCGTGGGCTTCGGCTTCGGCTGCGCCGTCGTGCGCCGCGGAGGCCGAAGCGATGCGCGCCTCGATGTCGCGCAGCGCGGCGTCGCCGTCGAGCGTGTAGGCGAGGGCGGTTTTGTCGACGGCGGGGGTTTCCTGCGCTACGTGGGCGATGCGCCAGGTCGGCGGGATCGAGAAATCGCCGCCGTCCGCATGCAGCTCGCCGCGCAGCACGGCGAACAGCGTCGACTTGCCCGCGCCGTTCGCCCCGACGAGGCCGGCTTTTTCACCGGGGTTCAACGTGAACGTGGTGTTGTCGAAAAGCGGCTTGGTGCCGCGCGCGAGGCTGAACTGATTGAAGCGGATCACGACGTGGCCGGCTGAAGAAAACCGCTATTTTAGACTGCCCGGCGGGTTGCCGGGCGCGCGGCGCCGATCGCCCGGCTGTCACATCGAGCGCAGCCGCCATCGGCCATTCGGCTGACTGTATCGGCAGCGCTTTTGGCATAGACTGACGGCTTTCACGGGAGGGCACATGACAT
The DNA here is from genome assembly GCF_013366925.1 of Paraburkholderia youngii. Classification (NCBI taxonomy): domain Bacteria; kingdom Pseudomonadati; phylum Pseudomonadota; class Betaproteobacteria; order Burkholderiales; family Burkholderiaceae; genus Paraburkholderia; species Paraburkholderia youngii. Next base: position 4,217,074 of record NZ_JAALDK010000001.1, read on the forward strand.
CGATCTATTCGTTTTCGGCACGCACGCTCGGCGGCGAGGAAGCGAGTCTCGCGAAGTACCAAGGCAAGGTGATGCTGATCGTCAATACCGCGAGCGAATGCGGGTTCACGCCGCAGTACGCGGGCTTGCAGAAGCTGTACGACGCCTATGCGGCGCGCGGGCTCGCGGTGCTCGGCTTTCCGTGCAATCAGTTCGGCAAGCAGGAGCCGGGCGACGCCGCGCAGATCGGCAGCTTCTGCGAGAAGAACTACGGCGTGACGTTCCCGATGTTCGACAAGATCGACGTGAACGGCCCGAACGCGCACCCGCTATTCCGTTACCTGACGATCGAAGCGCCGGGGCTGCTCGGCCTCGAGGCGATCAAGTGGAATTTCACGAAGTTTCTGATTGGCCGCGACGGCAACGTGGTCAAGCGCTATGCGCCGCTGACGAAGCCCGAGGCGATCACCGAGGATATCGAAGCGCTGCTGTAACAGGAGCGCTTTTACAGGATCGGCGAAAAGAGCCGCGCGACGTGCATCAGCATGCGTCGCAGCGCGTTCGCCTTGCGGTACTCGTCGCGATCGATTTCCCGCGACTCGGCGAAGTCGTCGAGCAGCATCGTTTCGACTTCGAGCGCGAAGCCGCGGTCGACGGTCAGCACCATGATCTCGAAGTTCAGACGGAACGAGCGGTTGTCGAGGTTGGCGCTGCCGATCGCGGCCGCGTTGCTGTCGATCAGCACGACCTTCTGGTGCAGGAAACCCGGCTGATAGCGGAAGATGCGAATGCCCGCGCGCAGCGAGTCGTATGCGTATAGCTTCGACGCCGCGAACACCACGCGGTGATCGCGCCGGCTCGGAATCAGGATGCGCACGTCGACGCCCCGCAGCGCCGCGAGCCGCAGCGCGGCGAACACCGCCTCGTCGGGCACGAGGTAGGGCGTCGTGATCCAGATCCGTTCGCGCGCCGCGTTGATCGCTTCGACGAAAAACAGCGAGCAGGTCTCCTGGTTGTCGGCCGGGCCGCTCGGCAGCACGATGCAGTGCATGTTGTTCGCGGGGCGTTCGATGGTGTCGTGGGCGTCGTGCTGTTCGACGGATGGGACGGCTGATTCGGCGGCCGGCAGGTCGAACTCGGGCAACTGCTGCGTGGCCCAGTACCAGTCCTCGATAAAAACGAACTGGATGCTGGCGACCGCCGGGCCGCGCACCTCGATGTGCGTATCGCGCCACGGCGACAGCGGCGGCTTCGCGCCCAGATATTCGACGCCTACGTTGTGACCGCCAATAAACGCGCGCTCGCCGTCGACCGCCACGATCTTGCGGTGATTGCGGAAGTTCAGTTGCAGACGGTTGACGAAGCGGCGGTTCGTCGCGAACGGCTGCATCTCGATGCCGGCCGCGCGCAGTGCCGCGACGTAGCGGTGCGGCAGATCGAAGCTGCCGATGCTGTCATACAGAAAGTACACGCGCACGCCTTGTTGCGCTTTCGCGATCAGCGCGTCTTTCAGCATGTCGCCGAGCGCGTCGGCGCGCACGATGAAGAACTGCACGATTACATAGCGGCGCGCGTTCTGGATCGCGTCGAAGATCGCCTCGAAAGTCGCCGTGCCGTTGATCAGTGTGCGCACGGTATTGCCGGGCAGGAATGGCATGCCGCCAAGGCGCGTCAGCGACTGCACGAGCCGCGAGCCGAGCTGCTGCGTCGGCACCCCGGCCGACGACGCGTGCGTGTCCCACACCTGCGGATGCGCGCGTGTGCGCAGCAGCTCGTTCTCGACGCGGCGCGCGTCCGCGTAGCCGGCGAACTTGCTGCGGCCAAGGAACAGGTAGGGCACGAGCGTCAGATAAGGCATCGCGACGAGCGACACGGCCCACGCGATCGCCCCTTGCGAGGTGCGGGTATGGAGGATCGCGTGAGCAGCCGCGATGATGCCGAGAATGTGGGCAAGGAGAACCAGCGGGCCGACGTGAAGCAGGTCGAATGTCATAAGCTCGCGAACAGTTGGCGAAGCGCCGTGATTCAGGAAACGGAGGCGGGCACAGGCTCGCTTCGTGGTCTGCGGCGAACGCGTCGGGCAACGAATTCAGACTGCGGCTGCGGCGCCTGGGAAAGCGCCAAAAACGGGCTAAAAACCCGCGCTAAAAAATAGCGCAAAAACTCGTACGAATAAACCGTGTGTGCTGCGGCGCGCGGCGCGCGCGTCACTTGCGAAATCCGCTGCAAGCGGCGCCGCGCACGTCGCGCGATCAAACGGACAGCACGCCGCACTCAGACCGGCAAGTCGCTGGCCTGAATCAGGAACACGTTGTCGTCGCCGGCGCTGGTGGACAGCCACACGAGGTCCAGACCGCCGAACGCCGCCTCGACGTGCTCGCGTTCGTTGCCGATCTCGATGACGAGCACGCCGTCTTCGGTCAGCCAGTTGCGCGCGTCGGCAATGATCCGGCGCACGATGTCCATGCCGTCCGCGCCACCCGCGAGTGCCATCTCCGGCTCGTGCTTGTATTCGGCCGGCAACTCCTGCATCGACTTCGCGTTCACGTACGGCGGGTTGCTGATGATCACGTCGTAGCGGCGCTCGGCGAGCGGCGCGTACAGATCGCCTTCGAACAGCGCGATGCGGTCGTCTAGGTGGTAGTCGAGCACGTTGCGAGTCGCGACTTCGAGCGCGGGCGCGGACAGATCGACCGCGTCGACGTCGGCGTTCGGGAACGCGTGGGCGGCGAGGATCGCGAGACAACCGGAGCCGGTGCACAGCTCGAGCACCGCGCCGACCTGCTCGGGGTCCTCGACGTACGGCTGCAGGCCGTCCTGCAGCAGCTCGCCGATGAACGAGCGCGGCACGATCACGCGCTCGTCGACGTAAAAGTGATAGCCGTGCATCCACGCTTCCTGCGTGATATACGCGGCCGGCACGCGTTCGGCCGCGCGTCGCTCGATCACGTTCAGCACCGCCTCGATTTCGGCCGTGGTCAGGCGCGAATCGAGAAACGGCTCGAGCAGGTCGAGCGGCAGGTGCAGCGTGTGCAGGATCAGATAGGCGGCTTCGTCGTAGGCATTGGCCGAGCCGTGGCCGAAAGACAGCTTGGCCTCGCTAAATCGCGACACTGCATAACGCAGCAGGTCGCGGACGGTGCAAAAAGGAAGCGTCATCGCAAGGTTCCTGGTTATGCGATCAGTTGTTCGAGCACGCGACGATACACGTTCTTCAGCGGCTCGATATGGGCGACTTCGATATGTTCGTCGATCTTGTGGATGCTCGCGTTAAGCGGACCGAACTCGATCACCTGCTTGCAGATGCGCGCGATGAAGCGGCCGTCCGACGTGCCGCCGGTGGTCGACAGTTCAGTGTCCACGCCGGTCTCGTCCTTGATCGCTTGCGCGAGCGCGCTCGACAGCTCGCCCCGCGGGGTGAGAAACGGCAGGCCGCTCACGGTCCATTGCAGGTCGTATTCGAGGCCGTGTTTGTCGAGAATCGCGTGCACGCGTTTTTGCAGGCCTTCGACGGTGCTCGCGGTCGAGAAGCGGAAGTTGAACATCACGTCCGCATGGCCGGGGATCACGTTGGTCGCGCCGGCGCCGCTGTGGATGTTCGACACCTGCCAGGTGGTCGGCGGGAAATATTCGTTGCCTTCGTCCCAGCGCTCGGCAACGAGTTCGGCGAGCGCGGGCGCGAGCAGGTGCACCGGATTCTTCGCCAGATGCGGATAAGCGATATGGCCTTGCACGCCTTTGACGATCAGCTTGCCCGACATCGACCCGCGCCGGCCGTTCTTGACCATGTCGCCGAACCGCTCGCTGGAGGTCGGCTCGCCCACGATGCAGTAGTCCATGCGCTCACCGCGCTCCTGCAATGCTTCGACGACCTTGACGGTGCCGTCGGTGGCGGGACCTTCCTCGTCGCTCGTGATCAGGAACGCGATCGAGCCGCGGTGCCGAGGGTTAGCCGCGACGAACTCCTCGCTCGCGACGACGAAGCCGGCGATCGATGCCTTCATGTCCGCCGCGCCGCGGCCGTACAGCTTGCCGTCGCGCTGGGTCGGCACGAACGGCGCCGAGTGCCATTGTTCGAGCGGGCCGGTCGGCACCACGTCGGTGTGACCGGCGAACGCGAGCAGCTTGCCCGCGGTGCCGTCGACGCCGCGCTTGACGGCCCACAGGTTGGTCACGCCGTTGGATTCGATCGTCTCGTGCTCGAAGCCGAGCGCGGCCAGGCGCTCGATCAACAGACGCTGGCAATGCTGGTCGTCGGGCGTCACGGACGCGCGCGCGATCAGTTGTTCGGTAAGGGCGAGGGTGCCGGACATGGATTCAGTACAAGCCACTTTGAAATGAAAAAATGCCGGCTCGCGGTGAGCCACCGCAGCCGGCAACAGCCTTTGAACGACGCGACGCGAGGCCGCGCGTCTTACTGCCTTGTGCCTGAGTCTGGCGCTCAGGCAAACAACGCCGCGTACTCGTCGGCGGAAAAACCGAGCGACTTCACGCGCCCGTTCACGACCAGCACCGGCCGCTTGATCACCGACGGCTTGTGGATCATCAGCGCGATCGCGCCCGGCTGCGTTTCAGCGGCCGCCTTCATGTCGTCGGACAGCGCGCGCCACGTCGTGCCGCGGCGGTTCAGCAGCGCGTCGAGCTTGACGTCCTTGAGCCAGTCCTGCACGAGCGGCTCGGTCACGCCGGCCTTCTTGAAGTCGTGAAACTCGAACTCGACGCCGTGCTCTTCGAGCCACACACGTGCCTTCTTTACGGTGTCGCAGTTCGGAATGCCGTAGACGACGGTTTTGGTGCCGCGCGCCATCAGTCGCCTCGCAGCAACTCGTTCAGGCCGACCTTCGCGCGCGTTTTCGCGTCGACCTTCTTGACGATCACCGCGCAGTACAGGCTGTGCGTGCCGTCCTTCGACGGCAGGTTGCCCGCCACCACGACCGAGCCCGCCGGAATGCGGCCGTACGTGACTTCGCCGGTTTCGCGGTCGTAAATCTTGGTGCTCTGGCCGAGGTACACGCCCATCGAGATCACCGAGTTTTCCTCGACGATCACGCCTTCGACGACTTCCGAGCGCGCGCCGATGAAGCAGTTGTCTTCGATGATGACCGGGTTCGCCTGCAGCGGCTCGAGCACGCCGCCGATGCCGACGCCGCCCGACAGGTGCACATTCTTGCCGATCTGCGCGCACGAGCCGACGGTGGCCCACGTGTCGACCATCGTGCCTTCGTCGACGTATGCGCCGATGTTGGTGTACGACGGCATCAGCACGACATTCTTCGCGATGAACGAGCCGCGGCGCGCGATCGCGGGCGGCACCACGCGGAAGCCGCCGGCGGCGAAGTCTTCAGCGGTGTAGTTGGCGAACTTCGACGGCACCTTGTCGTAGAACTGGCTGTAGCCGCCGGCCGGCATCGGCGCGTTGTCTTCCAGACGGAACGACAGCAGCACGGCTTTCTTCAGCCACTGGTTGACGATCCAGTCGCCGTCCTTCTTTTCGGCGACGCGCAGCGCGCCCTTATCGAGTTGCTCGATCGCGTGGGCGACGGCTTCGCGCACTTCGGCCGGCGCGGCTTTCGGCGACAGCTCGGCGCGGTTGTCCCAGGCGGTATCGATGATGCTCTGAAGTTGTTGCGACATATGCGTGATTTTCTGAAGGGTTGAAGTCTGGAGACGGGGATGCGGTGCGGCTCGGGTGCGGCTCAAGCCGCAGCGAGAGACCGGCAGAATTCGACGATCCGCTGCGCGCCTGCCGTGCATTCGTCGACATCGGCGACGAGCGCGAGGCGCACGAAATTGCGGCCGGGGTTCACGCCGTGCGCGGTGCGCGCGAGGAACGAGCCCGGCAGAACCGTCACATTATAGTCGGCGTAGAGGCGCTGGGCGAACTCGGTGTCCGTGAGGCCGGTGCGCTCGACATTGGCCCACAGGTAGAACGCGGCGTCGGGCAAGCGCACGTCGAGCACGTCGGCGAGCATCGGCGTGACGGTGGTGAACTTCTGCAGGTACTTCGCGCGGTTCTCGCGCACGTGCGTCTCGTCGCTCCACGCGACCACGCTCGCGCTCTGGTACACGGTGGAGAGCGCCGCGCCGTGGTACGTGCGATACAGCAGGAACGACTTCAGAATCGACGCGTCGCCGGCGACGAAGCCCGAGCGCATGCCCGGCACGTTCGAGCGCTTCGACAGGCTCGACAGCATCACGAGGCGCTCGAAGCCGCGGCCGAGCTGGTGCGCCGCTTCGAGACCGCCGAGCGGCGGCTTCGACTCGTCGAAATAGATTTCCGAGTAGCACTCGTCCGACGCGATCACGAAGCCGTAGCGGTCCGACAGCGCGAACAGTTCGCGCCAGTCGTCGAGCGTGAGCACGGCGCCGGTCGGGTTGCCCGGCGAGCAGACGTACAGCAGTTGCGTGCGCGCCCAGACGTCGGCGGGCACCGCCGAGTAGTCGCACGCGAAGTTGCGCGCCGGGTCGCTGTTGACGAAGTACGGCTGGGCGCCGCCGAGCAGCGCCGCGCCTTCGTAGATTTGGTAGAACGGGTTCGGACAGAGTACGATCGCAGGCTCTCCGTCGGCATCCCGGCGCGGGTTCAGCACCGTCTGCGCGAGCGCGAACAGCGCCTCGCGCGAACCGGACACCGGCAGCACCTCGGTCAGCGGATCGAGCGGCGGCAGGTTGTAGCGTTGCGTGACCCACTTCGCGATCGACTCACGCAGCGGCGCCGAGCCGAGCGTGGCCGGATAGGCAGCGAGGCCGCCGAGCGAAGCGATGACGGCGTCGCGGATCAGTGGCGGCGTCGGATGTTTCGGCTCGCCGATGCCGAAGCTGATATGCGCGAGGCCGGCCGGCGGCGTGACGTCCTTGAAAAGCAGGCGCAGCTTTTCGAACGGATAGGGCTGAAGGGAGTCGAGTAGCGGATTCACGGAACGAGTTGGCCTGATCGGAATGGACGCGGATGAAAGTCGGGACGACCGGGCACGCGCGCCGGCGGGCGTCGGTGCATCAAACATGAATCGGCGTCCCTGCGCGCGATGGACTGGCCGGCGGCGAGCCGGCCACCAGCGGCGGCGAACGGACGATTATAGCGTGGCGCGCCCGCGGGCCAAGCGGGAGGTTGCCGCGCGGCGCGGCAGCAATCCGCGAGGCGGCGCACCGGCGCGCCGCGGCGGGAACGGCGCGAATCCCCTACGGTTCGCGTAAAAGAATTTGCAGGAGCAGCAATGTACGCAGCAGAGCAGCAGACACCCGGCTGGACCCTCATCCGACCCGCCCACGGCGCCCGTCGGAGTCCGGCCCCATGACCAACTGGCTTCGCAACGGCTGGCCGACGCTCGCGATCATGCTGGGCGCGTCGGTCTGGGGGATGGTCTGGTACCCGCTGCGCATGCTCGCCGCGCTCGGCGTGAGCGGCACCGCAGCGAGCGCGCTGACGAGCGGCACCGGCTGCCTGTTCGTGCTGCTCGTGCGGCATCGCGCGCTGAAGACCGTGCGATGGCACTGGCTGCTGCCGGCGCTCGCGCTGGCCGCCGGCGTCACGAATCTCGGCTTCGTGTGGGGCGCGATCCACGGTCAGGTGATGCGCGTGCTGCTGCTGTTCTATCTGACGCCCGCGTGGACCGCGCTGTTCGCACATTTCATCCTGCATGAGAGGCTCACGTGGTCGGGCGCGGCGCTGGCCGCGCTGTCGCTCGCGGGCGCGATGACGATGCTGTGGTCGCCGCGGCTCGGCATTCCGGTGCCCGGCAATCCCGCCGAATGGGCCGGGCTCGCCGGCGGCATGGGCTTCGCGATGAGCAATGTGCTGATTCTGAAGACGAGCCGCGTGCTGCCGGACATGAAGCCCGAAATGCGCACCGCGGTGGTCTTCGGCGGCGCGGCGCTGTTCGGCGCGCTCGCGTCGCTCATCGAGCCGATGCCCGCGCCGCCCACCGGCGCGCATCTGGATACCGCGGCGCTGCTGGTGCTCGGTCTCGGTCTGCTGCTCGCGTCGAACAATATGCTGGTGCAGTACGGGCTCTCGCGCGTGCCGGCCAATCGCGCTTCGATCATCATGCTGTTCGAGCTGGTCGTGACGGCGCTGTCGGCGTGGCTGTTCGCCGGCGAAGTACCGGGGCCGCGCGAATGGGCCGGCGGCGCGTGCATCGTGCTCGCATCGGCGTTGTCGAGCTGGGTGCATCGGACGAGGACGGCGCCCCCCGATCCGGCCATCGGCGACACGGACGGGCCGAGCGGCGACGATGGACGCGGTGGCCCGTGCGGTGAGCAACGCGGTGACGAACACGGCCGTGACGGCGATAGCGACGACCACCGAAAGGGCGGTAAGAATCGTCCACGCGCGATGGTATGATTCCCCCTCATTAGCCGGCGCATGCGCACCTGTGCCTTCGATGTGCATGGGCGCACGCAGCCGGCAACAAATTGCGAAGGCTCGCGAGGTTGCGTGGGGCCGTCCCGCCGCGGCGGTGAACGACTGGCGCAACCTCGCGAGCCACCTATCACACTCTCTTTTCAAACAGCGAAATCGCCGTGCGGCTCACCTCGATCAAACTCGCTGGCTTCAAATCCTTCGTCGATCCCACGCATTTCCAGGTCCCAGGCCAGCTGGTTGGCGTGGTCGGTCCGAACGGGTGCGGCAAATCCAACATCATCGACGCCGTGCGCTGGGTGCTCGGCGAATCGCGCGCCTCTGAATTGCGCGGCGAGTCGATGCAGGACGTGATCTTCAACGGCTCGACCGCCCGCAAGCCCGGCAGCCGCGCGAGCGTCGAACTCGTGTTCGACAACGCGGACGGCCGCGCCGCCGGCCAGTGGGGCCAGTATGCGGAGATCGCCGTGAAGCGCGTGCTGACGCGCGACGGCACCTCGAGCTACTACATCAACAATCTGCCGGCGCGCCGCCGCGATATCCAGGACATCTTCCTCGGCACCGGCCTGGGTCCGCGTGCGTACGCGATCATCGGGCAGGGCATGATCGCGCGGCTGATCGAGGCGAAGCCCGAAGAGCTGCGCGTGTTCCTCGAAGAAGCTGCCGGCGTGTCGAAGTACAAGGAACGCCGCCGCGAGACTGAGAACCGTCTGCACGACACGCGCGAGAACCTGACGCGCGTCGAGGACATCATCCGCGAGCTCGGCACGAACCTCGAGAAGCTGGAGGGGCAGGCGGTCGTCGCGACGCGTTATCGCGAGCTGCAAAGCGATGGCGAGGAAAAGCAGCGTCTGCTGTGGCTATTGCGCAAAAACGAGGCGGCTGGCGAGCAGCAGCGTCAGCAACGCGCGATCGAACAGGCGCAGATCGACCTCGAGGCGCAAACCGCGAAGCTGCGCGAAGTCGAGGCGGAACTCGAAACGCTGCGCGTCGCGCATTACTCGGCGAGCGACGCGATGCAGGGCGCGCAGGGCGCGCTGTACGAGGCGAACGCGGAAGTGAGCCGGCTGGAAGCTGAGATCCGCTTCATCGTCGAATCGCGCAACCGCGTGCAGGCGCAGATCGCCGCGCTGACCGCGCAGCGCGAACAGTGGCAATCGCAGGCTGACAAGGCGCAGGACGATATCGCCGACGCCGAAGAACAACTGGCCGTCGCCGAAGAAAAAGCCGTGCTGGCCGAAGAGAACGCCGCCGCCAAGCACGACGCGCTGCCCGCGCTCGAAGCGCGCTGGCGCGACGCGCAGGCGGAGCTGAACACCGAGCGCGCCGGCATCGCGCAGACCGAGCAGGCGCTGAAGCTCGAAGCCGCGCATCAGCGCAATGCCGATCAGCAATTGCAGCAACTGCAGCAGCGCCAGGAGCGGCTGAAATCGGAAGAGGGCGGCCTCGACGCGCCCGACGAAGCGCAGCTCGAGGAGTTGCGCATGCAGCTCGCCGAGCACGAGGAAATCCTGCACGACGCGCAGGGACGCCTCGCCGACGCGCAGGAAACACTGCCGCGGCTCGACGGCGAACGGCGCGCCGCGCAGGAGCGCGTGCAGGCCGAAAGCGCGCAGATTCATCAGCTCGATGCGCGCCTCGCCGCGCTCAAGCAGCTGCAGGAAAACGTGCAGACCGAAGGCAAGATCCAGCCGTGGCTCGACAAGCACGAATTGGGCAGCCTGCCGCGTCTATGGAAGAAGCTGCATGTCGAGGCCGGTTGGGAAACCGCGCTCGAAGCGGTGCTGCGCGAGCGCCTCGCCGCGCTCGAAGTGTCGAATCTCGACTGGGTCAAGGCGTTCGCAACCGACGCGCCCCCCGCCAAGCTCGCGTTCTACGCACCGCCCGCGGCCGGTCAGCCGGCCCCGTCCGCCGGCGCGCTGCGCTCGCTTTTGTCGCTCGTGCGCATCGAGGACGCGGGTATCCGCGCGGTGCTGACCGACTGGCTCGGCCTTGCGTTCGTCGCCGACGATCTGCAGCAGGCGCTTTCTATGCGCGCGCAGCTGCCCGAGGGCGGCGCATTCGTGGTGAAGGCGGGGCACGTGGTCACGCGCGTCGGCGTGCAACTGTACGCGGCCGATTCCGAACAGGCCGGCATGCTCGCGCGTCAGCAGGAAATCGAAAATCTCGGCCGCCAGGTGCGTGCGCAGGCCTTGCTCGCCGATGAGGCGAAGGCCGCCGCGATCCGCGCCGAAGCCGCGCACACGCAAGCCGCGCAGGCGCTCGCCGAAATGCGTCAGCAAGCCGAACGCGCGACGCAGCGGGTCCACGCGTTGCAGATGGACGTGCTGAAGCTCACCCAGGCGCACGAGCGCTATACACAGCGCAGCACGCAGATCCGCGAGGAACTCGAAGAGATTGCCGCCCAGGTCGACGAGCAGCGTGCGCTGCGCGCGGAATCGGAAGCGAACTTCGAGCGTCACGACGGCGAGCTCGCCGAACTGCAGGCGCGCTTCGAAGACCATCAGCTCGCCTTCGAAGCACTCGACGAAGAACTGACGACCGCCCGCGGCGAAGCACGCGATCTCGACCGCGCCGCCACCGACGCGCGCTTTGCCGCGCGCAACATGGCGAACCGCATCGACGAATTGAAGCGCAGCATTCAGGTCGCGCACGAGCAGAGCGAGCGCGTTGCGGGCTCGCTCGAAGACGCGCGCGCCGAGCTCGAAACGATCAACGAGCAGACCGCGCACACCGGTCTGCAGGACGCGCTCGATATCCGCGCCGTCAAGGAAGAGGCGCTGCGCGCCGCGCGCGTCGAGCTCGACGACCTGACCGCGAAGCTGCGCTCGGCCGACGAAACGCGCCTCACCGCCGAGCGCGCGCTGCAGCCGCTGCGCGACCGCATTAACGAATTGCAGTTGAAGGAGCAGGCCGCGCGCATCAACGGCGAGCAGTTCGTCGAGCAATTGACCGCGGCCGGGGTCGATGAAGCCGATCTGCAAGCGAAGCTGACGCCGGACATGAAGCCCTCGTACCTGCAGGGCGAAGTCACGCGCATCAACAACGCGATCATCGCGCTCGGGCCGGTCAACATGGCCGCGCTCGACGAGCTGAAGGCCGCGACCGAGCGCAAGAGCTTCCTCGATTCGCAGTCGGCCGACCTGACGAGCGCGATCGAAACGCTCGAAGACGCGATCCGCAAGATCGACGCCGAAACGCGCACGCTGCTGCAAAGCACGTTCGATGAAGTGAACCGTCATTTCGGCGAACTGTTCCCGCGTCTGTTCGGTGGCGGCCAGGCGAAGCTGATCATGACCGGCGACGAAATCCTCGACGCCGGCGTCCAGGTGATGGCGCAGCCGCCGGGCAAGAAGAATTCGACGATTCACCTGCTGTCGGGCGGCGAGAAAGCGCTGACCGCGACCGCGCTCGTGTTCGCGATGTTCCAGCTGAATCCGGCGCCATTCTGTCTGCTCGACGAGGTGGACGCGCCACTCGACGACGCCAACACCGAACGCTTCGCGAATCTGGTCCGGGCGATGTCGGACAAAACCCAGTTCCTGTTCATCTCGCACAACAAGATCGCGATGGAGATGGCGCAGCAGCTGATCGGCGTGACGATGCAGGAGCAGGGCGTCTCGCGGATCGTTGCGGTCGACATGGAAACGGCGGCGGGTTTCGCCCAGAATATCGTTTGAGTTAACGCCTTCGCGGGCATCCGCATTCAGCGCAGCGGCCTCGATGAGAGCCGCGCGGTACGTGGAGCGGACGGCAGGCCTGCGTGGATAGAAGAATTGCTGACGGAGCATGCATGGACGAGTTGACACTCGGTTTGATCGGCGCGGGTGCCGTGGTGGTGGGGGGCGTGGTCGTGTACAACGCGTGGCAGGGCGCGAAGGTGCGTCGCAAGATGCCGCGGCCGATGCCGGCCGACACCGCCGAGAGCCTCGCGCGGGACGAGCATGAGGAGCAGAGCCCGTTCATCGAGCCGGCCCGGCCGACCACGCGGCGCGAGCCCAGCGTGAGCGCCGAGGCGACCGCGCACCCGAGCGCCGCGCGCGTCGAGCCGACGTTCGGCGCGGGCGCGGCGCCGCTCGATACACCGGCTGATATCCAGGCCGAGATGACGTCGCCGAACGGTTACCCGTTGGCGGATTCCGATACCGCCGGCGAAGGCGAGCATGCGGCGGCTTCGGACGCCGACGTGGAGCGACCCGCGGCCGAAGCGCCCGCGGCCCAGCCGGCGCCCGCCGAGCACGAGCGGGTCGAACCGATCCTGCCGGCCGCCACGACGATCTCGTCGGCGCCGCCGGCCATCGTGGATCGGCGCATCGACTGTATCGTGCCGATCCGATTGAACGGTCCCGTGGCCGGCGACAAGGTGCTGCCGCTCGCGCAGCGCTTGCGTCGCGCGGGCAGCAAGCCCGTGCATATCGAAGGCAAGCCCGAAGGCGGCGGCGCATGGGAGCTGCTGCAGAACGGCACGCGCTACGACGAACTGCGCGCGGCCGCGCAGCTCGCGAACCGCAGCGGCGCGCTCAACGAGCTCGAATTTTCCGAGTTCGTGACCGGCGTGCAGCAGTTCGCCGACGCGCTCGACGCCGCGCCGGAATTCCCCGACATGCTCGAAACCGTCGCGATGGCGCGCGAGCTCGATGGCTTTGCCGCCCAGTGCGACGCGCAGCTGTCGATCAACGTGCTGTCGGACGGCGCACCGTGGTCGGCCAACTACGTGCAGGCGGTCGCGTCGCAGGACGGTCTGCTGCTGTCGCGTGACGGCACGCGCTTCGTCAAGCTCGACTCGCGGCAAAACCCGGTATTCATGCTGCAGTTCGGCGACACCAACTTCCTGCGCGACGACCTCACGTATAAAGGCGGCGAGATGATCACGCTGGTGCTCGATGTGCCGGTCGCCGACGAAGACATTCTGCCGTTCCGTCTGATGTGCGATTACGCGAAGTCGCTGGCCGAGCGTATCGGCGGACGCGTGGTCGACGACGGCCGCCGGCCGTTGCCCGAAAGCGCGCTGCTCGCGATCGAAAAACAGTTGATGACGCTGTACGCGAAGCTCGAACAGGCGGGCATTCCGGCGGGTTCGCCGGCCACGCGGCGCCTGTTCAGCCAGTAAGCCCATTTCAGCGTTCTACGCATTTTGACGACGGCCGCACGATGTGCGGCCGTCGTCGTTTCCGGCCTGCATCGCAGCACGGTTTGCGCGGTATTCACCGATGTAAAGGGGCACGCTTCCTGCGATAATCCGATGTCCGACTTTCATTATCGAGAAGCTTCCGACCGCATGGCCCGATCCTCCGTCCCTTCTTCCGCAACCAGTGCTCCGGCCGAACGCGCCGCGTGGTTGCGCGCGGAACTCGAACGCGCGAACTACGCGTACTACGTGCTCGATCAGCCGGATCTGCCGGATGCCGAGTACGACAAGCTGTTCAAGGAGCTGGAGCGCATCGAGACCGAGCATCCGGATCTGATCGTGCCCGATTCGCCGACGCAGCGTGTCGGCGGTAAGGCCGCGAGCGGTTTCGAGCCGGTCGTGCACGATCAGCCGATGCTGTCGCTGAACAACGGTTTCGCCGACGAAGACATCGTCGCGTTCGACAAGCGCATCGGCGACGCGCTCGGCAATAACGCGAGCGAGCCGCCGGTCCCCGTCGACTACGCGGCCGAGCTGAAATTCGACGGTCTCGCGATCTCGCTGCGCTACGTCGACGGCGTGTTCGTGCAGGCGTCCACGCGCGGCGACGGCACGACTGGCGAGAACGTCACCGAAAACGTCCGCACGATCCGCTCGATTCCGCTGAAGCTGAAGGGCAAGCGCGTGCCGCACGTGCTCGACGTGCGCGGCGAAGTGCTGATGTTCAAGCGCGACTTCGAGCGCCTGAACGAACGCCAGCGCGCCGCCGGGCAACGAGAATTCGCGAACCCGCGCAACGCGGCGGCCGGCAGCCTGCGCCAGCTCGATTCGAAGATCACCGCGCAGCGGCCGCTGTCGTTTTTCGCGTATGGGATCGGCGTGCTCGACGGCATCGAGATGCCGCCCACGCATAGCGAACTGCTCGACTGGTACAAGGAGATGGGCTTGCCGGTCAATGGCGAGCGTGCGGTCGTGCAGGGCGCCGAAGGCCTGCTCGGCTTCTTCCACGCGGTCGGCGAGAAGCGCGACAGGCTACCGTACGACATCGACGGCGTCGTCTACAAGGTCAACCGGCGCGACGAGCAGGACAGGCTCGGCTTCGTGTCGCGCGCGCCGCGCTTCGCGCTCGCGCACAAATTCCCCGCACAGGAAGCGCTGACGAAGCTCGTCGCGATCGACGTGCAGGTCGGCCGCACCGGCGCGATCACACCGGTCGCGCGGCTGGAGCCGGTGTTCGTCGGCGGCGCGACGGTCACGAACGCGACCTTGCACAACGAAGACGAGGTGCGCCGCAAGGACATCCGCATCGGCGACACGGTAATCGTGCGGCGCGCCGGCGACGTGATTCCGGAGGTGGTCAGCGCGCTGCTCGAGCGTCGTCCGGCCGACGCTCGCGAGTTCGTGATGCCGACGCAGTGCCCGGTGTGCGGCTCGGCGATCGAGCGGCTGCCCGACGAGGCGATTGCCCGCTGCACGGGCGGGCTCTTCTGTCCGGCGCAGCGCAAGCAGGCACTGTGGCACTTCGCGCAGCGCCGCGCGCTCGATATCGACGGCCTCGGCGAGAAGATCATCGATCAGCTGGTCGAACAGAACCTGGTCCGCACGCCGGCCGATCTGTTCAATCTCGGCTTCGCGACGCTCGCGGAGCTCGACCGCTTCGCCGATAAATCGGCGCAGAACCTGCTCGACTCGCTCGAAAAAGCCAAGCACACGACGCTCGGCCGCTTTATCTACGCGCTGGGGATTCGCCATGTCGGCGAATCGACCGCGAAGGATCTTGCGAAGCACTTCGGCTCGCTCGATCCGATCATGGATGCGTCGCTGGAAGCGCTGCTCGAAGTCAACGATGTGGGGCCGGTCGTCGCTGAATCGATCCACCAGTTCTTCGCCGAGGACCACAACCGCACGGTGATCGAGCAGCTGCGCGCGCCGGGCAGAGTCACGTGGCCCGAGGGGCCGCCCGCGCCGAAGGCGCCGCAGGGCGTGCTGGCCGGCCAGACGGTCGTGTTGACCGGCACGCTGCCGAACCTGTCGCGCGAGGATGCGAAGGAAATGCTCGAAGCGGCCGGCGCGAAGGTGGCGGGGTCGGTTTCGAAGAAAACCAGTTACGTGGTGGCGGGCGCCGACGCGGGCAGCAAACTCGCGAAGGCCGAGGAACTCGGCATCCCCGTACTCGACGAAGATGGTATGCGCAAGCTCCTGGAGGGGCACTGATGATTCACGACATTCTGAAGATGGGCGACCCGCGCCTGCTGCGAATCGCCGAGCCGGTCGATCACTTCGACACGCCCGAGCTGCACCGGCTCGTGGAAGACATGTTCGAGACCATGCACGCGGCGAATGGCGCGGGTCTTGCGGCACCGCAGATCGGCGTCGATCTGCAGGTGGTGATTTTCGGCTTCGGTTCGAACGAGCGCTATCCGGACGCGCCGCCAGTGCCGGAGACGGTGCTGATCAATCCGACCATTACGCCGGTGTCGCAGGACATGGAAGAGAGCTGGGAAGGCTGCCTGTCGGTGCCGGGACTGCGCGGCGTGGTGAGCCGGTTTTCGATGATCCGCTATCACGGCTTCGATCAGTTCGGCAATCCGATCGACCGGGTCGCCGAGGGCTTTCATGCACGGGTCGTGCAGCACGAATGCGATCATCTGATCGGCAAGCTGTATCCGATGCGGATTACCGATTTCTCGAAGTTCGGCTTTACCGAGGTCCTGTTCCCCGATCTCGATCCGAATAGCGACGACTGACACGGCTGCCGCCAACAAAAAACCCACGCCTAAGTGCGTGGGTTTTTTGTTATGCCGATGCGCCCGCTCTGAGCAACGAGGCGCATTGGACGGACTTCAGAACGACTCGTCTTCCGACAGATAGCGCCACTGTCCCGGCGGCAGCGCGCCGAGCATCACGTTGCCCATGCGCACGCGCTTCAGGCCCACCACTTCGAGACCGACCAGTTCACACATGCGGCGAATCTGACGCTTCTTGCCTTCGCGCAGCACGAAACGCAGCTGCTCGCCGTTTTGCCAGCTGACTTGCGCGGGCTTGAGCGCGACGTCGTCGAGCGACAGGCCATGGCGCAGCAGCGCGAGTTTTTCGGCCGGGAAGTGGCTTTCGACGTCGACCGTGTGATCGCCGTAGGCGACGCGCACCAGATACTCCTTGTCCACGTCCGAGTGACCGCCGATCAGTTGCTTCGCGATGCGGCCGTCCTGCGTCAGCACCAGCAGGCCCGTCGAATCGATGTCGAGACGTCCGGCCGGCGCGAGCTGGCGCAGATGCGACACCGAGAAGCGGATGCCCGAATGGTCGCCTTCCCAGCGATTTTCCGGCGTGACGAGCGTGATGGCCGGCTGATAGCCGTCCTCCGCCTGTCCCGATACGAGGCCGACCGGCTTGTGGACGATCACGGTCACCTGGCTCGACTGAAAGGCTTCGGCGGCTGGATCGATGTCGATGCGCTGATCCGGGAACACCTTGGTGCCGAGCGTGTCGACGCGCTCGCCGTCGACCATGACCCAGCCTTTCTCGATCCACTCGTCGGCCTCCCGGCGGGAGCACAGGCCGAGCTTGGACATCAGCTTCGACAGACGTAGCATGCCCGGCGCGTCTTCGCGATCGCGGCGGGGCGGGTGCGGGGTGTCGATGGTGGTGTCGACCGGTTGGGCTGTTGCCGATGCCGACGTTCGCGGCTTGGCGGCGCGGGCGGGCCGGTCGTCGCCGAAGCGGCGGTTCGCGGCTGGCAGCGTGTCGCCAAAGCTGCGCGCAGGGCGCTCGCGACGCTCGGTACGTTCACCGCCGCGTGCGGCGCGGTCGCCGGACTCACGACGCGAGGGCGTCCAGTCGCCGCGTGCACCGCGGTCGCCGCGGTCCTCACGCGTGGCGCGCGCCGGACGCTCGGTGCGCTCGCCGTAGCCGCCTTTTGCGGGTTTCCCGAAGCTGCGCTCGCCACGCTCGCCTTCGAAGCGGCGCGGGGCGCGGTCGCTGCGCTCGCCTCGATCACCACCGCGACGCTGCTGCGGCTCGCCGCGATCGCTACCGAAGCGCGGACGATCGGCGGCATCGCGCTCCCGGCGCACCGGGCGGTCGTCACGCCCGCTGGCTTCCGACGGTCTGCCTGCGCCTGCGCGTGGACCACTGAACGGACGGCGTTCGCCGTCGTCGCGGCGCGGTGAGCGCTCGCCGCGCTCCGCATTGCCCTCGAAACGACGCGGCGCGCGTTCTGCGCGCTCGCCGAATTCGCGACGGGGCGCGCGTTCGCCGCGCTCAGCGCCGCCTTCGAAGCGACGCGGTGCGCGTTCACTCCGCTCGCCGAATTCGCGCCGTGGAGCACGTTCGCCACGCTCAGTGCCGCCTTCGAAGCGACGCGGCGCGCGTTCACTCCGCTCGCCGAATTCGCGCCGTGGAGCACGTTCGCCACGCTCAGCGCCGCCTTCGAAGCGACGCGGCGCGCGTTCACTCCGCTCGCCGAATTCGCGCCGTGGAGCACGTTCGCCACGCTCAGTGCCGCCTTCGAAGCGACGCGGCGCGCGTTCAGTCCGCTCGCCGAATTCGCGCCGGGGGGCACGCTCGCCACGCTCAGCGCTGCCTTCGAAGCGACGCGGCGCGCGTTCAGTCCGCTCGCCGAATTCGCGTCGGGGGGCACGCTCGCCACGCTCAGCGCTGCCCTCAAAACGACGCGGTGCGCGTTCTCCGCGTTCGCCACGCTCAGCCGCACCTTCAAAGCGGCGCAGTGCGCCCGCGGCAGCCGCACCCCGTTCGCGCGGACCCGACCCTTCGGCACGCGGCGCGCGGGCACCGGCGCCCGCCGGCTTCGCGCTGACCGGCCGCGTCGCGCCACCCTCGGCCTCGAAAGGCTTCGGCCGCGCTGGACGGGTCGGTTTACGCGCCGACGCGCTGCCGGGGCGGACAGGGGCCCGTTCGGACGACGCCGGCCGCGGATGCTTCGCTGTTAATTTGTTTCGCATGAAATCTCACACTGCGATCGCGCGCAGCAGTTCGGTCTCGACCTGAATTTGCAGGCGGTTGTCCGACAGGCTGTGTCCTTCGAGCAGGAACACGTCCTCGACGCGTTCGCCGAGCGTATTGATCCGCGCCGAGGCGACGCCGACCCGGTGCTCGGCCAGCACGCGCGCGATCGAATAAAGAAGGCCCGGCCGGTCGTTCGCCGACACGGACAGGATGTAGTATTGGCCGCGCTCATCGGCCCGCAGGTCGACACGCGGCGTAATCGGGAAGGTGCGCGACAGCCGCGACAGCCGGCCCTTCGACGGTCCCGGCAGCAAGGTGCCGTGGCCCGCGAGCCGCGCGGTCAGTTCCTGCTCGACCAGATTGGCGATGTCGCGATAGTGCACGTCCTCTTCGGTGTGCGTGACGAGGAAGTTGTCGAGCGCGTAGCCGTGGCGCGTCGTGCTGACGCGCGCGTCGAGCACCGACAGGCCGTTGCGGTCGAAATACGCACAGATGCCCGCGAACAGATCGGGCTGGTCCTTCACGTAGACGAGCACCTGCAGCGCCTCGCCGATCGGCGACGGCCGCGCGCGCACGAGCGGCGTTGGCGTTTCGACGTGGCGGTACAGCACGCGGGTTTGCCACGCAATGTCCGCCGCGTCGTGGCGCAGGAAGTAGCCGACGTCGAGCTTGTCCCACAGCGCCCGTTGCGCGCCTTCCGGCACGGTTTCCAGACGCAGCAGCGCGAGCGCTTCTTCCTTGCGCGACTTCAGTTCCGAATGCTCGTCCGGTTGAGCGCCGCCCAGCACGGCGAGGCTGGTGCGGTAGAGGTCTTCGAGCAGTTTGCCTTTCCACGTGTTCCAGACCTTCGGGCTGGTACCGCGGATGTCGGCGACGGTCAGCAGATAGAGCGCGGTCAGACGCCGCTCGGTGCCGACCAGTTCGGCGAAGCGCTTGATCACTTCGGGGTCGCTGGTGTCCTGCTTCTGCGCGACCTGGCTCATCGTCAGATGCTGCTGCACGAGCCACACGACCAGTTCGCCATCCTCGCCTTCGATGCCGTGCTGCCGGCAGAAGCGCCGCGCGTCGGCCATGCCCAGCGTGGAATGATCGCCGCCGCGCCCCTTGGCGATGTCATGAAACAGCGCGGCCACGTACAGCACCCACGGCCGGTCGAAGTTGGCAATCAATTGGCTGCAGAACGGGTATTCGTGCGCATGCTCGGCGATCGCGAAGCGGCGCAGATTGCGCAGCACCATCAGGATGTGCTGATCGACGGTGTACACGTGATACAGGTCGTGCTGCATCTGCCCGACGATGCGCCGGAAATTCAGCAGATAACGCCCGAGCACGCTGGTCTGGTTCATCAGCCGGAACGCATGCGTGATGCCGGCCGGCTGTTTCAGGATTTCCATGAAAAGCCGGCGGTTCTCCGGGTCGCGCCGCCAATGCTGGTCCATCACGTCACGAGCGTTGTAGATCGCGCGCAGCGTGCGCGCCGACAGACCCTTCACGCCGGGGGTGCGCTCGTAAAGCAGGAACGCTTCGAGGATCGCGTTCGGCTCGCGCTGGAACACGTCGTCGGACGTGATTTCGAGCATGCCCTGCTTTTCGACGAAGCGATCCGACAGCACGCGCGTGATGCCGCTCGTGTTCGGAAACAGCTGCGCCTCGATGTTCTGGATCAGGATCGTCGCGAGCTGCGTGACTGCTTTCGCGGCCCAGTAGTAGCGGCGCATCAGTTGCTCGCTCGCGCGCTTGGTCGCGGTCGGCCTGAAGCCGAAGCTTTCGGCGACCGGCGTTTGCAGGTCGAACACCAGGATGTCCTGACGGCGCCCGGCGATCACATGCAGCCGCGCGCGCAGCGCCTTCAGGAAGCTCTCGTTGCGGCGCAGCTCGCGCGCCTCGCGCTCGGTGATCAGTCCGCGCGCTTCGAGCTCGCGCCAACTGCTGCCGAACCCGGCCGCCTGCGTGATCCACAGGATCAGCTGCAGGTCGCGCAGCCCGCCCGGGCTTTCCTTGATGTTCGGCTCGAGCGCGTACGGCGTGTCCTGAAACTTCGCGTGACGCTGGCGCATTTCGAGCACCTTCGCCTGGAAGAACGCCTTCGGGTCGAGCGCTGCACGGTAGCGTTGGGCGAAATCGTTGAACAGCGCGGTGCTGCCGGTGATGCGACGGGCTTCCAGCAGCGAGGTACGCACCGTGACGTCGTTGGCCGCTTCCTCGAGGCATTGCGACACGCTGCGCACGCTGCTGCCGAGTTCCAGCCCGAGATCCCACGCGAGGCTGATGAAGCGCTCGATGCGCGCCTCCAGATGCTCGAGCCGCGTGTCGGGCAACAGCACCAGGATGTCGATGTCGGAGTGCGGCGCGAGTTCGCCGCGCCCATAGCCGCCGACCGCGACGAGTGCGAGATCGTCGGGCAGTTCGCAGGTGTCCCAGGCGGCGCGCAGCGAATGGTCCGTGGCGCGCGCCAGCGCGGCCATCAACGCGTCGACGTTGGTGGCCGTTCGAAAGCGTTCCAGCAACTGGGCTTTGGCCACTTTGTAGTCCGCCTTGAGCGACGAGGCATGGGAGGGGGCGACGGCTGGAACGCTACTCATTGGCAGACGGAAGGTGAGGTCGGAATCGGTCAGGCGGTAGCCGCGACCACGGGCGGACGCGCGGGCGTACCGGCCGACACGGTCAGCACGTCGTAGCCGGTCTCCGTGACGAGCACGGTATGCTCCCACTGCGCGGACAGGCTGCGGTCCTTGGTCTTGACGGTCCACTGGTCGGGCATCGTGCGGATGTCGCGGCGGCCGGCGTTGATCATCGGCTCGATCGTGAAAATCATGCCGGCCTGCAATTCGAGGCCGGTGCCGGGGCGGCCATAGTGCAGGATCTGCGGATCTTCATGGAACACGGTGCCGATGCCGTGGCCGCAATATTCGCGCACCACGCTGTAGCCGAGGCCTTCGGCGTGCTTCTGGATCGCATAGCCGATGTCGCCGAGATGCGCGCCGGGGCGCACCTGGTCGATGCCCAGCCACATGCACTCGAAGGTAGCCTGCACGAGGCGCCTCGCCATGATCGACCCTTCGCCGACGATGAACATGCGGCTGGTGTCGCCGAAGTAGCCGTCCTTGATGACCGTGATGTCGATGTTCAGCGCGTCGCCGTTTTTCAGGGCCTTGTCGCCGGGAATGCCGTGGCAGATCACGTCGTTGACGGAAATGCAGGTGGCTTTCGGGTACGGCGGGTAGCCGGGCGGCTGGTAATTCAGCGGTGCGGGGACCGTGCCCTGGTCCTTCAGCATGTATTCGTGGCACAGGCGGTCGAGCTCGCCAGTGGTGACGCCGGCCTTGACGAACGGCGTGATGTAGTCGAGCACTTCGCTCGCGAGCCGACAGGCGACGCGCATCTTCGCGATGTCGTCTTCGTTTTTGATGGTGATAGCCATGGTTTCCTCGGAAGCCTTGCTGGATAAGGCTTGCTGGGTGTTGCGGTGGCCTGGCGGAGGGCGTCTGGTACACACGGAATGCCGGTCGATCCTCGACGATCCCCCGCGGGTGGCGGAATCGAGCCATTTTACAGCAGTGGGGGCGGGCTCGTTGCGCTGGATCAGGCGGTAATGGGCTAAAAGTGATCAAAATCGGTCAATTGGTGGGCCATAGGGCGCCAAGCCGGGATTCGGAGCCCGGCTGTGCGCTCCAGTGCGCACGGCTATCCGCCGGTGGTTGGGTCGGTTGAGTCGGTCGATAGTCGCGTGCTATACTCTTTGGCTAAGTCGGTCCTAGTCCGCTTTTATTCGCCAGTCCGCAAATTCGCGCATGGCAACTGGGCGGAACCGGCTTCTCGCGGCAATCCGGTTGCTGACGTCGTGAGCTGGAGAAAGCAGTGTCAGGCAACCAATTCGCAAACCGGCGCACCCAGGGTGTCGCCGCGTTCCAGCCAAAACAAAGGCGGGCGCGGCCGATACGGCAGCCGGCTTAAGACCCAACCCTCGTGGAGAATTTCATGGCAGTTACGATGCGTCAAATGCTGGAAGCAGGTGTCCACTTCGGTCACCAGACCCGCTTCTGGAACCCGAAGATGGCTCCCTTCATTTTCGGTCATCGCAACAAGATTCACATCATCAACCTCGAAAAGACGCTGCCGATGTACAACGACGCGCTGAAGTACGCGCGTCAGCTGGCATCGAACCGCGGCACGATCCTGTTCGTCGGTACGAAGCGTCAATCGCGCGACACGATCGCCCAGGAAGCGCAGCGCGCTGGCATGCCGTTCGTGAACGCACGCTGGCTCGGCGGTATGCTGACCAACTTCAAGACGCTGAAGGTATCGATCAAGCGCCTGAAGGACATGGAAGCGGCGCTGGAAGCCGGTGAAACCGAGCGCATGAGCAAGAAGGAAGCGCTGCTGTTCGAGCGCGAAATGGCCAAGCTGCAGAAGTCGATCGGCGGCGTGAAGGACATGGGCGGCATTCCGGACGCGATCTTCGTGGTTGACGTCGGCTACCACAAGATTGCCGTGACCGAAGCGAACAAGCTCGGCATTCCGGTCATCGCCGTGGTCGATACGAACCACTCGCCGGAAGGTGTGGACTACGTGATCCCGGGTAACGACGACGCCAGCAAGGCCGTCGCCCTGTACGCGGCTGGTGTGGCCGACGCGATCCTCGAAGGCCGTGCCAATGCGGTCAACGAAGTGGTCCAGGCAGCACGTGGCGGCGACGGCGACGAGTTCGTCGAGGTCAACCCGGAAGCGTAAGGCTGCCCAGTGTCCGACATAAAAGGGGGCTTTCTACAGGCCCCCTTTTTTTAAGCCGCGACGCTTGTAACAGATGTTGTAACGGACATCTGGCAGAGTGCTCGAGGTGGTGTGACACGCGTCGCTCGCAAAAATACGCGAAAACGCTGAAACGAATTCCTGCCGCCGGCATCGAAGTGCGGGCGGCATGTGACAGACAGAACTCAAGGAGCAAATGATGGCGGCAATTACCGCAAGCATGGTTGCAGAACTGCGCGCGAAGACCGACGCGCCGATGATGGAATGCAAGAAGGCGCTGACGGAAGCCGACGGCGATCTGGCGCGCGCTGAAGAGCTGCTGCGTGTGAAGCTCGGCAACAAGGCGAGCAAGGCGGCATCGCGCGTGACGGCTGAAGGCGTGGTCGCATCGTTCATCGGCGGCAACGCTGGTTCGCTCGTCGAGCTGAACTGCGAAACCGACTTCGTCTCGAAGAACGACGACTTCCTCGCGTTTTCGAAGAAGGTCGCCGAGCTCGTCGCGACGCAAAACCCGGCTGACGTCGCCGCGCTGTCGGCGCTCCCGCTCGACGGCTCGACCGTCGACGCAGTCCGTCTCGCGCTGGTCGGCAAGATCGGCGAAAACATGTCGATCCGCCGCTTCGAGCGCTTCGAAACCGCCAACAAGCTGGCCGCGTACCTGCACGGCACGCGCATCGGCGTGCTGGTCGAGTACACCGGCGCGGACGAGCAGGTCGGCAAGGACGTGGCGATGCACATCGCCGCGATGAAGCCGGTTTCGCTGTCGTCGGACGACGTTCCGGCGGACCTGATCGCCAAGGAGCGCAGCATCGCTGAACAGAAGGCTGCCGAATCGGGCAAGCCGGCTGAAATCGTCGCCAAGATGGTCGATGGCAGCGTGCAGAAGTACCTGAAGGAAGTTTCGCTGCTGAACCAGACGTTCGTTAAGAACGACAAGCAGACGATCGAACAGATGCTGAAGGCGGCTAGCTCGAGCGTGCAGAAGTTCGCACTGTTCGTGGTCGGCGAAGGCATCGAGAAGAAGCAGGACGACTTCGCTGCGGAAGTGGCCGCTCAGGTCGCTGCTGCAAAGCAACAATAAGCGTTAGCTAAGTTTCACAGCCGTACCGTTTGGACCCGCGGCGAGGCAAGACCTCGCCGCGGTCGGCAGCACCGCAAGGCCGCGCACGGGTTGACCCTCGCCGCGCGGCCGCCGCTGGCGAACGTTTGGGTTCGCCAATTTGGCGGAGCTTGCCCGAATCAGTATTTCACCCCTACATTAGTCCCTTGTTGTTGCCCTGTTCTGCGCGATCTGGATACCTCTATGCCCACTGCCTATAAACGCGTCCTGCTCAAACTCTCCGGTGAAGCTCTGATGGGCGACGATGCCTTCGGCATCAATCGCGCGACCATCGAACGAATGGTGGCGGACGTGGCCGAAGTGGTCCGTCTAGGAACGCAGTTGGCCGTGGTGATCGGTGGCGGCAATATCTTCCGCGGCGTCGCGGGCGGCGCGGCGGGTATGGACCGCGCGACTGCCGACTACATGGGTATGCTCGCCACGATGATGAACGCGCTGGCGCTGCAGGACGCGATGCGCCATGCTGGCATCGAGGCGCGCGTGCAGTCCGCGCTGCGCATGGACCAGGTCGTCGAGCCGTATATCCGGCCCCGCGCGATCCGCCAGCTCGAGGAAGGTAAGGTCGTGATTTTCGCGGCCGGTACCGGCAACCCGTTCTTCACAACCGACACGGCCGCTGCATTGCGCGGCTCGGAAATCGGCGCGGAAGTGGTGCTGAAGGCAACCAAGGTGGACGGCGTCTATTCGGCCGACCCGAAGAAGGATTCGAGCGCGACCCGTTACACCACGATCAGCTTCGACGAGGCAATCGGCCGCAATCTGCAGGTGATGGACGCGACGGCTTTTGCGCTGTGCCGCGACCAGAAGCTGCCGATCCGCGTGTTTTCGATCGTCAAACCCGGTGCGCTGAAGCGCATCGTGCTAGGTGAGGACGAGGGCACCCTCGTCCACGTGTAAACTTCGTTTACATTACATGGGCTTTGACGCGAGCCCGGGCCGCCGCATCGCGCGTGCCGGGCGGCTCGCACCGTTTTGAAGGTTCGGAGGTTTAAAATGTCTGTGGCTGATATCAGGAAGGGCGCTGAACAGAAGATGCAGCGCTCCATCGACGCGTTCAAGAACGACCTGTCGAAGATCCGCACTGGCCGTGCGCACACGGGCCTGCTCGATCATATCCAGTGCGACTACTACGGCTCGCCGGTGCCGATTTCGCAGGTCGCGAACCTGACGCTGATCGACGCTCGCACGATCGGCGTGCAGCCGTGGGAAAAGAAGATGGTTCAGGTCGTCGAAAAGGCGATCCGCGAGTCGGACCTCGGTCTGAACCCGGCCACGCACGGCGACGTGATTCGCGTTCCGATGCCCGCGCTGACCGAAGAACGTCGCCGCGAGCTGACCAAGGTCGTGCGCAGCGAAGCCGAAACGGCCAAGGTGGCCGTGCGCAACCTGCGTCGCGACGCCAACGAGCAACTGAAGAAGCTCGTCAAGGACAAGGAAATTTCGGAAGACGATGAGCGTCGTGCCGGCGACGACGTCCAGAAGCTGACGGACAAGTTCGTCGCCGAAATCGACAAGCTCGTCACGACGAAAGAAGCCGAGATCATGACGGTCTGACGCCGTTCGGCTCAGTCTTTCTGATTTCCACTTCTTTACTGGCACTACTGTCCCGACGGCCATGACCTATACCAGCTCAACCGTGCGCGTGCCTGAAGTCGCCGCGGTGCCGCGACATATCGCGATCATCATGGATGGCAACGGCCGTTGGGCCACCCAGCGGCGTCTGCCGCGCGTGGCGGGCCATACGCGCGGCGTCGACGCGGTGCGGGCGGCCGTCGAGGCGTGCGCGCGGCGGGGCGTCGAATATCTGACGCTGTTCGCGTTCAGTTCGGAGAACTGGCGCCGTCCGAACGAGGAGGTGTCGTTCCTGATGCGCCTGTTCGTCACCGCGCTCGAGCGCGAGATCGGCAAGCTGCACGCGAACGGCATCCGTTTGCGCGTGGTCGGCGATCTCGAGCGTTTCGACGACAAGATCCGTGATCTGATCAAGCGCGCGGAGACCAAGACCGCGCGCAATACCCGTCTTACGCTGACCATCGCCGCGAACTACGGCGGTCGCTGGGACATCATGCAGGCCACCCGCAAGCTCGTCGAGCAGGCGGCTGCGGCCGGCAAACCGGTCGAGGTCAACGAGGACGCGTTCGCCGAGCATCTGTCGATGGCTTATGCGCCCGAGCCCGACCTGTTCATCCGCACCGGCGGCGAGCGCCGCGTCAGCAACTTCCTGCTGTGGCAGCTCGCCTACACCGAGTTCTATTTCACCGACACGTTCTGGCCGGATTTCGACGCCGACGCGCTCGGTCATGCCATCGCTTCGTACGCCGAGCGGGAACGCCGCTTCGGCCGCACCAGTGCTCAGCTCGAGCCGCAATCGCAGAACGTCGATTCGCTTCCATGCTAAAAACCCGTGTCATCACGGCGATCGTGCTGCTTGCAGTGTTCCTGCCTGTCACGCTGTTCGCGCCGGTCGGCGCGTTCGGCGCGCTGATCGCGTTCGTAGTCGTGTTCGCCGCGTGGGAGTGGGCGCGCCTGCTGAAGCTCGGCGGCGCGGGTCCGGTGCTGTACGCGCTCGTCGCGGCGCTCGGGCTCGTCACCAGCACACGGCTGGGCATTGGCACGGAGCATGCGCGGCCATTCTTCCAGGCGGCGGCGATTTTCTGGGTGATCGGCGGTCCTTTCGTGCTGCTGCGCAAGCCGGTGCTCGCGCAGGGCGCGTGGCGCGCCTTTCTGTTTCTTGCCGGCATCGTCGGTTTCATCGCGTGCTGGCATGCTCTCGTCGCCGCGCGCATGCTCGGTGTGCCGTTCGTTCTGTCGCTGCTGCTATTGGTATGGCTCGCCGATATCGGCGCATACTTCTCGGGGAAGGCGTTTGGCAAGCACAAGCTGGCACCCGCCATCAGTCCGGGTAAAACCTGGGAGGGCGCGATCGGCGGCTGGTTGCTGGTCATGATCGTCGCGGCGGTGGCGATCTTTTTGCACGCGTTCGAGCCGACCCTGTATTCTGCGCTGCTGGCGCAACTGGGCGCGTTACGCACGGTGCTCGCGCTGACCCTGCTGGTGGTTTTCAGCGTGGTCGGTGATCTGTTCGAATCGATGATGAAACGCCAGGCCGGCGTCAAAGACTCGAGCGGCCTGTTGCCGGGGCACGGCGGCGTGCTCGATCGCATCGACGCATTGTTGCCGGTGCTGCCGCTCGCGATGCTGCTGCTCGGCTAGAGAAAAGAGATATGCAAAAACGTCTGACATTGCTCGGTTCCACGGGCTCGATTGGAGACAGTACGCTCGACGTGGTCGCGCGCCATCCCGAGCGTTTTTCCATTTACGCGCTGAGCGCGCATCGCAACGGCGACAAGCTCGTCGAGCAATGCCTGCGCTTCGCGCCCGAAGTGGCGGTGGTCGGCGACGCCGACACGGCCGCGAAGGTCGCCGCGAAGCTGCGCGATGCGGGCAGCAAGACCGAGGTCACGTACGGGCCGCAGGCGCTCGTTGACGTCGCGAAGAGCGAGGGCTGCGACACGGTGGTCGCGGCGATCGTCGGCGCAGCGGGGCTCGCGCCCAGCCTCGCCGCGGCGCGCTCCGGCAAACGCATTCTGCTCGCGAACAAGGAAGCGCTGGTGATGTCCGGCGCGATCTTCATGGACGCGGTGCACGACAACGGCGCGGTCCTGCTGCCGGTCGACAGCGAACACAACGCGATTTTCCAATGCCTGCCGCGCGAAGCATCGCTGCATGGCGGCGTCTCGAAGATCATCCTGACCGCGTCGGGCGGCCCCTTCCGCACCCGCGAACCGGCCACGCTCGTCGACGTGACGCCTGACGAAGCCTGCAAGCATCCGAACTGGGTGATGGGCCGCAAGATCTCGGTCGACTCAGCGACGATGATGAACAAGGGCCTCGAAGTGATCGAGGCTCATTGGCTGTTCAATCTGCCCGGCGAGCGCATCGACGTGCTGATCCATCCGCAGAGCGTGATTCATTCGCTGGTGTCATACGCAGACGGCTCGGTGCTCGCGCAGCTCGGCAACCCCGACATGCGCACGCCGATCGCGCACGCACTCGCGTTTCCGGATCGCGTCGATTCCGGCGTCGCGCAGCTCGATCTCGCGGAGATTGCGTCGCTGTCGTTCGAAAAACCCGACTACGCGCGCTTCCCGTGCCTCGCGCTCGCGATGAAGGCGCTGGCCGAAGGCGGTGTCGCGAGCGCGGCGTTGAACGCCGCCAACGAGATCGCGGTGGAGGCGTTCCTCGCGCGCCGCATCGGCTTCATGGCGATTGCGCAGGTGGTCGACTCGGTGCTGAACGCATTACCGAACCGCAGCGCGCACGCGCTCGACGACGTCATCGAAGCGGACGCCGCGGCGCGCCGTGCTGCTACCGAATTCATCGCGCGTCTGCCCGACGGCGTCCGTCGCACGGAACGCGCCGTCCAGTGAGGCGTTTATGAATCTGCTGATCGAACTGCTCGCTTTCGCGGTTGCGATTGGCGTACTCGTGGTGGTCCACGAGTACGGGCACTACAGCGTCGCGCGTCTGTGCGGCGTGAAGGTGCTGCGTTTTTCGATTGGCTTCGGCAAGCCGCTGGTTCAGTGGGTCAGTCAGAAGACGGGCACCGAGTGGACGATTGCCGCGCTGCCGCTAGGCGGCTACGTGAAGATGCTCGACGAGCGCGAGGCCGGCCCCGGCTCGGTTGCCGACGCGGATCTGCCGCATGCGTTCAATCGCCAGTCGGTGTGGCGGCGCTTCGCGATCGTCGCGGCCGGTCCGGTCGCGAATTTCCTGCTTGCGATCGTGCTGTTCGCACTCGTGTTCGCCACTGGCGTGACCGAACCGGCGGCCGTGATCGCCACGCCCGCGCCGAATACACCCGCCGCGCTGGCGGGCTTCGAGGGCGGCGAGACGATCGTCGGTGTGCGCACCGGCCATAGCGACGAGACCGAGCCAGTGCGCTCGTGGTCGGATCTGCGCTGGAAGCTGCTCGGTGCCGCCTTCGATCAGCAGCGCATCGTGCTCAGTGCAAAAGACGCACACGGCACCTCCGATTTTCCGATGGACCTGCGCGGCATCGGCGAGAAAGACGTCGACGACGATCTGATGTCGCGCCTCGGCTTCGAGCCAGGTGGCGGCAAGCTGACGGTGGCCGGCGTACAGGCGGGCAGCGCCGCGCAGAAGGCGGGGCTCGTCGCGGGCGACCGGCTGCGCGCGATCAACGGTACGCCGACCGATAATGCCGCGGCCTTCATCGCCTTTGTAAAATCGCACGCCGGCG
Source organism: Paraburkholderia youngii (assembly GCF_013366925.1). Classification (NCBI taxonomy): domain Bacteria; kingdom Pseudomonadati; phylum Pseudomonadota; class Betaproteobacteria; order Burkholderiales; family Burkholderiaceae; genus Paraburkholderia; species Paraburkholderia youngii. The sequence goes on from NZ_JAALDK010000001.1 coordinate 4,246,640, forward strand.
TGCCGGTCACGCTGCGGGTGGAGCGCGGCGGCCGCGGCGGACATACGGCGGGCGCGCTCGAAGAGATCACGATCGTGCCGCAACTGCAGCGCGATGCGGCGAGCGGGCAGCAGATCGGCCGCATCGGCGCAGAGCTGGCGACCCAGGTGCCGTCGATCGAAGTGCGCTACGGCCCGCTCGACAGCCTGCGCCTCGGCACGCGCCGCACGTGGGATCTCGCGGTGTACTCGGTGCGGATGTTTGGCCGGATGATCGTCGGTGAGGCATCGCTGAAGAACCTGTCCGGTCCGGTGACGATCGCCGACTACGCGGGAAAGAGCGCACGTCTGGGTCCTTCCGCGTTTTTGTCGTTCCTGGCCCTTGTCAGCATTAGCCTTGGCGTGCTGAACCTGCTACCAATTCCGGTATTGGACGGGGGTCATCTGTTATATTATTTGGTTGAAGCTGTGACCGGTAAAGTTGTCTCTGATCGCTGGCAACTCGTTTTTCAGAGGGCGGGTCTTGCCTGCATCGTCGCGTTGTCGGCGATTGCGCTGTTCAACGATCTGGCTCGTTTAATCCATTTTTAAAGTGTCCGGCGGCGTTCTCGAGGGCGGCCGCCAGGCCTGATGCAGCTATACACACTGGGGAAGCACGTTGTTCAAACCTCATCGCTTTGGTCCAAAGACGGTTATAGCCGCGGCGTTCGCCGCGCATGGGCTGGTTGCTCATGCAACGACGCCCTTCGTGGTGCAAGACATTCGCATTGAGGGATTGCAACGCGTCGAACCGGGTACGGTGTTCGCGTACCTGCCCATCAAACAAGGCGATACCTTTTCCGACGACAAGGCTTCTGAAGCGATTCGCGCGCTGTACGCGACGGGCTTCTTCAACGACGTCAAGATCGCAACCGAAGGCAACGTGGTGGTGGTGCAGGTGCAGGAGCGCCCGGCCATCGGCACGATCGACTTCGCCGGCATCCACGAGTTCGAAAAGGACAACCTGATCAAGGCGCTGCGCGCGGTCGGGCTGTCGCAAGGCCGCTACTTCGACAAGGCGCTGGTTGACAAGGCCGAGCAGGAACTGAAGCGCCAGTACCTGACGCGCGGTTTCTACGCGGCCGAAGTCACCACGACGATCACGCCGATCGACCGCAACCGCGTCGGCATCCTGTTTTCGGTGGCCGAAGGTCCGAGCGCGAAGATCCGCCAGATCAACTTCATCGGCAACAAGACCTTCAGCACCGGCACGCTGCGCGACGAAATGCAGTTGTCCACGCCGAACTGGTTCTCGTGGTACACCAAGAACGACCTGTACGCGAAAGACAAGCTCACCGGCGACCTCGAGAACCTTCGCTCGTTCTACCTGAATCGCGGCTTCCTCGAGTTCAGCATCGAATCGACCCAGGTGTCGATCTCGCCGGACAAGAAGGACATGTACCTGACCATCACGCTGCATGAAGGCCAGCCGTACACGATTTCGAACATCCGCCTCGCCGGCAATCTGCTCGACCGCGAAGCGGAGCTGAAGAAGCTCATCAAGATCAAGCCGGGCGACCGCTTCTCGGCCGAAAAGCTGCAAGCCACCACGAAGGCGATCGTCGACAAGCTCGGCGAATACGGTTACGCGTTCGCGACCGTCAATGCCCAGCCGCAGATCGACCAGAACAACCACACGGTGGACCTGACGCTGCAGGTCGACCCGAGCCGTCGCGTGTACGTGCGCCGCATCAACGTGGTCGGCAACACGCGCACGCGCGACGAAGTGGTGCGCCGCGAAATGCGCCAGCTCGAAAGCTCGTGGTTCGATTCGAACCGCCTCTCGCTGTCGAAGGACCGCATCAATCGTCTCGGCTACTTCACCGACGTCGACGTGACCACGGTGCCGGTCGAAGGCACGCCCGACCAGGTCGACATCGACGTGAAGGTCGCCGAAAAGCCGACCGGCGCGATTACGCTCGGTGCAGGTTTCTCGTCGACGGACAAGGTGGTGCTGTCGGCGGGTATCTCGCAGGACAACGTGTTCGGCTCCGGCACGAGCCTCGCGGTGAACATCAATACCGCGAAGACGTACCGTACGCTGACGGTCACGCAGGTCGACCCGTACTTCACGGTTGACGGCATCAAGCGGATCACCGACGTCTACTACCGTACGTACCAGCCGCTGTACTACTCGACCGATTCGAGCTTCAAGATCGTCACGATGGGCGGCGACCTGAAGTTCGGCATTCCGTTCTCCGAAGTCGATACCGTGTACTTCGGCGCGGGCTTCGAACAGAACCAGCTGGACGTCGATGCAAATACCCCGGCTTCGTATAAGCAATACGTGAATGACTTCGGCCGGGTGTCGAACAACGTGCCGCTTACGATTGGCTGGTCGCGCGATGCGCGCGACAGCGCGCTCGTGCCAAGCCGCGGCTACTTCACGCAGGCGAACGCAGAATACGGCACGCCGATCGGCGGTACCCAGTATTACAAGGCCGACATCAACGCGCAGTACTATTACTCGTTTGCGCGCGGCTTTGTGCTGGGCTTCAACTTCCAGGGCGGCTATGGTAACGGCCTTGCTGGCAAGCCTTATCCTATCTTCAAGAACTATTACGCGGGCGGTATCGGTTCGGTGCGTGGTTACGAGCCGAGCTCACTGGGTCCGCGTGACAAAACGACCGGCGACCCGATCGGCGGCTCGAAGCTGCTGGTGGGCAATATCGAGTTGACGTTCCCGCTGCCCGGGACCGGTTATGACCGGACGCTGCGTGTGTTCACCTTCCTGGACGCTGGTAACGTCTGGGCGGACGCGAGCACGGCAGCTACGTCGACTGGCGCGAACGGTCTGCGTTACGGCTACGGTGTGGGTCTCGCGTGGATCTCGCCGATCGGCCCGCTCAAGTTGAGCCTTGGCTTCCCGCTCACGAAGCACACGGGCGACCAGTATCAGAAGTTCCAGTTCCAGATCGGGACCGCGTTCTGATTGGGCGGCGGGCGCTCCCGGCGGCCGGCTGCGGCGGCGGGCGCTCCCGGCGGCGAGCCCGGCCAAACTACAGTATCGAGAGGATGACTTTGCTAACCGGTATGTTTTCGAAACGTGTAGCGTGCGCATTGGCGCTGGCAATGACCCTCGGGGTCGGCATGGCGCACGCGCAGGAGGCGAGAATCGCCGCGGTGAATTCCGACCGCATCCTGCGCGAATCGGCTGCGGCGAAAGCCGCGCAGCTGAAGCTCGAGGCCGAATTCGCGAAGCGGGACAAAGATCTCGCCGACATGGCGCAAAAGCTCAAGTCGATGTCCGATGCACTCGACAAGAATGGCGCGACAATGTCGGCGACCGATCGCGCGCAGAAGCAGCGCGACCTGTCGCAGCTCGACTCGGACTTCCAGCGCAAGCAGCGTGAGTTCCGCGAAGACCTGAACCAGCGCCGCAACGAGGAACTCGCGGCGGTGCTCGATCGCGCGAACAAGGTCATCAAGCAGATCGCCGAAACGCAGCACTACGATCTGATCGTGCAGGAAGCGGTGTATGTGAGCCCGCGCATCGATATCACCGATCAGGTGCTGAAGGCACTGGCGGCATCGGGCAACTAAGGGCAACCGAGGGCGGCGCACGGTCGCCCCGCGCGCGTTGGCGCGCGCCCTCGCAATGATTGAACAGGTTGGAGACAGGATAGGCATGGCATTTAAGCTCGAGGACATCGTCCAGCGGTTCGGCGGTGAGGTTGTCGGTAACGGGTCGCAGCGCGTGAGCAGTCTCGCGCCGCTCGACCAGGCAGGCCCGGACCAGTTGGCGTTCCTCGCCAATCCGAAATATCTGTCGCAAGTCGAAACGACCCGCGCCGGCGCGGTGCTGATCAATGCCGGCGACCTCGCGAAGCTCGCTTCACGCGAAGGTCGAAACTTCATCGTCACGCCGAATCCCTACGCTTACTTCGCGCGCATCGCGCAAACCTTTATCGAGCTCGCCGCGCCTAAGCCCGTCCCCGGCGTGCATCCGAGCGCAACCATCGATCCTTCCGCGCAGGTCGCCGCGAGCGCGGTGATCGGTCCGCGTGTGACCGTGGAAGCGGGCGCGGTGATCGGCGAGCATGCGCGGCTCGACGCCAACGTCGTGATCGGCCGCGGCACGCGTGTCGGCGCGAACGCGCATCTGTATCCGAACGTGACCGTGTACCACGGCTGCAAGCTCGGCGAGCGCGTGATCGTGCACGCGGGCGCGGTGATCGGCTCGGACGGCTTCGGCTTCGCGCCCGACTTCGTCGGCGAGGGCGACGCGCGCACCGGCAGCTGGGTGAAGATTCCGCAGGTCGGAGGCGTGTCGATCGCGAACGACGTCGAGATCGGCGCGAACACTACGATCGACCGCGGCGCGATGGCCGACACGATCATCGAGGAGTGCGTGAAGATCGACAACCTCGTGCAGATCGGCCACAACTGCAAGGTCGGCGCCTACACGGTGATCGCGGGCTGTGCGGGCATCGCGGGCAGCACGACCATCGGGCGTCACTGCATGATCGGCGGCGCGGTCGGCATTGCCGGACACGTGACGCTCGCCGATCACGTGATCGTCACCGCGAAGTCGGGCGTGTCGAAATCGCTGCTGAAACCCGGCATGTATACGAGTGCGTTCCCGGCCGTGAACCACGCGGACTGGAACAAGAGCGCCGCGCTGCTGCGCAATATCGACAAGCTTCGCGATCGCATCAAGGCGCTGGAGAGCGCCGCCGCCGACAAGGCCGGCAGTGCCACTGACGGCGCCGCAGGTCAACCCGCAGGCAACAAGATCTGACAGTTATCCCGGCGACCCACCGGCACCGCGTAAAATAGTGGTCGAGCATCATGAAGCAAAGCCGGTGGCCGTGACCGGGTGGCACGGCCACCGGTCAATCAAGGCACCGGTCGCGCGCGTTTTCAACCCACCTGCACCAGCATCCGCAGTCATCATCGCGCAGTCAATGCGTGAGCAGAAACACCATGAGCACCGAAAAAATCAATCTCGACATTCATAAGATTCTCACGCTGCTGCCGCATCGTTATCCGTTCCTGCTGGTCGACCGGGTGCTCGAACTCGAACCGCACAAGAGCATCAAAGCGTTGAAGAACGTGTCGATCAATGAGCCGTATTTCCAGGGACATTTCCCGACGCGGCCGGTGATGCCAGGCGTGCTGATCCTCGAAGCGCTCGCGCAGACCGCGGCGCTGCTGACGTTCTCGGAAGAGCCGAGCGATCCGTCGAACACGCTGTACCTGTTCGTCGGCATCGACAACGCGCGCTTCAAGCGCGTGGTGGAACCGGGCGATCAGCTGATCCTGAACTGCACGTTCGAGCGTCACATGCGCGGCATCTGGAAGTTCAAGGCGCGCGCCGAAGTGGATGGCGTCGTCGCGGCGGAAGCCGATCTGATGTGCGCGGTGCGCCACACGGACAAAGACGCGTAAAGCTGGCGTCCGGGCAGGTCGCGGCGTGGCACGGCAGGTGCGCGGCCCCGGCGGCAAGGCCATCCACACAACGCAACAGAATCAGAAGCGAGGACGCATGAGCAGGATCCATCCCACCGCGATCATCGAAGCGGGAGCGCAGCTCGACGAATCCGTCGAAGTCGGGCCCTATGCGGTGATCGGCGCACATGTGACGATCGGTGCGCGCAGCACGGTCGGCTCGCACAGCGTGATCGAAGGCTATACCACGATTGGCGAAGACAACCGCATCGGCCATTACGCATCGGTCGGCGGCCGTCCGCAAGACATGAAGTACCGGGACGAGCCGACCAGGCTCGTGATCGGCAACCGCAACACGATCCGCGAATTCACGACGATCCACACCGGCACGGTGCAGGATGCGGGCGTCACCACGCTTGGCGACGACAACTGGATCATGGCCTACGTGCACATCGGTCACGACTGCCACGTCGGCAGCAACGTGATCCTGTCGAGCAACGCGCAAATGGCCGGCCATGTGACGATCGGCGACCACGCGATCATCGGCGGCATGTCCGGCGTGCATCAGTTCGTGCGCATCGGCGCGCATGCGATGCTCGGCGGGGCGTCGGCGCTCGTGCAGGACGTGCCGCCCTATGTGATCGCCGCGGGCAACAAGGCCGAGCCGCACGGCATCAACGTCGAAGGGCTGCGCCGCCGCGGTTTCTCGGCTGACGCGATCTCGGTGCTGCGCTCCGCATATCGCGTGCTGTACAAGAACGGCCTGTCGCTCGAAGAAGCGAAGGTGCAATTGAAGGAACTCGGTTCGGCCGGCGGTGACGGCGACGCCCCGGTGCAGACGCTGCTCGCGTTCGTCGAAGCGTCGCAGCGCGGCATCATCCGCTAACCGATGACGTTGCAACCCAGTCCGCCGCGCATCGCGATGGTGGCCGGCGAGCCGTCCGGCGACCTGCTCGCCGCGTCGCTGCTCGACGGTCTCGCCAGCCGGCTGCCGGCCGCCACGCAGTACTACGGCATCGGCGGTCCGCGCATGATCGCCACCGGCTTCGACGCCCACTGGCCGATGGAAAAGCTGACGGTGCGCGGCTATGTCGAAGCACTGCGGCACATCCCCGAAATCCTCGGTATCCGCAACGAGCTCAAGCGTCAGCTGCTTGCCGAGCCGCCGTCCGTGTTCGTCGGCGTCGACGCGCCCGACTTCAACTTCGGGCTCGAGCATGCGCTGCGCGACGCCGGCATTCCGACCGTGCACTTCGTTTGCCCGTCCATCTGGGCGTGGCGTGGCGGGCGCATCAAGAAGATCGCCAAGGCGGTCGACCATATGATGTGCGTGTTCCCGTTCGAAACCGCGCTGCTCGAAAAGGCGGGCGTCGCGGCGTCGTACGTCGGGCATCCGCTGGCCGATCAGATCCCGCTCGAACCCGACACGCTCGGCGCGCGCCGCGCGCTCGGTCTGGCGGAAGGCGGGCCGGTGATCGCGGTGCTGCCGGGCAGCCGGCGCTCCGAGATCGACCTGATCGGCCCGACGTTCTTCGCGGCGATGGAGATGATGCAGCACCAGGAGCCCAGCGTGCGCTTCGTGATGCCGGCGGCGACGCCCGCGTTGCGCGCGCTCCTGCAGCCGCTCGTCGATGCGCACCCGGGCCTCGCGCTGACCATCATCGACGGCCAGTCGCAACTCGCGATGACCGCCGCCGACGCGATTCTCGTGAAGAGCGGCACCGTCACGCTGGAAGCCGCGCTGTTGAAAAAGCCGATGGTGATTTCGTACAAGGTGCCCTGGCTGACCGGTCAGATCATGCGCCGCCAGGGCTATCTGCCGTACGTCGGCCTGCCGAACATTCTAGCCGGGCGTTTCGTGGTGCCGGAGATCCTGCAGCACTTCGCGACGCCGCAGGCGCTCGCCGAGGCGACGCTGAAACAGTTGCGCGACGAAGCGAACCGGCGCACGCTGAAGGAAATCTTCACGGAGATGCACCACGTGCTCAAGCAGAACACCGCGCAGCGCGCGGCCGAAGTCGTGGCGAGCGTCGTCGAGCAACGGGCGGGGCGACCATGAACCCCCCGCGCGCGCCTCGCCGCAAGACCGCGGCCGCCGTTCGGGTGGTCGCGCAAGCCGGCCTGAACTTCGAGAGCGCCGACGACATCGTCTGCGGCGTCGACGAAGCAGGGCGCGGACCGCTGGCCGGACCGGTCGTCGCGGCGGCGGTGATTTTCGATCCCACCAAACCGATGATCCGCGGCCTCGACGATTCGAAGGCGCTCACCGCACTCAAGCGTGAAGCGCTGTACGACAAGATCGTCGATCGCGCGCTCGCGTATTGCATCGCATCGGCGACGGTCGAGGAAATTGATTCGCTGAACATCCTGCACGCCACCATGCTCGCGATGAAGCGCGCGGTCGAGGGCCTGTCGGTCGTGCCGACGCTCGTGAAGGTCGACGGCAACCGTTGCCCGACGCTCAGCATCCGTAGCGAGGCGGTGATCGGCGGCGACGCGCTCGTGAAGAGCATTTCGGCGGCGTCGATTCTCGCGAAGGTCGCGCGCGACCGCATGCTGCTCGAACTGCACGAGGCGTATCCCGTGTATGGCTTCGACGCGCATGCCGGCTACGGCACGCCGCAGCATCTCGCGGCGCTGCGCGACCATGGGCCGTGCGAGCATCATCGGCGCTCGTTCGCGCCGGTGCGCGAAGCGCATGTGCGGTTCGGCACAGGCGTGCCGTTGCCATCGGCGGACGCCGTCATCGTGGCCGACGCGCTGCTGCTCGACGACGATGTATTCGGCGACGCCGGCCTCGCGTGACTGACCGCATCCGCACGGCTCGAACGCGGTCCGCGCTCGAGCGCCGCTGATTTGCCACTGATTCGTCGCCGCTCCCATTTCCATTTCTTACCGCCTTCGCTGCCTGTGAAAGCCATCACCTCGCGGGACAATCCGCTCTACAAGCGCCTGAAGGCACTGGCCGGCTCGACGCATCAACAGCGCCGCAGCGGCCACGCGCTGCTCGAGGGCTTCCATCTCGCGAGCGCGTATCTCGACGTCGCCGGTCAGCCGGAGCTCTGCGTCGTCACCGACGACGCGCTGCGTCACGACGAAGCGCAGGCGATCGTTTCGCGCATCGACGAGCATCGGCTCGTGACGCTGCCCGATGCGTTATTCGGACAGTTGTCGAATGTCGTGCATGGCGTCGGAATTCTGCTGCTCGTCGAGAAGCTGGATGCGCCGCTGCCCGAGCGCGTCGAGCAAAACTGTCTGGTGCTCGACGGTGTGCAGGACGCGGGCAATGTCGGCTCGATTCTGCGCAGTGCGGCGGCCGCGGGGATTGAGCAGGTGTTCTGCGCGCCGGGCACCGCGTACGCGTGGTCGTCGAAGGTGCTGCGCTCGGGGATGGGCGCGCACTTCCTGTTGCAGATTCATGAGGATGTCGACGCGAGTGCGTTGATCGAACGTCTCGCGGTCCCGATCGTCATCACCGATTCGCACGGCGCCGAAGCGATTTATGACTGCGACCTGAGCAGGCCGCTTGCGTGGGTGTTCGGCAACGAAGGGGCGGGCGTGTCGCAGGTGTGGCGCGATGCCGTGTCGTTGCGGGTGACGATTCCGCAGCCTGGCGGCATGGAATCGCTGAACGTGGCGGCCGCGGCGGCCGTCTGCGTGTTCGAGCAGTGCCGGCAGCAGCGCGGCCGTAAAAAGTAGACGTCAGTGGCGTTGCGCGGGCGCTGGCCGGCAACGCTACGCCTGCTCGGCGGTCGCTCAATACGACGGCCGATCCAGCTTGATCTCCTGCAGGATCGTCGTCGCGATCTCCTCGATCGACTTGTGCGTCGACGACAGCCACTTGATCCCCTCACGCCGCATCATCGTTTCGGCTTCGTTGATCTCATAGCGGCAGTTTTCCGGCGCCGCATACTTGCTGCCCGGCCGCCGCTCGTTACGGATCTCCGACAACCGCTGCGGATCGATCGACAGCCCGAACATCTTCTGCCGGTGCTCGAGCAGCGGCGTCGGCAGCTTGCCGCGCTCGAAATCTTCGGGAATCAACGGATAGTTCGCCGCCTTCACGCCGTACTGCATCGCCAGATAAAGGCTCGTCGGCGTCTTGCCGCTGCGCGACACACCGACGAGGATCACGTCGGCGTCCGCGAGATTGCGGTTCGATTGACCGTCGTCGTGCGCGAGCGAGAAATTGATCGCCTCGATCCGGTTCTTGTACTCCTCGGTGTCCGCGTTCTGGTGGCCGCGGCCCATCGCGTGGCTCGACTTCAGCTCCAGTTCCTGTTCGAGCGGCTCGACGAAGGTCTGGAACATGTCGAGCACGAGCGCGTTCGAACCCTTGACGATCTGATTCGACGAGCTATCGACGAGCGTGGTGAACACGATCGGACGACGGCCGTCCTGCACGACCGCTTCGTTGATTTTTTCGAGCGTTGCATAGGCCTTCTCGGTCGAGTCGACGAATGGCACGCGGACCAGGCGGAATTTCTGGTCGAACTGGGAGAGGATCGAATGCGCGAAGGTTTCGGCAGTGATCCCGGTACCGTCTGAGACGATGAATACGGTGGGCGGCATCAGTGGGGCTGTGAACGTGAAAGGCAAATGGGCCAGCAAAGCGCGGCGCTGGAACGCGCTTGGATCAAACCGCGCAGCGGCGCGCGGCCGGCCTCGCAAAGCCGGCTGGCTGGGCCGGGGCGCGATTCGAGACGCAATTCTCGACCGACTGCCACATTTGGGGAGTCGGCACGGTAGAATAGCGGCAACCTGTTGGATAAGCAATTGCAGGCGATTGGCCGCTAAATTACCGCGAACGGTCGTTCAACCTCACGTCATCTGGCGTAGATATGCGTTGAACGTAAGAGATCGGGCGGTAAGTGCGTTGATTGGCGTTCTTCGCCGCCGCCGTCTCGGTCACGCTCGCGGCCGGCGTCTCCATGCAACGCATCTCTGCCTTAACGGCGATTGCTTATCTAACAGGTTGTGCAAGACACGGGGTCGAGCTTCCAATGGGCTGCCCGTGTTCAAGCCCACTTGCACAGTCGTGAATTTCTTTCACACTTAGGGGCTTGTATGACTAACGCAGTTACCGGCGCAAAGGACAAGGCGTATGTAGTTCCGTTCGAGCAGTTGCGGATGACCGACGTGGAAATCGTCGGCGGCAAGAACGCGTCGCTGGGCGAGATGATCAGCCAGCTCGCTGAAGCCGGCGTGCGCGTGCCGACCGGCTTCGCGACCACCGCGCTCGCGTTCCGTGACTTCCTGCAGCACAACAATCTGACCGAACGCATCGCCAAACGTCTCGAGACGCTCGACGTCGACGACGTGAAGGCGCTCGCCGAAGCGGGCAAGGAGATCCGTCAATGGATCGTCGACGCGCCGCTGCAGCCGCAGCTCGAGGCTGACATTCGCGCGGGGTTCGACACGCTGCAAAAGAGCTCGCCCGAAGAGCTCTCGTTTGCCGTGCGTTCGTCCGCGACCGCGGAAGACCTGCCCGACGCATCGTTCGCCGGTCAGCAGGAAAGCTATCTGAACGTGGTCGGCATCGACGACGTGCTCGATCGCATGAAGCACGTATTCGCGTCGCTGTACAACGACCGCGCTATCTCCTATCGCGTCCACAAGGGCTTTACGCATGCTGAGGTCGCGTTGTCGGCGGGCGTGCAGCGCATGGTGCGCTCGGACGTCGGCGCCGCCGGCGTGATGTTCACGCTGGATACCGAATCGGGCTTCAAGGACGCCGTCTTCATCACGTCGAGCTATGGCCTCGGCGAAACCGTCGTGCAGGGCGCGGTGAATCCGGACGAGTTCTACGTCTTCAAGACCACGCTCGCGCAGGGCAAGTACCCGATCATCCGCCGCTCGATCGGCTCGAAGCTGATCAAGATGGAGTTCACGAAGCCGGGCGAGCCGGGCCGCGTGAAGACCGTCGACGTCGCGCACGAGCAGCGCAACCGTTTCTCGATCACCGACGAAGACGTGATCGAACTCGCGAAGTACGCGGTCATCATCGAAAAGCACTACCAGCGTCCGATGGACATCGAGTGGGGCAAGGACGGCCGCGACGGCAAGATCTTCATCCTACAGGCGCGTCCGGAAACGGTGAAGAGCCAGGGCGGCGGCAAGGCCGAGCAGCGCTTCAAGCTGAAGGGCCAGTCGAACGTGCTGGCAACGGGCCGTGCGATCGGTCAGAAGATCGGCGCGGGTCCGGTGCGCGTGATCCATGATCCGTCGGAGATGGACCGCGTGCAGCCGGGTGACGTGCTCGTCGCCGACATGACCGACCCGAACTGGGAGCCGGTCATGAAGCGTGCGTCGGCGATCGTCACGAACCGTGGTGGCCGCACCTGCCACGCGGCGATCATCGCGCGTGAGCTGGGCGTGCCGGCGGTGGTCGGCTGCGGCGACGCGACCGACGTGCTGAAGGACGGCGCGCTCGTCACCGTATCGTGCGCGGAAGGCGACGAAGGCAAGATCTACGACGGCCTGCTCGAAACGGAAGTCACCGAAGTGCAGCGCGGCGAATTGCCGCCGATTCCGGTGAAGATCATGATGAACGTCGGCAATCCGCAGCTCGCGTTCGACTTCTCGCAACTGCCGAACGCAGGCGTGGGTCTCGCGCGTCTCGAGTTCATCATCAACAACAACATCGGCGTGCACCCGAAGGCGATCCTCGAGTACCCCAACGTCGATCAGGACCTGAAGAAAGCGGTCGAAAGCGTCGCTCGCGGTCACGCGTCGCCGCGCGCGTTCTACGTCGACAAGCTGACCGAAGGCATCGCGACGATCGCGGCGGCGTTCTATCCGAAGCCCGTCATCGTGCGTATGTCGGACTTCAAGTCGAACGAGTACAAGAAGCTGATCGGCGGTTCGCGCTACGAGCCGGACGAGGAAAACCCGATGCTGGGCTTCCGCGGCGCATCGCGCTATATCGCCGAAGACTTCGCCGAGGCGTTCCAGATGGAATGCGTCGCGCTGAAGAAGGTGCGTGAAGAGATGGGCCTCGACAACGTCGAGATCATGGTGCCGTTCGTGCGTACGCTGAAGCAGGCGGAGCGCGTTGTCGGGCTGCTCGCAAAGTTCGGCCTGAAGCGCGGCGAGAAGGGCCTGCGCCTGATCATGATGTGCGAAGTGCCGTCGAACGCGATCCTTGCCGAAGAGTTCCTGCAGTACTTCGACGGTTTCTCGATCGGCTCGAACGACCTGACGCAACTCACGCTCGGCCTCGACCGCGACTCGGGCATGGAACTGCTCGCCGTCGATTTCGACGAGCGCGATCCGGCGGTCAAGTTCATGTTGAAGCGCGCAATCGAAACCTGTCTGCGTCTGGACAAGTACGTCGGTATCTGCGGTCAGGGTCCTTCGGATCACCCGGACTTCGCGCAGTGGCTGACGGACGAAGGCATCAAGTCGATCTCGCTGAACCCCGACACGATCATCGATACGTGGCAGCAGCTGGCAAAGGCAAAGGCGTAACTCGCGAGGTATCGAATGCCGCTTCGCAGGCGGCATTTGGCACGCGTTAAAGGCACGTCCGCTTCGTGCTATAAACACCCCGGTAGATCCGGGGTGTTTTGCTTTGTGGAGGTCGACGTGGCGCCTGGTGGACTGTTCTGGTGGATCGGGGCGGGTGTGCTTGTCGTGCTGGAGCTGATGAGCGGCACCTTCTATCTGTTGATGATCGCGTTCGGCTTCGTCGCGGCCGCGCTTGCGCGCATTGCCGGCGCCGGGCCCGATCTGCAGTTCGTGGTGGCGGCGCTGGTCGCGCTTGCGGCGGTCGTGGCGCTCAGACGCTCGCGCTTTGCCCGTCGCCGGCGCGAGCAGGCGTCGCGCAATCCCGATGTCAATCTGGACATCGGGCAGACGTTGAACGTGCCGGCCTGGCAGAGCCGCAAAGCACGCGCGACCTATCGTGGCGCCGCATGGGACGTCGAGCTGGCCGCGGGCGAGCCCGAAGACGCACAGGTCTACGAGATCAGGGAGTTGCGCGGTAGTTGTCTGGTCGTCGTCGCGAGCCGGCAGCCGAAGGCGCGCGCGAGCGCGACCTGACGATCTGAACCTGAGTGTTGGGTGCGGTGTTCGCCACACGCGCTCATCGATGTCCGTTCACAAAGTGAAGCACCAGAGCCTAATCTGAACACGCAGGCCCGACCAACCTGCGCACAACAATTCGAAGCAGAAGCGGAGGGTAGCGATATGGATTCAACCATCGTCGGGGCGGTGCTGCTGATCGTCGTGATCGTGCTCGCGTCGCAGACCATCAAGATCGTGCCGCAGCAGCATGCGTGGGTGCTCGAGCGCCTCGGCCGCTATCACGCGACGCTGACGCCGGGTCTGAGCTTCGCGTTTCCGTTCGTCGATCGGGTCGCGTACAAGCACGTGCTGAAGGAGATTCCGCTCGAAGTGCCGAGTCAGGTCTGCATCACGCGCGACAACACGCAACTGCAGGTCGACGGTGTGCTGTATTTCCAGGTCACCGATCCGATGAAGGCATCGTACGGATCGAGCAACTTCGTGTTCGCGATCACGCAGTTGTCGCAGACCACGCTGCGCTCGGTCATCGGCAAGCTGGAGCTCGACCGGACTTTCGAAGAGCGCGATTTCATCAATCACAGCATCGTGTCCGCGCTCGACGAGGCGGCCTCGAACTGGGGCGTAAAAGTGCTGCGCTACGAGATCAAGGATTTGACGCCGCCGAAGGAAATCCTTCACGCGATGCAGGCGCAGATCACCGCCGAGCGCGAGAAGCGCGCGCTGATCGCGGCCTCGGAAGGGCGCAAGCAGGAGCAGATCAATATCGCGTCGGGCGGCCGCGAGGCGGCGATCCAGACGTCCGAAGGCGAGCGGCAGGCGGCGATCAACCAGGCGCAGGGCCAGGCCGCGGCGATTCTGGCGGTGGCCGAGGCGAACGCGCAGGCGATCCAGAAGATCGCCGCGGCGATCCAACTGAACGGCGGCATGGACGCGGTCAATCTGAAAGTGGCCGAACAGTACGTGAACGCGTTTTCGAACCTCGCGAAGCAGGGGACGACACTGATCGTGCCGGGCGACATGTCGAACATGAGTTCGATGATCGCGTCTGCGCTGACGATCGTGAACAAGGGCAGGGCGGCAGCGGAGCCGCCGCGAAGCGACCTGCGCTGACGAACTGAGCAATCGGCGCGCAATGAGCGCGTGACAAAAAGCAAATGGCCCGCCATCGATGTGCGGGCCATTTTTCTGCGTGAGCCGCAAACGAATCGCGCTTACGTCGGCGAGCGCATCAAACGCGCCTTCTCGCGCTCCCAGTCGCGCTTCTTCTCGGTCTCGCGCTTGTCGTGCATCTTCTTGCCCTTCGCGAGGCCGATCTCGCATTTGACGCGACCGTTCTTGTAGTGAAAATTCAGCGGCACGAGCGTGTAGCCGCGCTGCTCGACCTTGCCGATCAGCTTGCTGATTTCCTCGCTATGCAGCAGCAGCTTGCGCGTGCGCACCGGATCGGGATGGATGTGCGTCGACGCTTCGGGCAGCGGGCTGATGTGCGTGCCGATCAGAAACAACTCGCCGTTGCGGATCACCACGTAGCCTTCCTTGATCTGGCCGCGCCCTGCGCGCAACGCCTTGACCTCCCATCCTTCGAGCACGAGGCCGGCCTCATAGCGTTCCTCGACCGAATAGTCGTAGAAGGCTTTTCTGTTGTCGATGATGCTCATGAATGGAAAGTGCCCAACTCGTTTAAAATTACGATTTTAGCAAAGCGGGACAAGGAAAGCCCGCCGCGCTCATCCACCCTTGCCACGCGCTGTTCAATTTATGGCAGATGTCCAGAAAACCGTGTTGATTCGCCATTCGGCGGAACAGATGTTCGACCTCGTCACCGACGTCGACGATTACCCCAACTTCCTGCCATGGTGCGGCGGCATCGAAATTCGTCACCGGGACGACACCAGCATGGAGGCGCGGATCGATATCAACTTCAAGGGCATCAAGCAGCATTTCGCCACGCGCAACTCGATGGAGCGCCCCACGCGCATCGACATGGAATTCGCCGATGGTCCGTTTCGCAAGTTCACCGGTTTCTGGCGCTTCACGCCGCTGCGCGCGGATGCGTGCAAGATCGAATTCGCGCTGCACTACGAGTTCACCAGCATCCTGCTCGAGAAGATCATCGGGCCGGTGTTCAATCACATCGCCAATACCTTCGTCGAATCTTTCGTGAAGCGCGCCAATCAGCGCTATGGTCAGGCATGAGCGCGCGGCTAACGGTTGAGGTCTGCTATGCGCTCGCCGGCGAGCAGGCGTTGATTGCGGTCGAGTTGCCCGCGGGCGCGACGCTGAGGCAGGCGATCGACGCAAGCGGGATTCTGCGGCGTTTTCCGTCGATCGATCTGAACACGCAGAAGGTGGGCGTGTTCGGCAAGCTCAAGCCGCTCGATACGGTGCTGGCCGACCATGATCGCGTCGAGATTTACCGGCCTTTACTGGTCGATCCGAAGGTGTCGCGCCAACGGCGCGTCGAAAAGACGCGCAAGGCCGGGTCGATCGAGGGGCGGCGCTGGTTGAACAAGGATTCGCGCTAGGCGGCGCGAGTCGGCGGGGCGGTGAATTTTTTCGCCCGCCGCCCGTGTCACATCATCACGTCACATCACCTCAAGGCGCCGCCGTTTGCGCCTTCTCGTCCCTGCCCTCGATGCGCGCCGTACCCGACGAATCGTCGTCCGAATGTCGGCGCACCGACCGCCAGACCCCCGCCACCAGCAGCAGGATCGCCGCGAGTTCGAGCGGGCGAGGCAGGCGCTCGTCGTAAATGAACGCATAGAGCAGCGCGAATAGCGTCTCGAACACGATCATCTGGCCGGACAGCGTCAGCGGCAGCCGTTTTGCCGCGGCATTCCACAGACCGTTGCCGAGCCACGACGCGCCGATCGCGAGCACCAGGTTGAGCAGCCAGAACGTGTGCCAGCGGGCGTCGGCCAGTTCGCCCTGCGGGCCGCCGGCCGGCAGCACCGCGAACACCAGCCACAACGCGCCGCCGAGCGCGCCCGTCACGACGCCCCACAGCACCGACCATTCGTTGCCGCTGAAATGCGTCTGACGCTGCAGGTAGCGGGCGTTTTCAACCGCGAACCAGGTCCAGCAAAGGAGCGCGCCCACCGCGCAGGCGACGCCGAGCAAGCGCGTCGCGATGCTCACCGGCGCCGCACCGGCCACCGTAAACACGTCGATATTGATGCACACGATCCCCGCCATCACGGTCGCGAGCGGCCATGCGAGGCGCGCGAGCGGCACGGCGCCGTGATCGCGCCGGCCCATCAACGTGACCGTGACTGGCAGCACGCCGACGATCAGCGAGGCCGGCGCGATCCCGATCAGGTGCACGGCGGCCGTCAGCAGCAGGTAATAGACGATGTTGCCGGCCAGCGCGAGCTTGACGAGCGCGATCAGGTCCTCACGGCTCAGCCGTTTGGCGAGCGAGCGCGCGATCGGCAGCGCCGCGGCGAGCGACACCACGCCGTACATCGAATAGCGGCCGGCGACGAGCAGCAGCGGGGAGAAGTCGGGCAGCACCCGCGGCACCAGAAACACCACGCCCCACAAGGCTCCGGCCATGACCCCATATATGACACCGCGCTGCATCGACTGCCCCTTCTGGATAACCTGGAATGGGCGGCAGAATAGCGGTTTCGCGGACGGGGCGTCTTGTTCGATCCTGCATTCGTGTCGCTCGATCGCCGATGGCCGCCGGCCAAGGGTCCAGCGTTTGCCTGCGAACGCGCAAACGAAACCCGATCGAACCCGACGCGAAAAGCGAAGCGAAATCGGCGCGTGCCGGAGCGGTAAAAAATCGTCTGAAATTCGCTAAGCTGCTGTTCGCGCAGTGAAAACCGGGGTGGTATCGCGTATAATTCGCTTTTGCGCCTATAGGATTTGCCATGCGTCTGATCCAAACAGCACTCACGTTCGATGACGTGCTCCTCGTCCCGGCCTTCTCCGATGTTCTGCCGCGCGACACCAGCCTCAAGACCCGGCTGACCCGCAACATCTCCCTGAACATGCCGCTCGTGTCCGCCGCGATGGACACGGTCACCGAAGCACGTCTGGCAATCGCCATGGCGCAAATGGGCGGCGTCGGCATCATCCACAAGAACCTCACGCCGGCCGAGCAGGCGCGTGAAGTGGCCAAGGTCAAGCGTTTCGAGTCGGGCGTCGTGCGCGACCCGATCACCGTGCCGCCGCAAATGAAAGTGCGCGACGTGATCGCGCTGTCGCGCCAGCATGGCATTTCGGGCTTCCCGGTCGTCGAGGGCGCGCAGCTCGTCGGCATCGTGACGAACCGCGACCTGCGCTTCGAAGAGCGTCTGGACGAGCCGGTGCGCAACATCATGACGCCGCGCGAACGCCTCGTCACCGTCAAGGAAGGCACGCCGCTCGCCGAAGCGAAGGCGCTGATGCACAGCCACCGCCTCGAGCGCGTGCTGGTCATCAACGACTCGTTCGAGCTGCGCGGCCTGATGACCGTCAAGGACATCACCAAGCAGACCGAACATCCGGACGCGTGCAAGGACGAGCACGGCAAGCTGCGCGCGGGCGCGGCGGTCGGCGTCGGCGCGGACAACGAAGAGCGCGTCGAACTGCTCGTGCAGGCCGGTGTCGACGTGATCGTCGTCGATACCGCGCATGGCCACAGCAAGGGCGTGCTCGAGCGCGTCAAGTGGGTCAAGCAGAACTTCCCGCACGTCGAGGTGATCGGCGGCAACATCGCGACCGCCGCGGCTGCCAAGGCGCTCGTCGAATACGGCGCGGACGGCGTCAAGGTCGGTATCGGCCCGGGCTCGATCTGCACGACGCGAATCGTCGCCGGCGTCGGCGTGCCGCAGGTCACCGCGATCTCCAACGTGTCCGAAGCGCTGAACGGCACCGGCGTGCCGGTCATCGCCGACGGCGGCGTGCGCTTCTCGGGCGACGTCAGCAAGGCGCTCGCGGCGGGCGCGAGCGCGGTCATGATGGGCAGCATGTTCGCCGGCACCGAAGAGTCGCCGGGCGAAGTGTTCCTGTTCCAGGGCCGCCAATACAAGTCGTACCGCGGCATGGGCTCGGTCGGCGCGATGAAGGACGGCGCGGCGGACCGCTACTTCCAGGACAACTCAGCGAACATCGACAAGCTGGTGCCGGAAGGCATCGAAGGCCGCGTCGCGTACAAGGGTTCGGTCAACGCGATCCTGTTCCAGCTGATCGGCGGCGTGCGCGCGAGCATGGGCTACTGCGGTTGCCGCACCATCGCCGAAATGAACGAGAAGGCCGAGTTCGTGCAAATCACCGGCGCGGGCCTTCGCGAGTCGCATGTGCATGACGTGCAAATCACCAAGGAAGCGCCCAACTACCACGTGGACTAAACGCCCATGAAGCCACTGCTGCGCGTTGTACTGATCCTCGATGCGTTGGTGCTGCTGGCGTTCGGCCTGCTATTCGTGCTGACGCCGTGGATCTCGCTGTACGACGCGCTGCAACTGGTGCCAACGGAGCCGATGCTGGTCGGCCAGGCGTTCGGCGTCGCGCTGATCGGGCTCACATGGCTCGCGCTGCATGCGTCGTTCGACGGGGCGCTGACTTCGACGGTCGCGAAGGTCGTCGGTCATGTGCACTGGCTGATCGGCGTGCTGATGCTGGTCTGGCTGCTGGGGCTGCATACGCCGTCGCTGACTGGCTTCGGGCAGATGGTGGCGGTGCTGGCCGGTGTCGCGCTGGTGGTGATCGGGCTTGGCGGCGTGCGACTGTCGGGTGTGGTGCGGCGGCGCGAGAAGGGGGGCGTGGTCAAGTCCTCGTCGAGCAAGGCCGACAGCCGGGCTGATAAGCGTGCCGCGAAAGAAGCCGAAAAGGATGCCGTACAGAAGCGCGAGCCACGTGCCTCAGCGGGCTTCCCGATCTATCAGGCGGAGCCGGTGCCAGAGCCCGTCGTGCCGGTCACGCGACCCGTGAATCCGGCTGGCGCGGCTCCCGTTGCCACTGCCGCGCCGCTTGGTCCGGCTGCAAGCGAGCCTGGCCTGAGCGAATCCGAACCCGCCGCGCGCGACACCAGCAACGACGTGCCCGGCGCACCGCGCCCGCCGTTTCATGGCTGAAGCGCCGCGCGCCAGGCCGTTTGCCGAAGCTACCGGGTTTGGTTCGCGCGCATCGCAGGCGGCAAGTTCCGCCATTGGTCGCGCCTTTGTGCTTCATCGTAATGTTTGCTGTCCGCGCCGCGCCGAGACCGTCGCCGCGTGGACCGCTTTGAACTCATCGCCGCGCCTCGTGCGCGGCATTCCGTATCCGCTCACTTCTGATTCCGTCCGCTGCCATGCATGACAAGATCTTGATTCTCGACTTCGGTTCGCAAGTCACCCAACTGATTGCACGTCGCGTTCGCGAAGCCAACGTGTATTCGGAAATCCATCCGTACGACGTCGACGCGTCGTTCATCCGCGACTTCGCGCCGAAGGGCGTGATTCTGTCTGGCGGCCCGAGCTCGGTCACCGAGGAAGACACGCCGCGCGTGCCGCAAGCCGTATTCGAACTCGGCGTGCCGGTGCTCGGCATCTGCTACGGCATGCAGGCGATGGCGCAGCAGCTCGGCGGCAAGGTCGACATCGGCCATCTGCGCGAATTCGGCTACGCCGAAGTGCGCGCGCGCAACCATACGAGCCTGCTCGAAGGCATCAGCGACTTCACCACGGCCGAAGGCCACGGCATGCTCAAGGTGTGGATGAGCCATGGCGACAAGGTGCTGGAAATGCCGCCGGGCTTCGCGCTGATGGCATCGACGGACTCGTGCCCGATCGCCGCGATGGCCGACGAACAGCGCCGCTTCTACGGCCTGCAATGGCATCCGGAAGTCACGCACACGGTGCAGGGCCGCGCGATGCTCGAGCGCTTCGTGCTGCAGATCTGCGGCGCGAAGGCCGATTGGGAAATGGGCCACTACATCGACGAAGCCGTCGCGAAGATTCGCGAGCAGGTCGGCAACGAGCACGTCATTCTGGGGTTGTCGGGCGGCGTGGATTCGTCGGTGGCGGCGGCGCTGCTGCATCGCGCGATCGGCGATCAGCTGACCTGCGTGTTCGTCGATCATGGCCTGCTGCGTCTGAACGAAGTCGAGCAGGTGATGGCGCTGTTCGCCGATCACCTTGGCGTGAAGGTGATTCACGTCGACGCGAGCGAAGCATTCCTCGGCAAGCTCGCCGGCGTGACCGATCCGGAAGCGAAGCGCAAGATCATCGGCGCGGAGTTCGTCGAAGTGTTTCAGGCCGAAGCCGGCAAATTGACCGACGCGAAATGGCTGGCGCAAGGCACGATCTATCCGGACGTGATCGAATCGGCGGGCAAGGGCAAGAAGGCCGCGCAGACCATCAAGAGCCACCATAACGTCGGTGGTCTGCCGGAGACGCTGAACCTGAAGCTGCTCGAGCCGCTGCGCGAGCTGTTCAAAGACGAAGTGCGCGAGCTTGGCGTGAAGCTCGGTCTGCCGCACTCGATGGTGTATCGCCATCCGTTCCCGGGCCCGGGTCTGGGCGTGCGGATTCTCGGCGAAGTGAAGCGCGATTTCGCGGACCTGCTGCGCCGCGCGGACGCGATTTTCATCGAGACGCTGCGCAACACGATCGACAAGGAAACCGGCAAGTCGTGGTACGACCTGACGAGCCAGGCATTCGCGGTGTTCCTGCCGGTGAAGAGCGTCGGCGTGATGGGCGACGGGCGCACCTACGAGTACGTCGTCGCGCTGCGCGCGGTGCAAACGCTCGACTTCATGACCGCGCATTGGGCGCATCTGCCGCATGAACTGCTTGGGCATGTGTCGAACCGGATCATCAACGAAGTGCGCGGGATCAACCGGGTTGTCTATGACATCTCGGGCAAGCCGCCTGCGACGATCGAGTGGGAGTGATCAGCCGTCCCGACCGTACCGGCACGACCTGGCAACACAACACATCAAAGCCCGCGTTTTCGCGGGTTTTTTGTTTTGGGCCGCTGGATTCGCAGGTTGTGAACGGCGCCGCGATTGACACCGGCATGTCAGACCAGATCGAGCCGCGCCCCCTCTCGACGGCACGATTCGGCGGTAACCCCAAATGGGCGGTCTTGGCATCGCGATTTTTCCGGGCATTCCGCTGGGGTCGTTTCCGCACCGCGATCTGGTCGCGCGCCGGCTCGAAGCGCCGCTCGTTACGCGCGACGTGAATCTGATCCGACGCGCCGAGCATTCGTTGTCGCCGGCCGCTGAGTCCTTCACCGAGCTTTGGTACAAGCGCATCGGCAAGCCGGCCGGCCAGTGGCGCGCTGTGATTGCGCATGGCCTGTCATACTGTATGAATATACAGTAACATGGCTGCAATGGGCCGCTTGTGCGGCGGTATGCGAATTGGCGGAAAAATTTCAGCTAGGGAACGAGGCACGATGCCTGAACAACTGTGGTTGCCCGGGCTAGAGGCGCCGCCCCCGCCCACCGACGGGCTCTTTTTCGCGGTTTATCCCGATGCCAATACCGCGGCCGGCATGGCGAAGTTCGCGCAACAGCTTTGCGCGGAGGTACGCGGGCGCAGCGGCGTGCGCGGCAAAGCGCTCGCGGCGAACCGTTTGCACGTGACGCTGAGGCATCTCGGCAATTTCGCGGGCGGCTTGCCGGCGGATGTGGTCGAGGCGGCGAAACGGGCGGCCGCCGCGGTCAGCATGGCGCCGTTTACGGTCGAATTCGACGCGATCGCCAGCTTCGCGAAAAAGCCGCGGCTCGGGCCGGCGGTGCTGGTCGGCGAGCACGGTGTGCGCGGACTGCAGGCGCTTCACGATGCGCTCGAAGCGAGCTTGCGGGACGACGGCATCGAGCCCGATGCACGTTTTACGCCGCACGTGACGCTGGCGTACGGGATGCCGTGGATCGAGCGCCGTCCGGCCGAGCCGGCATGCTGGAACGTGCGCGAGTTTGCGCTGATGCACAGCCTGCTGGGACGATCCAAACATATCGTTCTCGCGCGCTGGCCGTTGGTGGGGCGAAGCTGAGGAGCGGGGGGCGCGCCGGCCACCGCGGCGTCGAATGCGCGGGTGTATCGCCTGGCAACCGTTAGAACCGCACGCTTGTCCCGCAGCCTCCGGCATAGGCGCCACCGCTTGCCGCGGCGCCGCCGCAAAAGACGCCGCAGCCGGAAAGCAGCAAGGCCGCGGCAATCGCCGTCAGCGCGGTACCCACGCCGATGCGCCGACACGTGTGCGGGCTCCCTCGCACCGGCTGCACGGCGCCGACAGGACGCGGATGCGCAACGGGAAAAGTACCTGGACGGCTGATCGGTTTGAATGACATCGCGGCATCGACTTCGACGGGAGGAAAATCATGGCTTGCCGCGCCAGTCAAGCGCTGCGCGCGTCGTACGGCTCGATGACCTACTCTAAGTCGACGCTGAAGCACCGTCAAACGTCGAATAGCCGGCAAATCGGCGCTTTTATGCCGTCGGGGGAGCACTGAACGCCCGTGCACTCCCTGATAGAATGCTCGGGCCGCAACGTAGTGGATTGCAGATGAAATTGCTTGATGCGCTTGTCGAACAGCGTATTGCCGCCGCCGCCGCGCGCGGAGAGTTCGACGACTTGCCGGGCGCGGGCGCGCCGCTGGCCCTCGACGACGACGCGTTGGTGCCGGAAGAGGTGCGCGTCGCCAACCGAATTCTGAAAAATGCGGGCTTCGTGCCGCCCGCCGTCGAGCAGCTTCGCGCGTTGCGCGACCTGCAAACGGAGCTGAATGCCGTGAGCGATCAGACGACCCGTTGCCGTCTCCAGGCCCGCATGCTCGCGCTCGATATGGCGCTCGAATCGCTGCGCGGCGGCCCAATGGTCCTGCCGCGCGAATATTGCCGCCGCATCGCCGAACGTCTGTCGGAACGCGTGGGCAATGTCGATGTGGCGGGAGCAGGTTCACAGTGAACGAGCCGCTCGTGTGTCCCGCCTCGATCGGCTCTTCGGCGCAAACCGAGGACGGCGAGAAATCCGTTGACGCTAGCATCGGCGCAGTGTCCGCGCCGGCGGCTGATCGACCTGTGGCCGGTCCTGCCATCCCTCCCGTAAATTCCGAAGCTCCCATCGTCTCCGAACGCGACTTGCGCTTCATGGCGCTCGCTCAGGCCGCAGCCGAAGAAGCGCGCGCGGCCGGCGAAGTACCGGTCGGCGCGGTGCTGGTGCGCGGCGACGAAGTCATCGCCACGGGCTTCAATCATCCGATCGGCGCGCACGATCCGTCCGCGCACGCCGAAATGATTGCGCTGCGCGCCGCCGCGCAGTCGCTCGAAAATTATCGTCTGCCGGGTTGCGAGCTCTATGTGACGCTCGAGCCTTGCCTGATGTGCGCCGGCGCGATCATGCACGCGCGCATCGCGCGTGTCGTGTTCGGTGCGCGCGATCCGAAAACCGGCGCGTGCGGCAGCGTGGTCGATGCGTTCGCGAATCCCCAGTTGAACCATCACACGACGGTCAGCGGCGGTGTCCTCGAAGCCGAATGCGGTGCCGCGCTCAGGTCGTTTTTTGCCGAGCGGCGTCGCGCGAGCCGCGCAGCGCGCGCGGCGGCTCGTGGTGAAGTGGCTGAAGGGTCCGTTGGCACCGCCACTGACCCCGCAACACCCCCGAGCAGCGAACCGCCCCCAACCACGCCGCTCTAAAACAACAACGCCCAACGGGTCTCGCCATGACCGCTCATCGCACCATCGAATTGATTGCGCCATCCGGCTATCCGCATGATCCGGAGGTGTTGCATCGCGCGTTGCATCGGTTGCGGGCCCAGGGGCATCGTGTCGACGGCGAGGCGGCCGCAAAGCGCCGCTACCAGCGCTTCGCCGGCACCGACGGCGAGCGCGCGGCCGATCTGAACCGGCTCGCCGATCCATCGCGCGAGTTGCCCGATGTCGTGCTGGCCGTGCGCGGCGGCTACGGCGCGGTGCGGATTCTGCACGGTCTCGACTACGAAGGCCTGCAGCGGCGGCTCACCGATCAGCCGATCGCGCTCGTCGGTCACAGCGACTTCACCGCGATCCAACTGGCGCTGCTCGCGCGCGCCGGCTTGAAGACCTTTGGCGGCCCGATGCTGATGAGCGATTTCGGCGCCGAGGAACTCAGCGAATTCACGATGCGGCATTTCTGGTCGGCATTGACGCAGCCGACCCTCACGATTGCGAGCAACACGCCGCAAGCGCAGAACGTCGATGTGACGGGCACGCTGTGGGGCGGCAATCTGGCGGTGGTGGCGTCGCTGGTCGGCACGCCGTACATGCCGCCGGTGCAGGGCGGCATCCTGTTCGTCGAAGACGTCAACGAGCAGCCGTTCCGCATCGAGCGGATGATCTATCAGCTGCATCTGGCCGGCATCCTCGCGCAGCAGCAGGCGCTCGTGCTCGGCGACTTCACGGGCGGCAAGCCCTACGACTACGACAATGGCTACGACCTGCAGGCGATGGTCGAGCAAGTGCGCTCGCTGATCGGCATTCCAGTCGTGACGGGGCTGCAGTTCGGGCATGTCCACAACATGGTGACGCTGCCGGTCGGCGCTAATGCGCATCTGGTCGCGAATGCGCATGGCTTCAGGCTGACGGCATCGGGCTATCCGAGCCTTGGCTGAAGCCCGCGTGGGTGGGGCAGAGGCGGGCGAATAGCCCGCTTTTTTTCGCGTTATCAACGCAACTAACTGTCTGCATTATGCAGCTCACCACCTCCCACACCCGTCGCCAATGTTTTCTGTTTTTGTTGACAAAAACCCGGCCGCCAACGGTCGGCTTGGCGCCGTGAAAACGGGGAATATTTCCGTCAGACAGCCGCGCAGCTTGACTTGCAGGCGTTCCCTGACGCAACGCAGCACGAGAACTGTCGAAAATTGACGCAAAAATTGTTGACAATATTTGTGTCCGTCCTATGATGACCAACATACCGAGACGCCAATCATGTCCGACACCGAATCAGTCGCGAACAGTTCGAAGCCCGAAGCAATCGCCGAGCGCATCCGCGCGGCGATCCTCGAGCATCGGCTGGCACCCGGCGCGAAGCTCACCGAAGCTCAGCTATGCGAAGTATTCGGCGTGAAGCGCGGCCCGATCCGTCAGGCGCTGTCGCAGCTGGCAGGTGAGCGGCTCGTCGATCTCGAGCCGAACCGTGGCGCGTTCGTCGCGAGTCCGTCGTTGCAGGAGGTGCACGAGGTGTTCGAAATGCGCCGCATCATCGAGCTGGCCGTCGTCGAAAAGATCTGTAGCGGACACGGCATGCGGCGTCTGAAGAACATCGGCGGCATGATCGGCCGGGAACGCAAGGCATTCGAAACGCGGGATTTTCCGGCATGGATCCGCTTGTCGGGCGAGTTTCATACGGAGCTCGCGAACCTGACCGGCAACTCGGTGCTGTGCGATTGCCTGAACGGGCTGGTCGCGCGTTCCACGCTGATTTCCGCGCTGTACGAGTCGCTCGGACGCAGCCCGTGCTCGTTCGAGGACCACGAAGCGATTCTCGCCGCGCTCGACGCCGGCGATGCAAAGCAGGCGGCCGCGCTGATGTCGCGCCATCTGCAAAGCGTCGAGTTGAAGATGCTGGAGCGCCCCGCGCGCGGTGCAGCGGATCTGCACGAAGTATTCGGTGCGCTCGCGCCGAAAGAAACATCAACGTAAAGAGCCGAAGCCGACTCCACCCCAGGCTGAGGCAGGTAGCAGGCGAGCGCCCGTTGGTGGTGCGCGCCGCACTGAATCGAACTGAACCGATAGATGCACGGCAGGGCGGCCTCGCGTGAGCGCCGCCGGCCTGAACACGCACGTCCGTCGCGAGACGACGGACTTTAGGGTAGCGACGCATCGCCGGAAATCCGCGGCGGCCGGCGATGCGACAACCACAAGTACGTCAGTACGGAGACACGCGCGGCACGGTCCGGGACCACGACGCCGACTTCTGCGACCCATACAGGGCAAGAAGCGAGCAACTGGCATGGCCGATGCAATGTCCGTCGATGCGCTTTCGACGGTCCCTATCCAAAGGAGGAATCATGGCTCAGTTCAGTGCAGCGCCAGGCAGTCACCCCATCTCCAACTATCCGGAAGGCACGGCCCAGACCGGTCCGTCGATGCCGGCCGGCTACAGCGAGCGGCTCTACAACGCGGACCTCGCGCCGCTGCGCGCGCAGAACTGGACCGCGTACAACATCTTCGCGTTCTGGATGTCGGACGTGCATAGCGTGGGTGGCTACGTATTCGCGGGGAGTCTCTTCGCGCTCGGCCTGACGAGCTGGCAGGTGCTGGTCGCGTTGCTCGTCGGCATCACGCTCGTGAACGTGCTGTGCAACCTGATTGCGAAGCCGAGCCAGCTGAACGGCGTGCCGTATCCGGTCGCGTGCCGCGCGACCTTCGGCGTGCTCGGCGCGAACGTGCCCGCGGTGATCCGCGGCCTGATCGCGGTCGCGTGGTATGGCATCCAGACCTATCTCGCGTCGAGCGCGCTCGTGATCGTCGTGCTGAAGTTCGTGCCGCAACTGCTGCCATACGCGGACGTGCATCGGCATGGCCTGCTCGGTCTGTCGACGCTCGGCTGGGCCGGCTTCATGCTGCTGTGGGTACTGCAGGCGCTGGTGTTCTGGCATGGCATGGAGACCATCAAGAAGTTCATCGATTTCGCCGGTCCGGCCGTCTACGTCGTGATGTTCATTCTCGCCGGCTACATGGTGTATCGCGCGGGCTGGCGCAACATCGGCATCAACCTCGGCGGCGTCAAATATCACGGCATGGAAGTGGTGCCGGTGATGATCACGGCGATCTCGCTGGTGGTGTCGTACTTCTCCGGACCGATGCTGAATTTCGGCGACTTCTCGCGCTACGGCAAGAGCTTTCGCAGCGTCAAGCGCGGCAACTTCTGGGGCCTGCCGGTCAACTTTCTCGCGTTCTCGCTGGTGACGGTGATCACGACCGCGGCCACGCTGCCGGTGTTCGGCGAGCTGATCACGGACCCGGTCGAAACGGTGGGCCGCATCGACTATCCGATGGCCGTGATTCTCGGCGCGCTGACCTTCACGATCGCGACGATCGGCATCAACATCGTCGCGAACTTCGTGTCGCCGGCCTTCGACTTCTCGAACGTCGCACCGCGCCTCATCAGCTGGCGTGCGGGCGGCATGCTCGCGGCGGTCGCTTCGGTGTTCATCACGCCGTGGAACCTGTTCAACAATCCGGCCGTGATTCACTACACGCTCGACGTGCTCGGCAGCTTCATCGGACCTTTGTACGGCGTCCTGATCGTCGATTTCTATCTGGTCAAGCTTCAGAAGATCGTGCTCGACGATCTGTACACGGTTGCGCCGAACGGCTCGTACTGGTATCGCAACGGCGTCAACTATCGCGCGGTGGCCGCGTTGCTGCCTGCCGCGCTGATCGCGGTGATCTGCGTGATGGTGCCGGGCCTCGACGGCCTCGCGAATTTCTCGTGGTTCATCGGCGCGGGACTCGGCGCGCTGTTTTACCGGATGCTCGCGCGCTGAGCTTCATGGAGCGCCATGTTTTCGCCGCTGCAATATGAGTCGAACAGGAGTCGCCATGCGTATCAAACTGATCAATCCGAACACGACGCGCCGCATGACCGAGGCGATGGGGCACTGCGCGCGCGAGGTCGCCGCGCCCGGCACCGAAGTGATCGCCGTCAATCCGACGATGGGCCCGCCGTCGATCGAAGGCTATTACGACGAGGCGCTCGCCACGCCCGGTCTGCTCGCCGAAGTCGCGGCCGGCGAGCGGGAAGGCTGCGACGGCTACGTGATCGCGTGCTTCGGCGACCCGGGTCTCTACGCGGCCCGCGAGTTGGCGCGCGGGCCGGTGATCGGCATTGCCGAGGCGGCGATGCACGCGGCGAGCGTGCTCGCGCCGGGCTTTTCGGTCGTGACGACGCTCGCGCGCACCTGCGGCATGGCCTGGCATCTGGCCGAGCGCTACGGTATGAAGCGCTTCTGCCGCAACGTGCGTGCGACCGACGTCGCCGTGCTCGATCTCGACAAGCCCGGCTCGGCGGCGCGCCGCATCATCCTCGACGAATGCCGGCGCGCGCTCGACGAGGATGGGTCGGACGCGATCGTGCTCGGTTGCGCGGGCATGGCCGAGCTATGCGCGGAGATCGAGGACGCGCTCGGCGCGCCGGTGATCGAAGGCGTGACGGCGGCCGTCAAATGGACCGAGGCACTGGTGGCGCTGCGTCTCGCGACGGCCAAGCGCGGCGACTATGCACGGCCGCTCACGAAGCGCTACGACGGCGCGCTCGCCTCGTTCAGCCCCGGCCCGCTGCGGGTAAACGCCGACTCGGCGGAGACCCAGGCGGACGCGCACATACACTCGCTGTAACACGCACTATCTGCCCGGCCGTATGGGCTCACCGGGGCGTTTTCGCTACACTGGGTCAACTCGGTGCGGCGGCTTCGGCCGCCGCTGAAGCCTCCGAACGAGCGCTTGCAAAGGTCAGTTCCGGCGTCGTTGCCGAGGGGTTTCGAGCTCGAGCTTCATGCGCGAGCTTCACGCAAATTCCTGGTCCCGTCACTACGCATCCGTCAAACCATGCCACTCGACCCGAACTACCCACGCGATCTGATCGGCTACGGCCGCCACCCGGTGCACGCGAACTGGCCGGGGCGAGCGCGCGTCGCGGTGCAATTCGTCCTCAACTACGAAGAGGGCGGCGAAAACTGCGTGCTGCACGGCGACCCCGGTTCCGAGCAGTTCCTGTCGGAGATCGTTGGCGCGGCGGCGTATCCGGCGCGGCACATGAGCATGGAGTCGATCTACGAATACGGCTCGCGCGCGGGTGTGTGGCGCATCCTGCGCGAATTCGAAAGACGTGACCTGGCGCTGACGGTGTTCGGCGTCGGCATGGCGATCGAGCGGAATCCGGAAGTCGCGCGGGCGTTCGTCGAACTCGGGCATGAGATCGCGTGCCACGGCTATCGCTGGATTCACTATCAGGACATGTCGCCGGAGAAGGAAGCGGAGCACATGCGCCTCGGCATGGAGGCGATCGAGCGGGTGACCGGCGTGCGGCCGCTCGGCTGGTACACCGGCCGCGACAGTCCGAACACCCATCGGCTGGTCGCCGAATACGGCGGTTTCCTGTACGACTCCGATTACTACGGTGACGATCTGCCGTTCTGGATGGACGTCGAGGTGGCGGGCGGCAAGAGCGTGCCGCAACTGATCGTGCCGTACACGCTCGACACCAACGACATGCGCTTCGCGACGCCGCAAGGCTTCAACACCGCGGACCACTTCTTCACCTACCTGCGCGACGCGTTCGACGTGCTGTACGAAGAGGGCGACGAAGTGCCGAAGATGCTGTCGATCGGTATGCACTGCCGGCTGCTCGGACGGCCGGGGCGTTTCCGCGCGCTGCAGCGCTTTCTCGATCACATCGAACAGCACGATCGCGTATGGGTGTCGCGGCGAATGGATATCGCGCGGCACTGGCACGAGACTCATCCTTACCAACAGGACAACCGCGAGGCTGCGGCATGAAGGCGATGCAATACACCCTGGACCAACTCAACAGCCTCTCGACCGACGCGTTCGTTGCGACGCTGTCGGGCATCTTCGAGCACTCGCCGTGGGTCGCGGAGATTGCGGCGCGGCAGCGGCCGTTCGCGAGCATCGAGGAACTGCATCGCAGCATGTCGCAGATCGTCGAAACCTCGGGCGAGGACAAGCAGCTCGCGCTGATCAACGCGCACCCGGAGCTGGCCGGCAAGGCCGCGGTGCGTGGCGAGCTAACCGCCGAATCGACCCGCGAGCAAAGCGGCGCCGGGCTCGCGCAATGCACGCAGGAAGAGTTCGACAAGCTGCATGCGCTCAATCACGCATATCGCGAGAAGTTCGGCTTTCCGTTCATTCTCGCGGTGCGCGGCTATGACCGCCACGGCATCATCGCGAACTTCGAATCGCGCGTGAACAATAGCCGGGCCGACGAAATGCGCGCGAGCCTCGATCAGATCTATCGCATTGCACGTTTGCGGCTCGACGACCTGATCCGCGTGTGACGCGCACCGCGTCACGCAACGAGCCGCAACGTTTTTCCCGCACCAATCGATATCAAGGACGACAAAGATGGCACTTCCGATTCTCGACCCCAACGCACCGGAATTCACGCGCCGTTACGTGAATCTGGCGGACCCGCGTCTGGGCGCGCAGGCGCTCGAGGCTAGCGACGAATTCTTCGCGCCGAAGGACCGCATGCTGAATCCGGAACCGGCCGTCTTCATTCCGGGCAAGTACGACGACAACGGCAAGTGGATGGACGGCTGGGAAACGCGCCGCAAGCGCACGACCGGCTACGACTGGTGCGTCGTCAAGCTCGCGCGGCCGGGCGTGATCAAGGGACTCGACCTCGACACCAGCCACTTCACCGGCAACTTCCCGCCGGCGGCGTCGGTGGAAGCGGCGCGGGCCGTCGATGGCGAGCCGAACCAGTCGACGCAATGGACCGAGATCGTGCCGTCCACCACGTTGCAGGGCAATAGCCACCACTACCTCGAAGTCGCCGACGCGAACGCGTACACGCATCTGCGCGTGAACATCTATCCGGACGGCGGCATCGCGCGTCTGCGCGTGTACGGTCAGCCGCAGGTGGACTGGGCGGGCGCGAGCCGCACCGAGCAGTTCGATCTCGCGGCGATGGAAAACGGCGCGTATCTGGTCGGCGCGAACAACCAGCACTTCGGCGCGGCCTCGACGCTGCTGATGCCGCGCCGCGGCGTGAATATGGGGGATGGCTGGGAAACGCGTCGTCGTCGCGAGCCGGGCAACGACTGGGCGATCATCGCGCTCGCGCAGCCGGGCGTGATCCGCAAGATCGAAGTCGACACCGCGCACTTCAAGGGCAACTATCCGGATCGCTGCTCGATCCAGGCCGCGTACGTGAAGGGAGGCACCGATAGCTCGCTCGTCACGCAGGCGATGTTCTGGCCGGTGCTGCTCGGCGAGCAGAAACTGCAGATGGACAAGCAGCATTTCTTCGAAAGCGAGATCGCGGCGCTCGGGCCCGTCACGCATGTGCGCTTCAACATCTATCCGGACGGCGGTGTGTCGCGTCTGCGTCTATGGGGTACGCTCGAATGAAAACGCTCGCCATCGAACCGCTGACGAAAGAGGCGTTCGCCGCATTCGGCGACGTGATCGAACTCGAAGGCGCGAAGCAGATTCCGATCAACCGCGGCACGACGATCCGCTATCACGACCTCGCGAAAGTCGACGTGACCGACGAGCACGGCCGCACGCTCGTCAATCTGTTTCGTGGCCAGCCGCGCGCGCTGCCGTTCGAAGTGAAGATGCTCGAGCGTCATCCGCTCGGCAGCCAGGCATTCGTGCCGCTGAACGACAAGCCGTATCTGGTCGTCGTCGCACCCGCGGGCGAACTGAACGCGGCGAAGATTCGCGCGTTCGTCACGAGTGGTTGGCAGGGCGTCAACTACGCGAAGGGCGTATGGCACCATCCGCTGATCGCGTTGGGCGAGGTGAGCGACTTTATCGTCGTCGATCGTGGGGGCGAGGGGCTCAATCTGCACGAGCAGGATCTGGCCGAGTCGCTCTGGCTCACGGAAGATGCGTTGAGCGCGGTGGCGGTTTGATGGCAATGCAGCTGCCGGGTAGCCGGTAGCGTTGCGGTTGAAAAGAAAAGCCCGCGACGTGCGTTACGTCGCGGGCTTTCTTGCATGGATCACGATCACTTGCGCCTGCCGAGCAGCGGCGAATGCCCGATGACTTCTCTTGACAGCTCGGGCGGCTCCGGCGCCGAAAATCCCGCTGCTTCGATGGCCGGCTTGAGCCCGCTGAATTGCAGGCTCTTCTTTGGCGAACGCAGCGATGTCATGCCGTCGTCCCACGCATGCAGCATCTGCTTGGCGACCGTGCGCCACTGCGGTTCGTTGCGCGCTGCCTCGATCAACTCGTGACCGACGTCGACAGCCGAGTCGCACAGCGCCTCGACCATTTGCGCATATTGCCGCGGAGCGATGCCCATGCGCGTGTTGAAAAAGCGTTCCAGCGTTTTACCGGCTGCCCAGGTCTTGCGGCCGTCGATGGCGAGGCCCGGCGGATTGGCGGCGAAGCGCGGATAAGCCTGGGTCGTCACGACATCGTAGACGGGCGTGAACGCGACATCGTCGACCGACGTATAGAACAGCGCGACGTTCTTGGTGTGGCAGTCCGCATTGCGCACGACGTAGTTGGTCAGCAGATGCCAGCCGAGCTGCTGGAGCTGCGTTCGCGTGGTGTCGCGATCGAGCAGATACGCTCTTGCCGCGTTGAGCATTTTCTCGCTGGTCGAATTGTATTTTTCGTGCGGCGGCAAACCGAGCAGGCCGCACAGGTCTTCGACGCCGTACGCCGGCAGTCCATCTTCGTCGACATCGAAGCGCTCGACGACGAGCGCCCGGCCATCGTCCGACATCTGGGTGCGCGCAACGGGCGCCACCCCGAGCCGCTCCAGCACCCGCATCGAATGGAACTCGTTGAAACCGAGAAAGGGCGTGTTGTCGTCCGAACCTTTGACGATGTGACGGCTCGTTCGAATCGTCGGCTTTCCGAGCCGCAACGGTGTCGATGCGGCAGGCTGCGCTTCCGGCGCGATGAACTTCGGCACGACACCTGAAATGGCCGCTCGCGCGTATTCACGCACCAGTTGCGCAAAATGTTCGGCGGTGTTGTCGCCGTGCAGGATGTGCTGGACGTCGAGCGCCTCCAGTTCGGTGCCCGGCGCC
Organism: Paraburkholderia youngii; assembly: GCF_013366925.1. NCBI lineage: Bacteria > Pseudomonadati > Pseudomonadota > Betaproteobacteria > Burkholderiales > Burkholderiaceae > Paraburkholderia > Paraburkholderia youngii. The sequence goes on from NZ_JAALDK010000001.1 coordinate 4,279,775, forward strand.
ACGCCTTCTGGCGTCACGGTGACCCGGCCGATCCCCATCGAACCCACGACGGCGAGCAGCGACAGATCGGTTCCGTCGAGCAAGGGCCCGAATTGCTCGCGGATCAGATTCAGCAGATAGCCCTCGGGCAGGTTCTGCCGGAAAAACGGATGCAGGTCGCGCGGCCAGCGCCAGGCCTCTTCGCGCACCGGCATCGTCAGACTGACGAAGTCGGCCGCGCTCGCATCGCGGTTGTATTTGAGGACATAGTCGTCGCGCTCGCGAAACAGCGTGGCAACGTTCTTGCCCAGTACCTGAACGTCGAGCTTCATGGCTGCGCGTCCGGGCTGCGCTGTTCAGCGAGGATGTCTTCGAGCGTGCGGCCATGTCCATGCGCGACGAACTTGAGGTCGTAACCGGCGGCTTCGAGCAGGCGCACGAGCACGGACACGCTCATATCGTTTTTGGCGAGCGTCTCCATCCGCGCGACGGTCGTGCGGGCCACGCCCGCGCGGCGCGCAAGCTCTTCCTGCGATAGCTTGCTGTCGCGTCGTACGGCTTTCAGCATGTCCGAGACATCGGCGAGGTTGGTCATTTGTGGCCTCAGGGCGTCAAATTCAACGTATTTGCCATTTATTGTAGCCCAAGAGTTACAACAAGTTTGTTTGTTTTTGTGCCTCTAGGGCTACATTTTATGCATCTTTGGCTTAGTTTGTGGCCCAAGGGCGACAAATCTAATGTATCGATGCCACTGACTGCCCCCGCCATTCCTCCCCAAACGACAACGGGCTTGCCGCTCTCGCGACAAGCCCGTACACACACCAGCCTCTACCTCGGCACCGGAATCGTGATCCCGACAGACGTCTTTACTTCGCCGCGCCGCCTTCGAACCACGCGGCGATCTTCATCCGCTCGTCGTCGGTCATGTGCGTGACGTTGCCGAGCGGCATCGCTTTCAACGTGACCGCCTGCTGGTAAATGCGCTGTGCGTTCTGCGAGATTTCGTCGGGGGTATCCATCAGCACGCCGGCGGGCGCGCTGCCCATCATCGTCGGATGCGAGGAGTGGCAAGCCACGCAGCGCTGCTGCAACACCGGCGCGATGTCGGCGACCTTCAGCGTCGGCGCGTTGGCGGCCTGCGCCTGCGGCACCACCGGACGCGGCATGGTCCACACGAGCGCCGTGCACATCAGCGCGACGCCGACGAGCGGCAGATACCACAACACCTGGCCGCGATGGCGCATCACGAAGAACTGACGGATCAGCGCGCCGGCCAGCATGATGACGACGAGCACCGCCCAGTTGTACGGATGCGTATAGGTCATCGCGTAGTGGTTCGACAGCATCGCGAACACGACCGGCAGCGTGAAGTAGGTGTTGTGCACCGAGCGCTGCTTGCCGCGCTTGCCGTAGATCGGGTTCGGCGTGTCGCCCTTGAGCATCGCGTCGACCATCTTGCGCTGGCCCGGAATGATCACGAAGAACACGTTGGCCGACATGATCGTCGCGAGCATTGCGCCCATGATCAGATACGCCGCGCGGCCCGCGAAGATATGACAGGCGAGATACGCCGCGATCAGCACATATACGCCGACACAGATGCCGAGCAGTTTGTCGCGCGTGCCGAGAATGCGGCACAGCGAGTCATAGACGATCCAGCCGGCCGCGAGGAATCCGATCGCCGAGGAGACAGCGACCACCGGTCCCATGTCGAGCACGTTCTTGTCGATCAGGTAGGTGCTCGGCGAGAACAGATACAGCACGGTAAAGAGGCCGAAGCCCGACAGCCACGTCGTGTACGACGGCCATTTCGACCAGTGCAGGTCTTCGGGCATTTCCGGCGGCGCGACCGTGTACTTCTGCATGTTGTAGAAGCCCCCGCCGTGCACGTGCCACAGCTCGCCGAACACGCCGCGACGGCGCTGGTTCGGATCGGTCGGCGGTTTCAGGCTGTTGTCGAGCGCGACGAAATAGAACGATTCGCCGATCCATGCGATGGCGGCGATGACGTGGAACCAGCGAATCGCGAGGTTCAACCAGTCGGTGATAAAGCCTTCCATGAAACTCCTCCACTTCTGATTCGTTGTGCGTGCGATGACGTTCGACGTCGCCGGTCATCGCGCCGACTGCGGATAGAAGACGCAGCGCGGCTTGTTGTGGGTATCGCGGGGCGCTTGTGCGTATTGGTGTCTGTTCGTGCCGAAGCGGACGCGGCTTGCATCCGGCAGGGCTAGCTGCCCCGATACGTGCTGTACGAAAACGGCGACACCAGCAGCGGCACGTGATAGTGCGCGCTGGCATCGGCGACGCCGAAGCGCAGCACAACGCGATCGACGAAGCGCGGTTCCGGCAACCTGGTGCCGAGCGACGCGAAGTAGTCGCCCGCGCCGAACACGAGTTCGTACTCGCCAGCGACGAGCGCGTCGCCCTCGAGCAGCGGCTCGTCGCAGCGGCCGTCGTGATTGGTGACAGTGGTTTTGAGTGCGCGGCGCGTGTCTCCGGCGAGCGCGAAGAGTTCGACCTTAATGCCTGCGCCGGGACGGCCGTTCGCGGTGTCGAGCACGTGGGTAGTGAGCTTGCCCATTCGCAATTGTCCTTGTGTGAATGCGAGGTGTCGGCGGCGGCCCGATCCATTACGTTTGCGGCGGATCGAGGCTCCACGTCAGTGGCTACATACCCGTCGGCGAATTGAAGCGAGCGCCGTGGCAGCCATTGTAAAAAGGATGCCCTGTTCAGCGCGCGAGCGATAGGAAAGATAATAGTTCGCGCATGATGGACAGCCAGTCGAAAGCCGCGCCGGCTCATCGGCCGATCGTACCGGCGCCAAAAATGCACCACTATATTGGCGGTGTGAAGTTGGGTATCGCAACCGCGCGAGTTGCCAGCGGGATTTTGGCTACCGAAGGTAAGCGCTGTGCGACACACCCGTGCAAAGGCAGGCCTTTGGCACGGCAAACCCCGAAGACGGCGATTCACGCTGGGTAACCGGGCCAACGGCGTTCAACCGAACGCGGCGGCACGGTGGCGTGCCGCCGCATCGCGTTCGAACGGCTTTGCATGCAGGCAATCAGGCGGACAGACGAATAACGATGAATGAAGCACTGAAACAACCCGGCAAAACGATGCTCGTGAAGCACGCGGACGTGCTGGTCACGATGGATGGCGAGCGGCGCGAATTGCGCGACGCCGGGCTATTTATCGAGGACAACCGGATCGTCGCGGTCGGGCCGACCGCGCAACTGCCGCAAACGGCCGATCAGGTACTCGACCTGCGCGGCCACCTGGTGATTCCTGGCCTCGTCAATACGCATCACCACATGTACCAGAGCCTCACGCGCGCGATTCCCGCCGCGCAGAACGCCGAGCTGTTCGGCTGGCTGACGAATCTGTACAAGGTGTGGGCGAACCTCACGCCCGACATGATCGAAGTATCGACGCTGACCGCGATGGCCGAGCTGCTGTTGTCGGGCTGCACGACGTCGAGCGACCATCTGTATATCTATCCGAACGGCAGCCGTCTCGACGACAGCATCGCCGCGGCGCGCCGCATCGGCATGCGCTTTCATGCGGCGCGCGGCAGCATGAGCGTAGGACGGAAAGACGGCGGCTTGCCGCCCGATTCGGTGGTCGAGCGCGAAGCGGACATCCTGAAGGACACGCAGCGTCTGATCGAGACGTATCACGACGACGGCCGTTACGCGATGCTGCGCGTCGTCGTGGCGCCGTGCTCGCCGTTTTCGGTGAGCCGCGACCTGATGCGCGAATCGGCGCTGCTCGCGCGCCAGTACGGCGTGTCGCTGCACACGCATCTGGCGGAGAACGTCAACGACGTCGAATACAGCCGCGAGAAGTTCGGCATGACGCCGGCCGAGTATGCGCACGATCTCGGCTGGGTCGGCCGCGACGTATGGCATGCGCACTGCGTGCAACTCGACGACTCGGGCATCGCGCTGTTCGCCCGCACCGGCACCGGCGTCGCGCACTGTCCATGCTCGAACATGCGGCTGGCGTCGGGCATCGCGCCGGTCAAGCGCATGCGGCTCGCGGGCGTGCCGGTTGGGCTCGGTGTCGACGGCTCGGCGTCGAACGACGGTGCGCAGATGGTCGCCGAAGTGCGCCAGGCGCTGCTGTTGCAGCGCGTCGGTTTCGGGCCCGATGCGATGACCGCGCGCGAGGCGCTCGAAATCGCGACCGTGGGCGGCGCGCGCGTGCTCAATCGCGACGACATCGGCGCGCTCGCGCCTGGCATGGCCGCGGATTTCGTCGCGTTCGATCTGAGTCAGCCGCAGTTTGCCGGCGCACTGCACGATCCGGTGGCGGCTCTGGTATTCTGCGCGCCGTCGCAGGTCAGCTATAGCGTGATCGACGGCAAGGTGGTGGTGAAGGAGGGGCGCTTGGCGACGCTCGAACTCGGGCCGGTGATCGAGCGGCATAACGTGCTCGCGCGGCAGCTTTACGAGGCGGCGGCTTGAGCTTGAGCGGAAGGGGCGGCACTCACGCTCTGATGCGCGGATGCCGCGAGTCGTTGATCTCTGAGCGGCGCCGCATGCGGGCTCAGGGCTTGTCGATCAACGTCCGGGTCGCCTCGCCAACCAGCCCCCGCAGCCAGCGCACTTCGTCGGAGTAGTGCACGCGCTCGTGCCACAGCTGGTAGTACTGCATCGGCGGGAAGTCGAGCGGCGCGGGCATCACGGTCAGCGGCAGGAACTTCGCGTAGTAGTCGGCAAAGAGGCGCGTCGTCGTGAAGATCAGATCGGATTTGATCAGCACGTACGGCGCGAGATTGAAGTAGGGCAGCGTGACGACCACATGGCGCTTGAGCCGCTCGCGCGCGAGATGCACGTCGATCGCGCCGCGCTGGCCGACCGAGTACGGCGTCGGCGCGAGATGCGGTGCGTTCAGGTACTGGTCGAGCGTGAGCCCGCCACGTTTGGCGAACGGATGCGAGTTGCTCATCAGGCAGACGATCTGATCGACGAACAGGTTCGACAGATGCAATTGCTCGGGCGGCTCCGGCCAGTTGCCGACCACGATGTCGAGCTTGCCGTCCTCGAGCGCGAGTTCGTAGTCGAACGCGGGGCCGAGCGAATGGAATTCGAGCGTCGCGTTCGGCGCGGCCTGGCGAAAACGTTCGACGACCGTCGGCACGAACAGCACGTTCAGGTAATCGGGACAGCCGATCCGGTAGCAGCGGATGGATGTGGCCGGATCGAAGTTGTGCTGCTGGAACTTGATGCGCTCGATTTCGCGCAGCGCGTTCTGCACCGGTTCGAGCAGGCGCAAACCGTATTCGGTCGGCACCATGCCGGACTTGCCGCGCACCAGCAGCGGGTCGCCGGTGATGTCGCGCAGACGGCGCAGCGCCGCGCTGATCGCGGGCTGGGACTGATTCAGTTTGACGGCGGCGCGCGTGACGCTGCGCTCCATCAGTAGCGTGTGCAACACGCGCAGCAGGTACGTGTCGATCGCCTCGCGTTGCTGGCTCATGGATTCTCCGAAATATATGTGCTGGCTGATCGAACGGACGTGGGGGTATATGCGTTTTAATATGGACGAAAAACGACGTCAAGGGTGACATACCCGCAGAGCTTGTAGCGGCGCGGGTTTGCGGGAATTTTGTCAACTCGACTGAGTGGGTCGAATTAGGTATCGTCATTCGGTTGTGGTGACGGATCGCCCGTCGGCACGGTGGACGTCATCGACGTCGACCCGGCGGTATTCAGGCAGCAAGCGGCGTCTCAAACGCACTACGGAATCTCATGAGCGACACTCCACTTAGCGACGGCGCACCACTCACCGGCCAGGCGGTGCCCCGGCTCGCGCTGACGGGCATCACCAAGCAGTACCCGGCCGTGCGCGCCAACGACGACGTCACGCTCGTCGTCGCGCCCGGCGAAATCCACGCGGTGCTCGGCGAGAACGGCGCGGGCAAGAGCACGCTGATGAAGATCATCTACGGCGCGGTGCGGCCCGACGCCGGCGAGATCCGCTGGGAAGGCGAGACGGTCGACATCGCGAGCCCGGCGGCCGCGCGCAAGCTCGGCGTCGGCATGGTGTTCCAGCACTTCTCGCTGTTCGAAACGCTGACGGTCGGCGAAAACATCGCGCTCGCGCTCGACGAACCGTTCGATCTGAAGTCCCTTGCGAAACGCATTCGCGAGGTGTCGGCCGACTACGGGCTCGACATCGATCCGCAACGGCACGTGCACAGCCTCACCGTCGGCGAGCGCCAGCGCGTCGAAATCGTGCGCTGCCTGCTGCAGAATCCGCGTCTCCTGATCATGGACGAACCGACCTCGGTGCTGACGCCGCAGGCGGTCCGCAAGCTGTTCACGACGCTGCGTCGGCTCGCGGCCGAAGGCTGCAGCATTCTCTACATCAGCCACAAGCTCGACGAAATCCAGGAGTTGTGCGACACCGCGACCGTGATGCGAGGCGGCCGCGTGACCGGCAATGTGACGCCGAAGAACGAGACGCATGCGTCGCTCGCGCAGTTAATGGTCGGCCACTCGCTGCCCGACTACACGCGGCGCGAGCACAAGCCGGGCGCGGTGCTGCTCGACGTCAGGCAGTTGTCGGTCGCGAGCGACGATCCGTTCGGCACGTCGTTGCGCGACGTGTCGTTCAGCGTGCATGCGGGCGAGATCTTCGGCATTGCCGGTGTGTCGGGCAACGGCCAGGCGGAACTGCTCGCGGCGTTGTCCGGAGAAAAGCGCGCTGAAAAACGCAGCCTGCCGGCCGACGCGATCAAGATCTGCGGCAGACCGGCCGCGCGCCTCGGCGCGGGCCGCCGGCGCGCGCTCGGCTTTGGCTTCGTGCCCGAGGAGCGGCTCGGCCGCGGAGCGGTGCCGGCGATGAGCCTTGCTGACAACGCGTTGCTGACCGCGCATCGGCAGAGCATGGTCAAGTCGGGCTGGATCAGGGCGGGCGCGATGCGCGCGTTCGCGAAGCGCTGCATCGACGCGTTCGACGTGCGCTGCGGCGGCCCCGACGCGCTCGCGCAAAGTCTGTCGGGCGGCAATCTGCAGAAATACATCATGGGCCGCGAGATTTTGCAGGCGCCGAAGGTACTGGTGGTCGCGCAGCCGACATGGGGCGTCGATGTCGGCGCGTCCGCGTTCATCCGTCAACAACTGCTCGATCTGTCCGCGTGCGGCGTCGCGATTCTGGTGATCTCGGAGGAACTGGAAGAGCTGTTCGATATCTGCGATCGCATCGCGGTGCTCGCGGGTGGGCGGCTCTCGCCGGTGCGCGCGACCGGTGCGACCAACGCCGAGGAAATCGGCCGCTGGATGGCGGGGCTATTCGGCGACCGCGAGGGCGCGGCGCCTGCGGCAGACCAACCGGCGCATGCGTGAGGCGAGGTGTTGCCCGCCGGCCAAGCCAAAACGCAAAGCACGCACTCGAATGCGGACCCTGAAGAACAGAACCCGAACAAACCCACGCCACCCATGATGCTTCCTTATCGACTCGAAGCCCGCACCACGCCCTCGCGCACGATGCAGCTCGCCGTGCCGCTGATCGCCGCAGTGCTGACGCTCGCGATCGGCTTTCTGATTTTCGGCCTCGTCGGCCGCGACCCGTTGCAGGCGATGCACGCGTTCTTCATCGAGCCGCTGTCGAGCATCAACGGCTGGTCGGAGCTATTGCTGAAGGCGTCGCCGTTGTGCCTGATCGGCCTCGGTCTCGCGATCGGTTATCGCGCGAACGTGTGGAACATCGGCGCCGAAGGGCAGATGCTGCTCGGCGGCATCGCGGCAAGCGGCGTCGCGATCTATTTCGATCAGGCGAGCGGCTGGTGGATCCTGCCGACGATGATGCTCGCGGGCATCCTCGGCGGCATGGCGTGGGCTGCAATTCCCGCGTTCCTGAAGAGCCGTTTCAATACCAACGAGATTCTCGTGAGCCTGATGCTCACGTACGTCGCGACCCAACTGCTGATCTACCTGGTGAGCGGCCCGTGGCGCGATCCGCAGGGCATGAACTTTCCGCTGTCGGAGATGTTCAGCGGCGACGCGCTGTTTCCGACGCTGTATGGCGACTGGCACTGGAAATTTCTGCGCGGCACGCGCCTGAACGCGTCCGTGTTCCTCACGCTGATCGCGATTCCGCTCGTCTGGCTGTTCATGCGCAAGAGCTTCGCGGGCTACCGGATGAACGTCGGCGGACTCGCGCCGCTCGCCGCGCGCTACGCCGGCTTCTCCGACAAGAAGACGATCTGGACCTCGCTGCTGATTAGCGGCGGCCTCGCGGGCCTCGCCGGCATGGGCGAGATCGCCGGTCCGATCGGCCAGTTGCAAGCGACGTGGTCGCCGGGCTACGGCTTCACCGCGATCATCGTCGTGTTCGTCGGCCGCTTGCATCCGCTCGGCATCGTGCTCGCCAGTCTGCTGATGGCGCTGCTGTATCTCGGCGGCGAAGCGGTGCAGACCTCGATGCAATTGCCGCAGGCGCTGTCGGGCGTATTTCAGGGGTTGCTGCTGTTCTGCCTGCTCGGCGCAGACCTGTTCGTGAACTACCGCGTGCGGCGCCGCTCGGCCGTGGCAGTGGGTCATTGAGCTTGCCAATCAGCTCGCTAAACCGCTTTCAGAACTCGATATGGATATCCAGCAAGCCAGCGCGCTCACGTCGAGCGCGATCACCGCGTCGATCCCGCTGATGTTCGCGGGCGCCGGCGAACTCGTCGCCGAAAAATCGGGCGTGCTCAACCTCGGCGTGGAAGGGATGATGCTGATGGGCGCCGTCAGCGGCTACGCGGTCACGTCGATCACCGGCAGCCCGTGGCTCGGCGTGCTCGCCGCGATCGGCGCCGGTCTCGCGATGTCGCTGCTGTTCGCGTTCCTGACGCTGACGATGCTCGCCAACCAGGTCGCGACCGGCCTGTCGCTGACGATCTTCGGCATCGGATTGTCCGCGTACGTCGGCAAGCCGTACACGTCGGCCGCGGTGCGCGCGACGATCGATACGTGGACGATCCCCGGCCTGTCGAAAATCCCGGTGCTCGGCCCCGCGCTGTTTACGCTCACGCCGCTCGATTACCTCGCGTTCCTGATGTTCGCGGCGATCGGCTGGTTTCTGTATCGCACGCGCGCGGGGCTCGTGCTGCGCTCGGTCGGGGAATCGCCGCAGGTCGCGCACTCGGTCGGCTTTCCGGTGGTCGGCGTGCGCTATGGCGCGGTCGCGTTCGGCGGCGGCATGGCGGGGCTCGCGGGCGGCTACTATTCGATCGTCAATCTGCACCTGTGGCAGGAGAACCTGACCTCGGGCCGCGGCTGGATCGCGCTGGCACTCGTCGTGTTCGCGACGTGGCGCCCGGGCCGTCTGCTGATCGGCTCGCTGCTGTTCGGCGCGGTGACGGGGCTGCAGTTCTACGCACAGGCGATCGGCGTGCCGGTGCCGACGCAGTTCCTCGCGATGCTGCCCTACGTCGCGACGATCGTCGTGCTGGCGCTGATCTCGCGCAATCCGAACACGATTCGCCTGAATGCGCCCGCGTCGCTCGGCAAGCCGTTTTTTTCGGCGGGCTGACGGCGACACAGTTTTTTGTCGATCCACTCACTACTATTCGCTCATCACGACAGGGGAAAAACATGAAGAGAAGAAATCTGCTGACCGCTTTCGCGTGGGGTGCGGCGTCGCTGGCACTCGCCGCGCCGCTCGCGCAAACCGCGCAGGCCGCCGATGTGCCGGGCGTCGCGTTCGTTTATCTCGGCAATCCGGGCGATGCCGGCTGGACCTTCGCGCACGATCAAGGCTCGCGCGAAGCCGAAGCGAAGTTCGGTAACCGGATCAAGGTCACGCGCGTCGAGAACGTGCCGGAATCGGCCGACTCCGAGCGCGTGTTCCGCGATCTCGCCAACAAGGGCAACAAGATCATCTTCGGCACGAGCTTCGGCTTCCAGGACTTCCAGCTGAAGGTCGCGAAGGACTTCCCGGACACCATCTTCCTGCACGCGACCGGCTACAAGAAGGCGCCGAACTTCGGCACCTACGACGTGCGCATGTACCAGGGCGCATATCTGGCCGGCGTCGCCGCGGGCTACGTGACGAAGAGCAACACGCTCGGCTTCGTCGCGTCGGTGCCGATTCCGGAAGTGGTGCGTAACATCAACGCGTTCACGCTGGGTGCGCGCTCGGTGAACCCGAAGGTGCATACGAAGGTGATCTGGATCAACAGCTGGTTCGATCCGGGCAAGGAAAAGCAGGCCGCCGAAACGCTGATCGGCCAGGGCGCCGACGTGCTGCTGCAAAACACCGATTCGAGCGCGACGCTCGCCACAGCTTCGGAGAAGCACGTGCACGCGTTCGGCTGGGATTCGGACATGAAGAAGTTCGGTCCTGATGCGCATCTCGGCTCGGTGGTCGCGCACTGGGGCGTGTACTACAGCGCGGTGATCCAGCAGGTGCTCGACGGCAAGTGGAAGAACGATCCGGTGTGGTGGGGCATTCCGCAGAAGGCCGTCAACCTCGAAAACCTGAACACGTCGGCGATTCCGGCCGATGGGCAGAAGCAGGTCGCCGCCAGGCGCGAAGAACTCGCGAGCGGCAAGCGCGACGTGTTCACTGGCCCGATCAAGGATCAGTCGGGCACGGTGAAGGTGCCGGAAGGCAAGACCCTGACCGATGCGGAATTGCAGCGCCTGAACTGGTACGTCGAGGGTGTCGACGGGGCGCTGCCGAAGTAAAGCGGGCGGTCCGCTATTGAAAAAAAGCTGCATCCAGCCTGGGCTGGATGCAGCTTTTCTGTTTGCGGCCTGCGCGTGGCAGCGCGCAAGCGTGTCGTGCGGTCGCCGCTCAGTCCTCGATGCGCAGGCCGACCTTCAGCGTGACCTGCCAGTACGCGACCTTGCCGTTCTCGATCTGGCCGCGCGTTTCCGTGACCTCGAACCAGTGCAGATTGCGCAGCGTTTCCGACGCTTTGGCAATCGCGGTGGTGATCGCGTCGTCGATCGATTTCTTCGACGAACCGGTCAGTTCGATCTTCTTGTAAACGTGTTCTGACATGAATTCCTCCTTGGTGTGCGCCGCTGGTCGATAAAACGCTGCTCGGAAACGCGCATGGAAAAAGTATAGGCAACGGTTCGCGCAGTCCGTCAGACATATGCGTGCTCGCGAGCGTCATCGCTTGCGCGGCGGATCAAACGTCTTTGCCCGGACCATCGATGCCGCACGTCGCGTGCCCGGTATCGCTTGGTCGTTATCATGTGTACGCAACATAACCCATTCAATCTGATAGCAACGAGGTTCGAACGTGGAAATTGGTTTTTGCGGCCCCGGTCTGATGGGCGCGCCGATGATCCGGCACCTGCTGCGCGCGGGCCATACCGTGCATGTGTGGAACCGCACGCGAACGAAGGCCGAGGCGTTGCGGGCCGAGGGCGCGCACGTCGTCGATGCGCCGCGTGAGCTGGCCGCGCGCTGCGACGCGGTGCTGCTGTGCGTCGCGGACGCGGCGGCGGTCGAACAGACCGTGTTCGGCCCGGCGGGGCTGCTCGATGGCGATTCTTCGACTCCGCGCCGTGTGCGCTGGATCGTCGATCATTCGAGCATTGCGCCTGTCGCGACGCGCGCGCTGGCGCGACGGGTGGCGGATCTCGCCGGGCAGCGCGGGATGGCGGGCGCGGGAGCCTGTCGGGATGGCGCTTCGATCGGCTGGATCGACGCACCGGTGTCGGGCGGCGTCGCCGGCGCCACGGCGGGCACGCTCGCGATCATGGCAGGCGGCGCGGCCAGCGATCTCGCCGCGGTGCGCCCCTTGCTCGATGCCTATGCCGCCCGCGTCACGCACATGGGCGAGGTCGGCGCCGGGCAAACCGCGAAGCTGTGCAATCAGGCGATCGTCACCGCGACCGTCGCCGCGATCGCCGAGGCGGTGAGCCTCGCGCAGCGCAGCGGCATCGACGCCGCGAAGCTGCCCGAGGCGCTCGCCGGCGGCTGGGCCGATTCGGTGCTGCTGCGGACCTTCGTGCCGCGGATGACGCAAAGCGATCTCGCGCCGATCGGCGCGTTGCGCACGTTCCAGAAGGACGTCGATACGGTTGCGGCGGCCGCCTACGAGACCGGCACGCCAATGCCGGTCGCGTCGACGGTCCAGCAATTGCTGCGACTCGGTGCCGCGATGGGGCTCGCCGACGCGGATTTTTCGGCCTTCATCGACATTCTGCAGACGCCGCGCGACGGCTCGAACGGGTGACGCGCGCCGCGGCGGGCGAACTGTCGGGCTGAAATCTCTAAACCTGCTAAAATATTGGGTTTTTCGCCGATATCACATTCAAAGGGACGCGCCGTGCTGTCTACTGCCAATATCACCATGCAATTCGGGCCGAAGCCCCTCTTCGAGAACATTTCGGTCAAATTCGGGGAAGGGAACCGCTATGGCCTGATCGGTGCGAACGGCTGCGGTAAATCCACCTTCATGAAGATTCTCGGTTCGGATCTGGAGCCGAGCTCGGGCAACGTGATGCTCGAGCCGAACGTGCGTCTGGGCAAGCTGCGTCAGGACCAGTTCGCATACGAAGACGTGCGCGTGCTCGACGTCGTGATGATGGGCCACACCGAAATGTGGGCCGCGATGACCGAGCGCGACGCGATCTACGCGAACCCCGACGCGACCGACGACGACTACATGCACGCGGCCGAACTCGAAGCGAAGTTCGCCGAGTACGACGGCTACACGGCCGAAGCGCGCGCGGGCGAACTGCTGCTCGGCATCGGCATCGCGATCGAAGACCACAACGGCCCGATGAGCAACGTCGCACCGGGCTGGAAGCTGCGCGTGCTGCTCGCGCAGGCGCTGTTCTCGAAGCCGGACGTGCTGCTGCTGGACGAGCCGACCAACAACCTGGACATCAACTCGATCCGTTGGCTGGAGGATATTCTGAACCAGTACAACTCGACGATGATCATCATCTCGCACGACCGGCACTTCCTGAACCAGGTCTGCACGCACATGGCCGACATGGACTACGGCACGCTGAAGGTCTATCCGGGCAACTACGACGACTACATGCTCGCGAGCACCCAGGCGCGCGAGCGTCAGCAGGCCGCCAACGCGAAGGCGAAGGAGCGCGTGGCCGATCTGCAGGACTTCGTGCGCCGCTTCTCGGCGAACAAGTCGAAGGCACGCCAGGCGACCAGCCGTCTGAAGATGATCGACAAGATCAAGATCGAGGAATTCAAGCCGTCGTCGCGGCAGAATCCGTTCATCCGCTTCGAGTTCGAGAAGAAGCTGCACAACATCGCGGTGGTCGCCGAGAGCATTTCGAAGAAGTACGAGCGCTCGATCTTCAATAACTTCAGCATCAGCGTGCAGCCGGGCGAGCGTATCGCGATCATCGGCGAGAACGGCGCGGGCAAGACCACGCTGCTGCGCTCGCTGCTCGGCAATCTGCAACTCGATCACGGCACGGTGAAGTGGGCGGAAAACGCGAACGTCGGCTACATGCCGCAGGACACGTACGAAGAGTTTCCGAACGACGTCACGCTGATGGACTGGATCGACCAGTACCGCAAGGAAGGCGACGACGAGCAGATGGTGCGCGGCACGCTCGGCCGCCTGCTGTTCAATGCGGACGACATCCGCAAGTCGGTCAAGGTGCTGTCGGGCGGCGAGAAAGGCCGCATGATCTGGGGCAAGCTGATGCTCGGCCGCCACAACGTGCTGCTGATGGACGAGCCGACCAACCACATGGACATGGAGTCGATCGAGTCGCTGCAGATCGCGCTGGACAAGTTCGAAGGCACGCTGATTTTTGTTTCGCACGACCGTGAATTCGTCAGCGGCCTCGCGAACCGGATCATCGAAGTGCGCACGGACGGCACGCTGAACGACTTCGGCGGCAACTATGAGGACTTCCTGACGAGTCAGGGCGTTCAATAAGCGCTGGTCGCTGGTTTTCAGCGATTCCCCTGAGGCCCATGCTGGCAGTTTGCCGGCGTGGGCCTTTTGTTTTGGTGGCTAGCCGGTGCCCCAGGCGCTGGACTAATGCCGGCTCAGCGCGAGCCGTCGAATGACTTCATCCAGCTTACCCATGGGGCGATTCTTCGCTTGAACCGCGCTATTTGCAGGTTTCGCCGCTCTAGCTGTAGGGTGCCTCACGAGTTCGTGCAGCGGCCGCATCGGGTGACTGAGCAGCGCGCTTTCCGCTTCCCGTCCAAGCGCAACGAACCGCACGTTTGGAGGGAACAGGCCGATGAAGTCAGTCAGAATCTGGACTGTCGCATGTAGCTCTGGATTCGTTGGGCGGCGGTTGCTTTCGGTGTCTTCGTCCGCGAACGGATGAAACGGGAATGCATTCCATAGCGCAAACTCGGTTGGATCGAAGCCATTGGAAAGCATCGTCTGCCAGACGACCGAGGCCGTTCTCTCATAGACACCGTATTCGCGGTCCGTCATTCGAGGCAGCGCATCGCGGCAACTGGTGCGGGTTGCCGAACCCGGCAGATAGTCCGGTAGCGGGCCGCGCTCCGTTCTCCTGGCGAAGCCGTTGAGCTTCGCATCGTTGCCAAGCAGAATCCGCTCGGAGGTCATCGCGATGCCGGTGAAACGTCCGCCGCGGCAGCTCAGCGCTTCCGCAATCAGGATCACCTTGACGCTCGTCCGGCGGGCTTGCAGGTAGGCTGCGAGCTGTTGCTGGCGAATCAGTGGCGCGTTGATGCCGGGCTGATCGCGTTCATCGGTCTCGGACCACGGATTGAACACGTGGGCCATTCGGCGCCATTGCGCGAGGCACTGAACGAAGTCCCTGGTGGTGGTCATGGAGCCGAAGTTTTCCGAAGCGTTCCCGGGTTTGGATGCATGTGCTTCCAACGCGCATAGAGGAAAACACAAAACAAAAAAATGCCGGGACATCCCGGCATTCTTCATGGTCGCAAGCAACCTCGGACTGCGATGCGTGCAGACGACCGGCTCACACCTTGTCGTTCTGAAAGCGCATCGCCGTACCTTCCCGTTCGATCCGGGTCCAGATCGCGCGTTTTTCCTCGTCACTGAGGAACACCCAGTTCGACACTTCGGTCGCGGTGCGGCCGCAGCCTTTGCAGACCTCGTCGAAGAGCGTGGAGCAGACGCCGATGCACGGGCTGTCGGGAAGATCGTGGAGATTCGAAGTCATCGGAAACCTTGGGCGGGGAGGCAAAGTTCCGCTATGTTAACCGATGCGCGGAGCGTGCCTTGCAAGCGGCGTCAGCGCGATGCGAAGTTCACGACGACCGCGCGCCGACGTCCGCGGCCGCCGTCATGCTCCGGTCGCCAGCTGCCACAACAACGCGCCGTTGAGCGCAATGATGAACCACGCCGACAGCCAGGCCAGCACGAGCGGCAGGCCGTGCACGCGCCAGCCGCGCATCAGCGTCGGATCGGACGCACAGCGGATCAGCGGCACGACCGCGAGCGGCAATTGCAGGCTCAGCACGACCTGGCTCGCGACCAGCAACTGATTCGAGCCATGCTGGCCGAACATGCCCACCGCGAGCAGGGCCGGCCCGATCGCGAGCGCACGCGTGAGCAGTGCGCGTTTCCAGCGCGGCAAGCGCAGCCGCAGGAAGCCCTCCATCACCGCCTGACCGGCCAGCGTGCCGGTGACGGTCGCGCTGAGTCCGCACGCGAGCAGCGCCGCCGCGAACAGGATGCCGGCCCAGCGGTTGCCGACGAGCGGCGCGATCAGCCGATGCGCATCGGCCAGATCGGTGACGTCGCGATGGCCGCTGGCATAGAACACGGCGGCCGCGACGATCAGCAGCGCGGCGTTGATCACGAACGCGAACGCAAGCGAGCCGAAGGTGTCGATATTGACGACGTGCAGCGCGGCCTTGATCTGCGCGTCGCTGCTCTCGGGCGCGTGATGCTTGACGAGCGCCGAATGCAGATACAGGTTGTGCGGCATGACCGTCGCGCCGACGATGCCCGCCGCGAGCCACAGCATGCCCGCGTTTCTGATCAGCTCGATGCTCGGCGCGGTGCCGGCGAGCGCCGCGTGCCAGTCGGGCCGCGCGAGCGCGAGCTGCACGACGAAGCACAGACCGACGAGGCCGATCAGCGCGGCGATCACCGCTTCCAGCCTGCGGCCGCCTTTCTGCCGGAGCGCGAGCAGCGCGAACGTGCAGACCGCCGACATCAGCACGCCGACCGTCAGCGACACGCCGAGCAGCAGTTGCAGCGCGACCGCGCTGCCGACCACCTCGGCGACGTCGACGGCGATGATCGCGACTTCGCTAGTCAGCCATAAGAACAGCGTCGCGCGCCGGCCATTGCGCTCGCGGCACAGTTGCGCCAGATCGCGCCCGGTCACGACGCCGAGGCGCGACGACAGCCATTGCATCAGCATCCCCATCAGGCTCGCCAGCAGGACGATGCCGAGCAGGCGGTAGCCGTAGCCCGCGCCGGCGCCGAGCGCGGTCGCCCAGTTGCCGGGGTCGATATAGCCGACCGCGATCAGCGCGCCGGCGCCGAGGAACGAGAACCAGTGCACCGGACGCGTCGGCTCGCCCGGCAGACGCCGGCGCCGGTTGGGACGCATCGCGAAAGGATTGGTGTTCATCGTGCCAGAGCTTCCGGGAAACGCAGCCTGTTGCAAGTCATATGCCCACCGCAGGCGCGCAGCGGCTGGCCGGCCGTCGCGCGGCGACGTCGCGCAATCCGCATCAATGGATCATGATAGGAGCATTCGAGCCGTCGTGGCGAAGCCGGTGTGCGTGAAAGGTGCGCTGCCGCGCCGACGCGGCTCTGCACCGGCATGCAGCGTCCGGCACCCGCGCGGGCGCGGGCGGCGCCCCGGCCAGGTGCGAGCCGACGCCGACCTGACAAGCAGATAACAGCGACGCGACGAAACCCCCGCAACCTGCGCCAGCGCGGGGAAAGCGCGACCGCGGCGCGCGTATTTTCCGGTAGACACGCGCCGATAACCCGTTAAAATTGCGGCCATTTTGCAAGGGTGCGGCCAGAGCCTGTACCGTTTGCGCGACAGCTCCGGGTTTTTTTTGGAGTGGGCAATAATTGGTGGTAGTTTTCGGGGTTTTCAGGGGGCCGTGCACGCGAGCGCGCGGCTTGAGTGACGACGGGAGCGGAGAACGGGATGAACAAACGGATAGTGGGGCAGGTGGCGGCGCTGATCTTGTGCGCGGCGCCGTGGTTGACGGCCGCTGCGAAAGATACGCAGCTGAACGTGTATAACTGGTCCGACTATATCGCGAAGGATACGATCCCGAACTTCACGAAACAGACCGGCGTTCAGGTCAAGTACGACAACTACGACAGCGACGACACGCTGCAGGCGAAGCTGCTCACCGGCAACTCGGGCTACGACATCGTCGTGCCGACCAGCAACTATGCGGGCAAGCAGATCGCCGCGGGCATCTTCGAGCCGCTCGACAAATCGAAGCTGCCGAACCTGAAGTACCTCGACCCGTCGCTGATGGCGCTCGTCGCCGGCGCCGATCCGGGCAACAAGTACGTGGTGCCTTGGGCGTACGGCACGACCGGCCTCGGCTACAACGTGACGAAGGTCCAGCAGATCCTCGGCAAGGACGTGCCGCTCGATAACTGGGACATTCTGTTCAAGCCGGAAAACATCTCGAAGCTGAAGGCCTGCGGCGTGTCGGTGCTCGACGCGCCGGACCAGATGTTCGCGGCCGCGCTGCACTACATGGGCAAGGACCCGATGAGCACGAACCCGGCCGACTACCGCGCCGCGCTCGAAATGCTGAAGAAAATCCGTCCGTACATCACGCAGTTCAACTCGTCGGGCTACATCAACGACCTCGTCGGCGGCGACGTGTGCTTCGCGTATGGCTGGTCGGGCGACGTCGTGATCGCCAAGCATCGCGCGCTCGAAGCGAAGAAGCCGTACAAGATCGAGTACTTCGTGCCGAAGGGCGGCGCGCCGGTGTGGTTCGACGTGATGGCGATTCCGAAGGACGCGAAGCACAAGGAAGCCGCACTCGAGTGGATCAACTACATCGAGACGCCGCAGGTGCACGCCGCGATCACCAACGCCGTCTACTACCCGAGCGTCAATATGGAAGCGCGCAAGTACGTGGACAAGGACGTCGCGAACGATCCGGCCGTGTACCCGTCGCCGGAAACCATCAAGAAGCTGTTCCTGTTGAAACCGCTGCCGCAGGAAATCCAGCGGCTGCAAACGCGACTGTGGACCGAGTTCAAGTCCGGCCGCTAAGCGCGGCAACAAACAGATAAGAAGCCTATGAAGCCCTCGGTGTTCACCGGGGGCTTTGTTCGTCAAACGCCGGAGTGAAGCAGCATTATGATGAGTAGTGACCAGCCGGGCGTGCTGGCCGGGACGGCCGTGCCGTCGACGGGCCCGAGCGCCGTTACGGGAGACACAGCGGAGCAGTTCATCCAAATCGTCGACGTCGTGAAGAAGTTCGGCGAGACCGTCGCGGTCAAAGGGGTCAACCTGACGGTGAAGAAGGGCGAACTGTTCGCGCTGCTCGGCAGTTCGGGCTGCGGCAAGTCGACCCTGCTGCGCATGATGGCCGGGCTCGAAACCGTGACGTCGGGCAAGATCCTGATCGATGGCGAAGACCTCGCGCAACTGCCGCCGTATCGCCGGCCGGTCAACATGATGTTCCAGTCGTACGCGCTGTTCCCGCACATGACGGTCGAGGCGAACGTCGCGTTCGGCCTGAAGCAGGAAGGCGTGCCGAAGGCCGAGCTGAAAGACCGCGTGCACAACGCGCTCGAACTCGTGCAGATGGGCCGCTTCGCGAAGCGCAAGCCGCATCAGCTGTCGGGCGGCCAGCAGCAGCGCGTCGCGCTCGCGCGCTCGCTCGTCAAGCGGCCGAAGCTGCTGCTGCTCGACGAGCCGATGTCGGCGCTCGACAAGCAGATCCGGCAGCGCACGCAGATCGAGCTCGTCAACATTCTCGACCAGGTCGGCGTCACCTGCATGATGGTCACGCACGATCAGGAAGAAGCGATGACGATGGCCAACCGCCTCGCCGTGATGAGCGAAGGCCAGATCGTGCAGCTCGGCACGCCGCATGAAGTCTACGAGTATCCGAACAGCCGTTTCTCGGCGGAATTCATCGGCTCGACCAATCTGTTCGAAGGCCGCACGGTCGAGGACGAACCCGATCACGTGTTTATCGAAACGCCGGATCTGACCTGCCGTTTGCACGTCAATCACGGCATCACCGGTCCGCTCGGCATGCCGGTGACGATCTCGGTGCGGCCCGAACGCATCGCGCTCACGCGCAAGCCGCCCGAGGGCGCCTACAACTGGGGCAAGGGCGTCGTCACGAATATCGCGTACATGGGCGGCTATTCGCTGTATCACGTGAAGCTCGACGGCGGCAAGACCGTCATCGCGAACGTGACGAGCCTCGCGCTCACCGAAATCGATCCGCCGTCCTGGGGCGACGAAGTCTATGTGCGCTGGAGCGCATCGGCCGGCGTGGTGCTGACGTCATGAAAGAAGCGCTTGACTCGTTTTTCACGTGGCCCGTGCGGCGTCTGAAGCTCACGGGACGTAGCGCGGTGGTGGCGGGACCGTTCATCTGGCTGCTGCTGTTTTTCCTCGTGCCGTTCCTGCTGGTCGTGAAGATCAGCTTCGCCGATTCGCAGCTCGGCATTCCGCCGTACACGCAGCTCGTCACCTTCGCGGAAGGCGCGCTGCACATCACGCTCGATCTATCGCACTACGCGTTTCTGCTGACCGACAGCCTGTACTTCGCGACCTATGTGAATTCGGTCGTGGTCGCGGCGATTTCGACCCTGCTGTGTCTGCTGATCGGCTATCCGATGGCGTACTACATCGCGCGCTCCAATGCAGCCACCCGCAATCTGCTGATGATGGCCGTGATGCTGCCGTTCTGGACTTCGTTCCTGATCCGCGTGTACGCATGGATCGGCATTCTGAAGAACAACGGGCTGCTGAATAACTTCCTGATGTCGGTCGGCCTGATCCATACGCCGATCGAGCTGTATCACACGAACACGGCGGTCTACATCGGCATGGTCTATTCGTACCTGCCGTTTCTCGTGATGCCGCTTTACGCTCACCTCGTGAAAATGGACCTGACCTTGCTCGAAGCCGCCTACGACCTCGGCGCGAAGCCGTGGAAGGCGTTCTGGCAGATCACGCTGCCGCTGTCGAAGAACGGCATCGTCGCGGGCTGCCTGCTGGTGTTCATTCCGGCGGTCGGCGAGTACGTGATTCCTGAGCTGCTCGGTGGCGCGAACACGCTGATGATCGGCCGCGTGATGTGGAACGAGTTCTTCGACAACGCGGACTGGCCGATGGCGTCCGCCGTCACCTGCGCGATGGTGTTGCTGCTGCTGGTGCCGATGGCGCTGTTCCAGCGTGCGCAGGCGAAGGCATTGGAGGAGGGCCGCCAATGAAACCGAATCGCATGCTGCAGCTGATTGCTCTCGGCATCGGCTTTCTGTTTCTGTATATCCCGATCGTTAGCCTCGTCGTGTATTCGTTCAACGAATCGCAACTGGTCACGGTGTGGACACGCTTTTCGACACGCTGGTACGCGGCGCTGTTGCGGGACGACGAGCTCATCACGTCGGCGTGGCTGTCGCTGCGGATCGGCTTGCTGACGGCGTTCGCGTCGGTGATCATCGGTACGTGGGCCGGCTTCGTGCTCGCGCGGATGGGGCGCTTTCGCGGCTTCACGCTGTACACGGGCATGATCAACGCGCCGCTGGTGATCCCCGAAGTGATTCAGGGCATTTCGCTGCTGCTGCTGTTCATCGAAATGGCGCGCTGGATCGGCTGGCCGGCCGAACGCGGCATCTTCACGATCTGGATCGGCCACGTGATGCTGTGTATTTCGTACGTCGCGATCATCGTGCAGTCGCGCGTGCGGGAGCTGCATCCGTCGCTCGAGGAAGCCGCGCTCGACCTCGGCGCGACTCCGTTGCGGGTGTTCTTCTCCGTGACGCTGCCGCTGATTTCACAGGCGCTGGTGTCGGGCTGGCTGCTGTCGTTCACGCTGTCGATCGACGACCTCGTGCTGTCCGCGTTCCTGTCGGGTCCCGGCTCGACGACCTTGCCGCTCGTCGTGTTCTCGCGCGTGCGTCTCGGCCTGAATCCGGAGATGAATGCGCTCGCGACGCTGTTCATCGCGGTCGTCACGGTCGGCGTGGTCGCGGCGAACTTCTTCATGCAGCGCGCGGAGCGCAAGCGGGCCGTGATGGCGGTTTGAGGTCGCGCGACGCGTTGGGCGCCTTCATTTCTTCTGGCGATAGCGATGCTCGAGTCCCTTCTGCGCGTGCTGGACTGGCAGCCGCTTTATCGGCTGTGGGAGCTGATCGTGATCATCGTGAAGTTTCTATGGGAGCTGTTGCGATTGCTGAGCGGTGGCGGAGGGCAGTGATTGCGCCTGCCGCCGCGCGAGGCCGATTCAACGCGCGAAGCGGTAATCCTGCGGCCGCACGCGCCGCGTACGCTTGCGAAAGCTGAACGTGAAGCCGGGCCAGATCGCGGTGACCTTGCCGCTCTGGGTCTGATACCAGCTATGGCAGCCGCTCGTCCATACCGCGTGCCGCATCTCCTGCTGCAAACGCGCATTGAAATCGCGCTGCACGTCGGCGCGCAGGGTCATCGTGCGCGCATTGCGTTTGCGCAGCACGCGCAGGCAATCGCCGATGTAGCGCAGTTGCGACTCGATCATGTAGATCATCGAGTTATGGCCGAGCCCCGTGTTCGGGCCGACGATCATGAAGAAGTTCGGGAAGTTCGCGATGCTCGTGCCGAGATAGGCCTCCGGGCCATCGCGCAGCCATAGCGTGCTGAGGTCGGTGCCGTCGAGGCCGGTCACTTCGAACGGCGCGGGCACGTCGTTGACCTGGAAGCCGGTGCCGCAGATGATCGCGTCCGCGCGGTGATGCACGCCGTCCTCGGTCACGATGCCATCCGCGACGATCTCGCGAATGCCGCTCGTCACGACATCGACGTTCGGCTGGCACACGGCCGGGTAATAGTCGCTCGACAGCAGCACGCGCTTGCAGCCGAGCCGATAGTTCGGCGTGAGCTTCGCGCGCAGCGCCGGGTCCTTGACGCGTCGCTCCAGATAGCTGAGGCCGAACTTCATCGGCATCTCCATCAGCTTCGGATTGACGACGAACGCGATCCCACGCGATTCGAGCTGCCAATAGATCGCGCTGCGAACGAAGCGCTGCGTGAACGGCAGCGTACGGAACAGCCATTGCGCGCGCGGGCCGATCGGCTTGTCGCGCTTCGGCATCACCCAAGGCGCGGTGCGCTGGAACAGGTCCAGATGCGCGACGCGCGGCTGGATTTTCGGCACGAACTGGATCGCGCTCGCGCCGGTGCCGATCACCGCGACGCGTTTGCCGTCGAGCGGATACGCGTGATCCCAGCGCGCCGAGTGAAACAGCTTGCCTTCGAAACGTTCGATGCCGGCGATGCGCGGCAGCGCGGGACGCGACAGCGGACCGTTCGCGGCGATCAGCACGTCGGCCTCGATAATTTCGCGCACACCGTTCGTGTCGAGCTCGACGAGCCAGATCTGCCGCGCTTCGTCGAAGCGCGCGGCGCTCACTCTCGCATTGCAGCGCACATAGCGATCGACGCCGTACTTGCGCGCGCAGTGCTGCAGATACGCGAGAATTTCGGCCTGGCTGCTGAACGAGCGCGACCACGCCGGATTCGCCTCGAACGAAAACGAATACAGATGCGAAGGGACGTCGCAGGCCGCGCCGGGGTAGGTATTGTCGCGCCACGTGCCGCCGATGCCGCTTGCGGCCTCGTAGACGGTAAACGATGTGATGCCCATCTGCTGCAGACGGATCGCCATGCCGATGCCGGCAAAGCCACTGCCGACGATCGCAATGCGCGGCGCGGTGGATGAGGGGGAGGGGGCAGGCGTCACGGCGGTCTCCGGCACGGGCGAAAGCGGGGGTGAAACGACAGTGGCTACCGAGCGGCGGGCTCGCGCGGCGCGTACGGCCGAAGCCGAAATCGCGCGTCAACACCTGTCTATACATGGCTTACCGCGCAGGGTAGACAACCGTACACATCGCGTCAAGATCGTTTAGAGTGCAGCTATTGAACGCGTATACCGCGCGATGATTGAACGCACGATGACCACTGTCCCCGAAGCATCGTCCGTCGCCGGCCCGGAGTTGCCGCCCGGCAAGCGCAAGCTGATCGAAGCCGCCCTGCGGTTGACCGCCGGCGGCCGCAGTTTCGCGAGCCTCGGCTTGCGCGAGCTCGCGCGCGAGGCGGGCCTCAATCCGAACACGTTCTACCGTCATTTCAGCGCGCTCGACGAACTCGCGCGCGAAGCCGTCGCCGCCGTGAGCCGTCGGCTTCGGCCGATGCTGCGGCGCGAGCGCTGGCTCGCCGCGCATGACGAGCCGCACAGCGTGCCGCGGCGCGCATGCGTCGCTTTTTTCGCGTTTGCGCTCGCGAACCGCGAGGCGTTCCTGAGCGCGCTGGCGGAGTACCACGGCACGTCGCCGGCCTTGCGCGAAGCGGTGCGCGCGAACCTGCACGAGGTGTCGGCGGAAATGGCGGACGACGTCGTGCAACTCGAACTGATGCCGCGACTTGCGCGCGAAACCGTCGACGAAGTCTGCACGCAGATCGTGCTGCAACTGTTTCATCTATCCGCTGAATACATCGACGCGAACGACGCGCGCCGCGACGCATTGATCGATTACGCCGAGCGTTTCATCGTGCGGCTGTTCGCAGGGGCGGTTGTGCTCGCGCAGCACGAGGGTAGCCAGGCGGAATCGGCGCGGGCCTGAAATAAGCGCAAGCGCTACACAAAACCGGCAGGCAAAAAAACAGGCTCCGCGAAGGAGCCTGTGTTTCATTCGACGCGGATCGACCGGGTGAGATCAGGTATCGGTCCAACCGCCGGAATCGTCGTTGCTGCCCATGTCGATGCCGCCGCCGCTGCCGTCATCGTTCCAGTCGTTCGAACCCTGACCGAAGTCGAGGCCGCCGCCGTTTCCGCCGTCGTTGCCGCGCCGGCGCAGTTCGTCGGGGTCGACGACCACGTCGCGCTCGATCACGCGGTCACGCCCATGACTGAGCGCCTCGCCAAGCAGCACGCCGGTCAGCAGACCGCCCATGCCGCCACCCATGCCACCGCCTTGCTGCACGATGACCTGCGGCTGCTGCTGAACCGGACCCTGTTGCGGATAAGGCGGCTGCGGATTGCCGAAGCGCTCGGCCTCCTGCGCATACGCCGATTGCTGGGCGGTGCCCACCGACGCGGCGGTCGGATCGGGCCGGCCGTCGGCGCGCGCACGCAGGCTCGCGATGCGTTGCTCGAACTCGTCGAGTGCATAAGGCGGCAGCGGATTCTTGCCGTTCGACAGCGTTTCGACAGTGCCGCGCAACTGCTCTTCGGTCGCTTCGACGTCTTTCTCGAGCAACTCGTGACCCGGCGCGGTGGACAGCTTCACGTCGAGCTTGATCGAACGCACCGTGTTGAGCATGTCGGTTGCACGCTTCAATTGCGCGCGACGGTCCTCGTCAGCGCGAGTGTCTTCCTGGCCGCGCGCGCGGCGCAAGGTCCAGCGCAGCACAAACGCGATCGCCACGATCAGAACAACGATACCGATCCACATACCCACCCCCGGACCATGCCGTAATTGCGCTTGCGACGCCATTGCCGACTGTTGCTGCACAGCAGGCGCATTCTGCTGCGCGAACGGATTCGCGGCATGACGGGTGACGTTGTTGCCCGCGCGCTCCGCGTCGCGGCGCAGGCGCGCTTCGGTTTGCGCGAAGCGGCTCGGGTCGGTGAAACGGATCTGCGGATCGAGCGTCTTCGCCTGTTGGAGTTGCGCGAGCGCCTCGGCGGAACGGCCTTCGCGATCGAGCACCTGGGCGTACAGATAATGCGCGTGTGCGTTGTTCGGATGCGCTTGCAACACTTCGGTGAGGCCGGCGTCGGCCTGCTGCCAGTTGCCCTGCGCCATCGCCGATTCGATTTGCTGAGCGGTCGGCACCGCGAACGCCGCGGCCGACACGAGCAGCAGCGAAGCGAAGGCGGTTGCGAAAAGTTTTTTCATTTGCGGACCGGGCGGGGCGCGCCCGTCTCCATCAGTCGATTGCGGTGGCTGCCTGTGGCGGCCGATATGCCGGTGCGTTCAGGAGCGAGCGCACCGGCATGTACTGCTACTGCTGTTGTCACTGCCGCGTGTACCTGCTTCGCGTACTTGCCATGAGGTGGTACACCCGCATCCAGCATTTACTGCGCCGGCGTATTGAGCTGCTTCTTCAGCGCTTCGAGGCGGTCGTCGACGGACGGGCCGCGGTTCAGGTCCGCGAGTTTGTCGTCGAGCGCCTTGCCGCTTTTCTCGTCGGCGGAGTTCAGACGCGCGTCGGAACGCGCGTTCGACAGCGCGACTTTGTCTTCGAGCTTCTGGAAATCTTCGGACAGGTTCTTGCCGCCGATGCCGCCGAGTGCCGTGGCCGCCGTATCTTTCGCCTGCGCGATCTGCTGCTTGGCTTGCAGGATGTTCGAGCGTGCGTTCAGGTCGTTGCGGCGCGTGCGCATGTCCTCGATCTGGCTCTTCAGTTGCGCGACCGACGGCTCCAGCGTGGTCAGCTCTTTCGTCAGTGCATCGCGTTCGGCTTCGGCGGTGGCCTGCGCGCCGAGCGCTTCACGCGCGAGCGCTTCGTCGCCGGACTGCAGCGCACGACGAGCACCGTCTTCATACTTCTTCGCCTTGTCCGCGGCAACATCGCGCTTGCTTTGCTGGGTGGCGACCTGCGCCTGAATCTCGATCAGCGAGTTCTCGGCCTTGCCGATGCTGTCGTCGAGTTCGCGCACGATCTGGCGCGAGTCACGCGACGGATCCTGCACCGAGTCGGCCGCATCGTTCAGAAGACCCTTGAGCGTGCGCGAAATGCTGTCAAAAAGCGACATGAAAACCTCCAGAGAATGTGAGCGGCGCCGACGATGCGTGCGCGCCTGACTGCTTTGAACTACTGCTACTTTACGCCGCCGCGCGCGATGCTGCGCAACGTTCGGACCGGAGTTCGGGGCGTACTTGCCAATTGCAATAGCGCGGTCCGTTTTTGTTGGGGCGCAATGCCGGGTCGAGGCTTGCCTGGATGATGAAAAGCCGCGACGGGCATGGACTTGACGGCGGATATTACACCATCGGCTGTCTTAAAGATGGCTTGAACGACGCGGCTTTCCGGAGGCTGAAGCGATGCTGGAAAGCCACTGTTTGCAAGCGTGTGCGGGCATTATCGAGCAGCGGTTCATACAGGTGTCACTGATGTAACGATATGCAACGCGGACTCGTTGCATACCTCCGCCTGTTCGTTCGGATGCAGTGATCGCGGCTCGATGCGCGGTAATTTTCCGTCACGCTTTCGGTCACGCGAAGCGGCCGCCTTCGGCGCTCGGGTCGCTGTGCGGTTCGTCGTCGTCGGGGGCCGGCTCGTTGGGGCGGCGCTTCAGAGAGTTGCGCAGACGCGCCGAGGTGCCGGACAGCCGTTGCGACGCGGCATGTTCGATTGCGTCCGTCTCCGTGTTTTCGGCGTTGTCGGCGGCTCGTGCCGCGGTCAGACGCGCGACGGCTTCGGCGGTGGCCGCCGCCTGTTCGTCCTGCTCGGCGGCGAGCGCGGCGGCGACACCCGCGGGAAGCAGCGGGGCGGGGGAATTGGCAGCGTCCGTCGCGACAGCGGGGCGACCGGCTGGCGGCGTTGCGGGCGGGTGCGCGGCATCGGCTGCGCCGGCAGCCGCGCTTGCCGCGTCTTTGTCAGGCGCTTGCAGCGACGCCGGCAGGGCGGCGCGCGCATAGCGCGTACCGCGCGCGACGCGTTGCAGCGCCGCGTTCAGCGCATCGGGCGCGCGCGGCGCGCGCAGCCGGTCGACGATGCTCGCGGCCTTGACCTGCTCGCTGGTCGCACCGAAGCTCAGCACCGCGCGCCGCATCAGTTCGCTTACGCTGATGCCCAGTTCCTCCGCGGTCGCGGTAATCGCACGTTTCTGCGCGGTCGTGACGAATACGACGATGCGCTCGCTGGGCTTGGACATGATCGACTCGCAGTCTTGTTGGCATGGGCGGGTCGGCGCGTGCCGCCGGATACGGTGTCGAACCCGTCAACGGAGCTGCCGGTGGAACCCGCCGCTGGGTCCCCGTCGCGCGCATCGAAAGACGTGCGCGGGGTTCATCATATGACGAGTTGCGCCGCCACGGAATAAGCGTGATGCGAAAATCCCGTGACATCAATGAGTTGTAGTGATTGCGGCCGGTTTGTCCACAGCCCTTTCAACAGAAAATGTTGATAACCCCGCATAGGCCGCGCTTCGCACGCACGCTGCGATCCGCACTGCGCGAAATTACAGCCCCTTGCCAGGAAAAGGCGGCCGCCGAAGGGAATTCTTACAAAAAAACCGCGTTGGAACGCTGCTGATTTCTTTAAAATGCGCTGTTACGTTGCGCCGGACATGGTCCGAGGCGTGCCGTGCGGCCGGCCGGGGGCAAGGTCCGCAGGGCGGCGTACGTCCCCGGCCAGGATGTCGATCACGACCCATGCGCGCGCCGTGTGCGCGTGCAGACAGGCGCGCAGTTGCGGGCCCATTACTCCAGTCATGCCAATCATCAAACGACCGCATTCCTCGAATTCTCCGGCCGGTGAAGACCGGGACTCCCATCAACGCACCCCAGGACGCAATGCTGCTTCGCGCGACGCCGAGTACGGCCGTCGTTCGATCGGAGCGTCGCTCATGCTGTGGTTTATCGGCCTGATCGCGACCGTCGCCGTGATCGGCGCGCTGATCGTCGGCTATGCGCTCGTCGTGATGGGGCCGCAGTTGCCGTCGCTCGACGCGCTCACCGACTATCGCCCGAAGGTGCCGCTGCGCGTCTACACCGCAGATCACGTGCTGATCGGCGAATTCGGCGAGGAGCGCCGCAGCCTCGTGCGCTTCCAGGACATCCCCGACCAGATGAAGAAAGCGGTGCTCGCGATCGAGGACTACCGCTTCTACGAACACGGCGGCGTCGACTTCGTCGGCATTCTGCGCGCCGGTTTCGCCGACCTTGCGCATGGCGGCGCATCGCAGGGCGCGAGCACGATCACGATGCAGGTCGCGCGCAACTTCTTCCTCTCCAGCGAGAAGACCTATACCCGCAAGGTCTACGAAATGCTGCTCGCGTACAAGATCGAGCGAGCGCTGACGAAAGACCAGATCCTCGAGCTGTACATGAACCAGATCTACCTGGGCGAGCGCGCATACGGCTTCGCCGCGGCCGCGCGCGTGTACTTCGGCAAGGACCTGAAGGACATCTCGCTGGCCCAGGCCGCGATGCTCGCGGGCCTGCCGAAGGCGCCGTCCGCGTATAACCCGGTCGTCAATCCGAAGCGCGCGAAGATCCGTCAGGAGTACATCCTGCGACGCATGCTCGAACTGCGCTACATCACGCAGCAGCAGTATGACCAGGCCGCGAAGGAAGAGATTCACACGAAGAATCCGGGCAACGAGTACAGCGTGCATGCCGAGTACGTCGCCGAAATGGTGCGGCAGATGATGTACGCGCAGTACAAGGATGAAACCTACACGCGCGGCCTGAACGTCATGACGACGATCGATTCCGCCGATCAGGACGCCGCGTACCGCGCGGTGCGCAAGGGCGTGATGGACTACGAGCGGCGCCACGGCTATCGCGGACCGGAGGGCTTCGTGCAGTTGCCCGAGGCCGGCGACGACCGCGACCAGACCATCGACGACGCGCTGACCGATCACCCGGACAACGGCGAGATCATCGCCGGCGTGGTGACGGCCGCGAACGCGAAGCAGGTGGTCGCGCAACTGGTCGACGGTACGCAGGTGACGGTGTCGGGCGACGGCCTGCGCTTCGTCGCCGCCGCGCTGAGCCCACGCGCGAACCAGACGCTGCACATCAGGCCGGGTTCGATCGTGCGCCTCATCGCCGACGACAAGGGCAACTGGCAGATCACGCAGCTGCCGCAGGTCGAGGGCGCGCTGGTGTCGCTGACGCCGCAGGACGGTGCGATCCGCGCGCTGATCGGCGGTTTCGACTTCAACAAGAACAAGTTCAACCATGTGACGCAGGCGTGGCGCCAGCCGGGTTCGAGCTTCAAGCCGTTCATCTATTCGGCCGCGCTCGACAAGGGTCTCGCCCCGGCGACGATCATCAACGACGCGCCGCTGTACTTCCCGCCGAGCACGCCGGGCGGCGACGCGTGGGAGCCGAAGGACGACGACCAGCCTGATGGTCCGATGTCGATGCGCGTCGCGCTGCAGAAGTCGAAGAACCTCGTGTCGATCCGCATCCTGTCGTTCATCGGCACCAGGTACGCGCAGGACTTCGTCACGCAGCGCTTCGGTTTCGACGCCGACAAGACCCCGCCGTATCTGCCGATGGCGCTCGGCGCGGGCCTCGTCACGCCGCTGCAGTCGGCGGGCGCGTACTCGGTGTTCGCGAACGGCGGCTACCGGATCAATCCGTATCTGATCAACGAAGTGACCGACGCGCGTGGCGTGGCGATCTCGCGCGCGCAGCCGCTCGTCGCTGGGCACGATGCGCCGCGCACGCTCGAGCCGCGCAACGCGTACATCATGAACAGCCTGTTGCACTCGGTCGCGACCGCGGGTACGGGCGCGGGCACCAACGTGCTGAAGCGCTCGGACCTGCAGGGCAAAACCGGTACGACCAACGATGCTAAGGACGGCTGGTTCGCCGGCTATCAGCAGTCGCTGGTGGCGGTCGCCTGGATGGGCTATGACCAGCCGAAGAGTCTCGGCAGCCGTGAATTCGGCGCGCAGCTCGCGCTGCCGATCTGGGTCGAGTACATGCAGCGCGCGCTGCGCGGTGTGCCACAGGCCGAGCCGCCGCAACCCGACGGCGTGACGGCGATGGACGGTGAGTTGTTCTTCAGCGACAAGTTGCCGGGGCAAGGCTTCGTCGCGAGCATCGGTCTCGATTCGAGCAATCCGATGGCCGGCGCGACCGATGCGGTGGGCGGTGTGGGGCCGGCCGGCATGACGCCGCCGGTGGTGCCGCCGCCGAGCGTGTCGACGACCGAGAAGAAGCAGATCATGGATCTGTTCGAGTCGAACAAGCCTTGATGTTTTTGACAGCGCGTACGCGGTCGGCTTCGGCGGGTCGCGCACGCGTCCACCCCTTCGGGTCGGATTCCTGACCTATCCTTCCTTCTTTGCGCGATGCGTGCGCGATGCGTGCGCGAATGCATCGGCGGCTGAATCCATCGCGCGCTCAAGCACTTGGACGCGATCTGCAGGCCTTATCAACAGGTCTTTCAACACATTCTGTGGATAACGGCGCTGGCCGTTTTTTTTCCCGTTGTGACTCCGCTTGATCGTGTCGTTGCTTCGAAATTGCTACGCCCAATAACACGCGGGACAAAGCGATTCGCCTCAAGCACTTAGACGCTTCGCCCCTGGCTTATCAACAAGTCTGTCAACACAAACTGGGGATAACACGAACTGGAAATAAGTGCGGCGTTCGGTAGGGAATCCCAGGTTTAGTTGGATGCGGTTGTGTTCGGTGTACCGACGGGCGCCGACGCAGACGCAGCAGTCGAAGCGGCCGCCGCCGGCGCGGACGACGTCCGGCCCTGATCGAGCGGCGGATTCCCCATCGCTTGCAACAGCGCAGCCGTGTCAGTGAGCCGCGCACTCGTATAGCGGATCTCGTCGAGCTGCGCGTTGCGCCATTGCTGCTCGCTCGAACGGGTCGCCGCGACGGGCAGCGAGCCGAGCCGATAGCGCGCCGACGTCTCGTTGAACACGCCCTGTGCCGAACGCGCGGCGATGTTCGCGGCATCGAGCGACTGCGCGTCGTGCTCGAGCGAGGCGAGCGTATCGGCGACGTTCTGGAACGCGGCCAGCACGGTCTGTTTGTACTGCGACACGCTCGCTTCGTAGGTGTGTTGCGCCGCGCGGCGCTGCGCGAGCAGCGCGCCGCCATGAAACAGCGGTTGCGACAGCGACGCGCCGATGCTCCAGATCGCCCCCGCACCGGACATCGCGACCGGCCAGCTAAACCCGCCTTGTCCCATCGATGCCGACAGCGACAGACTCGGGAACATCTGCGCGGTGGCGACGCCGACATCGGTCGCAGCGGCCTTCAGCGCGGCGTCGGCGGCCTCGATGTCAGGCCGCGTGCGTAGCAGCTCCGACGGCACCACGACCGGCACCTGCTCGGGCAGATGCAATTGCGCGAGATCGATGTCGTCCGGAGCGGCATCGGGCGTGCGGCCAAGCAGCACCGCGAGCGCGTGACGCGTGGTGAGCCACTGTTGCTTCAGCGCCGGCAGACTCGCCGACACGCTCGCCGCGCTCTGCTGCGCGTTCAGCAGATCGGCATGCGAGACCGCGCCGAGCGCGAAGCGCCGTTCGGTATCGCGCGCCTGATCGTTGGCGAGGACCACGAGCCGCTCGGTCGTATCGATCTGCGCGTGCAGCGCGGCGCTCGTGATCGTCGCGGTCACGATGTTCGCCGCGAGCGCGCGCCGCGCCGCCTCCAGCTGGTAGACCTGCACGTTCACGCGCGCGGCGAGCGCCGCGTTCGCGAGGCGCGCGGAGCCGAACAGATCGAACGTGTAGTGCGCCTGCAACTGGCCGACGAACACGTTGTACAGAAACGTGTTCGGTCCGATCTCGGGGATCGCGAGCGCGCGATTGCGGGTGGCCTGGCCGCCGGCGTCGATGGTCGGCAGCAGCGAACTGCCGACCTGCGCGCGCAACTGCTCGCGCGCGGCGGCGAGACTGCGGTCGGTCGCGTCGAGCGTCGGACTATTGCGCAAGCCTTCGTCGACGAGCGCGTTCAGCGCCTCGGAGCGGTACAGCTTCCACCATTCGGGCACCGGTTGCGCGCCGGTCACGAACTGCTGCGTGATGCCCTGCGCGGGTACGGTTTGCGTCGGCAGCGGCTCGGCACCGTAGTGCGCGGGCTGCGGCATCGCGGGCGCGTCGCCGTTCGGTCCGAACGAGCAGGCGCTGAGCATGCAGGTGATGCTCGCGATGCCGGTGGCAAGCGTGGTGCGGGCCAGCGCGTCGAAGCGCGCGCGGCGGCGGGACAGGGCGGGAATAGTCATGCTCGTGCTCATGCTCAGTTACCCGTATGCGTGGCGCCGGAACCGGACGGCGTCTGCGGCTCGCGCTCGTCGGCTCGCACGCGGAACGACACGGCGTACAACGCGGGCAGATAGAACAGCGTCAGGATCGTCGCGCTCGTGATGCCGCCCATCAGCGCGGTCGCCATCGGCCCGAAGAAGTTCGAGCGCAACAGCGGGATCAGCGCGAGCACGGCGGCGGCGGCGGTCAGCGTGATCGGCCGGAACCGCCGCACGGTCGCGCCGACGATCGCGTCGAAACGCTTGTGCCCCGACGCGATGTCCTGCTCGATCTGATCGACGAGAATCACCGAGTTGCGCATGATGATGCCGAACATCGCGATCACACCGAGCATCGCGACGAAGCCGAACGGCTGGCCGAACAGCAGCAGCGTGAGCACGACGCCGATCAGGCCGAGCGGCGCGGTCAGCACGACCATCAGCACGCGCGCGAAGCTTTGCAGCTGGATCATCAGCAGCGTCAGCACCGCGATCACCATGATCGGAATCTGCGCGTTGATCGAGGTTTGACCCTTGGCGCTTTCCTCGACGGAGCCACCGATCTCGATCCGGTAGCCGACCGGCAATGTCGCGCGGATCGGCGCGAGCGCGCGGTCCACCGCGTGCGTGACGTCGATGCCTTGCGCGCCGGCCGCCACGTCGGACTGCACGGTGATGGTCGGCTGGCGGTCGCGTTCCCAGATCACTCCGTATTCGAGGTCGTTGCGCAGATGTCCGAGGGTGCCGAGCGGGACCGGGCCGTTCGGCGTCGGCATCGCGAGCGCGGTCAGCTGCGACGGGTCGACGCGTTCGGCGCGCGGCGCGCGCAGATCGACGCTGATCAGCTTGTCGCGCTCGCGATACTGCGTGACCGTGTAGCCGGACATCGTCAGCGCGAGGAAGCTGGAGATGTCTTCGGATGTCACGCCGAGCTCGCGCGCGCGTTTCTGGTCGATCTCGAAGCGCACCGAGCGCTCGGCGGGCTCGTCCCAGTCGAACTGCACGTTGCGCGTGCCGCGATTGGCGCGCATCGTCGCGGCGACGCGTTCGGCGATCGAGCGCACGGTCGCGATGTCGTCGCCGCTCACGCGGAACTGCACCGGATAGCCGACCGGCGGGCCGTTCTCGAGGCGCGACAGGCGCGTGCGGATCGCCGGGAAGTTGTTGCGCAACTCCGGTTCGAGCCACTGCGCGAGCTTTTCGCGATCCTTGACCGTCTTCGCGGTGATCACGAACTGCGCGAAGTTCGGCTGCTGCAATTGCTGATCGAGCGGCAGATAGAAGCGCGGCGCGCCGGTGCCGACGAAGCTGACCGAGTGATCGATTTCCGGCCGCCCCTTGAGAACCTGTTCGAGCCGCTGCGCCTGGCGCAGCGTGGCATCGAACGACGCGCCTTCGGGCAGCCGCACATCGACCAGCAACTCCGGCCGGTCCGAGCTCGGGAAGAACTGCTGCGGCACCAGCGAGAAGCCGGCCATCGCGAGCACGAACAGCAGCACGGTGATCGCGAGCACCACGAAGCGCCGTTCGATGCACCAGCCGATCCAGCCGCGCAAACGCGTGTAGAAGCGCGTGTCGTAGATGTCGTGTTCGTGATCGTCGGGCTCGTGCGCGTGGCGCTTACGCTCGGGCAGCATGTGATAGCCGAGCAGCGGAATCAGCACGACCGCCGCGAGCCACGACGCGATCAGCGCGATCGCCGACACCTCGAAGATCGAACGCGTGTACTCGCCGGTGCTGGATTTCGCGAGCGCGATCGGCAGGAAGCCGGACACGGTCACGAGCGTGCCGGTCAGCATCGGAAACGCGGTGCTGGTGTACGCGAAGGCCGCGGCGCGCGTGCGGTTCCAGCCTTGCTCGAGCTTCACCGACATCATTTCGACCGCGATGATCGCATCGTCGACGAGCAGGCCGAGCGCGAGCACAAGGGTGCCGAGCGATACCTTGTGCAGGCCGATATCGAACAGGTACATGCACAGCGCGGTGACCGCGAGCACCACCGGAATCGAGATCACGACGACCATGCCGGTGCGCACGCCAAGTGACACCAGACTCACGATCAGCACGATCGCGACCGCTTCGGCGACCGCTTCGAGGAAGTCGTTCACAGAGCGCGCGACCGCGTGCGGCATGCTCGATACTTCGACCAGATTCAATCCGACGGGCAGCGCGGCGCGCAGTTGGGTCATCTGCTGATCGAGCGCGCGGCCGAGGCGGATCACGTCGCCGCCCGGCTGCATCGTCACGCCGATGCCCAGCACGGGTTTGCCGCCGAAGCGCATCTGCGTGACGATCGGGTCGTCGTAGCCGCGCCTGATCGTCGCGATGTCGCCGAGACGGAACGTGCGGTTGTTGATGCGGATCAGCGTGTCGGCAAGCGCGTTGACGTCGTTGAACTGGCCGCTCGGGCGCACGAACACGCGGTCGTCGGTGGTGGTGAGCGTGCCCGCGGGCGCGATCGCGTTCTGCGCGTTGATCGCCTGGCCGAGCTGTTGCGGCGAGATGCCGAGACGCGTCAACTGCGTGTTCGCGATCTCGATGTAGATGTGCTGATCGGGGTCGCCGAAATAGTCGACCTTGCCGACGCCCGGCACGCGCAGCAGCACCGAGCGCAACTGGTCCGCGTAATCATGCAGTTGCGCGGCGGAAAAGCCGTCGCCTTCGAGCGTGTAGATGTTGGTGTAGACGTCGCCGAATTCATCGTTGAAGAACGGGCCCTGGATGCCCGGCGGCAAGGTCGCCGAGATGTCGCCGACTTTCTTGCGCACCTGGTACCACGTCTCGGGCACCTGGCTCACCGGCGCCGAGTCTTTCATCGTGAAGAAGATCAGCGATTCGCCGGGGCGCGAGTAGCTGCGCACGAAATCGATGTACGGCGTTTCCTGCAGCTTGCGGCCGATGCGATCGGTCAGCTGCTCCTGCACCTGGCGCGCGGTGGCGCCGGGCCAGAACGTGCGGATCACCATCACGCGGAACGTGAAGGGCGGGTCTTCCGATTGCGCGAGCCGCGTGTAGGCGAGGATGCCGAACGCGGTGGCGAGCGCGATCAGGAACACGACCAGCGCCTGATGACGCAGCGCCCACGCGGAAAGATTGAAGCGGCCTTCTTCGTGCGCCGTGCTCATGAAGCGAAGTCCTCGGGATGCAGCGGCGCGATCGCGCGGACTTTCTCGCCGGCGCTCACGGTGTGCACCCCTTGCAGTACGACGCTTTCGCCATCTTTCAGGCCCGCGCTGACGACAAACGTGCGCTCGTAGTAGCGCGTGACGGTCACGCGACGCAGCTCGAGCGTGTTGTCCGCGGCGCGCACGACCCACACGGCCGGTTCACGCCCCTCGTGAAACAGCGCGGTGACCGGCAGCGTGAACACGCCGTGCTGCGCGGCCGCCGCGGTGAGCGGTACGGCCGGCGTGACGTCGGCGGTCATGCCGAGGCGCACGTCGGCGCCGGCATCGACGAGCGTCAGACGCGCGCGCCATGTGCGGCTTTGCGGATCGGCGGCCGGCGACAGCTCACGCACGCGCGCGCTGAGCTTGCGGCCCGGCAGCGCGGCGAGCGTGACGCTCGCATTCTGGCCGACCGCGAATGCGGCGAGCGCCCTTTCGGGCACGTCGCACAGGACGTCGAGGTCGCCGCTCCACGCGAGGTTGTAGACGGCCTGACCCGCCGACACGTTTTGTCCCGTGTCCGCCTGTTCAGCCGTGATGACGCCCGCATGACCGGCGGTGAGCGTCGTGTACTGCAGTTGGTTCTTCGCGAGCGCCGCCTGCTGCTGCGCCTGATCGCGCTGCGCGAGCGCGGAAGCGTAGGCGTTGGTGGTCTGTTCGAGCTGCG
Source organism: Paraburkholderia youngii (assembly GCF_013366925.1). Classification (NCBI taxonomy): domain Bacteria; kingdom Pseudomonadati; phylum Pseudomonadota; class Betaproteobacteria; order Burkholderiales; family Burkholderiaceae; genus Paraburkholderia; species Paraburkholderia youngii. Next base: position 4,315,660 of record NZ_JAALDK010000001.1, read on the forward strand.
CCGGCGCGATCAGGTTTTCCTTGGCCTGGGCCCTGTCGCGTTCGAGCTGCTGCTGCGCATAGACGAGGTTGTGCTGCGCGGCTTCGACCTGCGCCTGCGTGCTCGCGGCGTTTTTCTGCGCATCGGCCGGGTCGAGCAGCGCGACGACTTCGCCGCTCTTCACCGTGTCGCCGAGCCGCACCCGCCGCTCGATGATCTTGCCGGCGACGCGAAACGACAGCGGCGTCGAATAGCGCGCCTGCACTTCGCCGGGCAGCGACGCCGCCTGCAGCGCGTGACCGTCCGCATGCACGGCAAGCGCGACCACCGGGCGCGGCGCGGGTGCCGCGGCCTCCTTCTTCGAGCAGGCCGAGAGCGCGAGCACGCCTGCCAGCGCCAGCGCGCAGGCGTGCCTGGAGAAACCGCGGTGATGGGATGGGGGAGACTGCTGGCGCATCGCTGACGATGCGGGAGAACCGGGACGCTTCACAATTACCCCAACTGGAGACAGCGAACGAACACGGCAAGCCGCGTGGCCCGCCAGCGAAGACCTGCACGCCGTTCATGCTAATGGCATACAGATATGGCTTTGGATGAAGAAATGCATTCTAATACACTCGTGTATCTGAATGTATAGATGGATTTGAATTCTTTTGGATGCTAGGCTTGCGGCCATGAAACGTCAAAGACTGACACGAGAGCAGAGCAAAGACCAGACGCGGGGGCGGCTGCTCGATGCTGCGCAGGCAACTTTCATGAAGAAGGGCTTCGTCGCGGCGAGTGTCGAGGACATCGCGGCGGCGGCCGGCTATACGCGCGGCGCGTTCTATTCGAACTTCCGTAGCAAGACCGAGCTGTTTCTGGAGCTGTTGCGGCGTGATCACGAAGCGATGCAGGCGGGACTGCATGCGATCTTCGAAAACGCGGCGTCGCGCGAGGAGATGGAGGCGCGCGTGCTGCGCTACTACAGCTCGCTGCATCGCGAGAACAAGTGTTTTCTGCTATGGGTCGAGGCGAAGCTGCTGGCGGTGCGCGACGGCCGTTTCCGGCTGCGCTTCAACGCGTTCATGCACGAGAAGATCGAACAGTTGAGCGCCTATGTGCGCGAGTTCTCGGAGCGCGTGGGCACGCCGATGTCGATGCCGCCCGAGCAGCTCGCGATCGGACTGATGGGGCTATGCGACGGCGTGCAGTTCTTCTACACAGTCGATCCGCAGAATGTGCCGACCGAAATGGCCGAAATGGTGCTGGCGGGGTTTTTCTCGCGCGTGGTGTTCGGGCGCGATGCATGACAGTGGGCGTTGAGCCCGGATGCAAGAACGCGCGCCCCCAACGGATCGCGCATCAGATACGGCTACAACCGCAAAAATCAGTCGACCGGCAGTTGCGCGCAGGCTTCGGCGGCGGGCGCCGCGCAAGCGAACGCGTATTGGCCGCTGGCGTCGAGGATCTTTGCCCCTGCGTGCAGGGCGACCTTGATATCCGGGCAGCGCTCATAAGCGATATATGCCGAGCTAGCGGCGGCCGACCAGCAAACCAGCGAAAACGCGATTTTTTCGAGCAAATGAAAACGATGTGGCATGGCGATGTGGCGGTAATTTCTTTCGGCCGCTATTTTACCAACAGACTAGGGTTTATACCTAGTTAAAACCCACAATAGACGCCGCAATAGTGGCGGGATCGACACGCCACCGCGAATCTGACCGGAATGTCATGTCTGGGTCAGGGTTGGGACATGTCCGATAACTAGAATCGGTTGGGTTGGGCAGGCCCGCGCGCATGCCGCACGGGTCCACACAAGCGGCAACCATTGCGCCGGCCCGGCTTTACCGAGGCAGGAGTCGTCCCATGAATCAACTGCAGTCGATGCGCGTGTTCGTCAAGGTGGCGGACTTCGGCAGTTTCGTTGGCGCGGCGGGCGCGCTGGATCTGTCCACCGCGGTCGTCACGCGGCACGTCGCGGATCTCGAAGCGCGGCTCGGCACCCGATTGCTTAACCGCACGACCCGCCGTCTGTCGCTGACCGAATCCGGCGCGACCTATCTGGAGCGCGTACGTCACATCCTCGCCGATCTCGAAGGCGTCGAGCAGATGGTGGTGGCGCGCAATCACGAACCAGTCGGCACACTGCGCATCGTCGCGCCGGTCGTGTTCGGGCTGCATAGTCTCGCGCCGGTCGTGCAGTCGTACGCGGCGCGCTATCCGGACGTCGTGCCCGACGTCACGCTCGCCGACCGCCACGTCGATCTCGTCGAAGAGGGCTTCGACGTCGGTATTCTGGTTGCGCGGCAGATGCGCAGCGCGAGCATCGTCACGCGGCGGCTCACGACCGGCTATATGACAGTGTGCGCGACGCCCGAGTATCTGGCGCAACACGGCACGCCGAAACGCCCCGAGGATCTGCTCGGGCATTCGTGCCTGAGCCGGCCGGCCGAGCAGGGTGGCGGCGAGGAGCGCGTGTTCAGCGGGCCGGACGGCGAAGTGCGGGTGCGGCCGACCAACGCGATCGCGGCGAACAACGCCGAGATGCTGCGGCAGTTCGCGCTGCTGGGCATGGGCGTGGCGATTCTGCCGAGCTACCTGATCGGGCGGGATCTGGCGGCGGGGCGGCTCGTGCGTCTGCTCGACCAGTACAGCCTGCCGCCCATCGAAATCACGATTGCGTATCCGAGCCGGCTGCATCTGCCGGCGAAGGTACGGACGTTCATCGATCATCTGGTCGAGCATTTCCAGCCGGAAAGCGCACAGGCGCGGGATTCGCGCAGTGCGGCGCTGGTGCGGGCGGTAGCGCAGGTGAGCGGGTCCGACGATCAGGTCGCGCGCGAGATGGCCGAAGACGCGCTCGAACGAACCCGCACGACACGCCGTGTGACAAGGGTGCCGCGCACGCGGATCGCGGCGTCGTCGCAGTTCTGAAGGGGAAGGTGACGCGTGTCTGAATCGGGCTTCAGATGCTTAAGCCCGGACCATAATTGCCGCCGATCAGGCGCGTGACCGACTCGATGTCGACATAATCCTGCTCCGGCATGCTATCGAGCATCGCCAGCACCTCGTTGCTCGCGCCGGCTTCGCGCGCCGCGTCGACGAGCGCGTCTTTGTTGGTCGGAAATTCGACTTCGCTGAGAAGATCGGCGATCTGCAGATCGATCGATTCGCCGGGGATGTCCGAGGCCGTCATGCGCATGCTCCTGTCGAGCTCGAGTTAGTCACGTTGTTATTGCCGCCGCGAAAAGCCAGCGCCTCGCCGCGATGAGTTTCTCGCAGTGTGTCGCAAACCCGCGCGTATCGCCGCCCCATCTTCATGACAGCCGGCGCAAGCGGGGCCGGCGCGCCGCTGCGGCCGCGCCATCGCCCGCCGTTGCGGCCGCCATCACGTGGTCAGATGCTCGTGCTGCCCGGTCAGGCTGCGTTCCAGATGTCGGGACTTTGGCAGCGCAATATGCTCCCAGTGCTGCGGACGGCTCGAGTCGGCGCTCGCCACGTCCGGGGCAGGAGGCGCGACCGGCGCGGCGTCCACGCGTTGCGCAAGCGTAATGGAATCCTTGCTGTCCGGCGCGGTATGAACCGGCGCGGCGAAACACGAGGCTGACAGCGTCACCATGATTAACAGTGTCGAGGTTTTCATCGCCCGACCTCCTAGAGCTCATGCGGCGCTGACAATCGAGCAAACCCTGTGCCGTCCCGCGTCGAAAGGACGGTGCAAGCCAAGGACGGCGTAGCGCTACGCGGCCCAAGCTCCTTACCATCTTAGACGGCAATTACTGCAAAGCGCGCACATTTGCGACAAAACCGTATTGTAGATTCCATCATCGCACGAACCACCGCGCGCGTCCGCCATGGGTTAGCGCAGCACGTCGAAGCGCGTCCACGGCCACGACGGACGGTCGCGCATATAGCCGTTCAGCCAGTTCCACTGCGGATGCCGCTTCATAAACGCCTGCGCATCGAACGGCCGGCCGCACGGATGCCCCCAGCGCGCGGTAAACGCCATCTCGCGCGCCATTTCGCTATCGACCACCTTGCCGTCGTTCGCGCCCCACGGATTGAACGGGCCGTGATCGGTCCCGCCGAAGCGCGCGTCGTCGAGCTCCAGATGCCCGCAGATCGTGCGCGAGCACGGGTTGTCGTTGCGATCGAGATAGACGTCGTGATGATCGGCGATCATCTGCCTGGCGAGTTCGACGTCGATGTTGCCGCGATGCATTTCCTCGAGCTGCATGAAACGCAGACGCCGCGCGCCGTTCTTGCGCACGTCGGTATAGTCCTCGCCTTCGCCGATGCATTCCTGGTTGCGGATCTTCAGATCCGTCGCGGTGTTGTAGCCGCTGTAGAAACCGTCCCTGGTGGTCTCGAAGCCCGAATAGTGCAGCCCGAGTTCGTAACGCGCGATCTCGCCGGTCTTCGTGTCGCCTAGCAGCCAGCTGTTCGCGTAGCCGCCGTTGTTTGCGAGCGAGAACATCTCGCACCATTCCTTGATGGTGTTCGCATATTGCGACGCGCGCCGCGAGCGATAAAACTCGGGCGCGCCGGCCGGGTTGTAGCCCGCGAAGTTCGAGATCGTCGTTTCGGTGATCATCAGGCCGGCCGCCGTGACCCAGAAATCGGTCAGGCTCGAGATGCAGCCCGGCAGGCCCTGCATCAGGATGCGGTTGCCGCGGTCGGGCACGATGTCGAACACGACGTTGAACGCGTCGCCGGCCGCATAGCGGTCCCATGAGTTGTGCGCCATCACGATGCGGCCGTCGCGCGTCGCGCTGCCGGTCGCGATGAACGCGCTGCAGTGGTGACCGCGCCGGCCGCGCCACAGTTTCGCGCCCAGATGCGGCTGTGCCTGCGCCGCATGTGTCGGCCACCAGCTTTGCAGCAGATCCATGTAGCCGTTCCACGCCAGCACTTCGGCGAACGGCAGCTTCGCGCCATCGGCGATGCCATGAATTTCGTCGGCGAATTCGGTGTCGAGCTTGCTCGCGAACTGACTCGTCGCGGCGTTGACGAAGGTGTCGAACTCCTCGCCGGTGTCCCACCTGGCGAGATATCGCGCGGTGCGGATCGCGTTTCTGATTTCGTCGGCGAGCAACTGGCCGTGCTGCTCGCCGCGATCGTACGGCTCGCCTTCGATATGCACGAAAATCCAGCCGGCCTGATCGCGGCGTACGGCCTCGGGGGACGGTTCGCTCATCTTCGGCTCCGACGATACGGCGTATAGGGCGGGCGCTGTCGCCGCGCCCATGCTGGGCTCACGCGTGCCGGCCGCATGCAGGGTCGGCGGTCTGTTCATTGTAGAGAATCCGCGGCGCTTTGCATCGCGCGCCGCGAAGCTTGAGCGAAGGCCCTAGCGCGACGGATTCATGCGGAAGTACGCGTCGAGCAGCGAGGTCTTGTAGACGACCCCGGCAAGCAACGGACGCGCGGTGCTTTCGATCACCGGCAGGCGCTCGCCCTGAAACGCCATGAAGTGCTGCAACGCGACGGCGAGCGACATGTCCGGCGTCAGCACGTCGAAATGCGGCTGCAGATAATCGGCGGCGGTTTTCATCGACGTGTCGGTCCGGTCGAGCAGATCGGACGTGATGTCCTTCAGCGCGACCACGCCGAGAAATGCGCCCGAGTCGTTGGCGACGTACAGGTACTTGACCGGATATTCGAGAAACACGCGCGTCATGTCGTGCACGGTCGCGTTCGGCGGTACGACGGTCTGCGCGGGGCGGATCAGCTCGCGCATCTGCGTCGCGCGCAGTCGCGTTCGTTCCTGCTCCTCGCGATTGCGGCGCAGCGTGATCTCGTACATCGAGGTCTTGCCGATCGCGCGCGCGATGAAGTACGCGACCACGCACGACACCATCAGCGGCAGCACGACCTGATAGCTCAAGGTCATCTCGAAGATCATCAGGATCGCCATCAGCGGCGCCTGAGTCGCGCCCGCGAGGAACGCGCCCATGCCGACCATCGCATACGCATAAGCGGCCGACGTCGCGTGCGGCCACAACGCGTGCATGCCCTGGCCGAACAGCGAGCCGACCGCCGCGCCGACGAACAGCGTCGGCGTGAACACGCCGCCGACCGCGCCGGAGCCGGCCGTCGCCGCGGTCGCCGCGAGCTTGCAGACGAGCACGAGCACGAGCGCGGTCCACGTCCACGGCGAATGCAGGATCGAGTTCACGACGCTGTAGCCGTTGCCCCACACCTCGGGCTCCGCGACCGAAATGATGCCAACCACGAAACCGCCGATGCCGAGCCGCACCGGCAGCGCCACCGGCAGCTTGCGAAAGGCCTGCTTCGAGGCATCGAGCAACCGCAGGAACTGCGGCGCGGCCGCGCCGCACAGCGCGCCGAGCGCGACGAACAGCAGCACCTCGGGACCGGTCACGGTCGGAAACTCCGGCATCTCGTAGGGCGGCTTGTAGCCGGCGAATTCGCGCATCGTGATGTTCGCGACGACCGCGGCGACCACCACCGGCCCGAAGCTCTCCATCGCGATCGAGCCGAGCACGATCTCGGTGACGAAAAACGCGCCCGCGATCGGCGCGCTGTACGCGGACGTGATACCGGCCGCCGCGCCGCACGCGACCAGCAGGCGCAGCCGCGGCGGATCGAAGTGGACCCAGCGGCCGATCAGCGACGAGGCGAGCGCCGCGAGCTGCACCATCGGACCTTCACGGCCGATCGAGCCGCCGCTCGCGATCGTAAACAGCGACGACACGCTGCGCCACAAGCTCAGGCGCACCGGCACGGCGCCGTCGCCGATCGCGACCGCTTCCATGTAGTCGGAGTGCGGGTGCCGGTCGGCGTGACGCTGCGCGATCAGCAGAAACACGCCGGCGACCAGACCGCCCGCGGCCGGCACCCAGATGCGCACGGTCCACGGCAGGCTGCGCGCCGTTTCGACGAAGCTGCCGGAGTGGCCGGTTATCGCCAGTTGCAGCAGTTCGATGCCCTTGCGAAACGCCACGGTGGCGAATGCGCCGACAATGCCTACGACGACCGACCAGACCAGCATCGTATGGGCATCGGAGAGGCGGAAAAGGCGTTGGGCGCGGGTGCGCAGCTTCAGCAGGAATGAAAGCACGTCGACGGTACGGGGCGTGATGGGAGGTTGAAAAATCCGCGCCACAACGACAGCGCGCCCGCCTCGAATGGCGGGCGCGCGGCGGCGAGCGGGCGGGGCCGGGCGGCGCGGTTCAAGTCGCCGCCTCGTCGAGTTCCGGGTAGTGCCGGAAGACGCAGCTTTCGTTATGGGCGATGCGCCGGTCCGAGTCCAGGTACGCGGCGATGTTCGGTCTGGCGATCACCCTGTCGTGCAGCGCGGCGAGCAGCGGATAGTGCTCGCCGAAGCGCTTCAGCGCGCGCGGAAAGGCATACAGCAGACCATCGATCAGCTGGAACATCGACAGGTCCACATAGGTCAGCGCGTCGCCGACCATGAAGCTGTCGCCGGCCGGATTCTGCGCGAGCACGCGCTCGAAGTACGACATGAACTTCGGAATCCGATGCTCGATGAAATCGTGCGCGCGTACCTTCGCCGCGTCTTTCTGCTCCTCGTAGTAGAGGCCGCTCGCGAGCGGATGGTGGGTGTCGTGCGCTTCGGTGACGACGTCGGCGATCGTCAGTTGCAGGCCGTTCGCGACGTAGCGCAGGCTCTCCACCTTGGGCGCGAGATTGAGCCGCGGGCCGAGATAGAACAGGATGTTGGCGGTCTGCGGGATCACCAGATCGCCGTCTTTCAGAAACGGCGGCGCAAACGGCGGATACGGCTCGTCGGGGCTGTCCATCACCGCCATCATCGCCTCGGTGCCGAGGCCCTTCGAAGGCTTGCCGCGCGCGACTTCGACATAGTCGACGCCGGCTTCCTCCAGCGCGAGCCGCACGAATTCGCCGCGGCCTTGCAGGCCATCCCAGTAGTACAGTTCCAGGCTCATCGATCGATCCTCATTCCGGTCGCCGGGACGCGTCGCGCGAAGACGGTTTCACCGCTGCCATCGGACCATGCGCACAGGCGGGTTGTGGGAGCAAAGTTCGCAGCAACGAGTATGCCGTGTGAGCGGGCCGGATGGGGCGCCAGAATGCCCAAAACCCCGCGCGCGGCGGGGTGTCGGGGAAGGCGGGGAGGCCGGCGACGGCTCAGCGCAACAGGTGCTGGACGGCCCATGTGATGCCCAGTCCGCCGGCGATCAGCCACACATACAGAATCAGGCCCGTGGTCAGCGCGCGCGGACCCGCTTCGCGAATCTGCGAAATGCGCGTTTCCATGCCGAGTGCGGTCATCGCCATCGTCAGCGCGAAGGTGTCGAGCAGGTTCAGCGACGAGGTGGCGCTTTGCGGGAGCACATGCAGCGAGTTGATCGCGACGCAGGCGAGAAAGCCGAGTGCGAACCAGGGGATCGCAAGCTTGCGCGGGACGGCGCCGTCCGTGCTGCCATCCTTCGCGCCGCGCGCCGCGCGGTTCACCCACAGGCCGACCACCAGCGATACCGGCACGAGCAGCATCACGCGGGTCATCTTGACGATCGTCGCGATGTGCGTCGCTTCCGGGCTCACGTTGCTCGCCGCGCCGACCACCTGCGCGACCTCGTGGATCGTGCCGCCGAAGAAGAGACCCGCGCCGACCGTATCGAGATGCAGCCAGCCCGCGTTGAACAGCACCGGGTACAGGAACATCGACAGCGTGCCGAACAGCACGACGGTGCCGACCGCCATCGCGCTCTTGTGCGGCTTCGATTGCAGCGTCGATTCGAACGCGAGCACCGCGGCCGCGCCGCAGATCGCGCTGCCGGCCGCCGTCAGCAGCGCGGTGTCGCGATCGAGCTTCATGATCTTGATACCGGACCAGGTGCCGATCACGAGCGTGCTGACGACGATCAGCACCGATTCCGCGAGACCCGGCAGGCCCACCTGGGCGATTTCCTGCAGGCTCACGCGCAGACCGAAGAACGCGACCGCGATGCGCAGCAGCTTGCGCGCCGAGAAGTTGACGCCCGCCGCCCAGCTGGCCGGCATGCTGTCGCGCAGCGCATTGCCATAGATCGCACCGGCGACGATGCCGACGATCAGCGGACTCAGGCCAAGACCGGCAACCGCCGGAATCGCCGCGATGCGCGTGACGGCGGCGGCGAACAGCGCGACGAACAGCACGCCATTGAGTTGGCCGCGAGTGGACAGCGCGGGTGAGGCGGCAGTGAGCGGGACGGTGGGTGTGGACATGATCGGGTGCCTGACTTCGTAGCGAACTTGCACAGAACTGCATGAGCAGCAACGGGGCTAATCCTAAATTAGATATAACGATATGAAAAATCGTGATTTAGAATGTGAAGTATCGGCCCAACCAATATTTCATCGAGATGACCCCGGATCAACTTATAACGTTCGCTGCCGTCGCTGAGCATCGCAACATCAGCCGGGCGGCGGTGGCGCTGCATCTGTCGCAGCCGGCGGTGTCCGGACAGCTACGGCAATTGCAGGACGAATTCGGCGAGCCTCTGTACCAGCGCGATGGCCGCGGCGTACGGCTGACGCCGGCCGGCGAGCAGCTCGCCAGCTATGCGGCGCGGCTGCGCGATACCTGGCGGCAGGCGCATGCGTATCGCGACGCGCTGCGCGGTCTGGAGCAGGGCACTTTGCGGATCGGCGCGAGCACGACGCCGGCGAGCTATCTGCTGCCGTATCTCATCGCCGAATTTCATCGCCGCTATCCGGACGTGACCGTGCATACCGCCAACGGCAATACGGCCGAGATCGTCGGCGCACTCGGCTCGGTCGACATCGCGATGATCGAGGGTCCCGCCGGCGCCGATCTGCCGCCGGATACGGTCGTCCATGCGTGGCGCGAGGATGAAATCGTCGCGATCATGCCGCGCTCGCATCCGCTCGCGCAGGCGGACAACGGCGAGCGCATCGAGCTGGCCGCGTTCGGCGCCTATCCGCTGGTGCTGCGCGAGGAAGGCTCGGGCGTGCGGCAGACGGTCGAGCGCGAATTCGCTCGCGCGGGCGTGCCGATGCGCGTGGCACTCGAGATCGCCGGGGTCGAAGGCGTGAAGGAGGCGGTGCGGGCCGGGATGGGCGTCGGCTTCGTGTCGGCGATGTCGATGCGGCATGAGAACGGTGCGCTGCGCCTGATGTCGCTGAGCCCGCAGCCGCTGACGCGGCGGCTGTCGATTCTGGTGCCCCATGCGAGCGCGCCGTCGCGGGTGGTCGAACAGTTTCTGGCGATGTGTATCGCGGACGGCGGCTGACTGCAGCGCGGGCGGCGTGCGGCCGGCGCGCCCTGGGGATTTCCTCTATGGTGCGCGATGGCCGTCCCGCGCACTATTTGCACATCGCAGCGCCTCGGCGCTTTTTTTCGAAGTGTGATTGGAACCGGTTCCAAGAGCGGTTTCGCGTCAGGATCGAATGAGTTGGACATGGCTGATGCAGTTGAGATCGTGATCGTCGCCAGCGCGTTCGGTGTGAACGCCGTGCGCGCCGACGGCCATCTGAAATGGGCGCAGGCGGCAAAGCGAGCCGGCGCGGCGGGTTTCGAAGTGCGTCGCGAGCTGTTCGCGAGCGACGCGGACGCGGACCCGCAACGGCTGCGCGCCCTCGGCGCGGCGTTGGCCGATCTCGGGCTGTGGCCGGTGTTCTCGACGCCGGCATCGTTGTACGCCGCGAGCGGCCAGCTCGATACCGACGCGCTGCGTCTGGCGCTCGACGAAGCGGCCGCGCTCGGCGCGCGCTTCGTCAAGCTGCAACTCGGCGGCTTCGCGGGGGAGGCTCACGGTGCGGCGCTCGTCGCGCAGGTGGCGAGCGGCTGCGGCACCACGGACGGCGCGCAGCCACGGCTCGTCGTCGAAAACGGGCAACTGGCGCAGGGCGGCTCGCCCGCGCAGTTCGTCGGGCTGTTCGACGCGCTCGCGCGTGAAGGTCACGCGGACGCGCTCGGTATGACTTTCGATACCGGCAACTGGGCGTGGCTCGACGTCGCGCCGCTCGAAATCGCGCCGCAGCTTGCGCCGTACGTCGAGTACATCCATTGCAAGAGCACGACGGGCGAGGGCGCGCGGCGCTTCGCGATCGCGCCGGCCGCCGATGACGCTTTCTTCCGCGCGGTCCTCGACCGGCTGCCGCGCGATGTGCCGCGTGGCATCGAGTTTCCGTTCGACCCGAGCCGGATCGATGCTGATGCCGCGCACTATGTGAACTGGCTAGCGCGGGTATAGACCGCGACGCGGCAAGCAAGGCAGCAAACAACGCAACGCAACCTGAATCATCGGCATCGGATGCACCACCAGGAGCCCAGCATGACCCACCCGTACCCCGCCCTCGACGTGATCACCTACGGCGAAGCGATGGCGATGTTCGTCGCCACCGAAACCGGCCCGCTGGCAGGCGTCGGACACTTCACGAAGCGCATCGCCGGGGCGGATCTGAACGTCGCGATCGGCTTGTCGCGACTCGGCTTCAGGGTGGGCTGGATGAGCCGCGTCGGCGACGATTCGTTCGGCCAGTACGTGCGCGACACGCTGACGAAGGAGGGCATCGACCAGCAATGCGTGAGCACAGACGCGCGCTATCCGACCGGCTTCCAGCTGAAGTCGAAGAACGACGACGGCAGCGATCCGGCGGTCGAATACTTCCGCAAAGGCTCGGCAGCGAGCCATCTGTCGCGCGACGACTACGTCGCCGACTACGTGCTGCCCGCGCGTCATTTGCATCTGACCGGCGTCGCGCCGGCGATCTCGGCGAGTTCGCGCGAACTCGCGTTCCATCTGGCCCGTGAAATGCGTGCGGCAGGCAGGACGATCTCGTTCGACCCGAACCTGCGCCCGACGCTGTGGCCGTCGCGCGCGGCGATGGTCGAAGGCCTGAACGCGCTCGCGGCACTCGCCGACTGGGTGCTGCCCGGCATTGGCGAGGGTGAGATTCTGACCGGCTACACGCAGCCGGAGGACATCGCGCAGTACTACCTCGAGCGCGGCGCGCGCGGCGTGATCGTCAAGCTCGGCGCGCAGGGCGCGTATTACCGCACCGTGACCGATGCCGCGACGATCGCCGGCCGGCCGGTCGCGAACGTCGTCGATACGGTCGGCGCCGGCGATGGTTTCGCGGTCGGCGTGATCAGCGCGCTGCTCGAAGGCCGCACGCTCGCGCAGGCGGTCGCGCGCGGCAACCGGATCGGCGCGCTCGCGATCCAGGTGATCGGCGATTCGGAAGGTTTGCCGAGCCGCGCCGAACTGGACGCGCTGGAACTGGCCGAGGTGCCGGGCATCGCAAGCGCGGCCTGACGCGGCTCGGACTGCATCGATAGCGATGCATACACGACCAGCATCCACACGACAACAAGAGCGCCCTCAGCGCGCCAAGATTTTTTCATCATTGATTCGGGACGACGCCGTCCAAGGAGACTTCCATGACCTCATCACTTGCGATTCGCCGCTGGTGGACGATCATGCCGATCGTGTTCATCACCTACAGCCTCGCGTATCTGGATCGCGCGAATTTCGGCTTTGCGGCGGCGGCCGGCATCAACCAGGATCTCGGCATCAGCAAGGGGCTCGCGTCGCTGATCGGCGCGCTGTTTTTCCTCGGCTATTTCTTCTTCCAGATTCCGGGCGCGATCTACGCCGAGCGCCGCAGCGTGAAGAAGCTCGTGTTCTGGAGCCTCATCCTGTGGGGCGGCTGCGCGGCGTTGACCGGCATGGTCAGCAACATCCCATCGCTGATGGCGATCCGCTTCGTGCTCGGCGTCGTCGAAGCCGCGGTGATGCCGGCGATGCTGATCTTCATCAGCAACTGGTTCACGAAGAGCGAACGCTCGCGGGCGAACACGTTCCTGATTCTCGGCAACCCGGTCACGGTGCTGTGGATGTCGGTCGTGTCGGGCTATCTCGTGCATTCGTTCGGCTGGCGGCAGATGTTCATCGCCGAGGGCGCGCCCGCGATCCTCTGGGCGGTGTGCTGGTGGTTCCTCGTGAAGGACAAGCCCGAGCAGGTGTCGTGGCTCACGCAGCAGGAAAAGGATGCGCTCGCGCAGACCTTGCGCGCCGAGCAGGCCGCGATCAAGCCGGTGCGCAACTACAGCGAGGCGTTTCGCACGCCCGCGGTCATCAAGCTGTGCGCGCAGTATTTCTGCTGGAGCATCGGCGTGTACGGTTTCGTGCTGTGGCTGCCGTCGATCCTGAAAAACGGCTCGTCGATCGGCATGGTCGAGACGGGCTGGCTGTCTGCGCTGCCGTATGCGGCCGCGACGATCGCGATGCTTGCAGCTTCGTGGGCATCGGATAAACTCAACCGCCGCAAGGTGTTCGTGTGGCCGTTCCTGCTGGTCGGTGCGATCGCATTCGCGGCGTCGTACGGGCTCGGCTCAGCGCATTTCTGGATTTCGTATGCGCTGCTCGTGATCGCGGGCGCCGCCATGTACGCGCCGTATGGCCCGTTCTTCGCGATCGTGCCAGAACTGCTGCCGAAGAACGTCGCGGGCGGCGCGATGGCGCTGATCAACAGCATGGGTGCGCTCGGTTCGTTCGTCGGCTCGTACGTGGTCGGCTATCTGAACGGCGCGACCGGCTCGCCCGCGGCATCGTATGCGTTCATGAGCGTGGCGCTCGTCGCCGCGGTGATCCTGACGCTCGCCGTCAAGCCGGCCGCCGCCGAACGACGCGACCCCGCTCGTCCCACCGTCGCAAGGAAAATTAGCTGATGAAGAAGATCGTCGTTTGGAAGTCGCTGCCCGAGGATGTGCTCGCCTATCTGCAACAGCATGCGCAGGTCGTGCAGGTCGATCCGTCACAGCATGATGCTTTCGTCGCCGCGTTGCGCGATGCCGACGGCGGCATCGGCGCGAGCGTGAAGATCGCGCCGGCGATGCTCGAAGGCGCGAGCCGGCTTAAGGCGCTGTCGACGATCTCGGTCGGCTACGACCAGTTCGACGTCGACGACCTGACGCGCCGCGGCATCGTGCTCGCGCACACGCCGGACGTACTGACCGAATCGACCGCCGATACTGTGTTCTCGCTGATCCTCGCGTCCGCGCGGCGCGTGGTCGAGCTGGCCGACTGGGTCAAGGCGGGCCAGTGGCGCACGAGCATCGGGCCCGCGCAGTTCGGGGTCGATGTGCAGGGCAAGACGATCGGCATCGTCGGCCTCGGGCGGATCGGCGGCGCGGTCGCACGGCGCGCTGCGCTCGGCTTCAACATGAAGGTGCTGTACACGAACCGCAGCGCGAACCGCCACGCGGAAGAGGCGTATGGCGCGCGGCGCGTCGAACTGGCCGAATTGCTCGCGCAGTCCGATTTCGTCTGTCTGCAGGTGCCGCTCACGCCGCAGACGCGGCATCTGATCGGCACGGCCGAACTGCGCGCGATGAAGCAGAGCGCGATCCTGATCAACGCGTCGCGCGGCGCGACCGTCGACGAAGCGGCGCTGATCGAGGCATTGAAGAACGGCACGATTCACGGTGCGGGCCTCGACGTGTTCGACACCGAACCGTTGCCGGCCGACTCGCCGTTGCTGTCGATGCCGAACGTGGTCGCGCTGCCGCATATCGGTTCGGCGACGCACGAGACCCGTCATGCGATGGCGCTCAACGCGGCGGAGAACCTGGTCGCCGCGCTCGACGGCACCTTGACGACCAACATCGTCAACCGTGAAGTCCTGGCGAAGTGAATCGCAGGGCGGCGCGCGCGCTGCCGCCCTCGGACCGACACGAGCGATCAGCGAATGAGCACGACCCCGCCCGCCACGCCGCCCAATCCGCCGTCCGCGCCGACGCGCCGCGCGACGATCACCGATGTCGCGCGCGAAGCCGGCACCGGCAAGACCAGCATCTCGCGCTATCTGAACGGCGAGTTCAGCGCGCTGTCGCCCGAGCTGCGCGTGCGCATCGAAGCCGCGATCGCGCGGCTCGACTATCAGCCGAACCAGATGGCGCGCGGTCTGAAGCGCGGCCGCAACCGGCTGATCGGCATGCTGGTCGCCGACCTGACCAATCCGTACTCCGTCGAAGTGCTGCAAGGCGTCGAGGCCGCGTGCCACGCGCTCGGTTTGATGCCGCTGATCTGCCACGCGGCGAACGAAGTCGAGATGGAGCGCCGTTACCTGCAACTGCTGACCACGTATCGCGTGGAAGGCGTGATCGTCAACGCGCTCGGCGTGCGTGAGGAGACGTTGCGGCCGGTCGGCGATGGCGGGATTCCGGCCGTGCTGGTCGATCGTCGCGTGGAGGGGCTCGTCGCCGACATGGTCGGTCTCGACAATGGCGCGGCCGCCGAGCTTGGCACGCGGCATCTGCTCGAACGGGGCTTCGAGCATATCTGGTTCGTCGTGCAGCCGTTCGAGCGGGTCAGCTCGCGGCGGCAGCGCGTCGACGCGTTCGATCGCGCAATGCGCGATGAAGGCCGCGCGCGCGGTCATACGCTGGTGCTCGATCTCGCCGATGAGACTGCTGTCGAACGCGGCCTTGCGGAGCTGGATCGTGCGATCGACTCGCCAGGCGGGGCCGGCGCCGCCCCGCGCGTCGCGCTGTTCGCGGCCAACGCGCCGGTCGCGTTGCGCCTCGCGCTGCACCTGAACGCGCGTTACGGCGCGCACTGGCAGAGCCGCGTCGCGCTGCTTTCCATCGACGATCCGGATTGGGCCGAGCTCGCCGGCATCACGACGATCCGTCAGCCGACCTATGACATCGGTTATCGCGCGGTCGAATTCCTGCACGAGCGCATCGAAGGCGCGCAGACGGGTGCGCGCGACTGCCTGCTGCCCGGCGAGCTGATCGTGCGTGCGTCGACCGCGCGCTGATTTCCGGTCAATCTGCGATCATTCGGGGCTGCGGCGCGCAGCGGTTGCGCGCCGGGGATTGCAAGGAACCCCGCAAGGATACTCATGGTCGTGCCACCGCTTACCCTCGCGAGCCTCGCGCTCGCCACCCTCGTCATCGCCGCTTTACCTTTTCTGCTTTACCGGCAGTTGCGCCGTCCGCTCGCACTCAGGCCGCGCGACGCGATCGCCGGCGTCGCGGTGTTCGCGCTGTTCGCGATGGTGATCGAGCGGGCGCTGAACGACTATCTGCTGCGCGGTAACGCGGCGACGGCGGCGTTCCTTTCGCAACCGCTCGCGTTCGTCGTCTATGGAGCGCTGGTCGCGGGCGTTTGCGAGGAAGTGGGGCGGTTCTTCGGCATGCGGCTGCTGATGAAGCGGGCGGCGACGCGGCCGGCCGTGCGCAAAAAGTCGAGCGTGGAAGCGCCCACCGGCGTCGCTGCAAGCGCGGGCGCCAACGCCGCCGCCAGCCCGACCGCCGACGCCGACACCCGCACCGCCGCCTTGCGCGCCGACGATGGCGCCGCGCTGAGCTACGGCCTCGGCCACGGCGGCGCGGAAGCGTGGATGGTCGGCGTGCTCGTGCAGTTCCAGTGGCTCGTGTTCGCGGTCCTCGAAAACCGCGGCCAGCTCGGCGATTACCTCGGCAATCTGCCGGCCGAAGCAGTGATGCGCGTGCATCTGATTCTCGCAAGCCTGACACCGCAACTGGCCGGCATTTTCGCGCTCGAACGCGTTGCCGCGCTGGTGTTCCAGATCGGCCTGTCGGTGCTGATGTGGCGGGGCGTGCGGGCCGGCTCGCGCGCCATCCTGCCGCTCGCGATCGTGGTGCACGCGCTGATCGACGCGCCCGCGGCGATGACGCAGGCGCGGCTGCTGCCGCTCGCGGCGGTCGATACGATCTATGCGGTGGCGGCGGTGTTCGTCGCGGGACTGTTGATCCGCAGTTACCGGCGGCCAGCGGCGGCGTGAGCGGATGAACCGCTGGATCGCAGGCGCCTCGCCATCCCTTCAGCGTTTCTCTAAAATGCGCCTACGTTTTTTCAGGATCCTCTTTTCCCGGCAGCCTTCATGGAAGCTTACCAATACGACTGCGCGCATCCGGAGTTCGGCGAGCTCGCGCGCGTCATCAGCGATCTGTTTCCCGAGCAGACGCAGTTCATCGAGCGTGCCGCCGACAATGGCGCGCCCACACTGACGATTCACTGGGTAGCGATGCGCTTCGGGTCGACCGCGAGGCGGATCGAGATGACGGTCGCGATCGCGCCGGCGGCGCTCGCGCGTTATCGCGCGATGCCGGCGCGGCTGCGCGGCCGCAGCTTCGCGGTTTTGCGCGCGTACGTCGAAGCGAGCCTGGGCTCGCTCGAAGAGATGTACGCGAACGGCGAGGCGGTGCCGCGCGAAGTCACGGTCGAGCTCGGCGACGAGTTCGCATGAAGCGCGGGTGATGCGCAGATGAAGCGCGGGTGAATCTGCTTCAATCCGCGAGACGATAGACCTTCGCGAAACGCGCGGCCTGCACGACGCCATAGTCGCCGGGCGCGTACTGCATGACCCAGTCGCCGGCCGCGCCGTGCAGCACGTCGCCGCCGCTGGCCGAGCGCGCGAGCGAGAAGGGCTCGTCCATCCGGCGGGCAAGCACGACTGCCGGGATGTTGCGATAGGCGCCGGCTTCGCCGTGCGCGAGCGCTGGATCGGCGGGCAGGTACTTCGCGTCGAAGCGCTCGCGCGACACGACCCAGCGGTCGCCGGTCGAGCCGGTGATCAGCGCATCGCCGCGCACATAGCGGTTCGGGCCTTCGAGGCTCATCAATTGGCCTTCGGAGGCGGCGAATTCGACGCTTACCGTTTCGTCCTTGACGACGCGTTGGGCGTGCGGATCGTCACGCAGATCGAGATTCCTGAGTTCGGTCATGAAGCGGGTGGGAGATTAGGGGGCGTTGCGGCGAGACTCGCCGCTTTGCGAACCCGAATCATGCCAGATGCCCGCTACGGGGCAACCCCCCGCCGCGGGCGCTCTTTCATTACGGCTTGACGGCCGCGTCGCTCGCGGCTTCGGCCGCGGGCTTGCTACCCTTGCCATGGTGGGCGCGCTGATGACCCTCGGGGCCGCCATGGTGGAACGTCGCATCGGCGAGCTTCTTCTGCTCCGGCGACAGGCTGCCATACAGCGGCTCGAACGCATCGACGAGCTTCTTCATGCCGTCCGCATGCGCCTGCGCAATCGTTGCGTACTGTTTCATGTCGTCGAGCGCGCTCACGTTGGTGGCGGCTTTGCGCTGCTCGAACAGCTGGCCCATCGTTTCGCCATTGCTGCGCATCACGTCGGCGAACGCCTTCCATTGCGTTTCCTGCGCGGGCGTGATCTTCAGTTGCGAATGCAAATAAGCGATGCGGTCTTCGACGTTGCGTTCATGGCCGGCCTTGGCCGCGGAAGCCGTTGCCGTGGTGTCCGGTGCCGGGGCCGAGGCCGGCGCGGCGGTTTGAGCGAACGCGCCGCCCATCGAAACGGCCGTAGCCAGCATAACGAGTGCTTTTTTCATCGAAACTCCTGATGTCTGTTCGTATTGAGACTCGGCGCGCGGCGTGCGTATCGCCTCGCGCCAGCGACGAATAGCGGCGCGCCGCAACCAGCTGCCGCATTCGCCCGTCGCCGCTATTAGTAACACGATATCCCTGCAATACGGCTGCTGTGCGACAAACGCTTACAACCGAAACGAACGGGAAACGGCTCGCGCCTGAGCGGCAAGTGCGCCGATCTGCCGCGCCGAGGACGCCCCACAGTGTGCCGGGCAGCGGTGAGCGCACACCGTCACACAGCGCCGCTGCCCGCGCAGACGCGCGATAATCCGCGACATTCCATACCAACTTCCCGCCCCTTCGATGAGACCTCCGCGCCTCGACCAGCTCGACGACCTCGACCGTAATCTCGTTGCACTGCTGCAAGCCAACGCGCGCGAGAGCGTCGCGAATCTCGCGCGACAACTCGGCGTCGCGCGCACGACCGTGATCGCGCGCATTGCGCGGCTCGAACGCAGCAACGTGATCGCCGGCTACAGCGTACGGCTGGGCCAGGACGTGCTCGATTCGAGCATCGTCGCTTATGTCGGCATCATCATCGCGCCGAAGCACGGGCCGGCCGTGCAGAAGCGCCTCGGCAAGATGCCCGAGGTGCAACTGCTGTGCGCGGTCAGCGGCGAGTACGACTACGTGGCATGGCTGCGTGCCGATTCGCCTGAGCGGCTCAACGATCTGCTCGATCAGATCGGCGGGCTCGAAGGTGTCGAGCGGACCACGACGTCGATCATTCTCGCGCGCAAGATCGACCGCGGCACGGTGTGAGCCGGCGCGCGGCGTAACCTCTTCGCGAATGCTTCGACGGTCCGTCGTTTACGCGTTTTCTACGCGTTTTCGACGAATCGTTTGAGAAGTTCGTCGGAATGTCGAATCTGGTGGTCATACCGCAGCATTTTGCGCGTATGAACTGTTTTTGCTTCTTCCTACACTGTCATTCAAGGGTTCGGCCCGCAGGCGCCGCGCGCAATACGCGGCGCACTTCCCAAGCTCAGAGACAGCACATGGATAACAAGGAGAAGCAGATGAAAGTAGCTATCGTAGGCGCAGGTCTGATCGGTCACACCATTGCTCATATGCTGCGCGAGACGGGCGACTACGAAGTCGTCGCGTTCGACCGCGATCAGCATGCACTCGACAAGCTCGCCGCCCAGGGCATTCCGACCCGCCGCATCGATTCCGCCGACGCCGCCGTGCTGCGCGCCGCGATCCAGGGCTTCGACGTGCTGATCAACGCGCTGCCGTACTACCTCGCGGTGAACGTCGCATCGGCCGCGAAGGGCGCGGGTGTCCATTACTTCGACCTGACCGAGGACGTGCGCGCGACGCACGCGATCCGCGCGATCGCCGACGATGCCGATCACGCGTTCATGCCGCAGTGCGGTCTCGCGCCGGGCTTCATCGGCATTGCCGCGCACGAGCTCGCGAATCGCTTCACGGAAATCCGCGACGTGAAGATGCGCGTCGGCGCGCTGCCCGAGTTTCCGACCAATGCGCTGAAGTACAACCTGACGTGGAGCGTCGACGGCCTGATCAACGAGTACTGCCAGCCGTGCGAGGCGATCCGCGACGGCCGCACGCAGTGGGTGCAGCCGCTCGAAGGTCTCGAGCATTTCTCGCTCGACGGCACCGAGTACGAAGCGTTCAACACGTCGGGCGGGCTGGGCACGCTGTGCGAGACGCTGGCGGGCCGCGTCGAATCGCTCGACTACAAGTCGGTGCGCTATCCGGGGCATCGCAACCTGATGCAGTTCCTGCTGGAAGACCTGCGTCTGTCGAGCGACCGCGATACCTTGAAGACCATCATGCGCCGCTCGGTGCCATCGACCGCGCAGGACGTCGTGCTGGTGTTCATCACCGTGAGCGGCATGCGCGACGGTCAGCTCGTGCAGGAGGTCTTCACGCGCAAGATCTTCGCGAAGACCGTCTGCGGCGTGCCGATGAGCGCGATCCAGATCACCACCGCCGGCGCGATGTGCGCGGTGCTCGATCTGTTCCGCGAGCGCAAGCTGCCGCAAAAGGGCTTCGTGCGGCAGGAGCAGGTGTCGCTTGGCGATTTCCTCGCGAACCGCTTCGGCAAGCTGTACGAAGGGCAGTCACTGGAGGCGATGGCGACGGTTTGAGGCTCGAATCGCTCGCGCCAAATGAAAATCCCCGTACGTCACTGACGTACGGGGATTTTTCGTTTTTCAGCCGATCAGCGGGGCTGCGCTGCACCGCACTCGCGTGGCCGTCATCCAGCCACGATTTGCGCAACGAGCGCTTGATAGTCCGCCGAACTGGGCGCGGTATTGTCGAACATCAGCAGACCCTCGCGGCTCGCGCCGCTCGGCTCGAAGCGCCGCCGCCGGTAATCGTCCCAGTGCGCGAGCTTGTACGCATCGTTGGGATTCGCGCGCGCGACGATCCGCTGCCGCGCCACGTCCTCCGAGGTCCGCACCCACACGACACGCAATCTCACGTCCGGCGCGACGCCGAGCCACGCATGATCGAACAGTCGCCGCTCGCGCACCTCGCGCGACAGCGGGCCGACGACCAATGCGCTGATGCCGAGTTCGAGATTGTCGCGCGCGGTATCGATGAGGCCGCGATATTCGGGGTCGCGCAGATGCTGCAGGAAAAGAGGGCTGTCGCGATCGTTCGGATCGCCGGTCACCATCGCCATCACGGCCGCGCTATAGCCGCCGTACAGTGTGTCCTTGTCGAGCAGGCAGAAGGAGGTGCCGCTCGCTTTCATCAGCGGGCCGAACAGTTTTTTCGCCAGCGTCGTCTTGCCCGTGCCCGCATGACCGCAAAAGAACACCAGAGAAGTCACGCAGGCTTGTCCTCACGCGGCGCGGCGGCCGCATCGGGGCGCGGGTCGCGCGCGAACTTGCCGTTGGTCTCGAGCCACATCACGTTGATGATGCCGAAGCCGAGCGCCACACCCACGCCGAGAATCCAGGTGAAATACCACATCGCAGTCTCCTTGAGCGTGCGTCCGGCGACGCTAATCGACAGGCTTGCCAGTTACCCACGACGGCCAGCCGTGAGCGCGGCCGCCTTCAACGATCATGAAGAAGAACGCCGCGCCATGCAAGAGGGCGCGGCGCCCGAGTTCCGCGCGCGTTGCTATGATGCGGGACAGTCATGCGTAAGACCCGCACCGCGTAGTCACAAACTCGGCCCAACATCGAGAGCACACGGGAGAACCAGCATGCCGATGCGCCTGTCTCGCCGCGGCCGGGCCGCACGCCGCGCCGCGTTGGCCGCATGCGTCGCGCTCAGCGTGCTCAGCGTGCTCAGCGTGCTCAGCGTGCTCACGCTAGCCGGCTGCGCGTCGACGCCGGCCGAGCCGGTGCCGTTCAAATCGGTGCCGGCCGAGCGCATCGTCAGACAGGGCTATACGCAGCCAGGCCCCGGCCTCGTCGCGGTGGACGTGCGGCGCGAGCGTTCGCGCGACGTGATCGTGCGGTTCCGCGATGCGCTCGTCTATATCGACGGCGAGCGCGTGACCGACCTGATGAACGGCGAGCACGTGGTGTTCTATCTGCCGCCCGGCACGCATCGGATCGGCGTATCGACGCAGTTCGATCCGGTCGTCGAGCTGAACTTCATCGTGACGGCCGACCCGCGCTACACGAACCGCGCGTCGGTCACGTTCAACGACGATCACCGCATCGGCCTGCAGCGGGTCGCGCAGTAGCCGCGTTAGCCGCAGTAGCAATGCGGCCGGGCATTAACAATTCGAAACGCGCGCCTTACGCAGCGCGCCTTAACATGGCGGCTGATCCAAGCCTGCTGAAAGCGTGCTTGTCCGTTCACACGAGACCGGTCGCCCGTCTTACGCAACGCTTACGCGAGAGGGCGGCCCGGTCTGTTTTCGTTTCCAGGGTAATCCGAACATGCTGATCAATTGCGCCGCCTATCAGGACGGCCGTAAGCTCGCCGACATCGATATCGACGCCATCAGCGACTACGTCGCGCGGCCCGAGTGCTTCGTCTGGGTCGCATTGAAAGACCCGAGCCCCGAAGAACTCGCGGTCATGAAAGAGGAGTTCAATCTGCACGAACTCGCGATCGAAGATGCGCAACACGGCCATCAGCGCCCGAAGATCGAGGAGTACGGCGATTCGCTGTTCACCGTGATGCACACGGTCGAGATGGACGAGAACGGCGAGTTCGTGATCGGCGAAGTCGCCGTATTCGTCGGCAACAACTATGTGCTGTCGGTGCGGCGCGGCACGCGCGCCGGTTTTCAGAGCGTGCGAACGCGCTGCGAGCACGAGCCGCATCTGTTGAAGGAAGGCTCGGCGTTCGTGCTGTATGCGCTGATCGACGACGTGGTCGACCGTTATTTCCCGATCGTCGAGGCGATGAGCACCGAGCTCGAAGCGCTCGAGGACCGCATCTTCGAGAAGAACGATTCGGCCGCCTCGCGCGCGATCGTGCAGGACCTGTACACGATGAAGCGCCGGCTCGTGACCCTGCAACACCACATCCTGCCGCTGCGCGAAGCGGTGGGCAAACTGACCGGCGGGCGCATTCCGAGCATCTGCTCCGGCATGCAGGCGTACTTCCGCGATGTCTACGACCACCTCGACCGGATCGTCAGAACCATCGAAGGGCGCCGCGAAATCGTCGTCACGGCGGTGCAGGTGAACCTCGGCATGATCTCGCTCGCCGAGAGCGAAATCACCAAGCGGCTCGGCTCGTTCGCGGCGCTGTTCGCGGTGCCGACGATGATCGCCGGTATCTACGGGATGAACTTCGAGCGCATTCCCGAGCTGCATTTCAAGTTCGGCTATCCGGTCGTGCTGATCGTGATGCTGGCGATCGACTTCGTGCTGTACCGGCGCTTTCGCAAAGCCGGCTGGCTGTAGCCGGCCCGCCTTTCGAGATCCTCGCGGTTTCGCTTGCAGCGCGCGCAATACCAGGCCAGCATAAGCGGCCGGTGTGTCGCGCCGCACGCGATGCATCGGCGTTCTCGACTGCACGGACTGAGCGAGGGGACCTTGCCACACGCTGCCCGAATCGATCGAGCGCATCGCGGCGCCGCGGATGTTGCGCGCCCGTGCGTTGCAACACCGCGAATCGTTGACATTCCGAAAAGCTTGCGCTGAGAATAGGCCTCGCAAACGTTTGCGCATCACAAAAAATACGGCTCGTCCGCGAGCCTGACAACCTTGGAGATACGCATGAGCCATCGAACCCGTCGTCGCATTCTTGCCGCCGCAGTTCTCGCCACCGCCTCCGCCGTCCTGCCATTTTCCGTCGCCCACGCGCAGAACGCCCCGGCTCATAAACCCAAGGTCGCGCTGGTGATGAAGTCGCTCGCCAACGAGTTCTTCCTGACCATGGAGACCGGCGCGAAGGACTATCAGAAGCAGAACCCGGCCAAGTTCGACCTGATCACCAACGGCATCAAGGACGAAACCGACACCGCCAACCAGATCCGCATAGTCGAGCAGATGATCGTGTCGAAGGTCGACGCGATCGTGCTCGCGCCGGCCGATTCGAAGGCGCTCGTACCGGTCGTCAAGAAGGCGGTCGACGCGGGCATCATCGTCGTCAACATCGACAACCGGCTCGATCAGGACGTGCTGAAGTCGAAAGACCTGAACGTGCCGTTCGTCGGCCCCGACAACCGCAAGGGCGCGCGGCTCGTCGGCGACTACCTCGCGAAGCGGCTGAAGGCCGGCGACGAGGTCGGCATCCTCGAAGGCGTATCGACCACCACCAACGCGCAGCAGCGTACCGCGGGCTTCAAGGACGCGATGCAGGCGGTCGGCGCGAAGATCGTGTCGGTGCAGTCGGGCGAGTGGGAAATCGACAAGGGCAATGCGGTCGCATCGGCGATGCTGAATGAATATCCGAACCTGAAAGCGCTGCTCGCGGGCAACGACAACATGGCGATCGGCGCGGTGTCGGCCGTGCGCGCGGCCGGCAAGCAGGGCAAGGTGCAGGTGGTCGGCTACGACAACATCAACGCGATCCATCCAATGCTGAAGGACGGCCGCGTGCTCGCCACCGCCGACCAGTTCGCGGCGAAGCAGGCCGTGTTCGGCATCGATACCGCGCTGAAGGCGTTGAGCGAAAACAGGAAGCAGTCGGAGTTGTCGGGCGTCGTCGAAACGCCGGTCGTGCTGGTGACGAAAGACACGCTGAAGTAAGCGCGGCGCGCCCGGCGTCGAGCGCGAGCCGGGCGCGGCCGGACAGGCTCGCGGGAAACCGCCAATGCCGCCGCGAAGCGCGCACCGCACGCTTCAGCGGCAATGCGGCAACCCGCCGTCCGCTTTTATTCAACGAACGCTCAAGAATTCCGCCCGGCCGCCGTTAATTCCAGAGATAAGCGTCATGACGGCGGCTCGCGCGAGGAGAGAAGCGCGGCCGTGAGCGCCTGCGCATTCCGCGCAGTGGGCCGACATGACTCGTGGCAGCCAGGAGCGATGTGCTGTGCGGCAAGCGCAGCGGACCACCGCCAGGGTGTCACGAAGGCGCCAGAGGCGCCATGCAATCAGGAGCGCGATGGATTCGACCGACCACGACGCCTTGCCTGTCGTGCTGACCGTCAGCGGCATCGGCAAGACCTATGCCGAACCGGTGCTCGCCGACGTATCGTTGTCGCTGCGGGCAGGCGAGGTATTGGCATTGACCGGCGAGAACGGCGCGGGCAAGAGCACGCTGTCGAAGATCGTCGGCGGGCTGGTCGAGCCGAGCGCGGGCACGATGCAGCTCGCCGGCGCGCGGTACGCGCCCGCGAGCCGCACCGAGGCCGAGGCGCTCGGCGTGCGCATGGTGATGCAGGAGTTGAATCTGCTGCCGACCTTGTCGGTCGCCGAGAACCTGTTCCTGAACCGGCTGCCGCGCGCGGGCGCGTTCAGCTTCGGCTGGATCGATCGCGGCAAGCTGCGGGAGAACGCGCGCGAGGCGATGGCGCAGGTCGGGCTCGACGCGATCGATCCCGACACGCTGGTCGGCGAACTCGGTATCGGTCATCAGCAGATGGTCGAGATCGCCCGCAACCTGATCGGCGACTGCCGCGTGCTGATACTCGACGAGCCGACCGCGATGCTGACCGCGCGCGAGGTCGATCTGCTGTTCGAGCAGATCGGGCGGTTGAAGGCGCGCGGCGTCGGGCTCGTCTATATCTCGCATCGGCTCGAAGAGCTGGCGCGGGTGGCCGAACGGGTCGCGGTGCTGCGCGACGGCCGCCTCGTGCATGTCGACGCGATGGCGAATCTGACGAGCGAGCAGATCGTCACGTGGATGGTCGGCCGCGAGCTCGGCGAGCATATCGATCTCGGCGCGCGCAACATCGGCGCGCCGCTGTTGAAAGTGGAGCGGCTCGCGCGCGGCAAGGTCGTGCGCGACGTGTCGTTCGAGGTGCGCGCGGGCGAGATTTTCGGCGTCAGCGGGCTGATCGGCGCGGGCCGCACCGAGCTGATGCGGCTCATCTACGGCGCCGACCGCAAGGACGGCGGCAGCGTGTCGCTCGCCGCGACGCCAGGCGTGCCGCCCACGCCGGTGCAGATCGACTCGCCGGCGGACGCGGTGCGCGCGGGCATCGCGCTGATCACCGAGGACCGCAAAGGCGAAGGCCTGCTGCTGCCGCAGCCGATCGCGGCCAACCTGTCGCTCGGCAATCTCGGCAGCGTCGCGCGGCATGGCGTGGTCGACGCGAAGCGCGAGAACGCGCTGGCGAACAGGCAGATCGCCGCGATGCGGATTCGCAGCTCGGGGCCCGCGCAGATCGTCGGCGAGCTGTCGGGCGGCAATCAGCAGAAGGTCGTGATCGGCCGCTGGCTCGCGCGCGACTGCCGCGTGCTGTTGTTCGACGAACCGACGCGCGGCATCGACGTCGGCGCGAAGTTCGATATCTACGGCCTGATGGGCGCGCTCGCTCGCGACGGCCGCGCGCTGGTCGTGGTGTCGAGCGATCTGCGCGAGCTGATGCTGATCTGCGACCGGATCGGCGTGATGTCGGCGGGCAGCATGACCGGAGTGTTCGAGCGCGCGAGCTGGAGCCAGGATGCGCTGCTCGCGGCCGCGTTCGCCGGCTACCGCGGCCGCGAGGCGCTGCTGCACACGCACGGCGTCAACGAAGCAGGGAGTCTGTGATGACCGATCAACCGTGGCGCGAGGCGGCGGGTGTCAAGCAGGGTGACAAACGGGGCGACAAGCAGGGTGACCAGCAGGGCGGCAAGCCGGGCGAAAAGCCAGCCGGCGCGCCGGACGCGCCCGTCGTGACGCCGCCGGCCGATCCGTCGGCGCCGCTCGCGAGCGGCAAGCCGGCCGGCACGCGGCTCGGCTTTTCGAACTACCTGGGCCTCGCCGGCGCGCTGCTCGCGATGATCGTGCTGTTCTCGCTGCTGAGTTCGCACTTTCTGACCTACGACACGTTCAGCACGATCGCGAACCAGATTCCGGATCTCGTCGTGATGTCGGTCGGCATGACCTTCGTGCTGATCATCGCGGGGATCGATCTGTCGGTCGGCTCGGTGCTCGCGCTCGGGGCGTCGGTGGTCAGCGTGGTGACGCTGAAGTGGGGCTGGGGGCCGGCCGCGGGGGCGCTGCTCGGTGTCGCGGTCGCGGCGCTGACCGGCACCGTGACCGGCGCGGTGACGGTGGGCTGGCGGATTCCGTCGTTCATCGTGTCGCTCGGGGTGCTCGAGGCGGCGCGCGGCATGGCGTATCAGATGACCAATTCGCGCACCGCGTATATCGGCGACGCGTTCGATTTTCTGTCGAACCCGATCGCGCTCGGCATCTCGCCGGCCTTTCTGGTCGCGGTGGCGGTGATGGTGATCGCGCAGCTGGTGCTGACGCGCACGGTGTTCGGGCGCTATCTGGTCGGCATCGGCACCAACGAGGAAGCGGTGCGGCTCGCGGGCGTCAATCCGCGGCCGTACAAGGTGATCGTGTTCGCGCTGATGGGCGCGCTGTCGGGACTCGCGGCGCTGTTCCAGATCTCGCGGCTCGAGGCGGCCGATCCGAATGCGGGCGTCGGCCTCGAGCTGCAGGTGATCGCGGCGGTCGTGATCGGCGGCACGAGTCTGATGGGCGGGCGTGGTTCGGTGATCAGCACGTTCTTTGGCGTGCTGATCATTTCGGTGCTGGCGGCGGGCCTCGCGCAGATCGGCGCGAACGAGCCGACCAAGCGCATGATCACCGGCGCGGTGATCGTGGTGGCGGTGGTGCTCGATACCTACCGCAGTCACCGCAAACGCGGCTGAGGTGTGCGCCGCGGCGCAGCGATGAATCAGTGTGGTGTGTCTTCGATGAAGACGTCCGCGGGTCGCCAGGCGGCGCATGCGGCGGGAACAACAGGCAGTAGGAGAGCAACAGGTTATGGCGACGATCAAGGATGTAGCGGCCGTGGCGGGCGTGTCGTTCACGACGGTATCGCACGTCGTGAACAACTCGCGGCCGGTGTCGGCCGATGTGCGCGCGAAAGTCGAGCACGCGATTCGTCAACTGCACTATGTGCCGTCGGCGGTGGCGCGCTCGCTGAAGGCGCGCGCGACCGCGACGATCGGACTGGTGGTGCCGAACAGCACCAACCCGTATTTCGCGGAGCTCGCGCGCGGCATCGAGGACGGCTGCGCACGCAACGGCTACTGCGTGTTCTTCTGCAACTCCGACGATGACCCCGCGAAGCAGCGCAACTATCTGCGCGTGTTGCAGGAAAAGCGGATCGACGGGCTGATCGTCGCGTCGGCCGGTGACGACGCCGTGCTCGCGCAGACGCTCGCCGACTCGCGCGAGCCGCTCGTCGTGGTGGACCGCAACATCGAGGGGGTCAACGCGGACCTCGTGCAGATCGATCACGAGAAGGGCGCTTACCTCGCCACCCGTCATCTGCTCGAGCTCGGGCATGTGCGGATCGGCTGCATCACGGGGCCGGTGGAGACCGCGGTCGGCGCGATGCGCGTGCACGGCTTCATTCGCGCGATGGCCGAGCGCGGCATCGAGATTCCGACCGATGCGATCGTCGAAAGCGATTTTTCGGGGACGGGCGGCCACCGCGCGGCCGCGCAGCTGTTCGACACGGTCAGGCCGTCGGCGATTTTCGCGGTCAACGACATGATGGGCATCGGCGCGTTGCGCGCGGCGGCGGAGCGCAATATCAGCGTGCCGCGCGATTGCTCGATCATCGGTTTCGACGATATCGAGCTGGGCCGCTTCACCTTCCCGTCGCTGTCGACGGTCGGGCAGTCGGTGCGCGCGCTTGGCGACACGGCCGCGCAGACGCTGATCGACCGGATCGCCGAGGCGGCGTCGAACAGCACCGCGCGCAGCCCGGCGCGCCGGCGGGTGGTGTCGCCGCGGCTGATCGTGCGCGAGTCCACCGCGACATGGGCGGGAGACGCACGGCGGAATCTGGCGGCCTGACGCGCCCGCGATAGCAACGCGACACGTCGCGCAATGGAGGGCACACGAGTGGCAAGCAACCCAACGCGTTCACGCGTCACGGTGGTCGGTAGTCTGAACATGGACCTCGTGGTGCGCTCGCCGCGCCTGCCGCAGCCGGGCGAAACGCTGGCCGGCCGCGGCTTCGCGCAGGTCGCGGGCGGCAAGGGCGGCAACCAGGCGGTCGCCGCCGCGCGGCTCGGCGCGCAGGTGTCGATGCTCGGCTGCGTCGGTACCGATGCGAACGGCGCGCAACTGCGCGCGGGCCTCGAAGCGGAGCACATCGACTGCGCGGCGCTCGAAACCGGCAGCGAACCGAGCGGCGTGGCGCTGATCGTCGTCGACGATGCGAGCCAGAACACGATCGTGATCGTCGCGGGCAGCAACGGCGAGCTCACGCCGGCCAGCATCGCGCGACACGAAGCGGCGCTCGCCGCCGCCGATGTCGTGATCTGCCAGCTCGAAACCCCGCCCGAATCGGTGCATGCGGCGCTGGCCGCGGCGCGGCGCCTCGGCAAGATCGTGATCCTTAACCCGGCGCCCGCTACCGGCCCATTGCCGGCCGCCTGGCTGCCGCTGATCGATTACCTGATTCCTAACGAACTCGAAGCCGCCGCGCTGAGCGGTGTCGCCGTCGACTCGCCCGCGGACGCCGCGCGAGCCGCCGCCGCATTGCGCGCGGCCGGCGTGCGCAACGTGCTGGTGACGCTCGGTGCGCGCGGCGTGCACGCGGCGCTCGAAGGCGCGGCCGCGACGCTGTACGACGCGCCGCGCGTCGAGGCGGTCGATACGACGGCGGCCGGCGACACCTTCATCGGCGGCTTCGCGGCGCAGCTCTCCCAGGGTGCGAGCGTCGAAGCGGCGATCCGCTTCGCGCAACGCGCCGCCGCGCTTTCGGTGACGCGCGCGGGTGCACAGCCGTCGATTCCGACGCGCGCCGAAGTCGACGCGTCGGGCTGATGCCATCGCGGCATTAGCGCCCCCGCGAGCCGCCTGACGGCGCTGTGCTGCGATCGCTTCGGCGACTCCGTACGGCTCGCAATCCGCCCAATCCCCGCCGCTCAAACGTCAAAAGTCGCGTTTTGACGAATACCGTCGCGTTGCCCCAACGCGACGCGAAGCCACACGTCTGCCGCCAACTCGCTTTCAACGTCTTACATCGTCTTTGTTCATACCTTTTAAATGCTTCAAGTCTATGAACGCGCTGCCGTAAACGATGATTAGAGCAATGACTCAAAAACAGCGCCGGACCCAAACTCACGCCGCCCCCACGCTGCGCAAGCAGCAGCCTCTCATCGAGTACAGCACACAGGACCAAGCATGTTGAATAAAGGCATCACGATCAAGGCGCGAATTGGACTCACGATGGCGTTCCTCGCCGCGTTGCTGGTTGCGATCGGCGTTTTCGGTCTGTTCGGCATGGGCCGTTCGAACGACGCCTATGAAGCCACTTTCACCGATGCGATGCCGGGCGCCGTGAACATCGGCAACGCGGAAATGTACGCGGCGCGCGAGCGACTCGCGCTCGACCGCGCCGCGTTCCTCGTCGGCACGCCGGAAGCGGCATCCACGATCGAGCGCGCGCGCATGCTCGGCAGCACGTCCGACATGTGGTGGAAAAAATATCTCGATCTGCCGCGCGACGCGGACGAAGACCGGCTCGCGCAGGACGTCGCCGCGAAGCGCAACACGCTGCATCAGCAGCTCGAAGCGTTCGCGACGGCAATCGAGGCGAACGATCAGAGCAAGCTGGTCGAGCACGCGAAGAATCTGCAGGCCGTCTTCAACGATCTCGTCACAGCCGACGACGCACTGCGCAAATACCAGTTCGATTCGGCGAAGCAGGGCTTCGACTCCGCGCAGAACAGTTTCCATCTGTTCCGCATGGTCAGCATCGGCGCGCTGGTGCTCGGCGTGCTGGCGGCGGCGCTGTCGTATCTGACGCTGAGCCGCGCGATCGCGCGTCCGCTCGACGAAGCGCTCGGCCACTTCGAGGCGATCGCGGCCGGCGATCTGCGTCGTCCGGTGGTCGTGACTTCGCGCGACGAAATGGGGCAACTGCTCGAAGGAATCGCCAGAATGCAGCACAGCCTCACCGAAACGGTGCGCAGCGTGCGCGGCGGTAGCGAGTCGATCGCGACCGCGACGCGTCAGATCGCGGCGGGCAACGTCGATCTGTCGTCGCGCACTGAAGAGCAGGCGTCCGCGCTGCAGGAAACCGCGTCGAGCATGGAGCAGCTGACCGGCACCGTACGCCAGAACGCCGATAACGCGCGACAGGCGAGCGCGCTTGCCGCCAGTGCGTCGGAGATCGCCAATAAGGGCAGCGCGGTGGTCGGCCAGGTGGTCGGCACGATGGGCGACATCAACCAGAGTTCGGCGAAGATCGCCGACATCATCTCGATCATCGAGGGCATCGCCTTCCAGACCAACATCCTCGCGCTGAACGCAGCCGTCGAGGCGGCGCGCGCCGGCGAGGAAGGGCGCGGCTTCGCGGTCGTCGCGGGCGAGGTGCGCAGCCTCGCGCAGCGTTCGTCGGCGGCGGCCAAGGAGATCAAGGAGCTGATCGATACGTCGGTCGAGCGCGTGCAGTCGGGCTCGGCGCTGGTCGACGAGGCCGGCCGCACGATGAGCGAAATCATCGGCGCGGTGCAGCGCGTGACCGACATCATGGGCGAGATCGCGTCGGCGTCCGAAGAGCAGAGCGGCGGCATCGACCAGGTCGCGCGCGCGGTCACGCAGATGGACGAGGTTACGCAGCAGAACGCGGCGCTCGTCGAGGAAGCTGCCGCCGCCGCGTCGTCGCTCGAGCAGCAGGCGGCCCGGTTGCGCAACGTGGTCGCGGTGTTCCAGCTCGACGACAGCGGCCGTGGCGGTCACGACGGGGCGTCAGGGCTTGCGGCGCTGAAGCGCCCGGTGTCCACGAGCCCGGTCGCCGCGCGCGCACGCAAGCTCACGCCGGCTACGGCGCAGGCGGCGATGCCGGCGAAGGCAGCGACGGTCGCTGCTGTCGCGCCGCGGGTTGCCGCCGCGCCCGCGCCCACCCGCGCGCCGGCCAGGTCCGCGGCGACGGCCGGCGGTGATCAGGATTGGGAGACCTTCTGAGCGGGCTCGGGTTCACGTGTACATGGGCGGCGGCGCTGTCGCGCGTTAGGTGATTGACCCCGCCGTTCGTTGCAACATCCGTTCCCGTCCGCTCGCTGGCTGTCCGGCATCCGCGCCGTACGAACGACGATTGCTTCGCGAAAAGCCGCGCCTGGGTCCCCAGGTGCGGCTTTTTTTCGGCTCGCGCAAGAAATAACGTTTGCGCGCGGCGTGGCTTTCACCGGCGCCTGTCGCGATCCGGTACATTGACGGGCACGGCCCCGATCCGCGTGCGCGGCGCGCGGCTGCCCGCACCTTCAACAGGTGGTTCCCACTTATTGCTACGTCCTGCGAACCTGCCATGCGCCAGCCACAAAAAACCGACATGACGCGTTACGATCTTGCGCAACACCTCGTCGAGGCACGCCGGCAGCACCTGCCGATCGACGCGCCCGCCCCCGACAGCCTGCCGCCCGACGCGGCGACCGCCTACGCGATCCAGCAGGCGGTGATCGCGGGGCTGGGCGAATCGACCGGCGCGTGGAAGATCGGCGCGAAGTCCCCGGGCGGCGCCGCGTCGGGCGCGCCGATTCCGGCCTCGCTGGTGGTGCCGTCGCCGGCGCGGCTTGCGCATGACGGATTCTTTCGCGTGCTGGTCGAGCTGGAGATCGCGTTTCGCTTCGACGTGACGATCGAGCCGCGCGCTCAGGCCTATGCGCGCGACGAGGTGCTGTCCAAGCTCGGCGCCGTGCTGCCGGCCATCGAGATCGTCGACAGCCGCTTCACCGAGTGGCCGAACGTCGCGCCGCTCGCGCAGCTAGCCGACGCGCAGAACAACGGCGCGCTGATCACTGGCCATCCGGCCGTCTATGCGAGCCTCGCGCGCGGCTTCGACTTCGTGTCGCCGGAACTGGAGCTGAGCTTCAACGGCCGCTCGCTGATACCGGAAGTGACCGGCAATCCGGCCGGCGATCCGCGCGAGCTGCTCGTCTGGTTCGTCAACCATTGCGCGGCAATGGGGATCACGATCGAGCGCGACTGGACCCTGACCACCGGCTCATACGTCGGCGCGCACAAGATCGACGAGCCCGGCATCGTGCGTGGACATATCGATGGGTTGGGTGAAGTGGAAATTGAACTGACCTGATCGATGCTGGTTGTAACCGCAAATTACAACGCTTCATCCATTCCAAACGGCTGCCCGCGTGCAGCCGTTTTTATTTTGGCGAATTCGAAACGGTGGCAGTCTTTGAATCGTTAACCTGTTCGAATCCATTTGTTGCAACTTTGCCGCTTCTTTCCGTATACACCTATGAGAGCGGCGCGAGCGGCTGCCGTCATCCAGTCGTACGGATCAGGGGTGTGCCTGCTTTTGGTGACGAAGTGTGCGTGCGCAGACAGCCGCATTTTTGTGAAGGGTCGACGGTGCAGGTACGGGATGTGCAATAGCAACGCGAGGTCATGGCGCGATGCAGCGGTAAAGCGAAGTCGTGCAGGAGCACTGAATAGCGATGCGGTGCTGAAGAAAGTAACGGTACAGCGGAGCAAGTAACGGTACAGCGGAGCAGCGGATGATTTGATTCGTTGCGGCGTGAGTGAAAAATTGTAGGTGGTCGATTCTTTGGTTCCAAGTGAGGACTGTAGCTTCGCGGTTACGGAGCGATTTTCGCAACGTAGTTCGTGAAAAAAAATTTAAAAGGGTTTAGGATGAATTCGAGCGATGTCGTTTCCGAATAGCGCGCCGCGCACGACATCGCTCCAGACTTCGGCGAGGAGGTAGCATGGATATCTACAGCAGTTTCGCGACCCGCTTCGAGAAAACACGGGAGGATGAACTCTCGCTCGAGGAGTATCTCGCGCTCTGCAAAGACAATCCCGCCGCGTACGCCACTGCAGGCGAACGCATGTTGACGGCAATCGGAGAACCGGAACAGATCGACACGCGCAACGATCCGCGTCAATCGCGTATCTTCGCGAACAAGGTCATCAAGGTATACCCCGCATTCCGAGAGTTCTACGGAATGGAAGAGGTGATCGAGCAGGTGGTCGCCTACTTCCGGCATTCGGCCCAGGGGCTCGAAGAAAAGAAGCAGATACTGTATCTGTTAGGACCGGTCGGCGGCGGCAAGTCGTCGATCGCGGAACGGCTGAAGCAACTGATGGAGCGCGTACCGTTCTATGCGATCAAGGGCTCGCCCGTCAATGAATCGCCGCTCGGTCTGTTCGACTACGAGGAAGACGGTCCGATCCTCGAAGAGCAATATGGCATTCCTCGCCGCTACCTGCGAGGCATCCTGAGTCCGTGGGCGGTCAAGCGCCTGCACGAGTACAACGGCGACATCCGCAAGTTCCGCGTGGTGCGCCGCTATCCGTCGATCCTTCGTC
Organism: Paraburkholderia youngii; assembly: GCF_013366925.1. NCBI lineage: Bacteria > Pseudomonadati > Pseudomonadota > Betaproteobacteria > Burkholderiales > Burkholderiaceae > Paraburkholderia > Paraburkholderia youngii. Next base: position 4,349,854 of record NZ_JAALDK010000001.1, read on the forward strand.
AGATCGCTATCTCGAAGACTGAACCGGGCGACGAGAACAATCAGGACATTTCGTCGCTGGTCGGCAAGGTCGACATCCGCAAGCTCGAACAGTACGCGCAGGACGACGCCGACGCGTACAGCTACTCGGGCGGCCTGTGCCTTGCCAATCAGGGCCTGCTCGAGTTCGTCGAAATGTTCAAGGCGCCGATCAAGGTGTTGCACCCGCTGCTCACCGCGACCCAGGAGGGCAACTTCAAGGGTACGGAAGGCTTCGGCGCGATCCCGTTCGACGGCATCATCCTCGCTCACTCGAACGAGTCGGAGTGGAAGGCGTTCCGCAACAACCGTAACAACGAAGCGCTGCTCGACCGGATCTTCGTCGTCAAGGTGCCGTACTGCCTGCGCTATAGCGAAGAGGTCAAGATCTACGAGAAGCTGCTGCGCAACTCGTCGCTGGCCAACGCGGTCTGCGCGCCTGGCACGCTGAAGATGATGGCGCAGATGTCCGTGCTCACGCGTTTGCAGGAGCCGGAAAACTCGAGCCTGTTCTCGAAGATGCAGGTCTACGACGGCGAGAATCTGAAGGACACGGACCCAAAGGCGAAGTCGTACCAGGAGTACCGCGACTTCGCGGGCGTCGACGAAGGCATGACCGGGGTGTCGACCCGCTTCGCGTTCAAGATTCTGTCGCGCGTGTTCAACTTCGACTCGACCGAGGTCGCGGCCAATCCGGTGCATCTGATGTACGTGCTCGAACAGCAGATCGAACGCGAGCAGTTCCCGCCCGAAACCGAGCAGAAGTATCTGTCCTTCATCAAGGACGTGCTCGCGTCGCGCTATGCGGAGTTCATCGGCAAGGAGATTCAGACCGCGTATCTGGAGTCGTACTCCGAGTATGGTCAAAACATCTTCGACCGCTACGTCACGTATGCGGACTTCTGGATCCAGGATCAGGAGTTCCGCGACCACGACACCGGCGAGAGCTTCGACCGTGCCGCGTTGAACGCCGAGCTGGAGAAGATCGAGAAGCCGGCGGGCATCAGCAACCCGAAGGACTTCCGCAACGAGATCGTGAACTTCGTGCTGCGCGCGCGGGCTGCGAATGCGGGCAAGAACCCCGCGTGGATCAGCTACGAGAAGCTGCGCGTCGTGATCGAAAAGAAGATGTTCTCGAACACGGAAGAACTGTTGCCGGTGATCTCGTTCAACGCGAAGGGCTCGGCCGAAGAGCAGCGCAAGCACGAAGACTTCGTCAATCGCATGGTGGCGAAGGGCTATACGCCGAAACAGGTGCGCTTGTTGTGCGACTGGTATCTGCGCGTGCGCAAGTCATCGTGATGCGCGCATGATACTCATGATGTGCCGCCCGTACGGTTCGACCGTACGGGCAACCGGCGAGGCGCAAGCCGCATAGCATGCACTGCGCGGCGGGCGTCTCGCGCACCGGAAATATTAGTGCGGCCGCAGCGGAAACGCGGTTGCACGGACGGGAGACCGGGCGTGCTTCATCAAATCATCGACCGCAGGTTGGCAGGCAAGAACAAGAGTATTGCGAATCGCGAGCGTTTTTTGCGCCGCGTCAAAAACTATATCCGTCGCGCCGTTTCGGAAGCGGTGCGCGACCGCAGCATCAAAGATATCCAGAACACCCAAAGCATCACCATTCCGCGCAAGGACATCGCGGAGCCGTCGTTCCGTCACGGACCGGGCGGCCGCCGCGAGATGGTGCATCCCGGCAACTCGGACTACATCCGCGGCGACAAGATCCAGCGCCCGCAAGGCGGTGGTGGTGGCGGCGGAGGCAGTCAGGCCAGCAACGAGGGCGAGGGTCAGGACGACTTCGTGTTCGAGCTGAGCCGCGAAGAGTTCATGCAGTATTTCTTCGACGACCTCGAACTGCCGCGTCTCGTCAAAACCCATCTGATGGCCGTGCCGACGTGGAAAAGCATCCGCGCGGGCTGGGCCGCGGAGGGCACGCCCAACAACATCGACGTGGTGCGCTCGCTGCGCAGCGCGCTCGGCCGGCGCATCGCGCTCGGCGCGCCGCTCGTCAACCAGTTGCACGAAATGGAGCGGCAGCTCGAAGAGCTGAAGGCCGATCCCGCCGATCGCCGCGAAGAGATCAAGCTGCTCGAAGACGACATCCACCATCTGAAAGGACGCATCTGGCGGATTCCGTTCATCGATCCATTCGATCTGCGCTACGTGAATCGCGTGAAGCAACCCACGCCGTCGAGTCAGGCAGTGATGTTCTGCCTGATGGACGTGTCCGGCTCGATGGACGAGCAGCGCAAGGATCTCGCGAAGCGCTTTTTCATCCTGCTGTACCTGTTTCTGAAGCGTAACTACGAGCGCATCGAAGTGGTGTTCATTCGCCACCACACGCGCGCCGAGGAAGTCGACGAAGATACGTTCTTCCACTCGACCGAAAGCGGCGGCACGGTGGTGTCGAGCGCGCTCGAACTGATGCGCAAGGTGATGGAGGAACGCTACTCGCCAACTGAATGGAACATTTACGGGGCGCAGGCTTCGGACGGCGACAATTGGACCGACGATTCGCCGAAGTGCCGCAAGATACTCTCGGATGACATCCTGGAGAAGGTGCGGTATTTTGCGTATATTCAGGTGACGCCCGAAGAGCAGAATCTGTGGCTCGAATACGCGCAACTGGCGCTATCGCAACCGCATATGGCGATGAAGAAGGTCGAAACCGCGGCCGATATCTATCCGGTGTTTCGCGAGTTGTTCGAGAAGCAGGCGGCGACTTCGTGAGGGAACGCTGATTGCGCTCCAGGCATCTGGATCACGACGCGTGCGGCGATGAATCGTACGACTTGAGGCAATCCGTCGTACGACTGCGCCGCAGCGCAACAAAGGCGTGCCGCAGCAACTGTCGGGGCATGCCGAGGCAGGAGCGGCTAGCACGGCAGCCGCTCGCGCCGGAGCAGTCCGCAATGCTGCAGCACGGGACACACCGGAACGCCCATCGAGGGGCAAAGGGAAGTCCGTATGAACGTAGCCGATAGACGGCCTCTGCCGTGCCCGTCCGACTGGACCTTCGAATTGATCGAAGAGTACGACTCGCATATTGCCCGTGTTGCGGAGCAATACGAGCTCGACGTGTATCCGATCCAGCTCGAACTCATCAGCGCTGAACAAATGATGGACGCCTATGCGTCCGTCGGTATGCCGGTGAACTACCGTCACTGGTCGTTCGGCAAACACTTTCTTTCTACCGAAAAAAGCTATCGTCGCGGCCAGATGGGGCTCGCATACGAAATCGTCATCAATTCGAACCCCTGCATCGCGTATCTGATGGAAGAGAACACGATGACGATGCAGGCGCTCGTGATCGCGCATGCGGCGTATGGTCACAACTCGTTCTTCAAGGGCAACTATCTGTTCCGCTTGTGGACGGACGCGCACGCGATCATCGACTACCTCGTCTACGCGAAGAACTACATCGCGGAATGCGAGGAGCGCTATGGGCTCGATCGCGTCGAGGAATTGCTCGATTCGTGCCACGCGCTAATGAATTACGGCGTGGACCGCTACAAGCGCCCGCAGAAGCTGTCTTTGCAGAAGGAGTTCGCCGCGCGGCGCGAACGTGAGGCGTATCTGCAGTCGCAGGTCAACGAATTGTGGCGCACGCTGCCGACGCGCCATACGCCGCTGCCCGAAGAGGTCGAGGAGCGCTATCCGCCCGAGCCGCAGGAAAACCTGCTGTATTTCGCGGAGAAAAACGCGCCGCTGCTCGAGCCGTGGGAGCGCGAGGTGATCCGCATCGTGCGCAAGATCGGTCAGTATTTCTATCCGCAGCGGCAGACCCAGGTGATGAACGAAGGCTGGGCGACGTTCTGGCACTACACGCTGCTAAACACGATGTACAACCAGGGCAAGCTGGAAGACGGCTTCATGATGGAGTTCCTCCATTCGCACAGCAACGTCGTCTATCAGCCGCCGGTCACGAAGCCGTATTACAGCGGCATCAATCCGTATGCGCTCGGCTTTTCGATGATGAGCGACATCCGCCGCATCTGCGAAGCGCCGACCGACGAAGACCGCAAGTGGTTTCCTGATCTGGCCGGCAGTCCCTGGCTGCCCTCGATGCACTACGCGATGCGCAACTTCAAGGACGAGAGCTTCGTCGCGCAGTACCTGTCGCCGCATCTGATCCGCGAAATGCGCCTGTTCTCGGTGCTCGACGACGACATGCGCGACGCGCTGGAGGTGTCGGCGATTCACGACGACAGCGGCTACCAGTACGTGCGCCAGGCGCTGTCGCGGCAGTACGACATGCATCACCGTGAGCCGAACATTCAGGTATGGGCCGTCAACACGCGTGGCGATCGCAGCCTGACGTTGCGGCATTTCATGAGCGACAACCGGCACCTGTCGTCGGATAGCGACGAAGTGCTCAAGCACATGGCGCGCTTGTGGCAATTCGATGTGTACCTCGAAAGCGTCGACGAAAACGGTACCGTCAGAAAGCGCTACGACTGCCGGTACGTGCCGCCCTCGGTGAGAATCTGACGTCTCCGTCCGAGCGCGGCGACGGTTCGTAACCGCCCGGGCGGTCCGCGTCGATCACCCGAAGCCCCCGCAGCCTCCCGGCTGGCGGGGGTTCGTTTTTCGTTGCGGTTCTACTTCGCCTCCGGCCCGTACCCAGGGCTTTCCTGCAGTTCCGCAGACAAAACCCCATCTGAACTTTTCACTTATGTAAAATTCGCCGCGCGCGCGTATGCGGTTGTCCGCGACGCGCATGAAGGCGGCGTCACGAGCGTCATCCTCGTTTAGAGAAAAAAGGACCGACATCAGCATGAACGATCTAACCGACCAACCCGTCGTCGCACGAGCGGACGACACCCGGCGCCGCATCTTCGCGATCGTCGGCGCTTCATCGGGCAATCTTGTCGAATGGTTCGACTTCTACGTGTATTCGTTCACGGCGCTGTATTTCGCGCCGTCGTTCTTTCCTAGCGGCAACACCACCACGCAGTTGCTCAACACGGCCGGGGTGTTTGCCGCCGGCTTCCTGATGCGCCCGATCGGCGGCTGGTTCTTCGGCCGGTTCGCCGACAAGCGTGGCCGCCGCACCGCGATGATGGTGTCGGTCTTTATGATGTGCGGCGGCTCGCTCGTGATCGCGATGCTGCCCACGTACGCGCAGATCGGCGCGCTCGCGCCGGCGCTGCTGCTGATCGCGCGACTGTTCCAGGGCCTGTCGGTGGGCGGCGAATACGGCACCAGCGCGACCTATATGAGCGAAGTCGCATTGAAGGGCCGGCGCGGCTTCTTCGCGTCGTTCCAGTATGTGACGCTGATCGGCGGGCAACTGTTCGCGCTGCTCGTGCTGGTGATCCTGCAGCAGATGCTGACGACCGACGAGCTGAAGGCGTGGGGCTGGCGCGTGCCGTTCGCGATCGGTGCGATCGCTGCGCTGATCTCGCTCTATCTGCGTAAATCGCTCGACGAAACCACCACCGCCGCGACGCGCCAGCGCAAGGAGGCGGGTACGCTGCGCGGCTTGTGGGAGCACAAGGGCGCGTTCATGACGGTGCTCGGCTTCACGGCCGGCGGCTCGCTGATCTTCTATACGTTCACCACGTATATGCAGAAATATCTGGTCAATACGGCCGGCATGCACGCGAAGACCGCGAGTTCGGTGATGACCGCCGCGCTGTTCGTCTACATGCTGATGCAGCCGGCGTTCGGCGCGCTGTCCGACAGGATCGGCCGACGCAATTCGATGCTGTGCTTCGGTTTGTTCGCGACGCTCGGCACGGTGCCGCTGCTGCATGCGCTGAAGGACGTGACGAGTCCGCTCGCGGCGTTCGCGCTCGTCGTCGTCGCGCTGGCGATCGTCAGCTTCTATACGTCGATCAGCGGCCTGATCAAGGCGGAAATGTTCCCACCGCAAGTGCGTGCGCTCGGCGTGGGGCTGTCGTATGCGGTCGCCAATGCGATCTTCGGCGGCTCCGCGGAATATGTCGCGCTGTGGCTGAAGTCGGCCGGCGTCGAGACGATGTTCTTCTGGTATGTAACGGCGCTGTGCGCACTCGCGGGTATCGTGTCGCTGCGCATGCGTGATCCATCGACGGAAGGGTATCTGCGGCACGAGCCGTGAGCCGCTAGCCGGGCACGGCGAAACGTCGTGCCGCGATGAAGCATTCGAGCGGCGGTCCGGGGCAACCGGACCGCCGTTTTTCATCGCCTCGACGTTCGCGCGCCACTAGGCGAACTGGCAGCAGCGCACTCCGCTCAACTGACGACGATCCGTGTCCCCCACGCATGCAGCAGGTCGCGCAAGCTCTCGGCCTGTTCCATCCTCGCGCCGCTGCGCAGATGAATCTGCACCGCACGCCCCGCGATGCCGTCGATCGGTTGGGCGAACCATAGCTCGACCGCGAGGCCGAGTCCTTCGGGTTGATCTTCGACGACCGGTTCAATCACGCGCGGTCTGAAACACGCATTGTCTGACATGGCGAAGCACCTCTGCGATGACGGGTCGTGCCCATCGTAATCAGCGGCGCGCTCGGGACCAAGTAACGAATACGCGTTTGCTAAGCAGGGAATGCTTAGCAGAAAATCGGCTTGCGCTTGCGCTTGCGCTCGCGCTCCGTCCGGTTCGCGACGCGCTTCTCGCTGCTCACACCGGCTTCGAGCGGTCGCCGACGAATTCATCGACCAGCTTGTCGACGAACTCTTCGACCCTCGCGGCCTCATGCGCGGCGACCGTCGTCATCGACGGCGCCGCCCCGCGGGCGGCAGCATCGGCCGCCGCGCTCGCCGTCGGCAGACGTGCGCGCCAGGCCGCGCGCGCCAGCATCAGCAGGTGGTAGTAAAGCCGCGCGCTAAAGCCGTAGTCGTAGGCGAACAGATGCGTGCGCGCGATCCGCCAGCCCGCGCGCGCGTCGCCGTTTCTCGCGTGAATCGACACGACGATCGGCACGAGCCGCCGCAGCGCCTGCCGCCGCGACGCTTCGAGCCGCGCCGGCAGACGCAGCGACTTCACGAACCCATACGCGCTCAACGGCGCTGCCGTGCTCGTGCCGCGCGTGCTGTGCGAGATCGACGTCGCGGTCTTCCGATACACCGACACGTAGTCGTGCAGATAAAACACCTCGCGCGCGGCAAGGCATAGCTCGGTGCCGAACACGTAGTCGCAGCAGACGCCGTACCGATCGTCGTAGCCGATCCGCTTCACGAGCCGCGCGTCGGCCATCCAGCCATTGTTCGGAAACATCTGGATCAGGCCGGTGCGGCCGGCGAGCGGCTGCAGCCCCTCATTGGCCTGGGTGCGCCGGAACGCCGCGTTCAGGCGCTCGCTCGCGGCGAGGTCGATCGCGCCGTCCTGATCCGCTTCGTACTGGGCGCCGAATGCCGCATCGAGCCCCGGATAGCGCTGCCAGAGCGACACGAGTTTGCCGACGGCGTCGCTCGTCAGCAGATCGTCGTCGTGGATCAACAGGATCTTGTCGCCGCGCGCCCGCTCGAACAGGCTCGACACATTGCGCGCCTGGCCAAGCGGCCGCTCGTGCTTCTCGTAGCGCACGCGCGGCTCGTCGCGGTAACGCTGCAAGATCAGTTGCCGTGAGCGGGAGTCCGTCGAATCGTCGCCAATCACGATTTCCACATGCGGATAGCTTTGCGCGAGGCACGAGTCGACGCACTCGACGAGCAGTTCGGGACGATTGCAGGTCGGCACACAGATGGACACTTGGGCGATGGCCGCACGGGCGAGGGGAGCACTTGACGCGTTGGACATGAATGACGCCTTTTAACGATCGGAAGCGGCATGAACCGGCGCAACGCGGAGCGGCCGGTTCGGAGGGCGCACACTTCGCTGCTAGCAGCAAAATAGTCCAAGGCGCTGAAAAAATATTCGGTAAAAATGAGGAAGAAATGTTTGCTTACAGAAAGGCACTGGAAGGCAAAAGTGATGCGGCCTGAATGCATGAAGCAGACAGGCCGCCGTGGCACGGGGTTTTTTCAACCGACCGACGGTTCGTCGTCGCCGCGCTTTTTGCCCGGACGGTCCGCCGGGGACTGCTTGTGGCCCTCGCCGTGGCGCTCGGGCATCTTGCTCTTCGCATTGTCGCTATGCACGGCGTGGTGCGGATGCGCTAAATCCTCGGTCTGCGTGCCGGCCTCGCTTTTCGTTTCGTTTTCGCCCGGGTTTTTGGTTTCGCCTTGGGGTTTTTCCGTCGTCTTGCTCATCGCTGCTCTCCTGGAGGGAAGACAAGGCTTCGATAGCAAGACGCGGACCCCGGCGGGCGGCAAACAGCAGTTCTGCGCTCAGGGCGGCCGGGTGGCGCGGCGTGGCGCCGGTCAGCGAGATGATGAAGTCGAGAAACGCGCGCGAGCTCGGCAGGGTTCGCCGGCTTGCCATGTTTCTTCAGATACGACGGCGCCGCCACGGTCAGGATGCGCGTATCGAGCAGCTTGCGGGCGACGAGCGTCGACACCGGCGGGTCTCCGAAGCGGATCGCGACATCGAAGCCGTCCGCGACCATGTCGCCCAACTGATCGCGCGTGATCAGTTCGAGCTGCAGGTCCGGATGTTTGTCGATGAAGCTGCCAAGGCGCGGCCCGAGCACGAGCCGTGAAAAGAACGGGTCCATGTTGACGCGCAGACGCCCGCGCACCGCGGTCGTACCCTGCGCGGCGGAGGCCGCCGCTTCCTCGAGTCCGCCGAGCAGCGGCACGTTCGAATTCATGCGTTGACACGCGAGCAAACGCGTCGCGGGTCAACGCCCCGCGCTCTGCGCTGCCTGGCCGCGAATCACGCGCGTACCGGACGGGGCGTCGAGATGACGGAAGATCCACGCGGACACCAGCGTGATCACGCCGACGCACACGAACGCGAGCCGGAAGCCGAGTTCCGCCGAGCCCCATTGATCCGCGAACAGATTGACGAGCCCGCCGCCGATCGACACGCCGAGCCCGATCGCCAGCATCTGCACCATCGAGAACAGGCTATTGCCCATGCCCGCGTCTTCGTGCGACAGGTCCTTCAGCGTGATGCTATTCATCGCCGCGTACTGCATCGAGTTGGCCGCGCCGAACACCGCGAGAATCGCGATTTCGACCACGAGCGGTGTGCCGCGCGAAATCAGCGAGAACGCGACGATCGCCGAGCCGACGATGATCGTGTTGACCAGCAGGAACGTGTCGTAGCCGTAGCGGCGCACGAGCGGCGCGATCCAGCGTTTCGCGAGCGTGCCGGCGAGCGCCGCGGGCAGCATCATCAGCCCGGAGTGCAGCGGCGAGTAGCCGAGCTGCAACTGCAGCAGGAGCGGCACGAGGAACGGCACCGCGCTCGAACCGACCCGGCATACGAGGTTGCCGATCAGGCCGACGCTGAAATTCGGCTCGCCGAACAGCGACAGCCTGAATAGCGGATTGCCGCGGTTTCTCGCGTACGGAATGTAGGCGAGTGCGCAGGCGACCGCCAACGCGAACAGCCCCGCCGACCACGCCGCGCGATGCGACGGGACCGGCGCGTCGATCGCGAGCGAAAACGCGATCATGCACAGCGACAGCAGCGCGCAGCCGATCACATCGAAGGGCGGCGCCTGCGTCTCGTCATGCGACGGCAGAAAGCGGTGCACCGCGTACAGGCCGAGCGCGCCGATCGGCACGTTGATCAGAAAGATCCAGTGCCATGTGATCGCCTGCACGAACCAGCCGCCGAGCGTCGGCCCGGCGATCGGCCCGAGCTGGCCCGCGATCGAAATGAACGCGAGCGCCGATACATATTGCTCGCCCGACACGCTGCGCAGCACCGCGAGACGTCCGATCGGCAGCAGCATCGAGCCGCCGAGGCCTTGCAGCACCCGCGCCATCACGAGCTCGCCGAGCGTGTGTGCGCTCGCGCAGCAGATCGAGCCGAGCACGAACACGAGAATCGCGGCGAAATAGACGCGGCGGGTGCCGAAGCGGTCGGCAAGCCAGCCGGAGGCGGGCGTCAGCATCGCCATCGTCAGCGTGTAGGCGACGACGACCGGTTGCATCGCGAGCGGCGCGACGTGCAGGCTGTTCGCGATCGACGGCAGCGCGGTGTTGACGATCGTCGTATCGAGCGACTGCATGAAGAAGCCGGCGGCGACGATCCACAGTAGGGCGGTTTGAGACGAATGCTTGGTCATGGTTTCGACAGCGGGCGCGGCGGCAAAGACGCCACCGGAGCCGGGACAGGCGGAATTCCGTCATCTTATTGACATCCCCGTCAATCGGGAACCCCACTAAGCTCGCTGACTGTTATCGACAATGCCGATAAGCAGCGCGACAATCACGCATGCTCAATCCGATCTGGCTGAAGACCTTCTCGACCGTCGCAGCCTGCCATAGCTTCACCGAGGCGGGGCGGCGGCTCGACCTGACGCAGTCGAGCGTCAGCGAACACATCCGGCGCCTCGAACAGAGCGTGGGCCGGCGCCTGTTCGTGCGCGACACCCATTCGCTCGCGATGACGCCCGACGGCGAAGCGATGCTCGCGCATGCAAGCGTGATCCTGCAGGCGTTATCGCGCGCGGAGTCGCAATTTCGCGCGCCGCGTCTGAAGGGGCGCGTGCGGCTCGGCTCGTCGGACGACATCGCGCTCGGCCCGCTGCCCACTGTGCTGGCGGCGTTTCGCAATGCGCATCCCGACGTCGAGCTCGAAATCACGATCGGCATGACCGGCAGGCTCTATGAGCTGCTCGACGCGGGCGCGATCGATCTGCTGGTCGGCAAGCGCCGGCTCGGCGACCGGCGCGGCGTGCCGCTTTTCACCGGGCGGCTCGAATGGCTCGCGCGGACCGGCACGCTCGTCGATCTGAGCCAGCCGCTGCCACTGATTCTGGTCGCCGAGCCGAGCGTGACGCGCGCGGTCGTGCTCGATGCGCTCGCCGAAGCCGGCGCGAGCTGGCAGATCGTCTGCACGAGCAGCAGTCATTCCGGCTGTATCGCGGCTGCGCGCGGCGGACTCGGCATCACCGTGCGGCCGCAGTATCTGGCCGCGCGCGGGCTCGCGCCGCCGTTGAATGCGGCCGGGTTGCCGACGTTGCCGTCGGTGGAATTCATTGCGCTGGCGGCGAAGCGCTTGAGCCGCCCGGCCGGCACGCTGCTGCAGTTGCTGCATGACAGCGATCTGCGCGGGTCGTGGATCGGCGAGTGAGGCGGGCAGTGCATCACCTCATGCCGCCGCTTATGCCGCCACTCAGGCCGGCATCTTCCGGAACGAAATCGCGAAGCGGTTCCAGGCATTGATCGCCGAGATGAGCAGTGTCAGGTCGACCAGTTCCTCGTCGCTGAAGTGCGGGCGCACCGCCTGCCATACCGCGTCGGGCACGTGATCGTGCGACACCAGCGTCACCGCTTCGGTCCACTCGAGCGCCGCTCGCTCGCGGTCCGTGAAGAACGGCGTTTCGCGCCACACGACGACGGTCGCGAGACGCCGCTCGGTTTCGCCGCCCTTGCGCGCGTCGCTCGTATGCATGTCGACGCAATACGCGCAGCCGTTGATCTGCGACGCGCGCAACCGCACCAGTTCGGTCAGCGATTTTTCGAGCGCCGACTTGCCGATGCGCTCTTCGACGCCGAGCAGCGATTTGATCGCGGCGGGGTTGGCTTTGTAGAAGTCGAGACGTTGTTCCATGATGGGCTCCTGGGTTGATGGGACGCTGCGATGGATCGGACAGGTGTTAGCTTAGTCCGTCATCTGGATCATCAAAATGGCCGATTCCAGATATTTTCAGGTAGCCACTTTCGGGCGTTGAGCGGGCCCGCATAGCATCCTTACCGCCGACGATGGCATCGTTGCCGCGTGCGGGCCGATTCGGTAAGGTGAGTTATCGACGCTTGCTTTGCGCCTTTCACCGTGATCCGGAGACCTGCCTCATGACCGTTGCCGCCGACCCGTCCTCTGTGTCCACCTCGCCGATCCGCACCGATGTCCTGATCGTCGGCGCCGGTCCCGTGGGTCTGTTCGCGGCATTCGAGGCCGGTGTGATCGGCCTCACCTGCCAGATCGTCGACATACTCGGAAGGGTCGGGGGCCAGTGCATCGAGCTGTATCCCGACAAGCCGATCTACGATATCCCCGCGATTCCGTCATGCACCTCGCGCGAACTGGTCGAGCGACTGGTCGCGCAATGCAAGCCGTTCGATGTGCCGATTCATCTCGAACAGCGCGTCGATACGGTCGCGCAACGCGACGACGGCCGCTGGACCGTGCGCACCCAGCGCGGCCTCGTGTTCGATGTCGCGGCGATCCTTCTCGCCGCCGGCAATGGCGCGTTCGTCCCGCAAAAGCTCGGGCTCCCCGAGGCCGTGCCGCTGGAAAAGCGCTACGTGCACTACAGCGTGGCGCGCCTCGCCGATTTCGCCGACAAGAACGTGGTCGTCGCGGGCGGCGGCGATTCGGCGCTCGACTGGGCGCTGGCGTTGCGCAAGGTCGCGCGGCGGGTGACCCTCGTGCATCGGCGCGCCGGCTTCAGCGCGGCAGATTCGAGCGTCGAGCTGATGCGGCGCGCGGTCGAGGCGGGTGAGATGGACTTCGTCATCGGCGCGATCGCGGCGCTCGAGGTGGAAGACGGCGCGCTGCGTTCGCTGACGCTGCGGCAGATCCATGGCGAGACCCAGCTCGAAGCCGAACACCTGATCGCGCTGTATGGACTCGTCGCGGATCTCGGCCCGATCGCGCAGTGGGGACTGAAGATTCACGGCGGGCGTATCGATGTCGATACCTCGAACTACGAAAGCTCGCGGCCGGGCATCTTCGCCGTCGGCGACATCGCGAACTATCCGAACAAGCAGAAACTGATCCTGTCAGGCTTTCACGAGGCGTCGCTCGCGCTGCGCAAGGCGTATGCATACGCGTATCCCGACAAGAAACGCGTGCATGTCCATTCGAGCTACGACACGAAGCTCGCGGAAAAGATCGGCGCGGCCGGTTGACGGCGTGCGCGCAAGCGCAGCGATGTCGAGCCGGACCGGCCATTGGCATCATTTTCCAGCGGGCTGACTCGCGGCGGCCGCGGCGCTCGCGGCCTTCTCTTTCTTCTTCGCCTCATGGTGGCCGATCGCGCAGCCCGCGGCCGCACCCGCCGTCCCATGATGTCCGGCAACGTGGCCGGTCACCCCGCCCACGACCGCGCCTTTGGCGCAGCCTTCGGCCTGCGCGACGCTGGATGCGAAGCTCAATGCCGCGGCGAGGGCACACGGGGCCGCGAAGTTCATGGCGAAAGTCGTGAATACCTTTTTCAATTGACACTCCTGTTTTTGCTATCGAAGGGCAAAACGGAAAGCCGAAACCGCCGCACGGCGACACTTTCCGTGATGACCGACTAGCAATCGCGGGGCCTGCCGTTATAAGCTTTGCGCCTTGTGAGCCGGCGCGCGAGCGCCCTTCGCGCCGCATCCCGACCCATGCGGGGCCGCGCAACCGTTTTCGCGAAGGCTTCGGCGCCGGCCAGGCGCGAGGCTTGCTAAACACAACAATTCCAATTACGTGTCCGCCATGACCCAGCTTGATGCTTCTACTCTCCGCGTCCACGGCGAGCCCGCTCGAGTGCAGGCCGAGGCCGCGCCGTCGGCGCTCGTCGGCGTCGATTATTGGTCGCTCGTGCAGGCGATCTCGGACTACGCGATCTTTCTGCTCGACGCGAAAGGCCACGTCGTGAGCTGGAATGCCGGCGCGCAGAAGCTGAAGGGCTACACGGAAAGCGAGATCGTCGGCCAGCATTTTTCGCGCTTCTACACCGAGGAAGCCGTCGCGCGCGGCTGGCCAGGCTTCGAGCTGGAGCAGGCGGCGCTCACCGGCCGCTTCGAGAACGAGGACTGGCGCGTGCGCAAGGACGGCACGACGTTCTGGTCGAACGTCGTGATCACCGCGATACGCAACGGGCAGGGCGAGGTCACCGGCTTCGCGAAGATCACGCGCGATCTGACCGCGCAGCGCGAATATCTCGAAGCGCTGCGCCAGAGCGAGGAGCGCTTCCGTCTGCTCGTCGATAGCGTGAAGGACTACGCGATCTTCATGCTCGATCCGCAAGGCTTCGTCGTCAGTTGGAACTCGGGCGCCGCGCGCATCAAGGGCTATACGCACGATGAAATCGTCGGCCGGCACTTCTCGCAGTTCTACGTGCCCGAGGAGGCCGCGGCCGGCAAGCCCGCGCGCGAGCTCGCGATCGCGCGGCAGATCGGCGCCGTCGAAGACGAAGGCTGGCGCGTGCGCAAGGACGGCTCGACGTTCTGGGCCAACGTGATCATCACGGCCGTCTATGACGAATCCCGACGCTTGCGCGGCTTCGCCAAGGTCACGCGGGATCTGACCGAGCGGCGCCGGCGCGAGGAGCTCGAGCGCTCCGGTGAGCGCATGCGCGAATTTCTCGCGACGCTCGCGCACGAACTGCGCAATCCGCTCGCGCCGGTGCGCAACGCGGTCGGCACGATGCAGATGGAAGCCAATCTGAGCCCGGTGGTCGCGCGTGCGCGCGATCTGATCGATCGCCAGGTCACGCACCTGACGCGACTCGTCGACGATCTGCTCGATATCGGCCGCATCATGTCCGACAAGGTCGAACTGCGGATTGCGCGCGTCGACCTCACCGAACTCGTCACGCGTGCGATCGAAGCGGCGCGGCCGTTCACCGACTCGCGCGAGCAGCGCGTGGTCGCGCAGGTAACCAACGCCCCCGTGAGCATTCGCGGCGACATGACGCGGCTCGTGCAGGTCCTGCAAAACCTGCTGCACAACGCATCGAAATTTTCCCCGCACGGCAGCGTGATCGAGATGCGTGGACGTGTCGACTTTCGCATGGCGGTGCTCGAAGTGCGCGACGCCGGCTGCGGTATTCCGGTGCGCTCGCTCGACAAGATCTTCGAGCTGTTCGCGCAGGAGAAGGAAGGGCAAAGTTTCGGCGAAGGCGGTCTTGGGATCGGCCTGACGCTGTGCAAGTCGCTCGTCGAAATGCATGGTGGCAGCATCGTCGCGAGCAGCGAAGGACCGGGGCTCGGCAGCACGTTCACTCTGAGTCTGCCGCTCTCGGCGCAGTCCGACACCGCGGAGAGCGGCGCGATCAATGCCGCGCCATACGTGCAGCCGCTGCGGATTCTGCTCATCGACGACAATCGCGATTCGGCCGACAGCCTCGCGATGCTGCTCGAACTGAAGGGCCACGAGGTGCGTATCGCCTACGAGGGCGAGCAGGCGCTGCAGATCGCGCCGCGCTTCTCACCGCATCTCGCGCTGATCGATCTGGCGATGCCGAAGATGGATGGCTATGCGACGCTCGCGGCGATGCGCGCGCTGCCCGAGATGGCTCGCACGATGTACGCGGCGATGACGGGCTTCGGTCATGCGAGCGATCTCGATCGCACTCGCAACGCGGGTTTCCATGCGCACCTGGTGAAGCCGGTCGAGATGGCGGTCCTCGACGCGTTGCTCACGAAGGCCGATGGTCGACTGAGCGGAAGCGGGGGGACGTAGGCGCTTTTTCGCTGCGCGGCTGCCCCGTGAGCTGGGGCACGATGTTTGCTGTGACTCTGCATACGTTCCGGTCCGCCGCCGCTCGGCGGGCCGCGGATCGAATCGGTGCAGGGAGGCACGATGCTCGACACGCGCGACCACGCGGCCAGCTTCAAGGCCCAGTCACGGCAGATTTCGAATCAACACGGCGGCCGCGCACCGCCGCTCGACGATTTCCTGCGCGACGCGCGCTTCGATGCGAACGATCCCGCTGCTCTCGGAGCACTGCTCGCTGATCTTATCGAGCGCGGCTACGATCGCGCGCCGAGCTTGCCGTTGCCGGGGCATGGCGAGACGCTGGTGCGCTGGCGCGCGCTGGCCGCCGTTGCCGCGTGCGACCTCGGTCTCGTCAAACTATTCGAAGGCCATACCGATGCGCTCGCGATTCTCGCCGAGCTGAGCGGCCCGTTGCCGCCGCCGGCAAGCCGCTGGGGCGTGTGGGCCGCCGAAGCGCCGGACGCGCGAGTGCGCGCAGTCAGTGAAGGAATCCAGAACGCTTCCAGCGAGGGCGCTCAGGTGCGCCTGTCCGGTACCAAAGCCTGGTGCTCCGGCGCGCAGGCGCTCACCCATGCGCTCGTGACCGCATGGCGCGATGACGAGCCGGTGCTCGCGGCCGTCGCGCTGGACCAGAGCTCGATCTCGATCGACACATCGAAGTGGCAGGCCGTCGGCATGCGGGCGACCGCGAGCGCCGATGTGACGTTCAACGACACCGTGGCGACGCTCGTCGGCGCGCCGCATGAATATCTGCAGCGCGCGGGCTTCTGGCATGGCGGCGCCGGTATCGCCGCGTGCTGGTACGGCGCGGCCGCGCAGATCGGCCGCACGCTGCGCGACGCGTGCGCGCGGCGCGCGGATGCGCATCGGCTGGCTCATCTCGGCGCGACCGATGTCGCGTTGCGGTCGGCCGCCGCGGTGTTGCGTGAAACCGCCGCGTGGATCGACGCGCGACCTTCGGATGATGCGCAGACGCGCGTGTTGCGCGCGCGTCTGGCCGTCGAGCAGGCCGCGAGCGCCGTCATCGATCATGCGACGCGCGCGCTTGGCGCGGGTCCGTTGTGCCGCGACGCGCGCTTCGCCCGAGCGCTCGCCGACCTGCCAGTGTTTCTGCGGCAAAGCCACGCGGAACGCGATCTCGCCGCGCTTGGCGAACGGCTCGTTATGTGCGCTGACACGACCGCAGTGCCGGCATCGGATCACGCGTCGTTGCAAACACTCACATCGTGGACGCTATGACCTTTATTCCCCAGCCTTCGGAGGATCGCTGCGATGAGCTCGCCGATGCCGTACTTCGATGAACTTTACCGACGCAGCGACGATCCGTGGCGTTTGCGCGAAGGCTGGTACGAACGCCGCAAGCGTTCGCTGACGCTCGCGCTGCTGCCGCGGCAGCGCTATCGCAACGGCTTCGAACCGGGCTGCGCGAACGGCGAGTTGACGGCCGGGCTCGCGACGCGCTGCGACGCACTGCTCGCTGCCGATCTGCATCCGCGCGCCGTCGAGCTCGCGCGCGAACGCGTCGCGGGCGCATCGAACGTGCGGATCCAACAGCGCAGCGTGCCGTGCGAATGGCCAACGGAGCACGGGCCGTTCGATCTGATCGTGATCAGCGAGTTTGCGTACTACCTCGACGCGGCCGAGCTCGAAACGCTGGCCGCGCGCATCGCTGGTTCGCTGACGACCGATGGCACGCTGCTCGCCTGCCATTGGCGCCGGCCGTTCGCCGAAGCGCGCGAATCGGCCGACCGCGCGCACGCTCTATTCGATGCGCGCTGCGGCCTCGCACGTCTCGCGCATCACGACGAAGCCGACTTGCTGATCGACGTGTGGTCGCGCGACGCACGTTCGGTCGCGCAGCGAGAGGGGCTTCTATGATTGGCGTGATCGTCCCGGCGCATAACGAAGAGGCGTTGATCGCGGGGTGCCTCGCGGCCTTGCTCGAAGCGTCGCGACATGAAGCGCTCGCCGGCGAAGAGGTGCGGATCGTCGTCGCGCTCGACGCGTGCAGCGATTTCAGCGGAGCGATCGCGCGCGCTTACGGCGTGCAGACGCTGACGCTGAAGGCGCGCAACGTCGGGATCGCAAGGGCGCTGGGCGCGTCGCTGCTGCTCGCGCTCGGCGCGCGCTGGCTCGCGTTTACCGATGCCGACAGCCGCGTGTCGCCGGATTGGCTCGCTGCGCAATTGGCGCTGGGCGCCGATGCGGTGTGCGGCTCGATCGCCGTCGACGACTGGAGCGCGCATCCGCACAGCGTGCGCGAATATTTTCGCAAGACCTATGTCGACGCCGACGGACATCGTCACGTGCACGGCGCGAATCTCGGCGTATCCGCGCAAGCCTATCGGCGCGCGGGCGGCTTTCCGCCGCTCAAGTGCAGCGAGGACGTTGCGCTCGTCGATCGCCTGATCGCGACGGGCGCGCGCATCGCGTGGAGCGCCGCGCCGCGCGTGACGACGAGCGCGCGTACCGCGGCCCGCGCGCGCGGCGGTTTCGGCGACACGCTCATTGCATGGGCGACGGATGGCGCGCTGGCCTGAGCGACGGCGCTGCGCCGCGAGCTGGTCTCGCTCGCAACCATCCGGATACCGGAGCATTGGCACAGCAATACGCCGCGGGGAGGACGAACATGATGGACGCGTTTTTCGTTCTATTCGGCCAGGGCAGGGAACTCGACCCGTTGCAGATGGGGCTGCGCTCGATCGTCGTGTTCGTGATCGCGATCGTGCTGATTCGCGTATCGGGGCGGCGCTCGTTCGGTCAGCGCACGCCGTTCGATCTGGTCGTCGTGATTCTGCTCGGCGCGATGCTGAGCCGCGCGATTGTCGGGGCGTCGCCGTTCATCGCGACCGTGGTCGCGTCGCTGGTGATCGTCGTATGTCACCGGGTGCTCGCGTGGGCGTTCATACGTTCGCGCCGCTTCGAGCTGCTGGTGTGCGGCGTCGAGCGCGAGGTGTTCAGCGACGGCAAGTTCCACGCGAACGAAATGCACGCGGCGCTCATCACGCGCACCGACATCGAGGAAAGCGTGCGGCAGAAAACCGGCTCGCGCTCGATGGACAACGTGGCCGCCGCGATCCTCGAACGCAATGGCGAGGTGAGCGTGATACGCAAGCGCGAGTGAGCGCCTGAACGCGGGAAGGGCGGGGCGCGTTTGTGCGGGCGGGCCGTAAGGGCTCGACGCGCGGCTCAGCCGCGCCCGCCTCGCGAAATCTCCGAGCCCGCGCCGCGCGGCAAGCGCAGCGTGACCGGAATCGACGCGAACGAGCACAGCCCGACCACCAGAAACGCGGGCCAGAAATCCGACCACGTGATGCTCGGATGTCCATGCAGCGCGCGCGAAATCTGCAGCACGATCCCGCCGACCGTCACGCCGAGACCGAGCGACATCTGCTGCACGACGCTGCCGAGACTCGTCGCGCGGCCGACGTCGCGGCTCGCAATCTCCGCGTAGGTCAGCGAATTGAGGCTGGTGAATTGCAATGCAGGGAAGAAGCCGCCGAGCAGCACAACGACCCAGATGATCCACGTCGGCGTGTGCGGGAAAAAGAGTCCGCACGCGGCGATCGAAATGCCCGACAGCGCCGCGTTGAACACGAGCACCTGGCGAAAGCCGAAGCGGCGCAGCACGGTGGAGGCGATCGTGCGCATGAACATGCCGCCGAACGCGGACGCGCAGGTGATCAGCCCCGATTGGAACGCGCTCATGCCGTGGCCTTCCTGCAGCAGCAGCGGCAGAAGGAACGGCAGCGCGCCGAGACCGATGCGAAACAGCGAGCCGCCGAGCACGCTCGCCTGGAAAGTCGGCGCCTTGAAAAAGCGCAAGTCGAGCAGCGGCAGCGCGACGCGCTGCGCGTACACGACGTAGATCGCGAGCAGCGTCGCGCCGAGCGCGCACATGCCGAACGCGTCGGTATTGGAAATCAGTTCGCCGCCGACCAGCGACAAACCGAGCAGCAGCAGCACCGCGCCCGCCGCCGACAGCAGGAAGCCGATCCAGTCGAGCGGGCCGGGGTCCGGTTCGCGCGTATTGGCGATATAGCGATTGGTCAGATAAATGCCGAGAATGCCGATCGGCACGTTGATGAAGAAGATCAGACGCCAGTGCAGATACGTGGTGATGAAGCCGCCGAGCAGCGGACCCGCAGCGGGGCCGAGCATCGCGGGCACGCTCAGATAGTTCATCGCGCGGATGAAGTCGGCTTTTTCCACCACGCGAAAGATGATGATCCGCCCGACCGGCACCATCATCGCGCCGCCGACGCCCTGAATGAAACGCGCAACCGTGAAAGTGGCAAGCGAGTTCGACGCCGCGCACAACAGCGAGCCCGTGACGAAGATGCCGATCGCCGTGCGGAACACGGTGCGGGCGCCGAACTTGTCGGCGAGCCAGCCGCAGACCGGGATGAACACGCCGAGCCCGAGCACGTAGCTCGTGACCGCGATTTTCAGCGTGACCGGGTCGCGGGCGAAATCGCGCGCCATGGCCGGCAGCGCGGTGACGATCACGTTGGCGTCGACGCTTTCCATGAACATCGCGCACGCGACGATAAGGGGCGCAATCAGAGCTTTCTGAGACTGGGCGACGGTCATGGCGGCGAGGCTGCGGCGAAGCGTCGCAGGCAAAGGGGGCATTATTGCACCTGTACGGTGCGGATTGTTAATACCTGCTGGGCCGATGCCGACCCTTTACATTTTTTGTATCCGACACGCGACGGCGGCGGTGCGACACCGCCAATAAATATTGATTTTTGTTGCGCTGCGGCACGAGATGGCTATAATCGGGTTATCGCTTAGGTATAAACCCTTAGTTAGGAGCCGCCATGAACACCGCATCGACTGTCGTCCGTTCCACCCCCGCCGCCACCACGTTCTTCGGCAAGCTGCGCGCGCTGGCGCTGCATGCGCTGAACCTGCATCTGCAGAACTGCGCGGTGATCGCCGAAGCGTATCGTCGCCCGCAATAAGCGCGTATTGCGCGCGCGGGCCGCGCAAGACCCGCCAACCGTGTCGATGCCCGCTCGTGTAGCGGGCATTGTGCTTTTTGGCCCCGCCAGGCAGGGCGCGTTCAGCGCGTCATCCGCGCCGTCGACATCAGTCCCCAAAGAGTAGCCCTCCCATCGGGCCAGTTCTGGCCCGCCATCGCCGTTTCCCTTCCAGATATCGCTCGCGCGCGCTTTTGACGCGCGACGCGTAGGCGAATCGACAGCAAAATTGCTATTGCTGTCAACCTTTTGCACGTTTTGCCGTTATCACTTTGTAATCGCCGCCACAGGCGATACCGCGCGTGACGCACCCGTCGCCGCGACCGCTCTCGCAAGGCCCGCATTGACCATGTTCCACCGACTTCAACACAGCTTCGAGCGCCTGCGCGCGCTGCTCGGCCGTGCAGCGAAAGTGCTTGGCAGCCGGGGACTCCTGTCGCCCGTGCTCGCGCTCGTTATTTGCGGGCTGCTGCTGGTCGTGCTGCAGCATCTGTCGGAGGCGGTGAATTACCGTTCGGTGATGCGCGAACTGCGCGAGCTGTCGCCGCGCGAGTGGATCGGCGCGCTCGGCGCGACCGCGCTTAGCTACGTCGCGCTGGTCGGGCGCGACGCGGTCGGCCTGCGCTATCTCGGCGCGAGCGTGCCGCGCGCGGCGCTGTGGGTCGGCGCGACGGCCGGCTCGGCGCTCGGCAATGCGACCGGTTTCGGCGCGCTGACGGGCGGAGCGGTGCGCGCGCGCGTGTACGGCGTCGCGAACATCACGCCCGCGCAGATCGGCCGCATGACCGTGTTCACGAGCGTGTCGCTCGCACTCGCCCTGGTATTGATGACCGCGCTGGGCATGCTCGGCATGGCCGCACAGCTCGCGCCGATGCTGCATCTGTCGCCGGTCGCGCTGCGCTGGAGCGGCGCTGCGCTCCTGATCGCGCTGGCGCTCGCCGCCGCCGCGTGCCGCCGCGAAACGCGGCCGATTCGCACGCGCTGGCAGTGGCTCTCGTTCGATATTCCCGCGCGCCGTGATCTGCTCGCGCAGATCGCGCTGGCGGTGCTCGACGTGGTCGCCGCAGGTCTCGCGCTGTGGGCGTTGCTGCCGCATGCGAACGTGAGCTTCATCGGCTTCATCACCGTCTACGCGGCCGCCATGCTGCTCGGCCTGATCGGCCATACGCCTGGCGGGGTCGGCGTGTTCGAGGCGGCGATGGTGTTCACGCTGAGCGGCAGCGTGCCGATGCATCAGATGGTCGCCGCGCTGCTCGCGTATCGCGCGATCTATTTCGGCGTGCCGCTGATCGTCTCCGCGGCGCTGCTCGCGGGCTTCGAGGGGCGCGCGCTGAAGAACCGTCTGTCGATGCTGCAGGCGCAGCGCGTGTCGGAACTCGCGCCGCTGTTTCTGAGCCTCGTTACGTTCGTGGTCGGCGGCATGCTGGTCATCTCGAGCGCGACGCCGGCGTTCTGGCAGCGCATTCATGTGCTGCGCGACGTGGTACCGCTGTGGGTGCTCGAAAGCTCGGCGATGCTGTGCAGCGTGCTCGGCGTGCTGCTGTTGTTCGTCGCGCGTGGGCTACTGCGGCGGCTCGATGCGGCATGGTGGATGACGCTCGCGCTCGCATTGCTGAGCCTTGCGCTGTCGCTGACCAAGGGTCTCGCATTCGTCGAAGCTGGTGTGCTCGGCATGCTGATCGTGCTGCTGCTCGCGACGCGCAAGCGCTTCAACCGTCATTCGTCGCTGTTCGCCGAGCGTTTCACGGCCGGCTGGCTCGTGTCGATCGCGATGGTGCTGATGTTCGCGACGTGGGTCATGCTGTTCGCTTTCCGTGACGTGCCGTACACGCGCGACCTGTGGTGGCAATTCGCGTTCGACGAGCGCGCGCCGCGCGCGCTGCGCGCGACGCTCGCCGCCAGCGTGTTCGCCGCGACCTTTTCGTTCTGGCAATTGCTGCGTCCGGCGCCGGGCCGCTTCGTGAAGCCGGCGCCCGAAGATCTGCTCGACGCCGCGCGCATCGTGCGCGCGCAGGAACGCAGCGATGCCGGTCTCGCATTGATGGGCGACAAGAGCTTCCTGTTTTCGGAATCGCGCGAGGCGTTCCTGATGTACGCGAAATACGGCCGCACGTGGGCCGCGTTGCACGATCCGGTGGGGCCGCGCGAAGAGTGGGCGGGTCTCATCAAAAAGTTCGTCGCGCTCGCGCATGCGCACGGCGGTCGCGCCGCGTTCTACCAGGTGCGCGCGAATGCGCTCCCGCTGTATCTCGACGCCGGCCTCACGCTGATGAAGCTCGGCGAGGAAGCGCACGTCGTGCTCGACGACTTCGATCTGAAGGGCTCGCACCGCGCGCATCTGCGCTATGCGTTGAAGCGCGGCGAGCGCGACGGCTTTAGCGTCGAAGTGATCGATCAGGCGCGTGTGCCGGCGTCGCTCGAAACGCTGCGCGGCATTTCCGATGGCTGGCTCGGCAGCCACGATGCGCGCGAGAAGAGTTTCTCGGTCGCCGCTTTCCACGACGAGTACCTCGCCGCGCAGTCGGTGATGCTGGTGCGCCAGAACGGCGAACCGGTCGCGTTCGTCACCTTCATGACGACCGATATGAATACCGAGGCGACCGTCGGCGTGATGCGTCACGTCGAAAGCGCGTCGCCGTACGCGATGGAATATCTGTTCACGCAACTCGCGCTGCATCTGAAGCAGGCGGGCTTCCGCTCGCTCAGTCTCGGCATTGCGCCGCTCTCCGGCGTGCAGCCGACTCCGCTCGCGTCGCGCTGGCATCGGCTGGCCGGCATCGTGTGGCGCTTCGGCGGCCGCTTTTATAACTTCCGCGGACTGCGTGCTTTCAAGAGCAAGTTCCAGCCGCGCTGGGAGCCGCGTTATCTCGCGGCATCCGGTTCGGGCGTGTTCTTCACGCTCGCGGACCTGTCGCTGCTGGCAGGAGGCCGGCGTTCATGACATTGCATCCGTTGTTCCGGCTCGCCGTCGCGGCGAGCGTTCTGAGTTGCGGCGCGCTCGCGCACGCGGCCACCACCACCGTACCGGGCGGCCGCTATGGCGACGTGCGCGTCACGCAGCCCGAGGGGCCGCTGCGCGGCTTCGTCGTACTGTATTCGCAGGCGAGCGGCTGGAGCGCGGCCGATCAGCAGAGCGCCGATGCGCTCGCGAAAGCGGGCGCAATGACGGTCGGCGTCGATACCGCGCGCTACGAGGCCAACCTTGCCGCGAAAAAGGAAACCTGCCATCAACTGGTGGGCGATGCCGAGGCGCTTAGCCATCAGCTCGAACGACAATCGCAGTCGAGCCGCTACTTCGCGCCGATCGTCGCGGGTACGGGGCAGGGCGCAACGCTGGCGATGCACGTGCTCGAGCAGGCGCCGTCCAATACGATCGCGGGCGCGGTGTCGGTCGACGCCGACCGCACGCTCGACGCGCGCTTCGAACCGTGTCCGCCCGACCCGACCGTGATCCGCGACAAGGTGCCGGGCTTCGTCGAAAAGGCGAGCACGGGCAACGCCGATCGCGCGCGTCTGGTCGCTTTGCTGACGCCGCATCTGCAGCCGGTCTCGACGAGTGCCGACGACGTCTCCGACCTGCCGCTGATCGAGTTGCCGGCCGCGCATCCGAACGGCCTGATGGCGATCGTGATTTCCGGCGATGGCGGCTGGCGCGATCTCGACAAGACGATCGCGCAGGCCTTGCAGAAAGATGGCGTGTCGGTGGTCGGCTGGGACAGCCTGCGCTATTTCTGGAGCGAGAAGCCGCCCGCGCAAACGAGCCGCGATCTCGCGCGCGTGATGCAAACCTATGGCGAGCGCTGGCACGCGCAGCACGTTGCGCTGATCGGCTACTCGTTCGGCGCCGATGTGATGCCGTTCGCGTATAACCGTCTGCCGCAGGCGCAGCGCGACAAGGTGTCGCTGATGTCGCTGCTCGGCTTCGCGCCCGACGCCGACTTCCAGATCCGCGTCGGCGGCTGGCTCGGCATGCCCGCGAGTGACAAGGCGCTGAACGTGCGGCCCGAGTTGACGCATGTGCCGCCGTCAATCGTTCTATGCTTTTATGGCGAGAGCGAGACCGACACGCTGTGTCCGGCGCTCGACAAGAGCGGTGTAGAAGTCATCCGCACCTCCGGCGACCATCACTTCGGCCGCGATTACAACGCGCTGGAGCGACGCATTCTCGCGGCATTCAAGAAGCAGAGCGGCGTGCGCGATTGATTGCGGCGTTGGCTGTATCAGCGGGGCGCGCTTGACGGCGCGCCCCGTTTTTTTGCTACTCCGTTCTGGCCAGAACCGTGGTCCGCGGAGATTGACAAAGCCTGCCAAGTCGACGAAGATCGTCGGCATGAACTGCCTCGACATCCGTATTGCGCTGATTATTAGCATCATTCATCGAATGGTGGGTTAGCGCGCGTCGACTTGCAGTGACACATAACCCGCCAAACGAGGCGGGTTTTTTTATGTCCGCTTTCAGGTCCATTCTCTACCTGCCTCCTGGCGAACATGCTGCGATTGCCATCGATGGATGTCGATCGCGGTTGATTCGTTGTTGCATCGAACGTTGCCACCCAGGAGCTTGCCGTGCTGTTAACCGAACTCGAACAGGCCGCCGCAGCGGCCGGGCGCGTCGCGCCGTCTCACGACTACCTGAAAAAGACCCTGACCGCGCGCGTCTACGACGTGGCGCGCGAGACCGAGCTCGAACGCGCGCCGAACCTGTCGGCACGGCTGCGCAATCCGGTTTATCTGAAGCGCGAGGACAACCAGCCGGTGTTCTCGTTCAAGCTGCGCGGCGCGTACAACAAGATGGCGCATATTCCGGCCGAAGCGCTCAGTCGCGGCGTGATCACCGCGTCGGCGGGCAATCATGCGCAGGGCGTGGCGTTGTCGGCCGCACGCATGGGCGTGAAGGCGATCATCGTCGTGCCGGTGACGACCCCGCAGCTCAAGGTCGACGCGATCCGCACGCATGGCGGGCCGACCGTCGAGGTCGTGCAGTTCGGCGAATCGTATAGCGATGCCTACGGTCACGCGGTCAAGCTGCAGGAGGAGCGCGGCCTGACCTTCGTGCATCCGTTCGATGATCCGTACGTGATCGCCGGCCAGGGCACGGTGGCGATGGAAATCCTCAGCCAGCACCAGGGGCCGATTCACGCGATCTTCGTGCCGATCGGCGGCGGCGGTCTCGCGGCCGGTGTCGCCGCATACGTGAAATCGGTGCGCCCGGAGATCAAGGTGATCGGCGTGCAGACCGATGATTCGTGCGCGATGGCCGCGTCGCTGAAGGCGGGCGAGCGCGTGACGCTGAACGAAGTGGGCCTGTTCTCCGACGGCACCGCGGTGAAGCTCGTCGGCGAGGAAACCTTCCGCCTGTGCAGCGAATATCTCGACGAAGTGCTGCTCGTGAACACCGATGCGCTGTGCGCCGCGATCAAGGACGTGTTCCAGGACACGCGCAGCGTGCTCGAACCGGCGGGCTCGCTCGCGGTGGCGGGCGCGAAGCAGTACGCCGAACGGGAAGGCATCGAGAACCAGACGCTGATCGCGATCACGTCGGGCGCGAACATGAACTTCGACCGCATGCGCTTCGTCGCCGAACGCGCCGAAGTGGGCGAAGCCCGCGAAGCGGTTTTCGCGGTGACGATCCCCGAAGAGCGCGGCAGCTTCAGGCGCTTCTGCGAGCTGGTCGGCACGCGCAGCGTCACCGAATTCAACTACCGGATCGCCGACGCGAACTCGGCGCATATCTTCGTCGGCGTGCAGATCCGCAACCGCAGCGAACCGGCGCAGATCGCCGGCGCCTTCGAAGCGCACGGCTTCGCGACCGTCGATCTGACCTTCGACGAACTGTCGAAGCAGCACATCCGCTACATGGTCGGCGGCCGCTCGCCGCTCGCGCGCGACGAGCGACTGTTCCGCTTCGAGTTTCCCGAGCGTCCGGGCGCGCTGATGAAATTCCTGTCGTCGATGGCGCCGAACTGGAACATCAGCCTGTTCCACTATCGCAACCAGGGCGCGGACTACAGTTCGATTCTGGTCGGCATTCAGGTGCCCGAAAGCGACCACGCGGCATTCGAGCGCTTCATCGAAACGCTCGGCTATCCGTGCTGGGAAGAAACGAAAAATCCTGTCTACCGACTGTTTCTCGGCTAGTCGAAGCTCGTTTAGCGGATCGGGGTTTACCTGAGTGGACGCCACGCCGGCAGAACGAGCCGGGTGTCGTCCAAATCGCCGGAAAGCCCCGCCACTCTTGCGTTTACGGCCGATACAGCGACACTGCACCGGCTCCTGCCTCACACCTTCTATCGCGCAGCGCGATACGGCCTATCCGCCATATCGCGTTGCGGGATAGGTGTCACGATCGTCACACTGAGCGCAAATTTCATCACCGCATTCAGGAGACATCTATGCGCACCCAAGTTGGCATCATCGGTGCAGGGCCTGCCGGCCTGTTTCTTTCCCATCTGCTTCATCTGCGCGGTATCGACTCCGTCGTGCTCGAAACGCGCACCCGCGATCAGATCGAATCGACGATCCGCGCCGGCGTGCTCGAGCAGGGCACGATGGACCTGCTGACGCAAACCGGCGTCGGCGAACGCATGAAAGCCGAAGGCGCGCTGCATCACGGTTTCGAACTCGCGTTCGACGGCAAGCGCCGCCGCATCGATCTCACCGATCTCACCGGTCAGGCGATCACGGTTTATGCCCAGCATGAAGTGATCAAGGATCTCGTCGCGGCGCGTGTCGCCGCGGGCGCCGAACTGCGTTTCGGCGTGTCGGATACGTCGGTGCACGGCATCGATACCGATAAGCCGTCGATCCGCTATCGCCACGAAGGCGCGGAGCACGAACTGCAATGCGACTTCGTGATCGGCTGCGACGGCTCGCAAGGCGTGTCGCGCCAGGCTATTCCGCAGGCGCTGCGCAAGGATTTCGAGCGAGTCTATCCGTTTGGCTGGTTCGGCATTCTGTGCGAAGGCCCGCCGTCGTCGGACGAACTGATCTACGCACGCCACGAGCGCGGCTTCGCGCTGATCAGCACGCGCTCGCCGAACGTGCAGCGCATGTATTTCCAGTGCGATCCGAAGGACTCGGTCGACAATTGGTCCGACGATCGCATCTGGGCGGAACTGCATGCGCGCGCCGATTCGGACGAGGGCCATAAGCTCATCGACGGCAAGATCTTCCAGAAGAATATCGTCGGTATGCGCAGCTTCGTGTCGACGACGATGCAGTACGGCCGCCTCTTCCTCGCTGGCGACGCCGCGCATATTGTGCCGCCGACCGGCGCGAAGGGCCTGAACCTCGCGGTCGCCGACGTGAACGTGCTAAGCAAGGCGCTCGACGCGTTCTACAAGGAAAACCGCACCGATCTGCTCGACCGTTATAGCGAAACCGCGCTCAAGCGCATCTGGCGCGCCGAGCACTTCTCGTACTGGATGACCAGCATGCTGCACCGTATCGAAGGCGCTTCGGCGTTCGAGCAGCAGTTGCAGGTTGCCGAGCTCGAGTACGTGACGACGTCGCGCACGGCCGCGACGGTACTGGCGGAGAACTACGTAGGCGCCGCCGGCGCGCAGATGCAGGCGAATCTGTAAATGCCACTGCAAGCACCGCGCGATCGTCGGGATCGCTAATTGATCGACAGATCCCGATGCGCGGCCGCCTGAAACTCCTTGGGCGTGACACCGGTCTGCTTGCGGAAATAGCGGCTGAAATAGGCCGCGTCTTCGAATCCGAGCGCATGCGCGATCTGTTTGATACTCGAACCCGAGTAAACCAGGTCGCGTTGCGCCTCGCGTATCAACTGGTCGTTGACGAGCGACAGCGGCGAATGGCCAAGCTCCTCACGACAGATGCGGCCCAGTTGCGCCGCGGTCACCCCCAACTTTCCCGCGTAAAAATCGATTGGCAGATGCTCGCGCACATGCGCGGCGATCAGTTCGCGTAGCCGTTTGATCTGCGCGGCGCGCCGGTCATTGACGGTCGCACCCGCGCTTAACGCGGCATCGGTCAGACGCGCGACCTGCACAAAAAGTGCAATCATCAGCGACATGCCCGCGGCGATATGGCCGCGCGCGCTGCCCCGAAATTCCTGCTCCAGCAAACCGAACAACGGCATCAACGTGCGCTCGCCGATGGCGGGCCGCACGGGAATCAGCGCGGGCCGTTGCAGCACCAGCATGAGGCCCGGCGACACCGCTTTCGAAATCGTCTCCAACGCGCGCTGTGCGGCGGTAATCACGAGCCCGTCGATCTCCGGCGAAAACACGAAACCATGCACCGTTTGCGCCGGAAGCAGGATCAGGCATGGCGCTTCGATCGTGAGCTTTTCGCTCTCGATCAGCACGTAGCCCGAACCGCTGCGGATATAGAGAATCTGCAGCAACGCATCGTGCCGGTGCGCGGAGATATGCCAGTCGTTCGGCCGACTGCGCTCGACGATCCATTCGAAATTGAACGCGTCGTACCACGGCGGCCGCGCGGACTCTCCGTACAGATCGTAGTTAGGGATATTTCTCATGCAGTTTGGTCTCCTATGTTCGAATTGTCCTGCGATGCGCTGCCTTTGTCCAATTTCGTCCCGAAGCGCGTGGCTATACTTTTTTCCATCGAAGACGCGGCCGAATGCCGTCCGCGCGGCATGACCCAGAGAAGTGCACGCGGATGGAACGCCTCGCGCATCGCGAAGCAATCGCCAATGCGAACGGCTTTCTCATGTCGGACGCGGCCAGCCATATCACGGGCCCGGTCCTAAGCGTCGATGGCAGCTCGCACGCCTACGGCGCGGCAGGCGACCAGGCAATTCGAACAACAAGAAAATATCTCTTCATCTCAAGGAGACATAGCAATGACCAAGCAGAAAGGAGCACGCACATGAGCCGCTCCGAACGCAGTGTAGATGTGCAGGCCTTCATCGACGGACAGCGTTTCTCGCCGTTTCAGTGGACGATTCTGGTGCTGTGTTTTCTGGTCGTCGCGGCCGATGGTTTCGACACCGCCGCGGTCGGCTTTATCGCGCCGTCGCTCGTGCAGCAGTGGGGCATCGCGCGCAGCGCGCTCGGCCCGGTGATGAGCGCGGCGCTGGTCGGACTCGGCATCGGCGCGCTCGCGGCCGGCCCGTTCGCGGACCGCATCGGACGCAAGACGGTGCTGGTGCTGTCGGTGTTCTTCTTCGGGCTGTGGAGTCTCGCGGCGTCCCGCGCGACGTCGATCGAATCATTGACCGTGCTGCGCTTTTTCACCGGCCTCGGTCTCGGCGCGGCGATGCCCAATGCGGTCACGCTGATGTCCGAGTACGCGCCCGCGCGGATTCGCGCGGTCGCGGTCAATGCGATGTTCTGCGGTTTTTCGGGCGGGCTCGCGCTCGGTGGCTTCGCGTCCGCATGGCTGATTCCGAATCTCGCCTGGCCGAGCGTGCTGGTCGCGGGCGGCATCGGCCCGATCGTGCTGAGCGTGCTGCTGATTTTGCTGCTGCCGGAATCGGCGCAATTCCTCGCGGTGCGCAAGCGGGCCGATCAACGGATCGCGCGAATCCTGCAACGCATCGCGCCTCACGACCGCTTCGACGGATGCCGCTTCTTCGCGGTCGACGTGCGCCGCAATAGCGCCGACTCGCGCTCGCAGTGGGCGCTCGCGATCATCCTGTCGGCGCGCTACCGTTTCGGCACGCTGATGCTGTGGCTCGCCTATTTCATGGGGCTGCTGATTTACTACCTGCTGACCAACTGGCTGCCGACGCTGTTCAAGGACACCGGCTTCTCCGGCGAAAAGGCGGCGTTGATGACGTCGCTGTTTCCGCTCGGCGGCATCCTCGGCAATCTGTGCGTCGGCTGGGTGATGGATCGCTTCGCCGGCCATCGCGTGATCGCGTTCACCTATGTGCTCGTCGGTGCGCTCGTGCTGCTGGTCGGGCGGGGCGTCGGCCATCAGGTCTGGCTCGGCACGCTGATCTTCCTGACCGGCACGGTCGCGACCAGCGCGGTGACGTCGATGTCGGCGCTCGCGGCAAGTTTCTACCCGACCCGGGCGCGCGCGACGGGCGTGGCGTGGATGCTGGGAATCGGCCGGGTCGGCGGCGTGGCGGGCGCGTTCGTCGGCGCGGCGTTGATGGGGCTCGGCTGGCAGTTCGGCGCGGTGTTTAGCCTGCTCGCGGTGCCGGCCGTGATCGCGGCGGGCGGGGTGGTGCTGATGATGCGGCGCGAGCCGCTCGATCACGCATCGGTCGATGACAACGTTGGCGCGATAGCGATGGAGTGAAGTCCGGCGTCGGGCGTGCCGCTACGCTCGAACAATGCGCGACCGCTCAGGTCGCGCGCAGCAACGCCATTTCGTTGTGCAGCAGCGCGAGCAATTCGTCGTCGGTCGGCCGCGTGCCCCAGTGGCGCGCGCCGGCCACCGACGCGATCGCTATCCACGAATGCGGTGGAAACCATTCGCGCACCAGCGTGCCGTCCTGGCGCAGGCACAGCTGGCCGGTCAGCTCGCTGTATTCGGCGCAGATGTGCGCACCGTCGACCTGCGCGCTTACTCGTCTCGGATCATTGCGTAGCACGTCGTCGCTCCTGTCAAAGGGGTGGCGCGAATGCAAGCGCGGCATGGTGGCGCGATTGACGCCACCTGGCTTCCATCAATGGTCATGTCCGTGACCGTGCCAGCCGTTGTCGTGCCAGTCGTTGTCGTGCCAGTCGCGATGCGGGCCGCGTGCATCGCGCCATTCGTCGTGGTGACGTTCCCACTCGCGACGCTCCCAATAGCGACGACCATCGTAGTAACGATCGCCGTACCAGCCCGGCGCGATCACGACCGCGGGCGGCGGAGGCGCATACACGGGCGCGGGCTGCACATAGACCGGCGGGGGCGGCGGAGCCTCGACCACGGCGGGCGCGACCGCGATGCCCGGCACACCGATATTCACGCCGACATCGACGTGCGCGAAAGCGGCCGTCGATGCGCCGATCGCGAGACCCGCGACGACGCTCAACGATATCCAGCGGTTGCGTGAAAGACTCATGATTGTTCTCTGTTGTGTGGATGTCTGTGATGGAGTGGCGAGCCGGACGCGCACCTACTGCGCGTGATGGCCCGATCAATAGCGTTCGTAGTAGTGGTCGTGATGCGGATGATCGCCGCCAGGGACGACGATGCAGCCGCTCAACGCGCCGCCGAGCGTGGCGGCAAGAATGACCAATGCGAGAATTTTTTTCATGATGTTGCTCCCTGAAATCTGTGATGCGAGTGCCTGTCGTGCGAAGCGTTTCATCTAAACCGCTTTCGTTTGAACCGAACTCTACTGAGCGGCGCGATTACCGATGTGTTTGTGTGTAACAGGACGTGTCGATTGGAGGTCACATCGATACGTTCACGCGAGTGCGATGAACGGAGAGGGAAAGCGCCGGGGGTGAGATGTCGAAATGCCGGGCGATAGTCAGGCGTGCGGGCAAACCCTTGAAGAGGCTATGAAAAAAACCGCATTCAAGCGCCGGCGATGCATGGATGCGGAGCGAAGGTTCGGCGCATCGATTGGTGAAAAAAGAAGCGAATGGAATTTCGCCTTATCTATGCCACGCAGATACATTCGGTTGCAGACTGGTCATCGGGCTCGCCATGCGTTCGTGCGAGCACGATGAAATGACGCCACACCTGTAGCGTCATCTGGCTGTCTTACTGCGCGGCCGCGGGCTCCTGGGCGGTCGCTTCGCGATAGCCGAGCCGCGCCGAAATCGCGAGACCGGCTTCTTTGAGCAGCGCGACGTAATGCTGCTTCGTGTCGGCGCCACAGCGCATCGTCGGAAACGAAATCGACAGACCGGCGATCACGCGGCCGAAGCGGTCGAACACCGGCACCGCGATACATTGCAGGCCTTCTTCCTGCTCCTCGTTGTCCTCGCCGTAGCCCTGCTCGCGTACGTGCGGCAGGATGCTCAGCACCGCTTCGGCGCAGGTCAAGGTTTTCTGCGTCGACTTGCGGAATTCGATGTGCGAGAGCACGTCACGCGCATCGGCCGGGTCCATCCATGCGAGCAGCACCTTGCCGATCGCCGTGCTATGCAGCGGATTGCGCCGGCCGATTCGCGACTGCATGCGCAGCCCGTAGTCGGCATCGATCTTGTGGATGTAGATGATCGCGTCCTCGTCGAATGCGCCGAGGTGTACCGCTTCGCGCGTCATCTGGCCGATGCGGCGCATGTCGACGTCGGCCTCGCGCACCAGATCGACGCTTTCGAGCGCTTTCGCGCCGAGCTCGAACAGGCGGATCGTCAGCCGATAGCGCTCGGTTTCGACTTCCTGAGTCACGTAGCCGAGCGCCTTCAGTGTTTGAATCACGCGATGCACGGTCGTCTTCGACATGCCGAGCCGTTGCGACAGCTCGCTGATGCCGATCCGCCCGGTGTCGCCGATCGCGCCGAGAATCGCGAACACGCGCCCGATCGACGACGCCGATTCGCCTCGCTCACCGCTGTCCGCATCCAGCGCCTTATCGAGCGCTTTGTCGCGCGCAGTGCTTCTCGCCATGTTTCTCGCCGTGTTCCTGTCTGTTCCCGTTGCCGCCATGTCCATCATTCCCTGTCTGTGCCAAGCCGCGCCGCTGTCGCATCGAGCCGATGCTCGCCCGGCGCGAGAGCATAGCGCGTCGCGCGCGCTGGTGGCGAGCTTGTGTCGAACCTAGCGCGCGAGCCAGCCGCCATCCACCGCCAGTGTATGCCCATGCACGTAGTCCGACGCCGACGAGGCGAGAAAAACCACCGGCCCCGCGAGATCGTCGGGTACGCCCCAGCGGCCGGCCGGAATGCGCCCGAGAATTTCCTGCTGGCGCTGCGCGTCGTCGCGCAACGCGGCGGTGTTCGCGGTCGCCATATAGCCGGGCGCGATCGCGTTCACGTTGATGCCCCGCGCGGCCCATTCGTTGGCGAGCAGTCGGGTGAGACCGAGCACGCCGCTTTTCGACGCGGTGTACGACGCGACGCGAATACCGCCCTGGAACGACAGCATCGACGCGACGTTGATGATCTTGCCGCCGCCTTGCTGCCGCACGAACTGACGCGCTGCCGCCTGCGACAGAAAGAACAGGCTCTTCAGGTTCACGTCCATCACCGCGTCCCAGTCGTCTTCGCCGAACTCGAGCGCATCTTCGCGGCGGATGATGCCCGCGTTGTTGACCAGCACGTCGAGGCGGCCAAATGCTTCGACCGCGGCGCGCACGATGTCGTCGACCGATGAGGTCGACGCGAGATCGGCGCGCACGTCGGCGAAGCGACGTCCGAGCGTCTCGACGCGCGCGGCGGTCGTGCCCGCGTCCGCGCGGCTGACGCCGACGATGTCGCAGCCGGCCGCGGCGAGCGCGACCGCCATGCCGGCGCCGAGGCCGGTGTTGCTGCCAGTCACGATGGCGACCTTGCCGCTCAGATCGAAAGTATTCATTGTGGTCGGGCTCATGTTCGCTCAGCGCAGCTCGCGAACCGCGAGATGGTCCATGTCGCCGAACACCTGGTTCTCACCGGCCAGCCCGGCGAGATCACCGCCTGCTCGTTGCGCACGACGATATGCCGGGTTTCGTGCGGCTCGGCCTGTCTCACATCCATTGATCGTTCTCCTGTCGGTATGCGGGGCGCGGTGCCGCCTTGTGCCGAGACTGTAACGCAGAATCGCAATTTCGGAACATCGGTCCGAAAGTTTTTCGGCGAGCGATCGCGGCTGGAATGGGCTACTGAGACTGACCGGGTAAACGATAGTCAGGTTTAAGAAATAAAGCGGAACGACGTTCCTTTCATGATGCTATATTGCGCCCGATAGGGAGAGCCCAGCGCAGACCGGGACACCAACACGGGTCATTGATCCGATAACGGGGCGTCACCGTCCATGGAGGAGACATGAAGATCAAGAAGGCCATCGACCGCATTCCAGGCGGCCTGATGTTGGTGCCGCTACTGCTCGGCGCCTGTGTGCATACGTTCGCGCCCGGCGCGGGCAAATATTTCGGCTCGTTCACCAACGGCCTGATTACCGGCACCGTGCCGATTCTAGCGGTATGGTTCTTCTGCATGGGCGCAACGCTCGACCTGCGCGCGACCGGCACCGTGCTGCGCAAGTCGGGCACGCTGCTCGCCACCAAGATGCTGGTCGCATGGATCGTCACGCTGATCGCGGCGCGCTTCATTCCGATCGACGGCATCAAGACCGGGCTCTTCGCGGGGCTGTCGTTGCTCGCAATCACGACCTCGATGGACATGACCAATGGCGGTCTTTACGCGGCCGTCATGCAACAGTACGGCACGAAGGAAGAGGCGGGCGCGTTCGTGCTGATGTCGGTCGAATCGGGGCCGCTGATCAGCATGATCATTCTGGGTGCCACGGGTGTGGCGTTCTTCGAGCCGCGGCTGTTCGTCGGCGCGGTGCTGCCGTTTCTGATCGGCTTTGCACTGGGCAACTTCGATAGCGAGCTGCGCGAGCTGTTCGGCCGCTGCGTGCATCCGCTGATTCCGTTTTTCGGCTTTGCGCTCGGCAACGGCATCGATCTGAACGTGATCGTCACTAGCGGTTTGCCGGGCATCGTGCTGGGGCTCGGCGTGATCGTCGTGACCGGCGTGCCGCTGATTCTGGCTGATCGCTGGATCGCCGGCGGCAATGGCGCGGCGGGGCTCGCGGCGTCGTCGACGGCGGGGGCGGCGGTCGCGAATCCGGCGATCATCGCCGACATGATTCCGAGCTTCAAACCGCTGGTGCCGGCCGCCACCGCGATGGTCGCCACCGCTTGCCTCGTGACCGCGATTCTGGTGCCGATCCTCACGGCGCTGTGGGTGCGCCGGCATCATCCGCGCGGCACGCTGCGCGAGGAGTTCGCCACGGTGACGCAGGCCGCGCCGCTCAATGAGTAGCGCGATGCACTTGTTTGAATGAGTCAGTAGAGGGCAGGAAGCTGGCGCGCCGCTCAGCGCGCCAGCTTCGTTTCGAGCATCGCTTTCACCGCGGGCCATTCGTCGTCGATGATGCTGAAGCGCACCGAGTTGCGCTTGCGCCCATCGGGCATGATCCGCTCGTGCCGCACGATGCCTTCCTGTTTCGCGCCTATGCGCAGGATCGCCGCGCGCGATCTGTCGTTGAGCTCGTCGGTCGTGAATTGCACGCGCACGCAGCGCATCACGTCGAATGCGTGGCACAGCAGCAGATACTTCGCCTCGGTGTTGACGACCGAGCGCTGCCCCGAGGCGGCGAGCCACGTATGGCCGATTTCGAGCTTACGGTTCGCGCGATCGATCTTCCAGAACCGCGTGCTGCCGACGATGCGGCCGGCGCCGTCATTCCGGTCTTCCTCGTCACGCCGCACGATCACGAACGGCATCACCTTGGCCGCAGCGCGGCCGGCGAGCGCCCTGGCGATATAGGCATCGATCGTCGCCGGGCCCGGCACGACGGTCAGCTTCATGTCCCACAATTGCCCATCGGCGGCGGCGTCGACGAGCGCCTGCGCGTGGTCTTCGCGCAGCGGCCGCAACTCGACGAACGAGCCGCTCAGCGTGGGTTGCATCGATTCGGCGGAGATATCGTTCATGGCAATGAAAAAGGTCCGCGAGCGGAACACTCGTGGACCTGGCAGACCGGTTGATCCGTGCTCGGGAACGACGCGAGCGGCAAACCCGCGGCGCCGTTACCGAAGCGCGCGATCAAGGTGATTAAATCAGGTGATTAAACCGACATTACCGTGACAGCCTTGGTGACGAGGTAGGCTTCCATCGCCTCCGGGCCGCCTTCCGAGCCGTAGCCGGAATCCTTGACGCCGCCGAACGGCATTTCCGGCGTCGGCGTGGCGGGCTGGTTGATCCACAGCATGCCGACTTCCATGCGCTGCGACAGCAGATGCACGTTGGCGAACGACTTCGTATACGCGTAACCGGCGAGGCCGTACGGCAGACGGTTCGCTTCGGCGATCGCTTCTTCGAGCTTGTCGAAGCCGCGGATCGCGGCGACCGGGCCGAATGGCTCGTTGTTGAACACGTCGGCTTCGAGCGGCACGTCGGTCAGCACGGTGGCCGCGAAGAAGTTGCCTTCGGTACCCACGCGCTCGCCGCCCGTCGCGACCTTCGCGCCGGTCTTGCGGGCGTCGTCGACGACCTTGGCCATCGCGCTCAGACGGCGCGCGTTGGCGAGCGGTCCGAGCGTCGTGCCCTCGGCGAGACCGTCGCCGAGCTTGAGGCTTTCAGCGTGCTTGACGAGCGCCGCGGCGAACTCTTCCCGGATGCTGTTGTGCACGAGGAAGCGCGTCGGCGAAATGCAGACCTGGCCCGCGTTGCGGAACTTCGCGGCGCCGGCTGCCTTAACCGCGAGCGCGACGTCGGCGTCTTCCGCGACGATCACCGGGGCATGGCCGCCGAGTTCCATCGTCGCGCGCTTCATGTGCGAACCGGCCAGCGCCGCGAGCTGCTTGCCGACCGGCGTCGAGCCGGTGAACGTAACCTTGCGGATCACCGGATGCGGGATCAGGTAGCTCGAGATTTCGGCCGGATCGCCGAACACGAGGCCGACCGTGCCGGCCGGCACGCCGGCTTCGACGAATGCCTGCAGCAGGGCCGCCGGCGACGCCGGGGTTTCTTCCGGCGCCTTCACGAGGAACGAGCAGCCGCAGGCGAGCGACGCCGACAGTTTGCGCACGACCTGGTTGACCGGGAAGTTCCACGGCGTGAACGCGGCGACCGGTCCGATCGGCTCCTTCAGCACTTGTGACTGCGCGGCGAGGTTGCGCGACGGCACGATGCGGCCATACACGCGGCGGCCTTCGTCCGCGAACCATTCGATGATGTCCGCGGCCGCCAGCACTTCGACGCGCGCCTCGGCGAACGGCTTGCCCTGTTCCTGCGTCATCAGGCGGCCGATGTCGGCGGCGCGCTCGCGCACGAGAGCCGCAGCCTTGCGCATGATGGTGGCGCGCTCGTTGGCCGGCACCTTGCGCCAGGCTTCGAAGCCGCGCTGCGCGGCTTCGAGCGCGCGGTCCAGATCGGGGATGCCGGCATGCGCGACCTTGCCGATGGCCTGGCCGGTCGCGGGGTTGATCACGTCGAGGGTCTTGCCGCTGGCGGCGTCACACCATTCGCCGTTGATCAGAAGACGGGTATCGGTATAGCTCGAGATGGCCATGCTGGGTTCCTGTGAGAGGGAAAACAACAGGCCGCGTGGTTGTGCGGCACGAGGCGACACACCTACGCGGCCATGAATGAATTGCCGATATCAATTATCTTATCTGATTGCGGGCAATCGCACCGGACGCGGACCGCGGGCCTCCGCTCGTGGCATGCGGTTTGCTGAGACTTGGCACCGGAGCGACTTTGCGGGTCACGCCGAGGTGCCGCGTCCGCGCCGCACGAAACGCCTGCGAGACGCAGCGCTTCATCCATTCAACCGCTACTACAGCGCGTCACGAGGACATCGCCATGCCAACCGGAACAGTGAAATGGTTCAACGACGCGAAGGGCTTCGGCTTCATTACCCCCGATGACGGCGGCGAAGATCTGTTCGCGCATTTTTCGGAGATTCGATCCGAAGGTTTCAAGTCGTTGCAGGAAAACCAGAAAGTCAGCTTCGAAATCAAGCAGGGGCCGAAAGGCAAGCAGGCGGCCGATATCAAGCCCGTGTGACGTCGGCATGGCGGTTCATCCGCATGCGAGGTAACGATGGATAAGGACGCCGCCTACGCGGAGATCGAGCGCAATGGCGGCGCCGCTTATGCGAAGACCTTCGCCGCGCGCTATCCCGACGAACCGCTTACACCGTTCTGTCATCGCTATCTGTTCGAACAGGCGCAGCGCGATGAAGCGGAGCACGACGCGGCCGCGGCCACGCACGACGACGAGCGCGGTTTCGCGCTGAGGTCGCTCGCGCGCATGGAGGCGTCGTCGCATATCGCGCAGGCGGCGGCGAGCGCGTCGCGCGACGCGGCGGCCGCCGCGCACACATCGGCGCGCGCGGCTCGGCGCTCGGCCTTCTGGACCATGATCGCCGCGCTCGCGTCGGCGACGGGCGTAGTGGTAAACGCGGCCCTCAATCTCGGCTGGCTCGAATGGGCAAGGCATCTTGCGCAATAAGCGACGCGTCGGGCCGCGCGTTCGCGCCCGTGAATGTGATGTGCATCGGAGGCGCCAATGGGGCTAGCCCGCAAACCACGCGACAACCTATGCATGTACCACACCGATAGGACATCGATGCGACACGGCTACACGAGCGCGTCGATCGCACAAATCGACCCATCGGAGCATGCCGCGGACGGTCTGAACGCAGTATTATTCTTCAGGTTTCCTTCAGCTTTGCTCCGTACTATTTGCGCCACTGCCCGTGGCCTTTCAGGACCGCGGCCGCCGCTACGTGCGGCTCGAGCACAGGCTTTCACGACCTGCATTCGGGCAATGGAACAGATAGATTCCTGACTGAAAACTGAAAGCGCCTATAAAGGCTTGCTGGAGCATCCATGAAAACTCTGTTCTTGCAGGCGCCGTCGTACGACGGCTTCGATGGTGGCGCGGGTTCGCGCTATCAGGCCAAGCGTGAAGTTCGCTCGTTCTGGTATCCGACGTGGCTCGCACAACCCGCCGCACTCGTTCCCGACAGCCGCGTGCTCGACGCAACGGCAGACGGCCTGTCCGTTGAAGCCGCGCTCGACATCGCTTCGCAATACGAGCTGGTGGTGATTCACACCAGCACGCCATCCTTCCCGACCGACGCACTGTTCGCCCAGGACCTCAAGAAGCGCAAGCCGTCGCTGCTGATCGGCATGGTCGGTGCGAAGGTCGCGGTCGATCCGCATAATTCGCTGATCGCGACCGAGGCCATCGACTTCGTTTGCCGCGAGGAATTCGACTACACCTGCAAGGAAATCTCCGAGGGCAAGCCGTTCTCGCAGATCCTGGGCCTGAGCTATCGCGCCCCCGACGGCTCGATCGAACACAACGAAGCGCGCCCGATTCTCGAGAACATGGACGAGCTGCCGTTCGTCGCGCCGATCTACAAGCGTGATCTGACCATCAAGAACTACTTCAACGGCTACCTGAAGCATCCGTACGTGTCGCTGTACACCGGCCGCGGCTGCCGCTCGAAGTGCACGTTCTGTCTGTGGCCGCAAACGGTCGGCGGCCATCGCTATCGGGTGCGTTCAGTCGAGAACGTGCTCGAGGAAGTGAAGTGGATTCGCGACAACATGCCCGAAGTCAAGGAGATCATGTTCGACGACGACACGTTCACCGACTTCAAGCCGCGCGCCGAAGAAATTGCGCGCGGCATGGGCAAGCTGGGCGTCACGTGGTCGTGCAACGCGAAGGCCAACGTGCCTTACTCGACGCTGAAGATCATGAAGGAAAACGGCCTGCGCCTGCTGCTGGTCGGCTACGAGTCCGGCGACGACCAGATCCTGCTGAACGTCAAGAAGGGCCTGCGCACGGACATCGCGCGGCGCTTCGCGCAGGACTGCCGCACGCTCGGCATCAAGGTGCACGGCACCTTCATTATCGGCTTGCCCGGCGAGACCCAGGAAACGATCCAGAAGACCATCGAGTACGCGAAAGAGATCAATCCGCTGACCATCCAGGTGTCGCTCGCCGCGCCGTATCCGGGCACCCGGCTCTATCACCAGGCGGTCGAGAGCGGCTGGCTCGCGGAGAACAAGGTGATCAATCTCGTCAGCAAGCAGGGCGTGCAACTCGCGGCGATCGGCTATCCACATCTGTCGCGCGACGAGATGTACCACCAGCTCGAGAACTTCTATAAACGCTTTTATTTCCGGCCGTCGAAGATCTGGGAGATCCTGCGCGAAATGCTGACGAGCTGGGACATGATGAAACGGCGCCTGCGCGAAGGCGTCGAATTTTTCCGCTTCCTGCGCGCGCACGAGGCGTGAGCGCCGTACACATCGCCGCCGTCACGCTCGCGTACGCGTGCGCGGCGGCGACTGTTGTCGGCATCGGCTACACCGTGCTCGCAAGCGCGCTGATCGGGCGCTTCTTCGCGAGGGCGGTGGCCGTTCCCTCCAGCTTTCCACCCATTACGGTGATCAAACCGTTGCACGGCAACGAGTGGGCGCTGCTCGATAATCTGTCGAGCTTCTGCGCCCAGGATTATCCGGGGCCCGTGCAATTCCTGTTCGGCGTGCACGACTCGGCCGACCCCGCGCTGCAAACCGTCGACGAACTGCGGCGCCTGCATCCGCGCGCGGACATCGCCGTGGTCGCCGATGCGCGCCTGTACGGCCCGAACCGCAAGATCAGCAACATCCTCAACATGCTGCCGCAGGCGCGCCACGACGTGCTCGTGTTCGCCGACAGCGACGTGTGCGTCGGCCCCGACTATCTGCGCAACGTGATCGGCGAATTGCAGAAGCCGGGCGTCGGGCTCGTCACCTGCGCGTATCGCGGCCAGCCCGATCCGGGTTTCTGGCCGCGGCTGTCGGCGATCGCCACCAACTACCAGTTCCTGCCGGGCGTCGTCACCGGACTCGCGCTCGGGCTCGCACGCCCGTGCTTCGGTCAGACCATCGCGATGCGGCGCGACACCTACGAGCGGATCGGCGGCTTCAAGCCGTTCGTGCGGCACCTGGCCGAAGACTACGAAATCGGCGCGGCGGTGCGCGCGGCGGGCGAGCAGGTCACGATTCCGCCGTTCGCGATCGCGCATGCCTGTGTCGAAGCGAGCGCCGCGCAACTGGTGACGCACGAACTGCGCTGGAGCCGCACGATCCGCCGCATCGATCCGCTCGGACACTTCGGTACCGCGCTCGTGCATCCGTTGCCGTTCGCGCTGCTCGCGCTCGCGTGCTCGGGCGGCGCGCCGTGGGCGTGGCTGCTCGCGGCAGTGACGGTGCTCGCGCGTGTCGCGTTGAAGTGGCGCGCGGATCGGGCGTTGCGTCAGCGCTGCCGCGATCTGTGGCTACTGCCGTTATGGGATATCGTATCGTTTGCGATTTTCGTCGCGAGCTTCCGCTCCTCGCGGGTGATCTGGCGGGGCTTCAGCTTCAAGGTCGACGGCGACGGGCTGCTGTCGGCGGCACAGGACGAATGACGAACGAACGGCAGATTGGGCGGGCAATGAGCGAAGAAGGATCGAGCGGGCGACACAGCACCGCACTCGAGACGCACGGCAGCGGCCTGGCGGCCCAGGCGGCACAGGCGGCGGCGCACTCGGCAACCCATACGGCATCACATACCGCGGCACGCGGCGTGCGGCGCATCGCGCCCATCGAGGTCGCGTGCGAGGTGCCCGCATGATGAAGCATCTGGGCCGCGCGGCCGCGCTCGCGGGTTTGCTGATCTCTTTGTGGCTGGTCTGGCGCGAAGATCCGCGCGCGGTGCTCAGCGCGTTGCGCGCAGCCGGCGCGGGCCTCGTGCTGGCCGCGTTGGCGCACGTGCTGCCAATGGTCGCCAACGCCTGCGACTGGCGCTCGCTGATTCGCGGCGCGAATCGCCCGAGCTTCGGCAGGATGATGCATCTGGTATGGGTGCGCGAATCGGTCAACTCCATGCTGCCGGTCGCGCGGATCGGCGGCGAACTCGTGGCGTTCCGCATGTTCAAGCGCTGGGGCGTCCGGCCATCGACAGCGGTCGCCAGCACCATCGTCGATATGCAACTGACCTTGATCAGTCAGCTGATGTTCACGATGGTCGGCATCGGCTTTCTGTTCGCCAACGCGCAATCGGGCGCGCTGCGGCTCGCCGGGCAGCTCGCGTGGGGCGTGGTCGCGTTGACGCCGCTGCTATTGCTGTTCGGGCTCGTGCAGCATGCGAATCCGTTCGAGCGCATCACGCGCGTGGCAAACAATATGACGAGCGGCAAGCTGACCGCGCTGGTCGGCCAGTCCGCGCAGATCGATCAATCGATCAAGGTGATCTGGCGACGCCGCGCGGTCGTGCTGCGCTATCTGTTTTTCTGGCAGCCGCTGCAATGCGTTCTGACCTCGCTGGAAATCTGGCTCGCGCTGTATTTCCTCGGCGCGCGCGTGACGCTCGTCGAGGCGATCGTGATCGAATCGCTGATCCAGGCGGTCAGCAGCGCCGCGTTCTTCGTGCCGGGCGGTCTCGGCGTGCAGGAGGGCGCCTTCGTACTGATTGGCGGCGCACTCGGGCTCGATCCCGCCACCTGTCTTGCGCTCGCGGCCGCGCGGCGCATTCGCGACCTGCTGATGTTCGTGCCGGGCCTGATCGCGTGGCAGTTGTTCGAGGCGTCCGGCAGCGCGCGGCCGCATGCCGCGCCACACGGGGTGGGCGCCGGGCTGGCCAAACAGCGTTCGGGCGTCGCTGACGTGAACCGCGGCGGCGAGCGGCGCTGAGCGATCGGCGCGCGGTTTCCCGCTTCCCGCTCGCGTCTTCGACGCGCATGCCGCGCGCCGTCAGCGCGGCG
Source organism: Paraburkholderia youngii (assembly GCF_013366925.1). Classification (NCBI taxonomy): domain Bacteria; kingdom Pseudomonadati; phylum Pseudomonadota; class Betaproteobacteria; order Burkholderiales; family Burkholderiaceae; genus Paraburkholderia; species Paraburkholderia youngii. Next base: position 4,392,684 of record NZ_JAALDK010000001.1, read on the forward strand.
CGCGATAGGCCGGAAACGACACCTGCACCGCCAGCCCCCGGCCCCCGATTCCCGCGCCTAGCTGCAGACTCGCGCCGAAATGCTCGGCGATCCGCGCAACGATCGACAACCCCAGCCCGCTGCCGGTCGCCTGATTGCCGGTCGCGCGGAAAAAGCGGTTCGTGAGGCGCGCGAGATCGTCTGGCTCGACGCCGGGACCGTCGTCCCGCACGCTCAGCTGCACGTGCTCGTCGGCATGGCGCACCGCGACTTCGATATTGCCCCCCGTACGTCCATACTTGATCGCGTTGTCGAGCAGATTGTCGAGCAGGATGCCGATCAGCACCGGCTCCGCATCGATCTCGGCGAGCATGTCGCCGACCAGCATCACGTTGATGTGCTTTTGCTGCGCATTACGCCGGTTCGCAAGCAGCGTATCTCTCGCGATCGCGGCCGGCTTCACCGGCTCGGTGGGCAGCTTCTCCTGCACGTCGAGCCGCGCGAGCAGCAGCAACTGCTCGGCGAGCCGGGCGCTGCGATCGACGCCTTGCACGACGCGCTCCATCGCGAGCCGCTGCAGCCCGATGTCGGGCTCCGCGAGCGCGACCTGCGCCTGCACCTTGATCGCGGCGAGCGGCGTCTTCAGTTCGTGCGCGGCATCGGCGGTGAAGGCGCGTTCGAGTTCGAGCGCATGCTGCAGACGCGCGAGCATCTGGTTGATCGCATCGACGAGCGGGCGCACCTCGAGCGGCGTGCGGCCGATGCCGACCGGTTCCATGCGGTTGATGTCGCGAGAACTGAGCGCGGCCGATAGCACCTTCAGCGGCGCGAGGCTCCAGCCGATGCTGAACCACACGAGCACCGCGAGCACCGGCAGCGCGATCAGCGTGGGCCGTGCGATGCGGCTCGCGATTTCGCTCACCAGGTCGCTGCGGGTATTGGCCGGCTCGAACACGCGCACGCTGTGGCCGAGCACGGTCTCGCGCAACGTGAACGAGTGATAGAGCTCACCGACCAGCATCACGTCTTGCGCGCCGCTCGCGGGCGGCAACGGCAAATCCCACGCGGCCAGCGCATGCAGTTGCGGGCTGCCTGCCAGCACGACGCCGTCGGCCGAGCGCACCTGGAAAAGCGCATCGCGCGGCAGGGTGTCGTCGTCATCGTAGTTGTTCGCGCCGGCTTCGCCGTTTCGCTCTTCTTCGCGCAGGTCGATGCGCGCATTCGCGAGCGTCATCAGATTGGCCGAATCGAGCAGCGCGAGCATCTGCGCGAGTTCGGCGAGGCGGGCTTGCTCCCATAGGCCGACTTCGCGCGTCGCCTGCCGGTAGCTCGACGCGAGCGCGCCGCCCCAGACGAGCGCGATGCTCGCCAGCACCAGCAGCACGAGGCGCCGCCGGATCGACGGACCGATCATTCTTTCTCCATCACATAGCCGATGTTGCGCACGGTCTTGATCAGATTTGCGCCGAGCTTCTTGCGCAGGTTCGACACATGCACCTCGATCGCATTGCTTTCGATTTCTTCCTGCCAGCCGTACAGGCTTTCTTCGAGCCGCGAGCGCGACTGCGGAATGCCGAGATTGGTCAGCAGTTGCAGCAGAATCGCCCATTCGCGCGATGTAAGCGGCACGCGCGCCTCGTCGATCTGCACTGTTTGCGCGGCCGGATTCACTGTCAGATTCTGGTAACGAATCAGATCGATACTGCGACCTTGTGCGCGGCGCAACAGCGCGCGGCACCGCGCGACCAGCTCGGTGAGATCGAACGGCTTGCCGAGATAGTCGTCGGCGCCCGCTTCGAGACCGCCGACGCGATCGACGACCGTGCCTTTCGCGGTCAACACCAGCACCGGCACGTCATTGCCGGCGTCGCGCATGCGTTTGAGCAGCTCCGTGCCGCTCACGCGTGGCAGGCCGAGGTCGAGTACCACCAATGCATATTGAGTCGTGTCGAGCGCGAGGCTGGCCTTGTGGCCGTCGCGTGCCCAGTCGACCGTGAAGCCGGCCTGGCGGAGGCCCGCTTCGACACCGCAGCCGATGAGCTCGTCGTCTTCTACGAGGAGTAAGCGCATGAGGCAAATGTTCCAATGTGGGGATTTATTGCATAACGTCCTGCATTTTTATGCAAGCGGCATTGATGCGTCTATACGAACAATCCGCCGGTGTTTCGAAGTGTAACCACGCCGTTCGTTAGCCGCTTTATGCCATGCGGATGCTTAAGGTTTCCTTCAGCTTGAATCGATACCATCGACGCGCTATAAAATGGTCGTCGCAGATCGTGATGCATGTGCGAGACCAGGTTGTCGTCAGGCCATCGCAACCTGATCGTAAGGACTTCGATGGAGTGACGCGCGAGGCATTCTTTATGCTGGTCGATAGCGTCAATGGACGGTATCGACGAGTCCCGCCCAATGCCAGCATCCGGTCAGGCTGCAAGGCCCCGCACGAGGCACGTTATGAAGCGAGTCACCATCGACATGCTACGAGCCCATTTGCTAGTCGCGTCTCTGACCGCCGCAGGCACCGAAGCGCTGCTGTGCATCGCGCTGCCTGTACTGCCGGTCTCTGACGCTTTTTTCGCTTCAGCATCGTTCAGGCTGTTCGCGCTCGCGCTGATCATCGGCGGCGTAGTGATTGCGCGCGAATTCTCCGAGGTCGCCTTCGAGCTCGCGGTGCGGCGCGACTACGCGATTCGCGCTGCTCGCGGCGCATGGCCCGCCGTGATCTCAGCGAACTGTCCACGCCGGTGGCTCGTCGTGCTTCACCTCCGGCTAACGGGGCAACCGTTCGTGCTGGCCGAGCACTGACGGATACGGACGACACACGATGGCGGCCCACGCGTTGATTGCATGTCAATGGCTTCTGTTGGCCGGCTGCGTTAGCGCTTCGATCTACACGGTAGCCGCCGCGCTCGCCATGCCGTTTTTCACCGCGCGGCATAAATCGAACCATCATGGCGGCAGGGCGGTCAATGGCGCATACGGCGGTTCGCTAGTGGGTTCGTCCGATGGACCAGGCGGGCCGTTCGCGCAGGTCGGTGTCAGCGTGCTGAAGCCGCTGTGCGGCGCCGAACCGCGTCTCTACGAGAATCTCCGGACCTTCTGCGAGCAGCGGCATCAGCATTTTCAGCTGGTGCTGGGCGTGTCGTCGCCGCACGATCCCGCCATCGCGGTGGTGCGCCGCTTGCAGGCCGCCTATCCCAGGTGCGACATCGAACTCGCGATCGACACGCGCGTACATGGCAGCAATCTGAAAGTCAGCAACCTGATCAACATGGCCGCACGCGCTCGCCACGACGTGATCGTGATCGCCGACAGCGACATCGCGGTCGACTCCGACTATCTCGACAGCGTCGCCGCGCCGCTCGCGGACCCGAGCGTCGGCGTGGTCACGTGCCTGTACGTCGCGCGCGGCGTCGGCGGCTTCTGGCCGCGCGTCGGTGCGCTGTTCATCAACGAGTGGTTCGCGCCGTCGGTGCGGGTCGCCCATGCGATGGGCTCGCGCCGCTTCGGTTTCGGCGCGACCCTCGCGTTGCGGCGCGCGACGCTGGAGCGCATCGGCGGCTTCGAGGCACTGAAAAACTGCCTCGCCGACGACTACTGGCTCGCCGAGCACGTGCGCGCTCTCGGTCTGCAAACGGTGCTGTCGCGGGTGATGGTCGCCACCGACGTGATCGAGCCGACCTTCGCGGCGCTGTGGCAGCGCGAAACGCGCTGGCTGCGCACGATCCGCTCGGTCAATCCGCCGGGTTTCGTGTCGCTGCTGATCACATTCCCCACACCGTGGCTGTTGACGAGCGCAGGGCTGACCGTGTCGCTCGCAACCTGTGCTCACGCGCCGTTCGCGGCGGTGGTCGCGAGCGCGTCGGCGACCGCGCTCTGCGTTGGTGCGCGCCTGCTGCTGCATTTGCGTGCGGCGCGCCGTGCGCGCACGTTCTGGCGGGATCTGCCGCTGGTGCCGTTGCGCGATACGCTGCTCGCGCTCCAGTGGCTCGTCAGCGCGTTCGGTTCGCACGTCGTGTGGCGCGGCGAGCGCATGCAGCTCGGCACGCCGTCCGCCGAGCGCAGCGGCCGGCTGGACAGCCTCACGTGATAGCGCGCGGCAAACCGGCCCAGCCGCGCGGACTGATCATCACCGCCGACGATTTCGGCCTGCATCAGCGCGTCAATTTCGCGGTCGAGCGCGCGCACCGCAACGGTGTGCTGCGCGCGGCAAGTCTGATGGTCGGCGCGCCGGCCGCCGAAGACGCGGTTGCGCGCGCGCATACGCTGCCGGAACTGCGCGTGGGCCTGCATCTGGTGCTGGCCGACGGCGCCGCGCTGGCGCCGCGCGAGCAGGTCGCCGCGCTGCTCGACGAGAACGGCCGCTTCGGCAGCAACATGGTGCGCGACGGCGTGCGCTTCTTCTTTCTGCCGCACGTGCGCCGGCAACTCGCCTACGAAATCCGCGCGCAATTCGAAGCCTTCGCCGCGACCGGCCTCAGGCTCGACCACGTGAACACGCACAAGCATTTTCATCTGCATCCGACCGTGCTCGGCCTGATCCTCGACATCGGCCGCGACTACGGCATGAAGGCGATGCGTCTGCCGTTCGAAGCGAACGCGCCGCTGTGGCTGCGGCCGTGGGTCGCGCACGTGAAGACGCGGCTCGAGCGCGCGGGGATCGCGCACAACGACTACGTGGTCGGCATTGCGGCGAGCGGGCGCATGGACGAGGCGAGCTGGCTCGCCGCGCTCGCGAATCTGCCGCATGGCGTCGGCGAAATCTATTGTCATCCGGCGCTGGCCGGTGACGCGCTCAGCGAGGGCATGCACGACTACCGGCATGCCGACGAGTTGCAGGCGCTGTTGTCGCCAAAGGTGGCCGCCGCGATCCGCGCGCTCGGCGCGCGAGTCGGCGGGTTCGCGGATGTGCTTGCGTAGCGTCAGCTTCGCGAAACGCGGAAAACCTGGGCCGCGCTCACACCGGCTGCTTTTTCATCAATAGCTTCAGCAACGCGGGCAGCAGCAACAGCACGAGCGGCAACTGGACGATCAGTCCGGAAATGATCGCGATCGCGAGCGGTTGCTGCATCGCCGAGCCTTGCCCCAGCGCGAACGCGAGCGGCAACAGCGCGAGGATCGCGGCGATCGTCGTCATCGCGATCGGCCGCAGACGATTGCGGCCGGCGGCCTGCAACGCGTCGTCGAACGGCATTTCGTCGTCGCGCACCAGCGCCTGCAATTCGGATACGTAAAAGATGGCAACTTCCGTCACGATGCCGATGATCATCGTCATACCCATCATCGCCGAGATATTCAACTCGATGCCGGTGATCCAAAGGCCGATGAACACCGCGCCGGCAGCGAAGAGCGGCATTGCCAGCACCGCGAGCGCGACACGCAGGCGTTCGTACAGGAACAGCAGCAGGCCGAACACGAGCGCGATCGCGGCGCCGAACACGGTCAAGAGCCCCTTGAAGGCGATCTGCTGTTGCTGGTACAGACCGCCGAGCTCGTAATAGACGCCCGACGGCAGCAGGTCCGCGTTGCCGAGCGCCTTCTGCACGTCAGCGATCGTCGAGCCGAGATCGCGCCCGTCGATGCGCGCAGTGACCGCGACCATCCGCTTCAGATTCGAGCGGCTGATTTCGGGCTGACCGGTGACGCTCACGCGATCGGCGACGCGCTTCAGCGCGAACAGATGCCCGTCCGGCGCGCGAATCTGTAACTGACCGAGTTGCGTATCGGTCATCTGGCGCGCGCCGTTCACGCGCACGCGCACGCCTACCGTTTTCGGGCCGCTCTGGAACTGCGTCGCGACATTGCCTTCGAGCATGTCGGTGACGGCCTGCGCGATCGCCTGCGGGTCCATGCCTTCGGCCGCGGCGGCGGGCAGGATGTGCAGCTCGATCGCGTCGCCGGCCGGGTTGATACCGTCGTTCACGTCGACGATGCCGTGAATCTGGCCGATACGCGCGGCAACTCTGCGCGCGGTGGTGTCGAGCGTGTGCGGATCGTCGGAGAAGATCTTGATCTGCACCGGCTGGGGCACCGCGGTCAGATCGCCGATCAGGTCTTCCATCAGCTGCGCGAGCTCGATGCTGACGCCCGGCACCTGTGTGTCGATCTGCGAGCGGATTTCCTCCATCACGGTGTCGATCGGTTCGCGCTTGCCCGACTTCAGGCGCACGAAGAAGTCGCCCTTGTTCGGCTCGTTCAGATCGCCGCCGAGGCCCGCGCCGGTACGGCGCGAATAGGTCGCGACGTTAGGGTTCGCGCGCACGATCTGCTCGATCTGCTTCATCAGCCGGTCCGTTTCGGTGATCGACGTGCCCGGCTGCGTGTGATAGTCGAGCACGAAGCCACCTTCGTCCATGCTCGGCATGAAGCCACTGCCGACGCGCGTGAATGCGAACGCCGCGACGACGATCAACGGCACGACGCCGAGCAGCACGAGCGGCGGCCGTGCGATCACGCGGCCGATCGTCACCGCATAGCGCCGGTTCAGCCATGCGGCGAAACGGGTTTCCTGGTGCTCCTCGGCGTCTTTGGGCTTCAGCCAGTGGTCGCACAGGATCGGCACCGCGAGCCACGTGACGAGGAACGAAATGAACAGCGCGCTCGCCATCGTCAGCGACAGCGCCTTGAAAAAGGCTCCCGTCACACCCGACAGAAACGCGAGCGGCACGAAGATGATCAGCGTTGCCGCCGACGAACCCGCGAGCGGCCGTGTGAATTCGAGCGCCGCGGCCATCACGCGGCCATGGAACGCGCGCGCGCCGGCTTCACGCATGCGCCGCACGATGTGCTCGATCATCACGATCGCGTCGTCGATCACGAGGCCGACCGCGGCCGCCATACCGCCCAGCGTCATGATGTTGAAGCCCATGCCGAACACGTCGAGCAGCAGGATCGTCGCGGCCATCACGACCGGCACCAGCGCGACCGCGATCGCGGTGATCTTCCAGTTGCGCAGGAAGAAGAACAGCGTCAACGCCGCGAGCACGATGCCGATCATGATCGCGTCGCGCACGCTGGTGGCCGACGCGATCACGAGTTCGCTCTGGTCGTACCAATTCGACAGATGCACGCCCGCGGGCATCTGCGGCTGGAACGCAGCAATCTTCGCGCGGATCGCGCGTGCCATCGCGACGCTGTTGGCGCCGGGCTGCTGGTACACGTTCAGGAGCACCGCATCCTGACCATCGGCGGTGACGCGCATCCATTGCGGCACGACGCCCTGGCGCACCATCGCGACGTCGCCGAGACGGATCTGCGCGCCGTTCGCATTGCCGTTGGCGGACACGACCACGTTGCGCAGTTCGTCGAGCTGCGTGATCGTCGAGTTGGTGACGACGAGGTACAGCTTGTCGTGATCTTCGATGCGGCCGTTTGCCATCAGCACGTTGCTCGCGCCGATCGCCTTCGATACATCGGCGAGCGACAGCTTGTACGCGGCGAGGCGGGCGGGATCGACCGCGACCTCGAACTCGTCCTCGGCGCCCCCGGTCACCTCGACGCGCGCGACGCCTTCCACCGACGACAGCAGCGGCCGCATCTGGAACTGCGCGAGATCGCGCAGCGCGGACAGCGACTGTTGCTTCGACGTGAGGCTGTACGCGAGCACCGGAAACACGGTCGGGTCCATGCGCCGCACCTGCATCGTCGTGCCGGGCGGCAGCGTCGCGAGAATTTCGCTGATCGCCGATTGAGCCTGCAGCGTCGCCTGCGCCATGTCGGTGCCCCAGTCGAAGTTCAGCGAAATCTCCGCGGCGCCACGGCTCGTCGTCGATTCGACGTCGCGCACGTTCGGCACGCGCCGCAGCGCTTCTTCGACCGGCATCGTGACGAGCGTGGTCATCTGCTCGGCGGGGCGGTCGCCCGCGTCGAGCGATACGACCGCGCGCGGAAACGCGACGTTCGGAAACAGCGAGATCGGCAGACGGAACGCGCTCAACACGCCGGCAATCGCGAGCAACGCGATGACGAACAGCAGCGAGCGGCGATGCGTCTGCATCCATTGGCCGAAGTTCATCGCGCGCCATCTCCCGCGGCGCGGACCGCCATGCCGTCTTTCAGCTCGTAGTTGCCGCTCGTGGCGACGCCGAGCATGGGGTCGAGCGGGCCATCGACGCCGTAGCGCTCGCCGTTTTCGATCGCGATGCTCACTGCGACGCGATGCGCCTTGTTTTGCGGCGTGATCTGGAACACGTACGCATGCTGCCCATCTTGCAGCACGGCCGCGCGCGGCACGATCCAGTGCGTGCCCGTGCGGGTCGCGATGTCGCCAGAAACGCGTGTGCCGGGAATGAACGGCGTCTGCGCGAGCGGTACCGTCGCGCCGATGTTGACCAGTTGCGATTGCGGATCGATCGCGGCACCGACGAGCACCACACGGCCTTCGATCGACGTCTGCGCGAGTGCCGCGGACAGGCCGTGCAGCGTAACGGCATCGCCGGGATGGATCGCTGCGGCGTCGGTGGGCTCGACGCCGAGCGTCACGTTTGCGCGCGCATCACGGCTCGCGCCACTCGCGAGTTGCAGAATCGCCGCGCCAGCCTGCACCTGGTCGCCCTGTGCCGCCGACAGCTGCAGCACCACGCCGTCGAACGGCGCGGTCACGACCTTGTTGCCGCTTGCGATGCCGCTCTGAGTCTGCGCGGCGAGCGCTTCGCGCGCATCGTCGACGGCCTTGCTCGCGCTCGCGAGCTGCGATTGCGTCGCGAGACCTTTGTCGTACAGCGACCGGGTCCGCGCGAGTTCGCCTTGCGCGAGCGTCAGCGCGCTTCTCGCCTGAGTTGCGGCAAGCACCGCGGCAGGATCGGCCTGGACGACGAACAGTGGCGTGCCGCGCTTGACGGTCTCGCCCGCCTGCACGCGCATCTGTGCGATACGCGACACATAGGGCAGGTTGATCGTCGTCAGGTTCGACGCGGTGGTCGCGACGATCCCGAAGCCGCGCACCGGCTGCGCGATCGCGGCGCGCTGCACGTGCACGGTCTGCACCGCGACCGACGATTGAGTTTCGCTGGCGGGGTTGTCGTCCGCACGAACCGGATGGACTGCTGCGTACAGCAGGACCGCGCAAACCAGCGGCGCGGCGACGGCCGCAACACGCGGCCATCCGTACCGCGATGGAAACAGGCTATTTCGCATGAGTGTCGATGAAAGTTTGAGCGGGAGTGAAAGCGTCGGGAATCGCGCTGCCGAGCAGCGCCTGCAAGCCGACGCGTTGTTCGTCGAGCGCTTCGCGCAGCGTCGCGACGTCGATGCGTTTCGCGAGCGCGGCGCTTTGCGCGTCGGTGTACGCGCCGAGCGCGAGGTTGTGTTCGGCGTAGGCCGCCGCGGCTTCGCGCGCGGAGCGCTCGACGCCGGGTAATGCGGCTTCGGTCTGCTGCAACTGCCGGGCGAGAATCGCGCTGTCCTCGCGCAGCCGGGCGACGTCCGCATACGCCTGGTTCAGCCGGGTCTGGTACTCGTCGCGAAGCCGCTGACGGGTCGCTTTTTCGATCGCGACATTGCCCTGATTGCGGTTGAAGATCGGCAGACTCAGGTTGATCTGAAAGCCGCTCGTGTAGATGTTCGAGGTGTCGCGCGCCCGCACGAAACCGACCGACAGACTCGGGAACTGGCTCAGAATCGCCGCGCGGTATTTCTGCTCCTGCGCTTCGTAGCCGGCCTGTAGCGCGATCAGGTCGGGGCGACGGTGCGCGAGCTCGGCGAGCGCTGAGTCGAGCGTGGCGTCGGGGAGCGGTGCGACTTCGTCGTCGTGGCCTGCCTGCAACTGCAATTGCACGTCGGGCGCGAGACCCAGCAGAGCGTTCAGATCGTGATGGGTTTGCGCGGCCGCGCGCTCGGCGTCCGTGTACTGCTTGCGCGCGTCGCTGTAAGCGATGGGCGCGGCGGTGAGCGTATCGTCGGTCAGATTGCCGTCCGCGCGCGCCGCGGCCATGCGCTCGTAACGGGTGCGCGCGAGTTCGCGTTGCTGTTGCAACAGCGGCAGCGTGCGCTGCTGAAAGCAACTCTTCACGAACAGCTGGCGCGCCTGCGCGACGACCTGCCATTCCTGCCACAGAAGGCCGAGATCGGTCTTCGCCAGCGTCGCGTCGGCGGACTGTTTGTTCGCGCTGCGCAGCACGATCGCCATCACGTCGATGCTGAGGCCATAATTGAACGCGCGCGTGGTGCCGGCCGCGCCCGGATAATCGCTCGACACGCTCAGTTGCGGATCGGGCAGCAGACCCGCCGAATAAGCCTGCGCGCGGGCGATGCCGAGATCGTCGCGGGCCAGCTTCAGATCGGGGTTGTTGGCGACCGCGAGCATCGCGACTTCGTCGATGTCGAGCCCGTCGGCGGGATCGAACCGATGGGTGGCCAACTCGGGCAGCGGCATGCTCGCGGGATCGATGCGGACCCGTTCGAGCGATCGCGCGGACGTCGAGGTGACCTGCGGCGCGAGCGGTTCGCGGTGATAGGTCGCGCAGCCGCTCATCAGCAGCGCGCACAACGGCATCAGCGCGCGCCGACGCAGCGCCGTCACGGGATGGAAATCAGGCAAAATCCGGCTCCTGCGAATCATCGGAAGGGGCGAGCGACTCGCGAACGAGGCCTCGCAATGGGAGCCAATTTTCCGAAGCGCGCGCTTAAGACAGGCTTAACGTCGAATCGCCTGACCCGAGCCGCGCGAAATCGGCGCCGTCATCAGTACCCCGTAAGGCTTCGTTAAGCTGCTGGGGCCGATAATGCGGCGGCTAAAACCGCAGCAAGGAGGGGAGAGACCATGCGCCTGCTATTGGTCGAAGACGACGACATGATCGCGGAATCGGTGCTGGGCGCGATGCGCCGCGCCGGCTACGCGATCGACTGGGCCGAGGACGGCCGCGCGGCGGAACTGTCGCTCGATAACGGCGTGTACGACCTCGTACTGCTCGACCTCGGCCTGCCGAAAAAAGACGGCATCGACGTGCTGAACGCGTATCGCCGCAACGGCGGCGCGGCGCCGGTCATCATCCTGACCGCGCGCGACGCGATCGACGAACGCATCCGCGGTCTCGACGCCGGCGCCGACGACTACCTGATCAAGCCGTTCGATCTCGACGAACTGGCCGCGCGCATTCGCGCGCTGCTGCGCCGGCGCACCGGCCAGAAGCAGCCGGTCTACAGCCACGGCGAACTGACGCTCGACCCCGCCGCGCATGAAGTGACCAAGAACGGCGTGCCGCTGCCGCTGGTGCCGCGAGAATTCGCGCTGCTGCAGGCGCTGATCGAGGAGCCGACCCGCGTGTTCACCAAGGCCGAGCTCGAAGAAAAGCTGTACGGCTGGGGCGAAGAAGTCGGCAGCAACACGATCGAAGTGCATGTGCACAGTCTGCGGCGCAAAATCGGCGCGGACCAGGTCGTGACAGTGCGCGGGGTCGGCTACCGCCTGAAGAGGTGCGGATGACGTCGATTCGCCGCTGGCTGCTCGGCTGGCTGATCTTCGGCATGGCGGCGACCTCGATGGTCGCGGCTTTCGCGATCTTCCATACCGCGCGGCGCGAGGCGAGCGAGCTGTTCGACTACGAACTGCGCAGCGTCGCGTTGTCGCTGCCGTCGTCGCTGAGCGGCGCGGGGCCGCGCGAGCATCGTGCCCCCGACCTCGGTGATCTCGCCGACGACCGCATCGTCATCGAGATCTGGGACAAGAGCGGCACGCTCGTCTATCACTCCGCGCAGGCGCCGATGTTCGAGCGTCTCGCGCCGGGCTTCCACACGGTGCCGCGCGGCGAGTACCACTGGCGCATCTTCGGCGTCGCGCAGCCGGACCGCTACGTGCAGGTCGCGCAGCCCGTGTCGGTGCGCGAGGACCTCGCGTTGCATCTCGCGCTGCACACGCTGTGGCCGCTCGGCGTGCTGCTGCCGGTGACGATCGCGCTGGTGCTGCTGGTGGTCGCGCGCGGGCTCGCGCCGATCGGCGGGCTGTCGCGCGCGCTCGCGACGCGTTCGATCGATTCGCTCGAACCGCTGCGGCTCGACGGCAACATGCCGGTCGAAATCCGCCCGCTCGTCGAAGCGCTGAACGATCTGCTGCAACGTCTGCATACGGCGTCGCAGGCGCAGCGCACGTTCATCGCCGATGCCGCGCACGAGCTGCGCTCGCCGCTCGCGGCGCTGAAGCTGCAACTGCAGGCGGCGTCGCGCGATGGCTCGCTGAGGGGCGAGGGGCAGACGCTCGAGCGTGTCGAAAATCGGGTGAACCGGATCATTCACCTCGTGCAGCAATTGCTGACGCTGGCGCGCGAAGACGCGCAGCCGGTCACCTCGACGGTGCCGGTCAGCCTGCGCCGCATCGGCGAGCAGGCGGTCAGCGATTGTTCCGTGCTCGCGGAGCTGCGCGAAATCGATCTCGGCCTCGAATGCGAACAGGCGCGCACACCGAACGACGCCTACACGGTGCTCGCCGAGCCGCACAGTATCAGCGTGTTGTTGGGGAATCTGATCAACAACGCGATTCGTCATACGCCGCGGGGCGGCCGTGTCGACGTGGTGCTGCGGCGCACGGGCGAGCGGGTTGGCTTCGAGGTCGTCGACAGCGGCTCGGGGATTCCGGAGGCGGAGCTCGAACGCGTGTTCGATCGTTTCTATCGCGGCGAGGAGTCGAAGGGCGAGGGCAGCGGGCTCGGTCTCGCAATCGTTGCGCGGATCGCCGAGCGGCATCAGCTCGGGCTGTCGCTGCACAACAATGTCGGCGCGCCGGGCTTGCGGGTGTCGGTCACCGGGCTGCACGCGCCCGCCGCCGATGCGCCCGTCACGGCCGCGAATTAACGATCGTCATTGCAGCTAGCGGTTGTCACAAGCATATAGGCGCACGCTGCTACAATCTCATTTTTACAGATCGACAGATTGGTTGTGCACTATGGGTTTCGAACAACTCGCTGAACTGAAGAAGCAACTGGCCGCGGCGCGAGCCGCCGCCGAGGGCGCCGGCAAGCCCGATCGCAAATCGGCTGCGCGCCCCGCTTCGAAGTCCACTGGCAAGCCCGCTTCAAATCCTGGGGCACATCCTGGCTCTAACGCCGAGCGTGGCGCCAATCCGGGCACGAAGCCCGGTGGCCGGCCCGGCGGAAAGCCGGCCGCGAAGGCCAGTGGTCGGCCGGACGGCAAGCCGGGCACGCGACCCGGCCGCCCGCAGCCGCGCCACGCCGCACCCGAGGGCGCCGCGCCCGCCAGGCCGGCGGCGGCGGACGCCAAGCCGGTGGACCCGGTGGTGCGCTCGATCGGTCGTCTGCAAAAGCGTTTCCCGGTCGCTTTCCCGAAGAATCCGGCCCCGAAGCTGCCGCTGAAGATCGGCGTTTTCGAAGATCTCGTCGTGCATGCGAAGGAGCTGTCGCTGACCGAAGCCGAGCTGCGCGACGCGATCAAGACGTGGTGCCGTGGCGGGCGCTACTGGAAGAGCCTCGTCGAAGGCGCCGCGCGCGTCGATCTGGCGGGTGTCGAAGCCGGCAAGGTCACGGCGCAGGAAGCGGCCGGTGCGCAGCGCCTGCTCGCGCATCGCGCGGCGAAGGGCGCGCAGAAGGCCGCCGCGGCGACGGCAAGCGCAAATGCCCCGACCGATGCCGGTACACCGTCACCGTCCGGGAAGGCGACCGCCGACGAGCCGCAGGCCGAAGCAGTCGTAGCGGCAGTCGCGGGACAGGCGGTTCCGCAGGCGGATGCCGCTGCTGCAACGCCGGAAGCCGTAGCACCGAATGCCGCCGGCAGCGCGGACGCCCAGGCGCAAACCAGCGCCCAACACGAGACGCAAGCTTCCACTCCCTCCCAGGCCTAACCTTGGCATAACCCGTCGCGGCCTCGCTCAAGAGGCCATGACGTGCGGCGCAGCCGTCAGCCGGCTGCGCACGAATCCCACATGCTCCCGCAGCACATAAAACGCATCCGCATACGCTAACGGCATGCGCAGGTGGTTCAGCGCCGCCTCGATCTCGTCCAGTTGCCCCAGTAGCTGTGTGCGCTCCTCGTCGGTTGCGCCGGCGAGCGCGTGCCGCTCGATCGCGATCAACGAACCGTAATAACGATAGATGCGCGAGCGCACCCGCCACCGGTACAGCGCCGGAATCACCCGCATCGCGGGCAACAGCAGCACGGCGACCGGCAACAGCAGGACCAGCGTGCGATCGCCGATGCTCGCGAGCCAGAACGGCAGCGTCCGATACAAAAAGCCCTTGCCGGTCCGGTAATAGCGCTGCGCGTCCTCGCTGATCCGGTATTCGTGCTCGACCGGTGTCGGGAACTGGCCGGCGTGCTGCAACAGGCCCGCGGCGCCATGTACTTCCTGCGCCGCCTCGATCAGCAGATCCGAGATCGCTGGATGCAGCGTGCTGCGCGCGACGAGTTCGACCGTCGGACTGATCAGGTGGACGGTCTCGGGCGGAATGCGCCGCTTCAGGTCGAGCACGCCGGGCGGCAGGTCGATCTGGTCGAGAAACGGAAACACCCGCGTATAGGCGCTGGCTTCGTCGAAATTCATCACCGAAATGCCGGGTACGCGCAACAGCCGCAGCATCAGGCCGCGCGTCGCCGAGTCACCGCTCAGGAGCGCCGCGTCGACCTCGCCGGCGACCAGCTGCGTGGCGGCCTGCAGACCGTCGCTCGGCACCAGCGTCGTCGCGCCGCCTGGCTCGATGCCGTTCGCCGCGAGCAGTTGCAGCGCGAGCAGCCGCGTGCCGCTGCCTTCGCGGCCGACCGCGATCCGCTTGCCTTCGAGCTGCGCCAGTTGCGCGAGCGCCGCGCCACGATAGAACACCACGATCGGCACATAGAACACGCTGCCGAGCGACACCAGCGACGACGTATCCAGCCCCTGGGCCACCCCGCCTTGCACGAACGCGATATCGACTTGCTGCTTCGGGTCCAGCAGCCGCTGCAGGTTCTGCACGGACCCATCGGATTCGAGCACGTTCAGGCGGATGCCGTTGCGCGCGAGAATCTTGCGGTACTGGTTCGCAGTGACGACGAACGAGCTGTCGCGCGGGCCGGCGCTGATCGTGATCGTGCGCGGCGGCGCCGGATTGGCGATCCAGACGATCAGCACGATCGCGAACGCGATCAGCAGCGCCGTGATGAAGTAGGGCAGCAGGTGCTCGCGCCATTCGGCGCGCGTAAGTTCGGCGGAAAAGTGCGGAGGACGCGGACGCTGCGCTTTCATGAATACTCCGTGCTTGAAGCCGGGAGCAGGCATTGTCGCCTGTGCGCGGTGGCTTTGCCGTAGCGGTTCGTTCTATCGACCGGGCGCGCGGCGCTCGACGGAGACTGCCGCCCGCGGCCGGAGAATAACGCGTACATGGCATAATTTGCCGCAAATCGCGGTCTGGCAGTAGTGGACTTCACAACTCGCGGAGTGTCGCTGGGCGCATGTTGAATCGTCGGCATCGGAAGATCGGCAACTGGCTGGGATTGCTCGCGATCCTGCTGACGACGCTCGCGCCGACGATCTCGCAGACGCTCGCCGCCCATCGCCATGCCGACGCGATGATGGGCGAGCATTGCCAGATGGCGTCGATGGACGACATGGCGTCGATGCCGGGCATGCGGATGCAGGACGGCACGCCCGAGCCCACCCAGGCCATCGCCAACCCGCCAGACAACACCGACGACACCGGCAATCCCACGGACAAGCACGCGCAGATGTCCGGCGATGCCTGCGGCTATTGCAGCCTGCTCGCGCATCTGCCGGTGATGCCGAGCGTCGGCATGCTGTTCGTCGCCGCGTTCCGCGCGCGCCAGCACACGGCCGTGACGCGCTATAACAGCGTGCGCCGTGTCGAACCGCGGACCTTCGCGCAGCCCCGCGCCCCGCCTTCCGCTTCCTGATCCGAATCCCTTACGACGCGATGCGCCTACGTGCATCGCGCTTGCTCGCGCGCGTCCGTTCGACGGCGCGCGCCGGCCTCGTCATCACCGAACAGACAGGATGCACTCATGCACACATCAGCAATGCGCGGTAGCCGTCCCCGGCGCGCGGCGCCGCTCGCCGCGGCCGCCTATGTCGCCTACACCGCTTACGTCGCGTGCGGCGTCGTAGGCCTGATCACCGCGCCGTCCATCGCGCAGGCGCACGCGATCGCGGGCAACCGCGTCTTCCCGGCGACTCTCGCGGTCGACGACCCCGGCGTCGGCGACGAAGCGAACTTCGAGTACGGCCATCAGCGCGTGCCCGGCGACAACGGCGACCAGAGCATCAACACGTTCAGCTTCGAGTACGACAAGCTGATCACGCCGCGTCTGGCCGTGTCGATCGACGGCGCGTACGTGCTCCAGAACAACCCGCGCGCGGCCGGCTTCAACAACTTCGGCGTCGGCCTCAAGTACCTGCTGTACGTGAACGAGCCGCACGAGCTGATGACGTCGATCGGCGTCACTGCGGAGCTCGGCGGCACCGGCAGTCGAGCGATCGCCGACAACTTCTCGACGATCTCGCCGACCGTCTACATCGGCAAGGGCATGGGCGATCTGCCCGATTCGCTCGCGTATCTGCGCCCGGTCGCGATCACGGCCGAGGCGGCCCCCGCGCTCAACACCGGCGCGGGTCAGCCGAACGCGTTCAACTACGGCTTCACCGTGCAGTACAGCCTGCCGTATCTGCAGCAGCACGTGCACGACGCGGGTCTGCCGCAGCCGTTCTCGAACCTGATCCCGCTCGTCGAGGTCCCGCTGTCGCGCAGCCAGGGTCAGACGACCGGCACGGTCAATCCGGGCTTTATCTGGATCAATCGCTACGGACAGTTCGGCGTCGAGGCACAGATTCCGATCAACCGTGCGAGCGGCTCGCACGTCGGCATTCTGGTGCAGGCGCACTTGTTCTTCGACGACATTGCGCCGACTACGCTCGGCAAGCCGCTGTTCCCATGAGTAGTGCAGGAGAAAAACGATGATGAACAGCTTCGAATATCACGCAATGCGCCTGGCGGCACTGATCGCCGGTGTGACGTTCGCGAGCGCGGCACTCGCGCATGTGTTTCCGCAGAAGCAGGAGCCGGGCGCGGGCGCATCGGTGGCCGCGCCCGCGCAGGTCAAGGTGACCTTCGACGGGCCGCTCGAACCGGCGTTCAGCTCGCTGAGCGTCACCGATGCGAGTGGCAAGCAGGTCGGCACGCAGAAGTCATCGGTGGATGCGCGGCAACCCGCGGTGATGACGCTGCCGCTGCCGACGCTCGCGGCCGGACACTACACCGTGCATTGGGTCGCGGTGGCGTCGGACGGGCATCGAACGCATGGGGACTATGGCTTCGATGTGAAGTAGGGCGGCACGATGCGCCGTGCTCGCGCAAGCGGCGCTCAAACCCGCTTGAACAACTGCCGCGCGAGCGAGCACATCAGCATCGTCGCGGGCGATTCGTCCTGCAGGCGCCGGCTCATGATGATCGGCGACGCGGCGCTTGCCGACGGAATCGGCCGGTACGCGACGCCGTGCGCGCGCAAGCCCTCGACGCTCTCCGGCACGAGACACACGCCGACCTGCGCGGCGACCAGACCGAGCGCGGTCTGCAACTCACGCACTTCGTGAATCGCCTTCGGCTCCAGCGCCTGATCGTGCATTGCCGAGATCTGCTGGTCCGCGTAGCTCGGCCGCGGCGTGCTTGGATAGACGATCAGCGTTTCCTCGGCGAGCGCGGCGAGCGTCAGAGGCTTCTTCTGCCGTGCGAGCGGATGGTCCTGCGGCAACGCCGCGATCATCCGTTCCTCGACCAGCACTTCGCGCGCGAGTTGCGCATCATCGAAGCGCAGGCGGCCGAAGCCGACGTCGATGCGGCCGCCTTTGAGCGCGGCCAACTGCTCGAGTGTGAACATCTCGATCAGCGATAGCTCGATATGCGGCGCGGCCTCGCGGAACGAGCGGATCACCGCGGGCAGCGCGCCATACAGCGTAGACGGCACGAAGCCGATCACGATGCGCTCCGCGAGTTGTGCGAGCCGTCGCGTGAGCGGCGCGAGCTCGTCGGCTTCATCGATCAGACGCTTCGCCTGGGTGTAGAAAATGCGGCCGGCTTCGGTGAGCCGCAACGGTCGCGAGCCGCGCTCGAACAGCGGCAGGCCGACGTCTTCCTCGATCTGCTGGATCTGCCGCGACAGCGGCGGTTGCGTCATATGCAGACGATTGGCCGCCCGCGTGATGTTCATCTCCTCGGCGACCGCGATGAAGTAGCGAAGTTGGCGAAATTCCATGCATGCCTCAGAGGTGTGATGCGTCGGCGATCGGGTTGGTGTTGGAATGCCGCGCGCTGAATGTTCGTTTACGGCTCTGTGCTCCCGCAGGAGCGCTCCGCGGCGGCAACGAATGATAGCAACAGCACCGTCAAACCCTATCTGTCTGCTCGGCCTCGACGTTCAATCAATACCGCGCGCATTCGTTTAAATGACGTCGAGGCAGCAGATAGCGGAGGAGGAAGATCATGTGGCCCATTATTCTCGATACGCTCGGTGCGCTCGCGGTGCTCGCGAGCGTGGCGGCGCAGATCGCGCTGCTGCGCAAGCATTGAATAAAAAGCGCAGTGAATAAAGCGCTTTCAGTGTGTAGCGCCTGATCGTGGCGTCTACTCGTAGGAGTTTTATGCATCGATCTGGTACGAGATGCACCGCGAACCAGATCAGCGCGTATTGCCCGAAATCTTCGTAAGCCCCGCGTAAACATATCCAACGAAATCCGCTTCGATTCGATTGTTCGTCGGAAGCGGCGTGTCAATTCGCCTCGAGCCGCTTTATCCGAGCTCACGCGATGCCTAAATTTACGACCTGTGACAGCGCCACTGCATTTCCAGCTTTTAGCGGCGTGGACCTCGTGACTTCTCGCGAGGCATGCCGGCGCGAACCATTGAAAGGACACGATGATGAGCAAGCTCACAGGCAAGGTAGCGGTTGTAACGGGTGCATCGAAAGGCATCGGTGCGGCGATTGCGAAGGCATTGGCGGCGCAAGGCGCGTCGGTCGTGGTGAACTATGCGTCGAGCCGCGCGGGCGCCGACAAGGTCGTCGCCGATATCACCGCGGCGGGCGGCAAGGCGGTCGCGGTTGGCGGCGACGTGTCGAAGGCCGCGGACGCGAAGGGCATCATCGATGCGGCGATCGAAACCTATGGCCGGCTCGACGTTCTCGTCAACAACTCGGGTGTCTACGAATTCGCGACGCTCGAAGAGATCACCGAAGCGCATTTTCATAAGCACTTCGATGTGAATGTGCTGGGTCTGCTGCTGGTGACGCAGGCGGCGGCCAAACATCTGGGCGAAGGCGGCAGCATCGTCAACGTGAGCTCGGTCGTGACCCGCATCACACCGGCGACCACCGCGGTCTACACGGCGACCAAGGGCGCGGTCGATGCGATCACCGGCGTGCTCGCGAAGGAACTCGGTTCGCGCAAGATCCGCGTGAATTCGGTGAATCCGGGCGTGGTCGAAACCGAAGGCGCGCACACCGCCGGCGTGATGGGCTCGGAGTTCGAAACGTGGGCGATCAGCACGACGCCGCTCGGCCGTATCGGCCAACCCGACGATATCGCCGATGTCGTCACGTTCCTGGCTTCGGACGACGCGCGCTGGTTGACGGGCGAGAGCCTGATCGCGAGCGGCGGCGCGCGTTGAGTCCGACGGGTTGCCGACGCTTCCGGCAACCCGCTCTTCAGATCGAGTGCGATAACGGATGGCGCGGCCGGTAGCACGACGGCCGCGCCGCCTGTTGCAGCGACGGGGCGCGAGCTACGCGCGTTGAACCTCGCCGACCGAGACCTCGGTTTCCGCTCCCGGCAATTCCACCGCAAAAAAAGCGTCGAGCAGATTCGAACCCGGCCGCTCGGCGAGCCGCGTCAGCGATTCGATCATCTGCACGCGGCAGTCGACGAGCGGCACCATCCGGATGCGACGCGACTCGTTGAACTCGGCGCGCGCGATCACGCCGACGCCGATTCCCTGCGCGACCGCTTCCTCGAGCGCCTCGCGGCCATCCACGTACATGACCGGCTCGACCTGCAACGACTCGCGCACGAGCTCGATTTCGAGCAGTTGTTGGGTGACCGATTGCGGCTCGCGGAAGATCATCGGCTGTTCGACGAGCTCCGCGTAGCTGAGGCGGCGCTTCTTCGCGGCCGCATAGCTGGCCGGCACCATCGCGACCAGCGGATCGCGCCGCAACACGCGCGACCGCAGGCGGCTATGCACTTGCGGCGCGGCGGTGATCGCCGCGTCGACCGCACTCGACAGCACGCGCTGCATGCACTCGGCCGCATTGGCGATCGACAGCGTGACGACGATGCCCGGATGCCGCTGGCGAAACGCGCCGATCAGCGCGACGGCGAGATCGGGCGCATCGGCCGCGAGCGACAGCGAACCCGACTCCAGCCCGCCCGCCGATTCGAGCAACTGACGCGCATCACGCTCGCAGCTGAGCATATGCCGCGTCACGCTGAACAGGCGCAGCCCGAGTTCGGTCGTCTCCACGCCGCGCGGCCCGCGCTCGAACAGCTTGACGCCGTAATCCTGTTCGAGGCGCCGCACATGGTCCGACACCGCCGGCTGCGTCAACGACAACGCCTGTGCCGCTTTAGAAAAGCCGCCATGTTCAGCGACCGCATGAAACGCCCGCAATTGCGCGTACTGCACGTGTGCCTCGCCAGCTGATAAGTTTTTACGATACTGTCATCGATTATATCGATTTTACCGATGGACAGCGTTTCTATATCGTGTGAGGTATCGACATAGCGATATCGGAGTACCCGACATGGAAAGCGCGATCGGCGGTTCGGCGGCGGCATTGAGCGTTGCGGCCGCGGCAACGTCCGTCACCCGTGGCACGACATCCTGCGCGGCGCCGGCTGGCGGCGAGCCTTACTTGTTGACACCGGGTCCGCTGACCACGGCACTCTCGACGAAACAGGCGATGCTGCGCGACTGGGGCTCATGGGACGGCGACTTCCGCGCGATGACCGCTCAGTTGCGCGCGAGCCTGCTCGAAATCGCCGGCGACACCGCCGGGGAGTACGACTGCGTGCCGCTGCAGGGCAGCGGCAGCTACTGCGTCGAAGCGATGCTCGGCAGCCTGATTCCGCGCGACGGCCATGCGCTCGTGCTCGCGAACGGCGCGTACGGCAAGCGCGCGGCGACCACGCTCGGCTACCTCGGCCGCGCCTGCACGCTGCTCGACAAGGGCGACTACCTGCCGCCGCGCGGCGTCGAAGTCGAGCGCATGCTGGCCGCCGATCCGTCGATCACGCACGTGGTCGCGATCCATTGCGAAACGAGCTCCGGCATCCTCAATCCGCTCGAAGAAATTGCGGCCGCGGTCGCGAAGCACGGCCGCAAGCTGCTGATCGATTCGATGAGCGCCTTCGGCGCGGTGCCGCTCGACGTGCGGCAGATCGCGTGCGAGGCGTTCGTGTCCTCGGCGAACAAGTGCATCGAGGGCGTGCCGGGTTTCGGCTTCGTGATCGCGCGCAGGAGCGCGCTCTCCGAAGCGAAGGGCCGCAGCCATTCGCTCGCGCTCGATCTCCACGATCAATGGGACGTGATGAATCGCACGGGCCAGTGGCGCTTCACGCCGCCCACGCATACGGTGGCTGCGTTCCTCGAGGCGCTGCGGCTGTTCAGGCTCGAAGGCGGGCAGCCCGCGCGGCTCGCGCGCTATGCGAACAATCGCGACGTGCTGGTGGCCGGCATGCACGAGCTCGGCTTCGAGCCGCTGCTCAGCGCGCACTGGCGCTCGCCGATCATCGTGACGTTTTTCTCGCCCGCGCATCCGTCGTTCGAATTCGCGCGCTTCTATGAACTGATGAAGGAGCAGGGCTTCATCATCTATCCGGGCAAGCTGACGGTGGTCGACAGTTTCCGCATCGGCTGTATCGGTCTGGTCGACGAGCACGTGATGCGTCGCGTGGTCGAGGCCTGCGCGCAGGCGCTGCGCACGATGGGCGTCACGCACGCGGCGCCGCCGCCCGCCGCGCTCGACGAACGCAAGGCGCTCGCCCAGGCGGCCTGAGCCGCGACGGCAAACCCAACACATTCGGATTCCTGGGGATTCAAGCAGATGAAATACGTGAAGGCGGTGATTTTCGATTGGGCCGGCACGGTGGTCGACTACGGTTCACGCGCGCCGATGGGCGCCTTCGTCGAGACCTTCGAGCAGTTCGGCGTGCCGATCACGATCGACGAAGCACGCGGCCCGATGGGCATGGCGAAGCGGCCGCATATCGCGGCGCTGATGGCGCTGCCGCGCGTCGCGCAGGCTTGGGCCAAGCGTCACGGCCATACACCGACCGACGCGGATATAGACGCCGTGTACGACGTGTTCGTGCCGAAGAACATCGCGGTCGCGGCGAGCTATAGCGCGGTGATCCCGGGCGTCGCCGAAGTCGCGAGCGCACTGCGTCACGACGCTATCCGCATCGGCACGACCACCGGCTATACCCGCGAGATCATCGACGAAATCGTGCCGGGCGCGGCCGCGCAGGGCTTCTCGCCGGACAGCATCGTATGCACCGGCGACACGCCGGAAGGACGGCCGTCGCCGTACATGATCTACCGGACGCTGCCGCAGCTCGGCGTATGGCGCGCGAAAGAGGCGATCAAGGTCGACGACACCGAGGTCGGCATCGAAGAGGGCATCAACGGCGGCACCTGGGCGGTCGGCGTCGCGGTGAGCGGCAACGCGTTCGGCATGAGCGAGGCCGAGGTGAAGGCGCTGCCGGCCGACGAATTCGCCGCGCGCCGCACCGCCGCGACGATCAGGTTGAAGGCGGCGGGCGCGCATTACGTGATCGACAGCGTCGCGGATCTGATGCCGGTCGTGTACGACATCGACGCGCGGCTCGCGCGCGGCGAGCGCCCTTGAAGCGTCAGTCCGATAACGTCACTTGAAGAAACCGACCGCGAGATCGATGAACTCGCGCACCTTGCGCGGCACGAACTCCCGGCTCGGGTACACCAGCGACACGGCCACGTCGCCATTGAGCACCGCATAGCCCTGGAGCACGCGCACCAGCGTGCCGGCGCGCAATTCGTCCTCGACCATTTCGAGCGGCAGCAGCGCGATGCCCATCGCACCGAGCGCGGCCTGCTTCTGCATGATCATGCTGTTGACCGTGAACGAGGCATCGATCGCGATGCTCTCGCCGCTGTCGTCGCCGGGCTCGCTCGTGCTGTCGGCGTCGCCGTCCCCCTTGCGGAAGATCCACATCGGGCCGGTCGTGTCGAACGGCGCGGCGATCAGCCGATGCCTCTCCAGCTCGGCCGGCGTTTGCGGATGACCGGCCTGCGCCAGATACGCGGCCGCGGCCACCGGCACCGCGTGCGAGTTGATCAGACGCCGCACCACCAGCGACTCCGAGCGGATCATATGCTCGGTCACGATGCCGACATCGAAGCCGCCTTCGAGCAGATCGACGCGTTTTTCCGTCAGCGTGACGCGCAGGTTCACCTGCGGAAAGCGCGCCTGATATTCGGCGAACAGCGGCGTCAGCCGAAACAGCGAAAAACTGCCGAGCGCGACGATGCGCAGGTCGCCGGCCACTTCGCGCGACGCCGTGGTCGCGCGCGATTCCACTTCCTCCAGTTCGGCGAGCAGCACGCGGCAACCGTCCGCGTATTGCGCACCGGCCTCGGTCAGCACGACCTTGCGCGTGGTGCGCTGAAACAGCCGAATGCCGAGATGCTGTTCGAGGCCCGACACATGGCGCGTGACGACCGATGTCGACACGTTCAGTTGCGCGGCGGCCTGCGCGAAGCTGCCGACATCGGCGACCTTGACGAAAGCCTGCATGGCCTGAAAGAGATTGATCATCTGAGTGCAAGAAACGTCTTTGTTGTTGCGCACGGCGGGGCCGCGTTCGCGCCCGTGCTCAACTACCGCGCGAGCAGCGCGCCATCGCGCGCGACGACGCGGCCGTTGGCGACCACCAGCTTGCGCACCGGCCGCGCGACGAGCGCATGCGCGAGCGTGTCGGCATTGACCAGCACGAGATCGGCGCGGGCGCCCGGCTGCAAACCGTAAGCTTCGAATCCGCAGGCGCGCGCGGCGACGCCGCTGACGCAATCGAACGCGAGCGCGAGATCGTCGTCGCGGCGCAGGCCGTAGCGCATCGCGATCAGCATCGCTCGTTCCAGCATGTCGGGCGAGCCGTACGGCGTCCACGTGTCGCGAATCCCATCGTTGCCGCCGAACAGCGTGACGCCGTGCGCGCGGCAAGCCGTGAGCGGCGGCACCGGCACCGACGGCGGCGCGGTGGTCAACAGCGCGACACGCAGCTCGGCGATACGCGCGAGCAGCGCATCGCGTTCGCGCTCGGGCAGCGCGCCGAGACAGAACGCGTGGCTCACCACTACTTGCCCCTGCATGCCGTGCGCGGCAACGCGATCGAGCAGCAAACCGAGCGTGAACGCGCCGATTTCGCCGGGCTCGTGCAGATGAATGTCGATCGGCTTGCGGTGACGCTCGGCGAGCGCGAACGTCAGATCGAGCGACTTCACCGGATCGCCGTCGATCAGCGCGGGATCGAGCGCGCCGAGCGCGTCGGCGCCCGCCCCGAGCGCACGATCGAGCAGCGCGTCGGTGCCGGGCCGGCCGAGCAGCCCCGACTGCGGAAACGCGACGATCTGCAGGTCGAGCACGTCGCGCAGTGTGTCGCGCGTGGCCAGCACGCCGTCGAGATGGCGCAGGCCCGCGTCAGTGTCGATATCGACGTGCGTGCGCACCCGCGTCGTGCCGGCCGCGAGAAACGCGCGCGCGAGCGCGAGCGATTGCGCACCCGCGTCGTGGCCGCTTTCGGCGCGCCAGCGGCGCTCGTTTTCGATGCGGTCGGTCAGCTTCGGCCCGACTTCGTTGCGATACCACCGCAAGCCCCAGTTGGTCTTGTCCAGATGCGTATGCCCTTCGACGAAACCTGGCAGCAGCAGCGCGTCGCCGCCGTCCTCGACCGGCACAACGGGCTCGCGCGGCAGAGCGGCGCCGAGCGCGGCGATCCGGCCATCGACGATCGACACCTCCACGCGCTTGCCGTCGGCGAGACGCACGTTGGTGATCAGCGAGGCGTTCGTCGTGGGGCGTGGAGTGGTCGTGGTCATGAGCGGTAGGCAAGGGGAGTGAACGGGGTGCAAGGGATACGCGGCCGGTGCGTTGACGCAACCCGCGATGCTACCCCGAGACGATAATAAATCGGTCCCCGTTACGACTGATAAAGCGTGAATTAATCCGGGAATTCGACACGCCGAGATCGCGGCGGAGAGCCGCGCCGACCGGCAAAATCCAAGGCCGGACGGCGGTTCACGGTATACTCCCGCGTAACTTGCCTGATCGCCAGGCTTGCCCGATACTCAGCTGTTATCCCCAAATCTCCCCGTACGTCGAGTTTAACGCTACTGCTTATGAGTACAATCCTTGAAAGTCTTCCGATCGGCCAGAAGGTCGGTATCGCGTTTTCCGGCGGCCTCGACACCAGCGCCGCGCTGCACTGGATGCGCAAGAAGGGCGCCGTGCCGTACGCCTACACGGCCAATCTCGGTCAGCCCGACGAAGACGACTACGATTCGATCCCGCGTCGCGCCACGCAATATGGCGCCGAAGGCGCGCGTCTGATCGACTGCCGCGCGCAACTGGTCGCAGAAGGCATCGCGGCGCTGCAGTGCGGCGCGTTCCATATCTCGACGGCGGGCGTCACCTACTTCAACACCACGCCGATCGGCCGTGCCGTGACCGGCACGATGCTGGTCGCCGCGATGAAGGAAGACGGCGTCAACATCTGGGGCGACGGCAGCACGTACAAGGGCAACGACATCGAGCGTTTCTACCGCTACGGTCTGCTCGTCAATCCGAACCTGCAGATCTACAAGCCGTGGCTCGACCAGCTGTTCATCGACGAACTCGGCGGCCGCGCGGAAATGTCCGAGTTCATGCGCCAGTCGGGCTTCGACTACAAGATGTCGGCTGAAAAGGCCTATTCGACCGACTCGAACCTGCTCGGCGCGACGCACGAAGCGAAGGATCTCGAAAGCCTCGAGTCCGGCATCAAGATCGTGAATCCGATCATGGGCGTCGCGTTCTGGCGCGACGACGTGCAGATCGCCAAGGAAGAAGTGACGATCCGCTTCGAGGAAGGCCAGCCGGTCGCGCTGAACGGCCAGACGTTCCCTAACGCGGTCGAACTGCTGCTCGAAGCGAACCGTATCGGCGGCCGTCATGGTCTGGGCATGAGCGACCAGATCGAGAACCGCATCATCGAGGCGAAGAGCCGCGGCATTTACGAAGCCCCGGGCCTCGCGCTGCTGAATATCGCTTACGAGCGTCTCGTCACCGGCATCCATAACGAAGACACGATCGAGCAGTTCCGTGAGAACGGCCGCCGTCTCGGCCGTCTGCTGTACCAGGGCCGCTGGTTCGATCCGCAGGCGATCATGCTGCGCGAAACCGCGCAGCGCTGGGTCGCGCGTGCGATCACCGGCGAAGTGACCGTCGAGCTGCGCCGCGGCAACGACTACTCGATCCTCAGCACGAAGTCGCCGAACCTCACGTATCAGCCCGAGCGTCTGTCGATGGAGAAGGTCGAATCGACGTTCTCGCCGCGCGACCGCATCGGCCAGCTGACGATGCGCAACCTCGACATCAAGGACACGCGCGACAAGCTGCGCATTTACTCGCAGGTGGGTCTGCTGTCGTCGAACGAGACGTCGGCGCTGCCGCAGGTGAAGGGCGACAAGGAGTAAAGCGGCGCGTCCGATTATCTCAACGTCGCA
Source organism: Paraburkholderia youngii (assembly GCF_013366925.1). NCBI lineage: Bacteria > Pseudomonadati > Pseudomonadota > Betaproteobacteria > Burkholderiales > Burkholderiaceae > Paraburkholderia > Paraburkholderia youngii. The sequence goes on from NZ_JAALDK010000001.1 coordinate 4,419,383, forward strand.
TCGATCGATGGGCCGGCTCGCGAGAGCCGGCCCATTTTCTTTGGGGCCGCCGGATGCGCTCCGGCGCGTGCTCGCGGTCCCACATTCTGTGCTCAAGTTTGGCCTGCCTATGCCGTTGACATAAGCTAAGCCCATTCTGGAACCCTTCCGTGCAACTCGCTCACAGTATCGACCGCCTCGCCAGCCGGATGCCAGTCGACTCGACCGCCGGCGGCGAACCCGAGGTGGAGTCCTCGGTCATCGAGTGGCTGTTGCACGACGATCAGGTGATGCGCGAGTGCTTCACGCACGCGGCGGAGATTCTGAAGAGCGTGACCGGCGCGGCGATTACCGCGATCGTGCTGCTCGACGAGGAGTATCAGCACTATCGCGCCGAGGTCGGCATGGCGATGCCGCTCGTCACGCGCGCGCGTTCGCTCGCCGACTACGCGGTGCGCGACGCCGATCTGTTCGTGATCGAGGATGCTCACAACGACAGCCGTTTCGGTGAATGCATGCTGGTCAAGCGTCATCCGTTCGTGCGCTTTTACGCGGCGATCGCGCTGCGTGCGCCGAACGGCGAGATCGTCGGCGCGCTATGCGCGATGGACCCGGCACCGGGCCGGCTCGACGCGGCCCAGCGCGGTGTGTTCTACCACCTGCGCGCGATGATCGAAAACGATCTGAAGATGCGCACGGCCACCGCGATCGATCCGCTCACGCAGTTGTACAACCGGCGCTTTCTGCTGGAAACCATCGCGCGACGCTGGAAGGAGGCGCGCGACGGCGACATGATGGGCTCGGTGGTCGTCGACGTCGACTGGTTCAAGCAGTACAACGACACCTACGGCCATCAGGCCGGCGATCATTGTCTGCGGCTGGTCGCCTCGGTGATGCAGGCCGCCGCCGACAGCGAGCACTTCGTGGTCGGGCGCATGGGCGGCGAGGAGTTCGGACTGCTGATGCTCGAAGCACAGAAGTCGAAGCTCGAAGACACGCTCGAAACGCTGCGCCAGGGCGTGGCGGATCTCGCGATCGAACATCGCGCGTCGCCGCTCGGGGTGGTGACGGTCAGCGTAGGCGCGTCGCTTACGCGTATCAGCGACTTGTCGCGGCCCGCGCATCGCGACGGTTTCGCGAGCGCCGACCGGGCGCTGTATCGCTCGAAGCATAACGGGCGAAATCGCGTGACGATGGCGTAGCTCTAGTCTTCGTCGTGACGGCGGCATCGCTTATAGGACCAACGTCCCATTTCCAACCGTTGTCATCGTGGCAATATCGAAGCGCGTAGTGAACGTCGACGCAGTCGCCGGGTGCGGCAGCAGGGCTTTTTACGATGCGCATCATTCAAACGTTGCTGTTCATCGCGGCGTTCTGCTCAGGCATGACCGTCGGCGTTGCGACGTGCGTCGCCGCCCAAACTGCCGCTGCGCAACCGGCCGCGTCGTCGGCCGCCTCGTCGGCCGTTTCCGTTCCGGCAACCCCAGGTGCCCCCGCCTCAACTCCCGCCGCGCGCCAAATCGATCTGGGCAATCAACCGTTCACCGGCGATTTCGACGCCATGCTGGACCGGCGGCTGATCCGCGTACTGGTTCCCTACAGTCGAACGCTCTATGTGAATGAGCAAGGCCACGAGCGAGGGCTGACCGCCGGCCTGATGCGGGACTTCGAGCGCTATCTGAACAGGAAATACCAGGCGACGCTCGGCAAACGTCCGCTCACGCTGGTCATCATTCCGACGACGCGCGACCAGTTGCTGCCAGGGCTGATAGCGGGCCGGGGCGACATCGCCGCGGGCAATCTGACGGTCACGGAGGCCCGCCTGAAGCAGGTCGACTTCGTGTCGCCGCGTGACCGGACAGCAGTACGCGAAGTGGTCGTGACCGGGCCGAAGTCGCCAACCCTCGCGAAGCTCGACGATCTGAGCGGCAAGACCGTCCATGTGCGGCCCAGCAGCAGCTACTACGAGAGCCTGAACGCGTTGAATGCGCGGTTTGCCAGGGAACGCAAAGCCCCCGTGAAGCTCGTACCGCTGCCCGACGCGCTAGAAGACGAAGATGCGATGGAGATGCTCAATGCCGGGCTGCTCCAGATTCTCGTCGTGGATGACTGGAAGGCAAAGGTATGGGCGCCGATACTGCCGGGAATCGTCGTGCATAACGACATCGCGGTGCGCGACGCAGGCTACATCGGCTGGGCGGTCCGCCTCAAGAGCCCGAAGCTACGGGACGCGATCAACGACTTCTACCTGAATTACGTGAAAAAGCAGAGTGTCGCGGAAGTCCGTCTGCAGCAGGAAATGAAGCGCATCAAGCAGATCTCCAACAATACGGAGTCAGCGGAGCTGAAGCGATTCAAACAGACGGTCGGCCTTTTCGAAAAATACGGCGCGCAGTACGGCTTCGATCCGCTCCTGCTTGCGGCTCAGGGCTATCAGGAATCGCAGCTGAACCAGAGTGCGCGCAGTCACGTTGGAGCAATCGGCATCATGCAGCTGATGCCAGCCACGGGGAAGGAACTTGCGGTTGGCGACATCAGGGTGGCGGAGTCCAACGTCCATGCGGGAGCGAAATATCTCGACGTGCTGATGGCCCGTTACTTTCCCGATGCTCACTTCTCGGAAAGGGACCGCTCGCTGTTCGCATTCGCGAGCTACAACGCAGGACCCGCAAACATCGCCAGGATGCGCAAGGAGGCACAGGCGCGCGGTCTCGATCCGAACAAGTGGTTCAACAATGTCGAAATCGTAGTCGCCGAGAAAATCGGCATCGAACCCACTACGTACGTGCGCAATGTCTTCAAATATTATGTGGCGTACCGGCTCGTTCGGGAGGCCGAGGCGGCACGGGCTCGCGCTATCGGGCAGATGCGCAAGCAGGGCGGAACGTAATGGAAGTGCTCGTCTGAAAGCGCTGTCACCGCAGCGACGCTTCGAACGCACCGGTTTCCTTGATGATATGGACGCGCGCGATGAACGACATCAGGAATCACGATGCTTTCGTTCCAAGCGGTTGTGACGGGATCATTCCACCCGGACCCGCGGTAAGCGTCGGGGCAGGGGCGATCTGGATGCATACCTATGAAGCCGTTACCGGCGGCGTGGGTCGATTTGTACAGGGCGCGTCTGCTGTCGATCAAGAAACGTTACGACCCGCACGGAGTTTTCTTCGTTCGTCACGGTGTCGGCTCCGAAGCCTGGAGCGACGACGGGTTCACCCGCATGGCCGATTCCGACTAGCCGGCCGGCCGTTTCAAGCGAATTCTGATGCTCGCTATGTGTCGGTATGAGCGTGTATTGACTCCGGCGAGAGCTCAATGCACGCTAGCGATGCATCGGCATCCGAAGCATCTCTTTCTAGCGAACCTGATGAAGCGGAGTCGGTAATAAGTTCGGTGCCGTTGCCAATACAACGTCGTATAAATGACGGAGACAGAAAAGATGACAACACCGAAGAAGATCCCGGCGGCCATGCACAACCCTTGGTGGCTCACTATCGCGGCGAGCCTGATGGCGTCCGCGATCGTGCTGGCCGGCTGCGGCGGCGGCAACGACGACGGACTGCATCCACCGCCGCCGAACAACGTGCTGCCAGGCTTCATCAAAAGCGCGGTGACGACGAAATCTTATGACGGCAACAGCGACGATCTGCTGACCGCGGGCCTCGGCAAGACCGGCCTCGCCTCGGCGACCGCGCCGGCCATCGCGAATACCGCGCAACCAACGGCCGCCGAACTGCGGCGTCTCGCGATCTGGTCGAACTACCGGGCGCTTGTCGACATGACGGCGAACGGCGGCTATGGACGCTTCTGGGGCCCCAACGTCGACCTCAACGGCAACGACACGCTGGGCGAAGGCAAGATCGCGGGCAAGGAATACCTCGCCTATGCCGATGACGGCAGCGGCGCGCAGAACGTGAGCCTGCTCGTGCAGATTCCCACCAGCTTCAATCCGGACCAACCGTGCATCGTCACCGCGACGTCGTCCGGTTCGCGCGGTGTGTACGGCGCGATTTCGGCGGCCGGCGAGTGGGGCTTGAAGCGCGGCTGCGCCGTGGCCTACACCGACAAGGGCAGCGGCAACGGCGCGCATGAGCTGTCGACGAATCGCGTGACGTTGATCGACGGCACGTTGCAGGATGCGAGCACAGCGGGCAAGGCAAGCCTCTTCACCGCGAAACTCGGCGGCACCACGCTGGCAACGTTCAACGCGCAATTCCCGAACCGCTATGCGTTCAAGCACGCGCACTCGCAACAGAACCCCGAGCAGGACTGGGGCAAGAACACGTTGCAGGCGATCCAGTTCGCATATTGGGCGCTCAACGATTCGTTCGGCGTATTGAATGGCACGACGCGCACGGTGCGCTATGCGAGCGGCAGCATCACGACGATCGCCGCGTCGGTCAGCAACGGCGGCGGCGCTTCGCTCGCGGCGGCCGAGCAGGACACGTCGGGCCTCATCACGGCAGTGGTGGTGGGCGAACCGCAGATCAACATGCGGCTTACGCCGCAGGTGTCGGTCGCGCAGGGCGGCGTGCCGGTCGGCGCGTTCGGCAAACCGCTCGCCGATTACATGACGCTCGCGAACCTGCTGCAGCCGTGCGCCGCGCTCGCTCCGGCCGCGGCCGGCGCGCCGTATCTGACCGCGCTGCCGAGCGCGACCACCACCGCGCTGCGCACCGCGCGTTGCGCGTCGCTCGCGGCAGCCGGTGTGATCGCGGGAGCGGATACGGTGACGCAGGCCACCAATGCGCTCGCGCTGCTGCATCAGAACGGCTATCAGACGGACTCGGACCTGCTGCAAGCGCCGATGTGGGACTCGCAGGCAGTGCCGGCCGTCGCCGTGACCTATGCGAATGCATATGCGCGTGCAAGCGTCGCCGACAACCTGTGCGACTTCAGCTTCGGCACCACCAGCGCGACGGGCGCAGCCGGCGTGACGCCGGCGGTCTCGCCGATGCTGACGGTGTTCGGCAACGGCAACGGCGTGCCGCCGACCAATGGCATCAACCTCGTCTACAACGCGGGCACCTCGGGCGCGGTCGATCATCGGCTCGCGACCGCCGATGCGAGCTACGCGGGCGCCGCATGCCTGCGCGCGCGGTGGACGAGCGGTTCGTTGAATGCTAGCGTCGATGCAATCCGCGTGAATGCGAACCTGCATGGCAAGCCGACCATCATCGTGCAAGGACGCGCGGATGCGCTGGTGCCGATCAACCACGCGTCGCGGCCGTATCTCGGCTTGAACCAGGTGGCCGAGGGCGGTGCGAGCAAGCTGGCGCTTTACGAAGTCACGAACGGTCAGCACTTTGACGCGTTCCTCGGCGTCGCCGGTTTCGACACGCGTTTCGTGCCGTTGCACTACTACAATCTTCAGGCGCTCAACCTGATGTGGGCGCATCTGAAGAACGGCACGCCGCTGCCGCCGTCGCAAGTGATCCACACGATACCTCGCGGCGGCACGCCGGGAGCCGCACCGGCGCTGACCACGGCCAACCTGCCGGCGATCGCGGCGAGCCCGGGTGCTAATGCGATTTCCGCCACGAACGGCGCCGTGAACGTGCCGAATTGAGCGGCGCGTGCCGAAGCAATACGCGCACACAGGCGCCCGCCTGTGTGCGCGTTGCTGTGAGATGACCTACTTCTGCGCTCAAGAACACATCCCCTCGCGCTCGAGCCACGAACGGAACTGCACGACCAGTTCGTCGCCAGACTTCTCATCCGCAATGTAAGTGCAGTAACTGCGAGACCGCAGACGCGGACCGTCGAACGGCGCGACGAGCCGGCCAGCGGCGAGATCGTCGGAGACCAGCGCGGTCGGTCCCATCGCGATGCCGATTCCGTCGATGGCGGCCTGCAAGGTCAGATAGAAGTGATCGAAGGTCAAGGTGGCGGCCGGCCTCAGCGCGGCAAGCTGCGTGCTCGCCAGCCAGTCGGGCCAAAGCCGCGGAAGACTCGAGGTGTGCAGCAACGTGTGTTGCCGCAAGTCGTCTGGCGATCGAAGCGGCACCCGCTGCAAGAGCGCCGGACTGCAGACCGGAAGCCTCTCCTCGGACAGGAATGGCCGCATCGAATAGCCGTAGAACGTGTCCGGGCCGCCCCGGATGACGATGTCGTAACTCTCTTTCAAACTCTCCAGCGGTCCGTTCGACGTCTCCACCTTGACCTCCACGTCGGGATGCTCGGCGCGGAATGTCGCCAGTCTCGGCACCAGCCAGCGCAACGTGAATGTCGCGGGCGCGTTGACGGATAGCGTCCGCGACAGCGTTTCGGGCACACCGTATCGCGCGGTTGCCTGCGACAGCTGTTCGAACAGTGGGCCGATTTCCTCCAGATAGGCCTTCGCCGCCGCCGTCAGTGTCACGCGCCGGTGGTGCCGTTCGAACAACGAGGCGCCGAGCCATTCCTCGAGCAGACGCACCTGCTGGCTCACCGCGCCGTGAGTCACGTGCAGCTCCGCGGCGGCTTCCTTGAAGCTGCCGAGCCGGCCCGCAGCCTCGAAGGCCCGTAACGCATTGAGCGGAGGCAATACCCGTTTCATTTGCAAGAGTTTTTCTAACGCAGGCGGCCAATTTATCTGGTTTGAGGGGCCACGACAAGATAGATATCCTTCCTCTTGTACCGCTAATGCCATTCCCGCTCACTCTCGGCCCCAAAACCCCATGCTTAGTTATACCGGTGGCATCGTGCTTTTTGCCGCGATGCTTCACGCGAGCTGGAACGCGATGCTGCACGGCAACCGCGACCGGTTCCTGTCGATGACCTGGATGAGCATCGCCATCGCGGCTGTCGCCACGCTCGTCGTCCTGGTCAATCCCTTGCCAGCCAGCGCCTGCTGGCCCTACCTCGTTGCATCGGGGCTCGTGCATATCTTCTACAACGTGAGCCTCGTGCGGTCGTATCGACGCAGCGACCTGGCGCTCGCGTATCCGATCGCGCGTGGCTCGTCGCCGCTGCTCGTCACGCTCGGCGCGGCGCTGTTCGCGCGTGAAGCGATCGGCCCGTTGCACGCGCTCGGGATCGCGATGGTCTCGGGCGGCATCATCGCGATCGCGTTGCAGGGGCGGCACGTGTCGCGCGCGGGTGTGCTGAGCGCGCTGACGACTGGTGCGACGATTGCGCTCTATACCGTGATCGACGGCATCGGCGTGAGACTGTCCGACGGTCAGCCGCTGACCTACACCGCGTGGATGTTCCTGTTCTACTGGCTGATGCCGCTGCTGTTCGTCGCAATGCGCGGCCTCGCGCCGCTATGCACACCGGTACGTGCCGAGCCGCTGTCGGTGGGCTCGTCGCTCGTCGGCGGTTTGGTGTCGATCGCGGCGTATGGCATCGTGATCTGGGCGCTGCAGTCGGGCGCGATGGGTGCGGTGTCGGCGTTGCGCGAAACCAGCGTGGTGTTCGCGGTGCGGATCGGGCGGGTGTTTCTTGGGGAAGCGGTCAATGGCGGGCGCTGGCTCGCCTGCCTGGTCGTTGCGGCTGGAGCGGCATGTCTGGGGCTTTGACGAGAGAGAGAGGATGCGGGTCGTTCATCGCCGGCTTGCCTTGATGTGACGGGTGGCAAGCAAGCCATGCGCGATTCGTCCTAAGGTTTCCTTCAGCTTTGACTGATAGATAGCGGGTTCGACAATGGCAGAGAAAAACAACGATGCCCCGTGGACCCCGATCCGGCCGACAGGCCGAAAAGAACCGTTACCGCTCGACCTATCTGCTCGAATTGGCGCGCGGCAGCTCGCACATTTCGAGCACGCTGGGCGCCGACAGCCGGCAAGCGGCGATCGCCGAAGTGCTGTGCGAATTTGGCCTCCAATACGGCAAGGACAAGTTGCCGGTCTTTCGCGCTCTGCTCGCGGAAAGCCTCGAGGACCGTGACAATCCGGACGCGGCGCGAGCGGTGCTGAGCTTCGCGCAGCGCCAAACGCTCTAGCCGCCGATCAGCTTCAACCCCACCGGCAGCGATTCGCCGAACACGCGGCCTTCGTCGGCGTTATCGAGCGCGACGACTTCGCTGACCATCGTGATCCAGGCGCGCGGCGCGCTCGCCGCTTCGAGGCGTCGCACGACGCTCGCGCGCAGTTCGTCGGGCAGATCGCGCGAGCGATCACCGGTCATGCGGGCGATCTGCACCGCGGCGAACGCGGCCGGGTCGACCTTCTTCCAGTCGAGCGCGAGGATCGCGTCGAGCCATTGCGCGGCGACCTCGGGTGGCACGACGCTGTGCGCGCTGCCGTAGAACGGCTGGCGCGCGCCGATCCGTCCGACTGCCCACCAGCTTTGATGGTTTTCCGCGGGCTTTTTCAAGCGCGTGAGCACCGCCTCGCCGAGTTCGATCTTGCGTTCCGCCGGAATCCGTTCGAGCGATGCGGACAGGCGCAACATATCGGCGAAGCCGGTCTTCGCGACATCGAACGGCAGCTTGTGACGCGATTGCGCGGCCTTCTGCAGATAGTCCATCGCGTCGAGCACGCGCAACTGTTCGTCCTCGCCGAGACCGCCGGCCGCGCGGCGCCACAGCGTCCACCATTCGGACCACACCTGGCTGTCGGTCACGTATTGAATGCCGTCGTCGAACAGCGTCCACAGTTGCTCGACGCGCCATTCGTCGAGCGGATAGCCGAAGCCGGGCCGCACGCAATAGCCGGCCAGATTCAGCCACAGCCGCTCGTGATCGGCGGAGCGGCGCCGGCGCCGCGCGCGTTCCCACAGCGCGCCGAACAGCTCGCGCAGCAATGCGCTACCCCAGCCATCGCGCGGGCCGAGCAGATGTTCGAGCTGCGCGCGCAGGCGTTTGATTTCCTTCGGGTCGACGTTATGCGCGCGGGCGCCGAAGCAACGGTCGATCAGTTCGATCGCGCGATCGAGCGCCGGGTGGCGTTGCGGCGCGCCATCGGCGGATAGGTCTACTTGCGCGTCGCCGTGGCGCAGCTGGAATTCGAGCAGCCAGCGTTGCGATGGATCGTCGAGCTCGATGCAATGGACGTCGAGCGTGCCGACCTCGGTCAGCGACGTCGCGATGCGCACCGCGGTTTCGCGGGCGCGCTGGCCGTCGCGTGGCTGGACGATCGTCGCGATCGGCGGCAGGCGCACGAAGTCGCCGCCCGCGAGATCGACCAGCTCGCCAGGCTGATATGCGGTGTCCGCGCTAGACGACACCAGGTGAAAGCGCACCGGATGTCCGAGCCGCAGTGCGAACGTGCGATCCTCGATCAGAATCTCGTGAGCTTCCTCGGTGCCGCGCGGCAGCAGGCAGATGCCGCGTTGCGCGGGCGCTGCGTCCGGCTCGGCAACGTCTTTGCCGGCAGACGTTTCGTCGAGCACCAGAAAATAGCTGCGCGGCGAACCGCCGCCGATTTTCGGCGCGAAGCCGGCGCGCGCGAGCGTATAGGCGACCGCGCCGCGCGCGACCGCGACGTCGGGGTTGTCGTTGTGCAGCACATGGAGCGGCGCGCCGCGCCAGCCGCCGAGCGTGTCGGCGAGACGCCTCGATAGCGCGTCGGCGCGGAACACGCCGCCGTTGAGCAGCAGCGTGTCGGGAACGGGCAGGGCGGCTGTGCCGGATGGGTCCGGCGTGCTGGAGTGCGCGCCGAGGGCCTTGCGCGACTGCGCGGCGAAGCGTTCGAGAAAGGCCGCTATATGCCGCGTGACCGCCGCATCGGTCGCGTACGGCAGGCCGAATTCGACGATCGCGCCGCGCGGGCGGCCCGGTCGTTGATCTGCGGCGACGCGCGGAAAGAATCCATCGACGATGATCTTCTCGACCTCGTCGCGCGTGACCTGGGTGGTGCGCGCACCGCCGATCAGCTTCGAGCCGGCGCCGAGCAGCGTGACCGGCGCCGCCTCGGGCGCCTGCGCGCCGAGCAACTGCTCCTTCGCGACGCGGCATCGCTCGACCAGCTGCGACAGGCTCGCCGCCGACAGCCGCTGCGGCGCCTGCCCAGCGCCACCGGCACCACCCAACAGCCGCGCCTCGACCAGATGCGCGAGCGCGAGGTCCATATTGTCGCCGCCGAGCATCAGGTGATTGCCGACACCGACCCGCGTCAGGCGCGGCTCGCCGTGGTCGGTCAGGCCGACTTCGATCAGCGTCAGATCGGTGGTGCCGCCGCCGACGTCGCAAATCAGCACGAGCCGGGTGTGCGCCAACTCGTCGGCAAGCGTGTCGCGATGCCGGAACAGCCAGTCATAGAACGCGGCCTGCGGCTCTTCGAGCAGCCGCAGCGACGGCAGCCCCGCAAGCCGCGCCGCTTCGACGGTCAACGCACGCGCGCCTTCGTCGAACGACGCGGGCACCGTCAGCACGACGTCCTGCTGTTCGAGCGGCGCCTTCGGAAAGTGCTGGTTCCACGCGGCCCGCACGTGCGCGAGGTAGCTCGCGCTCGCGTCGAGCGGAGAAATCTTGCGGACGTCGTCGGGCGCGCCCCACGGCAGGATCGGCGCGACGCGATCGACCGAAGCGTGCGACAGCCAGCTTTTCGCGCTCGCGACGAGCCGCCCTGGCACCTGCGCGCCGAGCAGCCGCGCGAGCCGGCCGACCACGACCGGCTGCCCGGCGGGTATGCCTTGGCCGGACGCCGCGCGCGCGGCGGACCACGGCAACTGCAGATCGGCCGCGCTCAGCTCGCCGTCGGCCGCCTGATAGCGCACCGACGGCAACAGCGGCCGCGCGGCGACCTCGCCGGGGCTCACCAGCTGCTCGATCTCGAACACGCGGATCTGCTGCGATCCTGCTTCCGCGTACGCGAGCACCGTGTTGCTGGTGCCGAGATCGATGCCGACGCTGTACCGCTTCATGTCACTCACGCATTCGGGTTGCCGCGCACGTCGAATTCGACTTTCCAGCGCTCGTCGGAGCCGCGCGGGATCGCCTCCAGTTCGAGCGTGCCCGTTTCGGTCACGCGCGCGTGCAGCTTCACCGGCACGACTTCACCGGCGGTGCGGCCGGCCGCCGGCAGCGTCGCCTGAATTTCCTCGAGTTCCTGCAACTCCTCGGGGCCCCAGTATTCGAGCAGCGTGCCCACCTGATCCTGACGACGCACCGACGAGCCGAAGAAGCGGAAATGCACGGGCTCGCCGACGACCAGCCCGAACTCCTGCGCGGGCAACTCGGCGTCGGTGCCTTCTTCCATGCCGAACGGCGCGACGCACAGCGCCTGCACCGGCGGCTCGAGGCCGGGCACGGCCGGCATCGCCGATTCGATCGCGATGTAGTACGCGCGCGCGGTGCCGCCGCGAATCCGCACGCCGCGGCCGCGTCGCACGTAGCCGTAGTAGGCCGCGCCGCGCGCGACCGCCAGATCGAGGTCCGCGCCTTCGAGCAGACGCGCGCTCGCCGCGCCTTCGGCCGCGAGCCAGCCGTTCAGCGTGCTCATGATGCGCTCGACCAGCAGCGTCGACTTGAACACGCCGCCGTTGAACAGCACTGCGGTCGGATGCAGAAAGCTCGCGTTTTGCGCGGCGGCATTGGCCGCAGCTTCACCGAGCCCTTCGAGTTCGGCGAGCGCGCCGACCTGACGGCCGAGGAACGCCGCCAGATGCCGCGTGATACCCGCGTCCTGCGCATAGGGCAGACCGAGCTGCGTCAGACCCACCCGCGCGCGGCTCACCGGACGCGCGGCGCTGTCGACCTGCGGGAAGAAGCCGTCGAGGATCGTCTGCGTGAGCTCGGCGCGCGTCAGCTCGGTGCGGATCGAGCCGCCGATCAGCTTCGAGCCGCGGCTCGGCACGACGAGCGGCACGGTGTCGGTCGCGGGGTCGCTGAGCAGTGTTTCCTTCGCCGCGCGGCAAGCGTAGGTCAGCGCACGCAGCTGCCACGCGTCGGCCTGGGTGCCCTGCGCGGCGAGCTTGCGCGCGACCACGTGCGCGAGCGCGAGGTCCATGTTGTCGCCGCCGAGCAGGATGTGATCGCCGACCGCGACGCGATGCAGTTCGAGATTGCCGTCGCGCTCGATCACCGCGATCAGCGACAGGTCGGTGGTGCCGCCGCCGACGTCGACGACGAGGATGATGTCGCCGACCTTGACCTGCTTGCGCCACTGGCCGGCGCTCTTCTGGATCCAGCTATAGAGCGCCGCCTGCGGCTCTTCGAGCAGCGTCATGCGCGTGAAGCCGGCGGCCTCGGCTGCTTCCGCGGTCAGTTCGCGCGCGGCCGGGTCGAACGACGCGGGGATCGTCACCGTGACGTCCTGCTCGCCGAACGGCGCGTCCGGATGCGCGTGGTCCCACGCCTCGCGCAGGTGCGTCAGATAACGCACCGAGCTTTCGAGCGGCGACACGCGTGTGACTTCGGGCGGCGCGTCGTTCGGCAGAATGCCCGCGCGACGGTCGACGCCTGGATGGCACAGCCAGCTTTTCGCGCTCGACACGAGCCGGATCGGCGTGCCGGCGCCGCGATTGCGCGCGAATTCGCCGACCGCGAATTCGCGCTGGCCGGTCCACGGCAGGTACAGATCGCCGGAGGCCAGTTCGTCGGGATGCGGCAGGTACAGGAACGATGGCAAGAGCGGCAGAGTGTCGATTGCGCCGGGGCCCGTCAGCTGCGCGATCGACAGCACCTCCTGGGTGGTTTTCTCGCCGTCGCTCGCGTGCGTGTCCACGTAGGACAGCGCGCAGTGCGTGGTCCCGAGGTCGATGCCGATGGAATAGCGTGCGTCGCTCATAGCTCCACCTCCGCCGGCGCGATGACCTTCGCGTTATGGCCGTCCGCGAGCTTCGGCAGACGCACCTCGTCGACGCGCCAGCCGCGATGGCTGATGCTGCCGCTAAACGGCGCGCTGCCGACCACGTTGCCGGTCAGACGCACCGAACTCGCGTCGAAGCCGGCGGGCAGCGTCACTCGGCTGCCTTCGGCTTCGTCGCGCACCGGGCGGATCGTGAAGTGCTCGCGCAGCGTCGCGCGGCAGCCTTCGTGCACGAGGCGCGCGGCCGCGCCGATGTCGGCGTCGCTATAGGCCTTGATGTCTTCCTCGACGAAATCGATGAAGCGCGCGTCGCGTTGCAGCAGGCCGAGCAGTTGCAGCGCGGCGTCGGGGGTGGCCTCCTTCAGCACCGGGGCGGGTTGCGGCTTCGGTTGCGGGGCGGGTGCGGGTGCCGGGGTTGCCGCGGCGGCGGGGGCGGGCGCCGGGGCCGCGCCGAACTTTTCGCCGTTGCGCAGGCGCAGCACGTCGGCGGCGAACTCGCCATTGCCGAGAATGCGGAAAAAAACGTGCCCACGGCCAGCGAAATCCGGCCGAGGAAGGATGGGTTCGAATCGCTCATAAAGGCTCCTGATCTGCTCTGTTAGGGACGAGCGGTCCTCGCCGCGCCACGTGCGCCGGGCAGCGAAGCTGACGGGCCGGGCGCGGCTGTGATGTTGCGGGTCGGCGCGCGGCCGGGGGCGCGAGCCTTGGGCGATGATCATGCAACCGCCGGGCCGCCAGACTGTCCGGGACGCTTCGCGACCGGGTCGGCCGCGCGTGCGGCGCGCGCAAAACCCGTATTTTTGCCTTGCGGCGCGCCCGACGCGGGCAAAGCCGGCAATTCTAGCGGGCAATGGGGTGGGATTGGCGGGGAGTTGGGGGAAGGGGCGGTGTGCGCAGGTGCTTTGGGAGCGGGTTCCGGCTTGCTGCTGGCGCACCGGCGCGAGAGGCCGGCCGCTCGCCAGCCGCTCCCCGCGCAGTCTTGCCGCTTACGCGATGATGCGCATGTCGGCGACGTTACGACTTGCTCGGCTCTTTCGGTACCCGCTTGCCCGATGGTGCCGGCGCGGGCGTGACCGGCCCGGCGACTTTCATGTCGGCGCTGTGCGGTTGTCTGTGTGCGGCCATCGAGCGTCCAGGCCTGACCGACCCGGCGGCGTGCATGTTGGCAACGCGCGGTTGCCCGTGCGCGGCTGTCACGCGCGCAGGCCTGAGCGGCCCGGTGGCGTGCCTGTGGGCGCGCGGCGACTGTCCGTGCGCGGCCAGCGCCGGCGCGGGACCGGCAGCGCGCGCGAGCGGCGCACGCGCATCACCCGGATACCCCGGCAGATGACCGTCATGGCTTGCCATCACGCGACGCAGTTCCTCACGGCGATGGAAAACCTCCGCGCGACGATCGCCATGCGCGTAGAACTGGCGCTGCCGGACGCCGTCCCGGCCGACGACCCAGATATACGTATCGCCGCCGACGAATACCACGTCGCGGTCGACCACATTCGCGACGTACACATCGGTGGGCAACGGCTGATAGGCGGTCACGGTCACTTCGGTAGGGCGGTTCGGGGCGCTGACGAGCTGGCCTTGCCCACTGGTCACGCAGCCCGCGAGAAAGCTCGCGCACGCAGCCGACGCCAACAGCGCCTTGGTGATCTTTTTCAACTTCGTTCCCCGGTTTGTCTTGTTTATTTGTCGAGCGACGCCCTTTTAACGGCCAGGCGTTTTGCGTTCTTGAGATACGAATCGCCGATCGGGAAAATTAGTTGATGAATGCGCAGGCGAAAACCGCGCAGGCGAAAACGCATGCGCCAATGCGTGCGCAGCCGGGGCTCCGATCCGCGCTTAATTGCCGCCCGGATTGCCTTCTTTAGACTTCGCGTCGTGCCAGTTCATCCGGTGCCGATTGACGGTCTCGGTATGGCGCGCGTCGTCCTCGGTGTGCAGATAAAGGCTGGTCGTATTCAGCGACACGTGGCCGAGATTGTCGCGGATCGTGCGCAAATCGACGCCGCCGTCCGCCTGGTGCGAACCGGCCGTATGCCGCAGCCAGTGCGCCGACGCGCGCTCGAGTTCGTCGGCGCGATCGGCGAATTCGGCGCCGCGCGCGCGCAGCCACATCGCCGCGCCCGCGAAGATGCCTTTGATCGCGTCGTGAATCGCCGAGCGCGACAGGCAGCGGTTGCGACCCTTGAAGGGCAGCACGAGCGGGGTTTCCTCGGCGCGGGTCGGCAGCGCGGCGAGGCCATTCAGCGTCCGGTAGCTGCGCAGTTCCTGAACCAGTTCGGCCGACACCGGCACGATCCGCTCCTTGTCGCCCTTGCCGAGCGTTTCGAGCCACCACTGGTCCTGACCGTCGGCGCCGAGCCTTCGGAAGAACTGGCCCATCTGCCCGCCGGCGACCTCGGAAATGCGCATGCCCTGCAGATAGAACAGCGTGGTCAGCCAGCGGCAGCGCGCGTAGTACGCGCGCTGCGCATCGGTATCTTGCGGCAACTGCTCGACGAACAGTTTCACTTCGTCCCACAGCGACGTCGACAGATAGCGCGTGACGCGCGGCGCCGAGCGCTTCGCGCGCTGTCGCAGCAGCGCCATCGGATTGCCGCGCAGATAGCCCGCGTTGACGAGCCACGTGAACATCGCGTTCAGGATGATCAGCGCCTGGCGCTGGCTGGCCGGCGACAGCGGCCCGTTGAACGGCCGCCAGCGCGCGTCGCCGCGCGCGTACTTGCCGCCGTTCGCCGACACCCAGCGCGCGGCCGGCTGCGGATCGGCGATGAACGCCTTGAACAGCAGCAGATCCTCGTGCGTCAGCGACGACAGCGGCTTGCCGAGCTGCACGACGGCCCACAGCAGCAGCCGTTCGGCTTCCTTGCGGTAGTTGTCGAAGGTGGTCTTGGTGTCGGCGTAATTGGAGAGCCACGCGCGCACGGCGTCGAGGTCGTTGCGCGCCGATAGCTGGGAGTTTTCCGCCGCGCCGCGATTGGTGCCGTCGCGGCCATCGAGCAGTTCCGGCACGAGGAGCGATTCGACGGGCTGGACGGTGGCGAGCTCAGCATTCGGGGCAGCTTTGGACACGGTTCGGGACACTCCTCGGGCGCACGCCGGTTGGCGTCATTCTGCTCCGCTCAGGCGTTGTCCGAAGCGTTTGCCTGAAAAGAAAACAGTGCCCATTCTGTTGCTGATGAAACGCGAAACCCTATCACACAGTAGACCGCGCCTGGCGCAAAACAGCGGGGCGCGCTCAAGCTTCGACGCAGCGACGATCGATCGGCATACAGTAATGGAGCGCGCCGCGCGATTGTTGGCCGCTATAGTCGCCATCTATTACCGGCATTGCCGGATTCGAATTCTATTGAACTTTGCCCTCGCCTATATTCGAATAGGAGTGGCGCGTCGGCCGGAGTCATCTGTTGGAGACTCCGGCTGCGTTTCCTTCAACCCTGGATTTCATGAGTGCACTGCCGAATCATTCGGCCGACTGTCGGGTTCCTCGATCGTCAAATTGCCACGGACGCCTGACAGGATGACAAACGCATAACAAGTACCTTGCATGGGATTGGAGAAAGTGCTTCGCACCGACTCCGATCGACAACGGAGACATCCTCCAAAGGAGAGAACGCATGTCAAACGAAGCAAAGTGCCCGTTCATCCACACCGCCGGCGGCGGGACGACCATTCGAGACTGGTGGCCGAAGCAATTGCGCGTCGATCTGCTGAACCAGCATTCCAACCGCTCCAATCCGCTAGACAAGGACTTCAACTATGCCGAGGCATTCAAGAGCCTCGACTACGACGCGATCAAGAAAGACCTCGCCGCGCTGATGACCGATTCGCAGCCCTGGTGGCCCGCTGACTTTGGCCACTACGGACCGCTGTTTATCCGTATGGCATGGCACAGCGCCGGCACCTACCGCATCGGCGACGGCCGCGGCGGCGCAGGGCGCGGCCAGCAGCGTTTCGCGCCGATCAACAGCTGGCCGGACAACGTGAGCCTCGACAAGGCGCGCCGGCTGCTATGGCCGATCAAGCAGAAATACGGGCAGAAAATTTCGTGGGCCGACCTGCTGATCCTGACCGGCAACGTCGCGCTCGAAACGATGGGTTTCAAGACATTTGGTTTCGGCGGCGGGCGCGAGGACACGTGGGAACCGGATCAGGACGTCTATTGGGGCAATGAAAAGACCTGGCTCGGCGGCGACGTGCGCTATGGCAAGGGCGCGGCCGGCAGGGAAGACGACGAAGGCGTGCTGGTCGCCGACGAAGAACTGCACGGCACCGAAAAGAGCCGCACCGATCCGCCCGGACGCAACCTCGAAAACCCGCTCGGCGCGGTGCAGATGGGCCTGATCTACGTGAACCCGGAAGGCCCGGACGGCAATCCCGATCCGCTCGCCGCGGCGGTCGACATCCGCGAAACATTCGCCCGCATGGCGATGAACGACGAGGAAACGGTCGCGCTGATCGCCGGTGGCCACACATTCGGCAAGACGCACGGCGCGGGGCCCGCCGAGAACGTCGGTCCGGAACCGGAAGGTGCCGGTCTCGAGGAGATGGGGCTCGGCTGGCGCAACAGCTTCGGCACCGGCAAGGGTGGCGACACGATCACGAGCGGTATCGAAGTCACGTGGACCTCGACGCCGACGCAGTGGGGCATGGGCTATTTCCACAACCTGTTCGGCCACGAGTGGGAACTGACCAAGAGCCCGGCCGGCGCGAATCAGTGGGTTGCGAAGGGCGCGGAGCCGACGATCCCGCACGCGCACGACCCGTCGAAAAAACTGCTGCCGACGATGCTGACGACCGACCTGTCGCTACGCCTCGACCCGATCTACGAAAAGATCTCGCGGCGCTTCATGGATAACCCGGACGAGTTCGCCGACGCGTTCGCGCGCGCATGGTTCAAGCTCACGCACCGCGACATGGGTCCGCGCGCCCGCTATCTGGGCCCGGAAGTGCCGGCCGAGGAACTGCTGTGGCAGGACCCGATTCCGGCCGTCGATCACCCGCTCGTCGACGACAAGGACGTCGCGGCGCTGAAGCAGAAGATCCTCGCGTCCGGACTGTCGGTGTCGCAGCTGGTCACGACCGCGTGGGCATCGGCCTCGACGTTCCGCGGCTCGGACAAGCGCGGCGGCGCCAACGGCGCACGCATCCGGCTCGCGCCGCAGAAGGACTGGGCAGTCAACCAGCCGGCCGAGCTCGCGAAGGTGCTGAAGGTGCTCGAAGGCATCCAGAGCGAGTTCAACGGTGCGCAGTCCGGCGGCAAGAAGATTTCGCTCGCCGATCTGATCGTGCTGGCCGGTGGCGCCGGCATCGAGCAGGCCGCGAAGAACGCCGGGCAGCAGGTGACGGTGCCGTTCTCGCCGGGTCGCATGGATGCGTCGCAGGATCAGACCGACGTCCAATCGGTCGGCGCGCTCGAGCCGGTCCACGACGGCTTCCGCAACTATCTGGGCGGCAAGTTCCCGGTGGAGGCGGAGAAGCTGCTGATCGACAAGGCGCAACTGCTGACGTTGACGGCGCCCGAGATGACGGCGCTGATCGGCGGCCTGCGCGTGCTGAAGGTGGGCGGTGGCAAGGAAGGTGTGCTGACGGACAAACCGGAAACGCTGACCAACGACTTCTTCCGTAACCTGCTCGATATGGGTACGGAATGGACGCCGGTGTCGGAGGCCGCGGAAACGTTCGAAGGCGCCGACGCGAAGACCGGCGAGGTCAAGTGGACGGGTACCCGTGTCGATCTGGTGTTCGGCTCGAACTCGGTGCTGCGCGCCTTGAGCGAGGTCTACGCGAGCGAGGACGGTAAGGAGAAGTTCATGCGCGACTTCATTGCCGCGTGGGTCAAGGTAATGAATCTGGATCGTTTCGATCTGGCTTGATCCAGCCACTGCGGCGCGCGTGGTTGCTTACCACGCCGACGCAGTGTTTGAAGGTAGCTTTGAGTAGTCATCGAGCGCGATTGCCGGGATGCCGGCAATCGCGTTTTTTCTTCGTCTCCTTCCCAGTCATCGACTCAGACCATCTTCAGCACCACCCTGAAACGCGCGTGTCCGCTCAGCATCCGGTCGTAGGCCTGCGCGGCCTCGGCGAGCGGATACTCCTCGATCATCGGCTTGACGCCGGTGAGCGCGCTGAACGCGAGTGTGTCCTGCGAATCGGCCGAGGTGCCGGACGGCCAGCCTTGCACCGAGTTGCGTCCCATGATGAACTGCACGATCGGCACTTCGATCGGCTCTTCCGAGACGCCGACCATCACGAGCTTGCCGTTCAGGCCGAGACCGCCGAGCGTGGCTGTCATCGCCTTGCCGCTCGTCACCGTGGCGAGGATCAGCTTCGCGCCGCCCAGTGCCTGGAGCTTCTCGGCGACGTTTTCCGTTTTGCTGTCGATGTAGTGATGCGCGCCCAGTTGCTGCGCGAGCGGGGCCTTGTCCTGACCGCGCGCGATCGCCACCGTGCGAAAACCCATCTTGCGCGCGAACTGCACGCCTAGATGACCGAGGCCGCCGATGCCGAGAATCGCGACCACGTCGCCGGCGCGCGCGCCGCTATTGCGTATCGCGTTGAAGGTCGTAATGCCCGCGCACAGCAGCGGCGCGGCATCGACATCGGACAGATCGTCGGGAATGCGCGCCAGCGCTTCGACCGGGGCCACCATGTATTCGGCGTAGCCGCCGTCGTAGCTGATGCCGGGGATCAGCGCAAACTTGCACAGCACGAAGTCGCCCCGGCGGCAGTGTTCGCATTTGCCGCAATGGCCGCCGTGCCAGCCGACCCCGACGCGCTGCCCGAGCTGCCAGCCCTCGACACCCGCACCGAGCGAGTCGATCACGCCCGCGATCTCATGACCGGGCACGCGCGGATAGGCGAGGGCCGGCCACAGCCCGTCCTTGGTCATCACATCGCTATGACAGATGCCGCAAGCCTGAATCCTGATGCGCACGTGCCCCGCGCCCGCCTCGGGCACTTCACGCTCGACCAGTTCGAGCGGGCCGCCTGCCTGCTTCACTTCGACTGCTTTCATCGTGGGCATGACGTTCTTCCTTTCCAGTGGTGAACGGGACAAGAGGGGAACAAACTCAAACATCATAGTCCGCGCCCAGGCGGGTCGCCAGAAAGAAGCCGCCGTCGATTGGCCGATGACGATGACATCCGATGTAATTGGCGCGCCGCGCGGCCGCCGCTAATCTTCGGCTATTGCGCCGCCAATTGGATGGCGCGCAGCAGTTGTTTTCAGCCGATAAAAAGGAGGGCAATGCGATGAACGTCACGAGTCACGATCCGAAAGTGCAGCCGGGCGATCTCGGTAGTCTGTTGCGCTATTGGCGTGACGTGCGCGGCGTGAGTCAGCTCGATCTGTCGCTCGAGGCCGGCTTCTCGCAGCGGCAGATCAGCTTCATCGAAAGCGGGCGCAGCGTGCCGGGCCGCGACACGCTGCTGACGCTTGCGCAGACTCTCGACGTGCCGCTGCGCGAGCGCAATGCGCTGCTGCTTGCCGCCGGTTACGCACCGGTCTATTCGGAAGCGCCGTGGAATGCGCAAGAGATGAACGGCGTGGTTCGCGCGCTCGAACGGGTCGTGCGTCAGCATGAGCCGTTTCCGGCGCTCGTGATGGACCGCGACTGGAACGTGCTGATGAGCAACGACGCGGCTCCGCGCTTTTTCAACTGCTTCATCGACATGGCTGCGCGCGAAGGCCCGCGCAACATGCTGCATCTGATCTTCGATCCGCTCGGCATGCGTCCGTTCGTGGCCGATTGGGATGAGGTCGCGCGAAGCCTGCTGCAACGCGTGTATCGTGAATCGGTGGGTCATGTCATCGGTGCCCACACGAAGCGTCTACTCGATGAACTGCTTGCGTATCCCGATGTGCCACGCGACTGGAAGACGCATCATGGCTCTTCCACGACGCCCGCGACGCTGCCGATGATTCCACTCGGCTTCATCAGCGAAGGCGTGGTGCTGCGCTATTTCTCGATGGTCACGACCGTGGGTACACCGCAAAACGTGGCCGCGCAGGAACTGCGCATCGAATCCATGTTTCCCGCCGACGAGGCCACCGAAGCACGCCATCAGCAACTGCTTGCGATGCATGCATTGCCGCAACCTCCAATATCGGCAAACCGATGGACGGGAACTGAATGGCAGTGACCTTCAAGGCAGTCCCAGGCACGCTCGATGCTCCAGCGGGATATGCGCTGATCGCCTTGCGCAGTGTCCCGACGGACGCCTGATCGATGGAAGCCCGTCGCTCGCGCCCGCCAAAAACTGGAAGAACACAACACGAAACCGACCACCCCGTTACTGGCAGTCAGCTTCTTCGCCGCCGATGTGCAGGCAGGCGCGGGACCCTTTCTCGGCATCTATCTGCAAGCGCATGGATGGAGCCCCGACACGATCGGCACCGTGCTGACGCTGGGGGCCATCGTCAGCGTGCTCGTGACGGCCCCGGCTGGCGCGCTGGTCGATGCCATTTACCATCGGCGCGCGGTGGTGGTTGCCGCAAGCGCGCTGACGGTCGCCGCCGCGTGCGTGATCTGGCTCTCGCGCGGCTACTGGCCGATCGCGTTCTCGCAGATCGCCACGGCAGTGGCGGGCTCGGTCATGGGCACCGCGCTGATGGGATTGACGCTCGGCATGACCGGCCGCAGAAACTTCGACCGGCAATACGGCCGCAACCAGGTGGCGAACCACGCCGGCAACATCGTGGCGGCGGCTTTGTCCGGTGCGATCGGCTGGTGGCTCGGCATCGTCTGGGTGTTCGCGCTCGGGGCGGCGTTCGGGATCGCGTGCATTGTCTCCGTGTTGCTGATTCCCGCGCGCGCGGTGCATCGGCACTATGCGCGCGGCCTCGCGCACGAGGACGACAAGGATCGCTCGCAGGTGCGCGCGGACAGCGTGCGCGCGCTGATCCGCTGCCGCCCGTTGCTGTTGCTCGCGCTCGCGCTGGCCGCCTTCAGCCTCGGCAATTCCACGCTGCTGCCGCTTTACAGCCTTGCGCAAGCGGCGGCCCACCACCGCGACGCCAGCGCGATCACGGCGGCCAATATCATCATTTCCCAGCTTGTGATGCTGTGCGCGGCTGTCTACGCGAGCCGCGCGATCCGCCGCTGGGGTTTCTGGTGGGTCATCCTCGCGACGCTGATCACGCTGCCGCTGCGCGGCTTGACCGCGGCATGGATCACGGCCGAGTGGGGGATCGTGCCGGTGCAAATCTTCGACGGTCTGGGCTCCGGGCTGCAAAGCGTCGCGATCCCGGCTCTCGTCGTGCACCTGTTGCATGGCAGCGGGCGGGTGAACCTCGGTCAGGGCGCGGTGCAAAGCGTGGAAGCCGCCGGCGGTTGCCTGAGTCCACTGCTCGGCGGATGGCTCGCCAGCCGCTTCGGCTACCCGACGGCATTTATTGCGCTCGGTAGCTTCGCGTTCATTTCGCTGGCCGTGTGGATCGCCCAAGGCGCGACGATCAGGCGAGCGTGCGATACGCGCCGCGACGAACTCGAGAAAATGACCGACATCGATGCGTCGGCGTTGTTTTCGTAACTCGGACGCCGCGGCCCGCAATTAGTTGAACCCACATGCTTGACCCAGATCAAGCCGCCCGCCATGCCGGGGCGCATGATGTAAGCGCGTGACGCAATAGGAAGCATCGTGTTTCATTCCGGCCACAGGAGAAGTCCGTCATGAAAGCACTCGTTTATCACGGTCCGGGCAAAAAGTCGCTCGACGAACGGCCGATCCCCGAACTCGCGGCGCCCACCGATGCAATCGTCAAAGTCACTCGCACGACGATCTGCGGCACCGATCTGCACATTCTCAAAGGCGAAGTGCCGAGCTGCGAGCCGGGCCGCATTCTCGGCCACGAAGGCGTCGGTGTCGTGCATCAGGTCGGCGACGCGGTGAGCGGGCTCGCGGCCGGCGATCACGTGCTGATCTCGTGCATTACCTCGTGCGGTCGCTGTGACTACTGCAGGCGCGGGATGTATTCGCATTGCACGACGGGCGGCTGGATTCTCGGTAACCGGATCGACGGCACGCAGGCCGAATACGTGCGCATTCCGCATGCGCAGAGCAGTCTGTACCGGATTCCGGCCGGCCTCGACGAAGAGGCGCTCGTGATGCTGTCCGACATTCTGCCGACCGGCTTCGAATGCGGCGTGCTCAACGGCAAGGTTCAGCCGGGCTCTACGGTGGCGATCGTCGGCGCCGGACCCATCGGGCTCGCGGCGCTGTTGACCGCGCAGTTCTACTCGCCGGCGCAGATCATCATGATCGATCCCGATGTCAACCGGCTCGAGGTCGCGCACCGCTTCGGCGCGACCGCGTGTGTCGACAACGCGCATACCGATGCGGTCGCGCAAGTGCTGAAGCTGACGGAATCGGTCGGCGCCGACTGCGTGATCGAAGCGGTCGGCATTCCGCCGACGTTCGAGCTTTGCCAGCAACTGGTCGCGCCTGGCGGAACGATCGCGAACATCGGCGTACACGGCGTGAAGTGCGATCTGCATCTGGAACAGCTGTGGGATCGCAACATCGCGATTACGACGCGTCTCGTCGATACCGTCAGTACCCCGATGCTGATGAAGACGGTCAAGGCGGGGCGGATCGATCCGACGCGTCTGATCACGCATCGGTTCCGGCTCGACGATATTCTTTCGGCTTACGAGACGTTCTCCAGCGCGTCGAGCACGCGCGCGCTGAAGGTGTTGATCGAGGCGTCTTAGGCGGGGCGCGGCGAGCCGGAGCGGTGGCGCGCATGGTCGCGCGGCAGACCTCTATACTGTGCGTCGTCAAAACACGAGGCCCTGTCGCCGACCCGTGGCTCCGCCACCTCGCGAAATCGACATCGCTCGCCCCGCCCATCCATGGATACTGATTTGTCGTCGCCGCGCCGCTCACGGTTCACGCGCGTTATCGAGGTGTTCAGCGCATTTCTCAAACTCGGGCTGACCAGTTTCGGTGGCCCGATCGCTCACATCGGTTACTTCCGGCGCGAGTTCGTCGAGCGGCGCCGCTGGCTCGACGACGAAGCCTTCACCGACCTCATCGGCCTATGCCAGTTTCTGCCGGGCCCCGCGAGCAGCCAGGCGGGATTTTCGATCGGGTTGCTGCGGGCCGGGTGGGCTGGGGGCCTTGCCGCCTGGTGCGGCTTCACGCTGCCGTCGGTACTCGTGATGCTGGCCTTTGCCGCGATCGCGCCGGACCTCGGCGGGGCGCTCGGCACGGCTGTGATCCATGGCCTGAAACTCGTCGCGGTGGCCGTCGTCGCGCAGGCCGTCTGGGACATGGCGCGGCGTCTTTGTCCGGATCGCCGCCGCGCGGCGATCGCGCTCGCATCGCTCGCATTGCTGAGTGTGCTTGGCACCGTCTACGCCCAACTGATCGTGATCGGCGCTGGCGCCGTGCTCGGTGTCGCGCTGTGCCGAACCACGGCGGCGCAAGCGCCACGCGCCACTCCTCTGCGGGCCGGCGATTTTCAGGTGTCGCGCACGGCCGGCATCGTCGCGCTAGTGGTGTTTTGCGCATTGCTGTTCGCGTTGCCGCTATGGGCGGCAAGCGGGCCCTCGCAAGGCCTGCGCGTATTCGACGCGTTCTATCGCTCGGGCGCGCTCGTGTTCGGCGGCGGGCACGTAGTGCTCCCGCTTTTGCAGCGTGAAACCGTCGCGACCGGATGGGTCTCGCCCAACGACTTCCTGGCCGGCTATGGCGCGGTCCAAGCGGTACCCGGACCGCTGTTCACGTTCGCGGCGTTTCTCGGCTGGATGATGGCGCTGCCACCGAGACACTGGAGCGGCGCACTGCTGGCGACAGTGGGCATCTTTCTGCCGGGACTGCTGCTCGTGCTCGCCGCATTGCCGTGGTGGCAGGCGCTGCGAGCGCGTGCGGCGATGGCGGCGGCGCTTGCCGGCGTCAATGCCGCGGTGGTCGGGCTGCTGGCCGCCGCGCTCTATTCGCCGGTGTGGACGAGCGCGGTGTTGTCCGCGACGGATTTCGCGGTCGCGTGTATCGGCTTTTTGCTGTTACTGCGCTGGAAGGTGCCGCCGCTTGCGGTTGTCGTGCTGTGTGTGGCGGCCGGCGTTGCTCAAACCGTGTGGCACCCGCTCTGACAGCGCTAATGGCGCACGGATGATCACGCGGCCTCGGTGCGTTTGCCGCACCACGACGCGACGCCGCCGCTGATGACGCGGAACGCCGCCTTGACGTACGTCAAATCCGCGGTGGATTGCGTGATTAAGCTGGAGACGTCGCGGCACTTCATGCGCTTGGGGGCGTCACCATGCATATTTCCTTTCCATCCTGCATGCCCGAATACTGCGCCCGCGATCTGGTGCTGGCGTTTCCGGCGCACGTCGACGATCGGTCCGTGCAGTGCGCGATTACCGCCGAGGCGCTCGAAGATCACTTCGGCGCGCGCTCGCTGCGCGAGGACGATCTGGTCCAGGCGTTCCTCGCGCACCGCTATCAGATCGAGCAGGCCGCCAAACAGCTGCTCGAGGAGGTCGGCGCGAAGCCCGTGCTGCTGCACAGCGGGTTCTTCAGGTTCTCCGCGTGACCGGCGGCAATTATCCGGTGCTCTACGCGATTGGCGCGGTGGCGCTCCTTCTCGCACTCGCCGTCGATCCGTTTGCCGCGCGCAGCGCGAAATGAATGCGACGGTTTCGTCTGTACCGGCGATCGGTATGGCCCTGGCGCTGCCGTTGATCGGCGTGGCGCACAATGTTGACGAGCTGATCGCGCTGCGTTTGATCGCCGGTTTGGTAGGCGGCTATGCATCTGCTCGCCAACCAGTCGATCGAGCCGATCATCACCGTGTATTCTTCGTGACCGGCGCGCGGCTGATCGCCTGCGGTGGCCTCGCGCGCTGGGCGCACGGCCGCGCTGGAGCCTGACAGGCAGGCAAGCCGGCAGGTACATTGAACCTTTTAACGCATCCGGTGGGAAGGGAACATGAGCACTCAAGCGGACAATCGCGCGTTACTGCGCACGCTCGGCATCCACAAGCCGATCATTCAGGCGCCGATGGCCGGCGTCACCACGCCGGCGCTCGCGGCCGCGGTGTCGAACGCGGGCGGTCTGGGCTCGCTCGGCGTTGCCGCGATGAACGCGGAGAACGCGCGCCGCGCGATCCACCAGACCCGCGAGCTAACCACGAAACCGTTCAACATCAATGTGTTCTGCCATCGCCCGGCCACACCCGATGCGGCCGTCGAGCGTGCATGGCTCGCCTGGCTCGAACCGGTGTTCCGGCAATACGGCGCGACGCCGCCGCAAGCGCTCTCCGAGATCTACACGAGCTTCGTCGTCGACACCGCGATGCAGGCGATGCTGCTCGCGGAGAAGCCGGCCGTCGTCAGCTTCCATTTCGGCTTGCCGCCCGATGCGGTGATCGCGCAACTGAAGCACGCGGGCATCCGTTTGCTGGCGAGCGCGACCAATCTCGACGAAGCGGCGACGGCCGTCGAAGCAGGCGTCGATGCGATCGTCGCGCAGGGCATCGAGGCGGGCGGTCATCGCGGCATATTCGACACGACCTCGCGCGACGAGCGCCTCGGCACGTTCGCATTGACGCGTCTGCTGGCGAGCGAGTTCGACCTGCCCGTGATCGCGGCGGGCGGCATCATGGACGGCGCCGGCATCGCGGCCGCGCTTGCGCTGGGCGCGCAGGCGGCGCAAATGGGCACGGCCTTCGTCGCATGCCCGGAGACCTCGATCGACGACGCTTATCGCAGCGCGTTGCTCAGCGATGCGGCGCGCTCGACGACATTCACTTCGGCCATATCGGGGCGCCTCGCGCGCAGCATCGTCAATCGCTTCACGGCGCTCGGCGAGGACCCGCAGGCCCCGCAAACGCCTTCCTATCCGATCACTTACGACGCCGGCAAGGCGCTCAATGCTGCCGCCAAAGCCAAGGGTGAGTTCGGCTACGGCGCGCAATGGGCGGGGCAGGCCGCGCCGCTTGCGCGTTCGATGCCCGCCGGCGAACTGATCGCGCAACTCGAACGCGAAACGCGTGAAAGTATCGAGCGGCTGCAATCGGTGTGGAACTGAGCAGTCTGATTTTCATGCCTCGCATCGATCGAAAACATCGGCACGCATCCTCGAAACAAAAAAACAAAGGGAGACAGGCATGCAACGCAAATTCGACGATCTGCTGCTGGGCAGCATCGAGCTCTTCTGTTTCGCGGCGGAGCTCGGAAGCTTTACGCTCGCGGCCAACGCCGCGAGTGTCACGCCGGCGGCGGTGAGCCGCTCGGTGGCGCGGCTCGAGGAACGGCTCGGCGTGCGCCTGTTCGTGCGCACGACGCGCCAGATCCGTCTGACCGACGCGGGGCGGCGCTACTTCGAGCAGTGCCGTCAGGCGTTGTCGCAACTGATGGACGCCGAGCGCGAAGTGACGGGCGAGCAAACCACACCGGCAGGCATGCTGCGCATCAGCATGCCGACGCCGTATGGGCACTATCGCGTGTTGCCGCTGCTGCCGGCGTTTCGCGAGCGCTATCCGCAAGTCCAGGTCGAGACGCACCTGAGCAACCGCAACATCGACTTCGCGGACGAAGGTTTCGATCTGGCGATACGCGGACGCGCACCGGCCGATTCAAACCTCGTCGCGCGCAAGCTCGAAGATGCGGAAATGGTCGTGGTGGCGACGCCCACCTACCTGCAACGCGCGGGGGTGCCGAACACCGTCGAGGACCTGCAGACTCACGAGTGCATCCAGTTCGAAATGCCGAGCAGCGGGCGTCATCTCGCGTGGACCTTCGAGGGCTCGGCTGACAATGGCGACGTGCTGACCCGGGGAAGCTATGGAACCTCGGGCGATGCGCTCGCCGGCGTGACGCTCGCGCGTGCCGGCGCGGGTCTCTTTCAGACTTATCGCTTCGTCGTGGCCGACGACCTGCGCGAAGGTCGGCTCGTGGAAGTGTTGCGCGAAGCGGGCGGGCGTACGCGGCCATTCATCCTGCTTTATCCGCACGCGCGCTATCTGACTTCGCGCGTGCGGGTTTTCGTCGAATTTCTGATCGAGCAGTTGGCCACGCCCACGACACCCCCTGTGCCCGCGCCACGCACGCGCGCGCACTGAGCGGCGCGCGCGTCTTCATCGCATGGCCCCGCTCAGTGGCCCGCGCTCTGGCCGCCGTCCACATGCAGGATCTCGCCGGTCACGAACGGCGCCGAGTCGAGATAGAGGATCGCATTCACGATGTCGCTCATCTCGCCCATATGACCTACCGGATGCAATGCGCCGAGCGCCGCATGGGTTTCGGGCGCATGCATCGGTGACTTGATGATGCCGGGCGAAACTGCATTGGCGCGAATGCCGCGCTTCGCGTACTCGATCGCAAGCGAGCGGGTCGCGGCGGCGAGGCCGCCCTTGGTCAGCGAGGCCAGCACGGACGGCACACCGTCGATCGCGTGATCGACGAGGGTCGTCGTGATGCTGACCACATGGCCGCGCTCATGCTTCTCCATCTCGGCGATCGCCAACTGCGTGATGTGGAAGAAGCCCGCGAGATTGATGCTGGTGATGGTCGCGTAATCTTCGGCCGTGTACTGCGTGAACGGCTTGGCCACGAAAATGCCCGCATTGTTCACGAGCGTATCGACACGACCGAAACGTGCCACCGCTGTGTCGATCACGCGTCGGGCGGTGGCCGGATCGGCAATGTCACCGGCCACCGTGACGAGGTTGGGATCGTCGGACGGCTTGATGCTGCGCGATGTCGCGACCACGTTATGGCCGAGCTTGCGAAATGCCTTGACGGTTTCGGCGCCGATGCCTTGCGATGCACCGGTGACCACGATGACTTTGGGAGACTGACTCATAGTGAACCTCGAAGTTGGTTGGATCAGCAATCTGTGATCGGACTGTTGGCTCCGATGGCTACTAATTTATGCAGTCGTGCTGCGCTTTTGCACACAAGGCGCGGACAAACAGTTGTGAGCCGCAGGAACAAGCGGTGAGTGATGACACGTGTCGGCAGTCGTTCTGTCGGTGCCGGTCGCGATTGTCGCCGGTAGATCAATTCAGTTTTGCACCGCGCAGCGCATACGGCGAGGAAATGCGCTTGCACAAATCTGCATAGTCAAATATATTGAAGTCAGATACCGAAGAGGCGATCGATGGACGATTCGATCAACGAAGACTTCGAGCGGACGCAGAAGCTGGTGTCCATGCTGGGTCAGGTGCGTCAGCTGATTGCAAGCGAACTCAGGGCAGGGCTCGCGGATGCAGGACTCAATCTGCAGCAGCGCGGCGTTCTGCT
The DNA here is from genome assembly GCF_013366925.1 of Paraburkholderia youngii. Classification (NCBI taxonomy): domain Bacteria; kingdom Pseudomonadati; phylum Pseudomonadota; class Betaproteobacteria; order Burkholderiales; family Burkholderiaceae; genus Paraburkholderia; species Paraburkholderia youngii. The sequence continues at coordinate 4,448,289 of NZ_JAALDK010000001.1, forward strand.
CACGCTGGCGCGCGGGAGCGCGAAAACACCGGCCGCCCTGTCGAAATTGGCTGGCGTCCACCCGACACGGATGACCCGCGTGCTGGACAGGCTCGAAGACAGCGGATTGATCGAGCGCGCCCGCAACGGCAGGGATCGTCGACTCGTCAATGTTTCATTGACGCAGAAAGGGCGGGCCATCGCCGCGCGCCACACACGGGTTGTCCAGGGAGCATGGAGCGAGCGGCTTTCGCACTTCTCGAAGTCGGACTTCGACGCGTTGAGCCTGCTTCTTTCAAGACTGCTCGACCGCTAAGGCGGTTTTTTTCAACCACTTATCTGACAATGCAGATAATCGCCCGGCACTGAAGGGCGCTCCGAACCGAGACGAGGACATGAATCCACCGACCAACCCGGGCGCGCCGGCCCAGCTGACTGGCGCAAAGTTCGCACTCGGCACGTTTGCCGTAGCGCTCGCCACCTTCATGAACGTGCTCGATTCGTCGATCGCCAACGTCGCGATTCCGACGCTCTCGGGCAACCTCGGCGTGTCGATCGACGAAGGCACATGGGTTATTACGCTGTTTGCCGCGGCCAACGCGGTGTCGATTCCGTTGACGGGGTGGCTCACGCAGCGCATCGGCCAGGTCAAGCTGTTTGTCTGGGCGATTCTGCTGTTCGTGCTGTCATCGGCGGCGTGCGGACTCGCTCCGAACCTGCTGGTACTGCTCGTCGCCCGCGTCGTGCAGGGCGCGGTGGCGGGGCCGCTGGTGCCGTTGTCGCAGGCCATGCTGCTCGCGTCGTTTCCGAAGGAAAGAAGTTCGAACGCGCTGGCGTTGTGGGCGATGACCGCGACGGTCGGGCCGATCGCGGGTCCGGCGCTCGGCGGCTGGATCACCGACAGCTACAGCTGGTCGTGGATCTTCTACATCAACGTGCCGGTCGGCCTGTTTGCCGCGGGCGCGATCTGGGCGATCTACCGCGATCGCGAGACGCCGTCGCGCAAGCTCCCGATCGACAAGGTCGGCCTGATCTCGCTGATCGCATGGGTCGCACCGCTGCAGATCATGCTCGACAAGGGCCGCGACCTCGACTGGTTCAGCTCGCCGGTGATCTGGGCGCTGATGATCGTCGCCGCGGTCAGCTTCCTGTTTTTCCTGATCTGGGAATTGACCGAGGAAAAGCCGATCGTCAACCTGCGGCTTTTCGCCAGACGTAACTTCCTCGGCGGCACGATTGCGATTTCGGTCGCCTACGCGATCTTCTTCGCCAACCTCGTGATCCTGCCGCAGTGGATTCAGGGCTTCCTCGGCTACCGGGCGGTGGATGCGGGGCTCGTGACCGCGCCGCTCGGCATTTTCGCCGTGATCCTCGCGCCGGTGATGGGCAAGATCATGCCGCGCTCGGACATGCGGGTGCTCGCCACGCTTGCGTTCGTCGGATTCGCCGGGGTGTTCTTCATGCGTTCCAACTACACGACCGGCATCGACGCGTGGACGCTCGTGCTGCCCACTTTGCTGCAAGGCATTCCGACCGCGCTGTTCTTCACGCCGCTGACCGCGATCATCCTGTCGGGTCTGAAGCCGGAGGAGATTCCGGCGGCGGCGGGTCTGTCCAACTTCGTGCGCATTTTTCGCGGGAGCGGTGGGCACGTCGCTGATGAGCAACGCATGGAGCGATCGTACGATCCTGCACCATGCGCGACTTGCCGAGCAAAGCAGCGTGGAGGACCCCCGGTTTTTTTCCGGCGCGATCGCGCACCTGCAGGCGGCGCTGGACGCGGGCATTCCCAAGGCCACGGAGTTTTACGAAGCCTCGCTGAACGCGCAGGCGACGATGCTGGGCCTGAACGACATCTTCTGGATCTCGGCGGTGATCTTTGTGGTCATCATCCCGCTGATCTGGGTGACGAAGCCGACCAAAGGTGGTGCCGCGGGCGCGGCAGCCGCCGGCGGACACTGATTCCGATTGGGCAACCCGGTTCGGACGGAAAATGAAACACACAATCCTCTTCTTGACATTATCTGATAATGCAGATATTGTGAAAATCAACAAGGAGGACGCCGCCATGGACCACTACACGACGAAGAACTTCATGCTTACAGAGAGTATCGGCTTCAGGCTCGTCAAGGCCCGCAACGTCGTCGTCGCGGAAATGGACGCGGCGCTCAAGGACCTCGACATCAACGGGCAGCAGATGGGCATCCTGCTTTCGCTGAAGCAGGGTGTGGCAACTACGCCTTTCGAGCTGTCGAAGCTGCTCGGAATCGACACCGGCCTGATGACGCGGATGCTGGACAAGCTGGAATCGAAAGGGCTGCTGGAACGTTCGCGCGACCCGCAAGATCGCCGCGTGGTCAATCTGACGTTGACCGCGCAGGGGCAGAAAACCGCCGCGCGGATTCCGGAAGTCGCACCGCATGTGTTGAACGCGCGCTTGCGCAAATTCACGAAGGCCGAGTTTGCCGAGCTGGACCGCCTGCTTCGCAAGTTCACAGGCGATTGAGCGGCGCGGCCGTGGGCCGCGTTTTTTTCACCCATTAATCTGATTTGTCAGAAAATGAATACGCAGACTTCCAGGGCAAACACCGTCGCCCGTACGCTGAAGCTCGGTGTTTCGGTGATCTCATTCGCAGTGCTGGCAGCCTGTGCAAACTATGCGGGCATCCACAGCGACAAGCAGATCAATCAGCCACAACAGCTGGAAACGGCCCGGAGCCTGCCGCAGGAGCATGGGAACTGGCCGTCCCCGGACTGGGCCGACCAGTTCGGCGACGCTCAACTGAAGGCGTTGATCGCCGAGGCGCTGCAAGGCAGTCCGACGCTTGCCCAGGCGCGCGCCCGGGTCGAACAGGCACAAGCCTACAGCGAAACGGCGAAGGCGGGCACGCTGCCGCGCGTCGACGCTTCGTACTCGCTGACGCGCCAGCAGTTCAGCAGCAGCGCGCTGATCCCGCCGCCCTATGCCGGCTCGTGGCAGACGGAGAACAAGGGGCTGCTCAGCGCTTCCTACGATCTCGATCTGTGGGGCAAGAACCGCGAAGCGCTGCGCGCGGCTGTGTCGGAGGCGTCCGCTGCCGAGGCCGACGAGCAGGTCGTCAGGCTCACGCTCGACACCTCGATCGCCCGCACGTACAACGAGCTGGCGCGGCTCTACGCGTTACGCGATATCGCGCAACAGGAAGTCGCGCGGCGCGAGCAGATCGACCGCATTACCTCCGGCCGCATCGCAAACGGTCTCGACACCGAAGTGGAGCGCAAGACGGCCGAGGCGAATCTGTCGACGAGCCGTGCCCGTGTCAGCGCGCTCGACGGCAGCATCCTGACCACCCGGTATCAACTGGCGGCGCTGCTTGGCAAGGGTCCCGACCGCGGACTCGCGATCACGCGGCCGACGCTCGGCGTCGGCGACGACGTGCGTCTGCCTGACAACCTGCCGGCCGATCTGCTGAGCCGGCGGCCCGACATCGTCGCGGCGCGCTGGCGCGTCGACGCGATCACGCACGAAGTGAAAGAAGCGAAGGCCGAGTTCTATCCCGACATCAACCTGAGCGCCGCGATCGGTCTCGACGCGTTTGGCTTCGGCCGCTTCCTGAGCGCCGCGAGCCGCACCGCGTCGGTGGGCCCGGCGATCCACTTGCCGATCTTCGATGCGGGCGAGCTGCGCGCGCAGTTGAAGGGCCGCTACGCCGAGTTCGACTATGCGGTGGCGACCTACAACCAGACGCTGATCGGCGCGCTGAGCGGCGTGGCCACGCAGCTCGCGCAGATTCGCGCGAGCGACGCGCAGCTCGGCGATGCGCTGGCCGCGCAGCAGGCCGCGAGCGATGCCGATCGCCTCGCGACCACGCAATACAAGGCCGGCCTGACCAACCAGTTGACCGTGCTCAATGCCGACGTCACCGCACTGAACGCCGACGAGGCGATCGCCAATCTGAAGATGAACCGCCGCGACCAGCAGATCGAGCTCGCGTCGGCGTTGGGCGGCGGCTATGTCGATACGTCGGCGGGCACCGACCATCATGCGGACGCGGCTCGCGCATCCGCCAGTCAAGTCAATCCCACGGTTGCCGCACGTTGAACGGCACGCCGGGAAACCTATCAGGAGAACTGCAATGAGCGATTCGATCACGACCGACCGCGAACTGGCGGATCAGGAAGCCGAACACAAGAGCGGCGCGCAAGCGCCCGCCACGCCCGAAGGCGACAACAAGGCGACGCCCCCGTCGAGCCGCAAGCGCCTGATCGCGCTGCTCGGTGCCGCGGTCGTGCTCGCGGGCGCGGCCTACGGCGGTTACTACTACACCGAGGGCCGCTATCATCAGGAAACCGACGACGCGTACGTCAGCGGCAATCTCGTGCAACTGACGCCGCAGGTCACGGGCACAGTGATCGCGGTCAACACCGACGACACGCAGATCGTCAAGCAAGGCGACCCCGTCGTCACGCTCGATCCGGCCGATGCAAAGCTCGCGCTCGCCGATGCCGAAGCGCAACTCGGCCAGACCGTGCGGCGCGTCTCCGGCCTGTATGTCAACAATGACTTCTACGCGGCGAACGTCGCGCAGCGCGAAGCCGATCTGGCCCGAGCCCGCGACGACCTGCGCCGGCGCGAGGCCGTGGCGGACACGGGCGCCGTGTCCGCCGAAGACATCGCGCACGCCCGCGATGCCGTCAGCGTCGCGCAGGCCGCGCTCGACGCTGCGCGCCAGCAGGGCGAAGCCAATCACGCGCTGACCGACCGCACGACGGTCGAGCAGCATCCAGACGTGCAGGCCGCCGCCGCGAAAGTGCGGACCGCGTGGCTCGCCTATGCGCGCGATACGTTGCCCGCGCCGGTGACCGGCTACGTCGCGCAACGCCGGGTTCAGGTCGGCCAGCGCGTCGCGCCGGGCACGCCGCTGATGGCGATCGTGCCGCTCGACGGCGTGTGGGTCGACGCGAACTTCAAGGAAGTGCAGCTCAAGCACATGCGGGTAGGCCAGCAGGTCACGCTGAGCTCGGACGTCTACGGCAGAGGCGCGAGGTATCACGGTCGTATCGAGGGCTTCTCAGCCGGCACGGGCAGCGCGTTCGCGACGCTGCCGGCGCAGAACGCCACCGGCAACTGGATCAAGATCGTGCAGCGGCTGCCGGTGCGCATCGCGCTCGACCCGGCCGAGCTGGCCGCGCATCCGCTGCGTATCGGCCTGTCGATGACGGTCGATGCCGACACGCGCGACGAATCCGGTTCGCAGCTCGGCGCGGCGCGGAACACGCGCTACAGCACCGATGTTTTCGCGCAGTACGATGCGCTGGCCGACGCCGAGATCAACAAGATCATCAAGCAAAACGAAATGGTCTCGCGCGCGATGGCGGCGCAACCTCAACCGCAATCGCAGCGTGTGGCGACGCATCAGCGCAAGACGAACGCAGGTTGATCCGATTCAGGGCGAGCTTGCGGCGACAGAGCAGGAAACGGCAGGCGGCGCTAGTATCGGCATCGTCATTCGACGGTGCGATCGGTGCGAGGTCAGCGGCTGGTTCATGACACGCCATGTCTGGACGGGCATCGTCCCGTTCGGTATCCAACGTTGCTGACTGAGGAGGGGAAACGTGAAGTTCTCGATGAAAACCGAAATCCGCGCAGACGATGTTTCGATGATCGAGCATGCAATGAAGTCGGTGGACCCCGACGCGAAAGTCGCGGTCGACGTTGGCACGCAAAGCGTCAGCGTCGACTCGTGGCTGATGCCCGAAGAGTTTCTGGTCGCGTTCTACGACGAGGACTACGACGTGGCCATCAAGGAGTGGTGACATGAACGACGCTCGCGCGGATGTGGTCGGCGGGCAGCGCAAGCGTCGCGCGTCGCACGCGTCGGTCAGGCAGCCAGGATCTCAGCAATGACGACGATCACGACAGCGGCGTTGGCGGGCCCCTGGCTATGCGAGAACGCCGAGCGCGCATGTCCCGCCTTGTTACCCAGCACGGCGGCGAACAGATCCGAAGCTCCGTCGACCACGGCGGGCTGATCGTAGAAGCCATCGGCCGAACTGACGTGCCCCTCGACGCGAACGATGTGATGCAGGCGCTCGAAGCCGCCGAGATGCTGCGAGATCTGCGCGAGCGCGTTGAGCGCGGCGAGTTGGGCCGCCTTGCGGCCCTCTTCGAGCGTCAGGGTCTCGCCGACACGGCCCGTGTAAATCATTTTGCCGGCGGACAGCGGCACCTGCCCGGAGATGAAGAGCAGGTTGCCGGCTTCGCTGACAGCTGTATAGCTGCCCAGCGGTTGCGGCGGAGTAGGCAGTTCGAGACCGAGTTCGGCGAGTTTCTGTTTGACGGACATGATGGGCTCCTTGAGTGTGGTGGCGAGCACGGGCGGCGCTAGATCATTCACTGGCCTGCGCTCTGGCCGCCGTCCACATGCAGGATTTCGCCGGTCACGAACGGTGCCGAGTCGTGGTAGAGGATCGCGTTGACGATGTCGCTCATCTCGCCCATGCGCCCGACCGGATGCATCCCGGCGAGCGTCGAGAGCGATTCCGCGGGATGCATCGGCGACTTGATGATGCCGGGCGACACCGCGTTGGCGCGGATACCGGCGTCGGCCTCGACGGCCGGTGCGATGGAACGAGCCGTGGCGACGACGCGATGACCCTGCGCGCGGAAAGCTTTGACGGTTTCAGCGACGACGCCTTGCGAGGCGCCGGTGACGATGACGGCCCTGGAAGTGCTCATGGTTTGTCTCACAGCGAGATTGATTCGGCCTGCTGGCCGTTCGAATCGATGGACCCGATGCAGCGCACTGTAGGCGCATCCGCCGCGAATTCGAACACACACCGTGGACAAAGAGTCTTGCGCCACGAGAACAAGTCTCGTGGAATCGGCCGGCTAGAGCCAGCGCCAGATGCCCGCGGGCCAGCCGGAGAGCGGGATATGCGCCCAGGTCGCCACGAGCCAGAACACCACGCCGCCAATCAGCGCGTGCATGCCGAACCCGCCCAGCCGCGCGCGGCCGGCGGCGATCGCCGCGAACGGCAGATAGCTCGTCTGCGACTCCCATGCGGGCCACAGATCCGGTTGCAGACGCCGCTTCTTGCGGTCCTGCAACGCGGCACCGACCAGCGCGAGAATGACGATCGCCCCGGCAAGCACGATGTTCCGGGTGACCGGGAGCACGGCGATATGGCACAGCCCCCAAAGCGCGAACGACCACATCATCGGGTGACGTGTCACCGCGTACACGCCGTGCGCCGCGTCGGGAAGAGCGGCGGACCGGCCAACGGTGGGCAACGCCGGGTTGCGGATCAGCGAGCCCATCAGAAGGATCGATGCGATCAGCATGACCACGGTCACAATCGCCCACAGCACGTTGCCTGCCGGCCATAGCGGCTCGGAGACGGGCGTTCGGTCGTAAGCCATGACCATCCAGCCGAACGTCAGTATCGCGATCAGCGAATAGACGCCCATGGCGGCCCGTTCGCCGATTGCCCGGACCATACCGGCCCGCAGCGGATGGGACAGGAGAAAGTGGCTACCGACAAAAGCGAATGCCGCCACGACAAGTGTGCTTTCCATGGGCTCGGCTCCTCGAATCAGATGATCGGTCGAACGTGTGCACTGGAGAATACTACTTCGTGTGCCGCAACGAGCGCGGCGGGCGTCTCGCGAGTTCGATTGCCGCGCGCGGGCATCCGGCTCGGGTCACAAGCCTCTACATGGCCCGTCGACGGGACGGGAGCGGCCCCTCGCTAAAGAGAGTAGGTGATCGAACGATCGCCGAAGCCAACTTTGCAAGGCAGAGAGATCATGTTCTGCAAGCGCTGCCTGGCCACCGCGGCAGGTCGCTGGTTGAGGCGCCGGGAAGTGCGCTCGCTGGAGATTTAGACTCGAATACGGGAGTAAACGATGACGAGGATGGACTGCGGCGACCTTCCACGCAATAAATTAAACGCCTCAGGTGTTTGGCTGCGAAGAAACCGACGATCGCAAAACGTGAAGGTAAACCCGCAGAGCAAACATCCCGCCGCTGACTATCATACAAATGTCCTATCTCGATGATATTGACAATATGGATGCGTTCGCCATTCGGGTCATCCTTGCCGATGACCACCCCGTCATGCTCAGCGGTATTTCGCATGAGCTCGCAGAGGTGAAGACAATCCAGCTGGTAGGGACAGCGAGGAATTCGACTGAGCTGATCGCGCTTCTAACGAGCACAGAGTGCGACGTTCTCGTATCCGATTACGCAATGCCTGCGGGCGACTACGGTGACGGAATCGCGCTGTTCTCTCTGATCAAACGTCGCTATCCCGAGATCAAGATCGTCGTTCTAACCATGCTCGACAACCCGGCGGTGATTCGTGCGCTCGTTACACAAGGTGTAACGTGCATCGTCAGCAAATCCGATGCTGGCGCCCACCTTATTCCCGCCGTTCATGCCGTCCATAGCGGCGGCAAATACTATTCGCCAACGATCAATCAGATAGTCCAGTCGATCGACTGGAACCGTCGGGGCAGGGGCTCATCGGACGTGCTGAGTCAGCGCGAGTCCGAAGTTGTGCGTCTTTTTGCATCCGGGCTGACTGTGAACGAGATTGCCGAGAAATTGAGTCGCAGCAAGAAAACCATCAGCACACAGAAATCAAAGGCGATGGAAAAACTCGGCATTGAACGAGAAGTCGATCTGTTTCGGTATGCGATGGAAAATGGGCTGGTGACTTCATCGCAGAAGATGCCGGACGGTTCTTCCTCCACAGAATAAATGCAGGAAGCGATTCGCCCTTGCAAATAACATTGAGAAGGTAAAGCCGTGACGGGATGCTTGCATTCTTGCGGATTTGCATTCCGTCGTTGACCGGATAGTCGCACTGAAGAACGCATACGTGGCAAGTGCAGGTCCGGAATCTTGGCTCTCGAAGTGGCATAGGCGCGTCCGTCGTCACGCGTTACATGCGCCATCGGGACGAAAAACTACGCATTGCACGAAACATCTGGATTGAGTCACCGTCACTGCGCCGGAACACGGTCGCGACCGCACACAGACCGCTCAAGACCGCGAACGTACGCCTGTCCTATTTTCTGATATTTCTCACTTATAAGACTAAGCCTATTACTGATCCGATGCGGCGTAGATAAAGTCTTGCCCGTTCATTGTCAATAGGACACGACACGAGAAGCGTGGAAATGCAACTTGAATTCCGCCCCTCACTTTAATGGCGTCTCTAACGCCTCAAATTACATTGCGACGGAAGTCGACTATGACCACATCAAGAATTCGCGTAATACTCGCAGACGATCATCCAGTGATTCTCGAAGGCGTGCGATACGAACTCGAAAGAAGCAACACGATCTCGGTTGTTGGCACGGCGAAAAATTCGACCGAACTGATGGCTGCGCTGACCAACTCGCCTTGTGACGTGGTTGTCTCGGACTACGTGATGCCCGGCGGACGTTATGGCGACGGACTGGCTCTTTTCGCTGCCATTCGCCAGCACTCTCCGAACGTGCGGGTGGTTGTGCTGAGCATGATGGAAAATCCGGCGGTTGTGCGGCTGCTGATGCAGGGAGGCCACTGCTGTATTTTCAGCAAGGCTGATCCGATCAGTAACCTGACGATCGCGGTACATGCCGCCTACGCGAATGGTCGCTATCTGTCGCCGCGCGTGGCGTCGATCTCAGACACGATCAACCCGGGTGCGCGCGGCAACACGGCCGGAGCCCCATTGACGCGATGTGAACTGGAGGTCGTACGCCTGTTTGTTTCCGGGATGACTGTGACGGAAATTGGCGAGCTTTTGCGTCGCAGTAAAAAAACGATCAGCACGCAAAAGAGCTCGGCAATGCTCAAACTGAGTATCGAGCGAGACGCGGACCTGGTGCGTTATGGAATGGAAAGCGGCCTGGTGCCGTCCGCGGAGCCGGCCAATTCGTAGCAGAGTCCGCGCGTGAGTTTTTGGCCTCAGGCCTGAATCAGCGCGAGCGTGGCCCGGGTGCCGGCTTCCCTGGCGACGCTCCCGATGTTGGACTGCGCGACTGCTGCCGGTGAGGGCGCTCCATACCAGCAAACAATCTGTAGCGCGTGGTCCGTTGTGATGGCTGCCCAAAGGCAACGCGTTCGCAAGTTGGGCTAGGTGAAAACGATGACGCTTCAAGGTCATGTTCCGATTGCGCGACCACCAGTTATGCATCAAAATCGACTTGAAATTCCACGATGGTATCGTGGCATACAAGAAGGTTTCGATATAGAGGGTAGGTGAGTTGCCTGCTTGGCCGCCCGAGCCCCGAACGAGTGGAGACGCGCAATATGGAAGAACTGATCGCCCAGAATGTGGGCACGAGATCGAGCAGCAGCTGGTATCGCGGATGGTTTTTGCTGGTCCTGGTGCTGATCTATGCGTCGAGCTTCGTCGATCGCATCATCGTCGCGGTTGTTGGTCAGGCCGTGAAGATAGACATGGGCCTCAGTGATTATCAGGTCGGGCTGCTCGGCGGCCTCGCGTTTTCGATTTTCTATTCGGTGCTTGGTCTGCCGATTGCGCGTTTGGCTGACAAATTCAACCGTGTCGTACTGATCTCGATCTCGATCGTCGCCTGGTCGGCGATGACCGCGCTTTGCGGCACGGCAGGCAGCTTCTGGCAACTGATGCTGTATCGCCTCGGCGTGGGTATCGGCGAAGCCGGCAGCACGCCGACCTCGCACTCGCTGATCGCCGACGAGTTCGGTCCGCGCCGCCGGGCGAGCGCGCTCGCCGTCTATGCGCTGGGACCGCCGATCGGCGTGCTGGCCGGCGCGTTCGGAGGCGGCTGGCTCGTGGAGCATCTGGGTTGGCGTCCAGTGTTCTTTGTGGTGGGCCTGCCGGGGCTCGTGTTTGGCCTGCTGGCATGGCTGACACTGCGTGAGCCCAAGCGCGGCGGCGCCGATGGTGTCGCAGCCGGCACCAGCGCCAGTGCTCCGCCCCTGAGCGTGGTGTTCAAGCGGCTGACCTCGAGCCGCGCCTTCGTGCAGATGCTGCTCGGCACGGTGATCGGTGCGTTTGGCCAGTACGGTATCAACCTGTTCATCCCGATGTATTTCATCCGCGTCTACAGCATGAGCTTTGCCCAGGCCGGCGTGATTTTCGGTCTGGTGCTCGGCGTCGGCGGCATCATCGGCACTACGCTCGGCGGCGTGTGTGCGGACCGGGTCGGCGTCAACGATCGCCGCTGGTATGCGCGAATCCCGGCGCTGGGTACTGGACTTGGTTTCCCGCTGCTGGCACTAGCCTTCCTCGCAGATCAGTGGCAGCTGAGCGTCGCGCTGCTGTTCATGGGCACGATCCTGCTGAACGTGTGGAACGGCCCGACCTTCGCGGTGGTGCAGAGCATCGTCGAGCCGCGCATGCGTGCTACCGCGTCGGCCATTGTGTTCCTGCTGATGAACCTGATCGGCCAGGGCCTCGGTACGCCGACGGTGGGTTTTCTCAGTGATCGTTTCGCATCGCACCTGTTCACGCAAGGTGATTTCCACGCGGTGTGTACCGTGCCGAAAGGACCGCATGGTGCCGCGGCCGTGTTGCAGGGTCCATTTGCATCGGCATGTCATGACGCCTCGGCCAATGGTGTGCGCTACGCGATGCTGACGGCGAGCGTGGTGCTAATCTGGTCGGCCTTCCATTACCTCCGTGCGACGCGTCATCTGAAGAATTCGTAAGACCTGTTTGGCGAGCGTTGTCCCGACGGCGCCGTATGCAAATACGGCGCCGTTTCCCATTATCGCTAGTCGGGAAATCCATGTCTGGTATACCTCTGCGGTATCATAGGAATTCATTTTTTCTGTTAAACCTTTTATGTCTGTCATTCTCGTTCGATGAGCCAGATCCCAAAAATAAGCCGGTCGGTTGAAATCAAGGCCCTTCTCGAAGCGGAAATTGAGCGAGGTGAGCTGGTCCCGGGCGCAACGTTGGACGAGCGAGCACTGGCGACGCGCTTCAATGTCTCGCGCACGCCGATCCGCGAGGCGCTTCAGCAGCTCGCCGCGCAGCGGTATGTACAGATCGTGCCGCGGCAGGGCGTATTCGTGAGCAAGATGTCGGTGCCGCAACTGCGTGACGTGCTTGAACTGCTCAGCGAGCTTGAGGTGGTGTCGGCCCGCCTCGCCGCGCGGCGAATGAACGACCAACAGCGAGCGGCGCTCCAAAAGGCGATCGACGATGGCGTCGCCGCCTTGCAGGAAAACGATCCGCGCGCTTTCGCCCGCGCCAATGTGGCATTCCACGAAGTGCTCTGCAACGCCTGCCACAACGATTATCTGGCTGATCAGATTCGTTCCATCCGCCGCCTGATCTCGCGTTACCGGCCCAAGCCGTTCCTCGCGCCGAGCCGCCGCGAGAAGGCCATCACCGATCACCAGAAGCTCGCCCAGGCGTTGCTTTCCGGCGACGAAGCCGCCGCCGAAGCCGCCATGGCCGAGCACTCGCCGGGCTTTTCGGAGTTCCTCGCCACTTTGCCGGAAGAGTACTTCGCGAGTGCGCCCACGCCTGGGCGTGACGGTGGTTCTTCCTCAACGGAACCGCCTTACGACGATCGTTGATGCGCCGTATTGGCGTCTTCCGGGATGGTCGAGTCCCGCTCCCCTGCCGTTCGTTGCCCCCTGGTTTTTTGAGCTGAGCTCCCTGGGGGCATTTCTTTTGGCTGCCAAACTGAACTGACGGCCAGACGCAATAGGTATACCTACACTCTGTTGTACGCATACATCGCTGCGCCGCGCGATTTACGCTTCCCATTCCTGCAGTTCCCACCTTCATTCCCGCTATCCCCTCCAAGGCCCAGTTCTGGCAAGCCTTTGCGCGCCGCGTGGTCTGCTCGCATGACCGGTGAGGGAAAACGATAGGTCGATATCCTAAATGTATTCTTGCGCGCTGCAACAGGTATGCATCAAAATCCAAATTAGTATTCCACGAATCGGTCGGTGGAATATTAAAGCCACTGGCGAGTGTAGCGGGCGGGGTTGGGTGACCGGAACCGGGATGGTTCGGATCCGGTGCGAAGCTGACCAGCAAATTACGTTTGATCTGAAAAAATGAGATAGGTGGAGACGTGGACATGAGGAAGAAACTATTGGCAGGCGCGATTGCAGCGCTGGCTTCGGTAGGTGTGCATGCACAAAGCAGCGTCACGCTGTACGGCATTATCGACAATGGCCTGACCTACGTGAACAACGTAAAAGGCAGCTCGCAGTTCAAGCTCGACGACGGCATCAATCAGGCGTCGCGCTGGGGTCTGCGTGGCGTCGAAGACCTTGGCGGCGGTCTGAAGGCAATCTTCACGCTCGAGAACGGTTTCTCGCTGAATACCGGTACGGCGAGTCACGGCGGCGCGCTGTTCGGCCGCCGCGCTTTTGTCGGTCTGACGAGCGACAGGTTCGGTACCCTGATTGCCGGTTACGACTACGACTTCATCTACGACTACATTTCGTACTACACGAACGTTGCCCAGTTCGCCCCGTCGTATGCGTTCCACGGTTCGTATGACGTCGACCGTCTGGCGGGTGAGCCAGTCAGCAACATGGTGCGCTATGAAACGCCGATCTGGCATGGCTTCGGTGCTGGCGTGATGTATGGTTTCAGCAATACGCCGGGACGTCTCGGCGGAACGTTCAACGGTGCCGCAAGCGTATTCAGTGCTGGCCTGAAGTACAGCCCGACCGGTTCGTTGAAGGCGCCGTACTCGTTGGCCGCAAGCTTTACCCGCACGCAAGGCGGTGCCGTCGGTGCAACTGGTGGACCGGGCGCAGGTACGATGGCGCAATACGCCCTACAGGCCGATGCGATTTACACGGCAGCGTTGGCTGGTCAAGTGCGTCTCGGTGATCGTTTCGCCTTGAACGGTGTCTACACGTACACGAGTGCGAATAGCCGGACGCTTGGCACCGTTGTGTCAAGCGGCTATGAAGCAGGCCTAACCTATGAGGCTTCGCCGTTTATGACGTTCGGCGCTGGTTTTACCTATATGGATCAGCGTCGGCTCGGCAAATTCAATCTGTATAGCTTGGGTGCCGACTATCGGTTGTCCAAGCGTACGGACGTGTATGCCTTCGGCACCCTCCAGCATGCATTTGCTGGTCGCCAATTTGCTGACAACTTCCTGATCTCGACGCCGATGTCATACGGCGCCAGCGTCGGTACGAATGCAATCTTTGGGAACGGGCGTTCGAGCACCGCCAACCAGCTCTCCGTGCAAGTCGGTATTCGTCACCTGTTCTGACCGGTCAGGAACAAGCCGTACAGGTATGCATGGGGTTTCCCGGCATGCCATGCCTCGGACGCCACGCTTATGCGTGGCGTTTGCTCGTCCTGCAGACCGGATCACGCCCGGTTGCCTCGTTGTGCATCTGGGAGAGCTTTCGCGCCAACAACGAAACACCTGGGTTGTGCTTCGTCAAGAAAGAAAGGCCAGATACTCATTCACATGAGGTCTGGCCTTTCTATTCGAGTCATGCTGCCGCGTGAAGCGGGCAGCATGGTTGATGGCGGAGATCAGAGATCGGCAAACCTGCCGTTGCCGGCCGCGAGCTTTTCGAGCAGCGGCGCAGGCTTCCACCAGTAGCCGTACTCTTCGTACAGGCGCTTGATGTCCTGATAGACATTGGCGAGGCCGATCTGGTCGGCGTAGTACATAGGGCCGCCGAGCTTGGCTGGGAAGCCGTAGCCTGTCACGTACACGACGTCGATATCGCTCGCGCGCAGCGCGATACCCTGTTCAAGCAGCTTCGCGCCTTCGTTGATCATGCCGTACATGCAGCGCTTGATGATCTCTACCTTGGGGATCGAACGGCGCGTGATACCCAGGCGTGCCGATTCCTCGACGATGTACTGCTCGATCTCCGGGTCGCGATGCGGCGTGCGGTCGCCCGCTTCATAGCGGTACCAGCCCTTGCCGTTCTTCTGTCCGAGGCGGCCCATCTCGACCAGTTTCATGATGAGGTCGTTCCAGCGGCGATCGTTCGGACGCGTGGCCATCTGTGCCTTGCGCGTCTGGTAACCGACATCGTTGCCGGCCATGTCGTGCACCGCGAAAATACCCATCGCATAGCCAAAATCCTTGAGCGCGGCATCGACTTCGTGCGGCAGCGCGCCGTCTTCGACGAGGAAGTGGGCTTCGCGATTGTAGTTGCGGAACAGCGCATTGCCGATGAAACCGGGGTACACGAGCGAGTACACCGCCACCTTGCCCATGCGGCGGCCGAGTTCCATCAGCGTGACGACCGCCTCGTCGGAGGTGTTGTCGGCGCGCACGACCTCGAGCAGACGCATCACGTGCGCCGGGCTGAAGAAGTGCGCGCCCACCACGTCCTGCGCGCGCGTCGTGACAGCCGCGATCTCGTTGATGTCGAGGCCCGACGTGTTGGTGGCGAGGATCGCGCCAGTCTTCGCGTGGCGATCGAGTTCGCGGAAGATGCCTTGCTTGAGGCCGAGATCTTCGAACACCGCCTCGATGACGATGTCCGCGTCCTTGACGTCGGCGATCGCGGTCGAGCCCGTGATCAGCGCGAGCCGCGCATCGCGCGTGGCGTCGTCCAGCTTGCCGCGCTTGATGCTCTGGTTATAGTTGTCGCTGATGCGTGCGAGGCCGCGCTGCAGACCTTCGTCGTTCGCGTCGATCAGCGTGACCGGGATGCCGGCCGCCACGAGCGCCATCGCGATACCGCCGCCCATCGTGCCCGCGCCGATCACGGCTGCGCGCCCGATATCGCGCGGCTTGACACCGGCGGCAACCGGGATTTGCGCGGCGAGCTTTTCGGCGGCCTTCACATGGGCCAGTGCCGCAGCTTCCTGCGGCGTGAGTTCTGCGGGTGCATTCATCGTTGCTTTACTCCGGCTTGACGAGTTTGGCGTTTCCGTCCACGAAACTCTGCAGACGTGCGGCGGTTTCGGGAGAACGCATCATGTTCGAGCTCATGTACTCGAGGAACAGGCCGTCCTCATGCGAGAGATCGTTCACGCGCGGCAGCAGGTTGGTGATGCGCCAGTTGGTGTCGGGCACGTTCTGCGCGATTTTTGCGGCGATTTCCCTGGCTTTGTCGAGTGCGCCGCCGATCGGCGTCAGATAGGTGATGATGTGCTCGCGCTGGCCTTCCTCGGCGGTCAGCAGACGCCCCGTCAGCATCATGTCGGCCATGACGGTATAGCCGACCACACGCTGGATGCGCACCGTGCCGCCGCCGCCCACGAAAATGCCGCGCTGGCCTTCGGGAAGCCCGAAGAAGCATGAGTTGTCGCCGACGCGCACGTGTGCCGCCGTCGCCAGTTCGAGACCGCCGCCGACCACGGCGCCGTGCAGCGCCGCGACGAACGGAATAGGGCCGCGCGCGATCAGGTCGAACACTTCGTGCCACGAATGACGGCGGCGCTTCTTCGGCGGGGCGGTCTGGCCGGTGGCGCGCGACAGCGCCTCGCGCAGGTCGAGACCAGCGGAGAAGTTGCCGCCATGGCCGTAGATCACGCCGCACATGGCTTCGTCGCCGGCGCGGTTGACGGCATCACGCAGTTGCGCAATCACTTCCTCGTTGATCGCGTTGCGCTTCTCGGGACGATTCAGCCCGATCAGCGCAACGGCGCCGTCGAGTTCATAGGTAACCTGGGTTTCGCTCATGCGGCGCTCCGTTGGATGTTTGTCTGGTGATGTTCAGGATGACCGGGCGACAGGTCATAGGTCGAGCACGAGGCGTTCGCTCTTGCAGCGCGACACGCACACCTGCATGACTTTCCCCCCCGCCTTGTCCGTATCGGAGAGGTAGGTGTCGCGATGCTCGATGTCGCCGCTCGCCACCTGGGTCGAGCACAGACCGCAGTAACCGGCACGGCAGTCGTACATGACGTCGACGCCGTTATCGAGCAGGGTGTCGAGCACCGACTTGTCGGCGGGCACGGTCAGCACCTTGCCCGAGGACTTGAGTTCGATTTCAAAGGTCCTGTCGCCGTCCTGCGGTGCAACTTCGCTGAACAGTTCGTAATGCAGGTCGCACTCGTGCCAACCGCGCTGGCGTGCCGCCGCGAGCACCGCGTCGATCATGCCGGACGGCCCGCACACGTAGATCGGCTGGTTGACCTCGGCGCCGTCGAGCAGCACCTCGATCGACAGGCGCGTCGCGTTGTCGTCGTCGGCGTGCAGCACGAGGCGCTTGCCCGCGACGGCACGCAGTTCTTCGACGAACGGCAGCGCATCGCGCGTGCGGCCCGAGAAGTGCAGCGAGTAGTCGCGGTTCTGCCTGCTCAGTTCCGCCGCCATAGCCGCCATCGGCGTAATGCCGATGCCGCCCGCGATCAGGATGACCGAGGGCGGTGCGGCGAGCGGGAAGTGGTTGACGGGTGCGCGCACCGTGAGTGTGGCGCCCGCCTGCAGCGTGTGCATGAAGCGCGAACCGCCGCGGCCTTCGTCCTCGCGCCGGACGCCGAGGCGGTAGGCACGCACACCCGCGCGCGTATCGACTTGCGGATCAGTGTTGATCAGCGAATACGAGCGCCATTGCGCGACGCCGCCATCGGCCGCAGGGATCTCAACCTGAATGTGTGCGCCCGGCTCGTAGCCGGGCAGCAGCGCATCGTCCTCAGCTTCGAGCGTGAGGGACTTGATCAGCGAGGTCGGCGCGCTGACTGACGCGACACGCAGCTTGAGAGTAGGCGCGAGCATGGTGGTCTTTCCGTGGAGATTGCATCGGTCTCACCGCGCGGGAACGCCGCGCGGTTTTACTGCAGGGTTTTATTTCGCGGTGCTACTTCGAGTCCGCAAGCGAGCGCCAATCGGCGCCGGCCTGAATCACGCCGCCGACCGAGACGGCCTTCGAGTAATCGAGTTCCGGGCTCTCGGCGAGGGTCGGCGTCTTGCCGGCCATGAACTCGCGCGCTGCCTTCAGCAGCAATGCGCGCACGCGCAGCACGGCGCCGTCGGCCGAGCACAGCTGTTCCTGGGTGCGGTCGTAGATCGCGCCCTGGCCGAGGAACATCGCGAAGTCTTCCGTGCCGAGGTGCTGGTAGAAGCCCGTCGCGTGGCCGCGCTTCATGAGGTCGCGGTTCTGGCCGAACGATTCCTCGCGCGTGCCCGGCGGCAGTGGCGGGAAATTCCAGACGTCCGGCGTGGCCGACATGATCGTCATGCCGAGCGGGCGGTGCGGGTTGTACTGCACGAACCAGGCACGGTGCGTCACGTCGTCCACCGGGGTCGAGAAAAACACCGTGGTCGGGCCTTTCGCATCAGGCGGGCAGATGATGCCGTACCACGGCATCACGAAGTTGTTCACGCGTGCGTAGACCTTCTCGTCGGGCATGTCGCGCAGCGCGGCATAGCGATAACCATACGGACGATCTTCGAACTCGAAGCGCGGCGCGAGCGCCTTCGACATGAGCATGCGTTCGTTTCCGCCGCCCGCGGTGATCTGCGTGGTCGATTCGTGCAGTACGCCGACGTGCGACGAATCCATCGAGGCTTCGACGGCCTGCACCCAGTTGGTCGGCACTTCGACGCTCGTCACCGAGCGGTGTTCGGGCGGCAGGTCCATGAACGGCAGTTCGGGGAACACCGGTGACGTGTCGCCCTTGCCGAGCCACACCCACACGAGGCCGCCTCGCTCTTGAACGCGGTACTGGCCGGTCTTCACGCGCTTGCAGAACTGCGCCTGGTCCCCGACCTGGTTCGGCGCTTCGACGACGGCACCGGTCGCATCGATCTTCCAGCCGTGGAAGATGCAGCGCAGGCCGTTGTCCTCGTTGCGAGCCATCATCAGCGACGTGCGGCGATGCGGGCACAGTTCGTCCACCACGCCGACGTGGCCGTCAGTCGCCCGGAACGCCACGTAGTTCGTGCCGAGCAAGCGCACCAGCACCGGTGCGCCGTCGGCTTCGAGCTTCGCCGACGGCACGGCCGGAATCCAGTAGTGCTGGCGGATCATGTCGCCCATCGGCGCGCCGTTCTCGACGCGGGTCAGCAGCTCATTGTCCTCACGAGTCATTGCCATGATCTCTCCTCTGCGGGCTTCGCGGTTTGCGCGTCAGTCCTTGTAGTGGCGGAAGGCACGCGTGTAGACGCGCGTGCAGTTGCATTCGAAGATGTTCTTGCGCTGCTCGTCGGTCAGCCACTCGATGCTTTCGATCACCGGCTTCATGTCGTCGTAGTCACGGCCCGAGATCGGATCGCGCGCGCTGCCCGTGCCCGGTTTTTCGGTGCCGAACATCACGTTGTCGGTGCCGGCCACCTTCAGCAGCAGCTCGATCGAATCCTTCGAGTAGTTGCAGGTGTCGAAGTAGAGCTTCCTGAGCTGCTCGTCGAAGGTTTGCGGGCTGTTGCGGCGCGCGGCCCACGAACGGAAGCGGCCCATCTGGTAGGGGATTGCGCCGCCGCCGTGCGCGACGATGATCTTCAGGTTCGGATACTTCTCGAACACCGTCGATTCGAGCAGCGAGATCACGGCGATGTTCTCTTCGTTGATGAACTTGAGCGTGTACGACTCGCGCGGATTGCAACTGCCTGCGGAGTGGATCAGCGCCGGCACGTCGAGTTCGGTCATCGCGTCATAGAGGGGGTACCAGAACGGATCGCCGAGACCGGCCGGCGCCGGGCCGTGGCCTTCGGTCGGGTCCGGGTTCAGCAGCGTGCCGACGAAGCCGAGTTCGTTCACACAGCGCTTGAGTTCGGCCACGCAATGCTCCGCCGGCGAGTCGTTCATGGACTGCGGCAGGCCGGCCACGCCACGGAAGCGGTCAGGGAACATGTCGACGAAACGCTTGATCAGGTCGTTGCAGTGGCGCGTCCACAGCTGCGTCACCCGCGCGGGCTTGATTGAGTGCATCTGCAGGTAGGGGCGCGGCGAAATGAACTGGATGTCGGTGCCGACCGAATCCATGCTGCGCACGAGTTCCTCGGCCTGCTTGCGCACGGCTTCGTCGGGGATATTCGGCGCGCTCGACGGGTTCGCGCGTCCACCGACCAGTTCGGCCATGTAGCGGAAACTTTGCGGGGGCATGACGACGTGGGCGTGGGAATCGATGATCATGGATGAGCCTCAGTTGGGTTCGGAGTGTTCAGCAAAAGACTGCGATGACTCGGGTACGGCGCGCTTGGGTCGCGCTCAAGCGACTACCGCAAGGGTTTCGAGCTGGATGACCATGCCGTGCTGGAGGTCGTACGTGGTCACATGGCGTGCCGGGCGATGCGCAGCATCGGGCCAGAAGGCCAACCAGTGCGGGTCGATGTGTGCGCGCACCGAGTCGTCCTTGACGTAGACGGCGAGCTTCACCACCTGGTCCAGCGTGGCGCCGCCCGCGTCGAGGAAGCGCTTGAGGTTTTCGAAGGCGAGGCGAACCTGATCGGCCGGCGTCTCGGCGAGCTTGCCGGTGCTGGGATCCTTGCCCGCAATCGCCGACGAGCACAGCACGTTGCCGGCGCGCGCACCGAGCGGGATCGGCACCTTGTGCGCGAGGCCGGGAACGTCGATGGATTGGGGCATGTCTCCTCCGTGTCTAGTCGTGTTGGAGGGCGCGTGTCAGTCCGCGCCCAAATCGAAGAAATGGCGCGGCACCGCCGCGAGGAACTCCGAGAAACCGGTGGTGCCGGCCGGCACATGTTTCATCATGGCTTCGGCGGCTTTGGTTTCGTCGCCGCTCTGGATCGCACGCGCGATGCCGAAGTGCTCTTGCAGCGAACGCGCGATCTGGCCGCGGCTGCGCAGGTCGGACATGCGATAGCGCGCCGAGCGGCGGCGCGCCGTGCGGATCTGCTCGGCCAGGTATTGGTTGCGGCTGCCTTCGTAGATCAGTTCGTGGAACTGCGCGTTGGCGATCGCGTACTGGTCGGCGTCGTCTTCCACGGCTGCTTGCTGGCATGCCAGAAGCGCATGATCCAGTTGCTCGCGCAGTTCGTCACACGCACGGCGCGCGGCGAAACGCGCGCACAGTGTCTCGAGCTCGCCGATGTATTCGAGCATGGCGCGCACCTTGCCAATAGACAGGCGGGCCACCGTAATGCCCTGGCGCGGCGAGATCACGACCAGATCGCGCGCGGCCAGATGTTGCAGCGCCTCGCGAACCGGCGTGCGCGACACATTGAAGCGCGTCGCGAGTGCACGCTCGTCGACCAACGTGCCCGGTGCGAGCTTGCCCTGTTCGATTTCGGCCTGCAGGGTCGCCCGAATACCGCTCGCGAGACTGGCCCTACCGCGGGCGGGCGGCTCGGGCGCTTCGCCCGCCGCGCCGCTACGCTCAAGAGTGGGGTCTGCTGCAAGTTTCATTGAGTTGCCACGCTCGGTATGTTGGAAGTTGCGAGAAATATATCAATACAAGTTTGTGGTATGCAACACGGCGTTTGCCCCAGCGTATCACAGTCGTTCCTTCGCAATCATCGGTGCTGGCAATAAAGTCCTTATGTTTCAATTGGATGCGTCGATCCGGTGGACGCATTGCGCCGCCGCCCAGGGAAAGTACCAGGATGGGTTTTGAGTGTCTGGTGTATTGAGAAGCCTGCTCTGGTATGCCAGAATGCATCACATCACACCCGAGTCTGGTATGCCAGATCCGCATCCAATCAACATCACAGGTCAGATCAGATGAGCAAGAGCCTTATAGATGTCGCAGGCGTGCACCCTGTCGAGCGTGTGCTCAAGCCGAAGTCGATCGCGATCGTCGGTGCATCCGCCGATCCGCGCGCTTTCGGTCATTTCGTGTTGCAGAACCTCGAGCGCTTCGGCTATGCGGGCGATATCCATCTCGTGTCGCGCAGCAGCCAGGAAATCAACGGTCGCGTCTGTGTCAGCAGCGTCGAGGCGCTGCCGCAAGGTATCGATCTGGCCGTGCTGTGCATTCCGGAGTCGGGCGTGCTCGACACGGTGCGCACGCTCGGCACGCTGAAGGCAGGCGCAGCCGTGATCTTTGCGTCGGGTTATGCCGAGGCGGGCGACGAAGGCCGCGCGAAGCAGGAAGAGCTGGCGCGTGTGGCAGCCGATGGCGGCGTGGCGCTGATCGGCCCGAACTGCATGGGTTTCACGAACTTCGAGGCCGGCGTGCCGGTGACCTTCGAAGCCGTGGCGCCGTACCCGAGCGGCGGCCGCCGTGGCGTGGGCGTGGTGGCGCAAAGCGGCGCGATGGCCGCGAACCTGCGCGACGCGTTCATGGGCCGTGGCCAACCGATGACGGCAACCGTTTCGACCGGTAACGAAGCCAGCCTCGGTATCGAAGACTACCTGGCCTGGTTCATCGCCGATCCGCAGACGAGCGCAATCGCGGTCTACGCCGAGCAGATCCGTCGTCCGCAGACCTTTCTGCTGCTCGCCCGCGAAGCACGCGCCGCAGGCAAGCCGATCGTGATGCTGATGCCGGGCAAGAGCGCCCGCGCCCGTGAGGCGGCGCAGTCTCACACAGGCGCACTGGCAGGCGATCACGCGACGGCGAGTGTCCTGCTGCAGCGCGAAGGCGTGGTGGTAGTCGATTCGCTCGACGAACTGTTCGATACGACGACGATCCTGGCCCGCTTCCCGGCCCCCCCTGCAGCCGGTACGGCCGTGATGACGGCCTCGGGCGCGGTCAAGAACATCACGCTCGATTTCGCCGAGGACATCGGCCTGACGCTGCCACGCCTGACCGACGCGACAGTCAGGAAGCTGACCGAACTGCTGCCCGACTACGCCGTCGCCGACAACCCGCTCGACTACACGACGATCGGTGTACGCAACCCGGGCCTGATAGGCGAGCTGATCGACACGGTGCTGACCGATCCGAACATCGGTTCGCTCGTGCTCGCGATCATGGGCGGCCCGTCGATCGCTCAGCGCGACAAGGCCGATCACCTCGTGCCGGCGCTGGCGCGTGCAACGAAACCCGCCGTGCTCGTGGTGATGGGCGATGACAACCCGCTCAAGGATTTCTTCACGGACGCGATCGCCGCGAGCGGCGTGCCGTTCTTCCGCTCCCCGGATCGTGCGCTGCGCGCTTGCGCTCGCGTGGCTGCATATGGTGAATCGCTAGCGCGCGCCGAGCGTGCGAGGACCGAGGCGTCGAAGGTGATCCCGCTGCCGGGCGCCGTGCCGCCGAACGGCATCTTCGCCGAATACCAGGGCAAGGGCTGGCTTGCCGCGGCCGGTCTGCCGGTGCCGAAGGGAGGTCTCGCGAAGTCGCTCGACGAAGCGCTCGAGATCGCCGATGAAATCGGCTACCCGGTCGTGCTGAAGGCCCAGGCAAGCGAACTGCCGCACAAGAGCGACGTCGGCGGCGTGGCGGTCGGCCTCGCTGATGCCACCGCGCTGCGCGCCGGCTGGGACAAGCTGCATGCGAGCGTGAAGTCGCATCGTCCGGAACTCGTGCTCGACGGCGCGCTGGTCGAAGCGATGGGCCCGCGCGGTCTGGAACTGGTCGTGGGTGCGAAACGCGACGCGGACTGGGGGCCGGTCGTGCTCGTGGGCCTCGGCGGTATTTTCATTGAAGTGCTCAAGGATGTGCGCCTCGTGCCGGCCGACCTGTCGGAAGACGACATCCTGGTCGAGCTGGGCCGACTGAAGGGTGCCGCGATGCTCGAAGGCGTGCGCGGCGCGGCAGGCGTCGACGTGCGTGCGGTCGCGAAGGCCGTGGCGGCGATTGCCGACCAGATGCGCGCGAACCCCGAAATCACAGAAATCGACGTCAACCCGCTGGTGGCCTACCCGGACCGTGTGCTCGCGCTCGACGCGCTCGTCGTCTGCGGCGCTCAGGGCGCCTCGACCCATCACTGAGCCCTGGATCTGAGGAGACACATCGAATGAAACTGGAATTCTCCGCCGAGGACCAGGCATTTCGCAGCGAAGTGCGCGAGTTCGTGAAGAACAATCTGTCACCGCGTCTGAAGCGCAAGGCCGAGCTCGGCCTGCGCATCGAGCGCGAGGATTATGTCGAGTGGTACACGTTGCTGTACGAGAAGGGCTGGATCGCGCCGTCGTGGAAGAAAGAACATGGTGGACCGGGCTGGACGCACGTGCAGCGCTACATCTTCGACGAAGAAACGCTGCTGGGCGGCGCGCCTCGGATCGTGGCGAGCGGCATCAACATGCTCGGCCCGGTGCTCAACGAATTTGGCACACCTGAGCAAAAAGCGAAGTACATCCCGAAGATCCTGCGCAGCGAAACATGGTGGGCGCAGGGCTTCTCGGAGCCGGGCGCGGGCTCGGACCTCGCGGCGGTGCGCACGACGGCCGTGCTTGCCACGGACGATGAAGGCGAGCACTTCATCGTCAACGGCCACAAGGTCTGGACCTCGTACGCTCACTGGTGCGACATGATGTTCGCGCTCGTGCGGACCGATCCGAGCGCGAAGCCCCAGGAAGGCATCTCGTTTCTGTTGATCGACATGCATGCGCCGGGCGTCCAGGTTCGCCCGATCAAGATGCTCGAAGGCGGTACCGACCTCAACGAGGTCTACCTCGACAATGTGCGCGTGCCGAAGGAAAACCTCGTCGGCGAACTGAACAAGGGATGGACCTACGGCAAGTTTCTGCTCGGCCATGAGCGCACCGGTATCGCTGGCATCGGCTCGTGCAAGCAGCAGCTGGCCCGAGCCAAGTATCTCGCGAAGCAGATCGGCCTCGAAGACGATCCGCTGCTCCAGTCGCGCATCAGCCGTTTCGAAGTCGAGCTGATGGCGCTCGAATTTACGGGCCTGCGCATGCTGAGCGCGAATCAGTCGAGCCGCGTGCCTACGGTTGAGGCGCCGATGCTCAAGGTTCGCGGCACGGAGCTGCGCCAGGGCATCTACGCACTCCTGACAGAAATCGCCGGTCCTTTTGCAGTGCCGTTCGACGAGCAGGCCATGCTCGATGCAGCCGGCTACGACGGCCCGAGCCCGGACGAACTGATCGCGGTCGCGGCGAACTACTTCGACGCTCGCAAAGCGTCGATCTACGGCGGGACCAACGAAGTGCAGCGCAATCTGATTAGCCGCGCGTTCTTCAATGCTTGAGGCGGAATACGAACATGGATTTTTCTCTGACTGAAGATCACGTCACGCTGCAAGACGCCGTGCGCCGCTTCTGCGATGGCGAATATCCCGCGCATCTGCGTGGCAACGCCGAGGACCGCGAACTTGCCGCCAGGCGTCGCCATGGGCTGGCCGAGATGGGCGTGACCGGCCTCGTGATCGACGCCGATCACGGCGGCAGCGGTTGCGGTGCGGTGGAAACGATGCTGGTCGCGCAGCAGTTGGGCCGCGCGCTCGGCGGAGCGGGCTGGTTAGCGAGCGGGCTGCCGGCTGCCACGCTGATCGGCTCGGCCGGCAGCGACGAACAGAAGGTCACATGGCTCGAAGCCGTGGTAAGAGGCGAGGAGGTGCTGGCGTTCGCCGTTAGCGAGACCGAGTCGCGTTACGACGTCACGCGTCTGGCTGTGCCAGCAACCGAAACCGGCGACGGCTGGAAGATCAACGGCACGAAGACCATTGTATTTGACGCCGCCATCGCTGGTGCCTTCGTGGTGGCCGTGCGTACCTCGGGCCAGCGCGGCGACAGGCAAGGCCTGAGTCTGTTCCTCGTGGACGCGAAGGCGCCCGGCATCAGCCTGCGCAACTTCGAGACAATCGACGCACGTGAAGCCGCGCACGTCACGTTCGCCAATGTGTTGGTGACCAAGGCCGATCTGATCGGTTCGCCCGGTGCGGCCCACGACCTCATCGAAGCTGCCCTCGACCGCGCGAACGCCGCGCTGGTGGCGGAGTCGGTCGGCGTGCTCGAAGCACTGCTCGAACACACGTCCGAACACCTGAGCACACGCACACAGTTCGGCGCGCCACTCGCGAAGTTCCAGGCGCTTCAACACCGGGTGGCCGACATGCTGATCTCGCTCGAACAGAGCAAGTCGATGGCCTGCGCCGCCGCGATGGCCGTGGATGGGAACGATCCTGACCGGCGCCGCCGTTTCGTGTCGGCGGCGAAGGCCTATGTCGGCGACGCATGCCGAACAGCGGGCGAATGGGGCATCCAGCTGCACGGCGGCATGGGCATGACCGAAGAGTGCCGCGTCGGCCATTACGCTAAGCGCATGTTCGCGATCAACATGACCTATGGCGACGCGAGCTGGCATCTGCAGCGCTTCACTTCGCAGCGTCTTGCACAGGAGGAAGCATGAGCCTGAACGGAGCAGCTTATATCGTCGGGGCTTACGAGCACCCGACGCGCAAGGCCGACGAACTGTCGGTGCTGCGCCTGCACGCCGATGTGGCAAAGGGCGCACTCGACGACGCGGGCCTGACCAAGGACGACATTGACGGCTACTTCTGCGCCGGTGACGCGCCTGGCCTCGGCACCACGACAGTCGCCGAATACCTCGGCCTCAAGCTTCGCCACGTCGATTCGACCGAATGCGGCGGCTCCGCGCCGATCCTTCACGTCGCGCACGCGGCCGAAGCGATCAAGGCCGGCCGTTGCAACGTGGCGCTGATCACGCTAGCGGGCCGTCCGCGCGCAGCAGGCGCCGCGCTGTCGCTGAAGGCGCCGGACCCGGACGCGCCGGAAGTGCAGTTCGAGCTGCCGTTCGGGCCGGCTACGCAGAACCTGTACGGCATGGTCGCGAAGCGTCACATGTACGAATTCGGCACTACGAGCGAACAACTCGCATGGATCAAGGTGGCGGCCTCGCACCACGCGCAGCACAACCCGAACGCGATGCTGCGCAATGTCGTGACCGTCGAGGACGTCATCAATTCGCCGATGGTGTCCGATCCGCTGCATCGACTGGACTGCTGCGTGATGAGCGACGGCGGCGGTGCGTTGATCGTCGCGCGTCCGGAGATCGCAAAGAAGCTCAACCGTCCGCTCGTCAAGGTACGGGGCACGGGCGAGGCGCCCAAGCACGCGGCCGGCGGCAAGATCGACCTGAGCTGGTCGGCGACGAAGTGGTCGGGCGCGGCCGCGTTCGCCGAGGCTCGCCTCACGCCGGAGGACATTAAGTACGCGTCGCTGTACGACAGCTTCACGATCACAGTGCTCATGCAGCTCGAAGACCTCGGCTTTTGCAAGAAGGGGGACGGCGGCAAGTTCGTGATGGACGGCAACCTGATTTCGGGCGTCGGCAAGCTGCCGTTCAACACCGATGGCGGTGGTCTGTGCAACAACCATCCCGCGAACCGCGGTGGCGTCACGAAGGTGATCGAGGCCGTGCGCCAACTGCGCGGCGAGGCTCATCCGGCCGTGCAGGTCAAAGATTGCGATATCGCGCTCGCGAACGGTATCGGCGGCGCGCTGGCGTCGCGTCACACCGCGGGCACGCTGATCATGGAACGGGAGTAATCATGAGCACAACCCAATCGACCACCGGCACACCGGCTCAGGGCGCGGCGCCTGCTGCCAGACCCGCCGCGAAGCCCGCTGGCCCGCGCCGCATCCACGCGCCGCGCGTGCTACCCGAGGCCATGCCGTTCTGGGTCGCCGCGAAGGAAGGGCGCCTGCTTATCAAGCGCTGCAAGGACTGCGGTGAAACGCATTACTACCCGCGCGACATCTGCCCGCACTGCATGAGTTCGAACACCGAATGGTTCGATTCGAAGGGGCTGGGCGCGGTCTATTCGTTCAGCACGATGGGCAAGGACGAGGCGCGCTACACGCTCGCCTACGTGACGCTCGACGAAGGCGTGACGATGCTGACCAATCTGGTCGACTGCGATCCCGCGGCGCTCTCGGTTGGCCAGCGCGTGAAGCTCGTCTTCAAGCCGAGCGAAGGCGAATACCCCGTGCCAATGTTCACGCCGGCCTGAACGAAACCCAGAGAGGAGACAAGGCATGTCAGCCGATTTCAAGCAACAGCACGGCCGCCACGATCCGAAGAAAGGTCCGCTGTCGCGTTTCACGATCATCGACGCCTCGCGCGTACGCGCGGGCCCCACGGCCATGCGCGTGTTCGCGGACATGGGCGCGCGCGTGATCAAGCTGGAGATTCCGCCAGGCGCGCCGGGCGGCGACGACATGATCGGCGGGCGCGACCATAACCGCGCCGACTATGAGAATCTGCACCGCAACAAGGAAAGCCTGACGCTGAACATGAAGGACCCGGCCGGCCTCGGGATTCTTCGCGAGCTGGTCAAGCGTGCGGACGTCTTCATCGAGAACTTCCGCCCCGACGTCAAGGATCGCCTCGGCATCGGCTACGAAACGCTGCGCGCCATCAATCCGCGCCTCGTTTATGCAAGCATTTCGGGCTTCGGTCAGGATGGCCCCTATGCGAAGTGGCCCGGCTTCGACTCCATCGCACAGGGCATGGGCGGCTTGATGAGCCTCACCGGCAAGCCGGGCGAAGGCCCGATGCGCGTCGGCATCCCGATTGCAGACCTGTGCTCGGGGCACTTCTGCGCGCAGGCGATCATGACCGCGCTGCTCGAGCGCGAAGCTTCGGGCGAGGGCCAGTGGGTGCAGACCTCGCTGCTCGAAGCGCAGATCGCGATGCTCGACTTCCAGGCCGCGCAGTGGCTGGTGGACAAAAAGGTGCCGCAGCAGGTCGGCAACGAGCATCCGCTCACGGTGCCAACCGGCGTGTTCCCGACCAGCGATGGCTTCCTGAACCTGGCCGCGATCGGCAATGCGATGTTCGGGCGCCTGTGCGAGGCGCTCGGCTTGCAGCAGCTGGTCGGCCAGCCTGGCTACGAATCGGATCCTGCCCGCGTCGAGAACCGGGATGCGGTCAACAAGGCGGTCGGCGATGTGTTCCTCACGCGCACCACGCGGGAGTGGACCGAGCTGCTGATCAAGGTCGGCGTGCCGTGCGGCCCGATCTACAAGGTCAACGAAGTATTCGACGATCCGCAGGTCAAGCATCTGGGCGTCGCGTGGCCGGCCGATGTGCCGGGCAAGGGCGAAGTGTCGTTCGTCGGTACGCCGTTCCGTCTGTCGCGCTACCCGCGCGCGCAGACGCCGCGCCTCGCGCCAGAGCAGGGCGAGCATACGCAGGCGATCCTGAACGAGCTTGGCTACGACGATCAACAGATAGAGCAGTGGCGCTCGGCCTTCGTGGTCTGACGCACGCTCACAGCAGGTTTTGAAGAGAGGGAGACGAAATGGCACGACTGGTCGCCGGATTCGGTTCATCGCACAGCATCATGCTGGTTTGCCAGCGCGAAGACTGGCAGCATGGTTTCAAGCAGGTCGATCCGAAGAATCCGCATTACTTCGATCGCCTCGGCAACCCCACGACTTATGAAGCGCTGCTCAAGATCGCCCCGACGGATTCCGAGGCGATGGTGTCGGCCGAGAGGATGGGCGAGCGCTACGATCAGGCCGAAGCCGCCATGGACGAAGTGCGCGATCGTATCCGCGCGGCGAAACTCGACGTGCTGCTCGTGGTCGGCGACGACCAGACCGAACTGTTTCGCACGACCAACAACCCTACATTCGCGATCTACTATGGCGACACGATCCGCAACGCGAAGCGCGAGGTGAGCCCGAACGCGAACTGGTATGCGCGCGCTCGCACGATGCGCCAGGAGCCCGATGCCGACGTGCACTACCCCGTTAAGGCCGACATGGCGCGCTGGCTGATCCGCGAACTGTGCGACCGCGATTTCGACATCGCGGCGATGGACGGTCTCGAGCGCGACCAGTACGAGGGCCATGCGTTCTCATTCATTCACCGCCGCTATTTGCAGGGTCTCGACCTGCCAGTGATTCCGGTGATCAT
The DNA here is from genome assembly GCF_013366925.1 of Paraburkholderia youngii. Taxonomy (NCBI): domain Bacteria; kingdom Pseudomonadati; phylum Pseudomonadota; class Betaproteobacteria; order Burkholderiales; family Burkholderiaceae; genus Paraburkholderia; species Paraburkholderia youngii. The sequence continues at coordinate 4,477,893 of NZ_JAALDK010000001.1, forward strand.
CAACACGTTCGATCCGCCTAACCAGCCCACGCCGCGCCGCTGCATCCAGCTCGGCCGGGCGCTGCGCGAGCTGATCGAGGCCTATCCGGAAGACCTGCGAGTGGGCGTGCTGGCTTCCGGTGGCCTGTCGCACTTCGTCGTGGACGAGGACCTCGACACCGGCATCATCGATGCAATCCGCCGCAAGGACAGTGAATGGCTGGCCGCGCTGGATCCGAAGAAGTTGCAGGCTGGCAGCTCGGAGATCCGTAACTGGATCATCGGCGTAGAGGCACTGAAGTCACTCGAGCTCGAATGGGTCCACTACGTGCCCGGTTACCGCACGGCGGCCCTGACCGGCACGGGCCTCGCTTTCGCGGCCTGGCATACGCTCGACTGAACCCGGCAGCCCGGTCCGTTCAGCACGGGGGCTCGGATGACACTTCAAGTTTCTTTCAGGAAAGTACAACACATCATGGCTGACCAAAACGTACAGCGCCTGCGCCGGCTCGATTGCTGCGCCGTCTCGGACGCGCTCGACAAACTCAAGCTGAGCGGCGTGGTGAGCGGTTTGCCGCAACGCGCCGGTGCGGGCCGCGTCGCGGGCCGCGCGATCACCGTCAAGCTTGGCACGGGCGAAGCGCCCCCGGGGCCGCCGGTGCACCTTGGTTGCACGGCTGTCGAACAGGCCGACGGCGAGAACGTGATCGTCATTGAGCAGAGTAGCGGCGTGGAAGCCGGTTGCTGGGGCGGTCTGCTGTCGCTGGCGGCGAAGGTGCGCGGCGTGGCCGGCGTGGTCGCGGACGGCCCGGTGCGCGACATCGACGAAGCCGTGGCCTATGAACTGCCCGTGTTCAGCCGCTCGACGACGGCTCGCACCGCGCGCGGCCGCGTGGTCGAGAAGGGCACGAATATTCCGGTGCAGATCGGTGACGTTCGCGTGGAAGCCGGCGACTACGTCGTGGCGGACAACAGCGCCGCGATTTTCATTCGCGCAGCCGACATCGAAGCCGTGTTGGAAGTTGCCGAAATGATCGTCAACAAGGAGGCCGCGATGGCCAAGGCGATTCTGGCCGGCACGCCGGTCGGGCGGGTGATGGGCGGCAACTACGAGCATATGCTCAAGTAAGCGGCATCTGGACAAACGCAGGAAATACGCAGGAATCCATACCATGACGACTCAGGACAAGAACGTCGAGCGCGCTGCAAAGCTCGACACGGCGACCCTTTCCGACGCACTCGACAAGCTCGGCATCGTGGGCCAGTGCTACAGGATCAGGCCCCGCAGCTCGGATTTTCGCACCACCGGCCGCGCCTACACGATCAAATACGGTCCGCCTTCGAACCCGCCGGGCACCGTGGGCGACTTCATCGACGACGTGCCGGTCGGCAGCATTGTCGTGCTCGACAACAGCGGCCGTGAAGACGCCACCGTGTGGGGCGACATCATGACCGAGATCGCGCACCGCCGCGGCATCGCCGGCACAGTGATCAACGGAGTGTGCCGCGACGTCGCGCTGTGCCTGAAGCTCGGCTACCCGGTGTTCAGCCGCGACCACTGGATGCGCACTGGCAAGGACCGCGTGCAGGTCGAAGCCGTGAACGTGCCGGTCAACATCGGTGAGGCGCGTGTCGCGCCGGGAGACCTGCTGCGCGGCGATGCCGACGGTGTGATCGTGATTCCGCGCGAGCATGAGGACGCTGTGCTCGAGGCCGCCGAAACGATTCACAACGCTGAAGAAGCGATCCGCGAGGCCTGCCGTGGCGGCATGCGTCTCGACGAGGCACGCAGGCAGTTCAAGTACCACCAGTTGCAGACCAAGGGGAAGTAATGAGCGCCACGAACAACGTCAAGGAACACGATTCGTCGACGACGATTCGCACCGATTTCGAGCGCGTCGACGCGAAGGTCGTCGAAGCCGCGCGCAACGTGCCGGCAGCCGCATTGCACGAGGCCGGCGGCAAGATCGGCGTGCTGCCGACTTCGATCAAGCCGGTCGCGCCGGGCTTCCGGATCTGCGGCACGGCATTCACCGTGCATTCGCCGGGCGGTGACAACCTTTGGCTGCACCGTGCCATCCTCGCGGCCAAGCCGGGCGACGTACTCGTCGTCTACGCGAACGGTGCGTACGATCATGGCTATTGGGGCGAGGTCATGACCACGGCGGCCAAGGTGCGTGGTCTTGTGGGCCTCGTCATCGACGGCTGCGTGCGCGATGCCGACCTGCTGGAACAGATCGGCTTCCCGGTGTTCTCACGCGGTCTGTCGATTCGCGGCACGGGCAAGGACTATGGCGCGATCGGCTGGCTCAATGCGCCGGTGCTGCTCGGCAACACGACGATCGAGCCCGGCGACCTGATCGTCGGCGACCGCGACGGCGTGGTTGCGGTACCGCGGGCTCGTGCGTCCGAAGTGGTCGCGAAAGCCGCGCAGCGCGAAATCGATGAAGCGGCAATCTGCAAGCGCATCGAGGCCGGAGAGACCACGATGCAGATCTACGGCTTTCACTGAATCGAACATACAGGAGAGGTGGCAATGAGCGAGATGGCACCGGGCCAGGCGCCGGAATTGGTGGTCAATGGCCGCGAGGCCGTCATCACGCTGCGCCGTCCACAGGTCGCGAACCGCCTTGAGTTCTCCGATCTCGAGACGATTCGCGGCTACCTGCGCGAAGTGAATGCGATGGAGCAAGTGCTCGTTCTGCATCTGCGCGCCGAGGGCAGGCATTTCTGCTCGGGCTTCAATATCCGCTGCGTCGGCGCCGGCAATATCGGCGAAGCCTTCGAGGCCCTCGCGGGAGAACTGGAAACCGCGCGGCCGGTGACGATCGCTGCTGTGAACGGCGGCGTCTATGGCGGCGCGACGGATCTCGCTCTGGCCTGCGATTTTCGCTATGGCGTCACGCATTCGCAGATGTTCGTGCCGGCCGCGAAGCTCGGTCTGCTGTTCTATCAGGGCGGACTGCACCGCTATGTTTCGCGTCTTGGCGTGAACGTGGCCAAGCGTCTGCTGCTCACGGGCGCGAGCTTCGATGCCGGGCAGATGCGCGATTGCGGCTTCCTCGACGAGGTGGTCGAACCCGCGCGTCTGGAAGAGGTGACCGGTGCATTGGGCGCGCAACTGGGTGGCATGGCGCCGCTCGCGCTGCTCGGCATGAAGAAGCATCTGACGCGCATCGCGGCGGGTCGCTTCGATGCTGTCGGTTACGCGCAGGATCTGGCTCGCGCCGATGCGTCCGACGATCTGCGCGAGGGTGCGCTGGCCTGGCAGGAAAAGCGCGCGCCCGCATTCAAGGGGCGCTGAGAGCCGCTGAACGCATTTTTATCGAGGGCGCATGTTGCGCCCGATCTTTTTCGGGGTTCATCTGGCAATGATTGCGGCGATCCATCCGTACATACGCAAGATCATGGAAGGCGAACTCGCGGCACCGCCGATCAGCACCACGCTCGGCAACAGGATTGTCCTGGTCGATATCGAGGCGGGCCGCATCGAATGCGAATACCAGGGCTTGCCTGCATTCGCGAATCCTGCCGGGCAGGTTCAGGGCGGAATGCTCGCGGCGATGCTCGACGACGTCACTGCGTTGCTGTGCATGGCCTCGCTCCGCGAGGACAAGCATTGCGCGACGCTGAGCCTGAATGTGTCTTTCTTGCGCCCGGGCAAGGCTGGCCTGATTACCGGCCGCGCGAGCCTCGTGCGTCAGGGTTCGCGCGTCGTCAATGTCGAGGGCGAACTCTGGCAGGACGACAAGCTGCTCGCGACGGCAACGGCGGTCAATCTGGTCGCCTGATTTCAGCGCTGCTCGGCTGAGACGTCTGAACCGGTCGCATCGTAGCGCCATTGTGGTTGGGGGAGTGTGCCCGTTACGGTGGTTGCAGATGTTTCTACCCGCGTTCTAGAGGCCGTCATCGTGATGACTGAGCCTGATGGCCTGAGATCTGGCGCCAGCATTCGGGCAACTTCGGTTGTTCATTTGATTGTCAAAGGAAAATGAATGAAGGTTTTGGTGTCGGTGAAACGCGTCGTCGATTACAACGTGAAGGTCCGTGTGAAGTCGGATAACACGAGTGTCGACATCGCCAACGTGAAAATGTCGATGAATCCGTTCGACGAAATCGCGGTTGAAGAAGCCGTGCGTCTGAAGGAAGCGGGTGTCGCGACCGAAGTGATCGCCGTGTCGGCCGGTGTGACGCAGTCGCAGGAAACGCTGCGCACCGCGCTCGCGATCGGCGCGGATCGCGCGATCCTGATCGAATCGAACGAAGACCTGCAGCCGCTGGCCGTCGCAAAGCTGCTGAAGGCGCTGGTCGACAAGGAACAGCCTTCGCTCGTCATTCTGGGCAAGCAGGCGATCGACGACGACTCCAACCAGACCGGCCAGATGCTCGCCGCGCTGGCGAACCTGCCGCAGGCGACGTTCGCGTCGAAAGTGGTCGTGGCGGATGGCAAGGCGACGGTATCGCGTGAAGTGGATGGCGGCGCGGAAACGCTGTCGCTGACGCTGCCGGCCGTGGTCACGACCGATCTGCGCCTGAACGAGCCGCGCTACGTGACGCTGCCGAACATCATGAAGGCCAAGAAAAAGCCGCTGGAAACGGTGAAGCCCGAAGACCTCGGCGTCGATGTCACGCCGCGTCTGAAGACGCTGAAGGTCGCCGAGCCTCCGAAGCGCTCCGCCGGTGTGAAAGTGCCGGACGTGAAGACGCTGGTCGAGAAGCTGAAGACCGAAGCCAAGGTGCTGTGAGGAGACGCAAGAAATGACGAATCTGGTTAACCTGGTAGTAGCAGAACACGACGGTGCGTCGATCAAGGCCGCGACGCTGAATACGATCGCAGCGGCACAGAAGATCGGCGGTGATATTCACGTGCTGGTCGCGGGTCACAATGCGCAAGCCGCGGCGGATGCGGCAGCGAAGATCGCGGGCGTGAGCAGGGTGCTGCTCGCCGACGCGCCGCAACTCGAAGCGGGTCTCGCGGAAAACGTCGAAGCGACGGTGCTGACGCTTGTGCAAGATGCGGCCAGGAACTACACGCACATCCTCGCGCCGGCTACCGCGTACGGCAAGAATATCGCGCCGCGTATCGCCGCAAAGCTCGACGTCGCGCAGATCAGCGACATCACCGCGGTGGATAGCGCCGACACGTTCGAGCGTCCTATTTATGCGGGCAACGCGATCGCAACGGTTCAGTCTCAAGACCCGATCAAGGTCATCACGGTGCGCTCGACCGGTTTCGACGCCGTCGCAGCCGAAGGCGGCAGCGCAGCGGTCGAAAAGATCGAAGCCGCAGCCGACGCAGGCATCTCGCAATTCGTGAGCCGCGAAGTGACGAAGCTCGATCGTCCGGAACTGACGAGCGCGAAGATCATCGTGTCCGGTGGCCGGGGTGTGGGCAATGGCGAGAACTACACGAAGGTGCTCGAGCCGCTGGCCGACAAGCTCGGCGCGGCGCTGGGCGCATCGCGCGCAGCCGTCGACGCGGGCTTCGTGCCGAACGACTATCAGGTCGGCCAGACCGGCAAGATCGTCGCGCCGCAACTGTACGTCGCGGTCGGCATCTCGGGCGCGATCCAGCACCTCGCGGGCATGAAGGACTCGAAGGTCATCGTCGCGATCAACAAGGACGAAGAAGCGCCGATCTTCAGCGTGGCCGACTACGGCCTCGTCGGCGATCTGTTCACCATCGTGCCGGAACTTATAAGCGATCTCGAGACACTGGCGTGATAGCACACGTTGCGACGAACCTCTCGATCAAAGTGGCGTTCGTTGAACACTGAGTTGCGTTTCAATATGCCTCGCGACTTCCGGCATACCGGGAGCCGCGACCGACCTCAAACAGCCACAGCCGCGCTGCCAACGTCCTTCATGGTCACGCCGGTGGCAGCTTCGCACGCCACGCGAACCGCCTGGGGCTGCCCCGGATGGAACAGGAAATGATGCAGTAGCTTGCTCCACTTGGGATGACGCTCATACTCGCTGCGAGGCAGGCTGTTCGTGAAGAAATCCCGCCAGTCGCCGCAGGGCAGCGGAATGCCCTGAGGTCCGGCAGACTCCCGCAGGACGCCCTTCGGGTCACGCCCCTGCGCAACGGCTTCCATGTCCCGGAAGTACTGACGGCGAATCATCACAATGCCGGCGTCGCTGGCAGCCAGGTTTTCACGGGTACGGTCTGCTATACGCCCCTGTCCGCACCACGCGATGATGTCCTGGTTGATCACATGCGAGCTGATCCATTTGCCGCTCTGCGGATCCGTGACCGGCGCATGCCAGGTTGGAATGCTCTGCTGGACATAGGGCTCGGACTCGCGGGGCACGCGAACGTACGACCACGTCACATTGAGCGTGTTTTCGTCGTCGATGGGCACCCGCCACTCGAAATGGTCCCCGAGAAAAAAGCCATTGGGCCAGAGACACACACGACCAGCCGTCCAGAGCGGATGCGACTCGTCGGTATCCTCGGTCACGCGCCGGTAGATGAAGCCGTGCTCGAACTCGTCGAATGCCATCTTGAGATGCGCCGGCGCATAGTCGCGCTCGCCGCGCTGCCGGCGTCCCCAGTTGGCGTGCATCCACTCGAAATGAAGCGGATCGATCGAATTTTCCTGGGTTTGCAGCCAATTGCAGGGCACGCTTGCGAACGCAACCTGCACGAAGCCGTTGCGCCAGTGGAACGGTTCCCAATCCGGCAACTGAGGAGCCGGTTTAGGACCGAGATAGGCCCACAGCAGGCCAGCGCACGCACGGACCTCGTAGGCCTTGAGCTTGATCCGCTCACGCATGGTGCCTTGCGGTGCCACCAGATCCTGGTAAGGCTGCGCCACGCACTGCCCGCCATAGTTGTATTGCCAGCCGTGATAGTTGCAGCGCAGGCCATGGTCTTCGACAAAGCCGTAGGCCAGGTCTGCGCCGCGATGCGCGCAGTAGCGCTCCATCAGGCCGTAGTGTCCGCTCAGGTCCTTGTAAAGCACCAGATCTTCGCCAAGCAGGCGCACCGGCTTGATCGTCTCTCGCTCGAGTTCGTCGATGCCGGCGATCGGATGCCAGTGTCGCCGCATTAGCTCGCCCATCGGCGTGCCCAGGCCAACCTGAGTCAGTTGGCGATTCTGTTCTTCGGTAAGCATGATGATCGTGTTCGTAGTTGGGGGTCGATGAGGTCAGCGTCAATGCCGTTTGTCGACGTGGCGCACGGCGAGGAAGTAGTGGAACGCAGCCCACACGAGGACAATGCTCATCGAGAGCATCGCGTAGCGCAGACCGGCCGACGAAGCGTCTGCACAAGCATGCGCGAGCGGCGAGTCTGCCACCGCCCCAATCGCACCATGAGCGCCATGCGGGGACCGGCAGACTTTCGGGTAGTCGCCGGCCGTGAACAGATGGGCGGCGATGCGGTCGCTAAGGAAACCAATGAACGTCGGACCGCCGCCTTGGCCGATGAAGTTCATCATCAGGAACACGAAGGCCGAGGTCGTGGCGCGCATGCGTGGCGCAACGAGGCCGTGAATCGCCGCGAAAGTCGGTCCGTTCCAGGAGCTCAACAGGATCGTGGCGAGAAACAGCAACGCCGCCGCGAGATGCCAGTCGGACTGCATGAACGCGAGGGATACCGGCACGAAGCCAAGCAGCGTGCCCCAAGCCGGTACCCAGGCATACCAGCGCTTGTCGCTTGAGCCGGCCCTGTCGGCAATCCATCCGCCGAGCGTCGTGCCGATCGCGCCACCGACACCGATCGTGAGACCAAACATCATTCCGGCCTGCGCGGCATTGAGGCCGAATTCGCGTGTTAGATACGCCGGAATGAACAGATTGATGCCGTACTGGGCGAACGCGCCGATCACTGTGCCCAGCAGGAGTTGCACGAACAACGGACTGCGCAAGAGGATGGCCGCGATAGCGCCCAGCGAGGCATTGCGCTGCGCATCAGCGGCGGTGATCCGGTCCATGGCGCCGCGTTCGGGCTCGCGCAAGCTCAGGAAAGCAATGACGGCCAGGATGAGCCCCGGTGCGCCGACGACCCAGAAAGCCGGCCGCCAGCCGAAATGTTGTGCAATCATTCCGCCTCCGATCGCGCCCCCGATCGCACCAAGCGGAGGACCGAGCGCATAGATCGCGAGGGCAGTGGCGCGGCGTCCCTCGGGGAACTCGTCCGAGATCAGCGAATGAGCGGTGGGCGTGCTGCCAGCCTCGCCGATACCGACGCCAAGCCGGTACAGAAGCAACTGCGCGAAATTGCCCGCGGTGCCGCACAGCACGGTCATCACCGACCATGCCGCAATCGACAGGGATATCAGCGTGACCCGGCTCATCCGGTCGGCGAGCCGGGCCATCGGGATGCCCAGCGTCGCGTAGAACAGCGAGAATGCGAGGCCGCCGAGCACCCCGATCTGCAGGTCGCTCAGGTTCATGTCGACCTTCATCGACTGCCCCACGACGGCGATGAAAATACGATCGATGAAGCTCGATGCGTAGATCAGGCTGAGCAGCAACAAGAGCCATGCACGATACCGCGAGCTTCTCTTGACCTCAACCGCGGACAGTACGTTTCCGACGTTTTCCATAAAACTCTGCCTCCTCCTGGCCTTGATGGATCGCGGCAACCGCGCGACCCTGACCTTTTCTGGATGTCTGCGCACCAATGACATGGCTGGTCCGGTGCATTGCACTCGCCGATCGCAGCGAGCTGGCATGCAGCTTAGTCCGCCTATAATCCGTGGAACACAACAATCACATATGTGATTCAAAATCATCGTTATGGACTCCATTCCTAAGGTCAAATCAGCCCACCGGGTTCTCGAAGTGCTCGAATATTTCGCGGAAACGCGAAGCCCCGCGACGATCAAGGAGATTTCGCAATCGCTTGGCTATCCGCAATCGAGTACCTCGGTCCTAATGAATAGCCTGACGGAAGCGGGCTATTTCGATCACGAAGCGCGGACCGGGCTGTATGTGCCCAACCTGCGGATTGCGCTCGCAACGGCCTGGATTCAGGAGGAGATGTACAGCGCGCAAAGCCTGTTGCGCCTGATGAGGAGCGTGCTCGATCGCTGCGGTCACACGGTCATGATCGGCGCGCAGCACGGAATCCATGTGCGTTATCTGCACGTGCTGCAAGCAACCCGCGCCGGCAGCTTCACGAGTTCGAGCGGTGCGCTGCGTCCCCTGTTTCACAGCGCCGCCGGCAAGATGTTGCTGACCACGAGAACAGATAGGGAGGTCGCGAACCTGCTACGCAAGGTCAACGCGCTCGAGCGCAATCCCGACTTGCACCTTGCACTGGAGGACGTACGCAAAAGCATCGCGCAGACGCTCCGCGACGGCTTTGCTCTTTCCACGGGCGTGTCCATGCCCGGAGCCGCTGCACTGGCAATGCTTCTGCCCATGAAGCGCGGCTACGACGCGATGACACTGAGTTTGGGCGGCCCAATCGATGAAATCAAACGCGATCGCACCATGCTGCTTGACATGATGAACGAACTCGTCGACCCGTTTCGCATGCGCTCGTAATCGCGTCGGCTCTCGGGCAAATTTCAGCAGCGCGCAAAAAGTTGGCGCTGTCTGCCGGTGGGGGCAAGCTAGCGCCGACCGTCGAGCGGTCATTAACGACAGCGTCCGGCGCCGGCTATTGCCCGCACACCGGGCTAACGGTCACGGTGTCCGAAATCGGCGTCATAGTGGGCGGAGCATAGTAGATATAGGCACTGGCGACGCAGGCCGGCTGCCCGTCGGTCGTAACGGAACAGGTGTTCCGGATGCTATTGCCGTACGCGTCGGTGGCCGTGAATGCCGGATCCGGAACCATGTTGTCATAAGGCAGCACTTTGTAGTTCTGGCGCATGTCCCACACGATGGTGTGCCAGGACTGATAGGTTTGGGCGTGGTAGCCGCCGCCGCGCCCCGATGCGCCGCAGCGGGTCCACGCGTAGACCTCGCCGCGGATATACCCGTTCGCGTCGAATCCCGTGACATAGCTGGTCACATTTACACCGCCGCACGAGACCCCGAGCAGCGTCGGGTAGGCCTCTGGCAACGGCAGGGTGACCTGAGCCTGCACAGCGGCACTCGCCAGCAGTCCCAGCAAACCGATCATCTTCACGTCGTTTCTCCCGGCTGGTTGAAGTGTCGTGGCAGGTGGGTCGAACTGACGGATAGAGCACATCAGGACTTGTGCCCGAGAGGCTGACGGTGCTTTGCGGAAGGCCAACAGGCAATAGGCAATACGCAATTCGAGAGCCGGTTAAAGCATGTTTGCCACCTGTTCTGTCCTTGTTATAGGTGAATTCAGGTAGTGCAACCGGCAACCTGGCGCCTTGCGCCTAGGACCGGCGCCTGAAAACTGGCGTTGCTCGCCGTTCTAACGCAGGCGCCGGACATCGATACACGCGTATTGCGAACAGCAAGGAGCTCGCTGCCGTCGCTTCGGGTGACATCGCGAAACGCTGTGTCGTTTCCGTGACCCCGCAACCCGCATCGCAACCCCATCGAAGTTCTTCTACAGATATCTTGTACGGGAAGTGATTTCGCACTGGCGGCGCTTGAACCTTCAAATCTAGCGGGCAACGCGGTCAAGGATCAACCTCATCGCATCCCGGGTGTGTGATCCAACACGAAGATATCCACTGGGCATCGCGAGCGCCGCTTCGCCTTGTGCGGTCGCAGCTCATGGCGGGTATACGAGCCCCGCTTGCAGCAGACCTTCCCGCCCCCCGCTGGGTTCGCCCCTACCGCAAGTGTAGGGAGTTGACCCATCCCAGACGCCTGCACGCGTCTGCAGAATCAATCTACGGGTTCAGGTCGTCGGTACCCGGTGAGTGCCCCACCGTAGAGCATGACCTCCAGCGCGGTTCGCGCTGGCTGCCCCCTGGACGGAGGTCATATGTTCAGTATTCCAATCTGTCGGAACGGCTTTGCAGCGCTGCTGTTATTGCTATTCTCGTTGCCGTCATTTGCTCAGTCGTTCCGCGTGCAATGTCCACCGACAACGACGCTTCATCCGACCGCGCTGCCGGCTGGTGCGGGCGAACCGGCCTACGTCGGCCCGTCCGTGACCGGACCGAACTCGACCCCGACGAAGAACGTCAACGGCGCGATCAAGTGCCAGCAGATTTCGGGCGGCGATGGTTACGCGACGATGGGCGACGGCACGCAAACCTACATGTTCTCGTTCGGCCCGTTATCCGGTCTCGCCGATATTCGCAACGGACTGCCCGGCACCGAGTTCCCCTCGGTGTTCAATGTCCAGGGCGATGCGAAAACCAATCCGAACTACAACGGCGCGGTCGGCATCGCGCCCGACCCGGATTCGGTGCCGGCCGGTCAGATGACGGGTCACGTCGACCCGCGGCCGATCATGGACATCGGCGTGATGAACGGCAACATTCCCGCGCCGATGATGGCCATCGACGAGGACGACGAGTTCTTCCTGACGCTCACCAACGTCGGGATGATCATGCGCCCGGACCTGTTCGAGCAGCACACGGTGCACTTCCACGGCTATCCGAACGCGTCCGCGTTCTTCGACGGCGTGCCGGATGCGTCGGTGGCGATCAACATCGGTGCGAGCTTCACGTACTACTACCTCGCACCGGATGCCGGCACCTACTTCTGGCACTGCCACATCACGCCGCCGGAGCATCTGCAGATGGGGATGGTCGGGCAGATCTACGTGCGGCCGAGGCAGAACCGCGTCACGACGGGGACGCTCTACGCCTCGCTGCAGCAGCAACAACTCGATCCGCGCACCGCATGCGGCAGCGACATTCTGTGCTCGACGCCGCTGCCGCCGCAAAACAGCGTGATGCACGTGAAGAACAAGAGCGGCACGCCGACGCTTTACGCCTACAACGACGGCGACGGTTCGACTGCGTACGACGTCGAGTATCCAGTCCAGATTCACGGTTTCGATCCGAACTTCCACTTCATCGGCATGACGTTCAATCCGGAGCCGTTCGTCGATATGAAGGACAAGCACTTCATGTTGAACGGCCGCAGCTATCCGGACACGGTCACGCCAGGACCGATGCAGACGCCGGTCGCGGATGGATCGAAGCACTATTCGCAACCGCTGCCCGCGCTGATCAACATTCCGGCCGGCGGCCGCGCGCTGCTCAGAATCTCCGACCTCGACGTCACGGAGTTTCAGACGCTCGCTTCGCTCGGCATTCCAATGCACGTGATTGGCATGAATGCACGGCTGCTTCGTGACCTGGCCGGCAACGACATGACCTACAACACGAACTCGGTCACCCTGGGCGGCGGCGAGTCGATCGACGTGATTCTCGACGCGAGCGATACGACCAAATACGCGCCGGGCTCGGTCTATTACCTGTACACGCCGAACCTCGATCACCTGTCCAACGACGCCGAGAACTTCGGCGGGTTGATGACCGAGGTCCACATCTGCCACTCGGTGGACCCGACCACGAAGTCCTGCTCCTAGGAGAACAACCGTGGGTAACTTCATCAACGCAAGGTGGATCGCCCTGCGTGCGGACCCCGCATGCATCGCGCGTTTGACACGCTTCGCGCGATTCGGCGCCGCGTTGCTGGCGGCACTGTTCTGCCTGCATGCGCAGGCTGCCGCGCCGGGTATCACCGGAACGACGTTCGATCTGAGCGCCGAGGCGAACCGTGTCAGCCAGCCGGACGGCGCGAGCATTTACGCGTGGGGTTACGGGTGCCGGACGGCGCCCGCGGGATTTTCGCCAGCGGGCATTGCGGGCGCGAACTGTCCCAGCATGCAGGTTCCGGGGCCGACACTGATCGTCAAACAGGGCGACGTCGTGACGGTCAAGCTCACCAACAATCTGCCGGCCGCCGCGGGCAATACCTCGATCCTGTTTCCGGGCTTCCAGGTATGCGCGGCGGTGCTGAACCCGGACGGCACCTGTCCGGCGACGCAGACCGGCGTGCCAGGCGTGTTGACACGCGAGGCGACCCACGGCAACACGGTCACCTATAGCTTCGTGGCGGCGACGCCGGGAACGCACAGCTACTACAGCGGCACGCAGGGCGATCTGCAGATCGAAATGGGCTTGTCCGGCGCGCTGATCGTCTTGCCGACTTCCGCGCCCGGGGCCCTCGCGGTGCCGACGGGCTGCCGCGCCGTATCCTCGACGCTGCCCGACGGCCAGCCCGATTACCGGAATGCTGCGGCGGCCTATAACCATAGCGCGACCTGCTACGACCGCGAGTATCTGTTCCAGTTTGCCGAAATGGATCCGCGCATCCACTCGCAGGCGGAACAGCAAGCGGCCAAAGCGTGCACCCAGTCCACCGGTTGCATGACCGTCGAAACCGAGCCCTATCACCCGGCCTATTTCCTGATCAACGGGCGCTCCATGCCTGATGACATGGACCCGAACTACGCGCCGCAATATCCGAATCAGCCGTACAACGGCAATCCGCACATGCATCCCGGCGAACTGGTGCTGCTGCGGGTGATCGGCACGGGGCGCTGGCAGCATCCGTTCCACGAACACGGCAATCACGTGCGCGTGCTGGCGCGCGACGGCAACCTGCTGCTCAGCAAGACGGATGCGACCAAGCTCGCCGGTCCCTTGCTGTTCACGACCACGACCACGCCAGGACTCGCGATGGACGGCATTTTCTACTGGACCGGCAAGGGCCTGAATTGGGACGTGTACGGGCACAAGCCGGGCGACGGCAGCGTCTGTATTCCTGATGCGAACGGCTACTACACCGCTGACCCGAAAGCGCCGAATTACTACGAGTGGTGCGCCGATCACAACAAGGCGCTGGAAGCTCATCCATTTGGCAACGTAGGCAGCGGCGGTCCGGTCACCTTGCCGGATGCGCGTGTGCTGACCAACGGCGCCTGGTTCGGTGGCAGTCCCTACCTCGGGCCCGACGCCACCGTTCGTGCGACCGCTTACAACGGGACGACGCCGCCCAGCGGCACGGTCGTGAATCCACCGTCCGCCGAAGCCGGCTTCGCCTACATGTGGCACTCACACAATGAACGCGAGATCACCACGAACAACATCTTCCCAGGCGGAATGATGATGATGATGCTCGTGGATCCACAAGCTTTCACGATCAACGAAGGAAATTAGAGGCGGGGAGAAACGCGATGAGATCCACCCAGTTCAAAGGGACGCTCCTCGGTCTGATCAAGGCGGGCGTCGCCGCAACGATCCTGCTCACGGCGAGCGGCATGGCCTCGGCCACAAGTGTCAATCTGACGGCGCAGGCCTCGACGGTTGCACTCCCCGACGGACAGGTCGTGCCGATGTGGGGATACACCTGTTCAGCGCCGGCGACGGCGCCCGCTACCTGCGCGGCGACGAATCCTGGCGCGGGCGCGAACTGGTCGCCTGTCTTGATCACGGTACCGCCCGGCCCGCTGACCATCAATCTCAAGAACAGTCTGCCGGGCTCGATACCGACTTCGCTTGTCGTGGTCGGCCAACTCGGTGTCGGCCAAGGCACGACGGCGACGAGCACAACAAGCCCCGTGCATGCGACGCAAACCGCGACCACCTGGCCGATCGCCAGCAGCACGAGCGGCGCGACTTTCACGCCGCCCGCCCAGCCGCCGCGTGTGCAGTCGTTCGCGAACGAAGTGACGAATGGCCAGACGACCACCCTTGCCTGGAACAATCTCAACCCCGGCACTTACCTGATCGAGTCGGGCACGCATCCGTCCATTCAGGGGCCCATGGGCCTGTATGGCGTGCTGGTGGTCACAACGCCGGCCAACGGCACCACGCGCGCGCTGGCCTATCCGGGCGTCAGCTATGACGCGGACGTACCGCTCGTGCTGAGCGAAATCGATCCGGTGCAGAATGCCGCAGTGGCCTCGGCGGTGACGACATCCGGCTTCAGCGAAACCAGAGTCTGGTCCGGTCAGCCGGGCGGTTGCGGCAATCCGTCGTCGTCTACGTACGGCACCTGCTATCCGCCGGCGGTGAACTACGACCCGCGCTATTACCTGATCAACGGCATCGCGTTCGACCGCAACAACGCGGCCGGGTCGACCTTTGCGGCTGCCGCGCCGGCCTCGACGGGGCTCGTGCTGCTGCGCTTCGTCAATGCCGGGCTGCGCATGCACGTACCGTCCGTCGTGGGCGCGCAAACCGGCAATCCGCCGGTGTCCGGATTCTCGCTGCTGGCGGAAGACGGCAACGTTTTGCCGGGCAATCTGCGGGTTCAGTCGGAGGTGTTCCTCGCTGCCGGCAAAACCTATGACGTGCTGATGAATGCGCCTGCAACGGGCGCACTCGCGTTGCCTGTGTTCGATCGCGAGCTGAGCCTGTCCACCAATAATCAACGCGATGGCGGCATGCAGGGGTATATCAGCGTGAACGGTGGCGCAACGCCGGTGTCGACGGCTGCCAACACCGGCGCCGTAGCCAACCCGGACAAGTATTTCCTCGTGCCCGGCAACACGTTGAGCGTGATGGATCCCGCCCGCGGCGTGATCGCCAACGATGTGGGCGTCTCCGGCGTGCAGGTCAAGACCCCGCCGAAAGGCGGCGTGCTCACGCTGAATCAGAACGGCACCTTCACGTATGTGCCGAACAGCGGCACGACGTCGGACAGCTTCGTCTATCAGGCGAACGGCAATCCCGCGCTGACGGCCACTGTGACGCTGGCGCCATGCACGGCGAGTGCTCATTGCCTGTCCGGCGCACCCACCGCCCTAAACGACACGTACACCAGCAATGTCGCTTCGCTCCTGCACATCGGCGCTCCGGGCGTGCTCGCCAACGACACGGACCCGTCTGGCCTGCCGCTCACCGCGGTCCTGACGAGCACAGACCCGGGCGGCACCGTCACGCTGAACGCCGATGGTTCGTTCAACGCCGTCCCGTCGACGCCGCCGGTGGGCAACGCGACGGCCAAGGTCACGTTCCACTACAAGGCGGTCAATTCACAGAACACGGCTAGCGCAGCCGCAACGGTCACCGTGACGTTCAACGGCGGCAGCGGACTCGCCGTGGCGGTGAAGGACGCGCCGACCGGCACTGCGATCAAGGACTATCGCTGGATCATCGAGGAGGACCGCACGTTCCAGATCGACCCCGCCTGTCAGGTGAACGGCGCCGGGCGCCCGAGTACCTGCCCGCCGCTGCCTGTGCCGAGTCTCGGCACCAGTTTCCATACCAGCTATATGCCGGTCATCGCGTCGGGCTGCGTGGGAACCATAGCGTGCGAGTCGGGGCAGACGGTGTTTGATCCGACCACCAACACGCATGTGGCGGCCGTGTGCGACGTCGGCGATGGAGCATGCCGCACGACCGCCGCGCAACAGACTCCGGTCGATCCGTCGCAAGTGGCGCTTGATCCAACGAAGCACTATTACATTTCGATCCTGCCGGGCGACGCGGGCAACACGTTCGCGCAAGGCTCCGGCGCGCCGGTAGCAGGGACGAACGGTGCGCTACGGCAATTCGACATCTCGAAGGACTGCCCGTCCGGCCCGAGCGGCGCGGACTTCGCGCCCGGTACCGGCAAGTGTGGTCACGCGATGGGCGGCGCGCCGATCGCACCGGCACAAACGGCGGTGAACGTGCTGTTGCAACAGACCCCGCTGCAGACCGCGAAAATTTCCGTGTTCGTGTTTGAAGACGACGCGCCGGTCAACGGTGAAGTGGACGTGAGCGGCGGTACGGACGCTTTCGGCACGGCGCGCGAACCGGGCCTCGGCGGCTTCGAAGTCAAGCTCTTCGACGACGCGGGCGGCACCGGCGACGCGACCGGCCAGATGAGCTACGACATGTTCAACATGCCGCTGTCCAACTCGCTGGCGGGAATGAAGGACCCGGCCACCGGTCTCGACGCTTGCCCGATCTCGAAGACGACCCATGACGGCATCGTCGGCATGATTCCGACTTGCCCGAAATTCGAGTCTGACGGCAAGACGCTGTCGCCGCTGGTGGGCCAGGCGATCATCGCCAATCTGATGCCGGGGCGCTACGGTGTGGCCGCGTACCCCGCGGCCGACCGCATCGGACGCGGCGAAGAGTGGCTGCAGACCAACACGCTCGACGGCCAGAAAGCGCACGATGCGTTCATCAAGGTCGGCGGCCCGGCGTACTTCCAGGAATTCGGGCCGGCGGGTTTTCACGTGACGATCGGCTTTGCAAATCCGAAGATCATCAATGCGCGACTGCCTGCTCTTTGCAAAGGCGTGACCTGCAACAACGGCATCAAAGGCAAGATTACCAACCTGCACTACAGCCGGCCGCCTAACGAAAACCTCTATGGCGCCGGCTCGCGCGACTCGCTCAGTTTCACGCAGTGTTATGTGAGCGTCGGCGATCCGGACGGCGAGGATGTTGCGTTCACCAAGTGCGCGGCCGATGGCACGTTCAGCATAAGCGGCTTGCCCGACGGCACGTACAGAATCACGGTGTTCGATCAGTGGAACGATCAGATCGTCGACGGACTGGCGACGGCCGCAGCGGTGAAGGGCGGACAGACGGCGAACGTCGGCGAGCTGTCGGTGCTTCAATGGCACACCAATCTGTACACGCGAACCTACCTCGATACCACTGGCAATGGCGTGTCGGATGCCAGCAAGCCCGGTATCGCGCTCGTGCCAACCACGATCCGGTTCCGTGACGGCAGCTATTCGAACTTCAATACCACCGACCTGAACGGCTATGCGTCGTTCAACGAAGTATTCCCGCTGTTCAACTGGTACATCGCGGAGACCGATACGACGCGCTACAAGCAGACCGGCGTCCATGCGGTCTACGATGCGGGCGGTCCGCCGGATGGCACGCCCGGCGGCGGGACCTCGACCATTGCGGCTCACTACGCCAACACGAAGGAATCCGCGACGGCGCACCTGCCAACCAACCTGCGCTTTCCGGGATCGGTGTATTGCAACGACGCGGACTGCAGCGATCGCTCAGGCACCAATCCATCGACGGGACGGATCGATCCGCCGTGGGTGACGACCATGGGCTGGCAAGGCTTCTCCGGTCAGAGCTCGTTTCTCGAATTCGGCAAGACGCCGTTCGGCGCGACCGAAAACGGCGGCATTCGTGGCGAGGTGGTCTATGCGTCGACACGACCGTTCGACGACCCGGCCCAGCTCGTTCACACGAGCTGGACGCCGAACGTGCCGAACGTCACGGTGAACCTCTATCAGGAGACCATTGCCGCGGACGGCACCCAGAGCCTCGCGCTCGTGGATACGACGAAGACCAGCAGTTGGGACGACTGGGCGCAGGGCTTCCGCTCGGACGGCGTGCCGAACATGAACTGTCCGGGCCAGGAAACCACGGACCCGTTCTTCTTCACGCTGAAAAACTCGAAGCAGTGGCTCGATACCCAGCAGCGCGCGTTGCCGGCAAACTCTCAGTTCAAGTGCTATGACGGCATGCACGCGTTCAACCAGTTGCAGCCCGCGCCGTATGACGGGATGTACCAGTTCCCGAGCGTGACGGGCCGCAACCCGACCACCGGCAAGCCGACCGGCACGAACTGCTCGATCTGCGTGACGAATCCGTCCGGCGACGGCACGAAAATGCTGCCCGCAGGCAAGTACGTGGTCGAAGTCATCGTGCCGCCGGGTTATGAACTCGTGAAGGAGGAGGACAAGAACATCCTGATCGGCGATAACTACATCGCGCCGGTGACGCAACAGTTCGGCAGTCTCGGCAACATCTTCATCCTGCCCGACCAGGCGGCGGTGAATTCGAGCTACAACGCGAACAATGCGCAGAACCCGACCACGGATCTCGGTATGACGACTCGCAACGAAGAGGTTACGGGCATCATTCAACCGTCCTGGCCGTGCGTCGGTGCGCTGCGGATCGTGCCGGACTTCATCAGCCTGTTCCCCGGTTCGCAGGAAGTCGCACCGTTCGCGGGCGCGTCGCGGCACCTGTGCGACCGCAAGGAAGTCACGCTGACCAACCAGATGTCGGCGGTCGCGAAGTTCTGGATATTCAGCTCCACGCACGTCGCCGCTCACTTCACGGGCTTCATGCTGGATGACTTCTCGTCGGAGTTCGACCCGTACTCGCCGCAGTTCGGTGAAAAGTTCGCGGTGCCGAACGTGCCGGTTTCGCTGAAGGACTTCGCTGGCAATGAAGTGTCCCGTGTGTATGCGGATCAGTGGGGCATCTTCAACGGGCTGCAATATTCGACGTGGGAAGTGAATCCGCCGAACCCGACGGGTTACGCGCCGAACATGATGGTGGCCTGCATGAACGATCCCGACAAGCCCGATCCGGCGCACCCCGGCCAGACGATCCACGACTCGCTCTATAACCCGGCGTACAGCCAGTTCTGCTACGAGATTCCGTTCATGCCCGGCCAGACGCAGTACATGGATACCCCGGTCGTGCCGGTCCAGGCCTTCGCGGACGGCTACAACCAGCCTGACTGCGCGTATCCCGACGGAACTCCGGCCGTCTCGACGGTGACCGGCGACACGATCGGCGGCAGTGGGGCAGGTCCGTGGGTCAGTGCGGCCGGCCATACGCTGACGATAAAAGCGCTCGGCGATCAGACCGTAGTCAACCATGCCTATAGCGGGCCGGCTCAGACCAAGGCGCCGTTCAACCAGAAGTTCGTCACGCGTCACTATGGCTTCGGGGCCGCGCAGGGCACTGGCACGGTCACGATCGGCGGTGCCGCCGCGACGGTGACCTCGTGGAGCGACATGCAGATCACAGTGACGGTGCCTACGCTGAGCAAGACGCAGTCGAGCTGCACGATCCAGCAGATGGGCGTAACCACGGCGACGAGCTGCGGTGAACTGGTGATCACGGCCGGCAACGGCAAGAAGTCGATCGATACCGTCACGGTCACGATCGGCGGTAAGGCACCTACCTATGTGGCTGGCGAGAACGGCACGAGCAACGCCATCCAGACCGCCATCGACAAAGCAACCCCGGGCGACATGATCATCGTCGGCCCCGGCGTCTACAAGGAGATGCTGTTGATGTGGAAGCCGGTTCGTTTGCAAGGCGTCGGCGCGAGCTCCGTGACGGTCAACGCGAATCCCCACCCGTCCGGCAAGATGGACCCGTGGCGCAGACAGGTCGACTGCCTGTTCGGCGTGGCGCTCAACGGTGGCCTGATCAGCTCCACTAACTCGTACGACCCGACCGGCACGTACTCGTGCAGCAGCGCGATGCAACGGCAAGTGGATGCGATTCCGCTGGAACCGACGATAGGCTGGGACAACACACTCAACGGCAATCTCGGTGAACTGCTGATCGAACCCACGCTGATGGGTGCCTACGAAGGCGCCGCCATCACGGTGCTCGCCAAGGGCGTGGCCGACGTGAACGGGCAGGCAGACGCGAACTGCACGGCGAACGGCATCTGCACCCCGCTGACCAGCAGTAAAAAGGATTGCGCCCAGTACCCCAGCAACTTCCTGTGCAATCCGTCGCGGGTGGACGGCATGACCTTCACGAATAGTTCGCAAGGCGGCGGCGGGATCTTCCTGCACGGCTGGAACCACTACACGGAGGTGTCGAACAACCGCGTGTCGAGCAACGCCGGTACGCTCACGGGCGGCATCACGGTCGGCCAGGTCGAAGTGCCGGACGGCACGATCTCGGCGAACGGCGTCACGGAGCTGCCGTTCGGGTACAACACATTCGTGAACGTGCACCACAACGCGGTGACCTCGAATGCATCGTATGGCGATGAAATCAACTCGACGACGCCTTCGTCCGCGGCCGGCGTGACGTTCTGCTCGGGCGCCGACAACTATCACTTCAACTACAACTTTGTGTGCGGCAATATCAGCAGCGGCGACGGCGGCGGCATCGCTCACTTCGGGTTCAGCTACAACGGCGACATCTCGCACAACTGGGTGATCTTCAACCAGAGCAACAACCCGACGTTGCCGACGTACGGCGGCGGCATCATCGCCCAGGGCGTGCCGCCGGACGGCACCTTCTGTGAAAACTCGGCAGTCGACATCGACTGCGCGCCGCAGCTTTCCGATGGCGTCGGTCCGGGCCTCGTGATCGACGGCAACCTGATTGTCGGCAATACCGCGGAAAGCGGTAAAGGCGGCGGTCTGCGCTTGCAGAACATCAACGGCACGGACGTGCAGCGCAGTCCGAGTGACAGCAAATCGTGGAACGACGTTACCGTCATCAACAACATCATCGCGAACAACGTGGCGGGCTGGGCGGGCGGAGGCGTGTCGCTGCAGGACGCGGTGGCGGTGAGCTTCGTCAATAACACGGTGATTTCGAACGATTCGACTTCCACGGCCGGTGTGCTGTTCAACACGGCACTGGCTGCGCAGGCGAACGTCGGGCCGCCGAACTGCACGACGGTGGGCGCCGAAACGACCTGCAGCCCGATCACGACGTCGACGTTCCAGCCGGCGGGTCTCGAGGTCGCGCGGCATACGGCGAACTTCATCAGTGCGTTCGCGAATTCGAAGAAAAACCTGAAGTGTCCTGGCAACGTGTCGGACTGCCAGACGTTCTCCGACCCGGTGCTGACGAACAACGTGTTCTGGCAAAACCGCTCCTTCTATATCACCGTGGCCGGACTCGATCCGAACATTCAGGGCCGGCAGAACATGGTCACGCTGAACCCGACGCTGAACCAGGCGGGCCAGAAGACCGGGTATTGCGATCCGCATGCGATGTATTGGGACATCGGCGCGTATGGCGATGTGAAGCCCGCGACTCACGAGTCGGGGGTGACGCTGGCCCCGCAGTATTCGATCCTGACCGATGCCGTCGATTACCCGAACGCGCACAACATCGGCACGAATCCGGGCGTCGTCAGCCAGTACTGCAACGGCTCGCGTGTGCCGCCTGAAGCTGGCGGGATCGGCTTCGCGGTGCCTCCGGGGATTGCCGACACGGTGCTGCCGAATCCGCTCTTCAGCCTGCTGCCGTCGGCCACGCCGGATGAAGGCAACAACTGGATCAACATGTCGTATGGGCCGCTGTCGCTGTCCAACGCCACGATCCAGTCGGGCGCCGCCGGCTACGGCGTGCTGCTCGGCAACTATTCGATCCAGTCGAATTCGCCGGCCGTCAACGCAGCCACGGCGGCTGGTGCGCCGAACCACGACTTCTTCGGCACGGCGCGCCCGCAGGCCGGGGGGATCGATATCGGCGCGGTCGAGTTGCCGAGCAATGGTAAAAATGCCGGTCTCGCCGGGCTGGTGACAGGAAGCTTACTGCCGTTCGGTCCCGGGGGACTCTTGCCATGAAACACCCATCGTCTCCGGCGTGGCGAGCCGCGTTGGTTCTATCGGGTGTCTGTCTGGCCGCGGCCATGCTGGATGCAGCCGCGGCGCAGCAGAACCCGGCGGCGGCAGCGACTTCGCCAAAGGCGTCGCCGTATATGCCGGTGAAAGTGCCGCAGCACGCGCAGCAGCTGTATCAAATGATGCATGGCGTCGACAACCTGAGCGTGCGGCGCACCGCCTCCGGCAATCTGCTGCGCTTCAGCTATCGCGTCACCGACCCGGCGGTCGCGCAGTTGCTTGGCGACAAGAACTCGACGCCGTATCTGTATGGCGAGAGAAGTCATGCATTGCTCGAAGTGCCGGTGATGGACACGATCGGCCAGCTTCGGCAGACCGGTCCGCAGGAGGTCGGCCAGCAATACTGGGTGGTGTTCTCCAACAAAGGCAATCTGATCAGGGCAGGCGATCGCGTCAACGTGCTGATCGGCACGTTTCATATCGATGGACTGGTGGTCGAATGATCGCGCCAGCGATCCGCGAACAAAGGGAGGGGTGAGCCATGAAGCGGTTGTTTTCGACGACGGTTCCGATGGCGGCCTTACTGGCCGCGGCCCTGATGCCGGCCGCGGCGTCGGCGGCCGACCTGAGTGCGGCGCAGATCGTGGAGCGCAACGTCGCTGCGCGCGGCGGTCTGAAGGCGTGGCACGCCGTCAACACGATAACGATGACAGGACAGATCGACGTGGGCGGCACCAAACCAGTCAAGCTGCCGTTCACGATGACGATGAAGCGGCCGCACAAGAGCCGCTTTGAACTTCGTTTCGACAATCAGACCGCGTATCAGGTCTACGACGGTTCGCAAGGCTGGAAAGTCCGGCCGTTCCTCGGACGCAATGACGCCGAGCCTTATACGTCTGCCGAGGCGAAATCGGCCGCGAACACCGCCGATCTCGACGGCCCGCTGATCGACTACGCGAGCAAGGGCAGCCAGGTCGCGGTGCAGGGCATGGATACCGTGGAGGGCCACCGCGCCTACAGGCTCTTGCTGACGACGAAAGATCACACCGAGCGTCATGTGTGGATCGACGCGACGAACTTTCTCGAGCTGAAAATGGATGGCGACCCGCGCAAGCTCGACGGGCGCATGCACAACGTCGCCGTCTACTTCCGCGATTACCACGCGGAAAACGGCCTGGTCGTGCCGCATACGCTCGAGACAATAGTCGCGGGCGTGAAGCAGACCCATCAGATGACGATTCAGCACGTGACGGTGAATCAAGCCGCCGACGATTCGCTGTTCGCCAAGCCGCAACTGGCCATGGTCAAGGTGCCGGCTCGCTAGCGACGGCAGCACACCTGGAGAAGGTCATGAAACGGATTGCCTGGTGGTGGGTGCTTGTGGCGATCGCCGCCGCGTTCGTGCTGGCGCAAATGCCGGCCGCGAGGTCGGACGACCGCCTTGGCACGGAGGAAATCGTCGCGAGGAACGCCGAGGCTCGCGGCGGCGCAGATGCCTGGCGCAAGATCATGTCGATGGAGTGGGTCGGGCACGTGGACAGTCCGAATGCGCCCACGTCGAATCTGCCGTTCATGCTCACGTTGAAACGTCCCGACCTTACTCGCTTCGAGGTCACGGCGGCCAATCAGATGATCGTGCACGTATTCGACGGCAAGGAAGGCTGGAAAGTGCGCCCGTCGGGAAGCGCCGGTCCGGATGTGCGCCCCTATACGAGCGATGAAGTGAAGTTCGCGCGCGACGCGCAGGTCATCGACGGCCCGTTGCTCGATCACGCCGCGAAGGGCATCGACGTCGCACTCGAAGGCACCGACAAGATCGAAGGACGCGATACCTATCGTCTGTCGCTGCGCTTGCCCTCCGGTGCGACGCGCCACGTGTGGGTCGACGCGCAGAATTTCCTCGATGTGAAGTCCGACCGCGAGGCGCGCGGTCCTTCGGGCCAGCCCGCGATCGTCGAGGTGATGTATCGCGACTTCAGGGACGTGGATGGCGTGCGGATTCCGTTCGTCATCGAAAGCGGCCCGGTCGGGACGGATAGGAAAGACCGGCTGGTGATCGAGAAGGTCACGCTCAATCCGCCCCTCGACAGATTGACGTTCGCCAAACCTGTTTGGCAGGGGCGGCACGCTTCCGTCACCATCGGCGCCGATACCTCGCCGGCGAGCGGCTCGCCGGTCCGGCCGGTTCCTTAGTCATGCGCCGCGCCGGGTTCTTTGGGGTAGCGGCCGCGCTTGCCGCGCTGCTGCTGGCCGGCGTGCAACAAGCGCGCGGCGCGCCTCCCATCGATGCCGGCGAGTCGATCTACCAGCGCGGCATTGCCGGCTCCGGTGAAGCGGTTCAAGCGAGCCACGATGGCGGCGTGCGCATGCAAGGCGCCGCCGTCGCATGCATGAATTGCCACCGGCGCAGCGGGCTCGGCGCGCGCGAAGGCAACAGCACCATTCCACCGATCAGCGGGCAGTATCTGTTCCACCCGCGGGTTCAGAATCCCGAGGAGCTGGAGATACCCTACGTCGACGGCATGCGGGCCAATCGCGAGCCGTACACGGACGCGACGATCGCCCGTGCGATCCGCGAAGGCGTCGACTCCGAGGGCAAGCCACTCAGCAATCTGATGCCGCAGTTCGCGCTGAACGACGCGGACATGGCGGCGTTGATCGGCTATCTGAAGCGGCTCGACCGGCGCAGGGCGCCGGGCGTCACGGATACCGTGCTGCACTTCGCGACGATCATCACACCGGACGCGGATCCGGTGAAACGGCGCGGCATGCTCGACGTGCTGGAACACTATTTCGCCGACAAGAACGCTTCGCCGCTCGGCGCAACGCCGCCGCTGCGCACCTCGCGCAAGATGATGTTCATGGTCAACCGACGCTGGGAGTTGCATGTGTGGGAACTGCACGGCCCACCCGAGACCTGGCACGAGCAGTTGAAGGCGTATCTGACGCAGCAACCCGTATTTGCGGTGTTGTCGGGAATCGGCGGCAAGAACTGGGCGCCCGTTCACGACTTCTGCGAGCAGGAAGCGGTGCCGTGCCTCTTTCCCAACGTCGACGTGCCAGTCGAGACCGACCAGGACTTTTACTCGATGTATTTCTCGAAGGGCGTTCTGCTCGAGGCCGGGCTGATCGCGAAGCGTATTCTCGACGCGAATAGCGGCTCACCGGCTGGCATGGTGAAGACCGTACGCCAGGTTTATCGCGCGGGCGACAGTGGCGAGGCGGCGGCGCTTGCGCTCGCGAGCGCACTGAAGGACCACGGCGTGAGCGTATCGAGCCACAGGCTCGCGCCGGGCGATAGCGTTGCCGAAGCGCTTCGCGGTGCGCGTGGAACAGATGCGCTGGTGCTGTGGCTGCGGCCACCTGATATCGCGGCGGTCGCAGGCAAGCCGCCCGCTTCGACTCAGGTCTTCGTGTCGGGACTGATGGGTGGCCTCGACCGCATACCCTTGCCGCAAAGGTGGCGTGACGCCGCGCGTATCGCCTATCCGGTCGACCTGCCCGAGGGACGACGTGTGCGTGTCGATTACGCGTTCGGCTGGTTCGCGATCAGGCATATTCAGGTCGTCGACGAGCGCGTTCAGGCGGATACCTATCTCGCGTGCGGGCTGCTCGCCGAGACCCTCAGTCACATGGTCGATGCGTTCGTCAGAGACTACCTGGTAGAACGCGTCGATGACATGCTCGACCATCGGATCCTGACGGGCTACTATCCGCGCCTGACGCTCGCGCCGGGTCAGCGCTTTGCCTCGAAGGGCGGTTATCTCGTTCGCTTTGCGCAACCCGAGGACACGCGTGTCGTTGCCGATAGCGCGTGGATCGTGCCGTAGCAGCCGGGCAGGGCGGCATGACAGCGCCGCCGGCGCGCATCAGCCGCTGACCGTCAGCAGACGCCGGTAGCGGTCCAGCACGCGCGGCACGTACTGACGCGTCTCGGGGATCGAAGGGATGCGATAGCCGGCCCGAATCACGGCGTTCTCGCCCGCGTTGTACGCGGCCAGCGCAAGTTCCATGTCGTCCTGGAAGAGATCGAGCAGGAAGCGTAGATAGCGCGCGCCTGCCAGCACGTTGTCGCGCGGATTGAACATGTTGCCGCCCGAAAAGCGCCGCGCGGTGTCGGGCATCAACTGCATGAGACCTTGTGCACCTTTGTCCGATACGGCATTCGGGTTGTAGCGCGACTCAACGTCGATCACCGCGCGCAGCAGTTCGGGCGCCACGCGAAAGGTGCGGCTTGCTTCTTCGATCACGGCGCTGAATGTGCTGTTTGTACGTTTCGCACTTCGCTCGGGCGGCGGGTCTCCCGCGACGATCACGCGCAGTCCCGCCGTGCCCGGTGTGTTGGTCAGGACGATCGCACCTTGGCTGTCGACCGCGCCAAAGATGTCCGCATGCGCGAGCCCAGTTGATGTCATGCCGAGGGTCATCATGACCGCCCGAAGCGTACTCGCCGACAGCAAAGAAGAGCGCTTGCGCATGTTCGACATCCCTCCGCGTCGTCATTGTGAGTCGCGCAAAAGGACCTGAGCAATGGGGCACCCTCCTACTTTTGGAGGTGCGCCGAGTAGGGTATTTTCTGATTTGCAGAAATGTTACGTTTGTAACGAATCGTGAGATCCGCCTGGTTTGGCTACTGTTCGTCATTCGCTTCAAGGAAGGAAAATAGTTCCGATAGGGGCGGATGACGTAGTTTGTACTGCCTCGCATTCGCGAAACACAGGAAGGACGCACTTTATTCCCATTTTTACCAAAATCAGTTTTTCCGTCGAACGTATCAGTTTTGAAACGTTTTTCGCCGATTTAATTAATCAAACTAAAAGTCACGTCGTGCTTCCCGAATCTGGAAAAGGTCCTGGACCAGATGGCGCGAACCTTGCACAGCAAGGCCGAGCGGGCAATCGGATGTGGTCAAAAAATATGTTAAGTCAAGGTAAGGATAGGTTAATTTATTAGAAAGAAATATCCAATCAATTAGAAAGAAATATTTGAAAGAAGAAAATCGTCCTGCCACAGGCGCTTACGGTTGATCAATCAACCGTCCATGCTCTAACGAGGAGTGGGGATCGTGAATACCAAATATCGCGTCCTGGTCAGCGAGGATCATGATCTGCTGCGAAAAGGATTGTGCTCGATGCTGTCAGCACAAGGCGAATTTCCTGTTGTCGGAGAGGCGACGGACGGCAAGCAAGCCTGCCAGTTCGCCATGGCGCTCAATCCTGATCTGATCCTGATGGATCTGTCGATGCGCGGCATGAACGGCATCGACGCGAGCGCGGCGATCAAGCGCCGTTCGCCTCACGTGCGTATCCTGGCGCTCACCGTGCATCAAAACGAAGAGTACGTGCGTGAAGCGCTGCGTGCGGGCGTCGACGGTTATGTGCTGAAAGATGTTTCGTTCGACGAACTGATTGTTGCGATGCGCGCGGTGATGCAGGGAAAAAAGCATCTGAGCGCCGATGTGTACGGCTACATGGTCGACTCTTTCATTACCGGCCGCGAAGCAGTGGCGCCGAAGAACGCGTGGGACATTCTCACGGCGCGCGAGCGCAGTGTGCTGAAGCTGATTGCTGAAGGGCGTACCAACCGGCAGGTCGGAGAATATCTAAACCTCAGCCCGAAGACGATCGAGAAGTATCGGGCGAGCGTGATGCACAAGCTCGCCATCGAGAATCTGACGGAACTCGTGCTGGTCGCGATCAGCATGGGGCTGTTGACCTCGCTCGCGACCAAATGCGCGGAACGCGATTCCGACAAGCCAGTCCAGCCGCCGGTTGCGCATCCGGAGCCGCCAGCGGCCCCCGGCGATGTCGAGGAACTGCCAGCGTCGAGGCTCAGTGGACCAGCAGCCGGATGAGGGCAGCGCGCATGGGCGAGCCGGCGGTGTCCGTCAAAGCGTCCAACTCGCCGATACGAGTGTGCCGATGGCGTCGGAAGAGTGGATCGAGAGAAAGCCCCCCTGCGATTCGACACGGTGTTGCATGCCGGCGAGGCCGAGGCCCATCGAACCGATGTCTTCAGGTGACAGGGGGCGCGTATCGTAGCCGGTGCCGTTGTCCTGAACGGTGAGCAGCAGACCGGTGTCGATCCGTTGCAGGGTGAGCCGGATCTCGGTTGCCGCTGCGTGCTTGACGATGTTATTGAGCGCTTCCTGAGCGAGGCGGAAAATGTCCGCCTTCAGGTAGTCGGGCACATCGCGGTCGTCGACGTCGCAGCGGAAGTTCACCGCCAGGCCTTCGGCACTGCGCTCGACGCGCCGGCACAGCGTGCTCAACGCGACGGCGAGACCCAGCCGGTCGAGTGCTAGCGGACGAAGTTCGCCGCAAATCTGTCGCATCTCGCCGATCGCCTCGCGCACTTGCAGGACGGTGGCGTCGAGCTTTTGCGCGGCGTCTTCGGCTTGTCCGCGACGCAGGCGCATGCGCGAGTCCTCGACCATCAGCTTGATCAGCGTGAGCGCCTGGCCTAGACCGTCGTGCAGTTCGGCGGCGAGGCGTTGACGCTCGCGTTGCTGACCGATCATCAGATACTTCAGCCGATCGCGGGCCGCCGCTTTGGGGAGATGGACGCCAGGCGCAAGCGAGGCATCGGCTGCAAGGGGTTCCTCGAAGAGCATCAGTTGCGCGGCTTGCCCATCGGGCGGTTTCTGCTGCGCCTCGTCGGACGCGATCGGTTGGCGGTGCAGTAACAGCAAGGTGGGACGGCCATTGCGCAAGGTCAGCATCGTGGTGACCGGAGCAAACTCGTGAGCGGGATCGACCGATAGCTGGGCGGCGAGCGATGCGCGTTCGCCCTCGGGCGCCATGTCCAGCAGCGAGCGGCCGACGAGTTCGCCGTTCGCGTATCCGAGCAACGCTGCGGCGCTGCGGTTCACCGACAGGAACGCGCCATGCGCCGACAGGATCGCAAGCGCGGCGCCGCGCGCGTCAGTGACGTTGTCCAGTCGCGTTTCGTCGAGTCGCGCCGCGATCCCAAGCTTGCGCATCGCATCGACAAGGTCGCGCAACCTCAGTTGCCGTGCAGCGGGCGGAGGTGCCTGCATGGGATCTCCCCAGCGAGTTTGCTTAAGGAAACCTTAAGCATTGGTTATGAATTGTAGGTCCGCGCACGTCGCTCTGCCAACGGGACAACTACGCACGTCACGCGGGGGACACTCCGCTTTATGCGGGGTGGATGTTACCGCTGGTAGACGTACCCTACCGCGCTTTGGGGGACTTTATCCAATGACGTGCGCGGGCGATTTCATGAGACTGAATTGAACGGCCGGGTGCGTCGCTGTGCTTCTTGCATCGCGCCATTGCCGTCCCATTGTCTCAGGAGACCCCGATGAAGACGAACCGCACATGGATGATCGGCGCGCTCGTGCTGACCGGCGCAGGGCTGACAGGCGTCGGAGCCGTGGCCGCGACTGCCGAAGACGTCGCCGATGGCGCCGCGATCGAGGTGCAACATCATCAGGCGACGGACATGCAGCCGGCGCCTGCCGGGAAGATGGCCCATGAGATGGCCCACGACACCGCGATGCAAATGCATCATCACCATGACATGACCACGGGCACAGTGCGCTCGAGTGTGCAATACACACTGCCCGCGGTGACGCTGGTTCGCGACGACGGCAAAGCTGTTTCGCTCCTCGACGAGCTGAACGACGGCCGTCCGGTCATCCTGACGTTCATCTACACGAGTTGCACGACGATATGCCCAATGGTCAGTCAAACCTTCGAGGAATTGCAAGCGAGGCTCGGCGCCGACCGTGACAAGGTTCATCTCGTGTCGATCTCGATCGATCCCGAAGAGGACACGACAGCCCGCCTGAAGGCCTACGCCGCCCGCTTCGATGCCGGCCCCGAGTGGCAGCACTACACCGGCACCGTCGAGGCTAGTATCGCGGCTCAACGCGCGTTCAACGTCTATCGTGGCGACAAGATGAATCACACCGCCGTGGTCTTTTTCCGCGCGGCACCCGGCAAGCCGTGGCTGCGTCTGGACGGTCTCGCAACGCCGGCCGAACTGCTGAGTGCTTACCACGACGTCGTCGCCTCGAACTAGTCATGGGGGGCCGCCGGGAGCGAGCAAAGTGGCGACGACTTATCACGTACTGATCGCCGAGGATCAGCATCTGTTGCGCGGCGGTCTCCGTACGATGGTGTCCTCCCTGCCTGACTACACCGTCGCGGGCGAGGCGACCGACGGTATCAACGCGTGCAGTCTCGCCTGGGCCATCCGGCCCGATCTGATCCTGATGGATCTCTCGATGCCTGGCATGAGCGGCATCGAGGCCATTGCCGTGATCAAGTATCGGATACCGCAGGTGCGGATCATCGCGCTGACGATCCACAGCAGCGACGAGCACGTGCAGGAGGCGTTCGCGGCGGGCGCCGATGGCTACGTGATCAAGGACGCCTCGTTCGAAGAACTCGTCGGCGAAATGCGCCTCGTGATGGAGGGCAAACGCAACCCCGCGTTCGAACAGCATGCCGGGAACGGCGTATCGTGCGATCCGCTGCCAGGCGTTTCGCGCCATGCGCAGCTATGGCACACCTTGACCACTCGCGAACGCGCGGTGCTGAGGCTTGTCGCGGAAGGCTGCACCAATCGGCAGGTCGGCGAGTATCTGCAACTCAGCCCGAAGACCATCGAAAAGCACCGCGCGAGCCTGATGCGCAAGCTCGACGTGACGAACGTCACCGGCCTCGTGCTGATCGCGCTCGACATGGGTGTGCTGCCGTTGTCGAAACCGGCACGCGCGCTCGATCGCTTCCTGTGAACGACGCGGGAACTGGAGGGTCTTTACCCATCCCTTTGGTCTGGTCTCCCTACTTCTTGCCGGTGTCCACCTGAACAAGAATGGGCAAAACGGCTCTGGTGTCATCGGGCCGGTGGGTCGACAGAAAGGGGGCACCGTGCGCAACGAATCTTTCCCGATCAGGGCCGCCATGCGCAGCAGCGTGACGCTCCCTCTACGCATTGGCGATGCACGTCGGCGCAACGGCGGTTTCACGCTGCTCGAACTGCTCGTGGTCATGGTCATCATCGGCTTGCTCGCGGGGCTGGTCGCGCCGCGCTATTTCGAACAGGTTGGCAAGTCGAACACCAAGATCGCGCGGGCCCAGATCGACTCGTTGAGCAAGGCGCTCGATCAATACAGGCTCGACATGGGCGTCTATCCGACAACCGAGGAAGGCCTTCAGGCGCTGATGACCAAACCTCAGGACGCAACGAACTGGAGTGGCCCGTATCTGCAGAAAGCGGTGCCGCCGGATCCGTGGGGTCGCCCCTACCATTACCGCTCGCCCGGCGAGCATGGCGACTACGACCTGTACTCGCTCGGTAAGGACGGCAAGGTGGGCGGCACCGGTGAGAACACGAACGTCACGTCCTGGTAGTGCGGCTCTCAGCGAGGAGAATCGACGTGAAGTACCTGCTGCGCGGCTTCGATACCAGCGGTTCAGTGCAGACGCTTCGCGTCGACTGCGATTCGTCCGCAGCCGCGATAGCGCTCGCGCGCGCAAGGGGATTGCGCGTGGTGTCGGTACGCGCGCAAGCGCGAGGTCAGCGCCGGTCTGGCTGGGGCGCGATGCCGGGCGCGAAATTCAACGTCGAGCTGTTCGCGCGCGAACTCGCGGCATTGCTCGATGCCGGCGTCGGCGTTATCGACGCATTGCGCACGCTACGCGGCAATGAGCGCCGCGAGGCGTCGGCGGAGGTCTATGGCGATCTGCTGCGGCAGCTCGAAGAAGGGCACTCGCTGTCCGCGGCGCTCGAGCATGCAAGCCGCGTGTTTCCCCCTATCCTCGTGGCGTGCGTGAAAGCGAGTGAACAGACCGGCGGTCTTGCCGACAGTCTGACGCGCTATTCACGCAACAGTGCGCTGCTTCACGAACTGCGCGGCCGCGTGGTGTCGGCCGCGATCTATCCATCCGTGCTACTGCTCGTAGGCGCGGCCGTCGTGCTGTTTCTGCTGGGTTTCGTCGTGCCGCGCTTTGCGACCCTGCTCGAGCATAGCGGACGCGAGCTGCCGCTGCTCTCACAATTACTGATGGCCTGGGGCGGCATGGTGCATGCCCACGGAATGGCCATCACTGTGGGCCTCGCCGTGGTGGCGGTGACGGTCGGCGTCGCGCTGCGCCGGGTCGCGGCGCGCAACTGGATCGCGGATCGCCTGCTCGCATTGCCGGGTATTGGTCTGCACTTCCGGGTGTTTCGGCAGTCGCAGTTTTTTCGCACTACAGCGATGCTGGTCGAAGGCGGCATTCCCGCCACGCGTGCCTTCACACTCGCCAGTGGACTGGTGAGCCGGGCCGATCAGACGGCCGTGGAAAGTGCCATGCAGCAGGTACGCAATGGCGCGAGGATCTCCGACGCGTTCCAGCAAGCGGGTCTCGCCAACGCGATTACCTATCGCTTGCTGACCGTCGCTGAGAAGACCGGTGGCCTGGGTCCTGTTCTCGACAGAATCGCCGCATTCCAGGAAGCGCAAGTGTCGCGCACGATCGATCTGATTTCCCGACTGATCGAGCCGGCGATGATGATTTTCATCGGCGTGGTGATCGGAGGGATTGTCGTGTTGATGTACATGCCGATCTTTGAGATTGCGTCGAGCATCCAGTAGGCCGTGTCGAGGGGAAACGCATGGATACGATCAGCGAGGCACCACAATCTCAGGGCGTTGAATTGCGTGACGCGCTGCGCGCGCTCAGCGACAGGCACGGCTCGGGCATTCGCGCACTGGAAGAGTTGATGGTGCAGGCGTCGCTAAGCGCCGACGAAACGGTGGTTCGGCTCGCCGGGCAGTTCCGCATGAAGTCGATCGGCATGCAGGAATTGAACCGGCTGGAAGCGGATTTCGAGGTACTGCCGTTCGTCGAAGCCACCACCCGGCTGTGCGTGTGCTTTCGCGAGCCGGATCAGAACGGCGCGCTGCTGTTCGTGATCGCCGATCCGCTCGACGCCCGCACGCGCGGCGTGATGGAGCACCGGATGCGTGCGCGGCCCACTTCGCGGTATAGCTGGGCGCTGGCGAGCGTCGGCGACCTCACCGCGTGGCTCGCCATGCGCGAAAAAGACGTGCGCGCGATGGATTCGCTCGCCCTCGACGATGAGGTGCAGCACACCGCCGATCCCGCTTCGCTCGCGCTGACGTTGCAGGGCATCAGCAGCGACGACAGCGCCGTGGTGCGTCTGCTCAACTCCACCATCTACGACGCGTTGAAGATGATGGCGAGCGACATCCATCTCGAATGCCGTGCAAACGGGCTGAAGATCAAGTGCCGGGTGGATGGCGTGCTGACCGTGGTCGGCCGTGCCGAGGGACGCGATGTCGCGGACCAGGTGCTGTCGCGCGTGAAGGTCATCTCCGAACTCGACATCGCGGAGCGCCGCGTACCGCAGGACGGTCGTTTCAAGGCGGTGTACGCGGGCCGCGAAATCGACTTTCGCGTGTCGATCATGCCGAACCAGTTCGGCGAAGATGCGGTCCTGCGCATTCTCGACCGTTATCAGCTTTCGCAGGCGCCGGGCGGATTGACACTCGAAACACTGGGATTTCGTAGCGACGATACGCGCTTCATGCGCTCGGTGGCGTCCATGCCCTACGGAATGCTGCTGGTGACGGGGCCGACGGGCAGCGGCAAAACGACGACGTTGTACGCGATTCTCACCGAGATCAACGACGGCCTGGAAAAGATCGTCACGATCGAGGACCCAGTCGAATATCAACTGGGGGACATCCTGCAGATACCGGTGAATGAAGCGAAGGGACTGACGTTCGCCCGCGGACTGCGATCGATCCTGCGGCACGATCCGGACAAGATCATGGTCGGTGAAATCCGCGATCCTGAAACCGCGCAAATCGCCGTGCAGGCGGCGTTGACCGGACACCAGGTGTTCACGACGGTGCACGCGAACAACGTGTTCGACGTGATAGGCCGCTTCACGAACATGGACGTCGATCCGTACAGCTTCGTGTCGGCCCTGAATGGCGTGATTGCGCAGCGGCTGTTGCGCCAGTGCTGTGCCGACTGCGTGGTGGACGACACGGTCGATCGAGACACCTTGGCCCGTTCCGGCATCGATCCGGACAACGTGGGCAGCTACCGCTTTCGCCACGGCGCTGGCTGCGCGGCTTGCCGTGGCAGCGGCTATCGCGGGCGGCGCGCGGTCGCGGAAACGCTGCGCATGAACGACGAGTTGCGGCAATTGTTATCGGAGCGCGCGCCACTTGGGCACATCAAGGCAGCCGCACTGCGCTATGGGATGCAGACCATGCGCACGGCCGCGCTCTCGCTCGTGAAGCAGGGCGAAACCACACTCGAGGAGATCAACCGTGTCACCATGGTTGAATAGTCCGCTCGCCATCGGCGTCGGTACACGCGAACTGGTCATGGCGGCGACGGCGCCGCGCTGGAGGGTTGCGCGCCGTCATGCCGCAGCGCTTGCGGAACCCACGAGCGTTGCCATTCCCGATGAGCAGTGCTTCACCGAAAGAGGCGTGCTCGACGCGTTGAACATTGCATTAGCCGCCGACGCCGGGCAGACGGCGCGCACGGTATTGGTCAAACGCAAGGCGCACCTCATGCTGGACGATTTCTGGGCGAGCCACGCCATCTTGCGAGGCGATTTCCGCACACTGAGCGCAAGCGAAACCAACCAGATCGTGCTCGCTCACTTCTCTGATCTGTATGGCATCGAGGCCGAGTCCGTGCAGGTGCGCTTTTCGGTGCAGCGCGGGGGCCATGCGGTCTTCGCGAGTGCCATCGCTTGCACGCTGCACGACGGCATCCACGATGTGGGGATGGCGGCGGGCGTCGACGTCCGGTCTCTCAAGCTATGCCTGCCAGAATTGCTCAATCGCGTGCAGGACGCCGCCGCCGGTGCCGGCACGGCGCTGCTGTTGTTTGTCGCGGACACGCTGATGCAGGCTGTGCTGTTCGAGGAGAACCGTTGGGTCGCCTATGACTCGCAGCGTATTTTTCCCGGCGACGCCAGCGACGCCGAGCGGATCGCCGCACGCGCCGAACAGTCGTTCGAGCGTCTCGCCGGACGAACGAGCGGGAAACGCGAGGCATGCAGAATATGTCTGTGCGGCGCCGAATTGGATCCTGCGCCATTCGAGGGGCGCTTTTGCGCGACGCAGAGCGTCGCGCAACCGGCGATGGACAAGCCGGTCGCGTATCGTTTGATGGAGGCCGCGCGATGATGCCCCGCCTTCACATCGATTTTGGCCGTCGCCGCTTGCAGGGCGCTCCGGCGGGGATGGTGCTGCTGTGTGTCGCCAGCCTGTTGTTGCTGGTGAGTGGTCAACGGCTCTGGCACGCCTACGACGAAAGCGACCGCGTGCAGGCGCAACAGGACGCGCAGCGGCGCCGGCTGTTTGCGGAATCGCACTCCGCGAAGACGCCGCCGACGCCGGCCACGCGGCTCGCGGAGAACCAGAGCCTCGCGGTGTTGCGCGAGCTGACCGTGCCGTGGCAGGACCTGCTGTCGATCGTCGAGGACTATCCGGACCACGACGTCGCGCTGATAGGCATCGATCAGAGTCCTGCGCAAAGCCAGATCCGTATCACGGCGGAAGCGAAGAACTTCGACGCGATGATCGCGTACCTCCGGTATCTGCAGGACAGTGTGCTGCTGCGCGAAGCCGTACTCAACGATCACGTTATCGAAACCAATGTGCCTGGCACGCCGGTGCGCTTTCAGATCACCGCCGTCTGGAGAAAGTCATGAACGGCGCTCAGATGGAGGACAGGTTGCTCACGTGGCGTTTCGAGCTGCGGCGCACGCTCGGACTGCCGGGCTTGCTCGGCGCATTGCTGCTGGGGGCGGCGGCGGTGGTCGCCGTAGCGGCTATGCGAGTCGACGCAAACGTCGATTCGCACGAGCTGCGCGACTCTGAGCGTCTTGCGCAGCCCGCCAGGGCGCGTCATGCCGACGCCGAGCGTGCGGCGGTTGTCGACGCGGTTTCACTTCATGCGTTACCCGAACTGTTCCCGGGTTTCGCGCAGAGCGCCGACGATATTGCGACGATCCTCGCCCAGGCGCACGACAGCAACCTGACGCTCGGCTCGGCCGAGTATCTCGTGACCAACGATTCAAGCGCGCATTTTGTGCGCTATCAGATGCTGCTGCCGGTCAAGGATCAGTATGGTGCGATCCGGCGTTTTCTGGCGTCGGTGCTCAATAACGTACCGAACGCGGCGTTGCGCGAGATCCATGTCGAGCGCCCCGCGGTAGATGGCAACGTACTGGATGCGCGGGTGCGCTTCGAACTCGTCTATCGGGCAGCGCAGCCATGAAGCCCGATCTCGTCGCCCGCGTGTTGCTGATGGTCTGCGCGATCGCTGCGGTAGGGATGTCTTTGCGTGAGCTGAAACCCGTGCTGCGCACGCCGACGGTCGTGACGGTGATGAAAGGCGCGCTTCGCAGCGGGGCTGCGCTGCGGATGGTTGCCTTGCATCGCGACGAGGCGGCGCGTGCGGCCGGTGCGGTGCCGGCTGCTGCACCGGCTGTGGCAAGTGCACCGAATGTCGCGAGTGTGGCGAACACAGTGAACGCAGCGAATCCGGCAAGCATGGCGAATGCGACAAACGTCGCGAGCTCAGCAATTTCAGCAAGTTCGCCGACTCCTGTCAAAACGACCGGGTCAGCGAAATCAGCACCGACAGCGCGCGACAAACTCCGCGCGCTGCGTACGCCACTCTCGCTTGAATCGGCGAACAATCCGTTCGCCGCGTCGTCGTGGCTGCCGCCACCGCCGCCCGTGGTCGTGGCACCCGCGCCACCGGAGCCCGTTGCGCCGCCCACCGCGCCGCCCGTGCCGTTTACCTACCTCGGCGAACTCGACGCCAAAGCGGCAAAACCCCAGGTTTTCCTCAGCAACGGCGATCGCCTGCTGATCGTTTCGCCGGGTGAAGTCATCGACGAGCAGTATCGCATCGAGTCGATTTCGGAGAGTGGCGTCGTGCTGACTTATCTGCCTCTCAATGAGAGACAGATACTAACCACGCAAGCGAAGGACAATAAATGAAAACCGCACGCAACCGGGGTGAGAGCCGCCACGGTGACAGCGGCTCGTGCAAACATCTGTCGGCTGCCAGATCGCCTGGCGACCAGCGTCCCACCGTCAATTGGGCCGCGGGGCGGCTCGCGTTGCTGAGCATCGCAACCATGCTTGCTTTCAGCGGCTGCATTCATCCGCCGACCCGTGAGAGCGATCCGACCAACGCCGAGTTGCAGCTCAACTATCTGCGCGACCGCGATCATAAGGTCAATGCGCTGCTCGACGAAGCGGACCAGTTGCGTCAGAGCTATCAATTCGATGTGGCGATCCAGAAGCTCTACGCGGCCAGCCAGCTCGATCCGAACAGCGAACGCGGGCGCAATATCGGCGCAGCGATCGATCGGGATCGCCGCGATCTGGTCTCCCTGCAGGAGGCCGACCGGATGATGCGGCGCGGTTCATATACGTTGGCTTCCGAACGCATTCACCGCGTGCTGGCCCAGAATCCAACCAATGCGATGGCGCTGCAGATGGCGCAGGAGATCGACGAAAAACGGCAGCAGCAACGTGCGGCGAAAGATGAGGACATTGCCGCTTCGTCGATCATGCGCACACCGGTGACGCTGCAGTTCCGCGACGCGAATGTACGGATGGTGTTTGAAGCGTTGTCGAGGACCTCGGGCTTGAACGTGATCTTCGATCGGGACGTGCGTGCCGATCTGAAGACCACGATCTTCGTGACCAACGCGTCGCTGCAGGACACGGTCAACATGATCCTGATGCAGAACCAGCTCGACAAGAAACAGCTCAACGCGAACACGCTTTTCATCTACCCGGCTACCGCTGCGAAGCAGCTCGAATACCAGGAGCTGAAAGTGCGCACATTCCAGTTGTCGAACGTCGAAGCCAAGCAGGTCCAGTCGCTATTGAAAAGCCTGTTGAAGATCAAGGAGGTCGTCGTCGACGAGCGCGCCAATACCGTCACGATTCGGGGCACGCCGGACACGATTCGCGTCGCCGAGGATATGATCGCGGCGCAGGATCTGCCGGAGCCCGAGGTGATGCTGGAAGTGAAGGTTCTGGAGGTGTCCCACGACCGGCTGACCGACCTCGGTATCGAGTGGCCTAATACATTTACGATGTCGACGCCGTCTACCGTGGACACGTGGGGCGCGTTGCGTCATTTGCCGCTCAATGCATATAACGTCAGCGGTCTGTCGGCCACAGCGAACTTCAAGCTCAGCGACGTCGATGCCAACCTGCTGGCGAGCCCGCGCATTCGCGCGCGCAACAAGGAAAAGGCGCGGATCCTGATCGGCGACAAGGTACCGGTGATTTCGAGTTCGAGCACGCCGAGCACGAGCGGGCCGTCTTTCGCACAAACCATTCAGTACCTCGATGTCGGTATCAAGCTCGAGGTTGAGCCGCAGGTCTACCGTGACGGCGACGTGGGTATGAAGCTGAACCTCGAAGTCAGCAACATCACCAAGACGATTTCCAACAGTAACTCGTCAACGGGGCTCACTTCGCTCGCCTATCAGATCGGCACGCGCAGTGCGTCGACGAGTCTGCGGGTGCGCGATGGCGAGAGCCAGATTCTCGGCGGCCTGATTCAGGATGAGGACCGCGTGACCGCCGACAAAGTGCCGGGGCTTGGACAGTTGCCCGTGCTCGGGCGCCTGTTCTCGAATCACAACGGCGACCACTTGAAGACGGAAATCGTGCTGCAGATTACGCCGCATATCGTGCGTCCGCAGCAATCCGCCGACGCCGATACGCAAGAGCTGTGGTCGGGGACCGACGTGAATGTGCATGCGGAGCAGTTGCGGCTCGATCCGGTGGGCGCCGAGGCGACTCAACAGGTGCCGGTTCCCGCGGTGCGTGCGCCCGGCAGTGTCGGCGGCGGCACGACAGGGGCGTCACGCGATTCCCAAGCCGCTGCGCAGGGTTCCGGCACGGTGCCGCCGACCAGTTCGTTCGGCCAACTGCCGCCGGCGCCGCGCACCACGCCTCCGCCCGCGCCCTACGGTGGCCGTTTCTCGACACTGCCGAGCGTGCCAGCGGCGCCGCCGGGCCCTGTGGCGGTTCCGGGAGCGGAGCAGAGCGGGGCTGAGACCGCTGCGGCCCCAGACGCGAATGCGGCACAGCCAGGCACTCAGGCTCAGGCCCCCGCGGCCGCTCCTGCACCCGCTCAAGCGCCGGCTCCGCCGCCCGCGTTTCCGCCGGGGAACGTCGTGATGCCGCCAGGGGATATGCCGAGCGACAACCCGCTGCGTCCGATTCAGAACGGTGGTTACTGAGTCATGAAAGCGCAGGCTGACGCATTGGCTTCGCGTGGCCGGTCTGGCGCTCGCCAGCGCGGTTTCACGCTGATCGAGCTGGTGATTACGCTGGCGCTTGTCGGCATCCTGGCGCTCGCGATCATGCCGTTCTCGGAACTGATCGTGCAGCGTCAGAAGGAACAGCAACTGAGCGCGGCGCTGCGTGAGATTCGCACCGCACTGGACGCTTACAAGGAAGCGAGCGACACCGGCCTGATCGAGCGGGAGGCGGATGCATCCGGCTATCCGCCCTCGCTGACCGTGATGGTGACGGGCGTGAAGAATGCGAAAGATCCCAAAGGCGGCTTGTTGATGTTTCTTCGCCGCGTGCCCCGCGATCCGTTCTTTACGGGCGACGCGGATATTGCGGCCGAGGACACGTGGAACGTGCGCGCCTTTGGCGAGGCACCGAACCCAGGTGAGGGCGGTGACGCGGACAACGGCTCCGCCGGCAATTCGCGCGCCGGTAAGGACGTGTTCGACGTGACATCGAAATCCGATCGGGTCGGCATCAACGGCATTCCATACAAACAGTGGTGAGCCGCATCATGACAACCGTGCGCGCGCGTAAAGCCAGAGGCTTCACATTGATTGAACTGGTGGTCGTCATGGCAATCATCGGTCTGTTGCTGACGATTGCATTGCCCCGTTACATGCACAGTATCGAGCGCGGCAAGGAGCAAGTGCGTCAACAGAACCTGGTGGTGATGCGTGACGCCATCGACAAATACTATGGCGACAACGGCCAATACCCGGACACGCTCGACGATCTGGTGACAAGGCACTATCTGCGCGCAATTCCGGTCGACCCTGTCAACGGTGACGATAAATGGGCGGCGGTGGCATCGCCTGACGAGAGCAAGACGGGTGTCTACGACGTCATTCCGGCGAGCAGTCCGCAGGGGATGCCGAAAGATCGGGCGGGAGCGGCGCAATGAGCGATGTGAGCCCGCGGGCAATCCGACGTCACCCTGTCGCTCGCGAAGATGGAATGGTTCTGCTGGCGCTCCTGATTGCGCTGATGCTGATGTCGATCGCATTGATGGGCGCGCTCGACGTGTGGTCGCTTGAGCGGCAGCGCGAACGGGAGCGGCAACTGCTGTTCGTAGGCAATCAGTACCGGCTCGCGATTCTTCGCTACTACCGCGCTGGAAGGGCGCTGCCGGCGTCGATCGACGAACTGCTCGACGACTCGCGTTTTCCGGTGCCGCTGCATCATTTGCGTCGCGCCTATCCGGATCCGGTGACGGGTAAGAACGATTGGGTTTTTATGCAACAGGGCGCGCGTATATACGGCGTGTATAGCAGTTCCACCGACTTGCCGATCAAACGCGCTGGTTTTCCGCTTCTCTATCAGGACTTCGAAAATCAGAAGACCTATGGCGGCTGGCAGTTTTTCTATTTGCCGCCGGTCGTGCGCAACTACACGAACACGCTGAGCGCGCCGCCGAAACCGCCGACCTCCTTCGATCCGCTGAACGGCTCGTTGCCCACTTTCAACGGGCGCAGCGTGGGCGGCTTGCGCTGAGCGGACAGCCGTCCGGTTGGAGCTTATGGCCGAATCCATTGCTTATGCCGGCGAAGCGATCATCACTGGCGGTGCAGGGACGGCAAGAGAATAATGTGCGCTACCGCACATATCTCGACGTTTCCTCTTCCGTCGCCTGCAGAAGAAACTAGCATCAAACGCACAGCCTTCCCCGCATCCTCTCTTTGCCGGCTCAGATCTGAAAACATCAATTCAGAAAAGCGGACCGCGCGTCCCTTTAACCGGACAATTCAGAGGAGACCGAACAGAGGTCTCTTCATATAAATCAACGCTGATTGAATCGCCTCCACTGCGCTGCAACGCGACAGGGCAGCTGCCTTCGTCGTTCTATCTAACATGGAGAAACGATTATGGACCGTCGCGAATTTATCAAGAAGACATCGGCGATTGGCGCTGCACTGACTACGCCAA
The DNA here is from genome assembly GCF_013366925.1 of Paraburkholderia youngii. Classification (NCBI taxonomy): domain Bacteria; kingdom Pseudomonadati; phylum Pseudomonadota; class Betaproteobacteria; order Burkholderiales; family Burkholderiaceae; genus Paraburkholderia; species Paraburkholderia youngii. The sequence continues at coordinate 4,519,322 of NZ_JAALDK010000001.1, forward strand.
AGCTCGCGCTTGGCGCATCCGGGGCGGCCACGGGCGACGCCGCGCACAAGGGAACCCCCAACATTCTGTTCATTCTGCTTGACGAGATGCGCTACCCGCGTGTGTTCCCGGCGGGAATCAACAGTCCGGGCGACTTCCTCAGGCATTTCATGCCTCAAACGCATTCCCTGTGGAGAAGGGGCGTTAAGTTCTCCGGACACTACACGGCCGCCTCGGCATGTACGCCAGCACGTGGCACTTTGGTCACTGGTCTTTACTCGCAGCAAACCTGGGTGCTGACGACTATCTTCGATAATCCATCAAGTAAAGGTTCGCTTCAACCAACGCTCAGCCGGGTGTTTCCGACCTATGGCAAGCTGCTGCGCAACCTCGGTTATTCGACGCCCTACATCGGCAAATGGCATCTGTCGGTCACCGTCCAGGGGCAGCGCGAGCTTCAGGAGTACGGATTTCAGGCGATGACTTTCCCTGATCCAACTGGCAGCAACCTGCAGGGCACCGTCGGCGATATTCCCAACCTGTACTACAGCGACGAGTACATCGCCAATCAGGCGGTAGCGTGGCTCAACCAGCGCAAGCCGAACGAAGCACCCTGGTGTTTGACCGTAGGCCTCGTGAACCCTCACGACAAAGAGTTCTTCCCGGCGGGAACGGAATTCCAGACTTACCATGATTATTTCGCGAACTCGAACTACAACCCCAACGGTTATCAGCAATGGCGGGACTACACGGTAGGGCCGCCGAACTACGATTGGAATACCAATCCACTCAAGAATCCACCGACGCTGGCGTACGCGGCGGTCCCGCCGAACTGGGAGTCGGCGGATCGCATCCAGCGCACCAAGCCGGCAGCGCAGGCGTTCAACAGAATGATCCAGGAGGCTATATGGGGTGGTGTTCAGGATGATCCGGATAGCGCTGACTTCGTCATCACTGAATATCCTGTGCCGATCCAGGGCGTGACGAAAGGGATCGGCAAATCGCCATTCAGTTACTGGAAGCGTAGCCTCGAGTCGTACACGCAGATACTGACAGACGTCGACGAACGAATTGGCGAGATCGTCCACTCGCTGCCTCACGATGTCGCGCGCAACACGATCATTATCCTGACGTCCGACCACGGCGAATACGCTGGCGCGCACGGTATGGTGTCCGGCAAGACCTCGACATGCTACGAAGAGGCGTACAACATCCCGTTGATCGTGGTTGATCCTACGGGACAGTATGCGGGCGACGTCGACAAGATCCGCGACGGCCTGACTTCTTCAGTCGACATTCTTCCGATGCTGGTGACGATAGGCAACGGCGGTAACCGCAATTGGCTAACGGGCGACTACGCGCAGCTGTACGGCGGCAGGCATGATCTTCTTCCGATGCTGAAAAGCGATTCGGCAGCCGGTCGGCCCTATGTCACCTTCACGACCGACGAAACACTGCCTGAGTCGTACATCCCAAACGCGTCCAGTACGCCGACGCATATCATTGGTGTACGCACTCAGGCGAACAAGCTTGGCACCTATTCGTTCTGGGCACCGGAGTCGACGACCATCTCGGGCCGAAGCCAACTCGAGTACTACGACTATGCGACGACGGCAGGACAACTGGAACTCGACAACCGTTACCGCGATCCGGCGGCCCGAGTGCTCTATCAACAGCTGCTGACGGAGATTTTGCCTAACGAGTTGAGGGCGCCGCTGCCCGGGAGTTTGGTGGCTGCCCAGACGCTCGCCGAGGCGAGATATGTGAGCTACGTCAGGCTGATTAATTCCGGGGGCGTGAGCGAACCGCAATTGCCACTGTCGATCGGCGATATCTGACGTCGGGGCGAGGCTTGCGCCGGAGGAGGGCGGCTATTTGTGAAAAGGGGGCGTGCTGACGAATTCGAAGATCCTTTGAGCGCGCATTGACGGTCTTGAGCATCCAATTTGTTGACTGCGGCTCTATCAGCTTAGACGCAGCACTTTGCTGTCTGAACAGCACGGTGCTTGCGGGAAAAACTGGGCCGTCGCCGATGTGCCTGGGTCTGGCGAACTGGTACGCAATGTGCAGGTGTTTATGGCATGGCGAGGCTTCATGGAGGCGCGCCTTCACTCCGGAGAACACATGGCTACTTTGCATCGATCTGATATAACCGAACCCGTCCTCGCCTTCGCTTCCTTGTCCCGCGGTGCGGACTACGAGCAACTATCCGCGCGTTTCCGGCCGATCTTTCAGAAGATCGCGGATGGCACGCTCGATCGCGAGCAACGACGCGCTTTGCCTTATGACCCAATCAAGTGGCTCAAGGAGGCAGGCTTCGGCGCCGTTCGCATACCGGTCGAACACGGTGGCGCAGGCGCATCTTTGCCCGACCTGATCCGTTTGCTGATCGAACTGGGCGAGGCGGATTCGAACCTGCCACAGGCGCTTCGCGGGCATTTTGCGTTCGTGGAGGATCGGCTGAATGCTCCAGCTGACGCAAACCGCGAGCGCTGGTTTGCTCGTTTCGTAGCGGGGGAGATCATCGGTAACGCCTGGACCGAAGTCGGGAATGTCTCGATCGGCGAGGTGCAAACCCGCGTCAAACGCGACGGCGAGCGCTGGCTCGTCACAGGAGAGAAGTATTACTCCACAGGGACCATTTTCGCGGATTGGATCGACGTATTCGCTCAGCTCGACGACGATGGGCGCAACGTCATCGCGGCGGTCCGCACCGACCAGCCCGGTGTCACTCGCAGCGACGATTGGGACGGCTTTGGTCAGCGCTCGACAGGCAGCGGCACCACCCGTTTCGACTCGGCACTCGTCGAGGCGGAGAACATCATCGATTTCTCCACCCGCTTCAAGTATCAGACTGCCTTCTATCAGCTCGTGCTGCTGGCGGTGCTGACCGGCGTAGGCCGAGCCGCGCTGCGCGACGTCTCGCACGAGGTCCGCTCACGCCGCCGCATTTTCAGTCACGGCAACGCACCGTCGGTCGCCCGCGACTCACAGGTGCAGCAGGTCGTCGGCGAGATAGGCGCTCGCGTTTTTGCGGCCGAGGCTGCTACTGTTAAGGCGGCGGAGGCGGCTCAGCGCGCCTACGAAGCACGTTTCGGCGGGAATGCGGAGGCCGAGCACGAAGCTAACATCGCAGCGGAACTCGACTCCGCGCGCGCACAAGTCGTTGTGAGTGAGCTGATTCTCAAAGCTACGACCGATCTGTTCAACGCGCTCAGCGCATCGGGCACCAGCGAGGCCCGCCGTCTCGATCGCCACTGGCGTAATGCCCGAACCGCGGCATCGCACAACCCGCTAATCTACAAAGCGAGGATCGTTGGCGATTGGGAAATCAACCGCACGGAGCCACCCTATGTATGGCAGATCGGGGCGGGGCCGACTACGACGGAATCAGCCGCGAACGAGTCAGTTGCCTAGCGAAGACCGCGACAAACGCGAGGGGAAGCAAGCCGCGCGATGCGCGGCTATGCAGGCTGCCCGTTATTTGAGCGCGGCAATCTCCTTCGCCCGAATCAACCTTGCTCGCAGCACGTTGCGACTGATCCCCAGCAGCCTTGCAGCCTGAATCTGGTTGCGGTGGCTGTACTCATATGCAACCCTGATGACGGTATTCTCGATGTCTTCAAACAGATTTTCGCGTTCGGTCTCGAGAAGGTCTCGCAAAGCGGCTTCGAGGGCCTGCTGTGCGTCCTGTGTCAGTGCGTCGGGACGTGGCAGGCGATCGATTGCGGGTGGGGCGCACGCCGCAAGCTGTACGTCGCTTTCCTGCAAAGTATCGTGGCGGCCCACCAGCAGTGCGTGATGAATGACGTTTTCGAGTTCCCGGATATTGCCGGGCCAGCGATGCGCTAGCAGTCTGCGCTCCGCTTGTGGCGCGATCTCGCGCGGCCCGTAACCGAGACGACCGCGGTAATCGTCGATGAAATAGCGCGCCAGCGGCAGGATATCGCCGGGTCGCTCACAGAGCTTCGGGACGTCCAGCTGGACGACGTTAAGCCGATAGTAAAGGTCGCCCCGAAAATGGCCGGCGGCCACCGCCTGCGGCAGATGGACGTTGGTCGCCGCCACCACGCGCACGTCGATTGGCAGGCTCTGTCTCGAGCCAAGCCGCACGACCTCCCGTTCCTGCAGCACGCGCAACAGTTTGACCTGCATCGACAGCGGCAGGTCGCCGATCTCGTCCAGAAACAGCGTGCCGCCATTCGCTGCTTCAAACCAGCCTGGCTTCGCGCTGAACGCCCCGGTGAACGCGCCTTTCTCGTGCCCGAACAGCTCGCTCTCGACCAGCGTCTCGGAGAACGCGCCGCAATTGACGGCGACAAACGGCTTGTCCTTACGTTGACTGAGACCATGCACGTGACGGGCAATCAGTTCCTTGCCGGTACCCGTTTCGCCGGAGATCAGAATGTTTGCGTCACTCGGCGCGACCCTTTGCACCCGTTCAAGCAGAGCCAGCGAGCGCGGATCGACAAACACTTGTGCGCGCCCCCGAATCGACTTGCTCAGCCCGCGCGGATTCGGCAGGCTGTACACATGGGGCAGTGCGCCAGCGGGAGAGACCGGCTCAACGAGGCCGTTGTCCCATACATCGGTAAGAGAGGCGTTCATGAGTAGAAGCTCGGCGTCGGATAGGTTCGTTTGAGGGCCCACTCGCCAATTTCCCGCATCTTGTAGGCAAGAGGATCATGCAACGTATGAGTGCGCAGATTGCGCCAGTAGCGGTCTAGCCTAAGCGAGCCGTGCGTCGCTCGTGCGCCGGCGACATCGAACATCCGCGTACAGATGACGAGTCCTGTCTGCGCGGCAGCGACTTTCGCGGTCGCTATTGCCAGCGCGACTTCGCCGCGTTCAGCCTCGCTCAGCGCGCTGCCCCGGGCCCATGCGCTGTCGAGCCGGTCAGCGGCCCGTGCGGCCAGCGTCCGCACGGCTTCGAGTCCGACCCAGAACTCGCCGTACTGGCCGAGTATGTAGGGATCCTCGCCGACGCTTGCGAGCTTCGACGCCGGCCACGGACGCGCTTCATTCAACGTGTAATGACGAGCGTCTTCGAAGGCGGCTTCGCTAATGCCGAGATAAACGTGCGCAAGGCTCAACTGCGCGATAAGCGGCCGCAAGCATGCGAACGGCGTTGACAGTGGGCCGGGTTCGATGAGCACTTCATGATGATCGACCCGGACTCTTTCGAAGGTCACGGTTCCGCTGTCAGTCTGACGCTGCCCGATGTTGTCCCAGTCGTCCGCGACCGCGATGCCGCTGCGTTGCGTTGGCACGGCGGCTACCAGAAACGCGTTCGTCAGCGCGTCGCGCGCGGACGCGATCAGCATTTCCGAGTCGAGCGCCCCCGAACAGAAACTCTTCTGGCCGGAGAATTCGAGCCAGTCCTCGCGGCTGCGGCTGATTGTCCGGTCGTCGAGCGGATTGAGTGCATTGCCCCAGAACCAGTCGTGGCGGGCCGTTTTTTCGAACCATGATCCCCACTGCTGCTCGGTTCCGAACAGCCGTACCGTCGCGAGCATCAGATGATGAAACGCGAATACGTGCGCGAGCGAGCCGTCGGCCGCAGCAATGATGCGGACAACGTCGAGGGTCGTCTGCCAGGTAGCGCCTCGTCCGCCATATTCGGATGGAATGCTGAGAGCCAGCAGGCCACTGGCGCGCAGCGCGTCGCGCTCCGGTTTTGGCGTCCCGCCGCGCTGATCCCGTTCGACCGCGGTCAACGAAAAGCGGGCGGCGAGATCCGCGGCGATCTGCTGTGGCGTCGAGTGCGATCGAGCGTTCTCATTCAGGTGCTGCACCGATGGGTGCGGCTCTTCGTGCGTTGCTGGACTGGAGACGAGTTGGGCCATCTGTATGGACTGGACCACCCGCTTTACGACAGAGCCCGTTCGAGGCCCGATCGTGCAACGACGCTGGTCCAGATTGCTGATCGAGCAGCAAGTGTTCCACCTCCGCTGCGGCGCTGGAAACATTGATTTCTCATATTCAAAGTCCAAATGCTGCTTGCGCAGCGGCGCGGTGTTAAAGAGCTCCCATATCCGTCACGGCGTTGCTGACCCAGGAGCAGTTCGCTCACATTCTGCTGGTCCAGCAGTTGACGGTGGGGGAACCCGGACTCCATGCTTGCGCGCGGCAGTTGGCTTGGACGCCGCATGGCGTGCGCGCGTGCACACGTTGCATGATCCGATCGACTACAAGGTCCGGGACCTGGGCAATTGGGCGCTCAACGAAAGCATTCTCAAACCGTCTTTCTATTCATATCTGAATTGCTGCTGTTCGCCTGGCAGCACACCGAAAGCAGATTGCTCCACAGCGTTCATACGCTCGATGAATATGCTTTGCGTTACTAAGCGAATGACCTGTCGTATTGGATTTTCAAAGGCCGTCCAAGCCTGATCGCCGGGGTTTGCAGCGGTAGTCGAGAAACACATCGCAATTGGCATATTGCTTGCGTTATATCAACCCACACCGTCGCCGGATCGAATTCCTGGGAGTACGGTGCGTTTCGAGGATGAGAGGAATTGTTATGACCACACCATTACGTATCGTCGCGGTTTCGGGAAGCTTGCAACAACCTTCGAGAACGCGTGCGCTTACCGTTAGTTTGCTCACGGGGCTCGAGCGTGCGCTCGTAGCCGATAAGCACAACGTGCATTCTCACCTCGTGGATCTCGGTGAAATCTCCGAACCGCTAGCGCGTACGTTTTCGCGCGTGAGTGCCGCCCGCGACCTGGAAGCCCATTTGCGCGCGATCGAGACAGCCGACGCGCTGATCGTTGCAAGCCCGGTGTACCGCGCATCCTATACGGGCCTCTTCAAGCATCTTTTCGATCTGATTCATCACGAAACCTTGTTCGACGTGCCAGTACTGCTTGCCGCCACCGGCGGCAGCGAGCGGCATGCGCTGGTGATCGACCACCAGTTGCGACCACTGCTGAGCTTTTTCCAGGCCCATACGCTTCCTGTCGGCGTGTATGGATCGGAGGCGGATTTCAATGACCACCGCGTCAGCAGTCCGCTGCTGAGCGCGCGCATCGCGCTCGCGATCGAGCGTGCCGCGCCACTCATCGCGCAACGGCCGCGCCGTGCCGACGTCCAGATCGCAGCATGACATCTGCCCTGTAACACCATTCCTATTTCGACGAGATCTGCCTCCATGACACATAACCTGTCCACCTCGCAAGACGCCGTCAAATTTGCGTACTGGGTACCGAATGTAAGCGGCGGCCTGGTAGTCAGCACGATCGAACAACGCACCGACTGGAGCCTTGAATACAACCAGCGTCTCGCCCAGGCCGCCGAACGGGCAGGCTTCGAATACGCGCTGAGCCAGATCCGCTTTACGGCCGGCTATGGCGCCGAGCATCAGCACGAGTCGGTCTCGTTCAGCCAGGCGTTGCTGCACGCCACGACCCGTCTCAAGGTACTTGCAGCGATTTTGCCCGGACCGTGGCATCCCGCGGTGGTCGCCAAGCAGCTCGCGACGATCGATCACATCTCGAATGGCCGGATCGCGATCAACGTCGTTAGCGGCTGGTTCAAGGGCGAATTCACCGCGATCGGCGAACCCTGGCTCGAGCACGATGAACGGTATCGCCGTTCCAGGGAATTCATTCAGGCGCTCAAGGGGATCTGGACGCAGGACAACTTCACGTTCAAGGGCGACTTCTACCGCTTCAACGATTACACGCTGAGTCCGAAGCCGGTGCAAAAGCCGCACCCCGAAATCTTTCAGGGTGGCAGCTCGCGCGCTGCCCGCGACAACGCAGCGAGTGTGTCCGACTGGTATTTCACGAACGGCAATACGCCCGAAAACCTCAAAGCGCAGATCGATGATATTCGCGCCAAGGCCGCAGCGAACGGCCATCAGGTGCGCATTGGCGTGAACGCGTTCGTGATCGCCCGTGACACGGAAGCCGAAGCACGTGCCGTGCTCGACGACATCATTGCCAACGCGCATGTGGAAGCGGTCCATGCGTTCGGCGACGCGGTCAAGCAGGCCGGTAGCGCATCGCCTGAAGGCGAGGGCAACTGGGCGAAATCCACATTTGAAGATCTGGTCCAGTACAACGACGGCTTCCGCACCAATCTGATCGGTACGCCGCAGCAGATCGCCGAGCGCATCGTCGAACTTAAGGCGATCGGCGTCGATCTGGTACTGACCGGCTTCTTGCATTTCATCGAAGAAGTCGAATACTTCGGCGCCAAAGTGCTTCCGCTGGTTCGCGAACTGGAGAGCCGTCGTCAGCCGGCCCTGGCATGACGCAGGCGACTACCTCGGCAGCGCCGTTGCTCGCCCTTGAACACATCTCGCTATCGTTCAAGGGCGTCAAGGCGATAACCGACATAGGCTTCTCGGTGGCGCGCGGAGAAATCTGCGCGCTCATCGGTCCGAATGGCGCAGGCAAGAGTTCGCTTCTCAACGTGATCAATGGCGTGTATCGGGCACAACAGGGAGTCGTTCGCTTCGACGGCCTCGCGTATCGACGCATCGATCCCTACCGTGCCGCTCACCTCGGTATCGCGCGAACGTTCCAGAATCTCGCGCTGTTCCGCCGCATGAGCGTGCTCGACAACGTGCTGACGGGCCGCAGTTTGCATCGGCGCAGCAGCTGGATCGAGCAGGTTTTGCGCGTTGGGCGCGCGCGCCGGGACGACGCAGAGCAACGCAGGTATGCGAGTGAGGTGATCGATGCACTGAAGCTGGAACGCTACCGCGACGCCGCCGTGGGCACGCTGCCTTACGGGCTGCAAAAGCGCGTCGAACTGGCGCGTGCAGTCGCCGCCAAGCCGCGCCTTCTGCTGCTCGACGAGCCAATGGCGGGCATGAATGCGGCCGAGAAACAGGAGATGGCTCGCACGATACGCGATGTGAACTCGCAGTTCGGTGTCACGGTGGTACTGATCGAGCACGACATCGGCGTCGTGATGGGACTGTCCGATCATGTCGTGGTGCTCGACTACGGGAAAAAGATCGCGGACGGCACGCCCGACCAGGTCCGCACGAATGATGACGTGCTAGCGGCCTATCTCGGTACGCGTCACGACGCGAGCACGTCAGTTCACGCCTGAGGGACCAGTCGATGGAATTCTTTGTCGAAGTATTGGTGGGCGGCCTGCTTGCCGGTGCGATGTATTCGGTCGTTGCGATCGGCTTCGTGCTGATCTACAAGGCATCCGGGATCTTTAATTTCGCTCAGGGAGCGCTGGTGCTGTTCGGCGCGCTGACCTATGTGTGCATGGTCGAACGCGGGATCGCCCCGTGGCTCGCGATCCTGATCACGCTGGCGGCGCTGGTCGTCATTGCGGTGCTCACCGGACGGCTGGTGCTGCGGCCGCTCGTCAATCGACCACCGATCACGCTGTTCATGGCGACGCTCGGCCTGAGTCTGATCCTGGAAGGGGCCGCGCAACTGTTATGGGGAGCACAGGTGCACGGGCTCGAGCTGGGTATCGATGACAAGCCGTTGCGCCTGGGCGGCGTCATGATCAGTAAGTTCGACCTCTTCGCGGCGGCTGTCGCGGGCGCACTGGTGATCGGGCTAAGCGCGTTGACCCGCTATTCGCGTCTCGGCCTGAAGCTGCGCGCGGTCGCCGACGATCCGCTGGCCGCGCTCGCGGTCGGGGTGCGGCTTCCACAAGTCTGGGCAATCGTCTGGGCACTGGCCGGCTTCGTGAGCCTCGTCGCGGGACTACTGTGGGGCGCGCGTCTGGGCGTGCAGTTCTCGCTATCGCTGGTGGTCCTGAAAGCGCTGCCGGTATTGATCATCGGTGGATTTTCGTCGATCACTGGCGCGATCGTCGGCGGACTGCTGGTGGGCGCTAGCGAAAAGCTCGCTGAGGTTTATCTCGGCGCAGTCATTGGCGATGGCATCGAGAACTGGTTCCCCTATGTCATCGCGATGCTATTCCTGCTGGCTCGCCCGGCTGGGCTGTTCGGCGAACCGGCGGTGGAACGCGTTTGATGGAGACAAGATGGAACTGACCCGCACAACCTTCGACGCGCGACGCGCGGATCTCAAGCGCTGGCTGACGCCGTTCTCGCTCGTACTGATAGCGTTCGTGGCCGTGCCGTTGGTCTCCAACGATTATTGGCTCAACGCGATCCTCGTCCCATTCCTGATTCTTTCACTGGCAGGGTTGGGGTTGAACTTCCTGACCGGCTATGCCGGGCAGTTGTCGCTCGGTTCGGCCGCCTTTATGTCGGTGGGAGCGTACGCGGCTTATAACCTGTTGGTCCGGCTACCCGCGCTGCCGCTGCCTGTTGCACTGCTGCTCGGTGGCTTCATCAGCGCGGCAGTAGGGGTGCTGTTCGGTTTGCCGAGCCTGCGCATCCGCGGCTTCTATCTGATTGTTTCGACCCTGGCCGCGCAGTTCTTCGTGGTCTGGATCTTTACTCGCGTCAGCTGGTTCTCCAATAACGATACGTCGGGCGTCCTTAGCGCGCCGCGCCTTGCAATCGGCCACTGGCAAATCGATACACCGGCCGCACGCTATCTGTTCGTGCTCGGCGTCGTGGTGGTGCTGTTCCTGCTCGGCGCGAGTGTCGTGCGCAGCGATCTCGGCCGCCGCTGGATGGCGGTGCGCGACATGGATATCGCCGCACGCGTGATCGGCATTCCGGTCGGACGGAGCAAGCTGCTTGCGTTCGCGCTCAGTTCCTTCGTGCTCGGCATAGCGGGAGCGCTTTGGGCATTCGCCTACCTCGGTACGGTCGAGCCGGACGGCTTCAGTCTGAATCTGTCGTTTCAGGTTCTTTTCATCATCATTATCGGCGGCATGGGCAGTATCAGCGGCAACCTCTACGGCGCCGCATTCATCGTTTTGCTGCCGATCCTGCTGTCGAATGCCGCGACCGCGCTCGCACAGATCGGCATTGGGGCCGACCAGTTGCAGAACCTGCAAAAGATCATCTTTGGCACCTTGATCATTGTGTTTCTCATCAAGGAACCCGATGGTCTCGCCCGGCTCGTTCAGGTTGCGCGCCGCAGCCGAACGAGACGGCAGGAAGGGCGCTAACACAGTCTTTCCTGAATCTTCCCAGCTTTCGACTCATCAATCAGACGGAAAACATCAGCATGGCTAATTACATTACTCGACTCAACGCCGGTGGAGCTGGCAAACTTCTGCGCCTGTTCGCGGCGAGCGTGGCACTAGCCGGTGCGGCGATATCGCAGGCGCATGCCGGCGGAACCGAATATTTTCCGCTGCAAAGCTATCGGGTTGGACCGTATGCAGCCGGCGGCACGGGATTCTTCGGCGGCTTTATCGACTACATGAAGTTGATCAATGCTCGCGACGGCGGGGTCAACGGCGTCAAGCTGGTCTGGAAAGAGTGCGAAACGGAGTACGTGGTCGAGAAGGGCGTCGAGTGCTACGAACGTCTGAAGAACAGCGGTCCGGACGGCGCACCGACCGCGGCAACCAATCCGTTGTCTGTCGGCATTGCCTACGCAACACTCGATCGCTCGAGCGCAGACAAGCTGCCGCTGATTACGATCAATCACGGCCGGACCGATTCGACCGACGGCGCGGTCTTCCCATATGTGTTCCCGCTGCAGCTCAATCCGTACAGCGAAGTGTCGGCGATCGTGAACTACATCGGACAACGCTCTGGCGGCCTGGAGCACCTCAAAGGCAGGAAGATCGTCGTGCTTTACCACGGCTCGCCTTATGGACGTGAAACGATTCCGGTGGTCGACCTGCTCGCGAAGAAGTATGGTTTCGAGGTCACGCAGATCGAGGTACCGCATCCGGGCAACGAGCAGGGCTCGCAGTGGCTGAAGATCCGCCAGATCGCACCGGACTGGGTGATCTTGCGGGGTTGGGGTGTGATGAATCCTGTGGCGCTGAAAAGCGCCCAGAAAGTCGGTTATCCGACCGATCACATCATCGGCAATATCTGGAGCAATTCGGAAGAAGACGTTCGACCCGCGGGTGAGGCGGCCAAGGGCTTCATCTCGATCACGACACACCCGTCCGGCACTGAATATCCGGTGCTTCAGGCGATCGACCAGTACGTGATCAAGGCCGGCAACGGTGATCTGAAGGATCCGGCACGCTTCGGCACGGTCTATTACAACCTTGGCGTCGTGAACGGGATCCTGAATGTCGAAGCGCTGCGCACCGCGCAGAAGAAGTTCGGCAACAAACCGTTGAGCGGCGAGCAGGTCCGCTGGGGCTTCGAACATCTGAACCTCGACGACGCACGACTCAAACAGCTGGGCGCGCTTGGTCTCGTCCAGCCTTTGAAGCTGACCTGCGAGGACCACGAAGGCGGCGGGGCGGTGCGCTTCCAGCAATGGGACGGACAACACTGGAAGGTCATCAGCGACTGGGTCCAGGCCGATCGCGCGCTGTTGCGGCCGATCATCGAAAAATCGGCGAACGCTTACGCGAAGGAAAAAGGCATCACGCCTCGCGACTGCCAGAAGGAGCTCTAAGCGATGGCCGCTGCCCGATTGCTCGAAGCGACCTCACTCGCCGTGTCATGGCAGCAGATCATTGTCGCTTTACATGACGTGTCGCTGCACGTCGACGCCGGCGAGATCGTCGCGCTGCTCGGCGGCAACGGTGCCGGCAAGACGACCACGCTGAAAGCAATTTCGCGCCTGCTGCACGCGGAACGCGGCGAGATGACGTCGGGGCGCATTGCGTTCAATGGCGTCGACATCGCCCGCGATGAGCCGTGGCGACTCGTCGAGCGCGGTCTGGTACAGGTCCTCGAAGGGCGCCGCTGCTTCGGCCATCTGAGCGTCGAGGAAAATCTGCGTCTTGGCGGATTCGTGCGGCGTGGCCGGCGCGCGGAGCTCGAAGCGGATCTCGAGCGGATCTATGCGACGTTCCCGCGGCTGAAGCTGCGCCGAAGGCTGCCGGCCGGCTACGCGTCGGGCGGCGAGCAGCAGATGCTCGCGATCGGTCGCGCGCTGATGGCCAGACCGACGCTCGTACTGCTTGACGAACCGTCGATGGGCCTGGCTCCGCAGATCGTCGAGGAGATCTTCGAGATCGTGGCCTCGCTCAATCGCGAAGGCGTCAGCTTCCTGCTTGCCGAGCAGAACGCAACGGTGGCGCTGCGCTATGCCCATCGCGGTTACGTGCTTGAGAACGGCGCAGTGGTCGCGCAGGGCAGCGCGGCGCAACTGCTGGACCTTGATACGTTGCGCGATGCTTACCTGGGCGGGTCCGGGCGGCGCCCCGAGCAGTGCTCTTCCACTTCCGCATTGACACTTTGATGAATCCCGACATCTTCTGATTTTTGCCGACATCGGGCGACACGCGCTATCTCGGCGAGTCGTCGAGCGCACGAGCATCGACCATGGCCTACCTCGGCGAAATCGCTGTCGCTGCCGACCTGCGTGGCTACGACGGCGTGCCGATTCCCACGGGCAGCGGCCGCTCGATACTTGGGTGGTCGCGGCGAGCGTCGCGCCGCTGACGCGACGTTTGTTCCGGTCGCGTTACGGACTTCGCTCGGCGGGCCGAGCGTTGCCGCGCGCGCGGCGGCAACGCTCGATGCGGCGACCGGCGGACGCCTGCTGCTCAACCTGGTGACGGGCGGCGACGCGGGAGAACTCGCCGCCGACGGCGTGTTCATGTCGCACGATGAGAGCTACGAAGCGGCGAGCGAATATCTGACGATATGCCAGACGACGCGGTGATTTCGAAGGCCGTTATCACCGGTAGACATCATCACAAATTTCGACAAAGTTCAAATAGACGGTATACACGACATTATAGTACTAATGTCGTGTTTAAGGCACGAATGCGTAGGCTTTCTAACGTTTTACGTTGTATTATCAACGCAATCCCTATTTCCAGGCCGGTACCACCATGACCCTCGAAGCCGACATCGAAGTCGCCCGCCAAAACGCGTCCGACACGCAGACGCTTTATCGCGAAGTCTGCGCGTTGCTGTTTTTCCGCTACGGCGAAACGCCGACCGCAAACCGCCTGTATCAATTGGTGCGTAAAGGCAGCATGAGCGCGCCGGCCAAGGCGTTGCGCGATTTCTGGACCGACGTGCGTGACAAAACGCGTGTCGATGTCGGCCGGCCGGATCTGCCGGCCGAGGTCGCAACAGCCGCCGGCGAGTTCGCGGCGCAGATGTGGCGTCTGTCGAGCGACGCCGCGAACGCTGCGCTAGACGTGTTCAGGCAGGACGCCGACGCCCAAATCTCCGCGGCGCAAAAACAGGCCGAGCAACGGGACAGGCAGCGTCAGGAAGCCGTCGAGCAGGCCGAAAAGTCGGCCAACGACGCCGCGACCCTGCGCGCGCGGCTCGCCGGGCTCGAGGCGCGCATCGTCGAACTGCAGACCGCCAACGACATGCTGACGGCGCAACTGACGGCATCGAAGGAAGAAATCGCGGCAGGCGCCGCCGCGCTCGCCGATGCCCGCCGGGATTTCGCCGACGAACTCGCGAAGCTGCGCCGCTCGCACGAGCAGAACGAGCAGCGGCTCGCCGCTGCGGAAAAGCGCGCATTGCTCGAAATCGACGGTGAACGGGCCGCGGCGCAACGTCTGCGCAAGGAGCTTCAGGCGAGTCAGGAGCGGGCGGCGACGCTCGAAGCCGAATCGCGAACCGAGCGCGACGCGCTGCGCAACGAGTTGGCCGCAATAAAGGCGGAACTGGCTGCCTCGGCTGCGCGGCATGCCGAGACCCGCGGACAGCTTGCGGAAAAGGACGCGTTGCTGGCTGAACGCGTGGCTGCGACCGACCTGTTACGCCAGCGTATCGACACGCTGTCGCGGCAGATCGAGACGGCGCGAACAGAAAAAACGTCCGCGCGCCCTGCCCGCCGCGCCCGCGGAAAATCATCCGCGCAAGGCCGCGCAACGGCTGGTTTCTCAGGCGGACCGTTCGTCAAACGCTCGACCAACGCCAAATCACGCGAGTCGTAACAACGCGCATAAGCGGCATAAGTGGCTACCTCGAATTCCACAAAACCGGTTATTCCACCAAGCCAGTCGACCGTCGAACCTGAGCTCACGTTAAACCCACCGCAAGGACGGCCCCCATGAAGATCATGCACGTCGACGCCAGCGCGAAGCGCGAGCGATCCAATTCCCGCGCGCTCGCCCGCTATTTTCTCGAGCGTCTGCGCGAAGAGCGCGTCGAGTTCGACGTCGACTATCTGGACGTGACATTCGACACACCACCGCACGTCTCCGAAGCGTTCGCGATCGCCACCTACACGGCCGCGCAAGAGCGCACAGCGGCGATGAAAGCGACGCTCGCGTCATCGGATGCGCTATGCGCGCGCCTGCTCGCCGCCGACGCGCTGGTGTTCGCCATGCCGATGTACAACTGGTCGATGCCGTCGGCGTTCAAGGCGTTCATCGATAGCGTCACGCGGACCGGCGTGACCTACCTGCACGCGGAAGACGGTCGCATCGTCGGGCAGCTCGGCCGGCACAAGGTGTTGTTCATCACGAGCCGCGGCGCGGATCTGCGCGCGGGCTCGCCGTATGAATCGATGGATGCGCTGACGCCGGCGCTGAAGGCTGCATTCGGTTTTCTTGGCGTCGCCGCGCCGACTTTCGTCGATGCGCAGCCGCTGCAGTTCGCCAATCCCGAAGCGCGGGCCGCGGCGCTCGAACGCGCGCGTGGAGAATTGGCCACGGTTGCGGTGCAGTGGGCACAAGGCGAACGCGTGGCAAACCGGCAAGCCGAGGCGTTGTGCCAGGCTGACGCGGAGTGAAGCTATGAATACGATCCGCACTTTGTTCGCGTCGGCGCTGTTCGCCGGCGCCGCGATCACGGGCACGTGGCAGTCCGCCTATGCCGCCGACACCGCCGAGGCGAGCGCAGCCCCTCACGAAACCATCGCCCCCGCCTTCGCCGTCCCGATCGCGAACGTGCCGGGCAAGACGATGACCGCGCTCGTCGTCGACTATGCGCCGGGCGGCAAGTCGGCGCCGCATCGGCACGGCCAGGCGTTCGTGGTGGGCTATGTGCTGTCGGGCGCGATCCGCAGCCGTGTCGATAACGGCGGGGAGCGCGTCTACCATGCGGGCGAATCGTGGACCGAGAAGCCCGGCGCGCATCACATGGTCAGCGAGAACGCGAGCACGAGCGAGCCGGCAAAACTGCTCGCGATTTTCGTCGCGGATACGAACGACCAGCACCTGGTGACGTTCGATAAAAAGTAATCGCCATCGGGCGGCGGCACTCGCCGCCCGCGCGCATCGATGCAGGTGCAACGAGCTGCGCGCAACGCGGCATCAGAAGCGCGGATGACACTCGAAGCTGACCGACGACGCGTGCTCGGTCATCGCGCTGACACCGCTGACCGTCTCCCTATTCACGCTGCTTTGCATGCCGCGACGATCGCAGTAGTCGCGCGCCTCGTTCATCGCGAGTTCGTGCGCGCGCGCCCAGGCCATGCGTCCTCCGGTCGCGCTCGCGGCGACCGTGTAGCTGCCGGGCTTGTCGCTCGCGACCACATCCGTGCTCGACGCGCAGCCGACGAGACTCGCGCACGCGAGCGCCACCGCGACCGCTCCGCGCACACGCAGGAGCAGCGCCGCACTCTTCCTTTCTGCGCTCGCCACTCGCGCAACGCCATCGGCTTCGCATACCCGCACCGTTGCGCACGCTTCGGCAAGACTGTCCGAACCCTGATTCGACATCGTGGACCACCTGCATTTTTAACTGATTAGTCAGGCAGTCATTATCCGGAATCGTTCGCGCAAGATCAGCCGATACAACCGAAAACACTGTTGCGCGGCTCTTAACAATGGACGCGGGCAGCATGCCGCGAAGACTTCGGCAATGAGCGGACCATGTGGTTCACAAAAGACTTCCGGAATCCCTTGTGAGCGTTTAGTCTGTAGCGATGCCTGTTCGACAGACAGGCATATCGAACCGCGGACGGACCCCACCACATAGCGGCATACACCGGTCGCCGAACCGGAGGAGACATATATGGATCTCGAATCACGTACCCTTCATCGCGTCACGATGCGGCTCATACCGTTTCTGATGCTGTGCTACTTCATCGCTTATCTGGATCGCGTGAACGTCGGCTTCGCGGCCTTGCAGATGAACAAGGCGCTCGATCTTTCCGCGAGCGCGTTCGGCTTCGGCGCGGGCGTGTTCTTTCTCGCGTACTTCTTTTTCGAAGTGCCGTCGAACCTGCTGCTCGAACGATTCGGCGCACGCCGCTGGATCGCGCGGATCATGTTCTCGTGGGGCATACTCGCAGGCGCGATGGCCTTCATCCCGGACATCTCGCGCTTCACCGGACTCTCGCCCGCCCACGTGTTCTTCGGCCTGCGCATTCTGCTTGGTATTGCCGAGGCCGGTTTTTTTCCGGGCATCATTTTTCTGCTGACCTTGTGGTTTCCGGCCGCGTATCGCGGGCGCGTGGTCGGCTATTTCATGGCGGCGATTCCGCTGTCGACTGTAATCGGCGGCCCGATCTCCGGCGCACTGCTGTCGCTCGACGGCATCGGTGGACTCGGCGGCTGGCAATGGCTGTATCTGATCGAGGCGGCGCCCGCGGTATTGCTGTCGGTCGCAGTGCTGCTCTATTTGACCGACAAGCCCGCCGACGCCACCTGGCTCAGCACCGAGGAGCGCGAATGGCTGATCGCACGCCAGAAGCAGGAGCGCGAGCATCGCGAGGCGGTGCGCCACTTCAGCGTGAAGGAGGCGCTGATCAATCCGCGCGTGCTCGCCATCGCGCTGATCTATTTTGGCGCGAATGCGACCAACTACGGCCTGAGCTTCTTCCTGCCGCAGATCGTGAAGGCCTTCGGTCTGACCAATCTGCAGACGGGTTTCGTCACGTCGCTGCCGTACGTGGTCGGGCTCATCGGCATGATTGTGTGGGGGCGGCATTCGGATCGCCACCTCGAGCGCCGCTGGCACGTCGCGATTGCGCTGTTCATTGCGGCGGGCGGCATCGCGGTCTCGGCCGGACTCGACAATCCGGTGCTTAAGATGATTGCGCTATCGATTGCCGGCTTCGGCATCTTCGGTTGCCTGCCGGTGATCTGGACCTTGCCGGCCGCGTTCCTGTCGGGCGCCGCGGCCGCGGGCGGCATCGCCGCGATCAATTCGCTCGGCAATCTGGCGGGTTTCTTCGGCCCGTTCGCAATGGGCTGGATCAAGGACAGCACCGGCGGCTTCGGCGCCGGGCTGCTATGCCTCGCGGGCGCGGGGCTGATCGGTGTGGCGGCGGTGTTGCTGCTGCATCACGACACGTCGCTCGAGACGGCGCATGGCAATCCGCATGCGCGGCCGCCGGGTGAAACGGGCGTCGCGAGGCCTTAGCCTTCTGGCTCCCCCGCTTCGATTCGCACCCGGGCAGCGCGCCCGGGTCGCATTCAGTTCGCCCCGCTGCCGTTATTCGACCCTGCGCCGCCCTGACTGCCCGCGTCGGGCGGTACGACGTCGTCTGGCGTCGGGGTCGGCGCGAGCGCGGCCGCACCGCCGCCATGCGTTTCACCGTCGACGGCATTACCGGGCGGCGTCGTGGGAGCCCCTTCCGACCCCGACCCAGGCGCCGGCAGCAACGGCGGCAACTCGCGCACCTCGCCCTGCACCGCGGACGCGCCCGCTGCCTCTGACGCCGCCGGAGCAGCCACGGCGGACGCCGATGGCTGCACCGGCGCCACCGGCGCGCGCCGCGCCGGAGCACGCGCCATGACCGGCTTGTCCGGCTGCGCCGGCGTGCGCGTGAACAGGCTCTCGATCCAGTTGCGCAAGCGTTCGGCGCGCTCCGCGAACCAGCCGGGCTGCTGCGCGGTATCGAACTTCATGTGGCTGTCGACGAGCCGCGAGCGCTGCGCGCGCTGGAAGAAATCGCCGACGATCGGCAGCGCGCTATGCGCACCCTGCCCCCAGTAATCGCTGCGCAGCGTCACGCGGCTGTCGTTGAAGCCGACCCACGCCCCCGCCACCAGTTGCGGCTGCATCAGGATGAACCAGCCATCCGCGTTGCCCTGGGTCGTGCCGGTCTTGCCCGCGACGTCGCCGCGCACGCCAAAGCGCGTGCGGATGCTCGCGCCGGTGCCGCGGCCGACCACGTCGCGCATCACGTCGACGAGCGTGCGCGCCGCGTCGGCGGGCAACTCGCGCCTCGGGGTGGCCGGGCTGAATTCGGCCAGCAGGTTGCCGTTGCGGTCCTCGATGCGCGTGACCATCAGCGGCTCGACGTAGCCGCCGAGGTTCGCGATCGTGCCGTACGCCGACACCATTTCCTTCAGCGTGACCGGGCTCGTGCCGAGCGCGAGCGACGGCACCGCGTCGAGCTGGCTGTCGCGCACGCCCATCGCGCGCGCGAGCTTCGCGACCCGGTTCGGACCGACTGACTCCATCACCTGCGCGGTGATGCGGTTGCGCGAATACGCGAGCGCATCGCGCAGGCTGATCATGCGGCCGCTCGGCTCGTCCTCGTCGTTCGGCTTCCAGAGTTCGCCGCCGGCGAGTTCGATCTGGACCGGATTGTCCGGCAGTTTGTCGTCGGGCTTCGCGCCGGCCTCGAAGGCCGCCGCGTAGACGAACGGCTTGAACGTCGAGCCCGGCTGACGGCGCGCCTGCTGCACGTGATCGAACGGATCAACCCCAAAGTCGCGGCTGCCGACCCACGCCTTGATCTCGCCGGTGCGCGGGTCCATCGCGAGGAAGTCGGCCTGCACGCGCGTCTTCGTATCGCACACGCTTTGCGCGAGCTTGCGATCGGCGAGCAGGTGTTTGAGCGCGTCGTCGTCGGACAGGCCCGTGTCTTTGGCCGCGCGGAAGTCTGGCGTCTCGCGCAGGAACGTGCGCAGCAGGTCTTTGTCGGCCGAGCAGCCGGCGCGCGTGCCCCACGCCGAGTTCGCGATGTTCTGCAACTGATTGCCCTGCAGCGTGACCGCCTGGGTCGCCATCGCCTGGAGGCGCGAGTCGATCGTCGTGCGCACGACGAGCCCATCTGAATAGATGTTGTAGTCGTTGCGATCGGCCCACGCGACCAGCCATTTGCGCAGTTGCTGCGTGAAGTGCGGCGCGGGTCCGGGCGGCTCGATCTGGCGCTCGAAGTCCAGACGCAGCGGCTTGCGGGCGAGCCCGTCGTACTGCGCGGGCGTCAGCTTGCCGTACTTGACCAGCTGCGCGAGCACCGTATTGCGCCGCTGCAACGCGCGCTCGGGGTTCAGCACCGGGTTGTAGTACGCGTTGCCCTTCAGCATGCCGGTCAGCGTCGCCGCTTCGAGCACGTTCAGCTCGGACGCGGACTTGTCGAAATAGGTGCGCGCGGCCATTTCGATGCCGTACGCGTTGTACAGGAACGGCACCGTGTTCAGGTAGGTTTCGAGGATCTCGTCCTTCGTGTAGAACGCCTCGATCTTCAGTGCGGTGATCGCTTCCTTCAGCTTGCGCGTCAGAGTCGGCGCGCGGCCGATTTCGTCGGGATACAGATTGCGCGCGAGCTGCTGCGTGATCGTCGAGCCGCCCTGGCGGTCGCCGGAGAACGTGTGCAGCACGGCCGAAGCGGTGCGCCGCCAGTCGAGCCCGAAATGCTGATAGAAGCGGTGATCCTCGGTCGCGATCAGCGCGTTGACGACGTTCGGCGAGATGTCCGTCAGCTTGACCCACTCGCGGTTCGACGGCTTGAACTCGGCGAGCAGCTTGCCGTCCGCCGACAGGATCTGCGCGGGCTGCTCGATCTTCGCCTTGCGGATGTCGCCGATGCTCGGCGTGAACGGAATCAGCAGCAGCACGTACAGCACGAACAGCAGCGGCAGCGCGGCGCCCCCCCATGCGAACGTGCGGCGGGTCGGGTGGCGCAGATGCCACGCGGCCTTCGCGAACAGCGGGTTCGCGAGGGTCAGCCCTTTGTCGAGGGCCGCCAGAAAGGAGGAAAAGAGGCGCTTCACGTGCTGTCGTCGGCTGGGAAAGGCGCAATCGTACCAAGATGTGGGGAGTGCGCTGATTTTTGCCCCATTCGCGAGATGGCGTGCGGCTCCGGCGGGGCCACTATAATGTCGCCAATTCCGACAAGAGGTGCTTCATGATCATCAAACCGCGTGTGCGTGGCTTCATCTGTGTATCGACCCATCCGACCGGCTGCGAAGCCAACGTCAAGGAACAGATCGAGTATGTGAAGGCACGCGGCCCCATCGCCAACGGGCCGAAGAAGGTGCTCGTGATCGGCGCGTCTACCGGCTATGGCCTCGCCGCGCGCATCAGCGCCGCGTTCGGCTCGGGCGCGTCGACCCTCGGCGTGTTCTTCGAGCGCGCCGGCAGCGAAACCAAGGCGGGCACGGCCGGCTGGTACAACACCGCGGCGTTCGAGAAGTTCGCCAACGCCGAAGGCCTGTACGCGACCAGCATCAACGGCGACGCGTTCTCCGACGAAGTGAAGGCGCGCACCATCGAAGTGATCAAGCGCGATCTAGGCCAGGTCGATCTGGTCGTCTACAGCCTCGCGGCGCCGAAGCGCCAGCATCCGAAAACCGGTGAGGTGTTCAGCTCGGTGCTGAAGCCGATCGGCAAGGCGGTCAACCTGCGCGGCATCGACACCGACAAGGAAGTGATCAAGGAAACCGTGCTCGAACCGGCGACGCCGGAAGAAATCGCGCAGACGGTCGCGGTGATGGGCGGCGAGGACTGGCAGATGTGGATGGACGCGCTGGGCGAGGCTGGCGTGCTCGCCGACGGCGCGAAGACCACCGCGTTCACCTACCTCGGCGAAAAGATCACGCACGACATCTATTGGAACGGCTCGATCGGCGCGGCCAAGAAGGATCTCGACCAGAAGGTGCTCGGCATCCGCGCAAAGCTCGCGGCCAACGGCGGCGACGCGCGCGTCGCGGTGCTGAAGGCGGTCGTCACGCAGGCAAGCTCGGCGATTCCGATGATGCCGCTGTATCTGTCGCTGCTCTTCAAGGTGATGAAGGAAAAAGGTACGCACGAAGGCTGCATCGAACAGGTCTACGGCCTGTACAAGGACAGCCTCTATGGCAGCCAGCCGCATCTGGACGACGAAGGCCGTCTGCGCGCGGACTACAAGGAACTCGATCCGCAGGTGCAAGGCCGCGTGCAGGAGCTGTGGAACCAGGTGAGCAACGACAACATCTACGAACTCACCGATTTCGCCGGCTACAAGACCGATTTCCTGCGTCTGTTCGGCTTTGAAATGAAGGGCGTCGATTACGACGCGGACGTCAATCCGGACGTGCAGATTCCGAATCTCGTTCAGGTTTGATCCCCCGAGGGGCGGCCCCGCTTCGCGAGTTCGCCCCTGCTGTTACCCCCGCTCGACTCCCTCCCCTCACTTCTTCCACCCACACGTCAGCACGGATACGCGCCCTGCAACGAGCGCAGAATCGCGAGCCCGATCGGAAAATCGTCGGAAATGCCCGGGTGGTTCGCGAAGAACGCATCGAGCAGCGGATAAACCGTCTGGTTGCCGATCGCGAGCGTTTCTGGCGGACAGAACAGCTGCCGCTGTTTGCGCGAGACCAGGTCGCCGTTCGCCCAGCCGAACGCGTTGATCGTGCCGGTGATGTACGCTGCATAGATCGAGTTGTTGTCGGCGTGCGCCCATTTCTTGTACTGGGCGGCAGTCATCTCGGCACTCGCATTCAGAGTGAAACACGCCGTCAGCGCAGCCAGCGCGAATTTAGTTACCCGCATCGTTGGACCTTCAATGTCGCTAAATGGGCGCCATTGTAGGCGACGCGGGGTGCACCGCGCAGAAGCCGTCGAGCACGGCAATCCGAAAGCAATACGTAAGCATTCAAGGCGGCATCTGCCAGCATCGGCGGGTTTGCCGACGCGCGCGTGAATCAACGATTACGGCGTGCCGTTACGGCAATACCTGCGATACCCGTCGCGCTGGGCGAGGCGCGCCATATACGCGGCCAGCGCCGGCAAATCGTCGTGCTGCTGCGGCGTTTCGAGCCAGCGATTCGCGGACAGCGCGATCGGAATATCGGCGAGCGAGAACGCGTCGCCCGCGATATACGCGCCGGTGCGCGCGAGTTGCTGCTCGACGATCGCCATATGCTTGGACCAGTTCGCACACGACGCGGCGATCTGCCGCGGGTCCTGATGCCCGGGCGAGTGCCGCACGAGTGCGAGAAACGCGTAGCTCCACGAGCGGTTCAATTCGCTCGCCTGCCAGTCGATCCATTGATCGCAGCGCGCGCGCTCGACCGGGTCGGCCGGATACAGGGCGTCACCGCGATAACGGTTCGCGAGATAACGGATGATCGCGTTCGATTCCCACAGCACGAAGTCGCCGTCGCGAATCACGGGGACCATCGCGTTCGGATTGAGCGCGCGGAATTCGGCGACATCGGTCGAGCGAAAGCCCGAGCCCCAGTCTTGCTGGTCGAACGCAAGCCCGAGTTCCGCGCAGGTCCACAGCACCTTGCGCACGTTGATCGAGGTGGTCTTGCCGAGTATCTGCAGCATCAGTGGTTGTATGTCGCGTCGGTAGAACAGGTTGAAGGAATCAAACTCAGCAGCCCATGAGTTTGCCTTGCGCGCGGCGCGGCGTCATCCGGTTTTCAGAGTCGCCTGTTCGCGGATCATGTCGTACAGCGCCTGCGCCGCCGGCGACAACTGCGCGGTCTTGCGCGCGACCAGCACCAGCGTGCGCGACACGGTCGGCTGCGTGAGCTCGACGGTGCGCACGCTCGGATACGCACCCTTCTGCAGCGCGAGCGCGGGCACCACGGCCGCGCCGACACGCTGCGCGACGAGCCCGACCGCGGTCGAACTGCGCTGCACCTCGTAGAACGACCGCAGCGCGAGTTCGCTCGACGCCAACGCGACGTCGAGCAGCGCGCGATTGCCGCTGACCTCGCCGGCGAAAATCAGCGGGAACGCCTGCAACTGCCGCCATGCGATGCGCCGCCGCTTCGCGAGCGGATGGTCTTCGTGGCAGATCAGCACATAGCGGTCTTCGGTGAGCGGCACGGTGGCGAGATCCGGATGATGCTCGCGCGCGATGTTGATGCCGAACTCGACCTCCCTGCGCAACACGGCCTCCTCGACCGCCGACGACGCATGATCGAGAATCTTGATGCGATTGTGCGGATAGCGCGCCGAATACGCCTGCAAGATGCGCGGCAGATACTGCACGCCGACGGTCGGCACGCACGCGATCGACACGTCGCCGCGTCGCGCGATCCCCGTTTCGCGGATTTCGACGAGCGCGTCGGCCAGTTCGCCGAGCAGCCGGCGCGCCTGTGGCAGAAAACTGCGGCCGATTTCGGTGAGCGCCATCGACCGCGTGGTGCGCTCGATCAGCGTGACGCCGAGATAGGTTTCGAGCTTGCGCAGCCGCTGGGTGATCGCGGTTTGCGTCACGTGCAGCGAATCCGCCGCACTCTGGAAGCTGCCGCGATCGGCAATCGCGACGAATGCCTGCACGCCGAGCGTGTCGATTTTCATTAGAAAAATGAAGTAATCAGAATCATAAATTCATTTTACTCGGGGCTGATCGCGGTCGAGAATGGCCGCAACGAACCCGCGAAGGAGCAGAAGATGACCGACAAAACCACGAACGAGCACAGCGATTGGCACGCGAAGCAGTACACGCTGTTCGAGAACGAGCGCACGCGGCCGGTGCGCGATCTGCTTGCGGCGGTGCCGTTGGACGGTGCGCGGCTCGCGGTCGATATCGGCTGCGGACCGGGCAACTCGACCGAGGTGCTGGCCGAGCGGGTGCCGGGCGCGTCGGTGAGCGGCATCGACAGCTCGGCCGACATGATCGCGGCGGCCCGTCGGCGGCTGCCGCAATTGCGCTTCGACGTCGGCGACGTGTCGACGTGGGACGCGCGCGGCCCCTTCGATGTGATCCTCGCGAACGCCGTGCTCCAATGGGTGCCCGACCACGAGCGGCTGTTCCCCGCACTGGTGGCAAAACTCGCCACGGGCGGCAGCCTCGCCGTGCAGATGCCCGTCAATCTCGACGAACCGGCGCACCGGCTGCTGCGCGAAATCGCCGCCGACGGGCCTTGGGCGCCCAGGCTGATGGGTGTCGAGCGCACCGTGCGCCACGACGCGAACTGGTACTACGCGCTGCTCAAGCCGCTGTGCGAGCGCGTCGACGTGTGGCGCACGGTCTATCACCACCCGCTCGCGGGCCCCGACGCAGTGGTCGAATGGTTCAAGGGCAGCGCGCTGCGGCCGTTTCTGGCCGCGCTCGACGACGCCGAACGCAGCGCGTTTCTGCAACGCTATCGCGACGAAATCGCCAAAGCCTACCCGGCGCTCGCCGATGGCACGGTGCTGCTGCCGTTTCCGCGGCTTTTCATCGTCGCGACGCGCGGCCAACGCTGAGGCCGCCCCCGGAACCGCCGCAAGCCGCTGAACGCTGCGCGGCGGGGCTCCGGCGGATGCTCCGAGCTCGATCGGGGCGGCCGGCGCACGTCGCGGATGCATCGCCCGAAAGCCCGCCTGTTGCGGTGCCGCACGCTAGGGTTGGTCAGGAATTGCCGCCCGGGAATTCCGCATGCTAATGTTTATAAAAAGCGGAGGACGGCGCCCGCCGGCCTCACCGGGAAGCCATTTACTGCAGCGAGCGTCGCCATGAGTGATGTACGCCAACATCTGAGTCCCCGTGACCGCCTGGAGCTGTTGTGCTGGCTCACATGCGGAAGCCTCGGCGCTTATTATCTGAACGAAGACTGGCCCGACGCGGCGTTTCACGTGCAGTCCGCGCACAAGTGGCTCGACCGCCGCGCGCGCGAAGCCGACTGGCTGTGCATTGCGAAGCTGTCCGCCACCGCCGTCGAAATCGCGCGGCGCCACGCGCGCTTCGTCGATGCCGATTGGGCGCGCGACGCGGTCGAGGAAATTCTCGATACCGACGAACTCGACCCACAAGCCCGGCTCGTCCGGCAGGTGATAGCCGACTGCCAGAGCGCGCTAGCCGACAAGCGGATCGCCGATTAGCCGCGGGCTGGTTTTTCTTCCTTTTTTGCGGTGGTTTGGGGCCAATGGTTGGCCCCTTTTGCGTTGTTCCGCCCTTGCCGGGCAGGATGCGCCGCTTGCGGTCGGTAAAAAATGCGATACGCGCCGTCGCGCGTCATCTTGGTTCGGTTCGCGCAATCGCCGCGACCGCCCCGCCCTTTACTCCTCGACCATCGTCTTCAACTTCAGCAGCGCCTGATCCCATTGCCGCGAAATCGCGTCGAGCGCGCGGCGCGCCGCGTCGAGATGCGCGGGTTCGAACGCCCACAGGCGCTCGCGTCCAACCTTTACATCGTGTACGAGCCCCGCGTCGGCCAGCACCTGCAGATGCTGCGTGACCGACTGCCGCGTGATGTCGGTGCCGGCCGTCAGCTGCGCGATCGACATCGCGCTGCCCGCACACAATGCCGCGATGAGACGCAGGCGCGTCTCGTCACCGAGCGCGGCGAACACCGCCGCCGAACTGCGCAGCGTCGCCGCCTTGGGACCCGCCTTCGCGGAGCTCGCTTTAACCCGCGCCGACATATCGTTCGATGTTGACCATCTGCTGTCCCCAGCCGCCGTCGTTCAGCCGGAACGCTTCCGCGCGGCGCCCGACCGGCAACTGGTCGAAGCCCGATTCGACGACGCGCAGCAGCGTGCCGGACTCGACCTCGCTCAGATCGAATTCGACGAGCGTGGTCGGCTCCGGCGTGTAGTCGATCGTGATGTCGATCGCGGCCGGATGCCAGCGCCACGACAGATGATGTTCGGGCTCGACACGCTCGACCAGCACGTCCATCACCAGGTGTTCGTAGCCCGGATAGGTGATGTGCCCCTGCGTGGATTGCCCGGCGACGAACTGCTTGCCGGCGAGGTTCACGCCGAACCATTTGCCGAATTCCTCGGCGTTCGCCAGCGCGCGCCAGACGCGCGAGCGCGGCGCCTTCAACAGAATCTGCTTTTCGATACGATCGGTCGATGAGTTCATATGCAGCCTCCTGGCTGCATATTAGAAACGCCGCGACCGATATGCAAGCATTCGACTGCGCTTTTGTCAGCGCCGTGCCTCACTCCGTCGCATGCGCATGCATGACGCCGGTCTGCATCGACCACGCCATCCACGGCCGGCGCAGTGCGACGATCGCAAGGAACGCGCACGCCGACAGCGTGCCGAACGTCGCGAAGCCCATCTGATAGCTGCCGGTGCTCTCCTTCGCGATGCCCATCACGACCGGCAGATAAAAGCCGCCGATGCCGCCCGCCGCGCCGACGATGCCCGACATCAAGCCGGTGCGGCCGGCCCAGCGATGCGGCACGAGCTGGAACGTCGCGCCATTGCCGAGGCCGAACGCGACGTACATGCACAGCAGCAATGCGATGCCGCCCGCGAACGACGGCATCGCCGTCGCGAACAGGAAGTCGCAAATCGCGATGATCGCGAGCAGCACGGTCAGCGCGCGCACGCCCGACACGCGGTCGGCAATCAGGCCGCCGAGCGGACGCACCATCGCGCCGGTCGCGGCGAGCAGCGCCATGAACAGACCTGCGTCGATCTTCGACAGTTGATACAGGTTGGTCAGCAGCAGCGACACATACGAGGACATGCCGACGAAACCGCCGAACGTGATGCTATAGACGAGCATGATGACCCACGTATCGCGCTCGGCGAGCACCGAGCGGTAGCGTTGCGGCAGCACCGCGATCGCGAGCAGCGCGCCGACCACCGGCAACAGCAGCACGCCGGTCTTGCCCGCGCCGAACAGCCCCGCTTCGACGAGCAGCACGAGCACGATCAGGCCGGCGAGCGTCGTCGCGAAGCTGCCGAACGCGCGCAGCACGCTGCCGGTTTTGACGCCCGCGTCGTTGGCCCAGAAGTACAGCGTGATCGCGGCGATCGCCAGCAGCGGCAAGGCGCCGCCCGCGGCGAGTTGCCAACCATAGCGCGTCGCCAGTTGCGGGAACAGGAAGCCGTCGAGCACCGCGCCGATGTTGCCGGCCGCGGCCAGGCCCAACACGAGGCCCTGCACCTTCGGCGGATAGTTGCTGCCGGCCATCGGCAGCGCGACCGCGAAGCTGGCGCCGCCGACGCCGAGGAACACGCCGAGCACCAGCAGCATTTCGTACGAGGGCATCGATTGCAGCAACGGCAGCACGATCGTCGGTACCGCCGATAGCAACACGCCCATCAACGCGATGCGTTTGCCATGCGCGGACTGATACAGATTGCCGAGCGTCACGCGCAGAATCGCCGCGGACAACACCGGCACCGCGACCAGCAGACCCTGCTGCGCGGGCGTCATCGCGATGCTCTTGCTGATGAACGGCGCGAGCGGCCCATACAGCACCCAGACGGTGAAGCCCGTGTCGAAATACAGAAAGCAGGCGACCAGTGCGCGCCAATCGCCGCTTCGCAGGGAGTGCATCACGTTTTTCATTAGAGATCCTCGGTAAATAAAATGCCTGGTAGTCCGGTTGCTGCGTTACTTGTGTTTTGCACCGGCATATCGCCCGGAGTTTTAACCGGGACTCAATATGCAAGCGTCATGCCATCATGCTGTGTGTTTTGAGGCCTTTTTTAAGGCCTTTTTCGAAACGCGTCGGCGGCTCAATACACGTCGCGTGCATAGCGCTTTTCGCGCGTCAGACGGCTCACGTATTCGAGTGCTTTCTCTTCGCTCATGCAACCGTGCGTCGCGATGATGTCCTTCAGCGCCGCATCGACATCGCGTGCCATCCGGTTCGCGTCGCCGCATACATAGAAATGCGCACCGTCTTCGAGCCACGCCCACAGTTGCGCACCGTGTTCGCGCATGCGGTCCTGCACATAGATCTTGTCGGCCTGGTCGCGCGAGAACGCGACGTCGAGTCGGGTCAAGAGACCGCTCGCGCGCATCGCTTCGAGCTCGTCGCGATAGTAGAAATCGGTCGCGGCATGTTGTTCGCCGAAGAACAGCCAGTTGCGTCCGCGTTCGCCGCGTGCCTGCCGTTCGTGCAGAAAGCCGCGAAACGGTGCGATGCCGGTGCCGGGACCGACCATGATCATCGGCGTGTCCGACTGATGAGGAGGACGAAAGTGCGCGGACTTCTGCACGAACACGGGGACCTCGGTGTCGCTTGAGCGATCCGCGAGAAACGTCGACGACACACCCTTGCGGTGCCGCCGCCCATTGCTGTAACGCACCGCCGATACCGTCAGATGCACCTCGCCCGGATGCGCCTTCGGGCTCGATGCGATCGAATACAGGCGCGGCTGCAGGCGCTTCAGCATGCCGGTGAGTTCGGCGGCCGAGAGGCTCACCGGAAACTCGTGCAATACGTCGGCGAGCTGCTGCCCCCATAGCCATTGCTTCAGATCCGCCTTGCGTTCGGGCGCGAGCAGATCGCCCAGCGCGCCGTTGCGGCTGCGCGCGGCGACCAGCGCAAGCGCTTCGGCGCTCGGCCGCGCGATCTCGTAGTGTTTGGTGAGCGCATCGGCGAGGCGCATGTCGCCGATACCCGTGACGTGCACCGATGCTTCAGCGTGCAGACCGCTCAGCGTGATCAGTTCGTCGACGAGTTCGGGGCAGTTGCTCGGCCACACGCCGAGCGCATCACCCGCTTCGTATTCGAGGTTGGAATCGCCCGTTTGCAGCGACACGTAGCGCGTATCCTTCACGGCGCCCTGCCGGTTCAGTCGCAAATTGCCGACGATGCGCGACGCAGCCGGCCGCGCCTTGGTCGGCACCGCGCCCACCACCGCGTTGATCATGCCGCCCGGCGGCACCGCATGCAGCGCGGCATCCGCCTGCTTGATACAGACGATCACGCGTTCGAGCCATGCATCTGCGCTCGACTGATATTCGATGTCGCAATCGACGCGCTCGGTGAGACGCAGCGCGCCCTGCGCGGCGAGCCGTTCATCGAGCCGACGGCCGTGGCCGCAAAACTGATCGTAGTTGCGATCGCCGAGCGCGAGCACCGCGAAGCGCACGCCGTCGAGGCGCGGCGCCGTGGCGGCGTTCAGATGCGTCCAGAAGTCCTGCGCGTTGTCGGGCGCATCGCCGTCGCCGAACGTGCTGGTCATCAGCAACACGTACTGCGCCTTCGCGAGCGCCGCGAACGGATAGTCGGCCATGCACGCGGTGCGAATTTCGAAGCCCGATTCCATCAGACGCGTCGCGAAACGCTCGGTCAGCGATTCGGTGTTGCCGGTTTGCGAGGCCCACAACAGCGTGACCTTCGGCCGGTTGCGCACGATACGCACGCCCGATTCGCGGGCCTCTTCCTGCGCGGCATTCGGCGGCAATGCGGTGGCTGAAACCCGGGCCGTCGTCGCGCTGCGGCTATACAGTCCGGCAAGCAGACCATCGACATAGAGCCGCTTCACCGCATCGAACGGTGCGCTGTGCGGCAGCACCGGCACGTTGTCGAGGCCTTGCGCTTCGGACGAACGCAGGCCGCTGACGAACCCGGCCAGATACGCGCGCTCCGGATCGCTGAGCGCGGGCATCGGTACGGGCTCGGGCGGCAATTGCAGCAAAGTCGTGAGGGCTTCGATACGAGGCATGGGTTGATCCTTGGCGCTGGGCGCAAAAGCCGCTGCGTCGGCGGGAGTAGAGAGCGCGTCGTCGTTGCGTGTGTCCGCGATGCGATCGGCCGTCACCGGGCTCAGCGCGACCGCGCAGACTTTCAGTTCGGGCTGCAATGAAATCGGATCGACCGCGTCGTTGGTCACCGCGTTGATGCAAAGCTCGTCGCCGAACACGTCGTTCCAGTGCATCGGCGCGAAGCACTGCCCCGCGCTCACCCGATCGGTGACGACGGCGGGCAGCACCGCGCGGCCGCGCCGTGAACGGATCTCAACCGCGTCTTTCGCGCGAATGCCGAGTTCGGCCGCATCGTGCGGATGAATCTCGACGAAGGGTCCCGGGTTCAGCTTGTTCAGCATCGCGACCTTGCCGGTCTTGGTCATCGTGTGCCATTGATGCTGCACGCGGCCCGTGTTCAACACGATCGGAAACTCGCGATCGGGCAACTCGGCCGCGGGCTGATACGCGCGCGCGAAAAACTTCGCCCTGCCGCTCGCGGTCGGAAAAGCAATGCGCGGGCGGCTGCCATCTTCAGCCTCCCTAAGCGTTTGGCTCACGCCGTCATTCAGATAGCGAAGCGGATTGCGCTCGGACGAATCCGCCGACGCGATCGGCCACTGCAGCGGTGCGTCCTTCAAGCGGCGATGACTCGCGCCGCGCAGATCGTAGCCGGTCGCCGGGTTCGCCGCGCGTGTGAGTTCGGCGAACACTTCGTCGGCGCTCGCATAGCTGAACGCATCGGCAAAGCCCATTTCACATGCGACGCGCGCGATGATCTGCCAGTCGGGCAACGCCGCGCCGGGCGGTTCGATGGCCTGCTGCATCAGCGTCAGATTGCGCTCCGAGTTGACCATCACGCCTTCGGCTTCGGCCCACAAAGCGCCGGGCAATAGCACGTCGGCGTAGCGATTCGTTTCGGTGTCGAGGAACGCGTCCTGCGCGATCACGAGTTCGGCCGCGCGCAATCCGGCGATCGCGGTCTGCCGGTTGGCGACGGTCGCGACCGGATTCGTGCAGATGATCCAGCACGCCTTGATGTCGCCCGCGGCCATCCGCGCGAACAGGTCGATCGTGCCGTTGCCCGCATCCGCTTTGAGCGTGCCCGGTGCGATGCCCCACAGCGCCTCGATGAACGCGCGATCTTCAGCGACCAGCGCCGAACGCTGACCGGGCAAACCGGGGCCCATGTAGCCCATTTCGCGGCCGCCCATCGCGTTCGGCTGGCCCGTCAGCGAGAACGGTCCACTGCCGCGCCGGCAGATACGGCCCGTCGCCAGATGCAGATTGCACAGCGCATTGGTGTGCCACGTGCCGTGCGTGCTCTGGTTCAGGCCCATCGTCCAGCAGCTCATCCAGTCTTTGGCCGACGCGATCATCTGCGCGGCGCGGCGGATGTCGTCAGCGGCGAGGCCCGTGATGCGGGCGACGTTCTCCGGCGTGTACTCGGCCAGAAACGCGGGCATCGCGTCCCAGCCTTCGGTGTGTTCGGCGATAAAAGCCGCATCCGTTGCGCCGTTTTCGTGCAGCAGATGCAGCAGGCCGTTCAGCAACGCGAGGTCGGTGCCGGGTTCGATCTGCAGGAACAGATCGGCTTTCTCGGCGGTCGTGTTGCGGCGCGGATCGACGACGATCAGCTTTGCGCCCGCTTTCACGCGATCCATCATGCGCAGAAACAGGATCGGATGACAGTCGGCCATATTCGCGCCGCTGACGAAAAACAGATCCGCGTGATCGAAGTCTTCATACGAGCCGGGCGGACCGTCCGCACCGAGCGACAGCTTGTAGCCGCTCGCCGCGCTCGCCATGCACAGGCGCGAATTCGCTTCGATATTGTTCGTGCCGATAAAGCCCTTCGCGAGCTTGTTGACCAGATACTGCGCTTCGAGCGACATCTGCCCCGACACGTAAAACGACACAGCATCGGGACCATGCTCGTCGATCACACGCCGCAGACGCGCCGCGGTGTCGCTCAACGCCTGGGCCATCGGCAGCGGCGCCGGGTCTTCATCGCGCGCATGACGCACGAACGCGCCTTCGAGACGCCCCGACTTGCGCAGCGCGACGTGAGCCGACTGCCCCTTGGTGCAGAGCCGGCCAAAGTTGGCCGGATGCTCCTTGTCGCCGGCGATCTTCACGACCTGGCCGTCCTCGACGTGCAGCACCATGCCGCAACCGACGCCGCAATAAGGACACACGCTCTTTACGCTGGTATCAGACATGCGCGAATGATCTGGTTAGAACTCTGAACGATTAAGCGAGGCCGTTACCTCAAACCGCGACCCACACCTGGCCGTTTTCGACGCGCGTGGCAAACGCGCTGACCGAATACGACGGCGTTTCGAGGCATTCGCCGGTGCGCAGATCGAAGTGATGCTTGTAGATCGGCGACGCGACCACGATGCGCTCGCCGAGGCTGCCGACGAGTCCGCGCGACAGCACCGCCGCGTGCGAACCCGGATCGAAGTTTTCGATCGCGTAGACCGTGGGCTCGGCGGGCGACTCCACTTCACCGCCTTCGACGTGAAACACGGCCACCTGCTCGCCGTTGACGAGCGCGCAAACGCCGGTGTTCGGCACGATGTCGTCGAGGGCGCAGATCGCGGTCCAGGCGCGGGGCAAGCGTTCGTTCTTCATGACTGGGCTCCTTTTGAGTTAAGCGGGAATCGGTTGAGGTCAAACCGTCTCGACGACAATGGGAATCTCGATGCGCGGCGCCTGCCGCTCGGCGGGCGTGGCCGGCCGGATCTGTCCGCGCTCCTCGACGAACGCGACGTTGCTATCGGACTCGTCGCTGTTGACGAAATGGCGGAAGCGCTTGCGTGTTTCGGGATCGGTGACGGCCTTCTTCCATTCGCACTCGTACGTGTCGACCACGTGCTGCATCTCCACTTCGAGTTCGGTGGCAACGCCAAGGCGATCGTTGACGATCACGTCGATCAGATAGTCGAGACCGCCTTCGAGGTTGTCGCGCCACACGCTGGTACGTTGCAGCCGGTCAGCGGTGCGCACGTAGAACATCAGGAAGCGGTCGATGTAGCGCACCAGCGTGTCCTTATCGAGGTCCGCGGCGAGCAGTTCCGCGTGACGCGGCTTCATGCCGCCGTTGCCGCACACGTACAGATTCCAGCCCTTCTCGGTGGCGATCACGCCGACATCCTTGCCCTGCGCTTCCGCGCATTCGCGGGTGCAGCCGGACACGCCGAACTTGATCTTGTGCGGCGTGCGCAGCCCCTTGTAGCGATTCTCGAGTTCGACCGCGAGGCCGACCGAATCGCCGACGCCATAGCGGCACCACGTCGAACCGACGCACGATTTCACGGTACGCAGCGATTTGCCATACGCGTGGCCCGATTCGAAGCCGGCTGCGATCAGCTCTTCCCAGATCGACGGCAATTGCTCGACCCGCGCGCCGAACAGATCGACCCGCTGACCGCCGGTGATCTTCGTGTAGAGGCCGTATTTCTTCGCGACCTGCGCGACCGCGATCAGGCCATCGGGCGTCACTTCGCCACCCGGCATGCGCGGCACGACAGAATAAGTGCCGTCGCGCTGGATGTTCGCGAGGTAGTAGTCGTTGGTGTCCTGTAGCGACGCGTGCTCCTTCTTCAGCACGAATTCGTTCCAGCACGACGCGAGAATGCTGGCGACCGCCGGCTTGCAGATGTCGCAGCCGAGTCCGCGGCCATGTTTCGCGAGCAGCGCGCCGAAACTGCGCAGCCCCTCGACGCGCACGAGGTGGTAAAGCTCCTGGCGCGAATACGGGAAGTGTTCGCAGACGTGGTTGTTCACCGCGAGGCCCTGCTTCTTCATCTCGGCCTTCATCACTTGCGTGACGAGCGGCACGCAGCCGCCGCACGAAGTGCCCGCGCCGGTCGCGCTCTTCAACGCGCCGATGTCGGTCGCGCCCGCGCAGACGGCCGCGCACAGCTCGCCCTTCGACACGTTGTTGCACGAGCAGATCTGCGCGGCCGCGGGCAGCGCCTCGACGCCGAGCGCGGGCTTCGCGCTGCCGTCCGCTTGCGGCAGGATCAGGAATTCGGGCGACGCGGGCAGCTCGATGCGATTCAGCATCATCTGCAGCAGCGTGCCGTATTCGCTCGCGTCGCCGACCATCACGCCGCCGAGCAGATACTTGCCGCAATCGGACACGACGAGCTTCTTGTAGATCTGCTTGCGCTCGTCGCTGAACTGGTACGTGCGGCTGCCCGGCGTATTGCCGTGCGCGTCGCCGATGCTGGCCACATCGACGCCCATCAGCTTCAGCTTGGTGCTCATGTCGGCACCCGCGAATTCGGCCGAGTCGCCCAGCAACTGCTTCGCGACCACGCGGGCCATGTCATAGCCGGGCGCGACGAGCCCGAACAACTGACCACCCCACAGCGCGCATTCGCCGATCGCGTAGATGTGCGGATCGCTGGTGCGGCACGCGTCGTCGATGACGATGCCGCCACGCGCGCCCAGTTCGAGGCCGCATGCGCGGGCCAGATCGTCGCGCGGACGGATGCCCGCGGAGAACACGATCATGTCGGTGTCGAGATGGCTGCCGTCGGCGAACTGCATGCGGTGCGTGCCCGCTTCGCCGTCGACGATCGCCGTCGTGTTCTTGTGCGTGTGCACGGTGACGCCCAGTTCTTCGATCCGGCTGCGCAATACGCGGCCGCCACCGTCGTCGACCTGGACCGCCATCAGGCGCGGCGCGAATTCGACCACATGCGTTTGCAGGCCCATATCGCGCAGCGCCTTCGCGCATTCGAGACCGAGCAGGCCGCCGCCGACCACCGTGCCCGTTTTCGAGCGAGCGCCGCATTCGCGCATCGCTTCGAGATCGTCGATCGTCCGGTAGACGAAGCAGTCGCCGCGCTCACGGCCCGGCACCGGCGGCACGAACGGATAGGAGCCGGTCGCGAACACGAGGCGGTCGTACGTCAGCGTTTCGCCGCTCGCGACCGTCACCGTGCGCGCGTCGCGATCGACCGCGACGGCCCGCGCGTTCAGCTTCAGTTGCACGCCGTGGCGCTCGAAAAAACCGGGCTCGACGAGCGACAGGTCATCGGCGGTCTTGCCCGAGAAGAACTCGGACAGATGCACGCGATCGTAGGCCGGTCGCGATTCTTCGCCCAGCACCGTGATGTCGAGATCGTGCGCGTCCTGAAGCGCCAGGCATTCGACCAGTTTGTGGCCGACCATCCCGTGACCGATAACGATGATTTTCATGAGTGCGCTGTCCTCTGGTGTCTGGCGAAAGCGATTGCGGAAATAAAAACGGCGTCCCGCGAATCCAGCCGAGGCTGAATCCGGGGGACGCCGTTGTCCTGTTGGGGTGCTGCGGGGCGCTGCTTTCTGCTGCAAGCGCGACGAACCCACGTTGGTTCGATGGCAACGCTTCTTGCAAAGGCTGTGCCAATTTAGATCGATGCGCCGCAAAGCACGGTGTGGCGTGGGTTTACCGCAAATCGCGCGGCTCCGAAGCGCACCCCGAGCGCGACGCGTTTTGATGCGGCAAGGCACAGGGATGGTGCGACGCAGCACTGTGGACGTGCGAAACCAAGGTGCACCCAGGTGCGATCGTGACGCTGTTTTCCGCGTGAATCGCAGCGTGTGGCAACGTCTTGCGTGCCGCTATTCGATCGATGGCGTGGTCCTTGCATCGGTCCTCCGCAACGTCGTCGCGGCAACGTCGTCGCGATGCGCAGACTCAACCGTCAACCGGCAATGCAATGGACAACGGCGTCCCCTCGTGATCTTCACGGGCGGACGCCGTTTTCGTTTCGAGCCACGAGAAACCCACGGCACAAGGACACAACATGAACACCAACACCGGCAAGGTCACGCTGCTGAGCGCGGGCCCAGGCGACCTCGACTTGCTGACGCTGAAGGCCGTCAAGGCGCTCGCGGCCGCCGACGTCGTGCTGCTCGACGACCTCGCGAATCCAGACATCGTGACGCTCGCGCCGCGGGCGCGCGTGATCCGCGTCGGCAAACGCGGCGGCTGCCGCTCGACGCCGCAGGCGTTCATCGAGCGGCTGATGCGGCGTTATGCGCTGAAGGGGCTGCACGTGGTGCGCGTCAAAGGCGGCGAAGCGCTGCTGTTCGGCCGCGCGGGCGAGGAGCTCGCGGTGCTGCGCGACGCGGGCCTCGCGGTCGAAATCGTCAACGGCATCTCGTCGGGCTTCGCGGCCGCGGCGGGGCTCGGCATGTCGCTCACGCATCGGCGGCACTGCCACGGCGTGAGCTTCATCACCGCGCACACCGAAGATCACGGCGAGCCGGACTGGGCCGCGCTCGCCGCGACGCGCACGACGCTGGCGATCTATATGGGCATGCGGCGCATCGACGGCATCGCCGCTGCCTTGCTCGCGCACCTGCCGGCCGACACGCCGGCCGCGGTCGTGCAGTGGGCTGGCGGCCGCGACGAGCGGCGCCTGTTGACGCGGCTCGATCGGCTCGCCGCCGATGCGCTCGGCGCGGGCTTCGGCAGTCCGGCGGTGATTCTGGTGGGCGATGCGGTTGGCGAGAGCGCCGAAGCGCCGTGCTGGGAACGCGAAGCTCGCGCCGGACAAGGTGGGGAAACGCTGCCCGCGCCGGCGATTGCGCGGGCGGCCTGAGATCCGATCGAAGCGGGCCTCGCCCGCCTTTCATCCAATCAATCGCCGAACCCGAGCTCCGCGTCGACCTGCTGCCCGACCCGCAGCCAGGCCCCCGCCCCGCTCGCGACCAGCGCGTTGTTGCCGAACGTGACCGCGCCGTCGAAGCGTTCGCTGACGCGATAACCGAGCATCGTGTCGGTCGGCTCGTTCGGCCAGTCGGGATCGGGCGCGCCGCGCGCCTGATCGATGGTCGGCATCGGACAGCGCGAGCACAGCTTGACGAGACGCAACTCGACGCGCGCGCTCGAGTCCGCATCCGCACCGACGGCGAGCGTCTCGACATAGTCCTCTTCATAGGCATCTAAGCCCGTGAGCACGATGTTGGGTCGAAAGCGATCGATTCCAATCGACGGCGCGCCTTTGCGGTTCAGGCGCGCGTTCAGATCGTCGAGCGAGGCCTGGCCGACCACCAGCAGCGGAAAACCATCGGCGAAAAAGGTCGTCGCACCGCCGGTGCTGTCCGTGTAGTCCGGATCGACGATGCGTTCGCGCTCCGGATCGAAGCGCAGCAAGCGCGCCGGCAGACCAAGGAACTCCGTGAACCACGCCGCCGTTGCTTCGCCGGTATCGAGCCCGTAGGCGGCGTCGCTCCACACCGCGGTATCGACCCGGGCCGCGCCGGCCAGGCGCGCGGCATCGAGCGGCGTGCGCAGCTCACGCATACCCGGCGCGTTGACGATCAGATCCTCGGCGCCGAGTTCGACCTTGATCAGGGCCATGCGCGGATACGCGCGCTGCGTGAACATCGCGCCTTCGGGATCGACGATCATCCAGTTGCGGTCGTATTCGAGGCCGGTCGCCAGCAGGCGCGCCGCATCGAGCGGGATGCCGGCGCAGGATTTGATCGGATAGACGAACAGCTCGCTGATGGTTGGCATGATCTGAGATCTCGTGGGAAGCGCGGTTTTTGGGTGGAGACGCGATTGTAAAGCGCTGCGCGTGTATCGGTGATGGCGACCAGGGAAGCTGCCGTTCCGCGCTGGGGCGGCGGGAAGTAGAATCTTCAGATCAGGCGGGCGCCGGCGCGCGGCATGCGGCATGCGACAGAGCTGCGAAACGCGCGCGCAGGCGCCGCATCGACCCGTTGCCGAGAGAAGCCGAAGACGCCACCTTCCCCTCACCGAGACAGGACATTCATTATGCTGACCAAACCCGTGTTGACCGTCGCCGAGACGACCCGCATCGTCGATGCCGCGCGCGCGGAAGCCGAGAAGAACAGGTGGCCCGTCGCGATCGTGGTCGTGGACGACGGCGGCCATCCGCTCGCGGTGCTGCGTCTGGACGGCGCGGCGCCGGCCACCTCGTATATCGCGACCGAGAAAGCGCGCACCGCGGCGCTCGGCCGGCGCGAAACCAAGGTGTATGAAGACATGATCAACAACGGCCGCACCGCATTCCTCAGCGCACCGTTGCAGGGCACGCTCGAAGGCGGCGTGCCGGTGATCGTCGACGGCCATGTGGTCGGCGCGGTCGGCGTGTCGGGTGTCAAGTCGGAGCAGGATGCGCAGATCGCGAAGGCCGGCATTCAGGCGCTCGGCGTTTAAAGCGCCGCGCGTCACAGCAATCCCGTGGCTCAACGCGGACCGATGCCCCCTCATCGGTCCCATAACAGATGGAGCAGTCGATGACTCAGATGAACCCGCGCGGCGGACTGCAGGTCGCCGCCAACCTCGACCAGTTCGTCGAAACCGAAGCCCTGCCCGGCAGCGGAATCGACAGCGCCGCCTTCTGGTCGGGTTTCGACGCCCTCGTGCACGAGCTGGCGCCAAAAAATCGGGCGTTGCTCGCCGAGCGCGACCGCCTGCAAAGCGAACTCGACAACTGGCATCGGAGCCATCCCGGCCCGGTGCGGGATCTGCGCGAGTATCGTGCGTTTCTCGAAGGCATCGGCTACATCGTGCCCGTGCCCGCCAGCGTCCAGGCCACGACCGACCACGTGGACAGCGAAATCTCGGAGCAGGCCGGCCCGCAGCTCGTCGTGCCGCTGTCGAACCAGCGCTACGCGCTGAACGCCGCGAACGCGCGCTGGGGCAGCCTTTACGACGCGCTGTACGGCACCGACGCGATCCCCGAAACGGATGGCGCGGAAAAGCAGAAGGGTTACAACCCGGTGCGCGGCGCCGCGGTGATCGCGTATGCGCGCAAGTTCCTCGATCAGGCCGCGCCGCTCGCGAACGGCTCGCACGCGGATGCGACGCGCTATAGCGTCGAGAACGGCCAGCTCGTG
This sequence comes from Paraburkholderia youngii, assembly GCF_013366925.1. Classification (NCBI taxonomy): domain Bacteria; kingdom Pseudomonadati; phylum Pseudomonadota; class Betaproteobacteria; order Burkholderiales; family Burkholderiaceae; genus Paraburkholderia; species Paraburkholderia youngii. The sequence continues at coordinate 4,558,643 of NZ_JAALDK010000001.1, forward strand.
GTCGCGCTGAAGAACGGCACTACCGCGCTGAAGACACCCGCGCAACTGGTCGGCTATCAGGGCGACGCGAGCGCGCCGTCGGCGGTGCTGCTCAAGCACAACGGCCTGCACGTCGAGATCCAGATCGATGCGAACGATCCGGTCGGCAAGACCGACGCGGCGCATGTGAAGGACGTCGTCGTCGAAGCGGCGGTCACGACGATCATCGATTGCGAGGACTCGGTCGCGGCCGTCGACGCCGACGACAAAGTGCAGCTCTATCGCAACTGGCTCGGCCTCATGAACGGCGACCTGACCGAACAGGTCACGAAGAACGGCAAGACTTTCACGCGCCGGCTCAACGCGGACCGCGAGTACACCGGCGCGGACGGCAAGTCGCAGGTCAAGCTGCATGGCCGCTCGCTGCTGTTCATCCGCAACGTCGGCCACCTGATGACGAACCCGGCCGTATTGACCAAAGACGGCCACGAGATTCCCGAAGGCATTCTCGACGCGGTCATCACGACGCTGTGCGCGCTGCGAGACCGTCAGAACAAGCTGAACTCGCGCACCGGCTCGATCTATATCGTGAAGCCGAAGATGCACGGCCCGGCCGAAGTCGCGTTCGCGAGCGAGCTGTTCGCGCGCGTCGAAGACCTGCTGAAGCTGCCGCGCAACACGCTCAAGATGGGCATCATGGACGAGGAGCGCCGCACCAGCGTCAACCTGCTGGCGTGTATCGCCGAAGCGTCGGCGCGCGTCGCGTTCATCAACACGGGCTTCCTCGATCGCACCGGCGACGAGATGCACTCCGCGATGGAAGCGGGCCCGATGATCCGCAAGGGCGACATGAAGTCGAGCAAGTGGATCACGGCGTACGAGCGCAGCAACGTGCTGGTCGGTTTGAGCGGGGGCCTGCGCGGGCGCTCGCAGATCGGCAAGGGCATGTGGGCGATGCCCGACCTGATGCACGCGATGCTCGAGCAGAAGATCGGCCATCCGAAGGCTGGCGCGAATACCGCGTGGGTGCCCTCGCCTACCGCGGCGACGCTGCACGCGCTGCACTATCACCAGGTCGACGTGCAGGCGGTCCAGCAGGAACTCGAACGCACCGACTACGCGAAGGTGTACGACGAACTGCTCGATGGCCTGCTGACGATTCCGGTCGTCGAAAAGGCGCAATGGAGCGACGAAGAAATCCGCGCCGAGGTCGACAACAACACGCAAGGTATTCTCGGCTACGTGGTGCGCTGGATCGATCAGGGCGTCGGCTGCTCGAAGGTGCCGGACATTCACAACGTCGGCCTGATGGAAGACCGCGCGACGCTGCGTATTTCGAGCCAGCACATCGCCAACTGGCTGTATCACGGCGTGATCGAACGCGAGCTCGTCGAGGAGACGTTCAAGCGCATGGCCAAGATCGTGGACGCGCAGAACGCCGGTGATCCGCTCTACCAGCCGATGGCGCCGGGCTTCGACACGATTGCGTTCAGGGCCGCGCAAGCGCTCGTATTCGAGGGGCGCCAGCAGCCGAGCGGCTATACCGAGCCGTTGCTGCACAAGTTCCGGCTCGAGGTGAAGCAGCAAGGTTGAGACCGTCCTGCTGAAACGACGATGGGCGCCGCGCAACGCGGCGCCCATTGTTTATTTCAGGGCCTCGTCAGTTCACGCGGCTTCTGCCGTCAATTGCCCCGCCTCGCCGGCCGGCGCTTCGTTCTGCATATACGCCTGCAGATACGCCTCGAATTCAGCCTTCACCTCCGGATGGCGCAGCGCGAATTCGACGGTCGCCTTCAGATAGCCGAGCTTGCTGCCGCAATCGAAGCGCGTGCCGAAGTAGCGATACGCGAGCACCTGCTCTTCGGTCAGCAGCGACTGCACCGCGTCCGTCAGTTGCAGCTCGCCGCCCGCGCCCGGCTTCAGCGCGCGGATATGCTTGAAGATCGTCGGCATCAGCACGTAGCGCCCCACCACGCCGAGATTCGACGGCGCCTCGTCCGGCGCCGGCTTCTCGACGATGCCCGACAGTTTGATCACGTTGTCTTCCCACTCGCGGCCGTCGACGACGCCGTACGAACGGCTGTCCTCGCGCGCGATCGTTTCGACGCCGATCACCGAGCTGTGGTAGTGATTGAAGGTATCGACCAACTGGCTCATCACAGGCTTCGAGCTATGCAGCAGGTCGTCGGCGAGTATCACCGCGAAGGGGCTGTCGCCCACCAGTTTTTCGGCGCACAGCACCGCATGGCCGAGACCGAGCGCTTCGGCCTGGCGCACGTAAAAGCAGTCGACGTTGGCCGGTTTGATGCTGCGAACCAGATCGAGCAGTTTCTGCTTGTTGCGCGCTTCGAGTTCGGACTCGATCTCATAGGATTTATCGAAGTGATCTTCGATCGCGCGCTTGCTGCGGCCCGTCACGAAGATCATCTCGGTGATGCCGGCGGCGATCGCTTCTTCGACCGCGTACTGGATCAGCGGCTTGTCGACGATCGGCAGCATTTCCTTCGGACTTGCTTTGGTAGCCGGCAGGAATCGTGTCCCGAGGCCCGCTACGGGAAACACGGCTTTGGTGACTTTCAGCATGGTAGGCATTCCCACATCGGTTAGAAGTTGGTGTGTTCGCGGACCTGGCGGCCAATCGATGTCGGCGCAAGACTAGCAGAAAAATCTGCGAGGTTCACGGAAGCGGTCTTTCTCCGATTTAATTCGGATAATTCATGCATCAATCGCAATGCGATATTGCGAAAAATTGAGAGCAAATTGCTACGCATATATTTGCCGGGAGGCGAATGACAAATCCGAAAGTCTTACCTTTCGGACAGCCTTGGCGTGGCCCGTCTGGCGATCTGGCGACCGGCTTCGGCAGCACGTCAGTCCTGTTCGTCAACGGGCGGCAGCTTGCCTGGGTTCATTCTGTAGCGACGGATCGGCTCGTTGCGCAAGGCATCGCGGTAAGCGGAGGCGGCCACCAGGATCAGCAGGACGGCGATGCCGGCCAGTAAATGCAGGTTCATGACTTCACCTCGGGTCAGAGAATCCTTGATCTAAATTAGCACGACAAAAGCGATAAATAATTCGACGCTCGATACATCACCGCGTAATTACAATTCGTCACAAAATAGATGCCGATTCAATTCGAAACGCAATTTTTTAATCATTTTGTGGGATTGTGGTGCTCTAGCATGGATGCGTCGCGGGGTGCGCAAGGACGCCCGCTCGAAGGCCGATTCCGCGTCGATTTTTTCTCTTTTCCGCTTCAGATAAGGACCGCGTATGAGCGACCCAGCACTGGATGCCGCCGGCTCATCCCTGCCCCTCTCCCCGCTGCCGCGCCCCGAGAAAAACCCGGCCGCGGCGCACGCTCGCAGCGACGCGCGTATCGATAGCGTCGGCAAGGAGCATGTGATCGACGCGATGCGAGGTTTCGCCGCGCTGCTGGTCGCCTATTTTCATTGCCGCCAGATCGCGTGGGTCGGCATGCAGGCGTTTCATCAGAGCGTCGGACATTCGTTGAGTCCGGGCAGTCTCGCCGCGTATCTGACGTTTCCGATCGCATGGGGCTCGGCCGGCGTGCCGATGTTCTTCGTGATCAGCGGCTACTGCATCCATCGCGGCGGCGCGCTGCGGCTCGCGGGCAATCCCGCTTACCGGCTCGATGCAGGCAACTTCTGGCTGCGGCGCTTCGCGCGCATCTATCCGGTGCTGCTCGCGGCGCTGGTACTGACCTTCGCGCTCGATTCGCTGAGCCTGCAATTGCCGCCCGTCAGTCACAAGATTCGCGAGATCGGCTGGCAGCCGTTTCTGGTCAATCTGTTTTCACTGCAGGGTGTGGCGGGCAAAACGTATGGCTCGAACGGCGCGCTGTGGACGCTGTCGCTCGAAGTGCAGTTCTATGCGATCTATCCGCTGCTGTTCGCGCTGCGGCGGCGCATCGGCATGAATGCCGTGCTCGCGCTCGTCGCGGTGATCAACGTTGCGTCCGCGTATGGGCTGGAGCGACATGATCTGCAGTTCTTCACGTCGTACTGGTTCTCGTGGATGCTCGGCGCGTGGATCGCCGATGTCAGGGCGCGCAACGCAGGAGAGGCGCGCGCGCCCGCATTGCTGTACGTTCTCGCGGCGGGATTGATCGCGGCAGGCTGCGTCGCGTTTCATTTCGGTCAGTACGGTGCGTTCCAGATCTGGGCGCTTGGCTTCGCGTGCTATCTGTACAAGGCGCTCGATGTGCCCAATGACCCGCAACACGAAGGGAGTGGCGTGCTCGCGCTGCTTCGCACTGGGTCGCGTGCGCTGTCGCGCTTGCTGTCCCGCGTGGGTGACTTCAGCTTCTCGCTGTATCTGATTCATCTGCCGATCTTCGTGCTTCTCTCGGCGTGGCTGTTTCGTTCGTCGCTGCAGGTGTCGATCTGGCCGTCGTTTGGTTATATGTTGGTCGCGGTGCCGGCTGCCTATGTCTTCTATCGGCTGGTCGAAATGCCCGCGATGAAGTGGTCGGGGAGTCTCAAGGCGTAAGTACACCCTGCGCTGTGTCAACCCCGTAACGGCCAAGTGCCGCGACGGGGGCTTAGGTATGCATCCCGAAGTTTCGATTGCGACCGCCCGCGAAAAGGCGCTCGTCATGCGCGGTTTGATTCGCGCGCGCAAATGGCCATCAAAATCATCCATCGCCCATTCCACATCCCCGTATTCGCCTGCTAGCGTGGCAACCCCAATCGCTACGGAGGAATTCAGGATGTCGTATCAACAGGATTCGGGCACAGTGCGCGTGATACTCAGTGCGCCGCAACTGGCTGCGGTGCTCTCCCGGCAGTCTATCAACCCCGCCGAAATGCTTTCCAACCGGCTATGGGGCGGCTTGCAGGTAGTCGGCGGGGTACTGGAAATGGTTGGGGCGGCAACGCTTTGCGTGCTTCCGGAACCGACGATGGCAAGCAAGGCCGGATGTGTTGTGTTCGGCGTACATGGCTCAGATACGGTGTCGGCAGGTGTACGCCAAATCTGGACAGGCCGGGATACCGCCACGCTGATCCAGCAAGGTACGACGAAACTGGCCGAGGCGATGAAGGCCAGTCCTGACATGGCGAATAATATCGGCCTGTCAGTCGATATGATCGTGCCGTTTGGATTCGCGGGATCGATCAAGGCTGCGCGCGTGGCCAGCGTCACGATGGGCCGGATCAATCTGCAAATGCATGAAGCAAAAGCCCTAAATCCGAGGCTCGGAGGGCATACAATAAAGGAGCACATTGGCAATGTCAGAGGAGTATTTGAGGGCGCGCCTGAGAAAATATCCTAAAATGGACGTCGCATCTTCTTTCTACGACCTGAAAACAGCAGAATTGGCCATTTCGAGAATTGTGCGAATTAATTCCATTAAAATCAGATCCTGGTCACGGTCTCGGCCAAATTATCATTTAGTCTTAAACGAAAACGCTGGCCGGGATATTGGCTATGGAGTGGTTAGGGAAACAGGGGAGTTAATTCGACTACATGGAATCCGGCTAGTATTGAAGCATGAAACATATAATGGAATGCCATATTACATTATTACGTCATATGCAACCAAATTATGAGCCACACAGAAAATAACCCTTCATACCCAAATCTCGATATTCTGTTTGGCGGATATCTCAATCAGGATTATCACTATATCGGGGACTCGATTGAAGAAATCGTCGGCATCTATAAGAATGCGATTACTTCGAAAATGCGCAAGTCTGCTATCAACGAAATTAACCAGCTGGCAGAGAACTTCGGCGAAAACCTAGATAGTGCCTTCTATGAAATGTACGGACATGATTTTAATCCGAAGCTATGGGGTCACACGACTGCATCGTTTCTTGAGGAACTCAAGCGCATTCTGAGCGAGTAATGCACTCGTCTCCCCTTGCAAAAAACGGAGCGTAGAATGGAAAATGTTATCTGACCGCCACCCCAGAATGTACGAGCTTTTCGGTGCGTATTTCAATGAAGATTTTGATCTTTGGGGAAACACAATCTCTGAAATTGTCTCATGCTATAAAAATGATAGTTCAACGGAATACCGAAAAGAGATAATTGATGAAATAAATTCGTTCATGAATGAACATCCGTCCGACTTGGATTCTGCGTTCGAAAGAGATTACGGTTCAGGGTTTGATCCTAATCTGTGGGGCCACACTACAGCCTCATTTCTTGACGAGTTGAAGCGCCTTCTGAGCGAGTAATCTACTGGTCGCCGCGCGAGGGTTGTTAGATGCCACGCGCGCGGCGCGCAAAAAAACGGAGCGAAGGTCATTCGACTTCCGCCCCGTCACGCCAAGCAAGGACTGGCCAAGCCCCTGTCTACCCTCGCGCAAAAAAAAAACCCCGCTCTACCGCCCCGCCACACTCTTCAGAATCCCCGCGACCCCATCCACATAGCTGCGCGTGCCGAAACGCTCCTGGGCGGTCCGATAGCCGTTCTCGACCAGCTTGTCGCGCAAGTCGCCGTTCGAGCGCAATTCGGCGAGCGTATCGGCGAGCGCATGCGCGTCGCCCGGCGTACACAGGACGCCGTTCTCGTAGTCCTCGATGATTTCGAGCACGCCGCCCGCGCGCGACGCCACGACCGGCCGCTGCGCGAGCATCCCCTCGACGATCACTCGGCCGAAGGGCTCCGGCGTGATCGACGTATGCACGACCGCGTCGACCGCGCACATGCAGGCGGCAATATCGTGCTGGAAGCCGAGAAAATGCACCCGCTCGCCCAGCGCGTGTGCGGCAACGAAGGCACGCAGTTCCATTTCGTACTGGTCCTCGCCGAACAGCGCCGCGCCGACCAGCACCGCATGCATCTGCGGATTGAGCACCATCGCTTCGAGCAGCACATGCTGTCCCTTCCAACGCGCAAGGCGGCTGAACGAGCCGACGAGGAACGCGTCGCGCGGCAGATTCAGGCGCTCGCGCAGCACCGCTTGCGGCACCGTGCGCAACGCGTCGAACGGCTCCGCGTCGATCCCATTGAATACGACGTCGATGCGCTTGCCGTCGAACCGCGTGAGCTTCGCGAACGCCTGCGCCGACGCTGCCGAATTGGCGATCACGTGCGTGAGGCCGAGCCGCGCGCACCACTTGATGATCGCGAGCTGCTTGCCGCCGAAATGCTCGGCGCTGACGATGTCGCGCAAATGCCAGACCACCGGCCGTCTCGCGAGCTTGCCGGCCACTGCGCCGATCACCATCGCACGCTGCGTATTCGCGTAGATCACGTCCGCATTGCGCGCCCGTTTCGCGGTGGCACGCACGAGTGAGATGAGCCCCTTCAATGCCTGACCTTTCGGCAGCGAACCGCCCTGCTTGCGCACGTTTTTCAGCACTCCGGCATCGAGCACGGAGACCTCGACGCCGGTCTTCGCGAGCGCGGTATTGAACGGCCCGTCGTCGAACAGCACGACCTCGATGCGCGAGCGCAGCGCCTTGACGATTTCGAGCAGCGACAGCTCGGCGCCGCCGAGCACGCCGCTCTGATCGACGGCGAGAATGCGCGGCACGTTCGCTGCGCTCTGCGCGCCCGGCCGATATGGCGTATAGGGCGGCAGCGTCGCGGCGCGCAGCGCGGGCACCGCCGCGCGCACCTGCGCGAAAAAGCGCTCGCGGAAATGCGCGGCCGAAAACTGCTCGGCGTTGCCGCGGCAATGCTCCGGCTGGAACCGGTGCCCAAGCTCGTCGAAACGATTCACGGCAGCGATGATCGAGTCGGCATCCTGTTCATCGAAGAACATGCCGGTCGGGTTCGGCTCCGACAGATCGCGCACGGTTTCGAGCGCCCCGCCCTTGCCGTAGGCGATCACCGGCGTGCCGCAAGCCTGCGCCTCGACCACCGAAATGCCGAAGTCCTCTTCGGCCGCGAACACGAATGCCTTCGCGCGGCTCATGCGGTCCTTCAGCACCTTGAACGGCTGATAGCCCATGATCTCGACGTTCGGCCCCGCCTTCGCGCGGATCTTCGCCATGTCGGGTCCGTCGCCGATCACGACGAGCTTGCGCTCGGGCATCCGCGCGAACGCCTCGACGATCAGATCGATTTTCTTGTACGGCACCATCCGCGACGCGGTCAGATAAAAGTCTTCCTTCTGCGTGCACAGCGTGAACGCGTCGACATCGACCGGCGGGAAGATCACTTGCGCGTCGCGCTGATACACCTTCTTGATGCGTCGCGCGATGAACGCCGAGTTCGCGATGAAGCCGTCGACCGAGTTCGACGTGCGGATATCCCAGTTGCGTATGTAATGCAGAATCAGCCGGGCGAGTGCCGACTTCGGGCCGTTGGTCAGCTTCGACTGCTGCAGATACTGATGCTGCAAATCCCACGCATAGCGGATAGGCGAATGCACGTAGCTGATATGCACCTGGTCGGGACCGGTGAGAATGCCCTTGGCGACCGCGTGACTGCTCGAAATCACCACGTCGTACGCCGACACGTCGAGCTGTTCGATCGCGAGCGGCATCAGCGGCAGATACGAGCGGTACTTGCTGCGCGCGAGCGGCAGTTTCTGGATGAACGACGTCGTCACCGTCTTGCCGCGCAGGAAGCTGCGATCGTCGAGAAAGTCCACGAGGCTGAACAGGTCCGCATCGGGAAAGCACGCGATGATCTGCTCGAGCACTTTCTCCGCGCCCGCGTAGGTGACGAGCCAATCGTGCACGATCGCAATGCGCACGTTTCTGTCCGCGCGCGGCGTGGTACGGCGCACTGCCGGCTGCATGCCTGGCACGCTCGTCAGTTCGTCGAGCGCGCCGCGCGTCGCAGGCCTCAACAGGTTTTTTTCAAGGACGTCGTGATTCATGCGCTTTTCCTCGGATTCAGTCGCAATAGCAGTGAACGCGCAAGATTGCGCAAGGCGGGCGTCATCGTGATCGACCACGCGACGTTCGCGCCGACCATCAGCAAGCCAGCGGCGATCGCGAGCGCGAGGCTCGGCAGGAAGCTCGCGAGCCACAGGCTGGCGAGCAGGAAGGCGAGATGGGCGAGCATGTCGAGCACGATCTGGCGCGCGCGGATCGCCGCGAAATGCAGCAGTACCGCGTAGTCGAACAGTGCGCGCGCGGAAACCGCGACCGCCGCGCCCGTCAGCCCGAAATGCGTGATCCCGAGCCACAATGCGCCGGCGAACAGCGGCAACTCGACGAGCCCGATGCGCGCGGCGGTGGCTGGATTGACCTGTGACTGAATCAGGATGCGCGTCACGTTCGCCTGGCCGACGAGCCACACGGCAACGATCATGATGCGGCCGACGGGCGCCGCGACCGTCGCGATCTCGTTGCCGACCCACAGATGCAGGAACGGTTCGAGCACCAGCATCGCAACGAGCGCGACCGGCGTGAACACGCCGTTGAGAAATTCGAGCGACTGCTGCGTGATCGTGTCGGCATCCGCGCGGCCGACCGCCGACAGCCGCGGAAACAGCGTGCGCACCAGCGCGGTCGGCACGATGTTCAGACGCGTGACGAGATTCTGCGGCACCGTGTAGTACGTGACGAAACGCGCGCCGAGGCGTGATCCGAGCATCACGCGATCGAGCGAATCGGCGACCATCGTCGTCACGCTCGCGATCAGCATCCAGCCGCCGAAGTTGAACAGCCCTTTCGAGACGCCGAGCCGCGGCGGTTCAATGCTGCGTATCTCAAGCACTTTCAGCGCGTAGCGGCCGAGCAGCAGCGCCGCGAGAATCCGCGCGACCACGGCCGCGGCGAGTACATTCTGCAAGGTCGCGCCGAGCCACAACGCGGCACCGAGCGGCAGAAGCTGGAACAGGAACGTGCCGATGGTCTGATTCGTGTTGTAGACGCCGAAGCGTTCCGCGCCATTGATCGCGCCCGCGAACACCCACGACACGTTCGCGATCGGAATCGCGACCGCGAGCCACGGCAGCGCCATATACACTTCGTGCTGCAGCTCGGGCGACACCTTCGTGAAATACGCGGTGTACAGGAACGCACCGAAGTAGATGATCAAACCGCCGACCACGCCGGTCGTCAGATTGAGCCACGTCGCGCTCCAGAACACGCGCGCGCTTTCCCGCTGATCGCCCGACGCGCGCGCCTTCGAAATATGGTTCTGCGCGGCCATGCTCATGCCGAGATCGAGAATCCCGAAGTAGCCGATCAGCGTCCACACGAGACTGATCACACCGTAGCGCTCGACGCCGAGCAGCCGGATATACGCCGGCACGGTCACGAGCGACACGAACGTCGGCAGCACGAGCCCGAAAAAATTGATCGCTACGTTCCTGAGAATGCCTTTGTCCATCGAATCCCTTGGGTTTTGCGGTTAGATTGCGTGCGGGGCTGCGTCAGCGAGGCCAACGCACCTCAAGGCTTCCAGCGATACATCAGCACCTTGCCGCGCGCGTCTTCCTCGACGAACACCAGGTACTCGCCATCGGCGCGCTTCGTCGCGCTGATGCCGTTCGGCACGTCGACCCAGCCCGACGCGCGGCCCACTTCGGGGCCCGGCCGGATCACGCCGAGTTCCTTGCCGCTGTCCTTGTCCCACACGTGCACCGCGCCGACCGGCTCGACGCCGAACACGTATTGCCCTTCGACGGTGACGCCGATGATCGTCGCGATCGGCTTGCTCTGCGTCTGCCACGGCAAGTCGATCGCGTAACGCTGCACCGGCTTGCCGCTCGACCACTTGTCGTAGCGCACCAGCACACGCCCCACTTCCTTCCAGAAGCCCTGCGCGGTCGGCATATCGGCCGTATAGCCGCTTACGTACATCGTGTCGGTGTCCGGTTCATAGATCGCGCGATGCAGTTCGCTGAACGGTGCCGGCACCGGGTACTGCGCCAGGTTCGAGTACGAGTAGACAGGGTTGCCCTTCGCATCGAGTCCGCCGAAACGGAAGCGATAGATGCCCTTCGTATCCCGGGTGCGCCAGATGTCGCCGGCCGTATCGACCCACCACCCCCAGCCGCCCGCGAGCTTCGTGCCGCTCGTGTTCAGCGTGTATTCGTCGCGCTCGAACTGGCCATCGCCATTCGTGTCGCGCCAGATCCAGTCACCGCCCGGCGGCGCATTCGGCACCTTCGTGACCGCGCGCTCGCGGCCTGCGATAAATCCAGACGGAATCGCGCTCTCGCCGTCGTGCTGCGGATCGAAGCGATAGATCTTCAGATGGTCCGCATACATGTCGCTCAGATAGAGGAACGTGCGCCCCTTCAACCGCCGCGCGATCGGCAGGCCCGGATACTGGTCGGTATGGAACACCGGATCGTCCGGGTACTTGAACCGATTCGACAGGAATCCCGCGTATTTCCAGTCCTGCCCCGACGGCTTCGACAGATCGAGCTCGAAGCGCTTGTTGCCGGTATAGACGCTGTCGGGCCGGGCCGGATCGATCCACGCGCCGTCGACGAACAGCAGCCCTTCGACCTGCCAGTTGCGCTTGCCGTCCGGCGCGTAGCTTTCGAGCGTCGCGCCGAGGCCCGCGCCGATCGGCTCGTAACGCGGACCGATGCCATTGGTCGACACGTACACGTTGCCGCGCGCATCGACACCCACGCCAGTCAAGCCGTTGAATCGCAACGGTCCCGGCTTGCCCGCGACGCCGCTGAAAATGCCGCCGCGCTCGCCGAGCGTGCCCGACGCCGTGTAGCGGCCGTCGCGCTTCGTGAAGAACAGCACCTGCTGGCGCGGACCGTTGTCGGCGATCAGCAGGCGGCCTTGCACATCGACGGCGAGGTCGACCGCGACCGTGTCGGCTGGCAGCGTGATGGTTTCATCGATGCGCTGACCGGTCGCGGTGTAATGCTCGATGCCCGGCGCGCGATCGCTGCGTGTGCCGCTCAGCACCCAGAGCGTGCCGTCGGGTGCGAGCGCGAGACGTCCAGGCTCGTGCACGCTCCACGTCGCCTTCTGCTGCATCGACTCGGCATCGTAGACTTCGATGCGATTGCGTGCGGTATTGGCCGCGAACAGCGTCGTGTCGTTCGCAGCGAGCCCGTCGATCTCCGCGTTCGTGCCGGTCGGCACTTCGTTCATCATCAGAAAGCCGGCCGCGAGTTGCGCATGCGGGTCCGCGTTTTTGGCGGCGGGCTGAAACGGTGCCACGCGCTTCGGCTCGCCGATCAGGCGCCGCGAAATGCCGAACCATTGTTTGCCCTTGTCCGGCCATACGCCCGGCTCGACCAGGTGCCCCTTCTCATTGCCGACCGCGATCGCGACGAACGCATATTTGCGGTTGACCGCGATCGCATTGCCGCCGGCGTTGCCCCAGCCATGCGTGCCACCCGCGAAGCCGAGCATCTTGCCGTCCTGATAGACGCTCGCTTCGGCGCCGCTTTCATCCCACGGCGCGTTCGTATAGACCTTGCCGTCCGGCGTGACCGCGATCGCGGTGATGTTGATCTGCGTCCATGTGCCATCGCCGAAGCCAAAGCTGTTGCCGATCCATGAGGTCTTCGCGTTCAACGCGGTTTCGGCGCGAGCCGGCAGAACGGCCGTTGCGGCGAGGACGCCGGCGGCGCAGGCTGTCAGGGCGAACCAGCTTTTGAACGTGATGCGGCGCAAGGCGGAACCTCCAGTCGATGTCCGGTCAACGCGATGCACGCGGACCCGTGCCCGCTCGGGGCGAAAATCAGTGATGTGGTAAAGCGAAACGAAGCGCAACCGATTGAAGCGCGGCGCCTGAAGGCAGCCGTCCGCACGACTAAGTTACGCGGAAAAAATGCAATGACGAAAGTCGAAAATAATTCAAAAATATTCGTTCGCTTATACGTCGCAAAAGAAATGAATTTAAAAATCGATGAAAACGAAAGCCGCGGCGTCGCGCGCGCCTCCGTCGCCGCGATCTTCCGTTCGTAGCGATGTGGGATCACGCAATACGCATTTATTGCGGACTGCCCGGCGCCCGCCACATAACCATATAAATCTTTCTGGAATGGCCAAAGAAATACCCTGTTTCAATCTGATTCAATTAACCCATTCCAACAGATTTTTTCTCGATTTTCTTTTCCCTAGAATCGATTGCACTTCAGTTGCGACGCGAAGCGCGCGCCTGTTCGCCGGCTATCCGTTGCGAACCGCGCGGCCCTTCGCCCGGCCCATCCGCTTTACACCATGGACGGTTCATGACAGCCAGCGCATTGCCCCTCGCGCCCTCCCATTCCCGCATCGTGCAACTCGACGGTCTGCGTGCGATCGCCGTGCTAGCGGTATTCGCACAGCACGCGTTGAAAGCGCCGCTATGGATGGGCGTCGATCTGTTTTTCGTTTTGAGCGGCTTTCTCATCAGCGGCATCCTGCTCGATCGCAAGTCGCGTCAGCAGTCGTATTTCAGCTATTTCTATGCGCGGCGCGCGCGCCGCATCCTGCCGCCGTACCTGCTGCTGATGGCCGTGTCGTCGGTGCTGTTCGGCCTCGCGTGGGCACAGCACTGGTACTGGTACGCGTTTTTCGCGACCAATATCGGCGATGCGCTCAATCAAAGCGGTCACGAAAGCCTCAACGTGCTGTGGTCGCTCGCGGTCGAAGAGCAGTTCTACATCTTCTGGCCGTTCGTGATCCTGCTCGTACCCGAGCGTCTGCTCGGCGGCGTGGCGGCGGCGCTGATCGTGCTGGTGCCGCTGCTGCGCGCGCTTGCGACGCCGTGGTTCGATTCGTTCTGGCCGATCTATTACCTGACGCCGTTCCGCCTGGATCTGCTCGCGGCCGGCGCGCTGCTCGCGGTGGCCGTGCGGCGTGATCGAAATGCGCTCGAACCGTACAAGGGACTCGCGGTGCTCGGCGCGCTCGCCGCCCTCGCGGTGCTGGCATGGCTGCATCTGCACTTCCCGCGTTTTCGCGCGGCGAACACGCCGTTGTCGAATGCGGGGCTCTATAGCGTGTCGCTGGTGCTGTGCACGTCGATCGTGGTGATCGCACTGCAGAGCAAGGGCATCGTCAAGCGACTGTTGTGCAACCCCGTGCTCGTTTATATCGGCACGATCAGCTACACGATCTATCTGATTCACCTGAGCGTGCTGTACGTGGTGTGGCCGCTGCATCTGAATCGCTATCTTAGCGCCGTGATCGCGCTAGCGATCACGCTCGTGTACGCGAGCATCACATGGTTCGCGTTCGAGAAGCGCCTGATTTTCGCCACGCGCGGCACGAGAGCGGCGGCGACTGCCGGCGCCAGCGTTGCGCGGCAAGCACCGCAAAGCCGCGCATGAACCACCTGGCCGTTGTTGCTGCCCGCGTGCTGGGCGTCGTGTCGGCGCTGACGTTACTCGCGCCGACAACGAGCGCGGCCGTGGACGAGCCGCCAACGTCATCGCCGACGCAAGTGCTGATCGACGCGTACGGCGATTCGACCACGCTCGGCATCACCTGCAGCGATGGCCACTGCGGCCCGCAAGCGCGCAATGCCGTCACGTATCTGCAGCAGGCGTTGCAGGCGCATGACGGCGAGCGCGTGCGCGTCACGAACTACGGCGTCGGCGGCACGATGGCCTGGCAGTTGCGCGACGGCACCGGCAATCGCCGCGCGGGACCGACGGGGGGCCTGCCGTGGCGCGAACGTCTCGCCGTCTCGTCCGCGCGAATCGTGCTGATCAACTACGGCATCAACGAAGTGATGCAAAGCCAGACGCCCGAGCAGTTCTACGCGGCCGAAACATCGCTTGTGCAAACGGCGCGAGCACTCGGCAAGCAGCCTGTTTTGCAGACCTCGAACCCGATGCCCGATAACCGGCTCAACGCGATGCTGGCGACGATGGTCGCGATGACGCGACGCGTGGCCGCCGAACAGCAGGTGCCGCTCGTCGATCAATACGAGTATGTGAGCGGCCTGCCCGACTGGAAATCGCTGATGTCGGACGGCGCGCATCCGAAACCGGAGTTGTACCGGCTGAAGGCCGAACAGGACTATCGAGTCGTCGAACCGTTGGTGCGGCGACTGCTTGACGAAACACATTGAGCCCCGCTTTTACGCGCGTTTCGTTCTTTTTTCATTCACAAACTAGAAGGCAAGCTATGAGCCAACCACGCAAAGCGATCATCACCGGCGTATCCGGACAGGACGGCGCCTATCTGACCAAGCTGCTGCTCGACAAGGGCTATCACGTGACCGGCACCTACCGGCGCACGAGTTCGGTCAACTTCTGGCGCATGCGTGAGCTTGGCGTGCTCGATCATCCGAATCTGCGTCTGGTCGAACACGACCTCACCGACCTCGGCTCGACGCTGCGTCTGCTCGACGGCACGCAGGCCGACGAGTTGTACAACCTCGCCGCGCAGAGCTTCGTCGGCGTGTCGTTCGACCAGCCGGTGACCACCGCCGAAGTGACCGGTGTCGGCGCGCTGAATCTGCTCGAAGGCCTGCGTATCCTGAGCCCGAAGACGCGCTTCTACCAGGCATCGACCTCCGAGATGTTCGGTCTCGTGCAGGCGGTGCCGCAACGCGAAAGCACGCCGTTCTACCCGCGCAGCCCGTATGGCATCGCGAAGCTGTTCGCGCACTGGTCGACGATCAACTATCGCGAGTCGTACAACCTGTTCGCGAGCAGCGGCATTCTGTTCAATCACGAATCGCCGCTACGTGGCCGAGAATTCGTCACGCGCAAGATCACCGACACGGTCGCGAAGATCAAGCTCGGCAAGCAGGACGTGCTCGAACTGGGCAACCTCAGCGCGCAGCGCGACTGGGGCTTCGCGCTCGAATACGTCGAGGGCATGTGGCGCATGTTGCAGGCCGACGCTCCGGACACCTTCGTGCTCGCGACCGGTCGCACCGAAACGGTTCGCGATTTCGTGCGCATGGCGTTCACGGCGGCCGGCTTCCAGTTGGAATGGTCGGGCAAGGACGAGCGCGAGACCGGCATCAATGTCGCAACCGGCAAGACGCTCGTGCGCGTGAACCCGAAGTTCTATCGGCCGGCCGAAGTGGACCTGCTGATCGGCTGCGCGGACAAGGCGCGCGACACGCTCGGCTGGCAACCGCGAACCTCCCTCGAACAGCTGTGCCAGATGATGGTGCAGGCGGACATCGCACGCAACGAGCACCACGAGACGTTCTAACACGGCATCCGTGTGCGGCGGGTTCGCCGCACACTATTGCGTCAACCCGCCAGTTTGCGGAACGTCTCCAGCACCGCTTCGCCCTTGAACGGTTTGACGATCCAGCCCTTCACGCCGGCGGCCTTGCCGCGCTCCTTCATTGCTGGGCTGCTTTCGGTCGTCAGCATGATCACGTTGACGGTCTTGTTCGCGAGTTCGCCGCGAATTTTTTCGACCATCGTCAGGCCGTCCATGTTCGGCATGTTCACGTCGCTTACGATCAGGCGGATATTCGAATCCGTCTTCAGCTTCGTAAGACCATCCTTGCCGTCGATGGCGGTCGCGACGTCCAGACCGTTTTTCGCCAGAAAGCCCGCCACTTCTTCGCGTACCGTGCTCGAATCGTCCACCACCAGAATCTTTGCCATAGCCATTCCCTTGCGTCATCGACGCGTTGTATCAAAACAGATCCAGTTCGCCGGACTCGACGAGATCGTCGACATCCACCGTGTTTTCAGAAAAATCTTCGGGTGACCAGCTCAGGTTGAAAACGAAGCGCTGGTCGATCGACACCGACTGTCCGCTCGCCGCGTGGCTCAATCGGTATTGAAACCGCAACTGCGGATTGTCCGAGCCGAACGAGATATAGCGGTGCTTGTGATTGACGAGCAGAGGCACCTGCACCTGGCTCGCTTCGCGAGCGTTCCGCGCAGCGAGGAACCGGTCCTTGAACGCGCCCCAGATCAGATTCGTCAATTCGCCGAGCACATTGTTCAGATCGCGAAAGCCTGCTTGCGCCGCGCCCATGCCGGGACCGCGTGCGGCGCGATCGCGCTCGATCATTCCGAGCAGCGGTTCCTCTTCGGCCTGCATCAACATATAGCCGCGGCACCAGGTGCCTTCGAGCGGAATCAGGCTGAACACCTCGCCGAAGATGATGCGATCGCGTACGACGCTCGGCGTGTCGCGTTGCACGGTGACGCCGTCGAATAACGTGGCGAGCCGCGCTTCCGTGATCTCGGCGATGCCGCGCACGAGCGCATTCGGGAAGTCGAGGCTGAAGATGTATTGATCGACGGCTTCACGCAGCGCCGTCAGATCGGCGCCATGGAAATGCGCGCATGCCGCGTTCTTCAACGGCTTCGGAAGCTGTTCGAGCGGCGCGTTGCCGCTCGAACGCAGGATTACCGGCAGTTCGGGGCGCAACTTATTGATCCGCGCCGCGGTCGTCGCCGCCTGTTCGACCGATCCACCGTAGTTGTCCGCCAACAGAACGCCGCCGAGATCGATATTGGTGGCGAGCACCGAGCCGAGGCGGCTGCTGTCGCGCACCTTCAGTGCTATCAGATTGTGCTCGTCGAAAAAGAGTTTCAGCGCTTGCGCGTGTGCCGGACAGTCGTCGAGCACGAGCACCTTGCTGACGGGCTTGCTGGTATTCATCGTGTTTCAGTCTGCGAATGCAGTGTTGCTAGAAAAGTTCGAGTTCGCCTTCGGCCTCGTCAGCCGCCGCGAGTTCAGCCTTGAAATCGAGTGGCGCCTGCGCGCATATGCATAACGTCACGCCCAGCCGGGCCGCCGCGCCGATCGTCAGCTCGTACGCCCACACGTGATCGGGCCGCAACTCGTCCAGATACTCGATACAGCGGCTGTTCAATTCATACGGCGTCGACATGCCGAGATCGGGGAAATGCTCGACCAGTTGCTGGTTCATGTAGCCGCAGCACAGGTTGCCGAGTTCCATCAGCGTTTCCGACAGCGAACGCGTCGTGTCGCCGCTCGCGTAGTACGCGCGCGTTGCTTCGTCCTTGCTGAAATGCAGCACGAACAGCAGACGAAAACCGATCGACGAGATCGTCAGCGCCATCGCGCAAGGTCCGGGCGGATGATCGCGATCCCACCTCGGCACCGCGCTGATCTCGCACGCATCACCCGGCGTCGCGGGCAATCTCGCGCGAGCCGCGTGACAGAAGATGTCCGCGATGCTTTGCAACGCCTGATCGGTAATCACGCTGCGGCCTGCTCGAGCCTGGATTGAAACTGGGTCGCCAGCGCTTCGACGCCGCCGAGCGACGCCGTGATCATCTTGCCGCCGGCCTGGATGTCCTGGAACGTCGCCGCGGTCGTCAGATCGTTGCGATGCAGACTCTCCTGATAGCTCTTCGACAGTTCCTGCGAGCGCGACGCGAGCGAGCGCACTTCGCCCGCGACGATCGAAAAGCCGCGACCCGCGGTGCCGGCGCGCGCCGCTTCGATCGACGCATTCAGCGAAACGATCAGCACGTGCTGCACGATCGACGACAGTTCCTGGTTCTTCTTGTGCATGTCGCGGTTCTGCGACATCAGCGAAATCATCTGCTCGTGCCAGCGCTCGAACGTGATCGTCAGCGTCTTCAGTCGGGCGGCCTCGTGCGCGATCCGCGTCGCATGCTGCCGCCATTCGTCGCTTCGCGTGCTCGCGGCGTCGAGGCTCGCCTGCAATGATTCGCGATTGCGCTCGCCCTGCTCGGCCTGCGCGCGCAGATCGGCGAGCATCGCCTCCAGGGCGGCGCGCTCGCCGTTGGCCTGCTCGCCGGCCTGGAGCGCCGCGTCGAGTTGCTGCTCGAGGGCTTGCCGCGCGAGCGTGTCGACACGCTGCGTTTCCGCACTGGCGCGAAGCCCCCGACGATAATAAATTCCCGTCGCGAGCGCGCAGACGATACCGCCAACGCCTGCGACCACAAGATAGCTTTCAAACACGACCTGCTCCCTTCGCTTCGTTCAATCGATCAGGCGATCAGCCTGCTACCGCATCCGCGTCACGCTCGCGCGCTGCATCGGTGGACGCATCGAGACTGTCGACCGCCCAGTCCTCGGGGAACGATACGACGGTCTGAAAGCGGCGATAGTCGGCGCCGCGACGATCGTCGGTGAAACGCAATTCGATGCGGCCACGCTCGCGCCGCACGAAATCGCGCACCGCATCCATCCCGACGCCGCGGCCCGAAATCTCGCTGACGCTCTGCGCGGTCGAAAAGCCGGAACGGAAGATCAGCTCGGCAATCGCTTCGTCGCTGAGCGCGGCATCGGCGTCGATCCAGCCGCGTTCGATCGCCGCGGCACGGATCTTTGCGAGCGCGAGACCCCGGCCGTCGTCGCTGATGGTGATCTGCAGCGCGTGATGGTCGACGCCCACTTCCAACCCGATGACGCCGGCCGCGTCCTTGCCGTTCGCGATACGCTCGGCGGCGGGCTCGATGCCGTGATCGACCGAATTGCGCAGCAGGTGCGTGAACACATTACGCAGCGTATTGCTGACCTCGCTGCGCACGCGATAACCGTTGTTGTCGATGCTGACGATCGGCGCTTCCTTGCCGAGTTCGGCCGCCAGAGACGGCAGCGATTCGAGCACGCCCGCGAGCGCTTCGTAGATCGATTCGGTGCCCAACAGACGCAGCTCGCGCTGCAACGATTCGCGCATCGACACGAGTGCGTCCCGGTCGGCCGGATCGGCGCTTTCGAGCAAGTCCAACTGCTTCTGGATCAACTCGCGATCGACCATCAGGTAGCGATCCACCGCGCCGTTCTGGCCCGGACCCTTGCGGCCGAGGCTCACTTCGTTGATCGTCGCGTAGGTTTCGAGCGCAGCCTTCACGCGCTGCAGATCGTCGATCAGAAGCTGCTGGTCCCACGCTTCACCGCCGTCCGCGCGGCGCAATGCGTCGTAACGCTGTTCGGTTTCGTGGACGACGCCGGTCAGATGCTGAAGGCTGTAGGTGCGTGCATTGCCCTTGACGGTGTGCATATTGCGGAACAGCTCGGCGACCGCTTCGAGACTCGGCTCGTGATGCTGACGGATGATCCGCTCGTTTTCGCTGATGAAGCCCGTCGCGCTTTCGACGAAGTGATGGAATTTCTCCTGGCTCACCGCGAGAATCTCGCCGATCATTTCCAACCGGCGCTTCTGTTCGCCGGCCTCGGCGGCGAGCGCGCGCAGTTCGGTCACGTCGCGCACGCACAGCATCAAACGCTGCACGACGTCGTGTTCGTCGGTGATCGCCGACCAGCTCAGGTCGAGCGTCTTCACGCGGCCATCGGCCATCGGCTTGGCGATCTCGTTGACGAGCAGGTGCTGATTGAACTCGAAGTTCATGCTGTCTTCACCGATACATGCGTGCAGCGCCGCTTCGATCTGCGCGAGCTCATCGCTGTTGATACCGGTGCCGCCGAACACGAGGTCGAGCAGCGGACGGCCCGCAATCTCGCGAGTCTCGAAGATGGCCTCCAGATACGCGGAGTATTCCGGATGCACGACCACGCCTTCGACCACAGTCAGAATCCCCTGCTGCATGTTTTGCAGCATCGCCTGGATATCGGCGGTCTTCTGCTTCAACTGCAGCGAGCTTTGCTGGATCTTCTCGATCATGCCGTTGAACGCGACGATCGAATGACCGATCTCGTCCATGCGGCCGACCGGCACGCGGCGCGTGAAGTCCTGGCTTGCCGCGATCTCGCTCATCTCCACCTGCATGCGGCTCAGCGGCCGGGTGATCTGCCGATACAGCAGCGCGCTGATCAGCAGCAGCACGACGATGGCCGCGCCGGTCGCGGCGCCGATCGCCGTCGTCGTGGTGGCGAGCGCGCTGTTCAGGTCGTCGATCGCGGCGTCTTTCTGGCGGTTCTTCTCGATTCGCAGCGTCTCGACGATGCCTTCGAGCTCATCGCGGTATTGCGCGACGTTTGCGAACAGATACGCCTGCGCCAGTTCGTTCTTGCCGTCGGCCTTCATCCTCGCGGTGTCGTTGACCGCGTTGAAATAGTTGGCGAGGCTGTCGCGCGCCTGACTCACGAGCCCGGTTTGGGCCTGACCTTGCGCGGCCTTCGCCTGCACGTCGAGCGCCGCGTGCAGCGACGCTTCCTTGCTCTTCAGCAGGTCGCGCGCCTGCGAGACCATGTTCTCGTCAGGCGCATAGACGAGCGTCATCATCGCGAGCTGCACGTCCTTGAGCTGCGACACGAGGTCGGCCGACGCGAGCGCGCTCGGCACGACACCCTGGGTCACCTGCCTGACGTTGGCGGCGCTGTTGCGAGTCTGAAGCACAGCGTATCCACCAATGGCGGATAGCGCGACGAGCATCAGAATGACGAGTAGCGTGATGCGGTGACGGATGGTCATCTGAGAATCCCCGAGGTCTGAAAATACAAGGTCCACGCATTGAGCGGGACGCCCGTGTGTTTTTGTACTTTCGGGCGCGGGGATTATCGTCGCGGATGTGTGACGTCAACGTGACGGAGTCGATGCCGAACCACACGTTTTAGGGATTTGAAAAATAAGGTCGAAAATTCGTGAATAAGGGCTGATCCGGGCTCAAGTTCGACAGAAAAATGCCGTTATTTTCGGCCTGTTTTTTTCGCTAGCCCACTGCGCTTCAATGCAGTGCGTCCCCCGCGATCGCTTCGGCATACACCGCCGCGACCCGCTTCGCGATCACTGCGTTATCGAAGTGCTCGCGCGCATAGCGGCGGCATGCATCCTCATCGGGCAGCTTTAGCGTGCCGTTGAACGCGCCGGCGAGACCCGCGGCGATCGCCGCTGCGCCGGTCTCCGGCAACACCAGATCCGGCGACAAGCCCGCCACCGCCTCCGGCAATCCGCCGACCGGCGTCACCAGCACCGGCGTGCCCGACGCAAGCGATTCGACCGTGATGAGCCCGAAGCCTTCCAGCGCGACAGTCGGTACGACGCTGAGATTGGCCGCGCGATACAGTGCCGCCAGATGCTGATCGGGCACGAAGCCGAGCAGCTTCACGTTGTGTTCGAGCCCCGCCTCGTCGATGCGCGCCTGAAGCTCGCTTTCGAGCCGACCCTTGCCCGCGATCAGCAGCAGCACGTCGGGCGCGCTGCGTTTCACCAGCTTCACCGCATCGATCAGATCTTCGAGACCCATGCGCCGCACCAGCCGTCGCACCGCCAGCACGATCGGCCGATCCTGCGGCAATTGCAGACGCAGACGCGCTTCGGCCTGCGTGATCGGCAGATTGAACTGCTCGACGTCGACGCAGCCCGGCACCACGCGCACGCGCTCCGGTGAGATGCCGTAGCGCGTCGTCAGGATCTTGCCGAACGCGTCCGACAGTACGATCAGCCGCGACGAACGCGCGTACACCGACTGCTCCAGATAACGCTTCGCGCGCTGGCCGAGCGAATCGGCGCCTTCGACGTGGCTCTCGTCGGCCCACGGCCCCTGGAAATGCGACACCTGCGGAATGCCGCGCGTCACGTCGAGGCCCGGAAACGTATAGAGCGCGAAGTGTGATGAAATCACATCGGGCCGCGACCTGCGGATCTCCTGGCGCAGCGCGCGGCGTGCCGCCATCAGCCGCAACGGCAGCGACTGTGCGGCCGAACCGAAGCCGTTGATCGCGCCACCGGTATCGGCCGCGACTTTCGGCGAGCCGGCGACGACGCCGCGCACCGCGACGCCCGCGCCCGGCAGCGCGCCGACCAGCGAGTAGTACATGCGGTCGAGGCCGCCCGCGCGTTCGGGAAACCAGTGCATCCCGATCTGCAGTGATTTGATTGAGCCAGTCGTCATGATGGTGTGCCCCTGTGTGTTGCTTGCGGTGAGTTGCTATGCCGTTGCGTGGATGGCGCGGCTCGCGCGTTCATTCCACGCTCTTCTGTCCGGCGAGATGATTCAGTGTCAGCGCATCGTTCTGCGCGACGACCGTCGCCTCCGTCCGGCTACGCCGGCGGTTTTCCTGCTGCCCGGCCAGTTGCCGGTACAGCGCGATGTATTGCGCGGCCATGCGCGCCCAGCCGAAGCCGGTTGCGAGCTCGCTGGCGGCCTGGCCCATCGCGCGGCGCGCGGTGTCGTCGCCGGCGAGTTGCGCGACTGCGCGAGCGAGCGCCTGCGGGTCGTCGGGATCGTCGAGCACGATGCCGCACTCCGGCGTGATGATCTCGGCGCCGCCCGCGGTGCGCGCGGTCACGACGGGCAGGCCCGCCGCCATCGCTTCGAGCAGCGACAGACTCATCGCTTCGTAGCGCGATGGAAACACGAACGCGTCGACCGAATGCATCAGCACTGGCATCTCCTTCACCAGCCCGAGAAAATGCACCCGATGCGCGATGCCGAGCGCCTTCGCCTGTTCCGGATACGGGCTGCCCGGCAGAAAGCCGGCCACCGCGATCTGCACGTGCTCGGGCAGATGCTTCAATGCGGCGAGCACGGTGCCGAGATTCTTGCGCGGGGTGCGCAGATCGCCGACGAACAGCAGCAGGAACGCATCGTCCGGTAACCGAAACTTCGCGCGATCGCCGCTCGCCGCCGCGAAGCCTTGCGTGTCGACGCCGTTGTAGATCACGTCCACGCGGTTGCGGGGCGTGAGGCCGATCGCGCGGATTTCGTCGGCGACCTTCTGCGACACCGCGGTGATCACCTTCGAGCGCCGGTACGCCCAGCGTTCGAGCAGCGCATTGCAGCGCGTATAGACCGACTGGTACGCGGACCACACGCCCTTCGTCAAACCGAACGGGTAGTACTTGCTCGCGAACCAGCCGCTGTGCACGAAATGCGAGGTATTGACGTCGGCGCGCATCCACGTGATGAAGCCGTTCACGTGCAGCACGTCGTAGTCGCGCCGATGCGCGCGCAGCCATAGCGCGCTCTTGAGAGCGAACACCTGCTGGCGCAGCAGATTGGTCGGCCACCAGCGGCCGATCTTCACCGGCGCCCAGCGCACGTTCGGATGCGCGAGCAGTTCGGGCGCCACGTGCGACGCGACCAGCGTCACGCGGATGTTCTCGTCGAGCGCCGCGCGCGCGATCTCGTGATTGACGCGCCCCTGGCCGTCGTTATGACGCACTACGTGCGTGACTATGGCGACTCTCAATCCGTGCCTCCGTGGAGAAATAGCGTGCGTGCGCGGTTCATCTTTTCGTAGTGAACCGCGGAAAGAATCGAAAAAGCGCCCATGAAAAGCAGCAGGCCGCCGGTGCCGACCAGCGAGTTCGTGAACACCAGCATCGCGAAGGTCGCAAGACACAGGCTCAGGCACGCGGAGACGAACTTGTCGTCGCGCAGCCTGAACGACGCGAGCACCGCGCGCGTCAGCAGCCACACGATGCCGGACATGTACAGCAGGGTGCCGGGCCAGCCGAGCACGAACGGAACGTTCATCACGCCGCTGTCGAAGTTGCCGTACTGGCCGAGCTGGCCGCCGTCGTTGGAGAGCTTCGTCGAGGTGCCGGTCGCGCCCATGCCCTCGCCCGACACGTCGGTAAACGCGGTCTTCGCGAAGGTCGCGTAGAACTCGTTGCGGGCCGCGTAGCTCTGGTCGTCGTGCAGATTGACGATCGTGTTCAGGCGCGCCTGCATCCGTTCGGCCACCGGGCCGACCGCCAGCAGCGGCACGCAGAAGCCGGCGAGCAGCACCGCGCTCGCGACGATGCGCACGCGCACCTTGTTGTTCGACTTCACCAGCTGGATGAAGAGCGCGATGACCCAGCCGCCCCACGTCGAGCGCACGAGGCTCAACGCGAACGAGAAGAAGCCGAGCCCGGCGGCGATCCAGCGCAGGCGGTGCTGCGCGGCCATCACGAAGACCATCGCGCCCATCATCGCGAACGCGAACGGGCCCGACGAGTTCATCGTGCTGAACACCCGCACGCCCATCGGCACCGGGTCGCCCTGCGAGTTCATCTGCGAGCCGAGCATCCACAGCGCGTCCCACGGCGGCATGATGAAGAACTGGATCAGGCCGTAGCCGCCCATCACCAGCATGCCCCAGATGAACGTGCCAACGATCGTGTCGCGGTACTGCGGATACTGGCGCGTGTGCGCCATGATGTGAAAGCCGATCAGGATCGGATAGAGCCAGTTCGCGAGGTCGTAGGTGGCCGCAAGCGGCCCGCTCGACATCACGCCGATCAGGAACGCGTAGACGAGGCCGAGCAGGATCAGCAGCACCGGCAAACCACGGCGCTGCGCGAGCAGCCGGTAGTAGCGCAGCAGCGACAGGCCGCTGATCATCGTCACGGCGAGCGGCGCGACCTGGATCAGGCTGGTCGGCGTGAACGCGCCTTTCGACCAGTCCGCGAGACGCCGCACTTCGGGGCTCAGGAACCACAGCCACCACATGAAGCCGATATAGCGCGCCGGGCTCTTGAAGTAGAGCCACAGGCCCGTGAGGATCGCGAGCACCGGAAACGCGAGCGTCAGCACCGTGCCCTGATGCGCGACGATCAGCACCGCGGTGATCAGCCACAGCAACAGCGGCGGCAGCCATTCTCGCGTTGCGCCGGACAGCAGCCCGCTCGCATTGGTTTGCGCGGCGCCGGCGTTGCCCGCGCCGGCCGGCGGCAATGGGTTCGCGCGCGGAATCGTCGACATCGCTTAGAGGCCTCCGCGCGATTCGCGCGCAGGTGCGGCGCGTTGCTCGTGCCTGGCCGCGGCCGCGTGCGCGCTCGCCTGCCCGCGCGCGCTCAGCATCTCGCGCGTGATCCGCACGTGCTGCATCGCGTAGTGCTCGGTGGTCAGATCGCGCGCGAGCAGACCGGCCGCGGCTGCCTGCGCCTGGCGCAGCGCCTCGGCGGGGTCGGCGGCGAGCCGGTCGACCGCGGCGCGCAGCGCCTCCGGAATGAACGGCGGCACGTAGGCGGCTTCGTCGGCGGGAAAATAGTCGCGCAGTGCGCCGACGTCGGTCGCGACCATCGGCTTGCCGACCGCCGCCGCTTCGAGCATGACGGTGATGCCCGATGCGTGCGAGTTCGGTCGCAACGGCACGACGATCACGTCGGCCCAGTCGTACAGCTCGTGCTGCTTCTTGATGCCGGAGAACAGCGCGATCTCGACATTCGACGCGCGCAGCGACGCGGGAATCCGCCGCCGCGTCGCGAGCTTCACCGAATAGCGCGAATCGTTGCCGAACGCCTTGATCAGCGTCTCCCAGTCACGGTCGCGATCGTTGCCGATCGCCGCGATGCGCAGCGGCGTGCGCGGCGTCCACTGCGTCGGCGCATTGACCGGAAAGTCGCGCGTGTTCAGGCCGTACAGCAGCGGCGTCGCGTCGCGGCGGAAGTAGTCCTGGCATAGCTCGGCGTTTTCGCTCGCAAGCGTGGTCAGCCGATCGGCGCGCGTCATCAGCTTGCGATACAGCCAGCTGCGCACGATGCCGTACGACGGCCACTTGTCGAGCAGCCACACGCTTTGCGCGAGCAGGAGCGGCGACGCGCCGGGCCCCGCCTTGCGGCCGCACAGCAGCAGCATCAGCGCGGCGGACAGCCATTCCTGCTCGGTATGCGTCCAGATCACGTCCGAGCGCAGCATCTCGGCGCGATTGCGCCACGTATGGATGAAATCGAAGCCGAGCGCGGCCTTCAGCGCGCGCCGCACGAGCCGTACGGGCCGGCTTTCGCGCGCGTCTTGCGAATAGGTCAGCGCGAATGCTTCGGACTCCGCGTGGTGATAACCGTACAGACAGCCGATATCGTCGCCCTTGCGATAAAAGCGCGGATCGGCGCCGTAGAACAGATGAACATGAACCTTGGTACTCATGCGGACACTCCGCTCTTCGACAGCGCGCGCCGCGCTTCGTGGGCGCCCGCGCGCACCTCGCGCCAGCGCGACAGCTGCAACTGCGCCTGTTTCGACAGCAGCGCGAGCGCCGCATGCATGAGGCCCGGATAAAGCCGTGTGCCGACCAGCGTCCACCACCACCACGCGGCTTCGCGGCGCAGCGGCGGCAACTGGTCGCGCAGGATCAGATGGAAGTTGAACGCGGCGTTGCGCAGCGCGGCCATCGTCTGCGCGTCGCGTTTGTCGTCGTCGAAACGTTCGGCGGGGAAATGATCGACGGCGACCTGCGGATCGTAGACGAGCTTCCAGCCCGCGTTCTTTACCGCGAGGCTGAACGCCATGTCGTTGTGCACCTGCGCGCCCGCGCCGCGCAGACGCGCGTCGAAGCGGATCGTGCGCACCGCGTCGCGCCGGTAGCTCATGTTGGCGCCCTTCAGGATGTCGACTTCGCGTGCGGCACCGACCCCCAGGTGATGATTGCCGATGATCTTGCCGTGCGCGGTCACCTTGCCGACCAGCGGCCGCTCGCCGTCGAGCACGCGGCCTTTTTCGTGCACCCAGTCGCGCCCGCCCAAGGCGCCCAGGCGCGCATCGGCTTCGAACGCGGCGGCGATGCGCTCGACCCAGTCGCGGCGCGGCGCGGCGTCGTCGTCGGTGATCGCGATCACGTCGCCGCTGGCGGCATCGAGCCCGCGATTGAGCGCCGCGACCTGGCCGGGTATGTCCACCGGCGCGATCACCAGCGGCAGGCGGCCGCGCGTGGACGGATCGCGCAGGCATGCATGGGTCGCGTCGTCGTCGACGCGCGCGACCACGATCACTTCGTCGGGCGCGCGCGATTGCCGCTCGAGCGCCGCGAGGCAGCGCGCGAGATCGGCCGGGCGGCGATAAGTCGGTACCAGTACCGTTACTTTCATCGTGATGTCCTCTGTTCCTGTCGTGCAGAAGCCGGTGCCGGGGTGCGGTGCGCGCGTCACGTGCTCAGGTATTCCTGGGTCGCCGCGTAGCCGCGGTCGTAGCCGACCCGCGAGCGCGCCGGCATGCCGTTGAAGATGCCGCCCTGCACGTGCACACCGGCCGCGCGCAGGCGCTTCAGCGCGTCGGCTAGCTCGATCTCGCTGTGCATGCCCGAGCGCATCACGAAGAACGTCGAGCCCGCATACGCGCCGATGATCGATGCATCGGTCACCGCGAGCACCGGCGGCGTGTCGATCAGGATCACGTCGTAGCGCTTCGCGAGGCCGTCGAGGTACTGCGGCAGACGCGGCGACATCAGCAGCTCGGACGGATTCGGCGGACGGCGGCCGCACGAAATGAAGCTCAGGCCCTCGACGTTCGACGGGCGGATCGCCTCTTCCAGCGAGATCTGCCCGCTCAGCAACTCCGACATGCCGTTCTCCTGCACGCCGCCGATCTGACATTCGAGCGCGCCGCGCCGCATGTCGCCGTCGATCAGCAGCACGCGCTTGCCCGAATGCGCGAGCAGCATCGCGAGGTTCACGCTGAGGAAGCTCTTGCCGACGCCGGCCATCGGGCCAGTCAGCATCACGATGCGGTTGCGCGCGTCCATCAGCGTGAACTGCATCGCGGTGCGCAGGCTGCGCAGACTTTCGATCGTCAGGTCCTTCGGCCGCGCATTCGCGAGCACCGGACGCAGCCGTTCGCCGCCGCGCGCATAGCTGTTTTCGAGCTGCACCTGCTCGGCGCTTTGCGGCACGAGGCCGAACACCGGCAGATGGAACGCGCGCTCGACGTGATCGGGGTCGTCGATGCCCTTGAACAGATTGCGGCGCAGGAACACGAAGCCGGTGCCCGCGATCAGCCCGAGAATCACCGCCGCCGACATGATCAGCATCTTCTTCGGCTTGACCGGCGCACCGGGGCGCAGCGCCGCGTCGACGATGTGCACGTTGCCGCCCGTGCCCGCCTTTTGCACCGACAGTTCCTGCACGCGATTGAGCAGCAGCACGTAGATGTCTTCGGCGACTTTGGCGTCCCGCTGCAACTGCACGGCCTTCACTTCGGTGGCCGGCAGATCGCGGAAACGGTCCGCGTATTTGGTGCGCTGCGCCTGCAGCTCGGCCATCTGCTGACGCGCGGCGACGAGCGTCGGATGGTCGTCGCCGTAGCGCTCGGCGAGCTGCGTCATCTGCAGCCGCAACGCGGCGATCTGCTGCTCGTATTGCACGCTGCCTTCGAGGTAGACCTTCGCCTCGTCGCTCGCGTTGATCGAGCCGGACTGACGCTGGTAGGCGGTCAGCGCGGCTTCCGCGCGTTCGAGGTCGGCCTTCAGGCGCGGCTCCTCGCTCTTCAGGAAGTCGAGCATCTTGCTCGCATCGGCCTGCTTGTTCGACACGTGCTGCCGCAGATACGACTGCGCGAGCGCATTGGCGACGAGCGCCGCATGCTGCGGACTCTTGTCCTCCAGCGAGATCTGGATCACGCCGGTCTGCTTGCCCTGCTCCTGCACCGTGATCGCCGACTGGAACGCGGTGATCGCGTCGAGATCGTTCGAGCGCACGATCGTGAACTCCTGCCCGGGGCGCGCGACCAGCTGGTTGACGACCATCGTCACGCCGCCGCCCTGCGCCTGCTGGCCGACCTCGCCGCGCAGCAGCAGCGAGCCGTTCGGCGCGAACAGCTCATAGTGCTGCGGGTCGATCACGCGCAGCAGCAGCTTCTCGCCTTCGAGCGACGGCGTCACGTCGATCGAATCGACATCGACGTCTTCACCGCCCCACGCGTATGACGTGAGCCCCAGCCACGGGCGTGCGGGCTGGCCCGGCGTGGCGAGGCGCGCGGCGATGTTGCCGAGCAGCGGGATCGTCTTCGGCGTCACGCTGAAGTTCAGCTTCAGCTGCTGCACGACCGGGGCGACCACGCCACGGCTCTTGATGATTTCGATCTCGGCGTCGGTCGGCAGCGACGTCGAGCCGCTGGTGATCGCGGCACCCGTCTGCGTTTGCGTGAGCGCCTGCGACATGCTGTCGGACGGCTCGACGCGCACGTGCGCATCGGCCGAATAAGTCGGCTTGGCGAGGTAGCAGTACGCGAGCGCCATCGTGACGACGACCGCGGTGATCGCGAGCAGCCACCAGATGTCGTCGAGGATCACCTGCACCAGTTGTCCGAGGACGACGTCTTCTTCTTCGGTCTTGATCGGACCAGCCATGTGTGGAGAGAGTTGATTGCTCACTGTTCCATCCCGTGTCGTTGGCTTCGGCTTTCGCGTCAGCGGTACTTCTGCTTTCGTTGCGCATCCCGCGCCGCCCGGACAACAACGGCGCGCGCGGGACGTTACAGCCCAAACGTTCAGCGCGTCAGCTGCTTCAGATAGAACAGCGTCTGCACGCTCGGCAGCACCTGCTGCAACACGCGGTTGAACGTGGTCGACGCGGCGGTGCCCACGTACACGACGTCGAGCGGCTGCAACTGGAACTGCGAGGACAGCATGATCGAGTCCGGCTGCGTCATGTCGAGGCGGAACACCTCGGGCGTGGTCGGATGCTCGCGCATGCCGCGCATCACGAAGATCTGGCGCGGATTGGCGTCGGTATTGAGGATGCCGCCGCCTTGCGTGAGCGCATCTGCGATCGTCATGCGGCCGCGGATGATCGGCACCTGGATCGGCGTCTTCACTTCGCCCATCACGAAGATGCGGCTGTCGGTGCGGTCCGGCACGTTGACCACGTCGCCGTTCTGCAGCATCACGTCCTGGCTGGTGTCGCCCTGATCGAGCATGCGATCGGCGTTGAGCACGTAGAGCTTGTGGTTGCGCGTGAGGCGCACGCGCTGGATGTCGGCGTCCGGGCTGGTGCCGCCCGAGCGCGTGATCGCGTCGACCAGCGTCAGCGGCACGTCGCTGACCGCGAGCGGTCCCGGCTGCTTCACTTCGCCGGTGACCTGCACCTTCTGGCTGCGATACGACAGCACGCGCACGTCGACCTGCGGATTGCGGATATATGGCACGAGGCGCGCGGCGAGCTGATCGCGCAGCTGGGTGGTGGTCTTCCCCGCGGCCTGGATGCGGCCGACGAACGGGAAAAAGATCGTGCCGTCGGCGGCGATGGTCTGGCCGTACGGATCGGCCTGGCCCGGCAGCGCGGCCGTATACGGCTGCTGCAACGCGCCCGCGATCGTCTGCGTGGTGTTGCCGCCCGAGGACAAGGTGCTGCCCTGCGGCGTGGTCAGCTCGGGATGATCCCACACGGTGATGCCGAGAATGTCCTGCGGCGCGAGGTGGTACACGTACAGCGACGGATCGGACAGCGCCGACGGCGGCAACGGCTCGGTTTTCGCGGCGGCGGCTTGGGCCTGCGCCATGATCAGGTTCGCGTCGATCAGATGGACCGGATAGGTTTCGCTCGGCGCCTGATCGTTGTCCTTGAGCCGCGACGTGTCGAGATAATTGCCCGGTGCGGTCGCGCAGGCCGACAGAAAAGACGTCAGCAGAAGTGAGGCGGCAAGCTTCGTGCGCAAGCTCGCGAATGAGTTTTCGATGCGGGGTTGCTTCATATTTTTTTCAGCCATCCCATGACCAGATGTTCGATGAGCACGAGACTCTCCCTGTATTCGTCTTCCGCGCCGCCGTGCGGATCGGCGACGTCCGAATCGGCTTCCCACTTGCCGAGCGGATAGACCTTGCCGCGCGCGGACGGATCGAGCGCTTCGACCTTGCTCACCTGCGCGCGCTCGCTCACCAGCACGAGATCGGCCGCGCGCACGAGCGAGCGGTCGAGACGCCGCGCGTGATGGAGGCCGGCGGCGACGCCGCGCTCTTCGAGCAGGCGCCGCATCACCGGGTCCATGCCGTGGCCGTTCAGCGCGCGAATGCCCGCCGAATGAAACGCGATCGGCGCGGCGCCTGGACGCGGCGCGCGCGCCTGGCGCGCCTTGAACAGCATCTCGGCGGCGGGCGAGCGGCACACGTTGGCGTGGCACACGATCAGAACGTTGGCGAACATGGCGGATTCCCTCGCGCGGCGGCGGTCGCAATGGCCTCAGCGGCCTGAGGTTTCCGCGGCGGCGAGGTCCGCCGCATGCATCGCGCTGTTCGCGCCGACCCGTGCCGGCGCATTGCGCAATGCGTGCCGCCGGCCGATCGCGTGATACTCGATGCCGAGTTCGAGCAGCACATCCGGCTCGTACAGATTGCGGCCATCGAAAATCAGCGGCGTCTTCAGCATGCGCTTCAGCGCATCGAAATCAGGGCTCTTGAAGACTTTCCATTCGGTCAGGATCACGAGTGCATCGACGCCGCTCGCCGCTTCCATCTCCTCGTTCACGAACGACAGGCGCGCATGCTGCTGCGGCACGTCCTTCAGATCGAGCGCGAACACGCGCTTCGCTTCGTCGATCGACACCGGGTCGTAGGCCTTCACGCGCGCGCCGCGGCGCAGCAGTTCGGCGATCAGCTCGCGGCTCGGCGCCGCGCGCATGTCGTCGGTGTTCGGCTTGAACGCGAGACCCCACACGCCGAACGTGCGGTCCGACAGATCCTCGCCGAGACGCGCGACGATCTTCTGCGCGAGGATCTGCTTCTGCGCGTCGTTGACCGCTTCCACCGCTTCGAGAATGCGCAGGTTCGCGTCGTGATCGGCTGCGGTGCGAATCAGCGCCTGCACGTCCTTCGGAAAGCACGAGCCGCCATAGCCGCAGCCCGCGTACAGGAAGTCGTAGCCGATGCGCGGATCGGAACCGATGCCGCGGCGCACCGCCTCGATATCCGCGCCGACGCGATCGGCCAGATTCGCGAGCTCGTTCATGTACGAGATGCGCGTCGCGAGCATCGCGTTGGCCGCGTACTTGGTGAACTCGGCGGAACGCACGTCCATATACAGCGTGCGTTCGCGATTGCGATTGAACGGCGCATACAGGCGCTTCATCAGCTCGCGCGCCTTTTCGCCGGGCACGTCGTCGTCGCAGCCGAGCACGATGCGATCGGGCCGCGTGAAGTCTTCGACGGCCGCGCCCTCCTTCAGGAACTCCGGATTCGACACGACCGAGAACATCTGCTCGACGCCGCGCGCGGTTAGCTCGGCGGCGACCACTTCGCGTACGCGCGACGCGGTGCCGACCGGCACAGTCGATTTGTCGACGATCACCTTGAAGCCGTTCATATGGCGGCCGATGTTGCGCGCGGCGGCGAGCACGTACTGCAGATCGGCGGAACCGTCTTCGTCGGCCGGCGTGCCGACCGCGATGAACTGGATGTCACCGTGCGCGACCGCGGCCTCGACGTCGGTGGAAAACGTCAGGCGCTTCGCGCGGCGATTGCGCGCGATGATCTCCTGCAGACCCGGTTCGTGGATCGGCACGCCGCCGTTGTTGAGCACGTCGATCTTGCGTGCGTCGACGTCGAGACAAAACACGTCGTGGCCGATGTCGGCCAGACACGCGCCGGTCACGAGGCCGACATAGCCGCTACCGATGATCGTCAGGTTCATGGATTGCACCTCGATAAATAAAGTTGATTCAGGAATGCGCTCGCGCGATGCGTGGCATCGGCGCGGCCCGGCGCGCCACGTTCAATAGGCATTGCTGCCGGCGAAGCCTTTCCACAGCGTCAGCACGACGATCTTGATGTCGAGCCAGAAGGTCCAGTGCTGCATGTAGTACAGATCGAGCTTCACGCGACCCATCATCTTTTCGATGCGGTCGGTTTCGCCGCGATAACCGTTGATTTGCGCCCAGCCGGTGATGCCGGGCTTGATCCGGTAGCGGTGCATATAGCCCTTCACCAGATCCTTGTAGATGTCGTCGTGCTCGAGCGCGTGCGGACGGGGGCCTACGACCGACATCTCGCCGCGCAGCACGTTGATGAACTGCGGCAGCTCGTCGAGGCTGGTGCGGCGCAGGAACGCGCCGACCGCGGTGATGCGCGGATCGCGCCGCGTCGCCTGGGTGATCTGGCCGGCCGCTTCCTTGTGGACCTTCATCGAGCGGAACTTGAAGATCTCGAACTCGCGGCCGTCGATGCCCTTGCGGCGCTGGCGGAAAAACACCGGTCCCGGCGAGCTGAGCTTCACCATCAGCGCGATCACGAGCATCAGCGGCGACAGCGCGAGCAACGCGCCGAGCGCGAACAGGCTGTCGAATACGCGCTTGGGCAGCACGCGCAGATCGGTGATCGGCGAGGCGGCGAGGTTGATCGCGGGCACGCCGAGCAGCTCGACCATCGGCTGATTGAACAGCGTCAGGCTGCCGACATCGGGGATGAAGCGGATGTTCACGAAGTCGTTGCGCAGATCCATCACGAAGCGATGGATCGCCTTCTCCTTCGAGATCGGCAGCGCGAGCCACAGCTCGCGGATCGAGCGCTGGCGCACCAGCTCGATCATGCGCTGATAGTCACGCTCGACCGGCACGCCAGCGACCGCGGGCGCCGCGTCCGGGTCTTCATATGGATTGATCGTGCCGCCCTCGTCGAACACGACCACGGGCGTGAAGCCGGCTTCCGGCCGGCCCCTCATCTGTTCGATCAGGAAGCGCCCATAAGGCGCGCCGCCGACGATCGCGACCGCGCGCTGATTGAAGCCCTCGCGGCGCAGTCCGCGCAGGATCGAATAGACGATCACCTTCGTGACGACCAGCAGCACGATCGACGCGAGCGCCCAGTACACGAGCCACAGCCGCGACAGGCTGTCGGCGCGGTGCACGCTGAAGCTGATCAGCACGCCGGTCACTTCGACCATCAGCCAGCCGCCCGTGACGCGCGACAGCAGATCGTAGAGCGGCTTGCCGCGCCACGACTGATAGATGCCGAGCGCCGGGAAGAACACCACCACGAGCAGGCAGCCGAACGCGAGCGACACGCTTTGCATATCGTCGAGCCATACCACCCTGCCGCTGTGCACGGCCGCCGCCGCCATCGCGGCGAGCGCGACCATGGCTATGTCGATGATTCTCGCTAGAACGCTCAGCATGCGCCGCCCCTCTGTTCGTCAGTCAAAGTGCGATCCGTCGGTTGGTTGAAATGGGTGTTGCATGCGGGTTTCACCGTTGCGCTTTTTATTTCCCATTTGCCTCGCGGCTGAATTGGACTGAATGCGCATGAACAGACCATCGCGGAAAAACCGCGGCCGGATGAGTGAATACCCTTGTACATGCCTCAATAAAGCCGTATTAAAATTCGCACGGCAAGGCCGCAAAAAATCTCAAATTGTATCGGTCAAAATTTCGGCATTTTTTGTGCATTTTGAGAGGTAATTTTTGCCGCATTCAGGCTCGACAGCGGTTTCCTAGCCGCCCATCCGAGGCCTTGCCCACCGAAACTTGCGCTTTTTCCAACAGTTCTGCCGGGGACGCCCGGCTCCATGGGTGCCATCATTCTTGCGCATCATTAAGCGAAAAAAATGCTTGTCGATTTTTTTCAGGTAATTTTTATTTTTGAATCAATCGGCGACACATTTTTTCCGGTATTTCGAATAAATTCGACGCGCGATTTATCCGATTTGTATTTAACGCGCTTTTATTGATTCTCGACTTCGTGATAAAACTCGACGCATTCATCCAGCCTCGAGGAGAGTTCACCATGACAGCTCCGGCCCCGGTCAAGCCCGCCTGCACCCGGCCCACCGCCGCCGCTTCGTCCACCTCCCCAACCGGAACCAGCGTCAAGCTCAAGGTTCATCCCGTGATTCTCGCCGGCGGCTCGGGCACCCGGCTGTGGCCGATGTCGCGCGAGCAGCATCCGAAGCAGCTGATCGGCCTGCTCGGCGACGAGTCGCTGCTGCAATCGACGACCCGCCGTCTCGATGGGCTCGAAGCCGGCTATCCGCTCGCCGGCCAGCTCGTGGTCGTCGCCAACGAAGAGCAGCGCTTCACGACGGCCGAACAGTTGCGCACGAGCGGCAAGCCGAGCCGGCTGATACTCGAACCGGTAGGCCGTGACACCGCGCCCGCGTTGACGGTGGCCGCGTTGTCCGTCGCCGCGCAGGACGAAGACGGCATCATGGTCGTGATGCCCGCCGATCACGCGGTCACCGACAGCGCAGGCTTTCACGCGGCGGTCGCCGCCGGCGTCCAGCATGCGGCCGCCGGCCGGATCGTGACGATGGGCATCGTGCCGACGCGCGCGGAAACCGGCTATGGCTATATCCGCATCGGCGCGCCGCTCGGTTCTGACGATGCGCAGGATGTTGGACAGACCGATGCATCGGCGCGCCTCGTCGCGCACCGCCTCGATAGCTTCGTCGAAAAGCCGCATCTGGAACTCGCGCGGCACTACGTCGAATCACGCGAATACTGGTGGAACAGCGGTATTTTCATCGTGCGCGCATCGACGTGGCTCAAAGCAATTCGCCATTTTCAACCGGCCATTTACGAAGCATCCGAAGCGGCCTTCGCGGGCAGCACGGCGGACGGCGACTTCTTCCGGCTGCAACGCGATGCGTTCGGCGCGTCGCCGTCGAATTCGATCGACTACGCGGTGATGGAAAAGCTCGGCGCCGATCAGAGCATCGCGTCGGGCGTGGTCGTGCCGCTGATGGCCGGCTGGTCCGACGTCGGTTCGTGGGACGCGATCTGGGACATCTCCGAGAAGGACGCCGATCGCAATGTGAGCCGCGGCCGCGTGATGTTCGAAGGTGCGAACTCGACCTTCGCGCATTCCGAAGGACGACTGATTGCCTGCGTCGGCACGCAGGATCTCGTCGTCGTCGAGACCGCCGATGCGATTCTCGTTGCCGATAAATCACGCGTGCAGGAGGTCAAGAAGATCGTCAACCGGATTCGCGAGGATGGCGGGCTCGAAGCGGCCAATCATCGCAAGGTGCATCGCCCGTGGGGCAACTACGATTCCGTCGACACCGGCGAACGCTTCCAGGTCAAGCGGATCGTCGTGAAGCCGGGTGCGCGGCTGTCGTTGCAGATGCATCATCATCGCGCGGAGCACTGGATCGTCGTGCGCGGCACCGCGCTCGTGACGCGCGGCGACGAGCGCTTTATCGTGTCTGAAAACGAGTCGGCTTATATTCCGCTCGGCACCACGCATCGCCTCGAAAACCCGGGCAAGATGCCGCTCGAAATGATCGAGGTGCAGTCCGGTTCGTACCTCGGTGAAGACGATATCGTGCGCTTCGACGATACGTACGGACGGCAATGACGCGCGACCGGCCGCGATAACGATGCGGGACCCTGCGGCGGCGCCAGGCGGCCGCGGGGTCCGCCGGGTTCATCCCACGTACGAGATGAGTTCTTTGTAGGTCGCCGAAAAGTGCTCCACGGTGCCGCTGTCGGTCGTCACCGCGGGCGTGCTCGTCACGCTCGCGCTCGCGGTGTCCGACGGATAGCGGCGCAGCGGCACGCGCAATGCATTCGGTGATGGCTTCAGCTGCCCGTGCAAAGGCGCGCCGTGATTCGCGCTGCCATCGATCGACGCCGGTTCCGGCACATGCCGCAGGCCCGCCAACGAACGGCTCGCCGAGCGCTGCACAGGGTTGCTCGATGCGGTTGCCGACGCAGGTTCAGCGGCGCTTGCCTCGGTCAGCGCGGCGGCCGCCGCGTCGGTTGCGCATTCGCGATCGATCCACTGACGTGCCCAGTCGAGCGCGAATTGCTGCGCGTGCTGCGCATCCTCGAAGCGCGGGCCGACGAGGCCGGAGCGCTCGACACGCTTGCCGTCCCTGATGATCTCCGCCCACCCGCGATACATCGCATTCGGCACTTCCTCGACCACCACGTAGATCAGATAACCGCGCGAGTCGGCGACCTGCATGCCGCTCGGCGCGAGGGCCATCGTCAGCGACGGGCGCGGCTCGTCGGGCGGGAAGGTCCCGGCCGTGTCGAATGCGGCGGGTTCGACATGCGCCACTGGCGCCGCGGCCGACGCGAATGTCGCCACGGGCGTCGCCGGCACTGCCGCGGGCCCGAGCCCCGACAATTGCCGCGTGATGTCGCCGATCGGATCGGCCGTGCGCCATTGGCTCAACGCACTCGCGACGCCGGGCGCCTGCCACGACTCGGGACTCTTCCACGACACGCCGCGCAGACTGTTGTCTTCGCGCGGGCTCGGGGTTTGCGCAACCGGCGCCACGGGTCTGGCCGTAACGGGCGGCGCCGGTTGGGGAATGTACGCGAAGGTGCGGCCGCTCTGCGACAGCAGGCGGACCATCTCCAGCAGAGTGCCGTTCAGTTGCCACTCTTCGAAGCGGCGACGGCACGTGGGACCGGACGGATAGCGGCCCGGCAGCTTCGACCACGGCTCACCCGTGGTCATGATCCACAGCACCGCATTCGTCACGATGCGCGGTTCGGCGCGCGGCCGCCCGCGCCGGTTCAGACGGACGGCCGGCTCGTCGGAGACGAGCGGCGCGAGCAGCGCCCATTCGTCGTTGTTTAGCTCATCGAAAAACATTGGATTTTCTCCACGCGGCCTGGCCTGGCCGCGGCGTTGGGCCTGCCACGGATTCTCAGCGTTCACGACCCGTGTGCGGCCCTCGGTTGCACAAATTTGTTTTATCCGTTCGGCTCGCCGGAGCAGTCCGCCCACGCATGGTGCGGCTCTTCCCTATTGCGAAGCACAAAACGCGGTCTCACTCGTGCACGGGAAAATTTGTGCACGAAGCATACCATCCCGTTCTTTGCATGAGTACAGTTGAGACAAGTGTTACGGATAGAAACAATCTTTTCCGTTTCGCTGCGTCGATTCTCGTATTGCCGTAACAGAAGCCGCCTGCTTATCTGGCATCGAATCGGTCTATTGCAAAGCACAATACAGCATTGCCGCACAGAATGCGCTTTAAAAACGCAATTGCCAATCCAGCACGCATTTCTATGCCATTTGATGTTTGATGTGGTCGGCGGTGTCGAGCGTCGGCGAAAGAACGGCGACACGCACGTGCGGTGACATCGAGGCAATCGGAGGCGCGCATGCGGCTGCTGCGCATGCGCGGAGTTAGAGGCGAGAGCAAAGACGTTGAAGTCGCTTCGAGCGACGCTACGGGCGCACTGGTTTCGATGCGTGCTCGCCGACGACGGTGGTCCATTCGCGCACTCGCCAGCGCGTGACGAGTCCGGATAGCACGTACGGATCGGCCTTGGCAAAGGCTTGCGCGACTGCCGGCGAGGTGCCGGTGAAGAGCAGCACCGCCCCGTCCGTCGGCTCGGTGAGCGCGCCGGCCAGCAGCAGTTCGCCCCGTTCGGCGGCGGCCCAAGCGAGTTTCAGATGCGCGTCGCGGTACTCGCCGCGTCGCTCCAGATAGTCGGGTACCAACTCGTACATCAACAGGTAATGCATGGCAAGTCTCCTCGCAACGATCAAGGTTGACACCAGTGCCGGCATGCATCGGAGCGCGATTCTGCACAACGGCGGCTGCCGAATTTCATGCCAATTTTCTATTCAGTTGCATTGCAGCAATGTAGAAATCCTGATTGCCTGTCGGCAATATATCCAAATACCGCGATCCGTAATTTCTATTCAATAAGCAAGGAATAATCGGCGCAACCAATCTGCATTGCATAACAAAATTCGCGCGCTCGTTGATTCGATCGTTTCAAACGCCGCATCACCGCTTGCTTTGCGCCACTCAGGGAAAACGAGCGCGCACCGCTGTCAACCAGAATGCATTTCGAGCCGTTCTGGCAGACGGCATTTGCCATAATGGATGCGCCGATGGGCCCGTGGATGCTGTCGTCGCCCGCGCGCATAAACGATCAGAAACGTTTTCACCACCGATGGAGTGTCCCATGAAAATCCAATCCGCTATCGCTACGCTGGTGTTGGGCGCGGTACTCGTATCGCCGGCGTTCGCGGCGAACAGCCAGCAGACCAAGATGGCCGACTGCAACAAGCAGGCCGGCGACAAGAAGGGCGACGAGCGCAAGGCGTTCATGCAAACCTGTCTTTCCGCGAAGCCGGCAGCCGCCGCGCCGATGAGCCAGCAGGACAAGATGAAGGCCTGCAACAAGCAGGCGGGCGACAAGAAAGGCGACGACCGCAAGGCGTTCATGAAGACCTGCCTGTCCTCGTCGGCGCCCGCCAACTGAGCGAGACGCGTAGCCGTTCCTCCAGCCGGCGCGCTGCCTGTCGACGCGGCGCCGGCGCATCGTTCCACCCACGCGGCGCTCCGCTCGCCCCCTTCTTCGTAGCCCACCGGCGCAACGCGCCGTTTTCTTCTATGATGGCTGCGGAGACGGCCCACCCTCACCTATAGAACCAATCAAAACGGGGCCGCCATCTTGTCGTTGGTGCTACTGAGCATCGATTGGAGGCAAGGATGGTATCGAAGCACAAAAACCGCTGGTTAAGGCGGTGGTTGCTGGTCATCATATTCTGGGCCGTGCCGGTGGCGATCGTCGCGGTCAACGAGATCCGCGAGGAAATGTCGTACAACGCGGTCGATCTCGAGCGCGCGCTGACCACCTGGAATTTCACTCAGGCGCAGCGCGCCGCCGGCGCGCCCGCGCATTGCCATGGCAAGCCCGACGAGGCAAAGGCCGCCGGCTGCCCGGCCGACGTGCTGGCCGCCAACGCGCCGCGTCAGCAGGAGGCGATCAACGAATACAACGTGCGTCGCTCGACGCTGTTCGCGTATCTGTGGCACGCGTTCGTCGGCTATTGGATCGTGCCGGCGGCGATCCTGTTCGCGATCGGCGCGATCATCGGCATGGTGCGCCGCGCGCTGCGGCGCCCGCCCGCGGTCAAGAGTCCGGTGAATCACGGGTGAGCGGCGGCCGCGCCGCTGCTACTCCGCTGCCATTTGCTGCGTCGAAACAACACTTTCATTTCCATGTCGATGGGCCGCCGCGCCACGCGAAAATCGGTAAAAACAGGCGCATCGCGGGGCTGCGGCGAAGCGTCACCAAAATCGCCTCGCCTCGGGCGCTCGTCTGCTTCGCCTCCTCCGAGCTTCGCTCGACGCGTACTTCGACGCCGCCCGGCGGGCCGGTCAAAATTACTGAAAAGCACCTTGGGATTAGCCTCAAACCCTTGTTCCATAAGGCTTTTCGCGTTGCCACGCAACGCGCCTTTTAGACCGGGCTGTGTTATAACTCAGAGGCAACCAGGCGACATCAACACGGTTGCGCCCCGGATCCACCACGGAGAAAAACGATGCAAAGACGACACTTCATGTTGAAGACGACCGCTGCGCTAGCTTTCGGAGGCCTTGCACTCGCCGGGTGCACGACGACGGGCAACACTCCGGACAATGCTCATGTCAACGCCTCGAAACGGCAGTCGATCGACGCCAGCGTCGACGGCACGCTGTCCAGGCTGTTCACGACCGTGCCGGGCTCGCGCGAGCTGGTGTCGAAGGCGCGCGGTGTGCTGGTGTTCCCGTCGGTGATACAGGCGGGCTTCATCGTCGGCGGTCAGTATGGCGAAGGCGCATTGCGAGTGGGCGGCGCGACGGTCGGCTACTACAGCACCGTGTCGGGCTCGTTGGGCCTGACGGCGGGCGCGCAGTCGAAGGCACTGATCTTCCTGTTCATGACGCAGGATTCGCTCGACAAATTCCGCAACGCGGACGGCTGGTCGGCCGGCGTCGATGCATCGGTCGCGCTCGTGAAGATCGGCGCGAACGGCGCCGTCGACACGACCACGGCCACCGCGCCGGTGCAGGTTTTCGTGTTGACCAACGCGGGCCTGATGGGCGACGTGTCGCTGCAAGGCACGAAGGTCACGCGGCTGAAGATCTGAGCGCGTTGCCCGGCACGCTTCGCTGAACACCTGCGCGCGTGCATCCCGAGACACGCGCAGGCTTTGCATCCGGATCGCATCGCGGCGAAGGCCGCGCGAGGGACCCTGTGTGGGCCATCGCGCGGCCTTTTTGTCGTGCGATGCCGATGCCGACGCTCAAACGCGAGAAGACTCAAGCGCGAAAACAAACGGCGCCGCGCATCGCGCACCGCCGTTCTTCACTTCGACACGTGCGAACGATCCCGCGTCAAGCGCCCGACGAATCGATCACCTTGAACCGCGAGCGTTTCTGCGCGCGAATCACCGACTGATACGCCTCCACATACTGACGCGCCATCCGGTGCGACGTGAAGCGCTCCTCGAAGCGGCGCCGCACGCCCGCGCGCGGCACCTTGTGCAGCCGGTTGACGGCCGCCACCGCGCCGATCTCGTCCTCGACGATGAACCCGGTCACGCCCTCTTCGAGCACTTCCGGCACCGAGCCGCGATTGAACGCGATCACCGGCGTGCCGCATGCCATCGCCTCGATCATCACGAGACCGAACGGCTCCGGCCAGTCGATCGGAAACAGCAGCGCATGCGCGCCCGACAAAAACTCGGCCTTCTGATGATCGGCGATCTCGCCGATGTACTCGACGTACGGCAGGTCGAGCAACGGCCGGATATCGCGCTCGAAGTATTCGCGGTCGGCCGCATCGACCTTGGCGGCGATGCGGATCGGCATGCCGCAGCGGCCCGCGATGCGGATCGCCGTATCGACGCGTTTTTCCGGCGAAATCCGGCCGAGAAACGCGAGGTACTTCTGCTCGACCGGTTGCGGCGTATAGAGCTGCTCCGGCAGGCCGTGATAGACCGTGGTGAGCCAGCGCGCCTGCGGCAGCGGATGACGCTGCGCATTCGAGATCGAGATCACCGGCACCGAGTTGAAGGTGTCGAACACCGGCTGCTGCTCGGGCAGATCGAGCCGCCCGTGCATCGTCGTGACGAACGGCGTTTCCTGCCGCTTGAATACCGAGAACGAGTAATAGTCGAGATGGAAATGCAGCACGTCGAAGTCTTCGGCCTGGCGGCGCACCAGTTCCATCAGCAGCATGTGCGGCGCGACGCGGTCGCGAATGCCCGGATCGAGCCGCAGCGCGCGCGGCCACACCGGTTCGAGCTTCGCGTTCGTGACGGAGTCGCCACTCGCGAACAGCGTCACGTCGTGGCCCTGCTCGACCAGCGCCTCGGTGATGTACGACACGACCCGCTCCGTGCCGCCGTAAAGCTTCGGCGGCACCGATTCGGTCAGCGGGGCGATCTGCGCAATCTTCATATTGTGTCTCCGTGAGCCGGCGGCTGCCGCGCAATCGCGATGCCGTCGGCGACGCCGAGTATGACAGCGCCATGACGTCGGATCAATTCACGCGGTCCCTAAGCCCCGCATGCATCGTCGCTACGGAGGATTATTCCCTGGCGGCGGTGGAAAAGCCGCAGGTCTTGCAATTGCTCGGTGCTGTTACATACGGCTTACATCCAGTGACACGGGGCCGCGCGCCGGCTTTGGCCGAACTTTGCCTTTGCCGCGCCATCACCGCGTCGTCATTGGTGGCCCCCACCCTCGCCCGATCGGCGCACGGGCACGCTGCGCAAATCTCTGAGAAAGCTGTCGCGCCATACACCGAGATCGTTCTCGCGCAGAGCGGCCATGTTGATCTCGTGACGCCGCTGGCGCGCGTCGAGCGGCATCTGCAGTGCGCGCTGCAAGGCTTCGCACATGCCGATCGCATCGTGCGGATTGACGAGCACCGCGCCGGAAAGCTCGGCCGCGGCGCCCGCGAAAATCGACAGCACGAGTACGCCGGGATCATCGGGATTCTGCGCGGCCACGTACTCCTTCGCGACGAGGTTCATGCCGTCGTGCAGCGGCGTGACGAAGCCGATCTGCGACTCGCGAAACAGCGACATCAGCTTCCAGCGGTCGTACTGCTGGTTCAGATAGCGGATCGGCGTGTAATCGAGCCCCGAGTAGCGGCCGTTGATGCGCCCCGCCTCGTATTCGAGATCCTGGCGGATCTTCTGATAGGTCGCGACGTCCGAACGCGTCGGTGGCGCGATCTGCACGAGCGTGACGTTGCCGCGCCATTCGGGCGAGCGTTCGAGCAGCAGTTCGAACGCGCGAAACCGCTCGACCAGCCCCTTCGAATAATCGAGCCGGTCGACGCTCATGATCAGCTTGCGCCCTTCGAGGCTTTGCTTCAGTTCGAGCACATGCTGGCGACTTTCGTAGCGCTTGGCCTGCTCGGCGATTTCGTCGGGGAACACGCCGATCCGATACACGCCGGTGCGCAGCTTGCGCCCGAACGCCTCGACGATGCCGTCGGCGCTGACCGTGCCGCGCGCGTGACGGGTCACGTAGTCGTGGAACGCCTGCTGGTCGGTGGCGGTCTGGAAGCCGAGCAGGTCGTAGCACGACAGCGACTTGACGAGCTCCTCGTGCGGCGGAATGTTGAGCAGGATCTGCGGCGCGGGAAACGGGATGTGCAGGAAGAAGCCGATGCGGTTCGTCACGCCCTCGCTGCGCAGCGCCTCGGCGAACGGGATCAGATGGTAGTCGTGAATCCAGATGATGTCGTCCGGTTCGAGCAGCTTGACCAGCTTGTGCGCGAGCCACGCGTTGACGCGCCGGTAGCCGGCGTACTCGTCGCGCTCGTAGCGCGCGAGGTCGTTGCGGTAGTGGAATACCGGCCACAGCGTCGCGTTCGAGAAGCCGCGGTAGTACTGGTCGTAGTCCTTGCGCGTGAGGCCGACGGTCGCGAAGGTCACCGCGCCGTCCTGCTCGAGCATCGGCCCCGCGTTGGCGACCGTCTCGCTGACCACGTCGCCGCTCCAGCCGA
The DNA here is from genome assembly GCF_013366925.1 of Paraburkholderia youngii. Classification (NCBI taxonomy): domain Bacteria; kingdom Pseudomonadati; phylum Pseudomonadota; class Betaproteobacteria; order Burkholderiales; family Burkholderiaceae; genus Paraburkholderia; species Paraburkholderia youngii. Next base: position 4,602,697 of record NZ_JAALDK010000001.1, read on the forward strand.
ACCAGACGCCGCCTGCATCCTTGAGCGCGCCGAATACGCCGACGGCCAGTCCGCCCGCCGATCCCTTGGTCTCCGTCGGCGTCGCGACGCGATTCGACACGACGATCAATCGGCCCATAGTGCATGTCCTCCGTAGTTCTTGCGCTGCGCCGCGCCGACTGCGCGGGCGTGGTGCGCCCGTAAAGAGCAATCGGTGTGCCCGGGCTTCGTTGGGCGTGAGCGGGCTCGACGTTCGCGGCGCGCGATTCGTGATTGGCGCTCGGCAACGCCTGGCTAAGCCTGCTCCTTCGCCTTCTGCGGGACCTCGGCCGTGCCAGTGCGGCCGAGGCGGCTCGCCACCGGATCGGCTTCCGTATGCGCGGCGGTGCTGCCGGCGGGCGCCTGGCGGCTGCGCGGCAGCCAGTCGATCGGGCCAGCGCCGCTCGTCTCCAGCTCCGCCGACACCTCCGCACGCGCCCGCGGCAGGTATTCCGGGTAATGCCGGTGCACGAAATCGAGCAGCCCTTCCCGCACGCGGCAGCGCAAATCCCACGCGAGGCCGGAATCGGGCGCGCTGACGAGCGCGCGCAACTGCATCGCGCGCTCGGTGCAGTCCGTCACTTGCAGCACCTGCACGCGGCGGTCCCACTCGGGTGCATTCTCGACGATGCGCGCGAGCTCCTCGCGCAGCGGCGCGAGCGGCATCCGGTAATCGACGAACAGGAACACGGTGCCGATGATCTGCGAGCTGTTGCGCGTCCAGTTCGTGAACGGGTTTTCGATAAACCATTGCAGCGGCACGATCAGGCGGCGCTGGTCCCACAGCCGCACCGACACGTAGGTGCCGGTGATTTCCTCGATGCGCCCCCACTCGTTCTGGATCACGACGACGTCGTCGAGGCGGATCGGCTGCGACAGCGCGATCTGCAAACCGGCGATCAGGTTGCCGAGCACCGGCCGCGCCGCGATACCGGCGACCAGACCGGCGACGCCGGCCGAAGCCAGCAGGCTCGCACCGATTTGCCGCACATTGGGCAAGGTCATCAGAGCACCGCCGACACCGATGATCACGATCACGATCATCACCGAGCGCGCGAGCACACGCGCCTGCGTATGGATGCGGCGCGCTTGCAGGTTATCGGCGCTATCGAGCGGATGAGCGCGGATGATCGCTTCGCCGATCGCCGCGGCCGAGCGCACCGACAGCCACGTCAGTGCGGCGATCAGCGCGATGCCGGTGATGTCGCGCACCGGTTCGATGAAGTTGAGGGTATCGGGCGCCTCGGACCAGACCCACGCGAACACGAGGATCACGAGGACGAACAGCGAGGGCTTGTCGATATAGCGCAGCACGACGCTCGTCAGCGCATGCGGTCGGGCTAGACGCATCACGACGCGCGCGCCAAGGCGGTGAACGCCGATCGCCACGATCGTCACGAATGCCGTCACGATCAGCGCGCCGAGCCACGTATGCAGCGGCGCGGCGGCCACGCGGTAGAAGTCGTCGATAGTAGGCATAACGGGCATCTTCCTCCGGGCTCGATGAGCGGCGGCGCGCCTGCGGGACTACTGACATCCGGGGGCGCCCCCAGCGGGAGCGACGACCCCGACACCCAAGGCGCTCGACGGCGCCTGGGGCGTTACAACGGGTTCTTCGATGCGCGGCGGTTATCGATCAGCCGCCGCTCTTGCACGGAAACGCCTTGCCGAGACCCAGCGAAATCGCCGTGCTAGCGTTGTAGCCCGCGGCGTTAGGATTCTCGGCGATGTACTTGCGCACGGCGTCGGTCAACTGCGCCGAGCGCGCATCCGGCGGCAGGCAGAAGTACTGGCCGACGCGCGGACCGGTGGTGCCGCCGATCGCGTCGATCGTGTTGAAGATGCCGTCGGCCGCGCCTTCTATGTAGGCCGCGCAGGCGCTACGCGAAGCGATGTCCGTCTTGGTGCACAGCTTGTTGAGGTCGCCTCCCGTAAACGCGGCTGCCGAAAGCGGCAAGGCAAGCGCGCCGGCGAAAATCAATGCCCGCAGCATGGTGTTCCTTTTCCAGGGTTGTTTATCACGCGGTCTTTCTGCCGCGTCCGGGCGGCGCGCTACGCGGCGCGCCGAAGTCGTCATTCTGCACTGTTTTACACGGCGGCAGCAGGCCCGCTGCCGCGCGGCTCGGACAAAACCGCAGCAAAACGGCACGGCCTCGCGGGCCCGCCGCACCGCCTGCCGACAGCGTCATTGTTTCTGCTGCTGGGTCTGCTGCATGCGGGCCGTGAGTCCTTCGACGACGTCCGGCTCCTTGTAGGTCTTGGCGAAATCGAGCGCGGTCATGCCGATCTGGTTTTTCACCGACAGGTCCGCGCCGTTGTCGAGCAGCAGCTTGACCGTCGACACGTGGCCGCCGCGCGCGGCCATCATCAGCGGCGTGGTGCCGTTCGGCGAGCCCGTGTCGACGTAGGCCGAGTGGTCGAGCAGCACCTTGACGATGTCGTCGTGGCCGTTGGCGGCCGCGTAGTGCAGCGGCGCCCAGCCCTTCTTGTTGACCTCGGCGTCCTTCGCGATCAGCAGATTCACGAGGTTCAGGTCGCCGACCAACGACGCCATCATCAGCGCATTCTCGCCGGCCTTGTCCTGGATCTCGATGTCGGTTTTCGGATTCGCGAGCAACGCGGCCGCGACCTTGTCGGATTTCTCGCGGGCGGCGATCACCAGCAGCGGCATGCCCTGATTGTCGACGCTGTTCGGGTCCATGCCCTTAGCGAGCAGCTTTTTGACGCCGTCGACGTCGTCGAACTTGACCGCCTTGATGAGCGTGTCGATCGGCGCTGCATGCGCGGGCACCGCGACCAGCGCCGCGCAGGCGAGCGCGGCGGCGCACGCAAGACGGCGTGCCGGCGCGAGAGCCCGGGCGCCCGGCCCGGCGGACAGCGGTTGGAAAGCAGCGGACGACGTCGAAATATTTTTCATATGGTACTTTAGGAAAGCTTCCTATCTCTTTGATGTTACTCGGCTTTTTCAGACATCGGCCGGCGCGGCGATTCCGAACAGCCTGAAGAAGTTTTGCGTGGTTGCGGCAGCCAGCGCCTCGTCCGGCATCTCGCGTTGCTGCGCGATGAAGCGTCCGACATAACTGACGTACGCAGGTTCATTCGGCTTGCCGCGATACGGCACCGGCGCCAGATACGGCGAATCGGTTTCGATCAGCAGACGCTCGAGCGGCACGCGGCGCGCGACCTCCTGCACATCGGTCGCGTTCTTGAACGTGACGATGCCCGACAGCGAAATGTAAAAATTCTGCGCAAGCGCCTGCTCGGCGATGGCCCACGGTTCGGTGAAGCAGTGCATCACGCCGCCCGGCACGCCCGCGCGCTCCTCGGCCATGATGCGCAACGTATCTTCCGACGACGAACGGGTGTGGATGATGAGCGGCTTGCCGGTCGCGTGCGCGGCGCGGATGTGCGTGCGAAAGCGCTCGCGCTGCCACTCCATGTCGGCGATCGAGCGGCCTTCGAGGCGGTAGTAGTCGAGCCCGGTTTCGCCGATCGCGACGACCTTCGGGTGCTCGGCCAGTTCGACCAGTTCGGCCACGCTCGGCTCGCGCATGTGCTCGTGATCGGGATGCACGCCGACCGACGCGTACACGTTGTCATGGCGGTTGGCGATATCCAGCACCGACGGCAGCGTTTCGAGGTCCACCGACACGCACAGCGCGTGCGACACCGAATGGCTGCGCATGTTTTCGAGCACTTGCGGCAGACGGTCCGCGAGTCCTTCGAAGTTGATATGGCAGTGTGAATCGACAAACATGGTCAGGTCCTGCGAAAAAAGGGCTTTGCGGCCGGGCGACGGCATGGCCGGGGCCGCTTGGGACGGCTCAGGTAGCTTGCTTAGGTAGCGTGCGCAAGGCGCTTGCCAAGAATCACCAGATCGCGCTCGACGCCGTCCAGCACCGCGACGCGCGGCAGCGTGCCCCATGCGTCGAAGCCGAAGCCGCGGAACAGCCGCACGCTCGCTTCATTGTGACCGAACACGAAACCGAGCACCGTGTCGATGCCAAGACCGGGTGCCGCTTCGAGCGACGCCGCCAGCAACTGCTTGCCGAGACCCTGGCCGCGCGCGCTTTCGTCCAGATAGATGCTGACTTCGGCGGTGCGCTGGTAGGCCGGACGCCCATAAAAATCGGAAAAGCTCAGCCACGCGATCACGCGGCCCGCCTGCTGCGGATCTTCGACCACCCACAGCGGCCGCTTCTGCGGGCCGTGCGCATGAAACCATGCATGCCGGCTCTCGATGCTGACCGGCTCGAGGTCCGCAGTGACCTGACGCGACGGAATCGTCGAATTGTAGATGGCGACGATCGCGGGCAGATCGTCGAGCGTGGCGTCGCGGTAGGAAAGGCTCATGGTGGCTTGGCTTGAATGGAATAAGACGGAAGGCTGTCTGGCTGCGGGCTCACGCAAACAGCGCGCGATAGCCGATGAACAGTTCCTCGAACACGAGCCGCGGGTTGAGCGGATGGTTTTCGACCGCGCGCTGGCGCGTAACGGTGCGCAGAAAGCGTGCGAATGCATTGGCGTCGGCCTGCGCGGCGCAGCGCGCGAGCGCGGCAGACGCCTGCGGGAAAAAGCGCGGCGCGCCAGCGGTGCGCTGCGCGAGCAGATCGTACATCCAGCGCTGCAGCCAGCCGAGCACGAGCGGCACCGGCAGCTTCTGCAGCGCCTCGCCACAGGCGAATGCGTCGCAGCCGGCGCCGGCCGCGAGCTGCTTGAGCGTCCAGTCGCGCAGCGGACGGTTCTCGTCGCTGGCGAGCGCGAGCGCGGCGAGCGGCGCACCGCCCGCTTCGGCGAGCAGCGCGGCGGCGTCTTCGACGCCTTGCGCGGCGAGCCACGGCGCCGCGGTGTCCGGCGCTGGCACGCTCATCGGCCACTGACGGCAGCGGCTGATGATGGTCGGCAGCAAACGGTCGATGCGCGCCGACACCATCAGGAACACGACGCCCGCGGGCGGCTCTTCGAGCGTCTTCAGCAACGCGTTGGCGGCCGCGACGTTGAGCGCCTCGGCCGGATACAGCACGACCACGCGCGCGCCGCCGCGGTGCGAACCGACGCCGACGAAGTCGAGCAGACCGCGGATCTGTTCGATCTTGATTTCCTTGCTCGGCGTGCGGGTCTTCTTGCCTTCGTCGCCATCGGCTTTTTCGGCCTTGTCGTCGGCGCCGTTCGCGGCGTTCGCGAGACCGGCTTCGGCGGCGAGCGCCTCCGGCACGACGATGCGGTAGTCCGGATGATTGCCCTGCACGAACCAGTTGCAGGCCGCGCACGCGCCGCACGGCTCGCCGTTCGGCAGCGGCGCCTCGCACAGCAGACCTTGCGCGAGGTGCTGCGCGAAGCGCAGCTTGCCGATCCCCGCCTGGCCGTGCAGCAACAACGCGTGCGGCCAATGGCCGCGCAGCTGCTGCAGGCGGTTCCAGTCATCGGCTTGCCACGGATAGATCATCGTTTGTCTTTTTGAATCAATTGGTTGCACGCATTACTTCAGGTGGTGAATCAACTTGACACGTGGTTATAAGAACCGATTATATCCTCTTGAAATCAAAGAGTTGCGATCAACTCTTCAAGCTGTTTCTGAATTCGCACGATGCTCTGCGAAGAGTCGATGATAGCGAATCGATGCGGCGCTTCTTCGGCGCGGCGCATGTATTCGGCGCGCGTGCGCTCGAAAAACGCCGCCGACTCGCTCTCGAAACGATCCGGGTTGCGCGCCGCGCTGCGCCGCTCGTTGGCGACGGCGGGCGGCAGGTCGAACAGCACGGTCAAATCCGGCTGGAAACCACCCTGCACCCAGCGCTCGAGCGTCTCCAGCTTGTCGCGCGGTAGGCCGCGGCCGCCGCCCTGGTACGCGAAGGTGGCGTCGGTGAAACGGTCGGACAGCACCCAGTCGCCGCGCGTGAGCGCCGGCTCGATCACCTCGGCCAGATGCTGGCGGCGCAGCGCGAACATCAACAACGCCTCGGTTTCGAGGTCCATCTTCTGATGCAGCACGATCTCGCGGATCTGCTCGCCGAGCGGCGTGCCGCCGGGCTCGCGCGTCATGACCACCGAGCGGCCGCTCGGCGCGAGCTTCGCCTCGAGGCGTTCGCGGAACCAGCCCAGATGGGTAGTCTTGCCCGCGCCGTCGATGCCTTCAAACGTTATGAATTTGCCGCGCGCCATCATTGCCCTCGAATGTATTTGTCCACGGCCTTGTTGTGTTCGCCGAGGGTGTCAGAAAAGATGCTGCTGCCGTCGCCGCGCGACACGAAGTACAGCGCGCTGCTCGGCGCCGGGTTCATCGCCGCCTGCAGCGACGCGACGCTCGGCAGCGAGATCGGCGTCGGCGGTAGGCCCATCCGGGTGTAGGTATTGTAGGGAGTGTCGGTCTGCAGGTCTTTCTTCCTGATGCGGCCAGCGTAGCTTTCGCCCATCCCGTAGATCACCGTCGGGTCGGTCTGTAGCGGCATGCCCGCGCGCAGACGGTTGGCGAACACGGCGGCGACGAGCGCCCGGTCGGACGCCTTGCCGGTTTCCTTTTCGATGATCGACGCCATCGTCAGAGCGTCGTACGGCGTCTTGTACGGCAGGTTCGGCGCGCGCGCGAGCCACGCTTCGTCCAGACGCACGCGCATCAGCCGGTACGCGCGGCGGTAGATGTCGAGGTCGCTCGTGTCCTTGTCGAACAGGTAGGTATCCGGGAAGAACAGCCCTTCGCCGTTGCCGATCGACGCCTCGGGCGCGCCGATTGCGCTCATCAGATCGGCGTCGCTCATGCCGAGCGTGTCGTGTTTCAGCGCGGGATTCGCGTCGAGCTCGGCGCGCATGCGCTTGAAGGTCCAGCCTTCGATGATCGTCGCCACGTATTCGTTGACGTCGCCGCGGGCGATTTTCTGCAGCACCTCGTAGGGGGTGATGCCGCTCTTGAACTCATAGTTGCCGGACTTCAGGTCGCTTTGCAGGCCGAGCAGCCGCGTCATCGCGATGAACAGCTCGGGTTCGACCGGCACACCGCCGCGATTGAGCTGCAGCGCGACGCTGCGCAGGCTGCTGTGCGGTTTGACGGTGACGTCGAGTTGCGCCGGGGTCAATTCGAGCGGGCGGGTGGCCCAGAAGTATCCAGCGGCGATGGCCGCCGCGGCCAGCACAACGACGAGCGCGCCGGCTGCGAAACATTTCTTAAGAAAGGACACGACAGGAAAGCATTAGCGTTTAGATGGCAACGAACTGATTTTTAACGGGAAAGTCTTGCGTCGGTCAACACGGTGGCGGTGCCGCCTGGCAGCCCTTTCGGCGTTTTGCGCCCTGTATTGTATAGATGCGGGCACAAGATGGTCACAAGCCAGAGACGTCAACATGAAATCCACAGGCGTCGGTCCGATGCTACGCGGGTCTACGCGGCCACAACATGGGTCAGACGTCGCCCGGGTCGGACAGTTCGCGACAAACGACTTTCGGCCTCTTCCGCCTTTGACCGTTGTTGACAGTCTTGAACCACGCTTCAACCGCACCCTGGACGGCGCCGTCACCCCGCGGCAGGCGCGAAGTACACCGGTCCATGCGTCCCTCTCGATTCTGCATATCGCCTGCGTCGTTGTAGCCGCCAAGGCCATACGACAACAATAGCGCTCGCTTCGAACTTGTTTTTTCCCAAAGCATGATCGGGTCCCGGCCATAGGGCATCCCGGCTGATTTGACATGACAGAGGAGACGCATGGCGATCGACTTCAAAGTCGGCATCCACCGGAGCTGCACACTCCACACGCGGCAGGAATATCGCGGCAACGCACTCAGCGACGAGGCGCGTAACGGACGTAAGCTCATTACCTCGGCAAGCGCCTGGGAGCTTACGCACGACACGCGCCAGCTACCCCGGCTCGTCGAGTTCATGCGCAATGTGCGCGGCGGCGCATCTGCGAGCGGCACGGCACCGGATCAACTCGCCCGGACCCTACGAGCCGCCGTCGAGCGCGGCGAGGTGATTGCGGTGGCCCCGAAGCCGCACGTCCCGAGCGTAGGCGGCACGCCTATCCAACAGGAGATCCGTCCGTATTATCCGACCGTCACGCCGTCGCAGCTATTCCGGCGGGTGCTGCCGGCAGTGCGTGCCGAGCGCGCATTCGAGCGCCCCAAATTACCGCGGCTGGCGGCCGACGATGACCTCGCGATCTGGCACGCCCGCCCAGGCGACGTCTTGCCAGACGGAACCATCGCCACGCCAGTATCGACCCCGCTCGGCGATGCGCGGCCGTTTCAATACCCGGAGGATCCGCAGTTCGGCGATGTGCAGGAACTGGCGGCGCGTGGCGTCAGTGAGACGGATGAGGCTGAGTGTTTCGCGGACTACCATTCAGACATGGCCCAATGTCAGGTAGCCCGAGCCTTGTATCGAGATCCACGCAGCTATGCGCTCTGCACACAGCGAGCTTTCGACAAATTCCAGGCATGCAGGGGATATTGAGATGACTAAATCAGATCGGGCTAGCGTCATTTTTTACGATGCCGATACGCAGCAGTTAAAGATGTGCACAGTTTCACGGGTTCACGTGCAAGCGGCAATCGATCGAGCGCTGGCAATCACTATCCCACCGGATGCTGCGGAAAATTCAATATTGCCAGTTACCGACGAAGACGCACGGAAGCTGGGAGCGATGGCCATTCTGATTCAGGCAATCTCGCATCCCGAATTGCGCGAACGTCTGAAAATCACGACTGAGCAACCGATGGATTGGGCACCCGCCAAACCGCCCTCGGAATGACAGTAGAGCATCCGCCTCTCCAGCAGACGGCATTCCAAAATTACCAGAGCTGCAGAGGTTTCTGAGATGACAAAGCGCCAGCGTGCCACCGTGATCTTTTATAGCGAGGATGTCCAGCAGATACAGGTATGTACCGTGTCGCGCGACGAAGTCGAGGGGGCCCTAAATCGGCAGATTGCGCGGAGAATGGCAATGACTGTGCCACTGGGTTCTGAAGATTGCGGTGCGCCGATCACGGACGAAACCTTGCGTCAGATTGGTGGCATGGCCGTGCTCAACCAGGCGTCGGTCCATCCGGAACTGCACAGTCGGCTGCAGATTACGCTCCACCACGCCGTTGACTGGACGCCCGCCAAGCCACCCTCGGAATAACCATGGCTCATCCGCCTTGCTCAGCGGCTTGGCCTAGGCCACCTCGGGTCGCGCTGTGTAAGGCGCTCGCAAAGCCTTCATTCGCCAAGGACGTGCGAAACGTGACGGACTTGGACTGAATATAATGGGTGTTTGCCTTAGCCAAAGTCAGAATTGACGGAATCCATGAACACACCGCTCGTGAACGCCCCAGCTAACGCTTCCGGTCTCGCTCCCACCGCGGCGGCGCCCGCCGCCGCCCTGCCCATCCTGCCGCGCCCGTCGGCCGAAGAATTCGCCGCCGTGCTGGAGCATGGCGCGTACATGCCGCTGTCGCAGTTCGGCGTGATCGACACGACCGGCGACGACGCGGCCAGCTTCCTGCACGCCCAGTTGACCAACGACGTCCAGCATCTCGATGCCGCGAACGCGCGCCTCGCCGGCTACTGCTCGGCCAAGGGCCGGCTGCTCGCATCGTTCCTCAGCTGGCGCAGCGGCGACACGATCCGCCTGCTGGTATCGAAAGACGTGCAGGCCGCCGTGCAAAAGCGCCTGTCGATGTTCGTGCTGCGCGCAAAAGCCAGGCTCGTGGACGCGAGCGGCGAGCTCGCGGTGGTCGGCCTCGCGGGCGACGTGCGCGGCGCGCTGTCGGGCGTTTTCGACGCGCTGCCCGACGGTGTGCACGTGCAGGTCGACGGCACCGCGGGCACGCTGATCCGCGTGCCGGACGCCCTGGAGCGGCTGCGCTATCTGTGGATCGGACCGAAGGCGCAGGTCGAAGCGCTGCTGCCGTCGCTGGACGGCAAGTTGAAGCGCGTGTCGCCGGCCGTTTGGGACTGGCTCGACATCCGCGCGGGCGAGCCGCGCATCACGCAGCCGGTCGTCGAGCAGTTCGTGCCGCAAATGGTCAACTTCGACGTGCTCGGCGCAGTCAATTTCCGCAAAGGCTGCTATCCGGGTCAGGAAGTGGTCGCGCGCAGCCAGTATCGCGGCACGATCAAGCGGCGCACGTCGCTCGCCAACGTCGCCGGCGAGCTTGATACGGTGCGCCCCGGCGCCGAGCTGTTCCACTCGGACGATCCTGGCCAGCCGTGCGGGATGATCGTCAACGCGGCATCGGCACAAGGCGGCGGCGTCGATCTGCTGGTCGAGATCAAGCTCACGGCGCTCGACAGCGGCAGCGTGCATGTCGGCGCGGCCGACGGCCCCGCGCTGCGCTTCCTGGCGCTGCCCTACGGGCTGCCGGCCGAGGTCTGATCGTTGGGCAGGTAAGAAGCGGCGCAATCGGGCGCCGTTTTTTATTGGCTGCTTTATTCTCGTCTGATTTTTGTCGCTTTCTTTGCCGTCTGCCTTTGCGGCATCAGGCGGCCGCCCCACGCTCTGAACGGGAGATGCTCCCCGATGTGCCTGATCGTTTTCGACTGGCGACCCGATGCGGTCGATGGTCCGCTGTTCACGCTCGCCGCGAATCGCGATGAGTTCTTCCGCCGCACGGCCGAGCCGATCGGCTGGTGGCGCGACGCGCCGGGCGTGCTGGCGGGCCGCGATCTCGTGGGCGGCGGCACGTGGCTCGGGCTGTCGCGCGACGGCCGCTTCGCCGCGCTGACCAATTACCGCGCGCCGGGCGAAATGCGCGCCGATGCGCCGACCCGCGGCACGCTCGTCAGCAATTGGCTCACGAGCGCCGCGCGCGACACCGACGGCCATCCGCACGAAACGCCGCTCGCCTATCTGGAGCACGTCGCGCAAAGCGGCGACATCTACAACGGCTTCAACCTGTTGGTCGGCGACTGGACGCGCCGTGAGCTCGCGTGGTACTGCAATCGCGGCGCCGTCGACGCAAATAGTGGCCCCGCGCTGCTCGCGCCCGGCACGCACGGCATCTCGAACGCGGTGCTCGACACCGCGTGGCCGAAGCTGGTCAGAAAGCGCGGCGAGCTCGGCACGCTACTCGCGCGCAATGCAATGCCGCCGCTCGAACGCCTGATCGACCTGATGCGCGATCCGCGGCTCGCGCGCGACGACGAATTGCCGTCGACCGGTATTCCGCTCGAACGCGAGCGCGTGCTGTCGGCGGCATTCATCGAATCGCCGGAATACGGCACGCGCAGCACCACCGCGCTGCGCGTCGCCGCCTATGGCGACGTGATCGGCGTCGCGGTCGCCGAGCGCAGCGACGACAACGGCTCGCACCGCATCGTGAGGCCCGGCGATTTCGAGCGCAGCTTCGCGTTCAACGTCGAGCGCGACCGGATGAGCGTGGCGTGATCGTTTGATCGGCGCCTCGCCGGCGCATTCGCCGCCGGCCGCTCACCGCTTCGCGACGACTACCCTCACCCGATGCCGAATGCCGCGCGCAACGCCGCCGCGGCATCCGCATGCGCCTGTCCGACTTCGGGCACGAAGCCGCCCATCTTGAAGAACTCGTGGATCATGCCGGCGTAGCGCTTGAGCGTTACCGGATTGCCGAGCGCGCGTAGTTTTTCCGCATACGCATCGCCCTCGTCGCTGAGCGGATCGTATTCGGCGGTCGCGATCCACGCGGGCGCGACGCCGCGAAAATCCGGCGCGCCGCGCTCGCCGTCGAGCGGCGCGAAACGCCAGTCGTCACGATCACCGCTATCGCGCAGGTAGTGCTCGAAAAACCACTGGATCGTGTCGCCCGACAGCAGGAAGCCGTCGGCGAGGCGCGAGTGCGAGTCGGTCTGCTGATGGCCGGTTGTCCCCGGGTAGATCAGCAATTGCAGCGCGAGCGCGATCCCGGCATCACGCGCAAGCACTGCGCAGACCGTCGCGAGCGTGCCGCCCGCGCTATCGCCGCCGAGCGCGAGCCGGGTGTCGTCGATGCCGAACTCGGCCGCGTGCGCGTGCAGCCAGCTAAGGGCATCGAAGGCATCGTCGACCGCGGTCGGAAACTTGTGCTCGGGCGCGAGCCGGTAATCGACCGATAGCACCGCGCACTGGCCGTCGCGCGCGAACATCCGGCACAGCGCATCGTGCGTGTCGACGCTGCCGACCGTGAAGCCGCCGCCGTGGTAGTACACGAACGCCGGCAGCGGCTCGGCCCAGTTCGGCTCGACCGGGAAGTACAGGCGCGCGCGGATCGTCGCGCCGTCGCGCGTCGGCACCCGCAGGTCTTCGACGGAAAACATCGGCGCGCTCGGGATCTCGAGGATCGGCGCGCTTTTCTCGTACGACGCGCGCGCCGCTTGCGCGCTCATCTGGTGATACTGCGGGCGTTTGGCCCGCGCGATCATGTCGAGCACCTGCTCGATCGTTGGATTCAGCGGCATGGTTTCAGCAACGTGATGCGCACAGCGCAGCGCGGCGCGCGGTGCGCCAATTGTTGTGAGGACCCGGCGCAGCGGCCACGCAGCCGGCCGCTACTCCGCGTTCTTCACCTCGGGTTTCAGCGACATCGGATCGGACGGCTCGCGCAACTGTTCGATATCCTCGTGACGCAGCTTGACGGTCGCCATGATGCCCGGGTGCGTGATGATATAGAAACGCCGCGCGGCGATCGCCTCGAACGCAATGTCGGCGACATCGTCGGCGCTGAGCTTGCCCGACTGCACCGCACGCTGCAACTGCTTGGCTGCAGCGATCTGCGAGCGCGTCGGCCGGCTTGCGTTGCGCAGTTCGTCCGGACGCGCGCGCTCGGCGTCCGCGATGCCGGTCGGCACGAAGGCGGGACACAGCAGCGAACAGCCGACCTCGCCGCCCGTGCCGGCCTGCGCGAGCTTCAGGTCGTGATACAGCGTCTCGGTCAGCGCCACCACCGCATGCTTGGACGCGTTGTAGATGCCCATCGCCGGTGGCGCCAGCAGCCCCGCGACCGACGCCGTGTTGACGATATGCGCGGGCTCGTTCTGCGCGAGCATGAGCGGCGCGAACACGCGCACGCCGTGCGCGACGCCCATCACGTTGACGCCGAACACCCACGACCAGTCGTTGGCCGAGCTTTCCCACAGGAAGCCGCCGGTGCCGACGCCCGCGTTGTTGAACAGCAGGTGGACCTTGCCGAACGCGGCGAGCGCGGCTCGCGCTAGCGCCTCGACCTGCGTGGCGCTCGATACGTCGGTCGGCACGGCGATCGCTTCGGCGCCGCCTTCGCGCAATGCGTCGACGGTCTGCGCGAGCTGCTCGGCGTTGACGTCGGCGAGCACGAGCTTCATGCCGAGCGCCGCGCCCTTGTGCGCGAACGCGCGGCCGAAGCCGCTGCCCGCGCCGGTGATCACCGCCACCTTGCCTGCGAATTCGAACATCTAGTGACTCCCTGTTTGAGTGGCGGCTGGCCGATGCATGACGACGTCGTGCTCAGATCAGCTTGACCAGTTGCTTGCCGAAGTTGCGGCCCTTCAGCAAGCCGATGAATGCCTCGGGCGCGGCTTCGAGCCCTTGCGCGATCGTCTCGCGATAGTGCAGCTTCTTCTGCGCGACGAGCGTGCCGAGCTGCTTGAGCGCCTCCGGCCACACATCCATATGTTCGCTGACGATGAAGCCCTGCACGAGCAGCCGCTGCGTCAGCATCAGCGACGGATGCCTGAGCGGCAGCGGCTGGCCGTCATAGCCCGCGATGAAGCCGCACAGCGCGATGCGCCCGAACGCGTTCATGCGCGCGAGCGTCGCGTCGAGCCCCTCGCCGCCGACGTTCTCGAAGCAGCCGTCCACACCATCGGGCGTCGCGGCTTTCAGGTCCTGGTACAGGTTGCCGCCCTTGTAGTCGACGCAGGCGTCGAAGCCGAGCGTGTCGACCACGTAGCGGCACTTGTCCGCGCCGCCCGCGATGCCGACCGCGCGCGCGCCGGCCACCTTCGCGAGCTGGCCGACCACGCTGCCCACCGCGCCGCTCGCCGCACTGACGACCACCGTCTCGCCCGCCTTCGGCGCGATGATGCGGTTCAGCCCGTACCACGCGGTGACGCCCGGCATGCCGACCGGGCCGAGATACGCGGACAGCGGCACGTGCGTGTCGTCGACCTTCTGCATGCCCGCGCCGTTCGAGGTGCCGTACTCCTGCCAGCCGAACATCGCGACGACCTTGTCGCCGACCGCGAACTTCGGATTCCTCGTCTCGACGACCTCGCCGACCGTGCCGCCGATCATCACCTCGTTCAGCGGCTGCGGCGGCGCGTACGACTTGCTGTCGTTCATGCGTCCGCGCATATACGGATCGAGCGACAGATAATGGTTGCGCACTCGTACTTCGCCGTCGGCGAGCGGCGCCAGCGGCGTTTCGACGAGCTTGAAGTTTTCGGGCGTGGCTTCGCCGTGCGGGCGCGAAATCAGCAGCACCTGGCGATTGATCTGGGCCATGAAGTCGTCTCCTTGGGTTGTCGGGAATTGACCTGCATTCGTCGAATCCAGGTCGGAAGTTGACTGCGATGAGGGCTCAGTCGCTCGGACCGGGCCTGGCCGCCGGGTCGCTGCGCAGACGCTGACGCCTGACGTCGCGGCCCACCGCGAGGCGGCGCATGTACTTGAAGGTGCCGAGCGCTTTGGCGACGAAGTGACCTTCGCTGTCGCGGATCTCGCCTTCGCAATAGGCCATCGTGGTCGAGCGATGCAGCACGCGGCCGGTCGCGCGCAACTCGCCGCGCCCCGGCTGCATGAAGTTGACCTTCATCTCGACGGTGACGACGCCGACGCCGTCGCCCGCGAGACTGCGCGCGGCCATCGCGAGCGCGACGTCGGCGAGCGTCATCGTGACCCCGCCGTGCGCGACGTCCCATGTGTTCATATGATCGGGTTGCAACGGCAGCACGACTTCGCTGACGCCATCGGCGGCGCGCAGCAACTGCGCGCCGAGACGGTCGATGAAGGGGCTTTCCGGCAACGATGGGTTGCCTGTTGTGGCGGATGTGGTGGGGTCGGTCATGGCGGTGTCTGGAGTTCGTGGCCGGCAACCTCGGAAATCGATTCGCCGCGTCCCGGCACTCCGCGAGGTGTACGCATTGGCGCTAAATGGGAAATTCTACCGGCTATCGCCTCGCTCCATCCGCCTCATTGCGCTCCGTCATGCGCGTCGCCAACCGCCCCGAGCGGCGCACCGCTTCATCGACCAGATCGAGCTCCGCGCTCGGGCAACTCAGGCGGATGAAACGATCGAAGCGCCCGGTGTTCGAAAACACGGTCCCAGGCATGACGCAATGCAGCGGAACTTCGCGAACTCCTGCGTCGAGCCGTCCGGCGACTCGCTAATGTCGTCGCGAGATCGTGGCGGCGTATTACCTGAACTCCGACTCGATCGCCAAAATCGACGCCTCGCCGCCAGTTAGAATGCGTGACCAACCGCTTCCTGCTTCGAGGTGCCGGTCATGTCCTTCCCACGCACGCGGCGTTTCAGCCGTTTCGCCACCTTCTTACGCTATTTCCACCTCGCCTGCGCGATCACGCTGACGCTTGGCGCATGCGCCGGCCTGCTCGGCGGCGATGCGTTGCGCGTCAATGTCGCCGGCATCGAGCCTCTGGCCGGCGAAGGCCTCGAGATGCGCTTCAACCTGAAGCTGCGCGTGCAGAACCCGAACGATTCCGCGGTGAGCTTCAACGGCATCGCGGTCGATCTCGAACTGAACGGCAAGCCGTTCGCGAGCGGTGTCAGCGACCAGAGCGGCACCGTGCCGCGCTTCGGCGAAACCGTCGTCAGCGTGCCGCTGACCGTGCCCGCGTTCGCCGCGGTTCGCCAGGCGCTCGGGCTTGCGGGCGTCGCGCAGTCCGGGCAGGTTCCGTACCGGCTGCAAGGCAAGCTCGCGGGCGGCCTGACCGGCACGACACGCTTCACCGATCAGGGCATGTTGACGCTGCCGGGCATGGCGTCGCAGTAGACACGAGGACGGCGGACAAAAAGAAGGCGCCGCGGGTCCAACATTGTCCCTCGTCGAACCGCGGCGCCCGTCTTCTTGAGGCGCGTTCGCGCCCGACTTACGCGATCTCGAACAGACCCGCGGCGCCTTGCCCGCCGCCGATGCACATCGTCACGACGACGAACTTCACGCCGCGCCGCTTGCCTTCGATCAGCGCATGGCCGACGAGCCGCGCACCCGATACGCCATACGGATGGCCCACCGCGATCGCACCGCCGTTCACGTTCAGGCGGTCGTGCGGAATACCGAGCTGGTCCGCGCAATAGAGCACCTGCACCGCGAACGCTTCGTTCAGCTCCCACAGGCCGATGTCCTCGACCTTGAGGCCGGCCTTCTGCAACAGCTTCGGCACCGCGAACACCGGGCCGATGCCCATTTCGTCCGGCTCGCAGCCAGCCACCGCGAAGCCGCGGAAAATGCCGAGCGGCTGCAGCCCTTCGCGTTCGGCCAGCGTCGCGTTCATCACGACGCAAGCCGATGCGCCGTCCGAAAACTGGCTCGCGTTGCCCGCGGTGATCACGCCGCCCGGCAGCGCGGTGCGAATCTTCGACACGCCTTCGAGCGTCGTGTCGGCGCGGATGCCTTCGTCGCCGCTGACGGTCACTTCCTTCGTGTAGAGACGGCCGCTCGCCTTGTCGGCGACACCGGCGAGCACCGTCAGCGGCACGATCTCGTCGTTGAACCTGCCGGCTTCGAGCGCGGCCGCCGCGCGCTGCTGCGAGCGCACGCCGTATTCGTCCTGGCGCTCCTTCGAGATCGAGTAGCGCTTCGCGACGTTCTCGGCGGTCTGCAGCATCGACCAGTAGATTTCCGGCTTATGCTCGGTGAGCCAACCGTCGGTCATCATGTGTTGGTTCATCTCGTTCTGCACGCACGAGATCGACTCGACGCCACCCGCGACGTACACGTCGCCCTCACCGGCGATCACGCGTTGCGACGCGAGCGCGATCGTCTGCAATCCCGACGAGCAGAAACGGTTCACGGTCATGCCCGGCACGCTGACCGGCAGGCCGGCGCGCAATGCGATCTGACGCGCGATGTTGCCGCCCGTCGCGCCTTCCGGATTCGCGCAACCCATGATCACGTCCTCGACGCGCGCCGGGTCGAGCTTCGCGCGCTCGACCGCGGCCTGCGTCACGTGGCCGCCGAGCGTCGCGCCGTGCGTCATGTTGAAACCGCCGCGCCACGATTTGGCGAGGCCCGTGCGGGCGGTGGATACGATTACGGCGTCAGTCATGGGTGTCTCCAATTGCAATGTCGAAGTGGCGCGCCGGCTACCTGCCGTACGTTCAAAAACGCATCACCGCGCCGCCTCTGTCGTTTGATGCGAGCCGCTGCGGGCGTCACCCGCAGCGCTCGATTCGTCTGCTGAAGTGAGCCGTGCTCAGCCGTTGAAGCCGCGACCTTCGGCGGCCAGCTTCGCGATGCTCGGCGCGAGCTTCCACGCGTCGCCGTTCGGCCGCGCCGCATAGCGGCGAATCGCGCGCTCGACGTTGTACAGCCCGACCGTATCCGCGTACAGCATCGGGCCGCCGCGATATAGCGGGAAGCCGTAGCCGGTCAGATAAACCATGTCGATATCCGACGCCTTCGACGCGATGCCTTCTTCGAGAATCTTCGCGCCTTCGTTGACGAGCGCGAACACCAGACGCTCGACGATCTCCTCGTCGCTGATCGTGCGGCGCTCGGAGTGGGTTTCCTTCGAGTACTCGACGATCATTTCGTTGACCACGCCGGACGGATACGCGGTGCGATCGCCCGCCTTGTAGTCGTACCAGCCGCCGCCGGTCTTCTGGCCGAAGCGGCCCATCTCGCACAGACGGTCGGCGATCTTCGAGTAGTGCATGTCGGGATGCTCGATATAGCGGCGCTTGCGGATCGCCCAGCCGATGTCGTTGCCGGCGAGGTCGCTCATGCGGAACGGGCCCATCGCGAAGCCGAATTTCTCGATGGCCTTGTCGACCTGCGCGGGCAATGCGCCCTCTTCGAGCATGAAGAGCGCCTGACGCAGGTATTGCTCGATCATCCGGTTGCCGATAAAGCCGTCGCACACGCCCGACACCACCGCGGTCTTCCTGATCTTTTTCGCGAGCTTCATCACGGTGGCGAGCACGTCTTTCGCGGTCTCTTTGCCGCGCACGACTTCGAGCAGCTTCATCACGTTGGCCGGGCTGAAAAAGTGCATGCCGACCACATCCTGCGGACGCTTCGTGAACGCGGCGATTTTGTCGACGTCGAGCGTCGACGTGTTCGACGCGAGGATCGCGCCCGGCTTCGCGACTTCATCGAGCCGGCCGAACACCTGCTCCTTCACGCCGAGCTCTTCGAACACGGCTTCGACGATCATGTCGGCGTGCTTCAGGTCGTCGTAGGACAGCGTCGGACTCAGCAGCGCGAGTCGCTGCTCCATCACCTCGGGCTTCAGCTTGCCCTTCTGGACGGTCGCCTCGTAGTTCTTGCGGATCGTCGCGAGACCGCGGTCGAGCGCTTCCTGTTTCGTTTCGAGCAGCGTGACCGGAATCCCCGCGTTCAGGAAGTTCATCGCGATGCCGCCGCCCATCGTGCCGGCGCCGATCACGGCCACCTGATTGATCTCGCGCACGGGCGTATCGGACGGCACGTCGGGAATCTTGCTCGCGGCGCGCTCGCCGAAGAACGCGTGACGCAGCGCATGGCTCTCCGGCGTCTGCACGAGCGCAATGAAGCATTCGCGCTCGAATGCGAGGCCCTTGTCGAAGCCGTCCTTCACGCCGGCTTCGACCGCGTCGATGCACTTATGCGGCGCCGGGAAGTTCTTCGCGATGGCCGCGACGCTATTGCGCGCGAACTGGATGAAACCGGCCGCGTTCGGATGTTCGATCTTGCGCTCGCGCACCTTCGGATGCGGGCCCGCTTGCGCGCCGACTTTGTGCGCGAACGCGAGCGCGGCTTCGGACAGTTCGGCGGGATTCGCGACGACCTGGTCGAACAGTCCCGAATCGGCGAGCTTTTCGGACAGCACCGGCGCGCCCGACACGATCATGTTCAGCGACGCTTCGAGACCGATCGCGCGCGGCAGACGCTGCGTGCCGCCCGCGCCCGGCAGGATGCCGAGCTTCACTTCGGGCAGCGCGATCTGCGCGCCGGCCGCGGCGACGCGGTAATGCGCGCCCAGCGCAAGCTCGAGGCCGCCACCCATCGCGACGCTGTGAATCGCCGCGACGACCGGCTTCGCGCTGCCTTCGACGGCCTTGATGACGGTCGCGAGCGTCGGTTCCTGGGTCGCCTTCGGCGTATTGAATTCGGTGATGTCGGCGCCGCCCGAGAAGGCCTTTCCCGCGCCCGTCAGCACGATGGCCTTGATGGCCGAGTCGTTCTGCGCGCGATCGAGTCCTTCGACGATCCCCGCCCGCGTCGACAGACCGAGCCCATTGACGGGAGGATTGTTCAGCGTGAGAACGGCCACGCCGTCATGAGTTGTGTAGTCCACTGCCATCTGCGTGCCTCCGTGCGATCCATGCATTCATTGAGGCGGCGCATGGTGCGCCGCCTGTCCGGGTCACCGCGTCTGCTCATTGTCAGACTTTTTCAAGCGGCGGTTCCGGGGGTCAGCAGGCAGAATATACTGAAAAAGCACGAACGTTCAATTTATTCTAATGTAGGGTTTTCACCTAGGCCTCGGGGTCAGCGGACAGTTGCGGCTGTCTTCGAGCGCGGACGGCAGCACGTGGTCGCGGAACAGATCGCGCAGCTTCAGCTTCTGCAGCTTTCCGGTCGCCGTGTGCGGCAGTTCGTCGACGAACACGACATCGTCGGGAATCCACCACTTCGCCACTTTGCCGTCGTAGAACGCCAGCAGTTCGTCGCGCGTGACGTCGTGCCCCGCGCGTTTGACGACGAGGAGCAGCGGCCGCTCGGTCCACTTCGGATGCGCGCACGCGATGCACGCGGCTTCCGCGACCGCCGGATGCGCGACCGCGACGTTCTCGAGTTCGATCGAACTGATCCATTCGCCGCCCGACTTGATCACGTCCTTCGAGCGGTCGGTGATGTGCAGGAAGCCGTCGGGGTCGATCGTCGCGACGTCACCGGTCGGAAACCAGCCGTCAATGAGGGGCGAGTCTTCCTTGCGGAAATACCGGTCGATGACCCACGGCCCGCGCACGTGCAGATCGCCGAACGCGACGCCGTCCCAGGGCAGTTCGCGGCCATCCTCGCCGACGATCTTCATGTCGACGCCATAGATCACATGGCCCTGCTTTTCGAGCAGCTTGCGCTGCTCGGCGAGCGGCCGCTGGCTCTGCTCCCAGTTCAGCTTCGCCAACGTACCGAGCGGCGACATCTCCGTCATGCCCCATGCATGGATCACCTGCACGCCGTAGTCGTCCTCGAGCACCCGCAGCATCGCGGGCGGACAGGCGGAGCCGCCGATCACCGTGCGCTCGAGCGACGAAAACTTCGCGCCGGTTTCGCGCAGGTGGTTCAGCAGACCGAGCCACACGGTCGGCACGCCGGCCGAACACGTGACGCGTTCGCTCTCCATCAGCTCGTACAGCGACTTGCCGTCGAGATCCTTGCCGGGGAACACGAGCTTCGCGCCGGTCAGCGGTCCGGCATGCGCGAGGCCCCACGCGTTGACGTGGAACATCGGCACGATCGGCAGCACCGAGTCGCGCGCCGACAGGCTCATCGAGTCGGGCAATGCCGCGCCGAACGCGTGCAGCACCGTCGAGCGATGCGTATACAGCGCGCCTTTCGGATTGCCGGTCGTGCCCGACGTATAGCAGAGGTACGACGCCTGTTGCTCGTCGAGCGCGGGCCAGTCGAAGCCGCCGTCCTGCCCGTCCATCAGCGTTTCGTAGCACAGCACCGATGTTTGCATCGGCGGCCGATGCGCTTCATCGCACAGTGCGATCCAGCCGCGCACGCGCGGGCACTGCGGCGCGAGCGTGTCGACCAGCGCCGCGAACGTCGTGTCGAACAGCACGTACGCATCGTCGGCGTGATTGATGATGTAGGCGATCTGCTCGGGGAAAAGGCGCGGGTTGATCGTGTGACACACGGCGCCGAAGCCGGTGGTGCCGTAATACGCTTCGAGATGCCGGTAGCCGTTCCACGCGAGCGTCGCGACCCGGTCGCCCGGCTCGACGCCGAGCGCGATGAGCGCCTGCGCGAGTTGCTTCGCGCGCTTCTCGCAATCGCGGTACGTGTAGCGATGCAGGTCGCCTTCGATGCGCCGCGACACGATTTCGGTGCTGCCGAAATGGCGTGCGGCATGCGCGAGCAACGATGATACGGTGAGCGGCACGTCCATCATCTGGCCCAGCAGCGGCGTCGTCATAAGGCGGGGTCTCCTCGGCTTGTCAGTGTGTCGATGGGGTTGCGGTCGGGTTTGTTGAATACGTGGTCGTGAAACGGATAGCGCGCCGAACAGCGCGACGCGCAAGATCGTGGCGGCGTCGTACGCAGCATGGTCCGGACGATGAAGGCGGCCGCCCAGCAGCGCCGCGGGCGCGGACTTACAATATCGGCTAATCCAGAGGCGCTCAACATGTCGTTTTCCCCAAGCTTTGCAGGCTTATCCGCAGCATTGACGGATCTTTCCAACACACTCGCCACTCCCCCTGCCAACGCGTTCGCGCGGCTCGGCGGCACCTTCTTCACGCGGCTGCCCGCCGCGCCGCTCGACGCACCCTACCTCGTCGGCTTCTCGGCCGAGACCGCCGCGCGGCTCGGGATGCCCGAGGGCATCGAACGCGAGCCGGGCTTCCTCGAGCTGTTCTGCGGCAATGCGACGCGCGACTGGCCGGCCGACGCACTGCCTTACGCGTCGGTGTACTCGGGGCATCAGTTCGGCGTGTGGGCCGGCCAGCTCGGCGACGGCCGCGCGCTCACGCTGGGCGAGCTCGAACACGACGGCGAGCGCAATGAACTGCAGCTCAAAGGCGCGGGCCGCACGCCTTATTCGCGCATGGGCGACGGCCGCGCGGTGCTGCGCTCGTCGATCCGCGAATATCTGTGCTCCGAGGCGATGCATCATCTCGGCATTCCGACCACGCGCGCGTTGTGCGTGATCGGCTCCGACCAGCCGGTGCGGCGCGAGACGATCGAAACCGCCGCGGTGGTCACGCGCGTCGCGCCTAGCTTCGTGCGCTTCGGCCACTTCGAGCATTTCTATGCGAACGATCGCGTCAACGCGTTGCGCGCGCTGGCCGATCACGTCATCGAACGCTTCTATCCGCATTGCAAGGACGCCGACGATCCGTATCTGGCGCTGCTCGCCGAAGCGGTACGGTCCACCGCCGATCTGATGGTCGACTGGCAGGCGGTCGGTTTCTGTCACGGAGTGATGAATACCGACAACATGTCGATTCTGGGCCTGACGATCGACTACGGCCCGTTCGGTTTCATGGATGGCTTCGATGCCGGCCACATCTGCAATCACTCCGATACGCAGGGGCGTTATGCCTACCGGCTGCAGCCGCAAATCGCGTACTGGAACCTCTTCTGCCTCGCGCAGGGACTGCTGCCGTTGTTCGGCGAGAAGCACGACGAAAGCGTGCGCGCCGACAAGGCGGTCGAAGAAGCGCAGCACGTGCTCGCGGGCTTCAAGGAGCGCTTCGCGCCGGGGCTCGAAAACCGCATGCGCGCGAAGCTCGGCCTCGAACAGCCGCGAGACGGCGACGACGCGCTGGTGAACCGGCTGTTCGAAGCGATGCACACGAACCGCGCCGATTTCACGCTGACGTTCCGCAACCTCGCGCGCCTGTCGAAACACGATGCGAGCGGCGATGCGCCGGTACGCGACCTGTTCCTCGATCGCGCCGCCTTCGACGCATGGGCGAACGACTACCGCGCGCGGCTGGCCGTTGAGTCACGCGACGACGCTGCGCGCGCCATTGCAATGAATCGTGTAAACCCCAAATTCGTACTTCGCAACCATCTGGCGGAAACGGCGATCCAGCGTGCGAGGGAGAAGGATTTCTCCGAGGTAGAACGGCTCGCGGCCGTGCTGCGTCGTCCGTTCGACGAGCAGCCAGAATACGCGTCGTATGCGGGCCTGCCGCCCGACTGGGCAAGCTCACTGGAAGTGAGCTGTTCGTCATGACGCGCCTTTGCAGTTGAATCGCCACGGACGTCCCGCCAGAAAACACCGGTACAAACCCGAGACAGGAACCCGACCATGAGCAACCCCGACGATCTCAAGCATGACGCCCCAGCCGTCCAGAAAAGCGACGCCGAGTGGCGCAAGGAGCTGTCCGACATCGAATACCAGGTGACCCGACACGCGGCCACCGAGCGCCCGTTCACGGGCCGCTACAACGATCACTGGGAACGCGGCGTCTACGACTGCGTGTGCTGCGGCACGCCGCTGTTCGAATCGGACACCAAGTTCGACGCCGGCTGCGGCTGGCCGAGCTATTTCCGGCCGATCAACGGCGAGGTGATCGCCGAGAAGACCGACCGCTCGCACGGCATGCTGCGCATCGAGGTGCAGTGCAAGAACTGCGGTGCGCATCTGGGCCACGTGTTCGAGGACGGTCCGGCGCCGACCGGTCTGCGCTACTGCATCAATTCGGCTGCGTTACAATTCGAGCCCAAGTAACGCGGCGCGGCAGCAGCCTTGCCCGCTTCGGGCGCCGGGGCGCGAAACCGCGCGCGGCGCCCTTTCAATGCGGTACCCCCGCTCGTTGGCGGGCACCGCGCACCATGCACGCCAGGCTGGCGGGCATCAATGTTCGACTCACCGTTCGACTCACTCTCCGACTTCCCGACCAGATAATGAAATTCCTGTTCGATCTGTTCCCGATCATCCTGTTCTTCGTCGCCTTCAAGATCTGGGGCATTTTCACGGCGACGGCAGTGGCGATCGTCGCCACGCTGGTGCAGATCGCGTGGGTGGCGTTCCGCCACCGCAAGGTCGACCCGATGCTGTGGGTGAGCCTCGGCGTCGTCGTGGTATTCGGCGGTGCGACGCTCGTACTGCACAACGACACCTTCATCAAATGGAAGCCGACTGTGCTGTACTGGGCGTTTTCGGTCGCGCTGATCCTGTCGCAGCTCGGCTTCAACAAGAACCTGATCGAAGCGATGATGGGCAAGCAGATCACGCTGCCGCACGCGATCTGGGGCAAGCTGAACCTGATCTGGGCGGTGTTTTTCGTGCTGCTCGGTCTTCTGAACCTGTTCGTCGCGTATCACTACACGACCGATCAGTGGGTCAATTTCAAACTGTTCGGCGCGACCGGGTGCCTGCTCGTGTTCATCGTCGGACAGAGCCTGTGGCTGTCGAAGTACATGAAGGAGGAATGACATGAGCGACCTGTTCATGCACGCCACCACCGCCGAGCGCGCCGCGCTGATCGAGGCGCGCCTCACGGCCGCGCTCGCACCCGTCGAGTCGATCCGCATCACCGACGACAGCGCGCAGCACGCGGGCCACGCAGGTGCCGCCGCCGGCGGGCATTTCAGTGTCACGATCGTGGCCGTCGCGTTTGCCGGCAAGCCCCGCGTGGCGCGGCATCGCATGGTGTATGATGCGCTGGCCGATGCCATGCAGCGCGGCATTCATGCCCTTGCCATCACGGCGTACACGCCCGAAGAATTTGCTTTGTTGCCCCGCTAGGAACCTTTCGATGACCTTGAAGAAAACCCGACTCTGGGTATTGCTGGCTGCGTTCGCGGCCGCACCTGCATTCGCACAGAACATCGCCGTCGTGAACGGTACGCCGATTCCGAAGTCGCGCGCCGATGCGTTGATCCAGCAACTGGTTCACCAGGGCCAGCAGGACACGCCGCAGCTGCAGCAGGCGGTGCGCGAAGAGCTCGTGAATCGCGAAATCCTGATGCAGGAAGCCCTGCGTCGCGGGCTGCCGAACCGTCCGGACATCAAGGCGCAAATCGCGGTCGCACAGCAAACCGTCGTGTTGCGCGGGCTGATCGAAGATTTCGTGAAGAACAACCAGCCGAGCGACGCCGAAGTCACCGCGCGCTACAACGCGCTCGTCAAGGAAGCAGGCGGCAAGGAATATCACCTGCACCATATCCTCGTCGACAACGAGCAGCAGGCGAAGGACCTGATCGCGAAGATCAAGGCCGGCGCAAGCTTCGAAGATCTCGCCAAGCAGTACTCGAAAGACCCGGGATCGGGCAAGAACGGCGGCGACCTCGACTGGTCGGACCCGAAGGCCTACGTGCCTGAGTTCGCGGACGCGGCCGCCCATCTGCAGAAAGGCCAGATGACCGACACTCCGGTGCGTACGCAATTCGGCTGGCACATCATCCGTGTCGACGACATCCGCGCCGTCACGCCGCCGCCGCTCGAGCAGGTGCGTGCGCAGATCGTGCAGCAGATCCAGCAGGAAAAGCTGCAGGCGTTCGAAGAGAATCTGCGCAAGAATGCGAAGATTCAGTGAGTGTCAGCGGCGCGCAGATCGTCTTTGGACAGTCCGCCGCCTCCTGGCTCTGAAGAAGCCGGAACGCAAAAAAGCCGCCCATGGGCGGCTTTTTTGTTGCTGTGAGACTTGCGGGGCGTCAACGTACTGCTGCCGCAAACAGAGGCCGCCGCACACGGGCGGCAGCCCCCTGAACCATCAGCCGAGCCAGCGACGCGCGTTCTGGAACACACGCAGCCACGGGCTCGCGTCCGTGCCGATCTCGCCCCAGCCCTGCGGATGCCAGCTCATCTGCACCGCGCGATGCACGCGCTCCATGTGCGGCATCAGCACCGTGAAGCGGCCATCGGCCGTCGTGACGGACGTGATGCCCTCGGGCGAACCGTTCGGGTTGAACGGATACTGCTCGGTCGCCTGACCACGGTGATCGACGTAGCGCATCGCGACCGCGACCTTCGACTTGTCACCCTGCTGCGAGAAGTCCGCGAAGCCTTCGCCGTGCGCGACGGCGACCGGAATGCGCGAGCCTTCCATGCCCGCAAAGAACAGCGACGGCGATGCCTGCACCTCGACGAGCGAGAAACGCGCCTCGAACTTCTCCGACTTGTTGCGCGTGAACTTCGGCCATGCTTCGGCGCCGGGGATCATCGACGCGAGGCTGCTCATCATCTGGCAGCCGTTGCAGATGCCGAGCGCGAACGTGTCTTCACGACCGAAGAACGCGGCGAACATGTCGGCCAGTTGCGCGTTGAAGCGGATCGTCTTCGCCCAGCCTTCGCCGGCACCCAGCGTGTCGCCGTACGAGAAACCGCCGCAGGCGACCGCGCCCGCGAAATCGGCGAGGTTCGCGCGGCCGGCGAGCAGGTCGCTCATGTGCACGTCGTGCGCGTCGAAGCCGGCGCGATCGAATGCATAGGCCGTCTCCAGATGCGAATTCACGCCCTGCTCGCGCAGGATCGCGACGCGGGGACGCACGCCCTTGCCGACGAACGGCGCGGCGACGTCTTCCGCCGGATCGAAGCTCAGCACCGGCGTGATGCCCGGGTCGGCCGCGTCGAGCAGCGAATCGTATTCGGCGTCGGCGCAAGCGGGGTTGTCGCGCAGACGGGCGATGCGCCAGCTCACTTCGCTCCACGTGCGATGCAGTTCGGCACGCGGGGCTTCGTAGACCTTCTTCGCGTCGCGATAGATCTCGATCACGTCGCGCTCGTTGGTCTTGCCGATCACGTGCGAGCACGCCGACAGGCCATGGTCGCGCAGCGCGGCGAGCACCGCGTCGCGATCGGCCGCGCGCACCTGCACGACGGCGCCGAGCTCTTCGTTGAACAGCGCGCGCAGCGTGCGGTCTTCGCGGCGACCGCTGGTCTGCTTCGCCCAGTCCTTCGCGTCGCCGTAATCCGATTCGTGGTTTGCATCGAGTATCAGCATGTCGACGTTCAGCGACACACCCGCGTGACCCGCGAACGCCATTTCGCAGACCGTCGCCCACAGGCCGCCGTCCGAGCGGTCGTGGTATGCGAGCAGTTTGCCGCCGCTATTGAGCGCCTGGATCGCGTTGAAGAAGCGCTTCAGATCTTCCGGATCGTCGACGTCCGGCACCGTGTCGCCGACCTGCTGCGTGACCTGTGCAAGGATGCTGCCGCCCAGACGCTGCTTGCCGCGACCGAGGTCGATCGCGATCAGCACCGACTCGCCGACTTCGCTCACGCGCCGCAGTTGCGGCGTCAGATGGCGGCGCACGTCTTCGACCGGAGCGAATGCGGAGATGATCAGCGACACCGGCGCGACCACTTCCTTCGCGACGCCGCGGTCTTCCCAGCGCGTGCGCATCGACAGCGAATCCTTGCCGACCGGAATGCCGATACCGAGCGCCGGGCACAGCTCCATGCCGATCGCCTTGACCGTGTCGTAGAGCGCCGCGTCTTCTCCCGGCGCACCGCACGCGGCCATCCAGTTGGCCGACAGCTTCAGCTTGTCGAGCGACGCGATCGGCGCGGCCGCGATGTTGGTAATCGCCTCGCCGACCGCCATGCGGCCCGAGGCCGGCGCGTTGATGACGGCGAGCGGCGTGCGCTCGGACATCGTCATCGCTTCGCCGCTGAAGCCCGCGTAATCCAGCGTCGTGATCGCGACGTCGGCCACCGGCACCTGCCACGGGCCGACCATCTGGTCGCGCGCGGTCGTGCCGCCGACCGAGCGGTCGCCGATCGTGATCAGGAACGACTTGCTCGCGACCGTCGGATGACGCAGCACGCTCTGCGCCACCTCTTGCAGCGCGAGCCCGGTCACGTCGACCGGTTCGAGCGCGCGCTCGACGCGCTTCACGTCGCGGTGCATACGCGGCGGCTTGCCGAGCAGCACTTCCATCGGCATATCGACCGGCTGGTGCGCGGCTTCGTTCTGCTCTGAATCGATCAGTTTCAGCTGACGCTCGGCGGTGGCCGTGCCGATCACCGCGAACGGGCAGCGCTCGCGCTTGCACATCGCCTCGAACACCGGCAGATCGGCCGGCGCGATCGCGAGCACGTAGCGCTCCTGCGCTTCGTTCGACCAGATTTCGCGCGGCGACAGGCCGCTTTCTTCGAGCTGGATCTTGCGCAGTTCGAACCGTGCGCCCTTACCCGCACCGTCCACCACTTCGGGGAACGCGTTCGACAGACCGCCAGCGCCGACGTCGTGAATGCTGAGGATCGGGTTCTTCTCGCCGAGCTGCCAGCACGCGTTGATCACTTCCTGCGCGC
Organism: Paraburkholderia youngii; assembly: GCF_013366925.1. Lineage (NCBI taxonomy): Bacteria > Pseudomonadati > Pseudomonadota > Betaproteobacteria > Burkholderiales > Burkholderiaceae > Paraburkholderia > Paraburkholderia youngii. The sequence continues at coordinate 4,630,782 of NZ_JAALDK010000001.1, forward strand.
GCCGCTCGATTTCCGGGTTGCCGCGCTGCACCGAGTCGAAGTCGAGTTCAGCGGTGTTGGTGCCGGTCGCCATCGAGCTCGCGGCGCCGCCGCCCATGCCGATGCGCATGCCGGGACCGCCGATCTGGATCAGCAGCGAGCCTTCCGGCAGATCGTGCTTGTGCGTGTGCTGGTCGGAGATATTGCCGATACCGCCCGCGATCATGATCGGCTTGTGATAGCCGCGCACGAGGCCCGCGACATTCTGCTCGTAGGTGCGGAAGTAGCCGCCGAGGTTCGGCCGGCCGAATTCGTTGTTGAACGCGGCGCCGCCGAGCGGGCCGTCGATCATGATCTGCAACGGCGACGCGATGCGGTCCGGGCGGCCGTACGCTTCGTGCTGGTCGGCGGGATTGCGCTGCGCGAGCGGCTGTGCGGAGTCGCGCGCGTTTTCCCACGCCTCGACGCCGTCCGGCAGTTCGAGGTTCGATACTGTGAAGCCCGTGAGACCCGCCTTCGGACGCGCGCCGCGGCCGGTCGCGCCTTCGTCGCGGATTTCGCCGCCCGCGCCGGTCGCGGCGCCCGGGAACGGCGAGATCGCGGTCGGATGATTGTGCGTTTCGACCTTCATCAGCGTGTGCGTAAGCTCGACGCTGCGACCGTAGTGCTCGGGCAATTCGCCCGCGCCGAGTTCGGCTGGCGTGCGCGGGAACCAGCGCTCGGCCATGCCGCCGACCATGATCGCCGAGTTATCCGAATACGCGACGATGGTGCCCTGCGGGTTCAGCTTCTCGGTGTTGCGGATCATGTTGAACAGCGACATGTCCTGCTTCTCGCCGTCGATCGTCCAGTCCGCGTTGAAGATCTTGTGGCGGCAGTGCTCGCTGTTGGCCTGCGCGAACATCATCAGTTCGACGTCGGTCGGATTGCGCTCGAGTTTCGTGAATGCGTCGACCAGGTAGTCGATTTCGTCGTCGGCGAGCGCAAGGCCCAGTTCCACATTGGCGGTTTCGAGCGCGGCGCGGCCGCTCGCGAGCACGTCGACCGTTTGCAGCGGCTTGGCCGGCAGTTCGTCGAACAGATGCAGCGCGTGGTCGCGCGACGGTGCGACGCTCTCGGTCATGCGGTCGTGCAGCGCGGCGGCGACGGCCGCGCGCGCCTCGTCGGACAGCGTCTTCTTGCCGCCGAGCAGCCCGCTTTTCAGCGTCACCGAGTATTCGACGCCGCGCTCGATGCGGCGCACCTGCGTGAGACCGCAATGATGCGCGATGTCGGTTGCCTTACTGGCCCACGGCGACACGGTGCCGAAGCGCGGCACCACGAGGAAGGTCTCGACCGCACCACGTTCCTTGCCTTCTTCGAATGGATCGCCGTAGTGCATCAGCGCCTCGATCTTCGCGCTGTCTTCAGCGGACAGTTCGGTCTGGGCATTGACGAAGTGCAGATACTGCCCGCGCACGCCGGTGATATTCGGGTCGATGCGCGTGAGCGTTTCGAGCAGGCGGGTTTGACGGAAATCGGAAAGGGCCGAAGCGCCGGGGAAACACGAGAAGTGGGCCATGGGACTTGACGTTGCGTCGCTCATTGATGCCGGAGAGCCGCGCATGCAGGCGACGTGAGGCGGAAAGGAAGTCCGAGATTATACCCCGGGAACAAGCTTCCAGCGGGCTCCGGGGTGTGGCGCCGGCGGGCCGCGTTTGCCCGCGCGAGGCGCCGCCGGAGTGCCCGTCACGTCGCCGCGCGGGTGCTTTGACTGCTATCATTCGCGTTTCACCAGATCGGCGCATGCGGCCCGGGCTTCACCCGGCGGCGCGCCGCATGTCACAGCCAGCGGGAACGCGCGCGAGCCGCCCGTCGGCACATCGAATCAGAGCATGGATGTCATCGTCATTGGCGGCGGGGTAGCGGGCGTCGCCACCGCTTATCAGCTGCGCGCGGCCGGCCACCGGGTATGCGTCGTCGAGCGTCACGCGACCGTCGCCCAAGGCGCCACTTACGGACAAGGCGGCACCGTGCTGCCGACGCCGCTCGACGTCTGGTTCGGCCCGACCTTCATGGCGAGCCGCTACAACGCGAAAAATGGCGTGATCAGCAAGACCGGCTTCAACGGCGCCGCGCGGCAGTTCAGCAAACAGCTCGGAGCATGGCAGGAACCCGCGGCGTTCGCTCGCCAGTACGCGCTGTTGCGGCCGCTGATCGAATCGTCGCGCGAGGCGATGGCCGACATCGAAGCCCGCTTCGGCCTCGAATTCGAACAGGCGAGCGGTCTCTTGTACCTCGTGCGCAGCGCGCACGAATGGGAGCTGAGCGCCGCTGCGCTCGATCTGCTGGGCCAATTCGAGGTGCCGCATCACGTGATGAGCCCGGCCGAATGCGCGGCGTTCGAGCATGCGGTGCCCATAGATCCCGAATTCGCCGGCGGCGTGCTGTTCGAGCACGAGCGCACCGCGAACTGTCCGCTTTTCACCAAGCTCGTCAAACAGGTGCTCGATACGCAGGGCGGCGTGCAGTTCATGCCTAATTGCGAGGTGACGGGCATCCGGCTCGAAAATCAACGTGCGGCGGTCGAACTGGCGCCGCGCGACAGCGCGCCCCGCTCGCGCGAAATCGACGTGGTCCAGGCCGACGCGGTTGTGGTCGCAGCCGGTTATGGCAGCCTCGCGCTGCTCGACCGCGCGGGACTCAAGCTGCCGCTGCATCCGCTGCGGCTGCATTCGCTGGTCGCGCCGATCGCGCACGAGGAATGCGCGCCGCATGTCGCGATCGTCGATGCGGTCAAGCGCATCGGCATCAGCCGCATGAACCATCGGTTGCGGATCGCGGGCGGCGCGGTGCTGCAAAGCGCCAGCCAGATCGACAAGCCGCTCGGCGAAGCGCTGACCAAGGAGGCGCTCGCGATGCTCGGCCAGGCGACGCACGACTGGATTCCGGGCGCCGCACGCATTTCGGCGGCACTGCCGTGGGAAGGCGTGAAAGTGCTGTCGCCGGACGGCTTGCCGGTGATCGGCAACGCGCTGCATCCGCGGCTTTTCGTCAACGTCGGGCATGGGCCCGCGGGCTGGGGTCTCGCCTGCGGCGCGGGCAAGCTCGTTGCGGAGCTGATGTCGGGGCAGACACCGACGTTGCCGCCAGACACGCTCGCGGCGTTGCGGCCGGAGCGGTTCCAGTAAGGTTTCGCGCTCTTCCGCGCGGGGATGGCGGGCTGACAGCCCGCTGTCGACACCGCGCGTTCATCGCGCCCCTCCCACCGCCAGCACCGAAACAGCCGCACGCCGTGCGCCTATCGGCACTACCATAGCGATTCCCCAGTCTGCCCGCCGCGCCGCGGGCGCACCGCCAGGTTTCGCCATGACAGACGCCGAAAACTCGCTGCTCACCCTTTTCGATCCGCTAACCACCCCACTCAGCGACCCGCAGCCGCTTGCGCTGCCGCTGCTGACGCTGACCGACTTGCGGATCGCCGAGTCCCAGGCCGCCGCGGCCCTGCCCGAGCACACGCTGATGGCGCGAGCCGGTCACGCGGCCGCGCGCTGGCTGCTCGAACGGATCGCCGCTGACACGTCGGTGACGAAATCGCAGCAGCGCGCATGGCTGGTCGCCGGTCCAGGCAACAACGGCGGCGACGCGCTGGTCGTCGCGACGGAACTGCACAAGGCCGGCATCGCCGTCGAAGTCTGCATGCCGGTCGAAGTGAAGCCCGCCGACGCGCGCTGGGCACTCGACGCCGCACGCGCCGCCGGCGTGCCGATCGACGCGGCGCCGCCCGCCTCGCTCGACGGCTATGGCTGGCTCGTCGACGGCATGTTCGGCATCGGTCTCGCGCGGCCGCTCGACGGCGTCTTCGCGACGCTCGCGCGGCAGCTGTCGCAGCGCACGAAGACGCGCCCGACACAAGGCGCCGTGCTCGCGCTCGATGTGCCCAGCGGGCTCGACAGCGACACCGGCGCGGTGATCGGCGGCAATGGCGCGGCGGCGGTCCATGCGACCCACACGATCACGTTCATCGGCGCGAAACCGGGGCTTTTCACCGCGCAGGGCCGCGACCTCACCGGGCGGCTGACGGTCGCACCGATCGGGCTCGCCGCAGGGATCAACGGCGGCGGCGGTGGCCCGGACGCCGCCACAGGCGCCCCCCGCGCCGCGATCCAGCTCAGCGCCCCCGACCTCTTCGGCCCGTTCATGCCCCCGCGCAACTTCGCGACCAACAAGGGCACCTTCGGCAGCCTCGCGGTGGTCGGCGGCGACACCGGCATGTGCGGCGCGCCGATCCTCGCGGCGCGCGCGGCGCTCTACAGCGGCGCGGGCAAGGTCCATGTCGCGCTGCTCGGCGAAGGCGCCCCGCCCTACGATCCGCCGCACCCCGAACTGATGCTGCATCCGATCGACACGCTGCCGCTCGATTCGATGGACGCACTCGCGGTCGGCTGCGGCATGGGGCATGGCGAACGCGCGACGCGCGTCCTGCACGACGTGCTGAAACTCGACGTGCCGAAGCTGTTCGATGCCGACGCGCTGAATCTGATCGCCAAAGACCCTGCGCTCGCCGCCGAACTCACCGCGCGCGGCGTGCAAGGCGATCCGTGCATCCTGACGCCGCATCCGCTCGAAGCGGCGCGCCTGCTCGGCGGCGACGCGGCGAGCGTGCAGCGCGACCGTCTCGCGGCCGCCCGTGCGCTCGCGGCGCGTTTCGCGAGCGTCGTCGTGCTGAAGGGCGTCGGCACGATCATTGCCGCGCCCGACGGTCGCCTCGCGCTGAACCCAACCGGCAACGCCGCGCTCGCGACGGGCGGCACCGGCGACGTGCTCGGCGGCATCATCGGCGCGCTGCTCGCGCAGCACCTGCCACGCTTCGAGGCGGCGCTCGCGGGCGTCTATCTGCACGGTCTCGCCGCCGATACGCTGACCGCGCAGGGCCAAGGTCCCGCGGGATTGACGGCCGGCGAGCTGGCACCGATGGTGCGTACCTTGCTGAACCGGCTGTTCTATTCGGCGACGCCTGCGTGACGGACCTGTCGTGCGCGGCTTATTAGCGGCGCCCGTTCAGACCGGTGAAACATCGCCATCCCAATCATTGCGAGCGCGCGCAACGCACTGCTGCCCCTCGCGCATCCCCGCTATACTGATTGCCTGCGCCGCGCGTCGGATCGACTGCGGGTCGCGGCGATACTCCAGCGGGCGCGTGCGCCGCCTCGCGTTTTCGCGAAGTTCACCCGCTTCGCGAAGTATCGTCGGCACCCGCTCGCGAACCGGCCCGCGTGGCATCGCTCTGACTGAATCGCCGCATCATTCTCGGCCGCGCTTCATGCGCGCGCCTTCCTTCGTGCCCCTTGGTTAGACGGACGCTATGACCCAGAACTCGCTCCCCTCCTGGTCCTCGCTGCAGACGCATTACGACACGATTCGCGATGCGCATCTGCGCGACTGGTTCGCCCCCGAGAACGATCCCGCTCCCACCCGCGCCGAACGCTTCACGTTCGCGGGCGGCGGTCTCGCGGCCGATTTCTCGAAGCACCGCATCACCGACGAAACCGTGCAACTGCTCGTGCAACTCGCGCGCGAAGCCGGCGTCGAAAAGCGCCGCGACGCGATGTTCGCGGGCGAAGTCGTCAACCCGACCGAAGGCCGCGCCGCGCTTCACACGGCATTGCGCGCAACCGACCCGAAGGCGCCGTTCTTCGCCGACGTGCAGGCCGAGCGCAAGAAAATGGCCGCGTTCGCCGAACAGGTTCGCAGCGGCGCGTGGACCGGCTACACCGGTAAGCGCATTCGTCATGTCGTGAACATCGGCATCGGCGGCTCGGATCTCGGGCCGAAGATGGTCGTGCACGCGCTGCATCATCTGGCGACGCCCGAGATCTCGACGCACTTCGTGTCGAACGTCGACGGCGCCGATCTGTACAACGTGATGCAGCAGATCGATCCCGAGGAGACGCTCGCGATCATCGTGTCGAAGACCTTTACGACGCTGGAAACGATGACGAATGCGCGCTCGCTGCGCGACTTTTTCATCCAGAAAGGCTGCCCGGAAAGCGCGCTCGCGAAGCACTTCGTCGGCGTGTCGGCGAATACGGCCGAAGTCGTCAAGTTCGGCATCGCGAAAGAGAACGTGTTCTCGATGTGGGACTGGGTCGGCGGACGGTACTCGCTGTGGTCGGCCGTCGGTCTGTCGATCATGATCGCGGTCGGCCCGCAACAGTTCGACGAGCTGCTCGCCGGCGCCAACGAGATGGACCAGCACTTTCGCACCGCGCCGCTCGAGAAGAACCTGCCGGTGCTGCTCGGCATGATCGGCATCTGGTATCGCAACTTCTTCGGCTCGCAGAGCTATCTGGTCGCGCCATATTCACAGGCGCTGCATTTCCTGCCGTCGTATCTGCAGCAGCTCGAAATGGAGAGCAACGGTAAGTCCGCGCGACTCGACGGCGCATTCGTCGACTATGCGACTTCCGCGGTCACCTGGGGCGAGCCCGGCACGAACGGTCAGCACGCGTTTTTCCAGATGCTGCACCAGGGCCCGACGATCGTGCCGATCGATTTCATCGCGGTGCTGACGCCCGAGCATCCGCTCGCGAGCCATCATCCGAAGTTGCTCGCGAACTGCTTCGCGCAAAGCGAAGCGCTGATGCTGGGGCGCACGCTCGATGAAGCGAAGAAGGTGGCCGGCCCCGACAAGCCGGAACTCGCGCCGCACCTGACGTTCCCCGGTAATCGCCCGACCGCTACGCTGCTGCTCGACGCGTTGAGCGCGCGCACGCTCGGCGCGCTGATCGCGCTTTACGAACACAAGGTGCTGGTGCAGGCGTCGGTGTGGAACATCAACCCGTTCGATCAGTGGGGCGTCGAGCTCGGCAAGATCCTCGGCAAGGTGGTCGAAGCCGATCTGGGCGCGGCGAGTGCCGACGTGAAGAAGCATGACTCGTCGACGTCGGCGTTGATCGCGCGGGCGCGGGCTGCATTGAAGCGCTGAGTGGAAGTTTGAAGTGCGCGATAGTGCGCCCTGGAAAAAACAAAGCGGGCTACGGCCCGCTTTGTTTTTGCTTCGACGGCCACATGATCGCGGCGGTGCGTGAGCCCATGCCCGCGATCCGGCAGACCATTACGCGAGCCGCCCCGCTTCGATCGTCACCGTGGTGTCGCAACGCCGCGCGAGTTCGATGTCATGCGTCACGAGCACGAGCGTCGCGCCGTGCGCGCGATTCATCTCGAACATCAGATCGATGACCGCGTGGCCGGTGGCCGCGTCGAGGCTGCCGGTGGGTTCGTCGGCAAACAGGATCTTCGGGCGGGTGACGAACGCGCGAGCGAGCGCAACGCGCTGCTGCTCGCCGCCCGACAGCAGCTTCGGATAATGACCGGTGCGCTGCCCGAGCCCTACCTGTTCGAGCAGTTCACGCGCGCGCGCGGAGGCCTCGCGTGTGCCGATGCCGCCTTGCAGTTCGAGCGGCAACGTGACGTTTTCGAGCGCGGTCAGATGCGGCATCAATTGAAACGACTGGAACACGAAGCCGACCGCGCCGCTGCGCAATGCGGCGCGCCCGTCTTCGTCGAGCTCGCCGAGTTCGCGGCCGAGCAGCCGAACCGAGCCCGCGCTCGCGCTGTCCAATCCCGCGAGCAGCCCGAGCAGCGTAGACTTGCCCGATCCGGATGCACCGACGATCGCGACGCTGCTGCCGGCATCGATGGCAAGATCGATGTCATCGAGAATCGTGAGTTCGCCCGTCGCATCCTTAACCCTCTTGCACAAACCCCGCACTTCAATGACTGGATCAGTTCTGTTTGGCATGGTGAAGCGTTGGTTGAAAGTGCGCGCCATCGCCGCTCGCGCCGCGGCGCTGACTGCGGCATTCGGCGCGACCATGATGGCCGCCGCGCTGGTTTGGTTACCGTTGCAGGCTCATGCGGCGAATACGCCCGAACCCGCGAAGCCGGTGATCGTCGTGCTCGGCGACAGCATCTCCGCCGAGTACGGGCTGCCCCGCGATACGGGCTGGGTCGCGTTGATGCGTCAGCGTCTGGCCGAAGAGCGCATCGATTATAGCGTCGCCAATGCGAGCATCAGCGGCGACACGACGAGCGGCGGGCGCGCGCGTCTGCCCGCGCTGATGGAACGGCTCAAGCCGAGCATCGTGATCGTCGAGCTGGGCGCCAACGACGCGTTGCGCGGCGTGCCCCTCTCGACGACCGAGGCCAACCTGCGCACGATCATCGAACAGGCGCAGCAAGGCCACGCGAAGGTCGTGCTCGTCGGCATGTACGTGCCGCCCAATTACGGCCCCGACTATACGCAAAAGTTCCACGGTCTCTATGGCCAGCTGTCGAAGGAATTCCATCTGCCGCTCGTGCCTTTTTTGCTCGCCGGCATCGCGGATAATCCGGATATGTTCCAGGCCGATCAGATCCACCCGACGCAGCAGGCACAGCCACTGCTACTCAACAACGTGTGGCCCGCTGTCAAGCCACTCCTTCGCACAAGTTCGCCGCACTGAAACACCTGCTAACGACTTGTTTCCGGAACCTGGGGGAGCACGGATCGCCGAGCCGTTCGGCGCATGGGGCGTTCCGTACCACCCGGCTCAATCTTGAGCGACTCCTGAGGAGATAACGTTGAAATACTTACCGTTAATCGCTTTGACTGTTGCCATCTCGGCCTGCGCGGCTCAACCGCCGGCCGGGGTTCAGTCGGTGGGTCAAAGCCAGCAGCCGCCTCGCGCCGTCGCAACCTGCATCGCGCAGAAATGGGCGGATAGCTCACAACAGCAGGTCGTTTCGCAAAGTATCCTGGCCAACGATCAGGCCATGGACGTCTACGTCCCGGGCCAGCAACCGCCCAACGGCGCGGCAGCGGTGGTCCGTCCGTCGTATAGCGGCAAGGGCACGTGGGTCGGCTTCCGCGCAGGCGGCGCCGGCGCAAGCAATGCTACTGGCGCGATCAGCGGCTGTCTGTGAAACGGTCGTCCTGGGTGTAGATAGAAAAAGCCCCGCATTTGCGGGGCTTTTCTTTTGACCGGCAGGTAATGCTTACTGCGGCTTACTGCGGCGGCTTACTGGTCGGCCGTCTGCGCGGCGTTGTCGAGCGTGCCGTAGAACTGCACCTTCGAGCGCTCGCGCAGCGCCTTCAGATAGGCCTCGGCCTGCGACTGCGCGTCCACCTGCGCAATCTGCTGCTGCGCGACGGCGAGATGCTGCGCGTCGGTGGCCGCGGGCGGCACGATCTGGTTCACGCGATAAACCGCATAGCCGTCATCGCCGAGATCGACACCGACGTAGGCCGGCAACTTTTGCGCATCGACCTTGTAGATCGCGCTCAGTGCGGCAGGCGGCACGCCCTGCGCGTCATTGCGCGATACCTTCAGCGGCGACGAGAAACCGGCGGTCGCCTTCGATTTCTCGAACTCGGCCAGCTTCGCAGCGCCGTCCTTGTGCGCCGCTTCGTTCGCCTGCTCGGCGATGACCTTCTGACGTACCGCGTCCTTCACCGCGTCGAAGGCGGGCACGGCGGCGGGCTTGTAATCCGTCACGCGCGCGGCGATCAGCGTGTTGTTGCCGACGTCGATGGCCTGCGTGTTGTTGTGCGCCGATACCGAGTCGTTTGCGAATACGGCTGCGAGGAACTTCGGATTGTTCAGCGGGCTGTCGGGCGGCAGCTTCGCATCCGGCTGTGGCGTGACCGTCGCGGTCTGGATCTGCAGCTTGAACTTGTCCGCGGCCGGCTGCAGGCTCTTGGCCTTTTCATAGACCAGCGACGTGAAGGCTTCCGAGCCGTCGGTGAACGCCTTGCTCGCCAGTTGCGTCTTCAGCTCCCTGGTGATCTGGTCTTTCACTTCGTCGAACGACTTCGTGACCGCCGGCTTTACATCAGTGACCTTGATGATGTGGAAGCCGAAGTCCGTCTGCACGATGCCACTGATTTCGTCCTTCTTCAGCGCGAACACCGCGTCGTCGAACGCCTGGCCGCCCGCGATCATGCCGCGGCCGAAGTAACCGAGATCGCCGCCCTTCGATGCCGAACCCGGGTCCTGCGAGCTCTGCTGCGCGATCTGCGCGAACTGGTCTGGATGCGCCTTGAGCTGCGCGAGCAACTCCTCGGCTTTCTGCTTCGCCTTGGCCTTGTCGGCCGCGCTCGCGTCCTTCGGTGCCGCGATCAGGATGTGGCTCGCGCGGACTTCACCTTCGGTGCGGAAGTGGGCGATGTTGTCGTCGTAGTATTTCTTCAGGTCCGCGTCGCTAGGCTGCACCGATGCGCCCAGCGTGGCCGGCGACATCACCAGATACTGGATCGTTGCGGTAGCGGGCGTCGCGAAGTCGTTGCGATGCGCGTCGTAATACGTTTGCAGTTGCGCATCGGTCGGCTGGATCTTCGCTTCGTAATCGTGCGGATGGAACGCGATGCCCTGCACTTCACGCTGCTGCTGGGCCAGCTCGGTCAGGTGCTGCGCAAGCGTCTTCGACGTGAACGCGCTCGCCGCGATGCTCGCGGGCAGCTGTTGCATCGCGAGGTTGTAGCGCATGCGCTCGTCGTACTGATCGGGCGTCATGCCCTGCATCGCGAGCAACTGCTTGTAGCGCTCGAGGTCGATCGAACCGTCGGGATTTTTCAGCGACGAAATCACCGGATCGGACAGCAGCGCACGGCGCACCGCCTCGTCCGATGCGGTCAGATGCAGACGCTGCGTTTCGTCGGCGAGCACACGCTGCTCGATCATGCCGTCGAGCATCTGGCGGCGGCGCTCCGGTGTGTCGAACGACTTCATGTCGAACTGTGCACCGAGCATCTGACGCCCCCGGTCGATCTGCTGGCGCATCGCGTCGTCGTATTCGACGCGGGTGATCTTGTGACCGTTGACACTCGCGACGTTTGCGCTTTCGTCAAAGAAGCCGCGGAAGCCCTGAATACCCACAAAACCCAACCCCGGCAAAATGACGAGGATGAGCATGAACATCATCAGGCGTTGGTGATTGCGGAAAAAATCGAGCATGCGTGAGGGATGCCAAAAACAGAACGCCCGATCTTACCTCAGCGGGCAACAAAAAAGGCGAACCGGAGTTCGCCTTTCGTGGATACTGGCGGAGTGGACGGGACTCGAACCCGCGACCCCCGGCGTGACAGGCCGGTATTCTAACCGACTGAACTACCACTCCTTTTACTGCGCTCTTGCTATTGAAAACACTGCCGCCGAATCTGAAACTGGTGGGTGCTGAGAGGCTCGAACTCCCGACCTACGCCTTGTAAGGGCGCCGCTCTACCAACTGAGCTAAGCACCCGTTTCGTGATTCAATGCTTGATGTGTTTTCTGCCTTGCAGCCGCTCACCCGATGAATCGACGATGCAACCGGGTCAAGCAATTCCTCAAGCAGCAAGCCCGTTAGTTTAGCGCATCCTTCAGCGCTTTGCCAGGCCTAAATTTAGGAACTTTTGCCGCCTTGATTTTGATCGCGGCGCCCGTGCGCGGATTGCGCCCGGTGCGCGCCGTGCGCTTGCCGACCGCGAACGTGCCAAAGCCAACCAGCGTGACCGATCCGCCCTTCTTCAACGTGCTTTTGACGCCCGCGATGACTGCATCGAGCGCACGGCCGGCCGCAGCCTTCGAAATGTCGGCTTGCTGTGCGATGTGATCGATCAATTCCGTCTTGTTCATTCAAAACCCCCGTGAATGGTTATTGGCAATCGTGACAGTGCTTTCCAGCACCTCGCGCCACGCGGCCGGCGCTAACGCCAGGCCGCCCCATTAGAAGCGGCCGAAACCCTTGTGTCAACCGGGGTTGAGCCTGATCGAGGTGATTTTAGAGGGGCGCTTTCATCACAGTATGTTGCAGCGGAGAGTCTGGTGATGCGACACCGCGCCAAGGTCGTGGGGGCAATAAAAAACCCGCGGCCTTGACCGCGGGTTTTCTGCTTCAGCGAACAACAGCGCCGCTGGATGCTTTGACGCCGGCGCATTCAGATGCGCTTCGGACCTTAGTGCTTGACGACGTCCGTCGCGGCATCCTTGCCCGGCTCGGCACCAACCGGCGCCGAAGGCTTCGGTTCTTCTTCCGGCAACGCCTGCGGCACGCGTTCGAGCGCAAGTTCGAGCACCTTGTCGATCCAGCGGACCGGCACGATTTCGATCGCGTTCTTCACATTGTCCGGAATCTCCGTCAAGTCCTTGACGTTTTCTTCCGGAATCAGCACCAGCTTGATACCACCGCGATGCGCCGCGAGCAGTTTCTCCTTCAGGCCACCGATCGGCAGGACTTCGCCACGCAACGTGATTTCGCCCGTCATCGCGACATCGGCGCGCACCGGAATACCGGTCAACACCGACACCAGCGCGGTCGTCATCGCGATACCAGCCGAAGGACCATCTTTCGGCGTCGCGCCTTCCGGCACGTGGATGTGAATATCCTGCTTGTCGAACGCTTCGTCCTTGATGCCAAGACGACGTGAACGCGAACGCACGACCGAGCGCGCCGCTTCGACGGATTCCTTCATCACGTCGCCGAGCGAACCCGTGCGGATCACATTGCCCTTGCCCGGCATCACTGCGGCTTCGATGGTCAGCAGATCGCCGCCCACTTCCGTCCACGCGAGACCCGTGACCTGGCCCACCTGATTTTCCTTTGCGGCCAGACCGAAGTCGTACTTGCGCACGCCGAGGAACGTGTCGAGATTGCTACCGTCGACCTTCACCGCGCCTTCCGCCTTCTTCAGCAGAAGCATCTTCACGACCTTGCGGCAAATCTTCGACACTTCACGCTCGAGCGAACGCACGCCCGCTTCACGCGTGTAGTAGCGAATGATGTCGCGGATCGCGGATTCGGTTACATCGACCTCGCCATCCTTGAGGCCGTTGTTCTTCTTCTGCTTCGGCAACAGATAACGCTGCGCGATGCTGACCTTCTCGTCTTCCGTATAGCCGGACAGACGAATCACTTCCATCCGGTCGAGCAGTGGCGGCGGAATGTTCAGCGAGTTCGACGTCGCGACGAACATCACGTCCGACAGATCGAAATCGACCTCGACGTAGTGATCGGCAAACGTATGGTTCTGTTCCGGATCGAGCACTTCGAGCAGCGCCGACGACGGATCGCCGCGGAAATCCTGGCCCATCTTGTCGACTTCGTCGAGCAGGAAGAGCGGATTGCGCACGCCGACCTTGGTCAGGCTCTGCAGGATCTTGCCCGGCATCGAACCGATGTACGTACGACGGTGGCCGCGAATCTCGGCTTCGTCACGCACGCCGCCCAATGCCATGCGCACGAACTTGCGGTTCGTCGCGCGCGCGATCGACTGGCCGAGCGAAGTCTTACCGACACCCGGAGGCCCAACGAGGCACAGGATCGGCGCCTTGACTTTGTCGACACGTTGCTGCACCGCGAGGTACTCGAGGATGCGTTCCTTCACCTTCTCGAGACCGAAGTGGTCTTCGTCGAGCACGCGTTCCGCATTCGACAGGTCGTTGTTGACCTTGCTCTTCTTGCGCCACGGCAAGCCGATCAGCGTGTCGATGTAGTTGCGCACGACCGTCGCTTCCGCCGACATCGGCGACATCAGCTTGAGCTTCTTCAGCTCGGCGTCGGCCTTCTTCTTCGCTTCCTTCGGCATGCGGGCAGCCGTGATGCGCTTCTCGAGCTCCTCGAGATCCGCACCTTCTTCGCCTTCGCCGAGTTCCTTCTGGATCGCCTTGACCTGTTCGTTCAGGTAGTACTCGCGCTGGCTCTTCTCCATCTGACGCTTCACGCGCCCACGGATACGCTTTTCGACCTGCAGGATGTCGATCTCGGCTTCGAGTTGCGCGAGCAGATGCTCGAGCCGCTCGATCACCGGGAACATCTCGAGGATGTGCTGCTTCTGGTCGAGCTTGAGCGGCAGATGCGCGGCAATCGTGTCCGCGAGACGCCCGGCTTCGTCGATACCCGACAAGGAGGTCAGGATCTCCGGCGGGATCTTCTTGTTCAGCTTCACATACTGGTCGAACTGCGACACGATCGCGCGACGCAGCGCTTCGGTTTCAGCGCTGTCGGCATGGTCGGGTTCGAGCGGCATGACTTCGCACGAGAACTGCGTTTCCTGTTCTTCGATGGAAAGCGTCTTCGCGCGCTGCAAGCCTTCGACGAGCACCTTCACGGTACCGTCGGGCAGTTTCAGCATCTGCAGGATGTTGGCGATACACCCTACTTCGTACATGTCCTTTTCGGTCGGCTCATCTTTCGCAGCCGTTTTCTGGGCGACGAGCATGATGTGCTTGCCGCCTTCCATCGCTGCTTCGAGAGCCTTGATCGACTTCGGGCGGCCTACGAAGAGCGGAATCACCATGTGCGGGAAAACGACTACGTCGCGCAGCGGGAGCAGCGGCAGCGTAATGCGTTCCGGCGGGAGGAGTTGGGTTCCTGACATTTCATTTCCCCATGAGTGGAATCAGTTCGTTCGATAGGTGAGGCCAGCAGAAAATATTGCAAGCCTCCGCGTGTGGGAAAAGTTCAGTGACTCCGAAGGTTCAGTGACTCCATAGTTGAGAACAACCAGCCTGACCACACGATAAACGAAAAAGCCGTTCACGTCGCCATGAACGGCTTTTTTGCAGAACTCGAAAGCCGATCAGTTCGAACCCGCGACCTTCGGCGCGTCTTCGTAGATCAGCAGCGGTTTGCCGTCGCCGTCGATAACGTTGTCATCGATGATGACCTTGCTGACACCTTTCATTTGCGGAAGGTCGTACATCACGTCGAGCAACGCCTGTTCCAGAATCGAACGCAGGCCCCGCGCCCCGGTCTTGCGGCGGATCGCCTTGCGCGCCACGGCCTGCAGCGCGGCCGGACGAATTTCCAGTTCGACGCGCTCCATGCTGAAGAGCTTGTGATACTGCTTGACCAGCGCATTCTTCGGTTCGACGAGAATCTTCATCAGCGCCGCTTCGTCGAGCTTGCCGAGCGTGGCAACCACCGGCAGACGGCCGATCAGTTCTGGAATCAGGCCGAACTTGATCAGATCTTCCGGTTCCACTTCGCGCAGCACTTCACCGGCATCGCGGTCCTGCTTGCTCTTCACGCTGGCGCCAAAACCGATGCCAGTCTTCTCGGTACGGTCGACGATGACCTTTTCCAGGCCGTCGAACGCGCCGCCGCAGATGAACAGGATGTTGGTCGTATCGACCTGGATGAAGTCCTGGTTCGGATGCTTACGGCCACCTTGCGGCGGCACCGACGCCATCGTGCCTTCGACCAGCTTCAGCAGAGCCTGCTGCACGCCCTCGCCCGACACGTCGCGCGTGATGGACGGGTTGTCGGACTTGCGGCTGATCTTGTCGATCTCGTCGATGTAGACAATGCCGCGCTGGGCCTTGTCCACCTCGTAATTACAATTCTGCAGCAGCTTCTGGATGATGTTCTCGACATCTTCACCGACATAGCCGGCTTCCGTCAGCGTGGTCGCGTCGGCGATCACGAACGGCACGTTCAGAAGGCGCGCGAGCGTCTGCGCGAGCAGCGTCTTACCGGAGCCGGTCGGGCCGATCAGCAGGATGTTGCTCTTCGACAGCTCGATTTCGTCCTTCTTGTCGAGATGCTTGAGACGCTTGTAGTGGTTGTAGACCGCGACCGCGAGGATTTTCTTCGCACGTTCCTGACCGATCACGTACTGGTCCAGAATTTCGCGGATTTCCTGCGGAGTCGGTAGGTCGGACTTGGACAAGCCCGCCTCGATGCCCGCGCCTGCAGCCTCGTCACGAATGATTTCGTTGCATAGATCGATACATTCATCGCAGATGAATACCGACGGGCCAGCAATCAGTTTCTTGACCTCATGCTGGCTCTTGCCGCAAAACGAGCAATACAACAGCTTTTCGCTGTTAGAACCTTTCTTGTCCGCCATAGATGTGTGAGCCTCCGGACACCGGATTACATAATACGCCGTTTGCCCCCGCCACGCAGTTTGGGCGCGGCAGAGCTAGTGAGCAGGATAACGGCGCTTGCCGCAGACGCCCGGACGGAAGTTGAACATTCACCACCGGCCCGATGACGGTTTTGCCGCAACAGTGGGCAAAACAGCGTGGCAAAACCGTACCAGGTCAAGGACGTTTGTGCGCCACTTGGTCAACAAGGCCGTACGCCTGCGCGTCATCGCCGGACATGAAATTGTCGCGGTCGGTGTCACGCGCGATGCGCTCAACGGGCTGACCGGTGTGATGCGCGAGCAGATGATTCAGTCGATCCTTCAGGTACAGGATTTCGCGCGCCTGGATTTCGATGTCCGATGCCTGACCGCGCGCGCCGCCGAGCGGCTGGTGAATCATCACGCGCGAATTCGGCAGCGCGAAACGCTTGCCCTTCGCGCCGGCCGCGAGCAGGAACGCGCCCATGCTTGCCGCGAGCCCCATGCAAAGGGTCGAAACGTCCGGCTTGATGAACTGCATCGTATCGTAGATCGCCATACCGGCAGACACGGAGCCGCCCGGGCTGTTGATGTAGAAGTAGATGTCCTTGTCTGGATTCTCGCTTTCGAGAAACAGCATCTGCGCAACCACCAGGTTGGCTGTCTGGTCGTTCACTTCGCCTACGAGGAACACAATGCGTTCCTTCAGCAGACGCGAATAAATATCATACGAACGCTCGCCCCGGCCGCTCGTTTCCACGACGATCGGCACCAGACCGAGTGCCTGCGCTTCGAGATCCCGGGACGACTGGGAGGTCAACGTGTCCAGCATTTGGGCGCGAAAGGTCATGCAATGGATCCTTGTCTGGAAATATTCTGAATATTAGCTGCTAGACACAGGTTGGTGCGACGAGCCCGTATTCAAGTGCCGTCTTTGTGTGCACCCACGACCGGGATCCGGTACGTCACACACTCTCGCGGCGCAAAAAAACGGCGTGCGGGCCGTCGGTCGCTCCGACAGCCGGCACGCCGTTGCAGCGACGCTTACGATTGCGCCGTTGCGCTTGCCAGTTCCTCGAAGCTCACTTCCTTGTCCGTCACCTTGGCCTTGCTGAGGACGAAGTCGACGACGTTGGCTTCAACGACGTACGCTTCCATTTCAGCAAGACGTTGCTGGTTCGAATAATACCAGCGGACGACTTCCTTCGGGTCTTCGTAGCTTTTCGCGAATTCGTCGACTTCGGCACGGATCTGCTCCGGCTTCGCCTGGAGTTCGTTCGCCTTGACGAGCTCGGCCAACACGAGACCCAGCTTGACGCGGCGCTCGGCCTGTTCCTTGAACATCGCAGCCGGGATCGGCGCGTCCTTCGCGTTCGGCACGCCACGCTGCTCCAGATCCTGGCGAGCCATAGCGACGAGGCGTTCCTGATCCTGTTCGATCAGCGCGTTCGGCACGTCGAGTTCCGAGATCTTCAGCAGCGCGTCCATCACCTGATTCTTGACGATGGCTTGCGTGCGGCGCTTCGCTTCGCGCTCGAGGTTGTCCTTGATTTCGGCGCGCATCTTGGTCAGATCGCCGTCCTGGATACCGAGCGATTTCGCGAATTCGCCATCGACTTCCGGCAGATGCGGCCATTCGATCTTCTTCATCGTGATCGTGAATTGCGCCGTCTTGCCCGCCACTTCCTTGCCGTGGTAGTCGTCTGGGAACTTCAGGTCGAATTCCTTCGCTTCGCCGACCTTCAGGCCGAGCGCCGCTTTTTCGAATTCCGGCAGCATGCGGCCTTCGCCGAGGATGAAGCCGAAGTCTTCGGCGCTACCGCCCTGGAATGCTTCACCGTCGATCTTGCCGACGAAGTCGACCGTCACTCGGTCGCCTTCTTTGGCGGCCGCGTCCGCGCCGCCGTCGCCGTGCTCGCCGGCTTCGCCGCGAGCGTGGAAGTGCACGCGCTGCTTGCGCAAGATGTCCAGCGTGCGGTCGATTTCCGCTTCGCTGATGGTGGTCGTGGTGCGCTCGATTTCAGCCGTGGCGACGTCGCCCAGCTTCACTTCCGGGTACACCTCGAAGGTCGCGTCGAACGCGTAGCTGCCTTCAGCGGCGTCGGTCTTCGGCGCGAAGCTCGGCTGACCCGCCACACGCAGGTTCTCGGCGCGGCTGATGTCGAAGAATTCCTTGCCGACCTTGTCGCTCAGCACTTCGGCTTCCACCTGGCCCGAATACTGTTGCGTGACCATCTTGAGCGGCACCTTGCCCGGGCGGAAACCCGGCATGCGCACGTTCTTCGCGAGTTGACGGATACGCGAATCCACTTCCTTCTGCACGGCATCCTTCGGCAGGGAAATCGTCACGCGGCGTTCGAGCTTGCCGAGGTTTTCAACAACGTTAGCCATGGCTTCAATCGTCCTAAAATTATTCGAGCGAATCAGTTATCTTCTCCGTGCTGCCCGTCGATGTCGCTTCGCATCGATTTGCGCCGATTGCATCGATCACGCACCTGCGCCGCGGGCTTGCAGGCCGCCGGCAGCACGGTTGAGTCCAAAGAGCCGAATATTTTAGCAAACTATTTGCGCGCCAAGCCGGGATTCGATGAATGCATCGAGTTTTCCCTTCATTCTGCGCGTTTTGCGGGGCATTTTCGGGTTGTTTTGGCACAGCAAGCGTGGTTTGTCTCTGGCGTCGCTATCCGGTTTGCAGCGATCCCGCCTATGCCTTTCGACATATTCAGCCGACGCCCCCATGCTGATAAGCTAACGCACTCGGTCGGGCCACCACCTCCGGTCACCAGCAGCCGGTCGCTTCATCGGCGCCAGCAACCGCTTACAACGACTCAAACCTCTCAGAGACACCATGCCGAATTCGTCGCCCTCGCCTGTCGTCGTCATCGCTCCCGATTCATTCAAAGGCTCGCTCAGCGCGGAAGAGGTCGCGCAGGCGATCGCAGCCGGCATCCAGCGTGCACGCCCCGACGCAAGCGTGCGCATTTGTCCGATGGCCGACGGCGGCGAAGGCACGCTCGACGCCATGCTCACGAGCGGCGGCGAGCGCCGCACGCTTAGTGTGCGCGGCGCGGCCGGCCCGACGCGCGCGGCGCTCACAGGCCTGCTCGCGGATGGCAGCGCAATCATCGAAACGGCGGAGATCGTCGGCATTACGGACCCAGTCGGCATGGGCGTGCCGGTCGAGGCGCGCAGCACGCGTGGCATGGGCGAAGCGATTCGCGCGTTGCTCGACGCCGGCGTGCGGCGCTTTTTCGTCGCGCTCGGCGGCAGCAGCACGAACGACGGCGGCGCCGGCTTGCTGACCGGCCTCGGCCTGCAACTGTTCGACGCGCAAGGCAACGCGCTCGAAGGCACGCCCGAGCAGCTTGCACGCGTGGCGCGGGTCGATGCGTCGCTACTCGACGCGCGGCTTGCCGACACGCAGTTCGTCGGTATGTCGGACGTCGACAATCCGCTGACCGGCGAGCACGGCGCGACCGCGATCTTCGGACCGCAAAAAGGCGTGAAGCCCGAACAGGTCGTACCGATCGACGCGGCGCTCGCGCGCTTCGCCGATCTGCTCGAAGCCGCGCTCGGCCACAGCGCGCGCGACCTGCCGGGCGCGGGCGCGGCAGGCGGTCTCGGCTTCGCGTTGCATATGCTCGGCGCGCAGTTCGAGCCGGGCGCGGAGACCGTCGCGCGGCAAATCGGCCTCGACGCGGCGCTCGCCGGCGCCGACTGGCTGATCACCGGCGAAGGCCGCTCCGACGTACAGACGCTGCATGGCAAGGCGCCGTTCATCGCGTGCGCGCATGCGCGAGCCGCGGGCGTGCCCGCTACGCTGCTGTCGGGCGCAGTCGACCCCGCCGCGCTGCCACGCCTCGCCGAACACTTCAGCGGCTGCTTTTCGCCGGCGCCCGGGCCGATCACGCTCGACGTCGCGATTCGCGACGCAGCGCGCCTGCTCGCCAACGAGGCCGAGCAGTTGACGCGGCTGAAATACGGCGTGCGTTGACCCGCGAAACGGTTGCCGCAACAATCACAGCGCCACGACCGTTCCACACATCACGGGGTGACCATGAAGGACTCCGCCAAAGCCGGGCTCGAGCAACTCCTCACGTATCGTCTGCATGTTCTGAACAAACTGGCCGAGCGCGGCATCAGCGCGCGCTATGCGGCGAAGCTCGACGTAACGCTGCCTGAAGCGCGCGTGATTGCGTCGGTGGGATCGTTCGGACCATTCTCGATCATGGAACTGGCACGTCATGCCAATCTGGACAAAAGCCAGGCGAGTCGCGCAGCCGAAGCGCTGATCCGGCAGGGACTCGTGCAACGCGAGACGAGCGCCGCGGACGGCCGCGTCGTGCTGGTCTCGCTGACGCAGGAAGGCCGCGCGCTGTATCGCAAGGTGATGCCGATCGCGCGCAAGTGGAACGGCGATATGTTCGACTGTCTCGACGAAGAAGAAAGGGCCGCGTTCGGCGCGGCGCTCGACAAGGTAATTCGCGCGATGAACGCGCGGGAGTGATCACCCGCGGCGCACCGGCCACATCTGAAGAGCGCCGTTTCACGGCATTGGGCGGCGCGTGTCAAAATTGAGCATTGGCCAACGTGCCTTCACCCTCTTTTTCATCCAGGGACGTTTCAGTGGACATCAACAAACAGGTCGCGGCACTCACCGCGTCGGAACTTCAGACCGCCGGCGCGAGCCAGGCAACCGCAATCGCGGTCAGCGTCGTGCTGCGTCATCTTCGTTCGCCGGAACTGGCGAAACTTCTGTCGTCGGCATTTGAAAATCATCAGGCCGTGATGCTGCAAACGCCGTGGCCGGACCAGATGCTGCAAGCGTTCGAGTCGACGCGCCGCTTCCTCGAAGGTGCCGCGCAAGCGGAGTTGCCGGGTTCGCAGCAAGCGCCGGGAACGCCGGGCGCCTAAGTCGCGCGGCCGCAATGACAAGCCGCGGGGCAACCCTGCGGCCTTGCAGAGACCGTGCAGCAAAGAAAAAACCCCGTCGGTCCAAAGACGTGACGGGGTTTTTCTTGACTACCAACAAATGGTGCGAGGGAGGGGACTCGAACCCCTACACCCTTGCGGGCGTCAGGACCTAAACCTGGTGCGTCTACCAATTTCGCCACCCTCGCAGCCGGGTACGCCGCGATGCGTCGTGCCCGATTGTCCTGTGCACTTCCATGCGCGCCAAACACGTGCCCGAAAGCGTAAGCGCGAGATTCTAACCGATTGATTCGCGCTTGTCTGCACCCAGCGGTATCTGCGCGCGCGGCGCCGATGCTACAATTTTCGGCTCGTCGAGACGGGCGCCGCAACGGACGCCAGCGCCCTTCTCGCCAGCCCTTCCCCACACTCTCATCCCGTGAATTTCGACGACTATTGCCAGCAGAAAGCGGCGCCCCCAGGATCGAGCACCTACTATGCGCTTCGCCAGGCCCGCGCAGCCAGTCAGCCGCTGTTGACGGCGCTCTTCGCATTGCGTCGCGAGTTCGAGGAAACGGTCAAGGAGACGAGCGATCCCGCGGTCGGCCGCACCAAGCTCGCGTGGTGGCAGAAAGAAATCGCCGCGCTCGCCGCGGGCTCGCCGTCGCATCCGGTGTCCAAGGCCCTCGCGGCCTATCTGCCCGACGCGCAGGCCGAGTATCCGGCTCTGCAGGAATTGCTCGCGGGCTTCGAGATGGATCTCGACCAGGCACGCTATCTCGACTATCCGAACCTGCGGCGCTATGTGCGCGGGGTCGGCGGCAATTTCGCGTCGCTGGTGTCGCGCGCCGCGGCAGCCGGATCGGCCGACGATGCCGAGCAAGCTTCGACGTGGGCCGCTCCGCTCGGCGAGGCGCTGATGCTCGCGCAGTTCGTCGCCGAAACCGGCAACGATGCGCGGCACGGCCGCATCTACGTTCCGATCGACGAGATGCAGCGCTACAACGTCACCGCCGCTGATCTGATCAACCGCAAATACACCGATGCGTTCACCGAGCTGATGCGCTTCGAGACGCATCGCGCGCGCGATGCCGTGCAGAGCGCGCTCGCCGCGGTGCCCGCGAGCGCGCGGCGTGCCCAGCGCACGCTGCTCGCGCTCGCGGCGCTCGCGTTGGCGTTGCTCGATGAAATCGAGCGCGACGGTTATCACGTGCTGCATCAACGCATCGCGTTGACGCCGATCCGCAAGCTATGGATCGCATGGCGCGCGAAGTAGCGTGACAGCGAGGCGCGTCGATTCGCGCCCATCCGCTCACGCCCGCAGCAATGGCAGCGGCTCGAACCGCTGCTGCAGAATCGTCGACGCGTCCAAGCCCCACCAGGGCCCGAGCACCGTCGCATAAATCTGGCGAAAATCCACGCCCACCGGCAGGTTGCCATTTCCGTCGAGCCGCGCAAGCATCGGCGGTACGCCATACAAATCGCCCCGCACGCGACCACCCGTCACGAAGTGCGGCGCCACCGTGCCGTGATCGGTGCCGTTGCTCTCATTCTCGCGCGGACGGCGCCCGAACTCCGCATACGTCATCACGAGCGTATCGTTCCACCGGCCCAACTCGACGAGCGCGGCCTGCATCGCCACCATCCCTTGCGCGAAGTGTTGAAGCAACGCGGCGTGCTGTCCGCGCTGGTTCTGGTGCGTATCGAAACCGTTCAGCGTTAGCCGGATCACGGCCACACCTCGGCCGCTCGACGACTGCTCCATGGGCGCGCGTCCGGCGGCAGTTATCTTCAGGGTGTCCGAAGCGGCCAGCACCTGCATCGCCGTTTTGATCGAATTGCCGAACGCGCCATCAGGAAACGCGGTCTTCAACTCAGGCACCGGCGTCGCGAGTCGCAAGGTCCCGACGAACTGCGTGCGATTGACCAGCGCGATCGCGCGCGCGCCATTTGCGAGCGGCCCCATTTCGGCGCTGCCGATCACGACGCCGTCGGCCGCGAAATCGAAGGGTACCGGCTTCATCGCGAACGCGCGCGTGAGCCAGCCGTCGCGCAGATACTGATCGGAGCGTGACGCGGTATCCCAGATCTCGATCGACCGGAAATGCGACAGGTTCGGCTGCGCGTAGCCGACACCCTGCACGATCGCGAGTTGCCGGCTGCGCCATAGCGGCATCAACGGCTGCAACGCTGGATGCAGCGCGGTGCGCTCGTCGAGGTGGATCATCTGTTCGCGTTTGATGCCGATGTTTTTGCGCAGCGCGTAGTACGCGGGATCGGCGAACGGGATCACGGTGTTCAAACCGTCGTTGCCGCCTTTGAGTTCGATCAGGATCAGCAGGTTGTCGTAACCGCGCCCCGGCACAACCGACGCTTTCGATGCATCCCGCCAATGCGCAGCGTTCGCGTCCTCCGCGGCGAGCGCGCGAGGCAAACACAGCAATGCGCCGGCGGCCGCGCTCATCGACAGAAAGCTGCGTCGTTTCATGCTGCACCTCGTCGTGATCATGATGGCGCGTGCCGGGCCGCCCGTTGCCTCTGCGCGAGCCAGATCGCGATGTCAAAGCGTACGCCACCCCGGCCATTGCGCGCCATGACGCGCTGCAGCGGCGGGCGCACCTGATTCGAGGCAAGCGCTGGCCGCGCCATTCATGCGCGGCGCCGCTGCATTCCTGGTCGCGCGAAACAGCTGCTCGACGAACTGCTTGTGCGCGAGCAGCGTCGAGCTGTTGATCCGCGACGCCCCGCCCAGCCATCGTTTGGCGTTCGGCGGATAGAACAGGTTCGCCCGGAACGCGCGGATCGGCGCGACGAACCGCGAGGTATCGTCGCAGCCGACATCGAATGCGCGCAATGCGCCGATCATGAACTCGACTGGCGGTGAAGGCGTGTTCGCCCGGCGCGCACTCAGCTTGCACGTAATAGTTCGTAACGCTGTCCGAGCCGCATTTGTTGCTCGCGACGCTGGTCCGGTCTCCGTGTGATGCGCTCGGCACGCATTGGAATGGGCTCGAACACCCAGTCAAGAGACGCCGATATCGCTTCGCTGCGCGCGCTAACGCGCGACGCTCGCCACACACGTTGGAAAGGTTCGCCAATGCTGATCCGTTGCGCGTGAAATCTCGAACGGATGCTAGCGACTCAACAGAGCAGCGGACCAGGAAGTGGAAGCTGAAGGTGCAACAGGATTGTTCACGCGACGATGCACGCGCTGAGACTAACGCTTGTACAACTCGCGCACGGCGTCTTCGATGTGCTGCCGCAGCAGCCGACGCTCTTCGGGCGTCATATGCCCGTCGCGCCGACGTTGATCGAGATCAGGGGGAACCGCGGTACGCAACATCACGTCAGAAGCAGGGTGATCGATGCTCGGGTTGCGGTGGCTGGGTTTGCCATTGCCGGAGCGGGGCGCATGCTCGCTCGCCGCTCTATCCGCGGACGGCTGCGCATGGGCGAGCGTCGGGCCCAGTGTGCCTGCGAGCGTACCGGCAACCGCCAGTGCAATCACGCTCAGGCGCACATTTGGCCAAACCCCTCCCTTCATGTTGTTCCCTTCGTGGCGCGGCAACCGGCTACCTCAGATGCGTATACAAACCCCGGTAACAGCCGGGTACGAGAGTTTTGTCGAGTGAAGTATCCACCGAACAGCCGCATTCAGTAAAGGAGTCTAAACGCGCATACTTTACGTCGCGCCATACCGCGGGTAAATTTTGTAACTGACTGTAACCCCAGAAATGGTGTAACCGCGCACCACTTTCTAATCGCGCTAAGATGCCGACCATGGAAACCAAAAACCCTTCGAAAATCCTCGTCGTCGACGACGATCCACGCCTGCGCGATCTTCTGCGCCGCTATCTCGGTGAGCAGGGCTTCAACGTCTACGTCGCCGAAAATGCGCCGTCAATGAACAAGCTCTGGGTGCGCGAGCGCTTCGATCTGCTGGTGCTCGATCTGATGCTGCCCGGTGAGGACGGCCTGTCGATCTGCCGACGTCTGCGCGGCAGCAACGACCGCACGCCGATCATCATGCTGACGGCCAAGGGCGAGGATGTCGATCGCATCGTCGGACTCGAGATGGGTGCCGACGACTACCTGCCCAAGCCGTTCAATCCGCGTGAACTGGTCGCGCGCATTCACGCGGTGCTGCGCCGTCAGTCGCCGTCCGAGTTGCCGGGCGCGCCGTCCGAGACCACCGAGGTGTTCGAGTTCGGTGAGTTCGCACTGAATCTCGCCACCCGCACGCTGACCAAGGCCGGCCAGGAAATTCCGCTTACCACCGGTGAATTCTCGGTGCTGAAGGTGTTCGCCCGTCATCCGCGTCAGCCGCTGTCGCGCGAAAAGCTGATGGAGCTCGCACGCGGCCGCGAATACGAAGTCTTCGACCGCAGCCTCGACGTGCAGATCTCGCGTCTGCGCAAGCTGATCGAGCCGGACCCGGGCAGCCCGCGCTTCATTCAGACCGTGTGGGGCCTCGGCTACGTGTTCATTCCCGACGGCGCAGCCTGAGTTTGTGCTCCGTTTTCATGTCGACCAGAGTAGGCGCTTTAGCTGTGGATCAGAGTTCGCGCTTCAGTGCGTCATCTGGTCTCATGCAAAGCACCTGCTTCGGTCCCATATAGTTTCTGTCTTTGACTCCAGATAAGAAGGGCCCATGCGGATCGACCGGCGCCTCCTGACGCTCGCGTTCGGCGGCCTTTTCTGGCGGACCTTTCTGCTGATCGCGCTGTTGATCGCAGTCAGTCTCGCCGCGTGGTTCCAGAGCTTTCGCGTGATCGAGCGGGAGCCGCGCGCGCAGCGCGTGGCTCTGCAACTCGTCGCGATCGTCAAACTCACGCGCACCGCACTCCTCTATTCCGATCCCGACCTGCGGCGCGCGCTGCTGCAGGATCTGGAGAGCAATGAAGGGGTGCGCGTGTATCCGCGCGAAGCCACCGACAAATACAAACTCCAGCCCGACGAATCACTGAATCGTCTGATCGAGCACGACATCCGCGGCCGTCTCGGCGACGACACGGTGATCGCGCAGAGCGTCAACGACATCAACGGCGTATGGATCAGCTTCAAGATCGACGACGACGATTACTGGGTCGCCCTCGATCGCGATCAGCTCGATAACGCGACCGGCCTGCAGTGGGCCGGCTGGGGCGTGTTCGCGCTTGCGCTGTCGCTGTTCGGCGCGGCGTTCATCACGAGTCTGGTGAACCGGCCTTTTGCGCGCCTCGCGATGGCCGCGCGTAGGGTCGGCTCCGGGCAATCGCCCGAGCCGCTGCCCGAGCGCGGCATGGGCGTCGCCGCCGAAACCAATCGAAGCTTCAATCAGATGGTGCGCGACCTCGAACAGCTCGAGGCCGATCGCGCGCTGATGCTCGCGGGCATCTCGCACGATCTGCGCACACCGCTCGCGCGGCTGCGGCTCGAAACCGAAATGAGCCCGTCCGATCAGGCCACCAAGGACGCGATGGTCGACGACATCGAGCAGATGGACATGATCATCGGCCGCTTCCTCGATTACGCGCGTCCGGTGCAGCGGGTGCCGGAACCGGTAGATCTCTCGGTGATCGCGAGCGAGCTCGCCGCGCGGATGCAAAGCGAGGACAGCATGCGGCTGATCACACGGCTCGCTCCGTCGGCGGTGATCGAGGCCGATGAAACCGACATGCGGCGCGTGGTCGGCAATCTGCTCGAGAACGCGCGCAAATATGGTCTCAGCGACGGTGACGGTGTGCCACGCGTGATTCTCGAAACGCGCGTGTCGCATTCGCGCGTCGAACTGTCGGTGGTCGACGAAGGCCCCGGCATTCCCGAAGACCAGCTCGCGCTCGTCACGCGGCCGTTCTATCGCGTAAATTCGGCGCGCACCCAGGCCAACGGCACGGGCCTCGGCATGGCGATCGTGCAGCGGCTCGTCGCGCGTTATCGCGGCGCGCTGCGTCTGCGCAACCGCTCGCCCGGACCTGGACTTGAAGTGACGATCGAGTTTCCGCTCGCGAAAAGCGCGTGAGCCGACGACGCGCGACACGGCGCGCCGTCGTGATTCGAAGCACGCCGCTTTATGTGACTTCCGAAGGAGCCTTTGCATGAAAACCGTTGGCGACAAACTCGAAGCGTTCACCGTCATTGCCGCGAAACCGGGTTTCAACCATCCCGAAGAGCACGGCGTCTCGGCGTTCGAATACATCACCGATCAGTCCTTTCCGGGCAAGTGGAAAATCATCTACTTCTATCCGAAGGATTTTTCGCTGATCTGCCCGACGGAAATCGTCGATTTCAGCAAGCTCGTCAAGGAGTTCGAGGACCGCGAGGCGGTGCTGCTCGGCGGCAGCGTCGACAATGAATATGTGAAGCTCGCGTGGCGCCGCGAGGACAAGGCGCTCGACAGGCTCAACCACTACTCGTTCGGCGACGTGAAAGGCGAATTGATCGACCAGCTCGGCGTGCGCGACAAGGAAGCGGGCGTCGCGCTGCGCGCGACCTATATCGTCGATCCGGACAACACGATCCAGCACGTGTCGGTCAACAATCTATACGTGGGCCGTAACCCCCAGGAAGTGCTGCGCATCCTCGACGGCCTGCAAACGGACGAACTGTGTCCGAGCAATCGGACGATCGGCGGCGCGACGCTGTAAGCGGCACCGCCGGTCACGCAAACCAAAGCCCGCTCAGTTCCTGACCAGCAACACCGCGGCCTGCGCCTCGATGCCCTCGCCGCGGCCGAGATAACCGAGCTTCTCGTTCGTCTTCGCCTTGACGTTCACACGCTCGATCGGCAGGCCGAGGTCCGCCGCGATATTCGCGCGCATCCCTTCGATATGCGGCGCGAGCTTCGGCGCCTGCGCGATCACGCTGCTGTCGACGTTGCCGATCGCGAAGCCCGCCGCCTTCACGCGCGCCACGCATTCGCGCAGCAGCACGCGGCTGTCGGCGCCGGCGAACTTCGCGTCGGTATCGGAGAAGTGGCGGCCGATATCGCCCAGCGCGGCCGCGCCGAACAGCGCGTCGGTGAGCGCGTGCAGCAGCACGTCCGCGTCCGAGTGACCGAGCAGCCCGCGCTCGTACGGAATCGTCACGCCGCCGATGATCAACGCGCGTCCCGGCACCAGCGCATGCACGTCGTAGCCTTGCCCAATTCTGAAATCCATATGCGTCACATCCTCAAGTGCTGAAGCGTTTAAAGCTTCTTTAAAGCCTTTCCAAATCTTTCTATTGAGCAAATACGAAGTATCACGAACCGGCGGCGCGGCTCAGAATCGCCTCGGCCAGATCGAAATCTTCCGGATACGTGACCTTGAAATTGCGCAGACTGCCTTGCACGAGCTTCGGCGCATGCCCCGACCATTCGATCGCGCTCGCCTCGTCGGTCAGATCGTGGCCGTCGGCCTGCGCACGCAGGATCGCCTCGCGCAGCATGCCGATGCGGAACATCTGCGGCGTCTGCGCCTGCCACAAGCCGTCGCGTGCCTCGGTACGGGCGATGCGGTCATCGGTCGACGTGCGATCGATACGCTTTAACGTATCGGCGACCGGCAGCGCCATGATGCCGCCGACCGCGTCGTCCTTGAGCGTTCCGATCAGCGTGCGGATCAGCGCCGGCGTGATGCCGGGCCGGGCTGCGTCGTGCACGAGCACCCAATCGTCGTCGTGGGCGCCGAACTCGGCGAGCGCGTGCAGACCGTTGAGCACCGACGCCTGGCGCGACGCGCCGCCCACGCGCCGCACCGCGAAACGCAGATTGCCGAAGCGGCGCGCGTCGAAGTGCTGGTCGTCGGGTGCGATGACGACCAGCGTCTGCGTGAATTCGCTGCACGCGTCGAACGCGGCGAGCGAGTAATGCAGCATGTCGCGGCCGGCGACAGTGCGGTATTGCTTGGGCATCGCGGCGCCGGAACGGCTGCCGGTGCCTGCGCACGGGATCAGGGCGAAGAGACGGGAAGTCACGAGTGCGGATGCCGCCAGGTCAAAGTAAAGGACGGATTTTATAATACGTCCTTCGCATTCACGCCCGTGGACGCGTAAACTTGGCCGTCGTGTGAGCCCCGAGCCGCTTTCTCTCCTTTATGCCAGACATCGCCGCAATCTCGCAGTCCTCCTCGCCTGTCGCGCTCGTCAAGGCCGGCCAGCGTTTCGCCTTCGACGGCACGCGCGGTTCGTCCGACGCGCTGCTGATCGCCCGCTACCACCTCAGCTATCGCGAGAAGATGCCGCTGCTGGCGGTGGTCTGCGAAAGCGCGGTCGACGCGCAGCGGCTGTCGCAGGAAATCGGCTTCTTCGCGCCCGACGCGCGCGTGCGCCTCTTGCCCGACTGGGAGACCCTGCCTTACGACACGTTTTCGCCCCATCAGGACCTCGTGTCCGAGCGTCTCGCGACGCTGCACGATCTCGGCGAAGGCCGCTGCGACATCCTGCTGGTGCCGGCCACGACGGCCTTGTACCGGATGCCGCCCGCGTCGTTCCTCGCCGCCTACACGTTCTCGTTCTCGCAGGGCGAACGGCTCGACGAAGCGAAGCTGAAGGCGCAGCTGACGCTCGCCGGCTACGAGCACGTGAGCCAGGTCGTGCGTCCCGGCGAATACTGCGTGCGCGGCTCGCTGCTCGATCTGTTCCCGATGGGCTCCCCGCTGCCCTACCGGATCGACCTGTTCGATGACCAGGTGGACTCGATCCGGGCATTCGACCCCGACACGCAGCGCAGCCTCTATCCGGTCAAGGAC
Organism: Paraburkholderia youngii; assembly: GCF_013366925.1. Taxonomy (NCBI): domain Bacteria; kingdom Pseudomonadati; phylum Pseudomonadota; class Betaproteobacteria; order Burkholderiales; family Burkholderiaceae; genus Paraburkholderia; species Paraburkholderia youngii. The sequence goes on from NZ_JAALDK010000001.1 coordinate 4,660,230, forward strand.
GTGCGCCTGCTGCCGGGCCGCGAATTCCCGTTCGACGAAGCCGCGCGCACCGCATTCCGCAGCCGCTGGCGTGAGACCTTCGAGGGCGATCCGAGCCGCGCATCGATCTATAAAGACATCGGCAACGGCGTGCCGTCGGCGGGCATCGAATACTATCTGCCGCTGTTCTTCGAGGAAACGGCCACCCTCTTCCATTACCTGCCCGACGGTTCCCAGCTCGCGTTCGTCGGCGATCTGGACGCGGCGATCCGGCGCTTCACGAACGACACGAAACAGCGCTTCAACTTCCTGTCGCACGACCGCGACCGGCCGATCCTCGAACCGCAGAAGCTGTTCCTGTCGGACGAAGATTTCTTCACGTTCGCGAAACCGTTCGCTCGGCTCGTGCTGCCCACCAACGGCGGCGGCGCCTGGTCGATCGCTCTGCCGAACCTCGCGATCGACCGTCACGCCGACGACCCCGTCTCGGCACTGCGCGCGTATCTGAGCACGACGCCGAACCGCGTGCTGTTCGCCGCCGAATCGGCGGGCCGTCGCGAGACGCTGCTGCAACTGCTCGCCGACAATCAGCTGAAGCCCGCCTCGGCCGACAGCTTCGCCGACTGGCTCAAGAGCGATGCGCCGTTCTCGCTCGGCGTCGCGCCGCTCGCGAACGGCTTCGCGATTCCGGGCGACGGCATCGCGATCATCACCGAAACCGAGCTGTACGGACCGCTCGCGCGCCGCGCGGGGCGCCGCCGCCAGGAACAGGCGAGCAACGTCGATTCGATGGTGCGCGATCTGTCCGAGCTGAAGGTCGGCGATCCGGTCGTCCATTCGCAGCACGGCATCGGCCGCTACATGGGTCTGGTCACGATGGACCTCGGCGAAGGCGAGACCGAGTTCCTGCACCTCGAATACGCGGGCGACAGCAAGCTCTACGTGCCGGTCGCGCAATTGCACGTGATCTCGCGCTACAGCGGCGCCGATCCGGAAAGCGCGCCGCTGCATTCGCTGGGTTCGGGCCAGTGGGAAAAGGCCAAGCGCAAGGCCGCGCAGCAGATCCGCGATACCGCCGCCGAACTGCTCAACCTGTACGCGCGCCGCGCCGCCCGCGAAGGCCACGCGTTCGCGCTCGAACCAAAGGACTATGTGAAGTTCGCCGAGAGCTTCGGTTTCGAGGAGACGCCGGACCAGGCCGCCGCGATCGCGGCCGTGATCGGGGACATGACGGGCGGCAAGCCGATGGACCGGCTCGTGTGCGGCGACGTCGGCTTCGGCAAGACCGAGGTCGCGTTGCGCGCGGCGTTCATCGCGGTAATGGGCGGCAAGCAGGTCGCGCTGCTGTCGCCCACCACGCTGCTCGCCGAACAGCACACGCAAACCTTCAGTGACCGCTTCTCCGACTGGCCGGTGCGCATCGCCGAGCTGTCGCGCTTCAAGTCGACCAAGGAAGTGAACGCGGCGATCCAGCAGATCAACGAAGGTTCGGTCGACATCGTGATCGGCACGCACAAGCTGCTGTCGTCGGATGTGCAGTTCAAGCGGCTCGGGCTCGTGATCATCGACGAGGAGCATCGCTTCGGCGTGCGTCAGAAGGAAGCGCTGAAGGCGCTGCGCGCTGAAGTCGACGTGCTTACGCTGACCGCGACGCCGATTCCGCGCACGCTCGGCATGGCGCTCGAAGGCCTGCGCGATTTCTCGGTGATCGCCACGGCGCCGCAAAAGCGCCTTGCGATCAAGACCTTCGTGCGGCGCGAGGAAGACAGCGTGATTCGCGAAGCGATGCTGCGCGAGTTGAAGCGCGGCGGCCAGGTCTACTTCCTGCACAACGAAGTCGAGACGATCGAGAACCGCCGGCAGATGCTCGAAGCACTCGTGCCCGAAGCGCGCATCGCGGTCGCGCATGGGCAGATGCACGAGCGCGAACTGGAACGCGTGATGCGCGACTTCGTCGCGCAACGCGCGAATGTGCTGCTGTGCACGACGATCATCGAAACCGGCATCGACGTGCCGAGCGCGAACACGATCCTGATCCATCGTTCCGACAAGTTCGGTCTCGCGCAATTGCATCAGTTGCGGGGCCGCGTCGGCCGCTCGCATCACCAGGCATATTCATATCTGCTCGTGCATGATCCGCAGGGGCTCACCAAGCAGGCGCAACGACGGCTCGAAGCGATCCAGCAGATGGAGGAACTCGGCTCGGGCTTCTATCTCGCGATGCACGACCTCGAGATTCGCGGCACCGGCGAGGTGCTCGGCGACAAGCAGTCGGGCGAGATTCACGAGATCGGCTTCCAGCTTTATACCGACATGCTCAATGACGCGGTGAAGGCGCTGAAGAACGGCAAGGAACCGGACCTCACCGCGCCGCTCGCGGCGACCACCGAGATCAACCTGCATTCGCCGGCGATCCTGCCGTCGGATTATTGCGGCGACGTGCAGGAACGTCTGTCGCTGTACAAGCGCCTCGCGAACTGCGAACACAGCGATTCGATCGACGGTATCCAGGAGGAGCTGATCGACCGCTTCGGCAAGCTGCCGCCGCAGGCGCATGCGCTGGTGGAGACGCATCGTCTGCGGCTCGCCGCCAAACCGCTCGGCATTTCGAAGATCGATGCCGGCGAAGCGGTGATCGGCCTGCAGTTCATCCCAAATCCGCCCGTCGACGCGATGCGGATCATCGAGATGGTGCAGAAGCACAAGCACATCAAGCTCGCGGGCCAGGACAAGCTGCGTATCGAAACGCGCAGCCCGGATCTCGCGGTGCGCGTCGCGACCGTCAAGGAGACCTTGCGCGCGCTCGGTTCGCCGAGCCGCGGCACCGCGCCGGCGCCCGCGCGCTGAGGGTCCTGAACTAGCAAAAAAAACGGGGGGACGTCCCCCGTTTTTTGCATCGATGCTGCGCTGCGCCAACGCGCGCCGGGCGTTTTGGCCACCTTACCAAAATGCAATATGGGATATGATCGATAGACACAAAATGATGGAGTCATGTCATGTCTCACGTCGCTGAAACAGCGCAATCGTCGCAGTCGCCCGCCTCCTCCGCTTCTCCCGCTTCTCCGGTATCTCTGCCCTGGGTCACCCGTCTCGTGTCGATGGACACGGTGAGCCGCAATCCGAATCTCGGCCTGATCGAAACCGTACGCGACGAACTGCGCGCGGTCGGTATCGACGCGACGCTGACGCACGGCAAGGGCGGCAAATGGGCGAACCTGTTCGCGACGATTCCCGCGCACGATGGCGAAACGAACGGCGGCGTCGTGCTGTCGGGCCATACGGACGTCGTGCCAGTGGATGGCCAGCAATGGGACAGCGATCCGTTCAAGCCCGAGATTCGCGGTGACAAGCTCTACGGCCGCGGCACCTGCGACATGAAGGGTTTCATCGGCGCGGCGCTCGCGCTCGTGCCCGAGATGCAGCGTACCAGGCTCGCGAAACCGATCCACTTCGCGCTGTCATTCGACGAGGAAGTTGGCTGCGTCGGCGCGCCGCTGATGATCGCCGATCTGATGAAGCGCGGCGTGAAGCCGGACGGCTGTATCGTCGGCGAGCCGACCAGCATGCGCCCGATCATCGCGCACAAGGGCATCAACGCGTATCACTGCTGCGTGCGAGGCCAGGCCGCGCATTCGTCGCTGACGCCGAAGGGCTTGAACGCGATCGAGTACGCGGCGCGCCTGATCTGCCACATCCGCGACATGGCCGACCAGTTCCGCGCGCAAGGCCCGTTCGACGAACTGTACGACGTGCCGTTCAGCACCGCGCAGACCAGCACGATCACGGGCGGCAACGCGATCAACACGGTGCCGGCCGAATGCCAGTTCCAGTTCGAATTCCGCAATCTGCCGACGCTCGATCCCGAGCAGATCTTCGCGCGCATCGACAGCTACGCGCGCGAAACGCTGCTGCCGAAAATGCTGCGCGAGCATCCGGCGGCCGCGATCGAGATCACGAAGATCGCCGCGGCGCCCGGACTGGATTCGTCTGAACAGGCCGCGATCACGCAACTCGTGCGCGCGCTGACGGCCGACCAGGACAAGCGTAAGGTCGCGTACGGCACCGAGGCAGGCCTCTTCTCGAACGCGGGGATTCCGAGCATCGTCTGCGGCCCCGGCGATATCCAGCAGGCGCACAAGGCGAACGAATTCGTCGAGCTCGAGCAGCTCGTCGCGTGCGAGCGCTTCCTGCGCAAGTTCATTCACAGCATGTCGGTCGAGGCCGCTTAGCCCGTCTCGTTGCAGCGGCGCGCAGCCGCGGTGAACCTGCGCGCCGCGCCACGGGTCTGAGCGACATCGACGACTCCGGAGCGACCGCCATGTCCAGCGCCATGCAGCAGCACACGGATCACACGATCGACGGCGAGCCGATCCCCACGCTCGACGACATCGCCGCGCAGCATTTCGCATTGACGCCGTGGGTCGCGCGCACGCCGGTGTTCGACCGGCTCGACTTCTCGTCGCTGCGCGGCACCGTCGTCAATTTCAAGTTCGAGCTCTTGCAGGCGGGTGGCAGCTTCAAGGCGCGCGGCGCCTTTACGAACCTGCTCGCGCTCGACGACGCGCAGAAGAGCGCGGGCGTGACCTGCGTGTCGGGCGGCAATCACGCGGTGGCGGTCGCCTATGCGGCGATGCGGCTCGGCGTCAGCGCGAAGGTCGTGCTGTTCAGCGCGGCGAATCCGGCGCGCGTCGCGTTGTGCCGTGCATACGGCGCCGACATCGTCTATGCGGAAGATCTCGCCGAAGCGTTCGAACTGGTGCGACGCATCGAGGCCGAGGAAGGCCGTTATTTCGTGCATCCGTTCAACGGTTATCGCACGGTGCTCGGCTCGGCGACGCTCGGCTACGAATGGGCGACGCAAACACCCGACCTCGAAGCGGTGATCGTGCCGATCGGCGGCGGCGGCCTCGCGGCCGGCGTCTCCACCGCGCTGCGCCTCGCGAATCCGAACATACACGTGTACGGCGTCGAACCGGAAGGCTCCGATGTGATGAGCAAGAGTTTTGCCGCCAACCATACGGTCAGAATGGGCCATATGTACAGCATCGCCGATTCGCTGATGTCGCCGCATACCGAGCAATATAGCTACGAGTTGTGCCGCCGCCATATCGATCGGCTCGTCACGGTGTCCGACGATCAGTTGCGCGAAGCGATGCTGATCCTGTTCAATCAGCTGAAGCTCGCGGTCGAGCCGGCTTGCGCGGCCGCCACCGCAGCACTGCTCGGACCGTTGCGCGAACAGTTGCAGGGCAAACGTGTGGGCGTGCTGCTGTGCGGCGCGAACATCGACCCGGTCAGTTTTGCCGCGCATCTGGAGCGTGCGCGTCATAGCGAGTCACAGTTTCCTCATTAACGACACGCGGCGAATGCACTTGTTGCGTCGGGGCCAAAGCACTAGCCTATCCGCTTCAGGTTGGTATGATTCGGCTATTCATATCAGGGAGGTGTGTGTATGAGCATGATCCAGGAATTTAAAGAATTTGCCCTCAAAGGCAATGTGATGGATCTGGCGGTCGGTGTGATTATCGGCGGCGCATTTTCCACCATTGTCAATTCCGTGGTTAAAGACCTGATCATGCCGGTCGTCGGGCTCGCTACCGGCGGCTTCGATTTCTCCAATCTGTTCGTTCGCCTCGGCCATATTCCAGCGACTTACAAAGGCAACCCCGAATCGTATAAAGACCTGCAGACGGCCGGCGTGGCGGTATTCGGTTACGGCTCGTTCATTACCGCGACGATCAACTTCATCATTCTCGCGTTCATCATCTTTCTGATGGTCAAGTTCATCAACAAACTGCGCAAGGAGCCGCAAGCTGCTCCGGCGGAACCGCCGCCGACGCCGGAAGACGTGCTGCTGCTGCGCGAGATCCGCGATTCGCTGCAAAACCAGCAGCGTTAATTGTTAAATAAAGCCCGGTTTCAAATACCTGAGCCCGTGAAATGAAAAGGCCTGTTGCGATTGACTTCGCAACAGGCCTTTGTCTTTTCACTTTGCTTTCAGCACACTGCCCTTTATAGAGCCTCACGCATTCTTTTGCGCCTTCAATTGCGCGGCGCTTTCGATCATCGCTTGGAGCTGGCCGAAATTGACAGGCTTCGTCAGATGCGATGTAAAGCCCGCACCCAAACAACGGCGCACGTCCTCGTCGGTGCCGAAGCCGGTCAACGCGACGGCTGGCACATCGGAATGTTCGCGAAACGCCTCGATGAAATCGAGGCCGGTGCCATCGGGCAACCCAACATCGCTGACAACCAGATCGAAGTTCTGCAGCTGCGTCGCCGCAAGCGCATCGTCGATGCGCCCGACCACCGTCACCTGATGACCCAAGCCGTGCATCAATTGGGCCATCACGTCGGCGGTATCGGCATGATCCTCGATCAGCAGCACGGTCAGCGAACTCGCCGGCTGCACGGTGCTCGGCACGATGACCGGCGGCGCGGCGGTCGGCGCGGCCGCGGTCGGCAGCGTGATCGTGAAGGTCGCGCCGCAATGCGGACCGGGACTCTGCGCGGTCACGGTGCCGCCGTGCACGTCGGTCAGCGCCTTCGTGATCGCGAGACCGAGCCCCAGCCCGCCGAATTGCCGCGTCATACTCTGGTCGCCCTGCTCGAACGCGTTGAACAGCTTGCCGATCTGCTCCGGCTCGATGCCGATGCCGGTGTCTTCGACCGAGATCTGCACCTGCATGCGTTCGTCGCGCGTGCGTACATAGATATGGCCGCCGTCCGGCGTGAACTTGGCGGCATTGCGAATCAGGTTCCACAGCATCTGTTGCAGACGCGCGCGATCGGCGAGCACGTAGTGATGTTTCGCGCGCTTGTCGACATGCACATCCTGCTGCTTGACCTGGATTTCGCTGCGAAAGAGTTCGAGCACGCTGTCGATCACGTCGTGCACGTCGACGGTTTCCAGCGACAGCCGCAGCTTGCCGTTCGCGACGCGCGTCAGATCGAGCAGATCGTCGATCAGCCGTGCCTCCAGCTCGACGTTGCGGCGGATCATCCGCACGCTCGCGCGCGCCTGCTCGGGCAGATCGGCAATCATCTCGAGCACGCTCGCGCCCGCCAGCACCGGAGTGAGCGGCGTGCGCAATTCGTGCGACAGCATCGCGAGAAAACGGTCCTTCGCGCGGTTCGCTTCTTCGGCGGCCTGGCGCGCGGCCTGCTCGGACTCGAGCAGCCGCTCGCGCTCCTCGATCGCCTCGCGCTGCGAGTGAATGTCGGTGCAACTGCCGAACCATTTGCTGACGTTGCCTTCGGCATCGCGCATCGCGACCACGCGCACGTCGAACCAGCGGTACTGGCCGTCGTGGCGGCGAATCCGCATCTCGTGCCGATAGTCGCCGTTGCGGCTCGCCACGGCCTTGAGCCAGCTTTGCCGGATCTGCTCGCGATCGTCGGGATGCACGGCGTCGAGCCACGCAAGACCATGCGAGCTGGATTCGGGCAAGCCGGTGTAGTCGTACCATTGCTTCGACAGGAAGTCGCAATCGCCGGCTGCGTCGCAGGTCAGCACCAGATGCGGCAACGTCTCCGACAGCGTGCGGTAATGCAGTTCGCGATCGCGCAGCAGCAGCGCTTCGTCGGACGCGCGTTGCAGCCGCACCTGCGACAGCACGCGCTCCACGGCCTCCGGCAGATAGTCGAGATAGTCGCCGGACTTCGGCACCACGTCGGACACGCCCGCGCGCAGCGCTTCGATCACGCGCGACTCGTCGGTGAAGCCGGTCACGAGAATCGCCGGAATGCGCACGCCCTCCGCGCGCAGGCGCCGAAAGAAATCGAGCCCGGTCTCCGGCCCGTTCAACTGATAGTCGAGCACCAGCAGATCGAGGCCGCCGCTCGCGAGCCGCTCGCGGGCCGCCTCGACACCGGCGCAGATCGCCACCCGGCAGCCGGCGCGTTCGAGCGACTTGCGCGCGAGCCGCAGGATGCCCTCGTCGTCATCGACAACGAGCACATAAGCGGCTTGCGGCTTGGACACTTCTTCGGTCATGCGGATGCTCTGTGGCTAAGGTCAGTGCTTATGTTGTCATGAACGGCTTTCGGTCGCCTTCAGGCCGGCTCGAGCCGATGCGCCGGCGGCAGCTCGACCACTTGCAGAAAAAAGCCCAGCCGGCGCACGGCCTCGATGAACGTATCGTATTCGACCGGCTTGCGGACGCAGACGTTGCAACCGGGTTCGTAGCAGCGAGCGGATTCGCGCCGGCGCGGCGCAGATTCCGCTCGACGAGCGTTGCGTGGCCGTCGTCGTCTTCGATCAGAACGAAGCTGGCCGTTTGCGCGTGATTCATAGGCTCTGCGTGCCAACGATTCGTCATCCATGTCCGCGCCGGCATGCGCAACGCTCAGAAGCGCACGGGCTGCTCGGGCAGCACCACGAAAAAAGTCGAACCGGCGCCCTCGGCCGATTCGACCCAGACCCGCCCGCCGTGCCGCTCGACCGTGCGCCGCACCACCGCGAGGCCGATCCCCTCGCCGCTAGCGACGTCTGCATGCAGACGCTGGAACGCGCGAAACACCTTCGATAGATACGCGGCCGGAATGCCTAGCCCATTATCGCGGACGTAATAGGTGCGCATACGGACCGCGCGCGGCTCGCTTTCATCGACGGGTTCGGGCGCCAGCGCGCCGACCTCGATGCGCCCGCGGCGCGCCGGATCGAGAAAAGTCAGCGCATTGCCGATCAGGTTGCTGAAGATCTGTTCGACCGCCGCCGGATCGCCCCATGCGGGCGGCAGCTCGCGCACCGTGACGCTCGCGGCGCGCTGGTCGATCGTGCCTTGCAGTCCATCGACGACCCGCGCCACCGCGCGCCCGACGCTGACCCGCTGCCACTGGTATTCGAGCCGTCCCGCGCGCGAGATGCGCAACAGCGCGTCGATGATCGCCGCCGCGCGCGCAACAGCCGTGCGCAAATAGTGCAACGACTCGCGCATGTCGCCATTCAGAATCTGCGTCATGCACCGCGCTTCGATCACAGGCAGGCGAGCCCGCCCGACGAGGCCGTCGAGTTCGTCGCACGATACGTGCAGCTCCTTCGAAAACCCTTGCAGATTCACGAGCGGCGAGCGCAGATCATGCGACACGCTGTAGATGAACATCTCGTTGTCCTGCGTTTCCTGGCGCAATTCCTCATTGACGGCCGTCAGTTCGCGCGCGCGTGCTTCGAGCTCGGTCTTCAGGGCCTGCTGCCCGGCTTCCGCCTCGCGCAGACGCGTATCGGTCTGATGCAGCACCGAGTCGAGCGCGGCGATTTCGTCGCTGCCCGACAACGGCGCCGCGAGCGGCCGGCCGCTGCCGAGCCGCTCGGCGTTATCGGTCAGCACTTCGAGGCGCTGGCCGATGCCGCGCGCGAACACGAAGGCGGTGACCGCCCAGATCAGCATCGAGCCGAATGCCGCGGCGATCAGCGCGCGCTGCTGAAGGTCACGACGCTCGCCGAGCGCGCTCGAGCGCTCGGCATCGAGTACCGACGCCGCCGCGTCGAACTGGGCCAACTCCTCGCGGAACACGGCGATCTGCTCCGGCAACTCGCCGGTTTCGAGCGCGATATAGCGGCGTAGACTGCGCCCCTCGTGCAAAGCCTGCGAGATCGCGACACTCTGTTCGCGATACGCGCCGATCGCGCGCCGCATGCTGCGTACGCGCTCGGCCTGGGCCGGTGTTTCGGCGACGAGCGCATCGAGCTTCGCGAGCCGGTCGTTCAGTTCGACCCACACCGCGTGGCGGTCGATCAGCGACGCATCGCCCGTCACCATCGCGGTGCGCACGCGCGCGGCCTGGCGCAGCAGCGGGTCGACGATGGCCGACGACTCGTAGAGGATCTGCTTGCTGTTGTCGACCCATCGCGCGGCCTGCGCGGTGCGCTCCTGGGTGTCGAAGACGACCCCGAGCAGCGCAAGTTCGACCACGCTCGGTATCGCGATCAGCAGCAGGCCTTTGGTGAATAGTTTCATGGTTCCGTCAGGGCGTTCAGGCTGTGGTTCAGGCTGTCACTCGAACGGCGGGGCTCGCGCACCCGTGGCGCCCTGTAAGGCGGGCGCCGCGCGGCCGGACGGGCCATTATCGACGTGAACCAGAGATATTTCAACGGCGCGCCTGCAAGCGCTCGACCACACAAAAATGACTTTTTTATTGGGATGGGATGTTTTTTCCGCGCCGCCTGCGTCTATGATGGAGACAAGGTGTGCTGGGATGCGAATGCGCGCGGCGAGGCGGTTCGGCATGATTCGTGCGGGAGCGGTGGAGCGATGCAGCAACGTCGAATCATCGTGAATCCGGCCTTGTCGTATGCTATAAAAGATCGACGTGCGGCGCGCGAAAGCCGGGAGTGGTCGCATGAGGACGCAGCGTTTCTTGCAATTCTTTTTCAGGCGAATTTTTATGTCCTTCCCGAAAAAGCGTAGACGCGCGAAGGTGGACGGCGACGAGTCGTTCCTCGCGGTTCTGCGGCATTTCAAGCCGTTCGGTCAACTCGACACCAAGATTGCGCGGGCTCGCGCGCAGGACGAACCGGTGCTCTATGCACACGTACTGCCCGGACTCGACGTGCTTCTATGCAGTGTGCGCGGCGCGCAGCCGCCCTACCCCGCACCAGCCGAATTGCGGCGGCGCTGCATCGAATCCATTACCAACGCACTGGAGCAACCGCTCGATGGTCTCGAGAACGGCGGCTACTGGTACGAGGCCGACGGCTTTGGCTTCCTCGTGTTCGCGAGTCGTGCGCGCGGCAAGATTCTGACGGAGTTCGGCGCGACGCGGATCGGTACTCGCCGCGGCGTGCGTCGCCAGGATGCGTCGGGCGATGCAACACCGCGCTCTCTCCGATAGCGCCGCTCAGAGACCCTGAAGTTCAGGGTTGCTGACAGCTCGTTTCGTCGTCATTCATCCGCGGTTTCGACAGCCGATGTCGTCACCCATCGCTGGCGTCTTCGGTGGCGCGCTGCGTTGCTTTCCAGTTCGCTTCATTGCATTGAAACACGGGCTTCGACGGCGACCGCGCGCAGTTGCGCGCGCGGCACCCTGCCATTCATTCGGCCATTGCATCATCGACGCGCTCGCGCGCGGGCGGCACGCTGATCAGCCACAGAAAGATCACGCACAGGCCGCCACCAAGGCCCCAGTTCAACCAGTCCACAGGCAAGCCCGACAACATCAGCTGCCCTTGTAGTCGGCCGCGCTCGCCGGCGACTGCGTCGCGGGCTTGCGATTGCGATCCGTCGCGGCCGGCGACGACGCGCCGCCCGAGGACTTGTTGACCGGCGCGCCCTCCAGCGACATCGGCGCCTTCGGCTGTTGCTTCACGCCCGGCGCCGGCGCGTTCGGCATCTGCCGCACCTGCGCGAGCAATTGCGTGCACGGCAGCGGCTTGTTGTTGCTCGGCGCGAGCAGCGGGATCAGCGCCGCGAACGGATTGATCAGCCCGAGCCCGACCGCCGCGCCGCCACGCAGCGCAAGCGCGGCCGCATTGACACCGACGTGCGGGTCCTTGAAGGTGCCCTTCACGTACAGCGGCGAGCGCAGCGAAAAGACCCGGAAGCCCTTCGTATGCGGATGCACGCCGAGGTCCATCGTTTCGTCGCGCAGATTGATGTGACCGTCGATGTTGATCACCGCGTCGTCGGTATCGAGCGCGAACACGCGCGCTTCGAGCACGCCGTCGGTCGCGACGAAATCGGCGGCCGCGCAGTTGATCTTCACGTCGCGATTGCCGAACAGCTTTTCATAGACGACGTTCGCGACGTTCAGGCCGGCCGCCTCCATCAGCAGACGGCTCACGGTGCCCTCGCTCACGAGCGCCTTCAGCTCGCCGTTCGAAGTCGCGGCGAGCGCCGCCGGAGAGTTGCCGGTCGCGGACAGCGACGCGTCGCCGTTGATCTCGCCGAGCGCGCTCTGCATCGTCTTGAAGTTCGGGAACAATTGCTTGAGCTTCAGATGCCGCGCCGACATCGCGAAGCGCCCCTTCAACGGCGCCCCGCTGCCATCGAGATAAATGTCCGACGCGAGCGAGCCGCCCGCGACGCCGAACTTGAGCGGCACGAGCGACAGCACGCCGTCGGTCATCACGACATGCGTGTACAGATCCGTGATCGGCAGATTCGCGTTCTTGATGATGCGCCGGCCGGTGAACTTGACGTCGGCGTCGATCGCCTTCCAGCGGTCGGTGCGGAACTCCTCGACCGGCAGCGCGCGGTTGCTCGGCTGCGCGGCAGCGCCGCCGCGCTTCGCCTTGCTCGCGTTCGAATCGGCGCCGATCACCGGCGCGAGATCCGAGAATTGCAACAGATGCGACTCGAGTTCGCCTTTCAGCAGCGGACGCGGCTGGCGGCCGGTATAGGTCAACGAACCGTTCAGATCGCTGCCGCCGACCCGGCCTGTAAAGTTTTCATACGTGAACACGTTGCCGCTCGATTTGAACCGGCCGATCAGATGGCCCTCGGTCGCGTATGGCGGGGTCTCGGGCAGGGTCACCCCCGTCAGCGAATATAGCCGGGCCATGCTGTTGCCTTGCAGCCAGAGACGCAGATCGAGCGCCGCGAGATGCGCCGGATCGGTGACCGTGCCGACGAAGGCGATATGCAGGTCGCCGGCTTTGACGTCGGCCTGCACCGGGAACGGCCGGTTCGCGTCCTGCAGCGCGAGCACGCCGCCGAGCTTGCCGCTGCCCGACAGCGGCGTGCGGTTGTAGATGCCCTTGACGGTCCAGGCGATCGCATAGAGCGGCGTCGCGCGTGGCGCGCCGGGTGCGGTGCCGCTCGCGGCCGAGACGGCCGCAGGCGTGCTGGCGCTCTCACTGGCGGTTTCACCACCTGGCGCGGCGGCGCCGCTCGTCGCGAGCGCGCCGGAAGTCGCGGGCGCGCCTGATGTTGCAGCCGGGCCCGAGGCTGCCGACGCCTGTGCCGGCGTCTGTGCCTCAGAAGCTGCCGCTTCGGAAGCCGCCTTCGCCGCCGAGGCCGCCTGCGCTTCGGCCTGCGCGGCAAGCTGGCTCGCACCCGCGCGGCCGATCGCCTGCGCCGACGCGCTGCGCGAGGCCGCCTCCTGCTGCTTCAGCGCGTCGCCGATCGGGATCGGCTGCCCGAGCGTATCGACGACCATCTGCACCTCGACCTTCTTCTGCTGATCCGAGAGCGCGATATTGCCCTTCGCGAACGCGATATCGTGCAGATCGAGCTTCCACTCGGATGGCCCGGTCGATGAAGGCAGTTTGAAGGTCCAGTTATTGCGGCCGTCTACAAGACGTTCGAGATCGACCGATGGATTCACGAGGTTGATCGCCGGAATCACGATGTCGTGCGCGAGGAGCGGCAGCACCTCGACTTCGAAGTCGATTTCGTCGAGCGTCGCGAACTGCGGCTGTTTGGCCCAGTCGGGATTGCCGATCGTGATGTTGGCGGCCGAAAAGCGCGGCCAGGGCACCCAGCCGCGCCAGCCGGTTTCGCCGACCGCATGACGCCAGCCCACCTTCAGATCGCCGTTGATCGCGAACGGCCTGCCGATCGCCTGGCTGACCTTGTCGTCGATGTAAGGCCGCGCGCGGTTCCAGTCGAAGGTCAGGATGAAGATGACGAGCGCAACGATCAGGATGACGAGCACCGCCAGCAGCCATGCAAGGATTTTTCCGACCCGTCGTCCGATGCTGCTCGACACTGCCATTGAAAGGCTCCGCGTGTTGTTCCACGTTGTGCACCGTGCAGCAGTTATCGTGCCTGGCGCGTGGCAATGAATCGTCGCGCCGGTTGTGGGTTGTGTGCGCTATTCGCGCCTCGCCGTTTTATCATGGCGCACGCTTTGCCGACAGACCGACCGGCGCATTGACGCCGTCGCGCCGGCATCGAAGCGACACCCTCCCCACGACGCTCCAACCATGACGACCGATGTTCCTCTCCTTTTCGCCGACGGCATCGTGCGGCGGGATGCGCAGCGCGGCCAGACGCTGTTGCAGCAGACCACTTTCGTGCTGCGCGCCGGCGAGCGCGTCGCGATCACCGGACCGTCCGGCTCCGGCAAGAGCGTGTTCCTGCGCGCGCTCGCGCTGCTCGATCCGATCGATGCAGGGCGCATCTTGTGGCATGGTGCGCCGCTCGTGCGAGCGGCGATTCCGCGCTATCGGCGCGGCGTCGCGTATATCCGGCAGCGGCCCGCGCTGATCGACGGCAGCGTCGAAGACAATCTGCGCTATCCGTTCGAGCTGCGCGCGTATCGCGACGCGCGCTTCGATCGCGTGCGGGCGGCCACGCTTGCGATGCAGGCCGGCCGCGGCGAGGACTTTCTCGGCAAGCGCGCAAGCGAATTGTCGGGCGGCGAAGCGCAGATCGCCGCGCTGATCCGGGTGCTGCAACTCACGCCCGAAGTGTTGTTGCTCGACGAGCCGACCGCGTCGCTCGACCCGGCTTCGTCGCGCGCGATCGAAGCGCTCGTGCAGGCATGGTTCGATGCCGCGCCTCGCGCTCACGCATCGATATGGGTATCGCACGATCTCGAGCAGGCGGCACGCATGAGCGAACGGCATTTGACGATGCGCGCCGGCGTGCTGGCCGAACACACCACGGTGCGGCGCGACGCGGACCAACGCGATGTTGCGGGCCTGCGTCGGGAGTCCCGCCCATGAGCCTGCAGAATCTGAGCTTGTGGGACGTCGCAATCGCGACGCTGCTGATCGTCGTGAATGGCGTGGTGTCGGTCGCGTTGAAACTCGATCTCGAACGCAAGCTCGCATGGGCGGCGGTGCGCACCGTGGTCCAGTTGCTCGCGATCGGCTATGTGCTCGGCTGGGTGTTCAGTTTCGCTCGCTGGTACGTGGTGCTGCCGCTGATGATCGTGATGACGCTGATCGCGGGTTTCGCCGGCGCGCAGCGCGGCAGCCACACCTATGCCGGACAACGCGCCGACAGTGTGCTGTCGATCTGGGTCAGCTCGTGGCTCGTGGCCGCGGTGGGACTGTTCGTCGTGATCCGCATCCATCCGTGGTACGAGCCGCAATATGCGATTCCGATTCTCGGCATGATCCTCGGCAACACGCTGACCGGTGTATCGCTCGGCATCGAGCGGATGACCGAGGAACTGACCGCGCGGCGCGACCGCGTCGACATGGCGCTCGCGCTCGGCGCGACACGCTGGGAGGCCGCGCAGGCGCCGGCGCGCCAGGCGGTGCGCGCGGGCATGATGCCGACGTTGAATCAGATGGCGGTGGTCGGCGTCGTCAGTTTGCCGGGCATGATGACCGGGCAGGTGCTGGCCGGGCAGTCGCCATTGCAGGCGGTGCGCTATCAGATCGTCATCATGTTTCTGATCGCGGCGGCGTCGGCGCTGGGGACGGTGGGCGCAGTGCTGCTCACGTACCGACGACTGTTTTCGGCCGAGCATCAGTTCTTGCCGGCGCGGCTCGTCGAGCGTGAGGCACGCAAAGGATGACTCACCGGGATGACACGCTAACGCATGTGACGGTTCGCGCACGCGGCCATCACCGCGCGCGCTGGATCATTCAACGCTTCGCGGTGACGGCGACCTCAGTGCCATCGTTCAGCGTCAGCGTTTTCGTCGTGCCGTTGACCGGCATCGTGAAACGCACGATCTGACTCATGCGCACATCGTTCGGACACTTGAGCGACTTGCCTGCGCTCGTCACGGTTTTGACACCATGCGGCGTCTGCGCCTGGAAGCTCAGCTGTACGGTCGCGGTGCCGTCGCTCGCCACCACCGGTGCGAGACGGATCTGCGTCTGGCGGATCATCGCGCCGTTCTCGTCGACCGGCAGCGACGCATAGTCCGGGCATGCGTCGGTAGCGGGCACCGGACCGCCGGGCGGCACGGTCTTCCACGTGAAGTCGTCCGTTTCGCCCGAGCGGATCGTGCGGGTCTCCTGGGAATTGCCGAACTGTTTCGACGTGACGCGAACGGTGTAGCGGATCGGACCGTCGAGCGCGGCCTTGTTGGTCACCGTGATCGGCGTGGCTGCGTGAGCAGCCGGCTCGAGCGCGCAGGCGAGAGAAGCGACAATCGAAACGGCGGAGAGTTTGAAGCTGAAGCTCATACTGTCACCTCGTTGTTGTGCCGCTGCGCGCTCGCGTCGACGCGATTGCCCGTGCACTGTTCGCGCACTGCCGAGGCCCGGCCGGTTCACACCGCCTTGCCTCGCCGCAAGACACGCAACCGTTTTGGCATGCTGCGTCGTCAGTCTAACGCCAAGCGCGCTGCCGCGCGTGTCGTGTAGGCTCGGGTGTTAACCCGCTTGCGGCGACGCGCTTTCTGCGCGTCGATTTCATCTCAGAAGCCGGTCAGCACCAGCTTGCCGATCGCGCGCCCTGCTTCCAGCAACCGATGCGCGCGGCGCAGATTCTCGGCGTTGATGCGGCCCAAGTCCTCGCCGAGCGTCGTGCGCAACGTGCCCGCGTCGACGAGGCGCGCGACCTCGGTCAGCAGCTTGTGCTGCTCGATCATGTCGGGCGTGCCGAACATCGAGCGCGTGAACATGAATTCCCAGTGAAACGCGGCGCTCTTCGCCTTCAGCAATTCGACCGGTACCGCGGCGCTGTTTTCGACGATCGTGCAGATACCGCCTTGCGGTTTGATCAGTTCGGCCGCGGCCGGGAAATTGCGATCGGTGTCGTTGAAGATCAGGACGTAGTCGACCTGTTCGATGCCGAGCTCTTTCATCTGCGCGGACAGATCGCCAAAGTGATCGACGACGTGATCCGCGCCGAGCTCCCGTGCCCATTTCGCCGATTCGGGCCGCGACGCGGTCGCGATCACCTTCAGCTTGGCGAGCTGCTTGGCGAGCTGGATGCCGATCGAGCCGACCCCGCCCGCGCCGCCGAAAATCAGCACCGTGCGGCCTGCGTCGGCGCCCTGCGGCGACACGCCGAGGCGGTCGAACAATGCTTCCCATGCAGTGATCGCGGTCAGCGGCAAGGCGGCCGCGTGCGTGAAATCGAGCGACGCCGGCTTGTGTCCGACGATCCGTTCGTCCACCAGATGAAACTCGCTGTTGGCGCCCGGCCGCGTAATGCTGCCCGCATAAAACACGGGATCGCCGACCTTGAACAGCGTGACCTCGGGCCCGGCCGCGACGACGGTGCCGGCCGCGTCCCAGCCGAGCACGCGCGGCGTCTTCTCGACGCTATCCTTCGGCGCGCGCACCTTGGTGTCGACCGGGTTCACCGAAATGGCTTCGACCTTGACCAGCAGATCGCGGCCGCTCGCTTCGGGTTTGGGGATCTCGACGTCGACGAGCGCTTCGGCGTGATCTATTGGCAGATAACGGTAGAGTCCGACGGCTTTCATGGCTGCTCCTCGTGGGTTCGGTTGATGTGCAAGCATGACCCGAATCGTAAGACGGTTCTTATTCTGCTAAAACAGTCATAATCACTGAAACATTTTTTGGTTTTTCAGAATAATGAACGATTCAACTCCGGCTGGGCGGTCCCTGCCCAGCGAGCGCGAACGGCTCGATCTGCTCGATGTCGGGCTGTTCGTGCGCGCCGCGCTGCTCGCCAACGTGTCGGCGGCCGGGCGCGAGTTCGGTTTGTCGGCGGCGGTCGCGAGCGCTCGGATCGCCCAACTCGAAAAGCTGCTCGGCGCGCGTTTGTTGCATCGGACCACGCGCCGCATCAGCCTCACCCAGGACGGTGAAGTGTTCATGACGCGCGCCGAGGCGCTGCTCGACGCGGCCGCCGCCGCACGCGCAGCGGTCGGCCGCGCGCAGGCCGAGCCGCAGGGACGGCTGCGCGTGACGATGCCGTCGTCGTTCGGGCGTCAGCATGTGTCGCCGGTGATCAGCGAGTTTTTGCGCCGCTATCCGGGCGTCAACGTCGATCTGCGCCTGACGGATCAGGTGGTCGATCTGGTCGACGCGGGCATCGATGTCGCGATCCGCGTCGGCGTGCTGAAGGATTCGTCGCTGGTCGCGCGGCGGCTCGCGGTCAATCGCCGCGTGCTGTGCGCGGCCCCCGCCTATCTGGCCGCGCACGGCACGCCGCATCATCCGTCGGATCTCGCGCGGTACGAGTGCATCATCCTGTCGGAGCAGCGCGACTGGCGCTTCGTGACGCCCACTGGCCCGCTCGACGTGCGCGTGAGCGGCCGCCTCGTCACCGACAATGGCGAGGTGATTCGCGACGCGCTGCTCGCGGGCTTCGGCATCGCGCTGAAATCGACATGGGACGTGGCACCCTATCTGCGCAGCGGCGAACTCGTCAGTGTGCTCGACAGCTATCCGCTCGCGGACGACGTCGCGATCTGGGCCGTGTACCCGAGCCGCGCGTTCGTGCCGCCGAAGACGCTCGCATTCATCGACTTCGTCGCCGCGCATTTCGGCGATCCGCCGTATTGGGACCGGGAGCCGGTTGGACTGGCGGGCGCGTAGGCGTCACGCCCGGTACGCGGCGTCAGCGCTTGCCACTCTTCGCGCCGACCTGCTTGCGATCCGAATTCACATCGGCATGCGAGTCGTTCTGCGTGCGCTGCTGATACTCGCCGCCGCCGCGGCGGTCGGTATCCTGCAAGCCATGCTCGATATCCTCATGCGCCTGCTTGCCGACATCGCGCGGATGGTCCTCGTGCTGTGACTGCGGATGCTGGTCGGTTTCATGCGGCAGCGGCGCCGCGGCTTCCTGCAACGACTTCGGGTCCTTGTTCGCGTGCGGGTCGGCTTGCGACTCGCCATCAGTCGATTGCGGCAGGGTCTTCATTGCATTGCTCCTTCGCGAAGCGCGTTCGCGCACTGAGTGCGCATGGCGAATTCGCGGGTTGTTCTGCCACCTGGACGAGCACTCATGACGCGACGCCCAGACGTTTTTTCATCGCCGCGGTGATGCGCTGACGCGTCTTCGCATAGTCGGCCCATGGGTCGCTTGCGAGGCCGTCCACGCGCTCGTGGACGTTGCGGATGCCCCATTGATCGCCGCCCGTCGTGCTGTCGAGTTCGTCCCACGCGAGCGGCACCGACACGCCGAGCCCCGGCCGCGCCCGCGCCGAGAATGCGGCCACCGTGCTAGAGCCGCGGTTGTTGCGCAGATAGTCGATGAAGATCTTCTTCTTGCGATTCTGCGCGCCCATCTTCGCGCTGAAGAACTGCGGCAGCGTCGTCGCCATATGCTGCGCGACCGCCTGCGAGAAATCCTTCACTTCGTCCCAGCCGGCCTGCTTCGCGAGCGGCACGACCACGTGCAAGCCCTTGCCGCCGCTCGTCTTGACGAACGACTTCAGGCCCAGTTCGTCGAGCAGCGAGCGGGTCAGTTGCGCGGCATCGACCATCCGTTCCCAGCCGAGCGACGGGTCCGGGTCGAGATCGAACACCATCCGATCGGGCTTTTCGATATTCGACGCGAGCGCATTCCACGTGTGAAATTCGACGGTGCCCATCTGCGCGGCGCCGACCAGCGCGGCAAGCGTGTCGATCGTGATCAGCGCAGGATGGCCCGGGTCGAGTCCCTCGTGCTGCGTGACGTGCGGAATCGACAGCTTCTGACTGTGCTTCTGGAAGAACAGCTCGCCGCCGATATCCTCGGGCGCGCGCACCAGCGCGACGGGCCGCTCGCGCAGATGCGGCAGCATCCATTCGGCGATTGATTCGTAGTACTGCACCAGTTCGAGCTTGCTTGCGCCGCTGCTCTTGTCGATCACGCGATCGGGATGCGAGATGCGCACGCCGGCGATTTCGTTTTGCGCGCGCGAGCGTGTTGCCGTGGTTCGGGCGGGCGCGCTTTCCGTCGCGGCGGGCGTGGCGGTCCTGGCGGTTTTCGTGGCTGCGCGCTTTTTCGGCGCGCCTGTTTGCCGCGTATCGTCGGCGGCGGTTTCGGTTTGCTGTTGCACGTCGGCTCCTTGTCGGGCGGTTTCCCTGACGATCTGGCGCGCCGGTTTGTCGTCGCGCAGACTGACGAACGACGCCTGGCGCACGATGCCGTCGCTGGTCCATTCGGCGAAGTTGCATTCGGCGACGAGCACCGGCTCGACCCAGTGCACGGGCGTGCGGCTGCGCTCACGCGGCGCGCTCGCGAACGGCATGCTCTTGCTCGCGTGCGCGTCGAGCGCCTGTTTGACCGAGCGCAGCAAGGCGGCGTCGAAGCCGGTGCCGACGCGCCCCGCGTACTGCAGTTGGCCGTCGGCGTCGTAGACGCCGAGCAACAGCGCGCCGAACGCCTCGCGGCTGCCGGCCGGCTCTGAATAGCCGCCGATCACGAACTCCTGGCGGCGTCGGCACTTCAGCTTGATCCACGACGGCGCGCGGCCCGACACATAGCGGCTGTCGCGCCGCTTGCCGATGATGCCTTCGAGCCCCATGTCACACGCGCTCCTGAGCAGCTCGCCGGCGCTGAACGCGAAGTCGTTCGAAAAGCGCAGCACGCGATCGTCGACGCCTTCGAGCAGCGCGCGCAGAATCGCGCGGCGCTGTTCGAGCGGTACGCCGCGCAGGTCGTAGCCGTTCAGGAACGGCACATCGAACAGATAGATGACGATGTCCTGCGGGCGGTGCGCATCGAACGCGTTTTGCAGCAACTGGAAGCTCGGCACGTCGCGTTCATCGAGCACGACCGCTTCGCCGTCGAGCCACGCGCTTTGCAGGTCGAGCCCGGCGATGGCCTCGATCTGTTTGCTGAATCTGGTGGTCCAGTCGTTGCCGTTGCGCGTGAAAACACTGACCGCACCAGCCTTCTTCTTTGACGCGTGGTCGATGCGCGCGAGCACGCGGTAGCCATCGAACTTGATTTCGTACAGCCAGTCGTCGCCATGCGGCGCAGTGTCGACGAGCGTCGCCAGCTCCGGCGTCAAGCTCGCGGGCAAGGCGGCTTTGACCGCGCCTTCGATCGATGGCGATGCGGCGAGTTCACGTAACGACTGCGCGGTACGCGTGGCGACGATGTCGGGGCGCTTGGGATCGGCTGCGCGGCGCAAGGAGGCGGACTTCGCTGGCTTGCCTGTGCCCGTGGCTTTGCCGTCGCCCGACGTTTTCGTCTGCGCTTTCGCTTGCTTCGTTTTCCTGCCTTTCGACGCGCCGTCGGCCAGCACGCTGCCCGGCAGTTCTTTGAGCACGTCGTAGTCGCTCTCGTCGCGCGCTTCCTCGTCGCGCTCCTTGATCAGCAGCCATTGCTCCTTGTCGCCGCTGCCGCGCATATGGCTGCGTACCAGCGTCCAGCCGCCGTGCAGCTTCTCACCGTGCAAATGAAACTTGAGCTTGCCGGCCGCGTACGACCGCGCGGCCTCGGCCACGCCGCCCGCCGGCTCCCACGTGCCGCGATCCCAGACGATCACGGTTCCCGCACCGTAGTTGCCGGGCGGAATCTCGCCCTCGAACGTCCCGTATTCGACCGGATGGTCTTCGACGTGCACCGCGAGCCGCTTGACCGACGGGTCGAGGCTCGGTCCCTTCGGAACCGCCCACGACAGCAGCGCGCCGTTCAGTTCGAGCCGGAAGTCGTAGTGCAGACGCCGCGCGTCGTGCTCCTGGATCACGTAGGAAAGTGTGTCGGGCGCGGCACGCGTCGCGCTCCTGCCCGCCTTGCTTGCCGCGCGCTTGCGGGTCGCCGCGCCGGATGGCTCCGGCGTGTCTTCGAAGCGGCGCTTGCGGTGGTAGAGCTCGAGTCGGTCGTTCATGGCGATGACTCCGGTGCGTTGGCTGCGATAGGCGGGTCGGCCGCGCGTTCAGGCCGCCGCGCGCCGTTTGCGCGATGTTGCTGTGGTTTTCGATGCAGCGCGGGCGCTGCTGCCACTACCGCTGCGACTGCGCGCGGTGCTTGTCGTGCGAGCCTTTTTGCGCGCGGGCGCGGCCGCCTCTTCATCGGCCTCGGCTTCGCTATCGGTCTGATCCTCGTCCTCGCCGGCGGCGCGCTTGCGGCCCGTGGCAGCCTGCTTGCCCTTGCCGCGGCCGAGGCTGCGTTTGAGCAGATCGGACAGGTCGAGAATGTCGGCGGACTTGCGCGACTCGTGCGGCGTTTCGACCTCGGTGACTTCCTCGGTCTTGCCCGCCTGGATCTTGCGCTCGACGAGCGCCATGATGTCGTCGCGAAACGTATCGTGATACTGCATCGGGTCCCACGTCTCGCTCATGTCGTCGATCAGCTTTTTCGCCATGTCGAGTTCTTTGGCCGACACGCCGGCGGCCTTCATGCCTTCGGGCGGCACCTTGAATTCGTCCAGACCGCGTACCTCGTCGGCCCAGCGCAGCGTGTTCAGCGCGAGCATCGGACCGAGCGGAATCAGCGCGGCCAGATGCTGCTTGTTGTGCAGCACGACGCTCGCGACGCCGATCTTGCCCGAGGCTGTCATCGCCTCGCGCAACAACGCATAGACTTTTTCGCCCTTGCGGTCGGGCGTCAGGAAATACGGCGTGTCGAGATAGAGAAACGAGATGTCGGCGGCGTCGACGAACGCGAGGATGTCGACCGTCTGCGTCGACTCGGGATTCGCCGAGCGGATTTCGTCGTCCGACAGTACGACGTAGTGATCCTTCTCGTATTCGAAGCCGCGCACGATGTTCTCGCGGGTCACGTCCTTGCCGGTGCGCTTGTTGATCTGCTTATAGCCGATCGGGTCGATCGTGCGCTTGTCGAGCAGATTGAAGCCGACCTTCTCCGACCGCGTCGCCGGATAGAGCTGCACCGGTACGTGGACCAGCCCGAAACTGATTGCGCCCTTCCAGATCATATGTGCCATCGCGCGCTCCCCTGTCCCACGGCCCTGAGATATCAGGCGCAGCAGCAAGCGTGCCCGAGTTTTGGCGGGTTTTGCGCTGCCGCTACGCTTAAAGCACGAGCCGTTCCGCTCGGCGGCGTGCCGTCATGAGGCTGTAAGTCTTGCGACAAGGCGGCAAAAGCTACGGCTGTCCTCGTGTGCGCGCTACCGGGGTCGCATCAAGGCTCGAGCAGGACCGGCACGGACGCAAACCCGCGAAACCGCACGCGCCCGCCCCGCGTCGGCTCGCCATCGACGCGATACGCCGGGAAGCGCCGCACGAAGCGCCCGATCGCAATCCGCGCCTCCAGCCGCGCCAGCGACAGGCCCGCGCACTGATGAATGCCGAAGCCGAACGCGAGATGCCGGTTCGGATCGCGGCGGATATCGAAGCGGTCCGGCTCGGCAAATTGCTCGGGATCGCGATTGGCCGCGCCGATGCACAGCGTGACCGGCGTGCCGCGCGCAACCGCGACGCCGCCGATCTCGGTATCGACGGTGGTCATGCGATTGCCGAGCTGGTTCGAACTCTCGAAGCGCAGACATTCCTCGACCGCGGTGCCGATCAACTCGGGCTCGCGCAGCAGCGCGGCGCGCTCGTCAGGCCATTGGCTCAGTGTGACGAGCCCGTTGCCGATCAGGTTGGTGGTCGTTTCATGCCCTGCGTTCAGGATGAAAATGCAGTTCTGCAGCAGCTCGGCTTCCGATAGCTGCTCGTGCGCGCCCTCGCCCTGAATCAGCCGCGTCAGCACGTCGTGCTGCGGATCGCCGGGCTCGCGGCGGCGGCGCGCGACGAGGCCGCGCAGATAGTCGACGAATTCGCTGACCGCGCGATTGCCGCGCTCGAACTGCGCGTCGGTCAGCGACGGCTCGAGCGCGCCGAGTATCGCGAGCGACCAGTCGCGCAGCGGTGCGCGCTCGTCGTGCGGCACGTCGAGCAGATTACCGATGACCTCGACCGGAATCGCCGCCGCGAACTCGCCGATCAGATCGATCCGTCGGCGCTGCGCGGCCGCGTCGAGCAGACCGTCGACGAGCCGGATCAACGCGGGCTCCATCGCCGCGATCGCGCGCGCGGTCAGCGCGCCAGCGATCAGCTTGCGCACACGCGTATGGCGCGGCGGATCGTTGAACACGAGGCTCGTGGTGTGATGCGCGTAGAGCGGCGAGTCGCCATATTTCGGGCGGAACTCGACGGTCTTGTCGGAACTGAAGGTCTTCGGGTCACGGTAGACCGCCTGCACGTCGCGAAAGCGCGTCAGGAACAGCGAGCCGTCGGGCATGCGCCGGATCGGGTCATAGGTGCGCAGTGCGTGATAGACCGGATAGGGATCGGCGTAGAACGCGGGGCTCAGATGACGCAGATCGAATTCGCGGGCAAGGGAGGAAGCGTCGCAGGCGGTTGCAGGGGTCATGCGTTGTCTCCGTGGGGCGTCTTGTTGCGCTTGTGATGTGGCGGGTTCGTGTGACCGCATTTGTTCGGTCCGTTCCGTTACGGCGATATGCGAAATGCCGACTTCTGCCAACCTGACGACGACCGCGCCACACGATTCGATGCGTCAGTATGAACCGCGCACTGTCGGAGCGCACGGCAAACCCGCCCACGACAGCCGCCCGCGACGGCGCGGCGCACGGAACCGATACAATAGCGGGATTTTCCGCGCGCCACGCGCCTCTTTCTTCCCGCGTCACTGGTCGTCCATGAACCTCGTCATTCAAAGCGTCGCCCCCCTTTCCGCCGACCACCACAAAACGCTCGTCGCGCTCGCGCGCGGCTCGCACGCCACCGTCATCGACGAGAGCGCGATTCGCATCGCCGGCGCGAACCTCGCGCAACGCGCCGACGTCGAAGCGTATTGCTATACGCATCAACTCGACTACGCGTTTGTCGAAGCCGGCCGCCAGTTGCGCGACTTCGGCCTCGTCGCGATGGACATGGATTCGACGCTGATCACGATCGAGTGCATCGATGAAATCGCCGATTTCTGCGGGCTCAAAGCCGAAGTCGCGGCGATCACCGAGGCTGCGATGCGCGGCGAGATCAAGGACTTCAACGAAAGCCTGACGCGCCGCGTCGCGCTGCTGAAGGGGCTCGACGCCAGCGCGCTCGAGCGCGTGTATGACGAGCGGCTGCAGTTGTCGCCGGGCGCCGAACGCATGCTCGCCGGCGCGAAACGGGCGGGCCTGAAAACGCTGCTCGTGTCGGGCGGCTTCACGTTCTTCACCGCGAAGCTGACAGCGCGCCTCGGCCTCGATTTCACGCGTGCGAACACGCTCGAAATTGTCGACGGCAAGCTGACCGGCAACGTGATTGGCGAGATCGTCAACGCGGACGTGAAAGCGCGCACGCTGCGCGAAGCCTGCGCGACGCTCGGCATCGAGCCTTCGCGCGCAATTGCGATGGGTGACGGCTCGAACGATCTGAAAATGATGGCCGAAGCCGGACTTTCCGTTGCCTTCCGCGCGAAGCCGGTGGTGCGCGAAGCAGCCAGCGTGTCGTTCAATTTCGTTGGACTGGACGGGTTGCTGCGGTTGTTCTGAGGCTGTTGCTTGAGGGGTTCGTTATCGCGCCGGCACAACGACCGACGCGATAACGAAATGCGCGAACTGTGTTGTTATCTGTTGAAAATGGCCGGCAGGAACAGGGCGCACATGCCGATGGAAATCAGGATGTTGAAGATCAACACACCCTTCATGATGCGGTCGTGATTTTTGCCTATTTCCAGCGACAGAATAAATTGTTTCATAAGCTCCTCCACGAGACGGAGCAAGTATAAGCGCTGCACTATCCCATAAATCTAATTAAGGTAAATGTGTAGGGCCGCGAATAGAAACGCCGCCAGGCAGATCGTGAAAATCGACGCGCTTATCGCCCCACGTGATAGCGTGCCAACCATGGACTTGGTTTGCCTGTCATCGCGAGCGGCGACGAATCCATCCTGCCGCACCTTGAGCAAGCACGCCATCACGGCTATGGAACAGGCGAATGCCAGCCCGCAAAACCCGACAATCCCCAACGCAAGCATCGAGGACTCCCCGCTGCCCTGCTCCAACGCAATCACCGCCTCATAAATCGCGGCGGCACACAGTCCGATCGCACACCAGAACAATTGCCCGTCTTTCACTGACGCCGCAATCATCGTCCTCGCAACGCGCCAGCCATACGCGGGCGCAACGAGCGCAAGCGTAAAAATCGGCCCGGCAATCGGCACCGCGAGATTCAGCAACACCCAGAAGAAAAGATTCATGGAAGCCCCTCCCCGAGCGCGGCAACGTTATTCGGCAAGCACACGATCGTAGCGTCGCGCAACCGTATCGAACATTCGGCCAAACGGTCAGGTCTGCTCGATACTCCGGGCAACAAAAAAGCCCGCCGGGAACGCATCCCGACGGGCTTCTCGAACAACGTGTCGAACAGGCTAACGCGTATTAAGCCAGCTTAGCCAGGCTCTGCTCGATATCCGCGCGCAGATCCGCCTCGTCTTCGAGACCGATATAGAAACGCACCAGCGTGCCGCGGTGCGGCCACTGTGCCGCCGTGCGCATCGACGCGATGTCATACGGCATCGCGAGGCTATGCGCGCCGCCCCAGCTCCAGCCGAGCGAAAACAGTTCGAGCGATTCGCAGAACGTGTCGATCTGCGCCGCGCTGTATCGCTCATCGAACACGACCGAGAACAGGCCGCCCGCGCCGGTGAAATCACGCTTGTACACTTCGTGCCCCGGACAGTCGGCCAGCGCCGGATGCAGCACCGCGACGATTTCCGGTCGGCTCTTCAACCACGCCGCGAGCGACAGCGCCGCGCGATCGTGCTGCGCGAAACGCAGTTGCATGCTCGGCAGGCTGCGCAGGATCAGCGAGCAGTCGTCCGAGGATACGCCGATGCCCATGCGCATGCGCGCCGCTTTCAGCTTCACATGCACGTCGCGGTCAACCGTGATCGTCGCGCCCATCAGCACGTCGCCGCCGCCCGACTGGTACTTGGTCAGCGCCTGCACCGAGATGTCGACGCCGTGGTCGAACGGCCGGAACGCGAGGCCGGCGGACCACGTGTTGTCGATCGCGGTGAAGACGTTGCGCGCGCGCGCCGCCGCCGTGATGGCCGGCACGTCGGGCACTTCCATCGTCACCGAGCCGGGCGCCTCGATCCAGATCAGGCGCGTGTTCGGCTGGATCAGCCTGGCAATGTCCGCGCCGATCAGCGGATCGTAGTAGCGCGCCGTTATGCCGAAATCGCGCGCGAGCCAGTCGCCGTGATCGCGGTTCGGCGAATAGACGTTATCGGGGATCAGCACGTCGTCGCCGGCCTTCACTAGGCCGAAGTAGACGTTCGAGATCGACGACAGCCCCGACGGCTGCAGCAGCGCATGATTGCCGCCCTCGATCGCGGCGAGGCGCTGCGCGAGCGCGATCTGCGTCGGCGTCGCATGCAGGCCGTAGCGCCATTGCGCGTCGTTTTTCCAGTCGAGCGCGCGCATCGCGGCGAGATCGGGAAACACCACCGTCGACGCCCGCGTGACCGGCGTCGAGAACGATTCGAAGCCCGGGGTGATGTCGTCCTCGGCACGCACGATGCGGGTCTGCAGGCGGTGTTTGAGTTTGGATTCAGTCATGTGGAGCTCGATGAAATACACAGGGAAGCGGGCTTGGAGCAACCGCCGCGCCGCGCGACTCAAGATGCCCGGCGTGCGTACGCATCAGTCGCCGGTTTGCAGGTTGCTGACGCCGCCCACCGGGTGCCCGCCGGCAGCGGATGCCGGCGTGGGAGCCGCCACTGCGCCGTTCACGGCAGCCGGCTGCGGAGTTGGGGGGGCCGCCTTGGCGGCCGCCGCGCCGGCCGAAGCGGCCGCAGGTGCCGCCTGCCCCGCCGCCAGAGGCTTCAGGTTGAATTCCTGAGGGTTCGAATCGTCGACGTTCATGCGGTCGCCTTCGAGCGAGCCGTCCGCTGCGAACTTGCCGACCCAATTGCCGGTGATATGCGTGCCGTCGTTCGATTCTTCGACTTCGAGCGTATCGCCGACGCGATCGCCGGCGATCAGGATCACCTCGCCGTTATCGGTGTACTGATACTCGCCGTGCACGCCGGAAGGATCGTCGGTCTTGGGCCCGAGCCGCAGCACGATCGGCCGCGCGCCGAGCGTGCCCACGTAGCGCGGAAACTTCGCGAACTCGGGGCTCGGTTTCAGCGGCAGCTGAATCGGCGGCGGCGCGGCCAGCTCCTTGACTGCATCGCTTTCCGCCCACGCCTGCGACGGCATCCACAGCACCGTGCCGGCACACAGCAGCGCGGCGGCGCTTGCCACCGCGCCGGCGCGCCGACGCAACGTGCGTGTTGCCGAACCCTTCGTCACTTTCGCTTCCCGCATCCTGTCGATCCTTGTTGCTGGTTCCTGCTTGCTATCTATGCCGGGCCGGCCTGCCGTGCGCGGTCACAGACGCTCGAAAACCGCCGCGATCCCCTGGCCGCCGCCGATGCACATCGTGACGAGCGCATAACGCCCGCCGATGCGCTGCAGCTCGTACAGCGCCTTCACGGTGATCAGCGCGCCGGTCGCGCCAATCGGATGGCCGAGCGAAATGCCCGAGCCATTCGGATTGACCTTGGCCGGATCGAAACCGAGCTCCTTGCTGACCGCACAGGCCTGCGCGGCGAATGCCTCGTTGGCCTCGATCACGTCGAGATCGGCGACCGTCAGACCCGCCCGCTCGAGCGCCTTACGGCTCGCTGGCACCGGCCCGATGCCCATATACGCCGGATCGACGCCCGCATGCGCGTACGACACGAGCCGCGCCAACGGCTTCACGCCGCGCCGCTCGGCGACGCTGCGCTCCATCAGCACGACGGCCGCCGCCGCGTCGTTGATGCCCGACGCGTTGCCCGCCGTCACCGTGCCGTTGTCCTTCACGAACACCGGCTTCAGCTTCGCGAAATCGTCGGCGGTTGCGTTCAGCCGCGCGTGCTCGTCGGTGTCGAATACGACGTCGCCCTTCTTCGACGCGAGCGTGATCGGCAGAATCTGTTCCTTGAAGTAGCCGCTCGTGATCGCGTGAGCCGCGCGACGGTGCGACTCGAGCGCGAGCGCGTCCTGCGCGTCGCGCGAGATGTCGTACTTGCGCGCGACGTTCTCGGCGGTCACGCCCATATGGATCGACTGGAACGGATCGTTGAGCGCGCCGACCATCATGTCGACCAGACGCGCATCGCCCATGCGCTGACCGAAGCGCGCGGCCGGCATCGAGTACGGCGCGCGGCTCATGTTTTCAGCGCCGCCGCCGATCGCGATATCGGCGTCGCCGAGCAGCACGCTTTGCGCGGCCGACACGATGGCCTGCAAGCCCGAGCCGCACAGCCGGTTCACCGTCAGCGCGGGGGTATGCTGCGCGACCCCGCCGTTGATCGCCGCGACGCGCGCGAGATACATGTCTTTCGGCTCGGTGTGCACGACGTTGCCGAACACGACGTGCCCGACTTCATCGCCCGACACGCTCGCGCGCTCGAGCACTTCGCGCACGACGCGCGCGCCGAGATCGGTCGGGGCAAAATCCTTCAGGCTACCGCCGAACGTGCCGATTGCCGTGCGCACACCGCTTACCACCACTACGTCCCGTTGCATCGCTTGCCCCTCCTGTTGTCTCCAGTTCGCCTGGATGATTGCGCCAACGCGGGCCATGCTGCGCCGCGCGCGGCTTACGTAATATCTAGCCCGCCAGCAGCCGCTCGACGGTCTCGCGCGACGGGATCGGCGCGACCGCGCCATAACCTTGCGTCGACAGCGCGGCGGCGACGTTCGCGTAGCGCGCGGCCGCAAATGGATCGTCGCCCGCAACGATGCGCGCGATGAATGCGCCGCCGAAGCAGTCGCCGGCGCCGGTCGCATCGACCGCATCGACGACGTGACCCGGCACGACGCGTCGCTCGTTAGCCGTCGCGATATACGAGCCGTCCTTGCCGAGCTTCAGCGCGACCACGCTCGGCCCGTGCGACAGCAGAAAATCGACGATTTCGTCGCGGCCCGTCAGCCCCGTCAGTTCGGTGACGTCGTCCCAGCTCGGCAGGCAGACGTCGGTCTGGCGGATCGCCTCGAGCATCACCGCACGCGCCCGCGCGAGCGGCCACAGCTTCAGACGCAGATTGGTATCGAAGCTCACGCGCACGCCATTCGCGCGCGCATGCGCGATCGCTTCGAGCGCGGCGTCGCAAGCGCTGACGCTGATCGCGAGACTGATGCCGGACAGATGAACGACCTTCGCCGCCGCGAGCGCGTCGCGCGGCAGATCGGCGGGCGCATAGCGGCTCGCCGCCGAGCCCGCGCGCAGATAGTCGAACGCATGGCCGTTGGGGCCGTGAGACACGAAATAGACGCCGGTCGACGCTAGCGCATCGATGCGCACGAACGACGTGTCGACCTGTTCGCGCTCCCACAGATCGACCAGCAGGCGTCCGAAATGATCGGCGCCGACCGCCGATACGAAGCCGGTCCTCGCACCCTGGCGCGCGGCCGCGATGCAGAAGTTCGACGTGTCGCCGCCGAAGCCTTGCAGGTAGTTCGGCTGATCCTTCGCCGACTGGTTGAATTCGATCATCGCCTCGCCGAGCGCGAGGATGTCCGGTGTTTGAGCTTCAGGCCGTGCGGCCGCGCCGAGCGCCATCGCTTAGACCTCACCCCACAAATCGTGGCCGTCCGCGCCGGTGATCTTCACCGACACGAAATCGCCGACCTTGTAGCGCTTCGATGCTTTGGTAGACGGCGCGATATAGACGACGCCGTCGATCTCCGGCGCGTCCGCCGCGGTGCGGCCGATGCCGCCGTCCGCGTTGATCTCGTCGACCAGCACCTTCAGCGTCTTGCCAACCTTCTTCGCGATGCGCTTCGCCGACACCTGCTCGGCCACTTCCATGAAGCGCGCCCGACGTTCCTCACGCACTTCGTCGGGCAGCGCGCCGTCGAGTTCGTTCGCGCTCGCGCCTTCGACCGGCGAATACGCGAAACAGCCGACGCGATCGAGCTCCGCCTCGCGGATGAAATCGAGCAGCGTCTCGAACTGCTCTTCAGTCTCGCCCGGGAAGCCGGCGATGAACGTGCTGCGGATCGTCAGATCCGGGCAGATCTCGCGCCACGCCTTCACGCGCTCCATCACCTTCTCGGCGTTGGCCGGGCGCTTCATGCGCTTGAGGACTTCCGGATGCGCGTGCTGGAACGGCACGTCGAGATACGGCAGCACGTGGCCCTTGTACGGACCCGCGGCCATCATCGGAATCACTTCGTCGACGCTCGGGTACGGATACACGTAATGCAGGCGCACCCACGCGCCGTATTGCGCGGCGAGTTCGCCGAGCGCGGCGACCAGATCCGTCATGCGCGTCTTGATCGGCTTGCCGTTCCAGAAACCGGTGCGGTATTTGACATCGACGCCGTAGGCGCTGGTGTCCTGCGAAATCACGAGCAGTTCCTTCACGCCGGACTTGAACAGGTTCTCGGCTTCGAGCATCACCTCGGCGACCGGGCGCGACACCAGATCGCCGCGCATCGACGGGATGATGCAGAACGTGCAGCGATGATTGCAGCCTTCGGAAATCTTAAGGTACGCGTAGTGGCGCGGCGTGAGCTTGACGCCCGCTGCAGGCACCAGATCGACGAACGGATCGTGCGGCTTCGGCAGATGGCTGTGCACCGCCTGCATCACCTCGCCGACCGCGTGCGGGCCGGTCACCGCGAGCACCTTCGGATGCACTTCCTCGATCAGACCAGAACCGCTCGCGCTCTTCTTTGCGCCGAGGCAGCCGGTGACGATCACCTTGCCGTTTTCGTGGAGCGCTTCGCCGATCGCGTCGAGGCTTTCCTGCACCGCTTCGTCGATGAAGCCGCAGGTGTTGACGACCACGAGGTCGGCGCCGTCATAGGTGCCGGAGATTTCGTAGCCTTCGGCGCGCAGCTGCGTGATGATCTGCTCGGAATCGACGAGGGCCTTGGGGCAGCCGAGGGAAACGAAGCCGACTTTCGGCGTGGCGCCCGGCGCGGCCGGAGCGTTCGAGGGGGTGGAAGACATGGGGGAACCGCTTGAAGACGTTAAACCCTGAATTGTAGCGGTTCGCCACCGCCACCGCTCGTAAGTCTTTGAATTCTAGTCTTCAAACGGGGATCGCTTCAGCCGGTTCGGGTTGATGCAGCTCGCTATTTTCGTCGCTAAAAACGTGCTCACGCGTTGGCGCCGACGCGCCCGCGGCCGCCAGCGCCTGGCCGATCACCGTAAGAATTTCGTCAGAGTCCTGCACGCGCCGGATCGCCGCATGCAGTTCGGCCGCTTGCGGCCAGGTCCGCTGCAGGTAGCTGAGCCACTGCTTGACGCGGCCGTGCTCATGGGTCAGCGAGCCGTGCGCCCGCAGCTTGTTCAGGTAGCCGACGATCGAACCCAGCACCTGCGGCCATTCGTCGGCCGACGCACACGGGTCCATGAGCCCGCGGATTCGCTGCGCCAGGAATGGATCCGACACGGCGCCGCGGCCAATCATCACGTCCGTGCAGCCGCTGACCGAGCGGCAGCGCTGCCAGTCCGCGACTGTCCAGACCTCGCCGTTCGCGATGACGGGCACATCGACGGCGTCGTCGATATGCGCGACCCACTCCCAGTGCGCCGGCGGCCGGTAGCGGTCGTCGCGCGTGCGCGCATGCACGACGAGCGAGGCCGCGCCGCCGTCCACGAGCGCCTGCGCGCATTCGATCGCCCGCGACGTGTCGGACACGCCGAGGCGCATTTTTGCGGTCACCGCGATATCGGCCGGCACCGCGGCGCGCACGGCCGCGACGATCTGGTTCAGCAGCTTCGGGTTCGCGAGCAGCATCGCGCCGCCGCCATGCTGATTGACCACTTTAGCGGGACAGCCGAAGTTCAGGTCGATACCGTACGGCGACAGCGTGGCCGCGTACGCGGCATTGCGCGCCATCCACCCGGGATCGCTGCCGAGCAGTTGAATCACCATCGGCGTGCCGCTGGCGGTCACGCTCGCGTGCAGGATCTCGGGCGCCTCGCGCTCATAGACGCGCGTCGGCAGCATCGAGCCCGTGATGCGGATGAACTCGGACACGCAGCCGTCGAAAGCGCCCGCGCTCGTCAGCACGTCGCGCAGCACGTAGTCCGCAAGCCCTTCCATTGGGGCGAGAAACAGCCGGCTCATGAGGATGTGGGTGAACGGCGGATCAGCGGAGAACGATCCGTGCGGCCTTCGCAACGGAAGACACGGACGTGATCAGGGAGACGGTCGGAAACATAAGGCGGGTCCAGCGGAAGGAAAACGATAACGGCGCTAGCAGCGATGTGCCGGCAGAGGGACGCAACGGACCTTGAACCGCGGCCTGAATCCGGTTCCGACGGAAAAGCGTCCCCACGCGCGGGCCGGTATTGTAGCGCGTCGGTGGCTGCGCAATCGTGCGAGCCATCTGGGAGATTGGCAACGGAGCGGCGGGATGCCAACGCTACGCCGACGGCCACGAGCTGGCTCAGCCAGGTCGCGCGATCCCGTTGCAGCCATGAAGGTCGGCTTCGCGTCCGCGGGCTACCCCCGAAGCCCTCGTCGACCCGAGCGGACGTCGCCGCCATTCACTCGTTCACTTCTTCTCCGGCTCCGGATTGCCCTGGGGCGTAGCCGGCGCATTGCTCGCGTTGTTCGCATTGACAGCGCCGCCCGGCGTGAACGGGAACGTGGCGAACATGGTCTTCGCCTGGTTCTGCATCTGCTCCTGCATTTGCACGAACATGTTCTTCGACTGCTCGATATAGCTGGTCATCATGCCCTGCATCATCGGCGCCTGCATGTTCATGAACTGCGACCAGACCTCAGGGTTCATCGCCTTGCCTTCATAGAGATTCTTCGACTGGTCGGCGAGCTTCGCCTGAATGTCGATGAAGGCCTGGATGTTCTTCTCCAGATACGTGCCCATCATGCCCTGCATCGCATGACCGTAGAACCGGATGATCTGCGACAGCATCGACGACGAGAACATCGGCAGGCCGCCGCTCTCTTCTTCGAGAATGATCTGCAGCAGGATCGAACGCGTCAGGTCCTCGTTGCTCTTGGCATCGATCACCTTGAAATCTTCCTGATCGAGCACGAGCTGCTTCACATCAGTCAGCGTGATGTAGGTGCTCGTCTCCGTGTCGTAGAGCCGACGATTCGGATATTTCTTGATCAGTCGTTCGGCCGTTTTCTTTGTAGTAGTAGTCATGTAACGCCTTTAAGCTCGAGTTAAGCAAACGCGGAAACGGCGTCCGGGCTGTGCGATCGAATCGATTGCGCAGCCGGGACGCCGGGGAAACCATCTGAGCCGGAGCGCGCCGCCATCCGGTCCGGCGCGCCGATGGCTCAGCCCATATGCAAGCCGCCGTTCAGCGAAAAATCTGCGCCGGTGGCGAAGCCCGATTCGTCCGACGCGAGCCATGCGACGATCGAGCCGATTTCGTCCGGCTGACCGAGGCGGCGCACCGGAATCGTCGCGACGATTTTTTCCAGCACGTCCGGGCGGATGGCCTTGACCATGTCGGTGCCGATGTAGCCCGGCGACACGGTGTTGACCGTCACGCCCTTGGTCGCGACTTCCTGCGCGAGCGACATCGTAAAGCCGTGGATGCCTGCCTTAGCAGTCGAATAATTGGTTTGGCCGAACTGGCCCTTCTGGCCGTTCACCGACGAAATGTTGATTACGCGGCCAAAGCCACGCTCGACCATGCCGTCGATCACCTGCTTGGTGACGTTGAACAGGCTCGTCAGGTTGGTGTCGATCACCGCGGTCCAGTCTTCGTGCGTCATCTTGCGGAACACAACGTCGCGCGTGATGCCGGCATTGTTGACCAGCACGTCGATCTCGCCGACTTCGGCCTTGACCTTGTCGAACGCGGCCTTGGTCGATTCCCAGTCGCCGACGTTGCCCTCGGAGGCGACGAAGTCGAAGCCAAGCGCTTTCTGCTCGTCGAGCCACTTTGCACGGCGCGGCGAATTCGGGCCGCAGCCCGCGATCACCTTGAAGCCTTCCTTGTGCAGACGCTGGCAGATGCTTGTGCCGATGCCGCCCATGCCGCCCGTTACGTACGCAATTCGCTGTGTCATAAACCACACTCCGTTATCGTTGTCGAGGCGCCTGCCGGCGGCCTCGTGCCTCGCCTGATGCTGGTTCACGTTGCCGCCGGGCGACCGTCTGGCAACGCGCGCTGCCGGCCCGAGTCATCTGTTGCAGCGCGCCCCACCGCCAGTTGGCGTGCGGCGCGGCCAGATGGCTGTGCCGGCGAAGGCCACGCGCGAACGGTCGCGGTCGCGCGCGGCGTACCCAGCGTACTTTAAACTCGCTCGACCGCGAGCGCGACACCCATGCCGCCGCCGATACACAACGACGCCAGACCCTTCTTCGCATCGCGCTTCTGCATTTCGTGCAGCAGCGTAACGAGAATCCGGCAGCCGGACGCGCCGATCGGGTGGCCGATCGCGATCGCGCCGCCGTTCACGTTGATCTTCGACGTGTCCCAGCCCATCTGCTTGTGCACGGCGAGCGCCTGTGCGGCAAACGCTTCGTTGATTTCCATCAGGTCGAGGTCGGCCGGCGTCCAGCCCGCGCGCTCGAGGCAGCGGCGCGAAGCCGGCACCGGGCCCATGCCCATCACCTTCGGATCGACACCCGCGTTCGCGTACGCCTTGATGCGCGCGAGCGGCGTGAGACCGAGCGCTTCCGCTTTCTTCAGCGACATCACGAGCACCGCGGCCGCGCCGTCGTTCAGGCCCGACGCATTCGCCGCCGTGACCGTGCCTTCCTTCGAGAACGCCGGCTTCAGGCCCGCGAGCGATTCGGCCGTCACGCCGTGACGCACGAATTCGTCGGTGGCGAAGCGCAGCGGCTCGCCCTTGCGTTGCGGAATCTCGACCGGCACGATTTCGTCGTTGAAGCGCCCTGCCTTCTGCGCGGCTTCCGCCTTGTTCTGCGACAGCGCCGCGAACGCATCCTGCTGTTCGCGCGTGATGTCGTGTTCCTTCGCGACGTTCTCAGCCGTCACGCCCATGTGGTACTGGTTGTAGACGTCCCACAGGCCGTCGACGATCATCGAGTCGATCAGCTTCGCGTCGCCCATGCGGAAACCATCGCGCGAACCCGGCAGCACGTGCGGCGCGGCGCTCATGTTTTCCTGGCCGCCTGCGACGACGATGTCCGCATCGCCGGCGATGATCGCGTTGGCCGCGAGCATCACGGCCTTCAGACCCGAGCCGCAAACCTTGTTGATCGTCATGCCGGGCACGGCCGACGGCAAACCCGCCTTGATCAGCGCCTGACGCGCGGGGTTCTGACCGGAGCCCGCCGTCAGCACCTGGCCCAAGATAACTTCGCTCACCTGTTCCGGCTTCACGCCGGCCCGTTCGAGTACGGCGCGCACCGCGACCGCTCCGAGTTCAGGTGCGGCAACCTTCGCCAGCGACCCACCAAACTTGCCCACTGCAGTACGAGCGGCCGATACGATCACAACATCAGTCATTTCCATATCCTCAGGGCATCCCGGCAAACCGCGCCGCAGCCCGTTACGTTAAAAATTGCGTCGCAACTTGCGTTGCTCTCACGCCTTCATCAACCAGACGCTCATTCACCTGCCAAACACCTATGCACCGGCCGACTGCACAGCAACTTCGAACGCGCGCGTCGGCCCGTGCGTGAAACCTACTCCCTCTGCCGCACGTAGCGGCCCGGCGCCGGCTCGATGACCGGGAATTCGTCGGAGCCCAGCGTGGCGCGCGGCTTCACCTTCTTGCCGCCGTACTGATCGAGCCAGTCGGTCCATTCGGGCCACCAGCTGCCGGGCACTTCCGTCGCCGCTTCGAACCATTCGTCCGCGCTTGCAGGCAGCGTCTTCGCGTCGCTCTCGAGCTTCCAGAAACTGCGCTTTTT
This sequence comes from Paraburkholderia youngii, assembly GCF_013366925.1. Taxonomy (NCBI): domain Bacteria; kingdom Pseudomonadati; phylum Pseudomonadota; class Betaproteobacteria; order Burkholderiales; family Burkholderiaceae; genus Paraburkholderia; species Paraburkholderia youngii. Next base: position 4,696,794 of record NZ_JAALDK010000001.1, read on the forward strand.
CTTCGCGGGCGGATTGATCACGCCCGCGATATGACCCGACGCGCCGAGCACGAACTTCAGCGGTCCCGTGAGCAGCGGCGCGGACGCATACGCGGTTTGCCACGGCACGATATGGTCTTCGCGCGAACCGTAAATGAAGGTCGGCACGTCGATCTTCGACAGATCGATCGGCTCGCCGCAGGTGGTCAGCGCACCCGGCTCGCGCAGCTTGTTCTCCAGATACGTGTTGCGCAGATACCAGACGTACATCGGCCCCGGCACACTGGTCGAGTCGCTGTTCCAGTACAGCAGGTCGAACGGCACCGGCGTACGGCCCTTCAGGTAGTTGTCGACGACGTAGTTCCACACGAGGTCGTTCGGGCGCAGGAACGAGAACGTGTTCGCGAATTCGATGCCGCGCATCAGCCCCGGCGGCGCACCGTTCTTGCCGCCGATGGTCTGCTCGCGCATCTGCACGTGCGCCTCGTCGACGAACACGTCGAGCACCCCCGTGTCGGAGAAGTCGAGCATCGCAGTGAGCAGCGTCATCGACGCGGCCGGATGTTCGCCGCGCGCCGCGGCCACCGCGAGCGCGGTGGCGAGCAATGTGCCGCCGATGCAGAAGCCGAGCGTATTGATCTGCTCGCGGCCGCTGATCTGGCGCACGGTGTCGATCGAAGTGAGCACGCCCTCGGCGATGTAGTCGTCCCACGTCTTGTGCGCGATCGACTGATCGGCGTTGCGCCACGAAATCAGGAATACCTGGTGGCCCGAATCGAGCCCGTGCGCGACGAGCGAGTTTTCGGGCTGCAGGTCGAGGATGTAGTACTTGTTGATGCACGGCGGCACGATCAGGAGTGGCCGCTCGCGCACGGTCGCCGTGCGCGGCTTGTACTGGATCAGCTGCAGCAGATCGTTCTCGAACACGACCGAGCCTTCGGTGTTCGCGAGGTTCTCGCCGACCGCGAAACGCGATTCGTCGGTTTGAGAAATCTTGCCTCGCTGCATGTCGCCGAGCAGGTTCATCACACCCTGGCGCAGGCTCTCGCCCTTGCTGTCGAGCAGCGTTTTCTGCGCTTCGGGATTCAGCGCGAAGAAGTTGCTCGGCGAGGCCGCCGCAGTCCACTGCTGGACCGCGAAGCGAATGCGCTCGCGGGTTTTCGGCTGGGTATCGAGCGCGTCGACCATCTGCTGCAGATAGCGCGCGTTCAGCAGATACCACGCGGCGGTGAACGCGTAGGCCGGCGCCTGACTCCAGGCGTCCGCGCTAAAGCGCCGGTCCTTGAGCTCGGGCGCCTTGATCGCCGACGTGGTGGCCTGCTGGATCAGTTCCATCGCCTCGCGCGAATAGTCGGTTTGCAGCTTCTGCAAACGCTCGGGCGGAATCGCGGCGGTGGGAATGTTGAGCCCCGGCAGCGCGCCGACGGCCAGCTTGCTGAAGTCGGGCATGCCGGGAAATGCCGGGATTTGCGGAAAGCCCGCCGTGATCTGCGCGAGGTCCGGCATCTGCGGCATTGAAGGCATCTGGAATGCCGCGCCATTGGGCGGACCGCCGAACGAACGCCAGGCGTTCATCCAGGCGTCGAGAAATTGCTGCATGCCTGCGGCCGACGATGCACCGCTCGTACCGGCCTGCTGCGTCTGCTCCTTCGAGGAGTCCGTGCTGGGGGAAGCTGAGGAATGAGATGCTGCCATGCCTGCTTTTGACCGGTAAGTCCTTGCGGACGGGTTGAGAGGCAGGTTCGTGCGCACGGAGCGATTGCTCGCGACTTCGTCACACCCTGTCTCATGAACGAGGAGGAGCTTAGAAGGAACATTCTTGCTCCCCATCACAAGGCATGTCAATGCTTGTTCCCGATTTTGCCGCGGTGCGATATTTTTTTAATTATCGTTTTCCCTGTATGGCAAATCGCGCTTTTGCGAATAAATGTTCCATGCCGCACGCGGATCGAAAAAAGTCCAACGGCGCATGGCACTTAAGCGTATTTGTCCGTTCGCTCGCCCGCAGAGCAGGCGGGGGATTCCCGCTATCGGCAATCCTTCCGGCAGTGCAACAAAAAATGTGCTTGAAGGCCGGCGGAAGGCCTTCAGTGACGGACCTGCCGTGCCATTCGTGAATCTCGAACCGGTGCGCATTCACGCAGAATGAAACTACCGTTCGATTCTAAAAATATGACGAGATGCGCGCGCCACCCAGAATCAATCGGCAATTGATTGCGCGTGTTCGTCGATCCAGATCAACGCGGCCATACGGCCGGTTTCGCGGTCACGGCGATACGAATAAAAACGCTCGCGCAGCGTGACCGTGCACAGGTCGCCGCCGCTGATACGCGTAACGCCGAGCCGCTGCAGGCGCAAGCGCGCCAGCGCTGGCAGATTGGCGAGATATTTGCCGGCATTCGCGAGATGTGCGACGAACGCCTTCGCGGTCGCATCGCGTTGTGCGTCGTCGACACCAGTCATGAAGGCGTCACGGACGTCTGCACCGACTTCGAACGCGTTGGGCCCGATCGACGGTCCGAGGTACGCATGCAACTCGGCGGCCGGCACGCCCGCCAGCGCCGCGACCCGCGCGGCGGTCTGCTCGACGATGCCCGCCGCGAGTCCGCGCCAGCCCGCATGCGCGGCGCCGACCGCGCGCCCCGCTTCGTCGCACAACAGCACCGGCATGCAATCGGCCACCATCACGACGCACGCGATGCCCGCGCGATCGGTGACGCTCGCGTCGGCGCGCGCCGGCGCGCCATGCTCGCGCGCGTGCGCGACTGCATCCTCGGCGCGCACGATGCCGGCGCCGTGAATCTGTTCGAGCCACGCGGTTTCGCGAACACCGGTCAGCGCGACGAGCCGTGCGCGATTGCTCGCGACCGCGGCCGGATCGTCGCCGGTCTTCATGCCCAGGTTCAGCCCGCCGGGCTGGTCGGCGCCGTCGCGCCAGCGGCCGAACGGCGCGTCGCTGACGCCGCCGTCGCGCGTGGTCACGAGCGCGCGCACGCGCGGCGAGACGTTCCATGCGGGCTGCACGACATTGGCAAAACCCAGCTCCGGCAGATTGGCGCTCATGCGTGATCGTCCTCGTCGTGGTCGCTGTCTTCATCGTACGCGCCATCGTCGAACGATGCATCGTAGTCCTCGTCCTCGTCATACGCGTCGTCGAACTCCCCGGCGTCGTCGCGACCGAGGCCGAGCGCGGCCGACAATGCCTCGATGTCGGCCGGCACGTCGGCGCGCCATTGCATCGAGCGGCCGGTCTTCGGATGGATCAGGCCGAGCCGCCATGCGTGCAGCGCCTGGCGCGCGAAGCCGTCCGGCAGCGGCGTGACCGAGCGCTTGCCGCGCGCGCGTCCGTAGACGGGGTCTCCGAGCAGCGGATGACCGATATGCGCGCAATGCACGCGAATCTGATGCGTGCGCCCGGTCTCCAGGTCGCAGTGGATCGCCGTGACCGGCTGACGCTGCCAGATCGCCGCGGCCACGCGTCGAAAATGCGTGCGCGCCGGCTTGCCGGCCGCGCCCGTCACCACGGCCATGCGCGTGCGCTCGCGCGGGTCGCGGCCGATCGGCGCGTCGATCGTGCCTCCATCGGGCATGTTGCCCCACACGAGCGCGAGGTAGCGGCGCTTGACCGTGCGCGCCTGCAACTGACGCACGAGGTCGGTCTGCGCCTCGAGCGTGCGCGCGACCACCATCAGTCCCGAAGTCTCCTTGTCGAGCCGATGCACGATGCCCGCGCGCGGCAGACCCGCCGCGGCCTCGCCATAGCGGTAGAGCAGTCCGTTCAGCACGGTGCCGCTCCAATTGCCGGCCGCCGGATGCACGACCATGCCGGCCGGCTTGTTGATGACGACCAGCGTGTCGTCCTCGTAGACGATCTCGAGCGGCACCGGCTCGGGCGTGAAGGCAAGCTGCTCGGGCAGCAGATCGGGCACGAGCTCGATCGTGGCACCGAGCGGCACCGGCTGGCGAATCTTCGCAGGCTTGCCGTCGACACGCACCCGCTGCGCCTCGATCCAGCTTTGCAGACGGCTGCGCGAGAATTCCGGGAATACTTTGGCGAGCACCTTGTCGAGGCGCTCGCCGGCCAGTTCGTCGGGCACCACGACGCTACGCGGCGCTTCGTCGGCCGCGCGCGCGGGTACGGGCGCCGCCGTGGCCGCGGAGCCTTGCGGACCGCTTTCGGCGAGCGCGTCGCCGGCGAAATCGTCATCGAGGGAATCGACGCCCAACGCGTCGGCCGGGTCGGCGCTTACGCTATAATCTTTGTTGCTATTCCCGGCGCCTGCGGTGCCTGGAGTATTTGAGCGGGTCATTGAATCTGGGTCACCTGGACGTAAAGCTAGACTGGAAAATGCGAGCCTTGAACACCATCACTGAAGCGGCGATCAATTTGGCGGCCATCAAGAAGGCGGCCCGGAAAGTGGCCGGATACATTGCGTGCGCCGCGGCCGTCGTCGCTGTTGCGGCTTGCCACGGCCTGCCGGAGAAGACCGACGAAACGGCAACGTGGAACAACAACAAATTATATACGGAGGCGAACGACGCCCTGACCGGTGGTGACTGGGGCAAGTGCGCGAAGTATTTCGAGCTTCTCGAGGGCCGCGACCCGTTCGGCCACTTCGCCCAGCAGGCGCAGATCAACGTCGCGTACTGCAACTGGAAAGACAACGAAAACGCCGCCGCCGACCAGGCCATCGACCGCTTCATCCAGTTGCACCCGGATCACCCGGACATCGCCTACGCGTATTACCTGAAGGGCATGATCCACTTCAATGACGACCTCGGTCTGTTCGGCCGCTTCTCGGGCCAGGACATGAGCGAGCGCGATCCGAAGTCGCTGCGCGAGTCGTATGACGCGTTCAAGGTCGTGGTGGACCGCTTCCCGAACAGCAAGTACGCGCCGGACGCTGCGCAGCGCATGCGCTACATCGTGAACGCGCTGGCATCGCACGAAGTCCACGCGGCGGACTACTACTACCGCCGCGGCGCCTATGTCGCCGCGATCAACCGCGCGCAGCTCGCCTTGCGCGAGTACAAGAACGCGCCGGCCATCGAAGACGCGCTGCACATCATGATTCTGTCGTACCAGAAGCTGAACAACCAGCAACTCGCTGACGACACGCGCCGCGTGCTGGCCGGCACTTTCCCCGACAGCCCGTACGTGACCGGCCACGCACGGCCCGGCACGGCGAAGTCGTGGTGGCAGTTCTGATTCCCCACGCGCCGACGGCACACTGACCGTCGTCTGAAAACGAAAACGCCACGACCTCGGTCGTGGCGTTTTCGTTCATGCGCGCCGCGAGACTCAATCGCGCTCGAACAGCGCAATCGATTCCACGTGCGACGTATGCGGGAACATATTGACGACGCCCGCGCCCACCAGCCGATAGCCGGCCTCATGCACGAGCAGCCCGGCATCCCGCGCGAGCGTGGCCGGCGCGCACGACACGTAGACGATGCGCTTCGGCAGCGGCCCGTTGCCGCTCTGCGCGATCTCCGCGAGCGCCTTCGCGATCGCGAGCGCGCCTTCGCGCGGGGGATCGACCAGGAACTTGTCGAAGTGGCCGAGCGCGCGCAGGTCGTCGGCGGTGACTTCGAACAGATTGCGGCACGCGAACGACGTATGCCCGGCGACGCCATTGAGCTCCGCGTTCGCGAGCGCGCGCTGGGTCAGCACTTCGCTGCCCTCGATACCGACCACTTCCCGCGAAATTCGCGCGAGCGGCAGCGTGAAATTGCCGATACCGCAGAACAGGTCGAGCACGCGGTCCGTGCGCGCCGGCGCCAGCAGGCGCAACGCGCGGCTCACCAGCACACGGTTGATCGCGTGATTGACCTGGGTGAAATCAGTCGGCTTGAACGGCATGCAGATGCCGTATTCCGGCAGCGTGTAGTCGAGCTGCACGTCGAGCGGATAAAGCGGCGTGACTGTGTCGGGACCACCCGGCTGGACCCAGAACTGCACCTTGTGCTCGTCCGCGAACTCGCGCAGCACCTGCTCGTCCGCGGCTGTCAGCGGTTCGAGGTTGCGCACGACGAGCGCCGTGACCGAGGAGCCGACTGCGAGCTCGAGCTGCGGCATACGGTCGTAGATCGACAGCTTGCGGACCATGAAGCGCAGCGGCATCAGCATCGCCGACACATGCGGCGGCAGCACCTCGCAGGTCTTCATATCGGCGATATAGCTGCTCTTCTTCTCGTGAAAGCCGATGCGCATGCCGCCGCGCTCCGGCAGATAGCGCACCGCGAGCCGCGCGCGATAGCGATAACCCCAGGACGGCCCGTGAATCGGCCGGAACACCGTTTCGGGGCGCAGCTTCGCCAGATGCTGCAGGTTGTCCTCGAGCACGCGCTGCTTGACCGCCACTTGCGCGCGCATGTCCAGATGCTGCATCGAGCAGCCGCCGCAGATGTTGAAGTACGTGCATTTCGGCGTCGTGCGGATCACGCTTTCGCGGAACACCTGGACGACTTCGGCCTGTTCGAATTTCGGCTTGCTGCGATGCGTCGAATAACTGACGAGTTCACCCGGCAGTGCGCCTTCGACGAACACAACCTTGCCTGGCGTGCCGTCTTCACTCGCGGTGCGGCCCACGCCGCGCGCTTCCATATCGAGCGAAACGATTTCGATGACCGGTTCGTTGCCGGTAATGACGGGCGCCGGCGCCGGGGCGTGCGCCTTCGCATGCTTCGATGAGCGCCGCGGCGAGCGACGTTGGGGGGCAGTTCGGGACACCTGCGGACTTCCTGACAAACTATGGGGAAAGGCGAGATTGTAGACCAAGCGCCGAGCCTGCCAGTGGCGTGGTCGGGACCACGCCCGGAGCGCGTGTGGATCGCGGCCCGGATTGCGGCGCGGCGCCCCGGCGGACGCACTACTTGCGCGCCGTTACGGCTCGAACGCCGCCAGATACTCGGCCCACTGTGGCGCGGTTTCCAGCGCCAGCGCATTCTTCACGAGGTTGATCTCATCAGCATACTCCGACGGCGAAAAGCCGCCGCGCATCAACTGGAAGCGGCAATACAGCAGATACGTATTGACGACGTCGGTCTCGCAGTAATTGCGGATTTCCTCGATGCGCCCTTGCTGGAACGCCTGCCACACCTGACTGCCGTCCATGCCCATCTTGCCCGGAAAGCCGCACATCTTCGCGAGCGCGTCGAGCGGCGCGTTAGCGCGCGCCTGGTACATTGCCAGCACGTCCATCAGGTCGGTGTGGCGCGCGTGGTAGCGGCTGATGTAGTTGTTCCACTTGAAGTCGCGGTCGTCCTCGCCGAGATCCCAGAACCGGTAGGCCGGGATGCCGTTGACGAGCGCGCGATAGTTGAGCACCGGCAGATCGAATCCGCCGCCGTTCCACGACACGAGCTGCGGCGTGTACTTTTCGATCACACGATAGAACGACTGCACGAGCGTCGCCTCGCCGTCCTCGGGCGTGCCGAGCGAGCGCACGCGAAAACCGTTGTTGTCGCGGAACACGCAGGAAATCGCCGCGACCCGTTGCAGGTGATGCGGCAGAAAATCGCTGCCGGTTTTTTCGCGGCGCGCGGCGAACGCATGCTCGGCGACATCGGCGTCGCTCATCGACGCGGGCAAATCTTCAAGACGGCGGATGCCGGCGACATCGGGAATCGTCTCGATGTCGAAAACAAGAATCGGTGTCATCAGGTCAGAGAACGGCGTCTTTGCGGACACCGTTTGAGGCGAAGAAGCGCTTGAGCCGCACCAGTGCTTCCTGTTGGATCTGGCGCACACGCTCGCGCGTAAGGCCCATTTCGTCGGCCAGCTCCTCGAGCGTGGCGGGCTCGATATGATTCAGACCGAAGCGCCGCTCGATCACATGGCGGTGCTTGTCCGACAAACGCGCGAGCCATGCGCGTGTCAGAGTTTCGAGCTCGCGATGCTGCACCTCGGCGTCTGGCGACTGGCTCTGGTCGTCCGACAGCAAATCGAGCAGGCTGCTCGCCGGATCGAGGTCGAGCGGCGCGTCTAGCGACGCGGTGTGCTCGTTCAGCGCAAGGATGTCGGTGACTTCGTCGGTGGTCTTGCCGGTCAGATAGGCGATGTCATCGATGCTCGCGTCGCGGCGCTCGGCGGCTTCGCCCGAATTCATCGAGTTCTTTTCCAGATGGCGCTTCGCACGCAACACCTGGTTGAGCTCACGAATCACATGCACCGGTAAGCGCACGGTGCGCGCCTGGTTCATGATCGCGCGCTCGATGCTCTGGCGAATCCACCATGTCGCGTAAGTCGAAAAACGGAAGCCGCGAGTCGGATCGAATTTTTCGATTGCGTGCATCAGGCCGAGATTGCCCTCCTCGATCAGATCGAGCAGCGGCACGCCGCGATTCAGATAACCCTTGGCAATGCTGACGACCAGCCGCAGATTGCGCTCGATCATCACCTGCCGCGCTTCGAACTCGCCGGCCTTGGCAAGGCGCGAATATTTCTGCTCTTCCTCGACGGTGAGCAGCGGCTTCACGCTGATGCGGTTTAGATAATGCTGGATCGTGTCGGCCGTGAGTTCGGCCTGCAGCAGTGCGCGGAAATCGTCGGCGTCGGGCACGGCGTCGCCGGTGCTTTCGCGCGCGTCGGAGCCCTCGCTGTCGTCGAGGCCGCTCTGGCGTTCGTCGAGATCGCGCTCCTCGACGATCTCCTCTTCCACTTCCGAAGCGCCGCTTTCGTCCACTGCGGCGGACGTGACTTCGCTGATCGTCTCAGACTCGGCTTGCGGCGGGCGGCGCTTCGATTTCGGCATGGTCGTATCGCTTATTGCGGCGGCAAATACTTCAGTGGGTCGACTGGTTTACCCTGTCGGCGAACTTCGAAATGCAACATCACGCGGTCGGAATCGCTATTGCCCATCTCAGCGATCTTCTGCCCTTTCGTTACCGCGTCCCCCTCTTTTACCATCAAAGCGCGGTTGTGTGCATACGCGGTGAGATAAGTTGCATCATGCTTGATGATAATGAGATTGCCGTAACCACGCAGCCCATTTCCCGCATAGACGACGCGACCATCGGCCGACGCTTTAACCGGCTCGCCCGCGGAGCCGCCGATATTGACGCCTTTGTTGGTCGAGTCGTTGAACGTGTTGAGCAGCGGACCGCGCACCGGCCATGCAAATGCTACGTTGCCCGCCGCCGCGCTGCCGAGCTCGGCGTTCGCCGCAGAGGAATTGGCCGGAGGCGCAGCTACCGCGCCGTTCGCGGGCGTACCGTTCGTCGCGCCGCCGTAGAGCGGCGGCATCGCGGCGCCGACCGCGGCCGGCGCGTTGCTGTTCAGCGGCGCGCTTTGCACCGCGCCCGTGCTGCCGATCGGCGCGGTCGACACGCCCGGCGTCATGGCCGCGGTATTCGCACCCGGCGGCACGACGCGCAGCAGCTGGTCGACTTCGATCTGATTCGGATTGGTCAGGTTGTTCCACGTCGAGATGTCGCGGTAATTCTGGCCGTTTTCGAGCGCAATGCGGTACAGCGTATCGCCCGGCTTCACGCGATAGTAACCGGGCGGCGGCGGACCGAGGGGCACCGCCGGTTGCGCCGCGCCCTGCGCGGTGGAAAGCACGCCGCCACCGGAGCGGTCGACGACGGGCGCCTGGTCGAGCCGGGATGCACAGGCCGTCATCAACAGGGACAAGGCGAGCACGCACACGCTGCGCTGGGTTACGGTCAGGGGGGAATTCGGGGTGGTTCTCTGCATCGCGCGCAACATACTCATCGGTGTCAAATCACTCCGGATTTTAAGGGTACAAAGAAAACGCGATCAAGCCGCGACTCGCGCCATTGCGCGGGCCCGAGGCGCTCGACCAGCGTCAGCACCTGGCTCTGTCCTTCCTGCGAGCCGACCGGCGCAACCAGACGTCCGCCGATCGCAAGCTGCTCGAGCAGCGCCTGCGGAACGTCGAGCCCGGCAGCCGCGATCACGATCGCGTCGAACGGCGCCGCCGACGGCAAACCGAGCCGCCCGTCGCCGTAATGCAGCCGGATATTCGGAATGCGCAGCGGACGCAGATTCGTCTTCGCGCGCTCGGACAGCGGCTTGATGCGTTCAATCGAATAAACCTCGCGCGCGACCTGGCTCAGCACCGCTGCCTGATAGCCGCAACCGGTGCCGATTTCGAGCACCGTGTTCGGCGCGCGCCCGGCCGCCGCGAGTTCGATCATCCGCGCGACCACGGACGGCTTCGAGATGGTCTGGTGATGACCGATCGGCAGCGCGGCATCTTCGTACGCCTGAGCCGCAAGACCCGGATCGACGAACATGTGGCGCGGCACCGCCGCCATCGCGTTCAGCACACGCTGGTCGCTGACGCCATTGGCTCGCAGGCGTTCGACCATCCGTTCGCGAACCCGTTCCGAGGTCAGCGCGAGGGCGTTGTTCATCGCGCTGCTGCTTGCGCCGCCGAATGCGCCGCTCATCGCACCGGCTAGCGCGGCGTTCGACGCGGGTTTCGCGCTTTGCTGCGGTTGCGGCTGAAGTGGTGGTGTCGGACGTGCGCTGTGTGCAGACGCACGCGTCGAGGTTTTGCCTGGCTTGACCGACGACTTCGGTGCTTGCTTGACAGGCTGCCCTACCAATGCGCTGGACAACGAGTTCGCCGTTGTCTTTGCGACTGGCGCGGCCTGCGGCTTCGGCGGCATCCCTCCGGTGCTTCCCGTTGGCGAGCCCAACGTAGCGCTCTGCGTCTTCGCCTGGGGAATCACCTGGGGTCGCGTCGCCGGCGTTGACGTTGTTTGCGCCGCAGCGGAGGTCCTCGCTTGCGCTCGCGCGGCCGCGCCGCCCTGCGTCGGTTTCGCCGACTGCTGCCGCGCATTCAACGCCGCGCTCGCCGCGAGCGCCGCCGCGCGCATCTCCCCCGGACGTCCCTCGGGCCGGCGCGGTTCGCGCACCAGGTCCTCGAGACCTAGCGGAAAGCGCTTCGCGCGCTCGCCGGTCATGAACTGCCGCTCCCGGCGCGTAGCCAGTCGCGCGCCGCGGGCAGCATTTGCGTGTAGGTCAGATCGAGCTGCAGCGGCGTGATCGACACGGCGCCGTTCGCGACCGCGTGGAAGTCCGTGCCTTCGCTCGCGTCGCGCGCCTGGCCCGAGGCGCCGATCCAGTAGATCGGTTCGCCGCGCGGATTGGTTTGGCGGATCACCGGCTGCGACGGATGACGTTTGCCGAGTCGGGTGATCTCCCAGCCGCGCAGTTGGTCATACGGCAGGTTAGGAATATTGACGTTCAGCAGCGGATGTCCCGGCAACGGCCGCTCGAGATAATGCGCGACGATTTCGGCGGCAACGCGCGCCGCGTCTTCGAGATGCACCCAGTCTTTGTCGACCAGCGAAAACGCGATGGCCGGCACGCCGAACATGATGCCTTCGGTGGCGGCCGCGACGGTGCCGGAATACAGCGTGTCGTCGCCCATGTTCTGGCCGTTGTTGATACCCGACACGACGAGGTCCGGTGTGTGGTCGAGCATGCCGGTCAGTGCGATGTGCACCGAGTCGGTCGGTGTGCCGTTCACGTAGTAGAAGCCATTCGCCGAACGCAGGACCGAGAGCGGCCGCCACAGCGTCAGGGAATTCGACGCGGCGCTGCAGTTCTGTTCGGGAGCCATCACGGTGACGTCGGCGATCGGCTTCAGCGCTTCGTAAAGCGCGGCGAGGCCCGGCGCCAGATAACCGTCGTCGTTGCTGAGTAGGATTCGCATGCGCCGATTGTAACCGAGGAAAGATGGCACGCGAACGACATGGTCGGCGTCTCTGCATGGCGCGCACGAGCGTCGTGCGAGCCGGGTTTATTCAGGTGCGCGGAGGCTTGTGCCGAACGCAAGGATGCTGCTTTGAGTCGCAATCCGCAGCGCAATGAATCGTACGGTCGTGCGCTTTGCTTTACACTCGAAACCGTTGCGAACCCTGAACGATATGGAGCCACGATGCGCGCGATTCGCTGCAAACAGTACGGGCCACCCGAGAGCCTGGTCGTCGATAACCTGCCGGATCTCGAACCGCCGCCAGGCCATGTCGTGATCGACGTGAAGTCCGCAGCCGTCAATTTTCCCGACGTGCTGATCATCGAGAACAAATACCAGTTCAAACCGCCGCTGCCGTTCACGCCGGGTTCGGAAGCCGCGGGCATCGTGCGCGCGGTGGGCGAAGGCGTCACGCAGTTCAGGCCCGGTTCGCGCGTGGCCGCGTTCACCGGCTCCGGCGGTTTCGCCGAACAGGCGCTCGCACCCGCCGCAGCCTGCGTGCCGCTCGACGACGATGTGTCGTTCGAACTCGCGGCCGCGTTCACGCTCGCGTATGGCACCTCGCATCACGCGGTGGTCGATCGCGGCGCGCTGCAGCCTGGCGAGACGATGCTCGTGCTAGGCGCGGCCGGCGGCGTCGGGCTGGCTGCGGTCGAAATCGGCAAGGCGCTCGGCGCGCGCGTGATCGCGGCGGCATCGAGCGACGAAAAGCTCGCGACCTGCGTCGAGCACGGCGCGGACGCGACGATCAACTACAGCAGCGAGGATCTGCGCGAGCGCATCAAGGCACTCACCGACGGCAAAGGCCCGGACGTGATCTACGACCCGGTCGGCGGCGTGTATGCGGAGCCGGCGTTTCGCAGCATCGGGTGGAGGGGGCGTTATCTGGTGGTCGGCTTTGCCAACGGCGAGATCCCGAAGCTGCCGCTGAACCTGATGTTGCTCAAGGGCGCGAGCGTAGTCGGCGTATTCTGGGGCGATTTCGCGAGGCGTGAGCCGCAGCGCAACCGCGCGGCATTCGAGCAGATGACCGGCTGGATTCGCGAAGGCAAGCTCAAGCCCTATGTGTCCGCCTGCTATTCGCTCGACGACACCGGCCGCGCGTTGCGCGACATGGCCGAGCGTCGCGTGATCGGCAAGGTGGTCATCACGCCGTAGCGCATCCAATCAGGCAGCATGAAAAACGGCGCGGCGCCCGAAGGCGATTTCGGGCGCCGCGCCGCTTGCGATCCACACTCACAGCTTCTCGGTATCTCCGGTGCGCGGCTGCCACTTCATCAAACGCCGCTCCGCGATCCCGACGATCGCGTCGAGAATCAGCGCGAACGCGGTGAGCACCAGAATGCCCGCGAACACGGTGTTGATGTCGAAGGTGCCTTCGGCCTGCAGGATCAGATAGCCGACGCCGCGCGCCGAGCCCAGATACTCGCCCACCACCGAGCCGACGAACGCCAGCCCCACCGACGTATGCAGGCTCGAAAACACCCAGCTCATCGCGCTCGGCAGATACACGAAGCGCAGCAGCTGTTTGCGGTTCGCGCCGAGCATGCGCGCGTTTGCGAGCACGACCGGGCTCACTTCCTTCACGCCCTGGTAGACGTTGAAGAACACGATGAAGAACACCAGCGTGACGCCGAGCGCGACCTTCGACCAGATGCCGAGGCCGAACCACACGCCGAAGATCGGCGCGAGAATCACGCGCGGCATCGAGTTCGCGGCCTTAACGTACGGATCGAACAGCGCGCTCGCGGTCGGCGCGAGCGCAAGCCACAGGCCGACGCCGAGCCCGATCGCGGTGCCGAACACGAACGCGAGCACGGTCTCGACGAGCGTGATCCACAGGTGCAGATAAATCTCGCCGCTCGTGAACCACTCCCAGATCCGCTGCAGCACTTTCTGCGGCTCGCCGAAGAAGAATGCCGCCTTGTTCGGATCGTCGAAATAGAACGGCGGCACCAGCGTCGGACTCGTCAGCACGTACCACAGCACGAAGCACAGCACGAGCAGCAGCCACTGCCAGATCACCAGATTCGCCCGGTTTGGGCGCAACGTCTTCCACATGACTTGGATTGCCTCGGACGATTGTTGAATGCGTCTTCTCTGTTAATGCGCATGCAGGGATGCGCGGCACGCTTAAACAGCAGTCAGTTGCTGCTGATACCCCTTGAGCACTTCATCGCGCAGCACGCCCCAGATCTGCGCATGCAATTCGACGAAGCGCGGATGCGAACGGATTTCGGCGACATCGCGCGGCCGTGGCAGATCGATCCGGAACTCGCCGATCGGATGCGTGGCGGGGCCGGCCGACAGCACGACCACGCGATCCGACATCGCGATCGCTTCGTCGAGATCGTGCGTGATGAACAGCACCGCCTTGCGCTTCGCGGCCCATAAATCGAGCAGTTCGTTTTCCATCAGCTGCCGAGTTTGAATGTCCAGCGCGGAAAACGGCTCGTCCATCAGGATGATGTCGGGATCGAGGATCAGCGTTTGCGCCATCGCGACGCGCTTGCGCATGCCGCCCGACAGCTGATGCGGATAGCGGTCGCCGAAGCCGCCGAGTCCAACGCGCTTCAACCACTCTTCGGCCTTCGCGCGCGCGTCTGCGGCCGACATGCCGCGAAACGACAGGCCGGCCATCACGTTGTCGAGCGCCGAGCGCCACGGCATCAGCGCATCGGCTTGAAACATGTAGCCCGCGCGGCGATTCAGGCCATCGAGCTTTTCGCCGAACACGCTGACCGCGCCCGTGGACGGCTGCAGCAGCCCCGCGCCGATGTTCAGCAACGTGGACTTGCCGCAGCCAGTCGGCCCGACCACCGACACGAACTCGCCCGGCTCGATACGCAGCGTCGTGTCTTTGACCGCTGTGTAGCGCTGCGCGCGGTTGTCGCGCGCGGCGAACGTGCAGGTGATGTTTTCGAGCGCCAGGGCAGCAACGGTCATCGTACGGCTCGCTTCATGGATCGGGTTTGCGGGGAGATTTCGCGGCGACGCTGGAGACCGCGCGCGCCGCGTCGTTTACGCCTTGACGGTCGTCAGCGCCTTCTTCACGAAGTCGTTGGTCCACGTCTTCGACAGATCGATCTGCGCATTCTGGATCATCGGATCGAACGCTTTCAGCGTCTTCAGCGACGTCGCGGGGCCGTCGGCGGGCATCAGGCCGTCGGGCGACATCGCTTTGCGCACGTGCTGCCACGCGTCGAGATAGAGTGCGCGGTCGCCGAGCAGATAGCTCTCCGGCACCGTATTGATCAGTTCGCTGCCGCTCGCGTTCTGCAGCCACTTGAGCGCGCGCACCATCGAATTGGTCAGCGCCTGCGTGGTGTTCGGGTTCTTCGTGATGAACGACTGCGACGCGTACAGGCAGCCCGCCGGCATGTCGCCGCCGAACACGGTGTGCGTGTCGGCGAGCGTGCGCGTATCGGATACGACGCGCACTTCGCCGGCGCGCTCGAGGCGCGTGACGACCGGATCGAGATTGGCGATCGCGTCGATCTGGCCGGACTGCAGCGCGGCGATTGCACCGGCGCCCGCGCCCACGCCGATGAACGCGACGTCTTTCGGACTGAGCCCGGCTTTCGCGAGCACGAAGCTCGCCATGATCGACGTCGACGAACCCGGCGCGGTCACACCGATCTTCTTGCCCTTCAGATCGGCGATCGACTTGAAGTTCGGCATCGTCTTCTTCGACACCGCGAGCACGATCTGCGGCGCGCGGCCTTGTAGCACGAACTCACGGAACATCTGCTTTTGCGCCTGCAACAGCAGCGTGTGTTCGAACGCGCCGGAGACCACGTCGGCGCTACCGCCGACTGCCGCCTTCAGCGCCTGCGAGCCGCCCGCGAAGTCGGAAATCTCGACTTCGAGCCCTTCGTCCTTGAAGTAGTTGCGGCGCTCGGCGATCGTCAGCGGCAGGTAGTAGAACAGGTTCTTGCCGCCGACCGCGACGGCGACCCTGGTGGTCTCGGGTTTGGCCTGCGCGAAAGCGAACGGTGTGGCCGCGAGCGAGGCGCCCGCGAGCGCCGCACCGCCGGCGAGGAAGGTTCTGCGTTGCATGGTCCGTTGTCTCCAGATTTTTTTAGTCCGGCTTTTGACCGCCCGGGTGCGCGTTGCGCACGCGCTTGGGCACGGTGTGTGGCTTGCCGGTCGCGCGGAGCCGATCGTGCGTCAGCGCCGCGCTTTAAGCGCTCTTCTCAATGCGTTGCACTGTGCGCATCAGACGATCTGTTGCGCCCGCAACCGCGCGATGCCATCAGCATCATAACCCAGTGATTGAAGGACTTCATCGGTATGTTCACCCAGTTCCGGCCCTAGCCAGCGCGTCTCGCCGGGCGTCGCCGACAGCTTCGGCGTGACCGTGGGCAGCGTGATTTCCTTGCCGTCCTGCCACTTGAAACGCTGGATCATCTGCCGCGCGATGAACTGCGGATCGGTGAACATATCGGCGACGCTGTAGATGCGGCCCACCGGTACATCCGCCGCGTTCAGCACCGCGAGCGCTTCGTCGATCGTGCGCGTGGACAGCCACGCGGCGATCGCGGCGTCGATTTCCTGGGTGCGCGGCACGCGGCCGTCGTTATGCGCGAGCGCCGGATCGTTCGCGAGATCGTCGCGTTCGATCGCGATCATCAGCCGCTTGAAGATCGGATCGCTATTGCCGCCGATCACGATGCTGCCGTCGCTGCACGGATAAGTATTGGACGGCACGATGCCCGGCAGCGACGCGCCGGTACGCTCGCGCACCATCCCGTAGACGCCGTATTCGGGCACCACGCTTTCCATCATGTTGAAGACGGCCTCGTACAGCGCGACGTCGACGACCTGCCCCCTGCCGCCGTTCACCTGCGTGTGATGCAGCGCCATCAGCGCGCCGATCACGCCGTGCAGCGCGGCGATCGAATCGCCGATCGAAATGCCGATGCGCGGCGGCGGCAGATCCGGATAGCCGGTGATATGGCGCAGACCGCCCATCGATTCGGCGATCGCACCGAAGCCGGGCCGGTCGCGATACGGACCCGTCTGGCCATAGCCCGACAGACGCACCATTACCAGACCGGGGTTCTCGGCGGACAGCACGTCGTAGCCGAGCCCGAGTTTTTCGAGCAGCCCCGGCCGGAAATTCTCGACGACGATATCGGCCTCTTTCGCGAGCCGCCGCACGATCTCTTTGCCCTCTTCGGCTTTCAGGTTGATCGTGACGGACTTCTTGTTGCGCGCCTGCACGGCCCACCACAGCGAGGTACCGCCCACTTCCGGATACAGCTTGCGCCATTTGCGCAGCGGGTCACCGCCTTTGGGGTCTTCGATCTTGATGACGTCGGCGCCGAATTCGCCGAGAAAACGCGCAGCGAACGGCCCGGCGATCAGCGTGCCGAGTTCCAGCACCTTGACGCCGGCGAGCGGACCGCGTGCGTCATGCTGTGCGGTGCTCGCGCCTGAATCGGGGGTGGCGCTCATGAGTCTCCTTTGTCGGCCAGAGTTGGTGCACAGCGCTTACTCTGATCCCCTGCAAGTGGGTTGCATTATTTTGTATCGCCGTGCGCACTGTCTGCACGACTCGCGACGACGCGTGTCTTCACGGGTACCACGCCGGCCAACGCAAGCCGCATGGCTACATCGAACGACGGTCGAGCATCGCGCGCGCGATCGTGCCCGCGTCGACATATTCGAGTTCGCCGCCCACCGGCACGCCGCGCGCGAGACGCGTGACGGCAAGGCCGCGCGCCTTCAGTGTCTGTCCGAGGTAATGCGCGGTGGCCTCGCCTTCGTTGGTGAAATTGGTGGCCAGCACGACTTCCTTGACGACGCCATCCGACGCGCGCTTCACGAGCCGGTCGAAATGGATCTCCTTCGGGCCGATGCCGTCGAGCGGACTCAACCGCCCCATCAGCACGAAATAGAGGCCGCGATAGGTCATCGTCTGTTCGAGCATGATCTGGTCGGCCGGCGTTTCGACGACGCACAGCAGCGACGGATCGCGCTCCTCATCGAGGCAGACCTCGCAGATCTGCGCTTCGGTAAACGTGTTGCACTTTTCGCAGTGACGCAGATGCTCGGTCGCGAACAACAGCGAACGGCCGAGCTTTTCGGCGCCTTCGCGATCGTGCTGCATCAGGTGATACGCCATGCGTTGCGCGGACTTCGGCCCGACACCGGGCAGCGCGCGCAGCGCTTCGACGAGCGCCGACAGGGCGGAAGGTTGTTTCATGCGGATCGGCGTCGACGTGGGTGGTGCTTGGGTGGGCGAATCGGGATGCGGGGTGGTGCTCGGACCCGGGCGCACTTTCGCACCGCGGCAATGAACCGCCGCGGCGCTCAACCGCTCAGCCCGGTCTCAATCAGGGCAGGTTCAGAACGGCAGCTTGAAGCCCGGCGGCAGCGGCAGGCCGGCGGTCATGCCGCCCATCTTTTCCTGCGCGGTCGCCTCGGCCTTGCGCACGGCGTCGTTGAACGCGGCGGCGACGAGGTCTTCCAGCATGTCCTTGTCGTCCGCGAGCAGGCTCGGGTCGATCGACACGCGGCGCACGTCGTTCTTGCAGGTCATCGTCACCTTGACGAGACCGGCACCCGACTGCCCCTCGACTTCGATCTGCGCGAGTTGCTCCTGCATCTTCTTCATGTTTTCCTGCATCTGCTGGGCTTGCTTCATCAGCCCGGCGAGTTGGCCTTTCATCATGGACGTGCTCCTTCTAGATAGCGTGAAAGCTGGCATTCCGGCGCCGCGCTGCGACGACGCCGCGAACGATGGATCAGCGGGCCGGCGCCGCGCCGTTCGGAGCGGCGTCCGGGTTAATCGGGCGGATCGAGCCCGGCACGATGCTCGCGCCGAATTCGCGAATCAGCGACTGCACGAACGGATCGGCGCTGATTTCGCGCTCGGCCTCCTGCTGGCGCTGCGCGCGCAGCTTCGCGTCGTGCGCTGCAGCGGTACGGCGCGCCGGGCCGACTTCGACCTGCACGTCGACGTTCTGGCCGAGCCGCTCGACGAGCGCTGCTTTCAGTTTAGCGACCTGCGACGCTTCCGCGTATTGCGGCACCGGCACGTTGAGCTTCAGCGTGCTGCCTTCGAGCGCCATCAGTTCGCTGTTGAACGCAAGCTGATACGAGATGCCCTTCAGCGGCAGATCGACCGCGAGCGCGGGCCAGTCGCCGGTGAAACCGAGCGGATCGAGCGGCACCGCGGGCGGCAGCGGGCGTGTGTCGACGACCGGCGCCGGTGCGGCGGCCTGCGCGGCCGGGCCGCCCATGCGGACGTCGTCGGGGCCGTGGTCGAACACCGGCACGAAGTTGTCGTCTGGCGGAATGAAGTACGCGTCGTCCGCGGCCGACAGCGGCATGTAGTCGTCGGGCGGCATATCGTCCCAAGGTGGGCTTGACGGGCTGGTCTGTTGCGCGTTGCCGCTTGCGCCGGTGTGGGCGTCTCGGATGGGCCCAGCCTGCACGGCGCTGTCTTGCGACGCGCGGCGTGGCGCGCCGGGGGTCGGCACCGGCGCGACCACGCGCGGCGCGGCGGGTTTCGGGGCGACCGGCGCGGCCGGCTTGGCGGCCGCGGGCGTGTTGGGGCGGCCACGGTCGGACGATACTTTCATGCCGGCGTTGCGCAGCACGTCGAGCGCGGCGCTCGCGCCGCCCGCGCGACGCGGCGCGGAGTCGGCCGAGGCCGCCGGTGCCGGCGTTGAAGCGGGTGCAGCCAATTCCTGGCGCGCTTCCGGCTCCGGTGCCGTGGCCTCTTCCGCGCGGGCCAGCGCGCTCGGCGCGGACGCAGGTGCGAGGTCAGAAGCTTGGTTCGAGACCGGCGCAGTCGAACCGACGATCGCGGCGCCATCATTCGGGGGCGAGTCTTCCCAAGGTGCCAGCGGACGTGCCGACATAGCCGGTGCGTCTGTCACGCGCGCTGCTTCAGCTTGCGCGGTGTCGGCTGCGGGCTTCGCGATCGGCTTTGCGACCGGCGCGGTCGATTTCATCGCATCGCCCGGTTCCTCGCCGGCGACGCCCACCTGAGGTCCGCGAGTCGGCGCAGCGGCCGCCATGGCCGTCGCGGACGAAGGCGACAGCGCGCGCAGCGCGGCAACCGTCGGTGCACCAGAACGCTTCGCACCGGCGCCGGCCGCACCGGTCTGCGCGCCAGCGGCTCCCGCCGCCCCACCTCCGCCGGCTGTTGGCGCCGGCTCGAACGCGAGCATGCGCAGCAGCGTCATCGTGAAGCCAGCGTATTCGTCGGGCGCGAGGCCCAGCTCGCTTCGGCCGATCGTTGCGATCTGATAGAACAGTTGCACCTGCTCGGCGCTCAAGCTGTCGGCGAAGCGGCGCAACTCGGCCGCCTCCGGCCATTCGTCGAGCACCGACGAAGGCGCGAACTGCGCCCACGCGATCCGATGCAGCAGGCTCGCCAGATCCTGCAGCGCCGTCGAAAACGACAGACTGCGCAAGGCCATTTCATCGGCGACCGCGAGCACCGCCGCGCCGTCGCCCTGCGCGAGCGCGTCGAGCAGGCGGATCAGATAGCTTTGGTCGAGCGCGCCGAGCATGCCGCGCACCGCGTCTTCGCTGACCTGGTTCGCCGAATAGGCTATCGCCTGATCAGTCAGCGATAGCGCGTCGCGCATCGAACCGTCGGCCGCGCGCGCGAGCAGGCGCAACGCCTGCGCCTCGTGAGGCACGTTTTCTTCGCCGAGAATGCGTTCGAGATGCGACACGATATGGCCGGCCGGCATCTGCTTCAGATTGAACTGCAGGCAGCGCGACAGCACGGTGACAGGAATCTTCTGCGGGTCGGTGGTCGCGAGGATGAACTTGACGTGCGGCGGCGGCTCTTCGAGCGTCTTCAGCATCGCGTTGAACGCGTGGTTCGTCAGCATGTGCACTTCGTCGATCATGTAGACCTTGAAGCGCGCATCGACGGGCGCATACACCGCGCGCTCGAGCAGCGCGGCCATTTCATCGACGCCGCGATTGCTCGCCGCGTCCATCTCGACGTAATCGACGAAGCGCCCTTCATCGATCTCGCGACACGCACGGCACACGCCGCACGGCGTCGACGTCACGCCGGTCTCGCAATTGAGTGCCTTCGCGAAGATGCGCGACAGCGTGGTCTTGCCGACGCCGCGCGTACCTGTAAACAAATAGGCATGGTGCAGACGGCCGCCGTCGAGCGCATGGGTGAGCGCGCGCACCACGTGCTCCTGTCCGACGAGCGAAGCGAAATCCTTCGGCCGCCATTTGCGTGCGAGAACTTGATAGGTCATCCGGAAATTGTATCAGTAACAATGGCGCGCAAAACCTATTCGGCAAGACGCGCGAACGCGCGACACGGCCACGACGATGCTCGGTCCGAACACGGCGAACGATCAATATTGAAGCGGGGAATACTATGAAGGACAGCCTGCGGAGAATCCGTGAGAACGGCCGCGGAGAAAGAAGCAAAGGAAGGTGACGAGCCCGACCCTCGGCACTGGTGGAAAACGGCTGTGGCTGCTTCGTTCCCGACCTGACCAGGTTGACCATCCCTCCATGCGAGGAGGCCCGTCACGAAAGATTCTATCATTGCCGCGCGCATTGTGCGACTGTTGATATGCGCAAAACGCGAACGACGCTCCGCTTCGAACCGCTTCATAGTGTCAACGTCCGCTTGCTGCACGCCGCCCGACGTCATCCCAGCCGCCGCGACGACACCCGCCACGCAAGGCACTTGAGTTCGCCGGGCCCGCCACCATTTAGATTGCAACGCGGTATCCGTGTGCCGCAGACACCGGCCGACGCCGCGGCGGCGACCTATTAGCCCCACTGACCTAATGAGTACTATCGCCATCGGCAACGCATAGCGAATTAAGCTACACTGCCAGTTGAAAGACCCGCATACGCGACTCTTTCCGCGCATTCCGTGAAAATCCGGCATTTTTTCAGACGGTTTTTCTGATTTTCACAGGCATGCGCGGCGGGTCTCCGGATGCGGCAAAGCGAACGGAAATTTTCCCGGTTTTTGACGTATCGTGGCGAGCAATTCAGGCGGGCCTCGAACCGACAGAGGTATTCATAAATGAGCGAACAAATTAAGCATATTAGCGACGCATCGTTCGAACAGGACGTCGTGAAATCCGATAAACCCGTGCTGCTCGATTTCTGGGCCGAATGGTGCGGTCCCTGCAAGATGATCGCGCCGATCCTCGACGAAGTCGCGAAGGACTACGCCGATCGTCTGCAAGTCGCGAAGATCAATGTCGACGAGCATCAGTCCACGCCGGTCAAGTTCGGCGTGCGCGGCATCCCCACGCTGATCCTGTTCAAAAATGGCGCCGTCGCCGCTCAGAAGGTCGGCGCTCTGTCGAAGTCGCAACTCACCGCGTTCCTCGACGGCAACCTGTAAGACATACAGAAGCACGTCGCGGCGCTCGCGGGTTGATCGCGCGCCGCGAGCAGTTGAGAATCGGGCGCATCGGTGGATGCAAACCACCGCGCCCGCCGGTCAAGCGTGTTGTCAACCGGCAACACGCTTTACGACAAAGATGCCACTCCGCCGCACTGGCGGAAATTGGCGTGTGCTATGCTAGAATCCAGAAAACGTCGAAAAGACGTGTAAGTCTTTGAGCGGTTCCGCTCACCCTCCTCCCAGATTTCATTTCGTCGCACCTTCTCCTGCGGGTTCTCCGTATGCATTTATCCGAGCTTAAGACTCTGCACGTGTCCCAATTGATCGAGATGGCCAATGGCCTCGAGATCGAAAGCGCGAACCGCCTGCGCAAGCAGGAATTGATGTTCGCCATTCTAAAAAAACGAGCCAAAGCGGGCGACACGATCTTCGGCGACGGCACCCTCGAAGTGTTGCCGGACGGTTTCGGCTTCTTGCGTTCGCCGGAAACCTCCTACCTCGCCAGCACGGATGATATCTACATCAGCCCGTCGCAAATCCGCCGCTTCAATCTGCATACGGGCGACACGATCGAAGGCGAAGTGCGCACGCCGAAAGACGGCGAGCGCTATTTCGCGCTGGTGAAGGTCGACAAGGTCAACGGCCAGCCGCCGGAGGCCTCGAAGCACAAGATCATGTTCGAAAACCTGACGCCGCTGCACCCGAACAAGGTGCTGCTGCTCGAACGTGAAATGCGTGGCGAAGAGAACGTGACGGGCCGCATCATCGACATGATCGCGCCGATCGGCAAGGGCCAGCGCGGCCTGCTCGTCGCCTCGCCGAAGTCGGGCAAAACGGTGATGCTTCAGCACATTGCGCACGCAATCAAACAGAACCATCCCGACGTCGTGCTGTTCGTGCTGCTGATCGACGAGCGCCCGGAAGAAGTGACGGAAATGCAGCGTTCGGTGGCAGGCGAAGTGATCGCCTCCACGTTCGACGAACCCGCCGCGCGTCACGTGCAGGTCGCCGAAATGGTGATCGAGAAGGCCAAGCGCCTCGTCGAAATGAAGAACGACGTCGTGATTCTGCTCGACTCGATCACCCGTCTCGCGCGCGCTTACAACACGGTGGTACCGGCCTCCGGCAAGGTGCTCACGGGTGGTGTCGACGCGAACGCGCTGCAGCGTCCCAAGCGCTTCTTCGGCGCGGCGCGCAACATCGAGGAAGGCGGATCGCTGACCATCATCGGCACGGCGCTGATCGAAACCGGCAGCCGCATGGACGACGTGATCTACGAAGAGTTCAAGGGCACCGGCAACATGGAAGTGCACCTCGAGCGCCGTCTCGCCGAGAAGCGCGTCTACCCGTCGATCAACCTGAACAAGTCGGGCACGCGCCGCGAAGAGTTGCTGATCAAGCCCGAAGTGCTGCAGAAGATCTGGGTACTGCGCAAGTTCATTCACGACATGGACGAAGTCGAGTCGATGGAATTCCTGCTCGACAAGATCCGCCAGACGAAGAGCAACTCCGAGTTCTTCGACATGATGCGTCGTGGTGGCGGCAGCTAACGCGCGACGTTCGTGCCGGCCGTAGCGGCCGGCAACTGCACAGCATGAAAAACCGCTCGCAGATTGCGAGCTGTTTTTTTTGGCCAGCTATATCGCGGGTGGCGTCAATGCACCGCCGGACGAGCTCGCGTGGGCGTCGAGCGCCTATGCGCTCGTGTTGCTGTTCATCGCGCAGCTGATCGCGAATCTGACTTTCCGCATCTTCGCGATCGAAGAGTTCACGTACGGCTACCGGTTGAAAAACATCGTGTGGCAGTTGACCATCTCCTTCGCGACCGCCTCGGTGATCATCATCGAACAGCACCGGCTCGCGCTGCATCAAAGTCGCCTCGCGGAGTCCGTGAATCCGTACAATTCGGTCTACTAGAAGACGCTCGCGAATCGCGACGATCAGCCGGTCGGTCGCGCAGTAGGCCAATTTTCTCGCGTCGCTCGACGGCTTCCATTTTCTGATCGGCGTCACGATTTGCGGCGGCCTGTTCGCCGCGTGGTAAAAACAGATCGACTGAAGGTGGGCTCAAGCATGCTGTCGAAACTCACGAACTGGCTGGGCACACGGCGTCGCGAGCGCGCGCTGCGCGACTACGCGATCGACGATTCCTTATGGCAGGCAACACTCGCCGGCCTGCCCTTTCTCACACATCTGGAAGCCCCCGATCTCGCACGGCTACGCGAGCTGACGAGTCTCTTCCTCGCGCAGAAGGAATTCTCGACTGCGCACGAGCTCGAACTGACCGATGCGATGACGGTCGGCATCGCCGCGCAGGCGTGCCTGCCGGTGCTGAACCTGAGCCTCGATCTGTATCGCGGCTGGGTTGGCGTAATCGTCTATCCGGGCGAGTTCGTGATCCGCAAGACCGTCGAGGACGAAGACGGCGTCGTGCACGAGATCGAACACGACGCCAGTGGCGAGGCGTGGGAAGGCGGCCCGGTGGTGCTGTCGTGGGAAGACGCGCAGATGACCGACGGCAGCGACGCATACAACGTCGTGATCCACGAGTTCGCGCACAAGATCGACATGCTGAACGGCGAAGCGGATGGCCACCCGCCGCTGATGCGCCGCTGGCACGCGCCGCTCGATGCGCAGGCATGGGCCGACGTGTTCGACCACGCATACGATCATTTCTGCGCGAAAGTCGACGCTGTGCCCGAGCGACGTTGGACGCGTTTCGAACGCGAGTCGCTGATCGATCCGTATGCGGCGGACCATCCGTCGGAATTCTTCGCCGTATGCAGCGAGGCGCTGTTCGTGAAGCCACAAGCGTTCGAGGCGGAGTATCCGGAACTGTACCGGCTGCTCGCGCGCTACTATCGGCAAGATCCTGCGCGCGTCGGATTGACGTTCACGCCGGTTTGAGACGCTGCAAACGGGCGCCGCTTGCGCCGCAATAGAATCTAGTGGCAGAAAAATCGCCAAGCGACTGATTTTCTGGCATAATCGCGGTTTTTCGACCGTAGGCAAGTGGCTCGCGCCTGAAGGCAGTCTAAATTAAGACTGCACGCGGGTTGGCTACCGCCAGATTAAAGGAAAGACCATGAAAGAAGGCATTCACCCGGATTACCGCGAAGTCCTGTTCATCGATATGTCGAACGACTTCAAGTTCGTGACGCGCTCGACCATCCAGACGCGCGAAACCGCGGAATTCAACGGCAAGACCTACCCGCTCGCGAAGATCGAAGTGTCGTCGGAATCGCACCCGTTCTACACCGGCCAGCAAAAGATCATGGACACGGCCGGCCGCGTCGAGAAGTTCAACAAGAAGTTCGGCGCCCGCGCTTCCGGCAAGGCAGCAAAGTAATACCGCAACGGTGCCGGCTTCCGGCCGGCAACGGAGCAAACAGAAAGGGCAGCGCGAGCTGCCCTTTTTTGTCGCCTGCGCGTGGGCGGCCGCTGGGTCGCATACCCGCGACGGCATAACCCGTAACCAGCACACCGCGCTTTCACGACACCTGTTACAGGTTGTCCATCGACGTTGCCGGGCGTTACCGGCCGTGACGTGCATCGCACCGCACGACTACAATGCCGGATGCTCGAAACGGGCCCTCCCGCCCTGACTTGCCGGACCGCTCCGGCTGCATCGTTTATCCAGACTCCACACACCGCATGAGACCTGTCGTCCGCCTCACCGCCTCTGCGACCAGTGCGTTGCCGCGCTGGCTGCTGCTGGCCATCTGTATCCTCTACGCCTCGTTCGGCCTGTTCGGTCGCGATCCGTGGAAGAACGAGGACGCGGCTGGCTTCGGCGTCATGTGGACGATGGCGAATGGCGGCGCGCACGACTGGCTGCTGCCTAACCTCGTGGGCAAATATCTGACCGAGGACGGCCCGCTCGGCTACTGGCTCGGAGCGAGCGCGATCCGCGTCCTCGCACCTTGGGTCGACTCGAGCAACGCGTCGCGCGTGTTCACCGGCCTGCTGTTCTGCGCGGGCTGCGCGTTCGTCTGGTACGCGGCGTATCTGCTCGGCCGGCGCGCCGAAGTGCAGCCGTTCAAATACGCGTTTGGAGGCGAGCCCGAACCGCGCGACTACGGCCGCACGCTCGCCGATGGCGCACTGCTCATCCTGCTCGCGTGCTTCGGCCTCGCCGAGCGCGGCCACGAAACCACGCCGCAGCTCGTCCAGTTCGTCTGCATCGCGATGCTCGTCTACGGCCTCGTGCGCATGATCGACAAGCCGATCCAGGGCGCGCTGATCTGGGGCCTCGCGATCGGCCTCGTCACGCTCGCGAGCAGCCCGGTGCTGGTCGGCGCGCTGCTGCTCGGCACGCTCGCGATGACGCTGATCGTGCGCGAAACGCGTTCGCGCTGGCTGCTGCTCGCGGGTCTGCCCGTCGCGCTGGTGCTCGCGGTATCGTGGCCGATCATCGCGCTTGCCGCATTCCCCGACGACGCCGTCTGGTATCTGAACCAGTGGCTGCACGTGAGCCTGAGTTCGTTCGCGGGCCCACCCGGTTCGGTCGCCGCCTATGCGCTGAAAAACCTGCCGCTCTTCACATGGCCCGCGTGGCCGCTCGCGCTGTGGTCGTGGTTCAGCTGGAAGGGCCTGCGGCGCGCGCCGCACGTGGCGATTCCACTGTCGGTGATCGGGCCGCTGTTCGTGCTCGTGGTGCTGCAAAGCCACCAATCGAATCGACTCTACATGCTGCTGCTGCCGCCGCTCGCGGTGCTCGCCACTTTTGCGCTGCCGACGCTCAAGCGCGGCGCGATCAACGCGATCGACTGGTTCGCGCTGCTGAGCTTCACGATCCTCGGCAGCTTCGTGTGGGCCGTGTATGTGGCGAGTCTGACCGGTTTTCCGCATCCGCTTGCGCGCAATCTCGCGCGGCTCGCGCCCGGCTTCGTGCCGCAGTTCAAGATTCTGTCGTTTATCTGCGCGATCGCGGTGACCGTCTGCTGGTTCCTGCTGGTGCGCTGGCGTCTCGCGCGTCATCCGAAGGTGTTGTGGCGCAGCGTGGTGCTGTCGAGCGCCGGCACGACGCTGATGTGGGTGCTGCTGATGACGCTGTGGCTGCCGGTCGTCAACTACAGCCGGACTTATCGCGACGTCGCGCAGCAGATCGCCAACCACTTGCCCGATGACTACACCTGCATCTCGCCGGTGCGCCTCGGCAATGCGCAAATCGCGACGTTCGCGTATTTCGGCGACATGCATTTCTCGTTCGACCAGGACTGCGACGTGATCCTGCGTCAGGACTCGCAGGACTACGGCGACCCGAGCGCGCTGCCCGACTACATCTGGAAGCTCGTGTGGGAAGGCCGCCGCGCGGCCGACCGCGACGAGCGCTTCCGCCTGTACGTGCGCATCGACCGTCCGAAGCCGCCGCCCGGCAAGCGCCGCAACTGGCACAAAAAGCCCGACTGACCATGTTCGCCGACGTACGGAAAATCGCCGCGCTCGCGTGGCCCGTATTGATCGGCCAACTGGCCATCATCGCGTTCGGCGTAATCGATACGGCGATGGTCGGGCGCTACTCGGCCGTCGATCTGGCCGCCCTCGGTCTCGGCTCGTCGATCTACGTCTCGGTCTATATCGGCCTGACCGGCATCCTGACCGCGCTGCAGCCGATCGCCGCGCAACTGTACGGCGCGCGCCGCTACGGCGAGATCGGCGAAGAGGTGCGCCAGTCATGGTGGCTCGCCGCCGCGCTGACCGTGATCGGCTTTCTGATCCTGTTCTTCCCCGGGCCGCTGTTGTCGTTGTCGCACGTGCCCGACGCGCTGCACGAGCGAACCCTCGCGTATCTGCGGATTCTCGCGTTCGGGCTGCCCGCCGGCCTCGCGTTCCGGGTCTACAGTTCCGTTGCCAACGCGCTCGGCAAACCGCGGCTCGTGATGTTCCTCCAGATCGCCGCGCTGCTGCTGAAAATTCCGCTCAATACCTGGTTCATTTTCGGCGGCCTCGGCGTGCCGGCGCTGGGCGGTCCGGGCTGCGCGCTTGCGAGCACGCTGCTCAACTGGGCGCTCGCGGCGCTTGGCATGCTGCTGCTCGCGCGCGTCGACGATTTCAAGGCGCTCGGTATCTTCACGCAATTCTGCTGGCCGGTCTGGAAGCGCCAGGCCGCACAACTGCGGCTCGGTATTCCGATGGGGTTGTCGTATCTGATCGAGGTCACGTCGTACACGTTCATGGCGCTCTTCATCGCGCGCTTCGGCACGACGACGCTCGCCGGGCATCAGATCGCCGGCAATATCGGCGCGGTGCTGTATATGACGCCGCTGTCGATCGGCATCGCGTCGTCGACGTTGGTCGCGCAGGCGCTCGGCGCGCATCGGCCGCAAGCGGCGCGCACGCTGTCGCGTCACGGCATCGCGATGGCGGTTGCGCTCGCGTGCTGCTATGGCGCGCTCGTGCTGGTGCTGCGGCCGTATATCGTCGACGGCTATACGACGAACGCGCAGGTCGCGACGAAGGCGTTGCCACTGGTGCTGATCGTCGCCTGCTACCACCTGTTCGACGCTTTGCAGATCACGACCGCGTTCGTGCTGCGCGCCTACAAGGTCGCGGTCGTGCCGACCGTCATCTATGCAGTCGCGCTGTGGGGTGTCGGGCTCGGCGGCGGCTATGCGCTCGGCTTCGATACAACCGGCCTCACGCCGTCCTGGCTCACCGGCGCGCGCGGGTTCTGGGTCGCAAATACTGCCAGTCTCGCGATTGCCGGGGCCGGCTTGCTCGTGTATTGGCGGATCGTGAGCCAGCGCTATTTGCGCAAGACCGCTGCAGTGCGGGTTGATTCGGCTGTATGAGGCGATGGGGGCTCAGGAAGGCCTCGAATCGAACTGATGGGACCGTTAGTTGCACCCCAAAACCGGGGGCGAGACTCTAGCCGTCCTGCATCCGCCATCCCTCTCCCCGTGCAGATCAGCCCTCTCACGCGGCGCACGCGGCCTCCCCCTCCCGATCCCTGGCCTCGAATATTTCGCGCGCCGCGAACAACGCATTGAGCGCGGCCGGAAAGCCCGCATAAAGCGCCATCTGCATGAACACCTCGACGATCTGCTCGCGCGTGCAGCCGACGTTCAGCGCCGCCTCGATATGCACTTTCAACTGCGGCTGCGCACAGCCGAGGGTCGCGAGCGACGCGATCGTCGCAATCTCACGCGTGCGCAGATCGAGCTGCGGCCGGCTGTAGATGTCGCCGAAGCCGAATTCGATCAGCAGGCGCCCGAATTCCGGCGCGATCGGTGCAAGCGCGGCGATTACCTGCTCGCCCGCCGAACCGTCGATTTCCCTGAGCTTGTCCCATCCGCGCGTGTAGCGGTCGTTGTCTGCGTAGTCCATTGCAAGTCCTCATTGGCGTGTGAGGACGACGAGGCTTCGTCGTCCTGTCGTGCCGGATCGGGCTCAAGCGCGCCGCTCGTGGCTGCCTCGTAGTACGCGATCTTGTCGTCGATCGCGCCGAGGTTGCTCTGCAGTTCGGCGATCCGCGCGAGCAGCACGGTGCGATGCGCGACCAGCAGGTCGCGGCGCTCGCGCATCGTCAGATGGCCTTGCGCGCGCAGCGCGGCGATCTGCTGCATGCCGGAAATCGACATGCCCGTCGTCTTCAGACGCATCACGAAGCGTAACCAGTCGAGATCGGCCGGCGAGTACAGCCGGTGCCCCGCCTGCGTGCGCCCGACCGGCCGGATCAGGCCGGCCTGCTCGTAATAGCGCAGCGTGTGCGTGGATACGCCGATCGTTTCGGCGACCTGACCGATGGTGAGCGCGGTTGAGTGTTTCGACATGACGGACTCAGGTTAGGACTTCGAGTGCACTCTAAGTCAAGCGTCGGACGGTGTCATCCGCCGGCGTTACCCATTCTTTATCGCAAGCGCTTTATCGTGACCGGTATCCACCGATAAATTCACCGGAATTGCATGCGGCTAAAAGTTTTAAAGATTGTGTGGCCGGATTTACTTGTCATCGATCGATCGGTATAAATCGACCGCTATCTCAAATCGGGTCTGCGATTTGTTCTATGCTTAAACGCAGCGCCCGCTGACAGGATAGGTCGTCCGTTCCCGGCTAACTTTTTGCCCTCAATGGAGTGCTTGCCATGCTGAAGAAGCTTTTCATGCTTTGCGTCGCTGTGGCTTTGTCGCTGTCGGCCGGATTTGCCGCGGCCGTGGAAGTGAATACCGCCGATCAGGCCGCGCTCGAATCGGTCAAGGGCATCGGCCCCGTGCATGCGAAAGCGATCCTCGACGAACGCGCCAAAAACGGCCCGTTCAAGAATGCCGACGATCTCGCCGCGCGCGTGAAGGGCCTCGGCCAGAAATCGGTCGAGAACCTCGAAGCGGCCGGACTGACGATCAACGGCTCGTCGGCGCCGCCGACCGGCGCGAAGACGTCGACCAAGTCGGCCACGAAGACGACGCCGGCGGCTCCCGCGGCAACCACCGCCGCCGCGCCCGCTGCCACGACGGCAGCGCCGGCCGCGGCTGCTCCCGCGTCGGCCGCGAAGCCGTCGAAGTCGAAGAAGAAGGCCGCTGCATCCGACGCGACAGCCGCTGCGGCGCCGGCCGCCGCGGCAGCTAGCGCACCGGCCGAAGCATCCGGCACCAAGGCTTCGAAGAAGAAAGCGAAGAAGAGCAAGGCGGCATCCGCCGCGGCCGCGTCCGGCGCTTGAGGCCGGCGGGGCTGCCGCCCTTGCGTTTCACCGCGACGCGCAACCGCGCGTCGTCGTCACCCGCCCGGCCGTCATGCACGCGCCGGCACTCAAGAGAGACCGTCATGAGCCTACTCGACACCATCGGTTCCCTGCTTGGCAAATCGCCAGAAGGCGGCGGCCAGCAAGCGCTGATCGCAGCCGCGCTCGAATTCGTCAACAACCAGCCTGGTGGCCTGAACGGCCTGATCCAGCGCTTCCAGGAAAAGGGCCTCGGCGACGTCGTGTCGTCGTGGGTCGGCAACGGCGAAAACCAGCCGATCGCGCCCGACGCGCTGCATAACGTGCTCGGCTCCGAGGCCGTGAGCGGCCTCGCCGCCAAGGCCGGCGTCCAGCCGGATCAGGTGACAGGTCTGCTGTCGCAGATCCTGCCGCACGTCGTCAACGCGGCCACGCCGGAAGGCGAAGTGCCGGCCGATGGCAAGCTGAACGCGACCACGGTGCTCGGCGCGCTCGGCGGCCTGTCGGCGCTGCTCGGCAACAAGGGCAACGCTTGACCACGAAGTGCGCGATGCGCCGACGGCGGCTCATGCTGCCGGTCGAGGTCGACGCCCGGTTTGAAAACGGCGGGCAAAAAAAACCGGCAACGAAGTCGCCTTCGTTGCCGGTTTCTTAACGTTGGCGGGAACGACTCGACTGCCGCCGTCCCGTCGCGTCATCCAGCCATCGCGCTCAGTGCACGACGCGTTCGAACCGCAGCTCACCGTCGTCCACTTCGACCGGAATGACATCCTTCGGACCGAACTTGCCGGCCAGAATCAGCTTCGCGATCGGGTTCTCGATCTCCTGCTGGATCGCGCGCTTCAGCGGCCGCGCACCGAACAGCGGATCGTAGCCGACCTTGCCGATGTGCTCGAGCGCCGCGTCCGATACCACCAGCTGCATGTCGAGCTTCGCGAGCCGCTCGTGCAGACGCTGCAACTGGATCCGCGCGATCGACTGGATGTTCGAGCGATCGAGCGCATGGAACACCACGACGTCGTCGATCCGGTTCAGGAACTCGGGCCGGAAGTGCAGCTTCACCTCTTCCCACACCGCGTCCTTCACCGCTTCCTGCGGCTCGCCGACCATCGCCTGGATCACCTGCGAGCCGAGGTTCGAGGTCATCACGATCACCGTGTTCTTGAAGTCGACGGTGCGGCCCTGGCCATCGGTCATGCGGCCATCGTCGAGCACCTGCAGCAGCACGTTGAACACGTCCGGATGCGCCTTCTCGATTTCGTCGAGCAGGATCACGCTATACGGCTTGCGGCGCACGGCCTCGGTCAGATAGCCGCCCTCCTCGTAGCCGACGTATCCCGGCGGCGCGCCGATCAGACGCGCGACGCTGTGCTTCTCCATGAACTCGCTCATGTCGATACGGATCAGGTGATCTTCCGAATCGAACAGGAACGACGCCAACGCCTTGCAAAGCTCGGTCTTGCCGACGCCGGTCGGCCCCAGGAACAGGAACGAGCCGTACGGGCGGTTCGGGTCCGCCAGACCCGCCCGCGAGCGGCGGATCGCATCGGCGACCGCGCTGATCGCCTCGTCCTGGCCGACCACGCGCTCATGCAGCTTCGACTCGATCTGCAGCAGCTTTTCGCGCTCGCCTTGCATCATGCGCGACACCGGAATACCGGTGGCCCGCGACACCACTTCGGCGATCTCTTCCGCGCCGACCTGCGTGCGCAACAGACGCGGACGCTTCGGACTGTTCTGCTCCTCGGCTTCGGCGCGCGTGACTTCCTTCAACTGCGCTTCGAGCCCCGGCAGCTTGCCGTACTGAAGTTCGGCGACCTTCTCGAGCTTGCCCTCGCGCTGCAGACGCACGATTTCCGCGCGCGTCTTCTCGATCTCTTCCTTCAACTGCGCGCTGCCCTGCACCGCTGCTTTTTCGGCGGTCCAGATTTCTTCGAGGTCCGAATATTCACGGTTCAGGCGTTCGATTTCCTCTTCGATCAGTTGCAGACGCTTCTGCGACGCTTCGTCCTTCTCCTTCTTCACCGCTTCGCGTTCGATCTTCAGCTGGATCAGACGACGGTCGAGCCGGTCCATCTCCTCCGGCTTCGAGTCGATTTCCATCTTGATCTTCGACGCGGCTTCGTCGATCAGGTCGATCGCCTTGTCCGGCAGGAAGCGGTCCGTGATGTAGCGATGCGACAGCTCCGCCGCCGCGACGATCGCCGGGTCGGTGATGTCGACGCCGTGGTGCAGCTCATAGCGCTCCTGAAGACCGCGCAGGATCGCGATGGTCGCCTCGACCGACGGTTCGTCCACCAGCACCTTCTGGAAACGGCGCTCGAGCGCGGCATCCTTCTCGATGTACTTGCGGTATTCGTCGAGCGTGGTCGCGCCGACGCAATGCAGTTCGCCGCGCGACAGCGCCGGCTTCAGCATGTTGCCCGCGTCCATCGCGCCCTCGGCCTTGCCGGCACCGACCATCGTGTGAATCTCGTCGATGAAGACGATGGTTTGGCCTTCGTCCTTCGCGATGTCGTTGAGCACGGCCTTCAGGCGCTCTTCGAACTCGCCGCGATATTTCGCGCCCGCGAGCAGCGCGGCCATGTCGAGCGACAGCACGCGCTTGTTCTTCAGCGTTTCCGGCACTTCGCCGTTGACGATGCGCTGCGCGAGTCCTTCGACGATCGCGGTCTTGCCAACGCCCGGCTCGCCGATCAGCACCGGGTTGTTCTTGGTGCGGCGCTGCAGGATCTGGATGGAACGGCGGATTTCGTCGTCGCGGCCGATCACCGGATCGAGCTTGCCGGCGCGGGCGCGCTCGGTCAGGTCGATCGTGTATTTCTTCAGCGCTTCGCGCTGGCTTTCGGCGTCCTGGCTATGCACCTGGGAGCCGCCGCGCACCGCGGCGATCGCGGTTTCGAGCGCCTTGCGCGACAAGCCGTGCTCGCGCGCGAGACGGCCCACGTCGCCTTTGTCGTCGGCGACCGCGAGCAGGAACATTTCGCTCGCGATAAACGTGTCGTTGAGCTTTTGCGCTTCCTTGTCGGCCTGGTTCAACAGACCGGTCAGTTCACGGCCGATCTGCACGTTGCCGTCAGTGCCTTGCACCTGGGGCAGCCGCGTGATCGCGTCGTTCAGTGCGGTCTGTAGAGGTTGTACATGCACGCCGGCGCGCGATAGCAGCGAGCGAGCGGAGCCGTCCTGCTGCGCGACGAGTGCCGCCAGCACGTGAACGGGTTCGATGTACTGATTGTCGTGGCCAACCGCCAGACTCTGGGCGTCCGCGAGTGCTTCCTGGAATTTAGTGGTGAGTTTGTCGATTCTCATCAAGAGACCTCCAATTTCGATTACCACCAAAATGAGGCGATTTATTAGGGTTTCAAGCGCTTTTTTGGCCTCGGTCGCAACTATTTAACATTTGAGCGCAAGAACTGCCGCGATCCTTCCCCGGTGAGGCGGCCGGACGGGTTTGCGCACCCTCGAGCCGACCCGATGTCCTAGCTCTTGTGGCCCAACGTCGCCGAACTGCCGCCACGCGTGCCATCCGATGCCACCGGAATCGGCAGCGGCACCCTCTGAACGTT
This sequence comes from Paraburkholderia youngii, assembly GCF_013366925.1. Classification (NCBI taxonomy): domain Bacteria; kingdom Pseudomonadati; phylum Pseudomonadota; class Betaproteobacteria; order Burkholderiales; family Burkholderiaceae; genus Paraburkholderia; species Paraburkholderia youngii. The sequence continues at coordinate 4,731,102 of NZ_JAALDK010000001.1, forward strand.
GGGTCCCAACCCGAGCAATGCCGCGAGCGGACTTTTCGGTTGCGCGACTTCGCCGATGGTAAAGCGATCGAGTTCGGCGAGAAAAGCGAGGCTCGCCGCCTGCAGCGCGCCGCGCAGCCGGCAGTGCGGCGTGATGACGCAAGGCCGCTCTTGGCCTTGCCGGTCCGGCAGACAGCCGACCAGCGCAAAGTCGCTTTCCGTGACCCGCACCACGTCGCCGACGGTCAGCGACAGCGATTGTGCGGCGAGCCGCAACCCGCCGTTGCGGCCGCGCACGGTTTCGACCCAGCCCAGTTCACCCAGTTGCTGCACGACCTTCATCAGATGATTCTTCGAGATGCCGTAAGCTTCCGAAATGTCATGAATCGTCGATAATCCGTCGCCCCGCACCGCGAGGTACAGCAGCACGCGCAGCGCGTAATCCGTATAGTCGGTAAGTCTCATAGGTCCTGGTATAGCTTGAAAAGCTGCGAGCAAGTGCGTTGAACGTGCCCGATAACCGCGTCGACGCAAGGGTTGCCGTGAATCTGCGCCGCGCCCTAACATCAGTGGCTGGCGGCGTCGTTGCTCGAATCGCGTTGCAAAGCTGTGTCGGATAGCAATAGTAGCTTTTTCCGCATCAACCGTTTGTTAGAAAAACGGGGGGTTCGAAGTTCAGTTAAGCCGCCGCCATCGGCAAACGTATTTTTCTGGAATCCGCATGAATCCGTCTTTCCCCGCCGCGCCACCGGTCGAGCGCGCGGCCGAACCCACCGAGGCCAATATCCGCGAGCTCGTCTACGGCTTTTACGATCGTGTGCGCGCCGATCCGCTGCTCGGTCCGGTCTTCGACGCGAAGCTCGAGGGCCGCTGGGACGACCATCTGCCGAAGATGTGCACATTCTGGAACAGCCTCGTGCTCGGCGCGAAGCAGTATCGCGGCAACGTGCAGCAGGTGCATCAGCCGCTCGAAGGCATCGAGCCGCAGCACTTCAGCCGCTGGCTGTACCTGTTCCTGGATACGGTCGAATCGCGCTATCAACCGGCCGCGGCGGTCCGCTTCATGGAGCCGGCGCTACGGATTGCGCAGAGTCTGCAACTGAGCCGTTACGGCTGGGATTACAAGATTCCGGCTGAGCAGCAGGCGCTGCTCGAGCGGGTGGCGCCGAAGCGTCGGCCCCGCGATGCTGACGACGATGGCGAGCAGCCGTCGCGGCCGGCTGGGGAGCCGTTTCCAGTGCCGATCATCGGACGCTCACGGGAGCAGTGAACGTCGGTCGGCGCCGACCCGCCTGACACAAACGCGCCGCGTGCGCCACCGCAGCGCCGTGGCCCGCGGTTCGGCTACTCCGCCGTCTGGTTTCCCGATGCGATGCCCCAGCGCGCGAGCGCGGCATCGTCGGTCACGCGCGCGTCGACCCAGCGCTCGCCCGCGTCGGTTTTCTCTTTCTTCCAGAACGGCGCTTCGGTCTTCAGATAGTCCATCACGAATTCGCACGACGCAAACGCGTCACCGCGATGCGCGGCCGTCGTCACCACGAGCACGATCTGATCGAGCGGATACAGCTTGCCAACACGATGCACGATCAGCACCTCGATGCCCGGCCAGCGTTCGCGCGCACGCTCGACGATCGCCTCGAGCGACTTCTCCGTCATGCCCGGATAGTGTTCGAGCTCCATCGTCTCGACCGCGCTGCCCTCGTTCAGGTCGCGCACGGTGCCGACGAAGCACGCGACCGCGCCGATCGTCGGATTGCGCGCGCGCAGCGCGGCCACCTCGGCGCTGAGGTCGAAGTCTTCGGTCTGGACGCGAACGGGCATGGGTGACTCCTGATGGCTTTTGTCGCTGGCGTGAACGTGATGATGGGCGTGAGCGCGGCTCAGCCGCCGGTAACGGGCGGAAAGAACGCGACCTCGCAGCCCTCGGTAATGCGCGTGCTCGCGTCGGTCATCACGTGGTTGCAGGCCATGCGCAGCGCGCGGCCTTCGGCGAGCGTCTCGGCCCAGATGCCGCCACGCACGCGCAGCCACGCGCGCACGTCGCCGACGGTCGCGATGCCGTCGGGCACCTCGACGGTTTCGTCGGAGGTATTGAGCGCTTCACGTACGCTCGCAAAGTATCGGAGTTCAATCTTCATCGGGATACCGCCGGGTTTGTGCCGCGCATGCCGCGCATGCCTCGGATAGCCTGCCTCAGTTCAGCAGTTCGGAAAACGGAATGAAGCGCACGGTTTCGCCGGCGCTGATCGCGTGGTTCGGCGGATTGTCGATCAGGCCGTCGCCCCACACGGTCGACGTCAACACGGCCGAGCTCTGATTGGCAAACAGTTCGAGCCCGCCGGCCGCGTTGACGCGCGCGCGCAGGAATTCGTTGCGACGATCGGCCTTGCCCTGCGTGAAGTCCGCGCGCAGCGACAGCGCGCGCGGCGCGACCGCCTGCACGCCGGCCAGCCGCAGCACGAACGGACGCACGAACAGCAGGAACGTGACGAAGCTCGACACCGGATTGCCCGGCAGGCCGATGAAAAACGTTTCGGCCGTGCCCGCCGCGCCACGGCGCACCGCGCCGAATGCGAGCGGCTTGCCCGGCTTCATCGCGATCTGCCACATCGACAGACGCCCTTCGGCCTCGACCGCCGGCTTCACATGATCCTCCTCGCCGACCGACACGCCGCCGCAGGTGAGAATCAGATCGTGCGCCTCAGCGGCCTCGCGCAGCGTTGCGCGGGTCGCGTCGAGCTGATCGGCGACGATGCCGTAGTCGGTCACGTCACAGCCGAGCTTCTCGAGCAGGCCGCGCAGCGTGAAGCGATTCGAGTTGTAGATCGCGCCGGGCTTCAGCGGCTCGCCGGGCATCGTCAGTTCGTCGCCGGTGAAAAACACGGCGACCTTCACGCGCCGACGCACCTCGAGCTGCGCGCATCCGACCGACGCGGCAAGCCCCAACGCCTGCGGCGTGAGCCGCGTGCCGGCCGGCAGGATCACCGAGCCCGCGCGAATATCGGCGCCCTGCGCGGTGATCCACTCGCCCGCCTGCGGACGATGCACGATCGTCACTTCGTCGCCGGCCACCTCAGTCTGCTCCTGCATCACGACCGCGTCCGCGCCAGCGGGCACCGTCGCGCCGGTGAAGATGCGCGCCGCGCTATGGGGCGCGAGCGGCGCCGGCGCATGGCCGGCCGGAATCCGTTGCGAGACCGGCAGGCGGCTGCCGTGCGCGAGATCGGCGATACGGACTGCGTAGCCGTCCATCGCGCTCGTGTGCATCGGCGGCACGTCGAGCGGCGAGGTGACGTCGGTGGCGAGCACGCGATTCAGCGCGTCGAGCGTCGGCAGCGTTTCGATACCGTCGATCGCTCGCGCGGCGTCGAGCAGGATCGCCAACGCATCGGCAGTGGCGAGCATCGGAGCGCGGGGCGTGGGTGTGGACATCTGGAGTGTCGAAGCCGCAGGTTAAAAGAACATTGTAGCGGCCGATGCCGTTAGCCTGGGCGGCCGGGCGTCATGGAGAGTTTTTTGTGAATTTCGCTGCGTGGCCGCGAGGGGTGCGGCCAGCGTTTTTTCGTAGAGCGGGCGTGGGAGTCGGGATGCCGCGTGAGCCGAAAACGGCCCACACGGCCCGCTTGCCCTCGCCGGTCGCCATTATTCGCCGGTATTCGCGACGATGAAGTCCTTCACCCGCTGCGAGTCCGCGGGCACGACCTCGAAGCGCTGCGGCAGCGACTCGAGCCCCGCGAACGCCGCCGGCCGCTCCGGTTCGCGCAGCAGCGCTTCGCGGATCGTCTCGCCGAACTTGATCGGTTGCGCGGTCTCGAGCACGATCATCGGAATGCCCGGTTGCAGATGCTCGCGCGCGACCTTCACGCCGTCGGCCGTGTGCGTGTCGATCATCGTGTCGTAGCGCTGGAACACGTCGCGGATCGTCTCGACGCGGGTGTCGTGGTTGCTGCTGCCGGACACGAAACCGAACTCCCTCACGCGCGCGAAGTCGCCGCTCGCCGCGAGGTCGAAACCGCCCTTCTCCTCGACGTCACGGAACAGTTGCAGCACGCGCGCCGGATCGCGGCCGAGCAGGTCGTACACGAAACGCTCGAAGTTCGACGCCTTCGAGATGTCCATGCTCGGGCTGCTCGTGTGATACGTCTCGGCCGCCTTGCGCACGCGGTAGATGCCGGTGCGGAAGAACTCGTCGAGCACGTCGTTTTCGTTGGTCGCGACGACGAGCTTCTCGATCGGCAGACCCATCATGCGCGCGATGTGACCCGCGCACACGTTGCCGAAGTTGCCAGACGGCACCGTAAACGACACGCGCTCGTCATTCGACTTCGTCGCGGCAAAGTAGCCCTTGAAGTAATAGACGACCTGCGCGACGACCCGCGCCCAGTTGATCGAATTGACCGTCCCGATCTTGTACTTCGCCTTGAACGCGTGATCGTTCGACACCGCCTTCACGATGTCCTGCGCGTCGTCGAACACGCCTTCCACCGCGAGGTTGAAGATGTTCGGGTCTTGCAGGCTGTACATCTGGGCGGTCTGGAACGCGCTCATCTTTTTGTGCGGCGACAGCATGAACACGCGGATGCCCTGCTTGCCGCGCATCGCATACTCGGCGGCGCTGCCGGTATCGCCCGAGGTCGCGCCGAGAATGTTCAGCGTTTCGCCGTGCTTCGCGAGCGCGTACTCGAACAGGTTGCCGATCAGCTGCATCGCCATGTCCTTGAACGCGAGCGTCGGCCCGTTCGACAGTTCGAGCAGCGACAGCGGCGCGCCGTCTTCGACGCCGAGCGTCTTCAGCGGCGTGATCTGCGCGGCGCTTTCGTCGTCGCGCACGTTGCAGTAGGTCGCGGCCGTGTAGGTCTTGCGCGTCAGCGCGCGCAGATCGTCGGCGGGGATGTCGTCGCAGAACTTCGACAGGATCTCGAACGCGAGATCCGCGTACGGCAGCGTGCGCCAGCGCGTGAGTTCATCCGCGGTGACGCGCGGATATTCGGCCGGCAGATACAGGCCGCCGTCTTTCGCGAGACCGCCGAGCAGGATGTCGGAGAAGGTATGGCGCTCGCCGGCTCCGGCGCCGCGCGTGGAGAGGTAGTTCATAGTTCGGCCTAGTTCAGCGCTTCCATGCGCAGCTTCGTGACTTGCGAGACGACGGTCTGCAGCGCCTCGATCGACTTGATCGCGGCGTTGACCTGCTTTTCGACCGTCTCGTGCGTGATCAGCAGGATGTCGGTTTCGCCCTTGCCGTTCGCGTCGACGAGTTCCGATTCCTTCTGCAGCAGCGCGTCGATCGAAATGCCGGTGTCCGCCAGAATGCGCGTGATGTCGGCGAGCACGCCGGTCACGTCGGCGACGCGCAGGCGCAGGTAGTAGCCGCTCGTGACTTCTTCGATCGGCAGGATCGGCGTGTTCGACAGGCTGTCCGGCTGGAACGCCAGATGCGGCACGCGGTGCTCGGGGTCGGCCGTGTGCAGACGCGTCACGTCGACCAGATCGGCAACCACCGCGGACGCCGTCGGCTCCGCGCCCGCGCCCTTGCCGTAGTACAGCGTCGTGCCGACCGCGTCGCCATGCACGACGACCGCGTTCATCGCGCCTTCCACGTTCGCGAGCAGGCGCTTTTCCGGAATCAGGGTGGGATGCACGCGCAGTTCGATGCCCTTGTCGGTGCGCCGCGTGATGCCGAGCAGCTTGATGCGATAGCCGAGTTCCTCGGCGTATTTGATGTCGATCGCGGCGAGCTTGCTGATGCCCTCCACGTACGCGCGGTCGAACTGCACCGGCACGCCGAACGCGATCGCGCTCATGATCGTCGCCTTGTGCGCGGCGTCGACGCCTTCGATGTCGAAGGTCGGGTCCGCTTCCGCGTAGCCGAGTTCCTGCGCGGCCTTCAGCGCGGTGGCGAAATCGAGCCCGCGGTCGCGCATCTCCGACAGGATGTAGTTCGTCGTACCGTTGATGATGCCGGCGATGTACTGGATACGGTTCGCCGTCAGGCCTTCGCGCAGCGCCTTGATGATCGGAATGCCGCCCGCCACCGCCGCTTCGAACGCGACCATCACGCCGTTCGCGCGCGCCGCCTCGAAAATCTCCGTGCCATGTACGGCGAGCAGCGCCTTGTTGGCGGTGACCACGTGCTTGCCGTTGTTGATCGCGCGCAGCACGAGGTCGCGCGCAATGCCGGTGCCGCCGATCATTTCCGCGACGATCGCGATCGACGGATCGTCGACGACCGCGTGGAAGTCATCGGTCAGCGCGACGCTGCCGGCTTCGCCGCCGAGCGCCGCGGTCGCCTTGGCCGGGTTGCGCACGGCGATACGCGCAATCTCGATACCGCGACCCGCGCGACGTTTGATTTCTTCCTGATTGCGGCGCAGTACCGTGAAGGTGCCGCTGCCTACCGTGCCGAAGCCCAGCAGTCCAACTTTGATCGGTTCCATGCAGCGTGTGTTTCTATTAGAGGTTTGAAAAGGGTGTCTGGGGTGGCACGAGCGGCGCGCCTGATGCGCCGCGTCACGCGCCACATCGTACGCGAGGCCGGCTCAGGCTGTGTGACGCTTGCGGTAGCCATCGAGGAAGCGCGCGATCCGGTTGATCGAATCCGCGAGGTCGTCGACGTTCGGCAGGAACACGACGCGGAAGTGATCCGGCGTCTTCCAGTTGAAGCCGGTGCCCTGCACGAGCAGCACGCGCTCTTCGAGCAGCAGGTCGAGGATGAACTGCTGGTCGTTCTGGATCGGATACACCTTCGGGTCGAGGCGCGGGAACATGTACAGCGCCGCTTCCGGTTTCACGCAGCTTACACCGGGGATCGCCGTGAGCATCTCATACGCGAGCTCGCGCTGCTTGTACAGGCGCCCGCTCGGCACGATCAGGTCGTTGATGCTCTGATAGCCGCCGAGCGCGGTCTGGATCGCATACTGGCCGGGCACGTTCGGACACAGCCGCATCGATGCGAGGATGCCGAGCCCTTCCAGATAGTCTTTCGCGAGCCGGCGGTTCTCGCCGGTCAGGCCCGAAATGGCCATCCAGCCGGCGCGGTAGCCGCACGAGCGGTAGCTCTTCGACAGGCTGTTGAAGGTGACGGTCAGCACGTCTTCGGACAGCGACGCCATCGACGTGTGCTTCTTGCCGTCGTAGATGATCTTGTCGTACACCTCGTCGGCGAAGATCACGAGGCCGTGCTGGCGCGCGATCTCGATCAGGCCGAGCAGCAGTTCGTCCGAATACAGCGCGCCGGTCGGGTTGTTCGGGTTGATCACGACGAGCGCGCGCGTGTTCGGCGTGATTTTCGCGCGGATGTCGTCGAGGTCGGGCATCCAGCTATTCGACTCGTCACAGATGTAGTGCACCGGCGTGCCGCCCGCGAGGCTCACGCCGGCGGTCCACAGCGGGTAGTCAGGCGCGGGCAGCAGCACTTCGTCGCCGTCGTTGACGAGGCCCTGCAGCGCCATCACGATCAGCTCGGACGCGCCGTTGCCGATGTAGATGTCGTCGAGCTCGACGCCGTGCACGCCCTTTTGCTGCGTGTAGTGCATGATCGCCTTGCGCGCGGCGAACACGCCCTTCGAATCGGAGTAGCCCGACGAGCTGGGCAGGTTCAGGATCATGTCCTGAATGATTTCATCGGGTGCCTCGAAACCGAACGGCGCCAGATTGCCGATGTTCAGCTTGATGATGTGGTGGCCCTCTTCTTCGAGCCGCTTCGCGTGTTCGAGGACGGGCCCGCGAATGTCGTAGCAGACATTCAACAATTTGTTGGATTTGAGAATCGGTTTCACGGCGGGCACTTCATCCTGGTTGATGGCTGGGGCAAACCTTGGGCAAACGGGGCCCGGCTGACGTCACCGGGCCGCTCGGATTCACCGATACGGGAATTCGGACGCGGCGGCGCCACCGAAGGCGGCCAACTGCGAAATGGGGTCGAACTGTCGAGTAGCCGCAGCTTTCCGGGTTCCGGCGCGGAAAAAAACGCAGCGAAAGCGGGCGATGCCAGCACAGGTAGCCGGTGGACCACGCCGATGCGCCCAGCGCGGCTTGTGGCGGCACTTGAGCGAGGGGCGCCGCAAGGCGGCTGTAGGGTAGCCCCCTTTCCTCTCGGAAAAGGGGCCCCCTTGGAACTGTACGTGCGACTTTCACCGCATACAGCTCGAGCCTACAAACAATGCCCCGTTTACAACGGGACCGGCTTCGTTACTACAAGTCTACCAGCGTGCACTTGCTGGTGGCAGTGCGGGTGAAGCAGTACCCGGTTGGACAACGCGTCCGACCCGCCATGCATCCGATATTCCAGATGATGATCGTGCCAGCCGGTGTCGTCCGTCAGAGCACAACCACAGTGCGCACACAACCCGCTCTGTGACATAAATAGCGTCGCCCATTGCTTCCGGTACCGCACGGATTCCCGCATGCGTTCCTGACGCAACTGCTCGCCATACTGCTCCCACGTCGGATCAAAGGGGTGGTAGTCCCCTTTCACCTTCTTGTGCCGTTTGATAACCGTACCGTTGATCTGGTATAGCTCAAATAGCCCCTTGCTACCGTCTTTCCAAACCACAGGAGCAGCGAACACCCACTGACGTTCGCCAACTGAGCGGAAATACTTCTGTCCCACCCACCGGGCGTTCTTTTGCGGATGCCGCCTCTTAGACCACCACCAGAGTCTCCGAAAAACCAGATACTCCATGCGGTTGTACGCCTGTTTGGCCACGACGGGACTGTGATATTGCGCCCAGCCCCGTAACATCGGGTTCAGCAGCCGGATCAGATCCTCCTGCCTCACCGTCTTGTTGCCGCTGATCGTTTCCGACACCTTGCGATAGAACGCTTGCGCGTTTTTCTTGCTCGGCTTGATGAGCAGTTTTCCCGAGTATTTCCGGAAATTCCACCCAAGGAAATCGAAACCGTCATCAATATGGGTGATGCGCGTTTTCTCCTCCGACAGTCGCAGTCCCCGAACAGCAAGGAATGCTTCCACCCAAGGCTGGACTTCGCTCTCCAGCACCTCTTTCGAGTCACCGGTGATGACGAAATCGTCCGCGTACCGCACCAAATTCACTTTCAGCTTCTTGGCTTTTGCAATCCCTAGCTTCGCACCGAGGTGCGAATTCAGTTCACGTTCCAGCCCGTTCAGCGTCACGTTAGCCAACGTCGGGGAGATAATTCCTCCCTGTGGCGTACCGGCCTCAGTCGCCTGTAGCTGCCCTTTATAAATCAGGCCAGCTTTCAACCACTTCCGCAGAATGCTTCTGTCCATTGGGACATTCGCAATCAACCAGTCGTGATTGATCCAGTCAAAGCAGCCTTTGATATCCGCTTCCAATACCCATTTGGCAGAGCCTTTCTGGGACATAGCGACGAATATCTGCGACATGGCATCGGCAGTCGAGCGGTTAATCCTGAACCCATAGGAGTTCGGGTCGCTCGTCGATTCCGACACCGGCTCCAGTGCCAGCAGATACAGGGCTTGCATCGCCCGGTCCCGCATGGTCGGAATGCCCAAAGGGCGCTCCTTCCCATTGGCCTTGGGGATAAAGACTCTCCATAATGGCAGAGGCTTGTATCCGCGCCGCTTCAACCTGCCGACGGCTTCCCATCGGCTTTCAGGCGAATCCCACAGTTCGCGATCGACTCCCGCCGTTCGCGCACCTTGGTTCTGCGTAACACGTCGTACCGCATACAACTTTGCGGACAACGTGCGGGTCAGCATCCGTTGCAGGGCTTTCACCCTGCGCCAGTCACCTTCCCGCGTCGCCTTCGCAATTCGAATCTGCATCCCTCTCACGTTCCGTTCGACCCGACGCCAATCTACGGCGTACCAGTTGTCAGGCACGTGGGAAAGCGCAGATCCATCCTTTCGGACGGATACTTTCATGCTGCTCTCCTACCTTGGGTTGATCATTCCCGCAGCAGAAGGCGCATCTTCCCCAACGGGGTAGACACACCCCGCTGGGGAACAACAGTTGAACAAATGTGGCCGCATGCGCCCACATGTCATCCATGTACGACTCACGAGCGCGAACGCCCGTGTCTACCAAAGCATCAAGGTCTGTCAGCCATCTTGCGACGGTAGACCAGACGGAAGTCTGCCCGCTTTCGCGTGGGATAATGTCCCAACCCCTATCCGGACCATTACAGCCCGGCATTCGCTTTTTCCGTCCTCCCATACCCGCACCGTCAACAGCGTTCCTTACGGTCCACCTGCCAGCCAAACCGCGCTGGCAACGATACGGGCTTACCGCGTTCCCGGCATGTCACACGACTGACGTAGGTTCTGCCTATTCCCCGACGGTCCAACGACGACGCAATCCGACCTTCTAGCGGATTGACCGACCGCACACCTTTTGGTTAGTGCCTATCAGCAGCTTTGGCACTGCATTATTAACGAGGTTTAACAGCAGTTCACTTACATTAACCCTATCAGCCAGCCTAGCTCCTCGACCCCCTTGCTGCTGGGAGTCTCCGAATGCCTACCTCACGGCAAGCAGTCGCCCGAAAACCATCCGGGGGCTACGTTGTCAGAGAAGCTTCACACCCCACCGTTACCAGTGACGCATGTTCTCCTAGGCTACTGCTGGTCGTACAGCAGGTTCCCTGTCCCGCACTAAGCCGCGGGCTGGAACAATGACACACCGAGCTTGCGCTCGACATACCTTAAAATCACATACCCCAATCCGCCTTGTTAGCGGAGGTGAGGCCGCTAACCGGGCGGAACCTGACGGAAATCAGGTCAATGCAATTACGCTCGTGGGTCCTAAGACCTGCGAGCGTGTAAGGCCGCAATTCCAAGCCAGACGGCGCTCGGTTTCGCTTGCTACACAAGGGGTGGCCACAAGGTGCCACCAATGGGACGGCTTTCGCCGTCCAGTCGATGCGACTCGCGTCGCACAAAAAGTTATAATTTAGCGGATTTTGGCCGACTTCCGCAATGCACCACTCGCAACGGCAAGCCTTTTCGGCCTTCTCGTGCGTCACACGCGTCGAACCGCACCGCCTGTGCGACGTGCATCCAGGCCGGTAATACGCATGACGTCTCACGACGACTTCGGAAAACCAATTTGAAATTACATCAGGATTCCAGCGGCGCGCTGAATACCGTTACCGGCTACGGCGCCGACTACGTCGAAATCAATCTGGTGCGTCACGCGGGCAGTATTCTCGTGCTGCCGGACGCGCCGGTCATTCCCTGGCCCGTCTCGTCGTTCGAGCGGCTGAGCGCCGAGCATTTCGCGATGCTGGTCGACGCCGCGCCCGAAGTGGTCGTGTTCGGCAGTGGCGAGCGGCTGCGCTTTCCGCACCCGCGGCTGACCGCCGCGCTCACCGCGAAACGCATCGGCGTCGAAACGATGGACTTCAAGGCCGCCTGCCGCACCTACAACATTCTGATGGCCGAGGGCCGCAAGGTCGCGGCCGCGTTGCTGATCGAAGCCTGAGCGGGCCCGGCGCCGGCGCATCCCGCGCGAGCCCGCGCCGGCGCCGGCCCCGTTCTGGCCCCCGCGCCGCGCCGGTGCGCGCGTCGTCGATAACAAGAAGGGTTGATATTTCATGAACGATACGCCGTCGAGGCTACCGCTCAACCGCACCGCAATCCTGTTGCTGGTGCTGGTTCTCGCCGTGATCTGGTTCGTGCCGCTCGGCTGGCGCCATCTGCTGCCGAGCGACGAAGGCCGCTACGCCGAAATGGCGCGCGAAATGTTCCTGACCGGCGACTGGATCACGCCGCGCTACAACGCCTACAAGTACTTCGAGAAGCCGCCGCTGCAAACCTGGGCGAACGCGCTGACGTTCGCGTGGTTCGGCATCGGCGAATGGCAGGCGCGCCTCTATACCGCGCTGACGGGCTTCGCCGGCGTGCTGCTGATCGGCTTCACCGGCGCGCGCGTGTTCAACGCAGCGACCGGCGTGTTCGCGGCGCTCGTGCTCGCCTGCGCGCCGTACTGGAACCTGATGGGCCACTTCAACACGCTCGACATGGGCCTGTCGTTCTGGATGACCCTCACGCTGTGCGCGCTGCTGCTCGCGCAGCGCCCGAACCTGCGCCTCCCGTGCGTGCGCGGCTGGATGTGGGTGTGCTGGGCGTCGATGGCGCTGGCGGTGCTCTCCAAGGGCCTCGTCGGACTGATCCTGCCGGGCGCGGTGCTGGTGCTCTACACGCTGATCGCGCGCGACTGGGCGCTGTGGAAGCGGCTTCACCTGGTGAGCGGCCTGATCGTCTTTTTCGCGATCGTCGCGCCGTGGTTCGTCCTCGTGCAGCAGCGCAATCCGGAATTCCTGAACTTCTTCTTCGTCGTCCAGCAGTTCAAGCGCTATCTGACGCCCGAGCAGAATCGCCCCGGCGCGTTCTACTACTTCGTGCCGGTGCTGCTGGTGGGCTTCCTGCCGTGGCTGTCGGTAACCGTGCAAAGCGTGCGCCACGCGTGGCGTCAGCCGCGCCAGCCGAACGGCTTCGCGCCGGTCACGCTGATGCTCACGTGGATCGTCTTTATCTTCCTGTTCTTCAGCGCGTCGCACTCGAAGCTGCTGTCCTACACGCTGCCGATCGCGCCGCCGATCGCGATGCTGATCGGCATGTACCTGCCGCTCGTCACGCGCGAGCAGCTGCGCCGGCATCTGGCGGGCTACGCGCTGTTTTTCGTGGTCGCCGCGTTTGCGGCGCTGTTCCTGCCGCGCCTCGGCTCCCAGCGTAATCCAGCCGCGCTGTACGCCGAATTCCGCGTGTGGGTGCTCGCCGGGCTGGCCGTGGCTTTCGTGCTCACGCTGGTCGCGTTGTGGCTGAACCGCCGCGGCGAGGATGGCGTGGGCGCCAACGCGCGGGTCGGCCTCGGCAGCCTCGCCGCGTTCGGCGCGGGCTGGCTGCTGCTCGCCACGATCGCGGGCACCGGCCACGACGTGTTCGGACGCCTGAGCTCCGGCGCGCCGCTCGCGCCCGCGATCAAGGCAAAACTCGCGCAACTGCCGCCCGACACGCCGTTCTACTCGGTCGGCGTGCTCGACCACACGCTGCCGTTCTACATCGGCCACACGATGATCATGGTCGCGCACCCGGACGAGCTCGCGTTCGGCGTGTCCGTCGAGCCGCAAAAATGGGTACCGACGGAACAAGCGTGGATCGAGCGCTGGAAGGCCGATCGCTACGCGCTCGCGCTGATCCCGCCGCCGACCTACGAGCGCCTCGTCAAGCAAGGCGTGCCGATGCAGGTGATCGCGCGCGATCCGCGTCGCGTGGTGGTGATGAAGCCGCTCGCCGACGGGGCTCCCGCCGCCGCTGCCCCCGCCTCCACGCCCGCGGCAAAGCCCTAATCCTCTCGAGAACCAGACCGTTCGATGAACCCGATTTCCCTCTTCTGCATCCTCGCCGGCGTCACGCTGAACGCCGGCGCGCAGCTGCTGCTCAAGGCCGGCACGAATGCCGTTGGACACTTCGAATTCACCCGTGCGAACATCCTGCCCATCGGCTTCAAGCTGGCAACCCAGCCGCCGATCATCGGCGGGCTCGCCTGCTACGTGATCAGCGTGGCGGTATGGATCATCGGGCTCTCGCGTGTGGACGTGTCGATCGCGTATCCGATGCTGTCGCTTGGCTACGTGGTCAACGCGATCGCCGCGTGGTACCTGTTCGGCGAAGTGATGTCGGTGCAGAAGCTGGTCGGCATCGGCATCATTCTGGTCGGCGTGGTCGTGCTCGCGCGCAGCTAGGCGCCGGGCCTCGCGCAGGAACCCGCGCGGCACACGAGCCGCCTAAGCCTGACGTAAGGTAGGGCGCGGTAAGCTGCACGGTTGCGTTTTTTCCGCCGCGGCCTTGGGTTTGCGCGTAGTTTGTGGTTTACTTCGCGCCCGTCGGGCCGCGCCCCTTTCAATCGAGCGATGCATTCATGAGCCAGTCACAAGTCCCGTTTTTGCCGTTTGTCAAGCCCGAGATCGACGAGGAAACGATCCAGGGCGTCGCCGACGTGCTGCGTTCCGGCTGGATCACCACCGGCCCGCAGAACCAGAAGTTCGAGGCAGCGCTGTCCGAGTTCTGCGGCGGCCGCCCGGTGCGCACGTTCAATTCCGGCACGGCGACGCTCGAAATCGGCCTGCGCATCGCCGGCGTCGGTCCCGGCGACGAAGTCATCACGACGCCGGCCACCTGGGTGTCGACCTGCAACGTGATCCTCGAAACCGGCGCGACGCCGGTGTTCGCCGACATCGACCCGGTCACGCGCAACATCGATCTCGATCTGCTCGAAAAAGCCATCACGCCGCGCACCAAGGCACTGTTGCCGGTGTTCCTGTCCGGCTTGCCGGTCGACATGGACCGTCTGTACGCGATCGCCCGCGAGCACAAGCTTCGCGTGATCGAAGACGCCGCGCAGGCGTTCGGCTCGACCTGGAACGGCGAGCGCATCGGCAAGCTCGGCGACATCGTGTCGTTCAGCTTCCACGCGAACAAGAACCTGACCTCGGTCGAAGGCGGCGCGCTCGTGCTGAACAACGAGGAAGAAGCGGTGCTCGCTCAAAAATACCGGCTGCAGGGCATCACGCGCACCGGTTTCGACGGCATGGACTGCGACGTGCTCGGCGGCAAGTACAACCTGACCGACGTCGCCGCGCGCGTCGGCCTCGGCCAGCTGCCGCATCTGGAGCGCTTCATCGCACAGCGCAAGAAGCTCGTGCGCGCGTACTTCGCGCAGTTCGAAGGCGGCGCGGCCGTGAAGCTCGGCGTCGGCCTTCCCGTCGCGGACTTCGAAAACAGCAACTGGCACATGTTCCAGATCACGCTGCCGCTCGAAAAACTGTCGATCGACCGCGCCGGCTTCATGGGCGAACTGAAGGAACGCGGCATCGGCTCGGGCGTGCACTACCCTGCGCTGCACCTGTTTTCCCTGTACCGCGCGCGCGGCTTCAAGGAAGGCATGTTCCCGCACGCCGAACGCTTCGGCGCCACCACCGTCACGCTGCCGCTCTTCACGCTGATGAACGAAGGCGACGTCGAGCGCGTGTGCCGCGCGGTCAACGAAATTTGCGAACACTACGGAAAGTAAGCGGACATGACTTATTCGGAACATCGCGCCGTCGCACCGGAAGTGTCGATCATCATTCCGGTGTACAACGAGGAAGCCGGACTGGCCGCGCTGTTCGCGCGCCTCTATCCGGCGCTCGATGCGCTCGGCACCGGTTATGAAGTGATCTTCATCAACGACGGCAGCCGCGACAAATCCGCGGCGCTGCTCGCCGGGCAGTTCCGCGCGCGGCCCGACACGACGCGCGTGATCCTGCTGAACGGCAACTACGGCCAGCACATGGCTATTCTCGCGGGCTTCGAGCAGTCGCGCGGCGACATCGTAATCACGCTCGACGCCGACCTGCAGAATCCGCCCGAGGAAATCGGCAAGCTCGTCGCGAAGATGCGCGAGGGCTTCGACTACGTGGGCACGATCCGTCGGCAGCGTCAGGACAGCCTGTGGCGCCGCAAGGCGTCGCGCGCGATGAATCATCTGCGCGAGCGCATCACGCGCATCAAGATGACCGACCAGGGCTGCATGCTGCGCGCGTACAGCCGTCACATCATCGATACGATCAACCGCTGCGGCGAAATCAACACGTTCATCCCCGCGCTCGCGTACACGTTCGCGCAGAATCCGGTGGAAGTCGAGGTCGCGCACGAAGAACGCTTCGCCGGTGAGTCGAAGTACTCGCTGTACTCGCTGATCCGCCTGAATTTCGACCTCGTCACCGGCTTCTCGGTGGTGCCGTTGCAATGGCTGTCGTTCATCGGCGTGATCCTGTCGCTAGGCTCCGCGGCGCTGTTCGTCCTGCTGCTGATTCGGCGCTTCATCATCGGCGCGGAAGTTCAAGGTGTGTTTACGCTGTTCGCTATCACCTTCTTCCTGCTCGGCGTGATCATCTTCGCGCTCGGCCTGCTCGGTGAATACATCGGCCGGATCTATCAGCAGGTGCGTGCGCGGCCGCGTTATCTGGTGCAGACCATTCTCGAAGAACGCGACGGCGGCGCCGTCGCCGAAACGCCGCGTCAGACCGTCGCGCAAGGCGTGCAGCCGGTGCCGGTCGCCGATCAGGGACACCAGCCATGAAGCCGCGCGCCGTCGTATTCGCGTATCACAACGTCGGCGTGCGCTGCCTGCAGGTGCTGCTGGCGCGCGGCGTCGACGTCGCGCTCGTCGTCACGCACGAAGACAACCCGAGCGAGAACATCTGGTTCGGCAGCGTGGCATCGGTGGCGGCCGAGCACGGCATCGCCGTCGTCACACCGGCCGATCCGAAGAGCCCGGAACTGCGCGCCGCGGTGAGCGCCGCGCGGCCGGACTTCATCTTCTCGTTCTACTACCGCCACATGCTGCCGCCCGATCTGCTCGCGATCGCCGCACGGGGCGCTTACAACATGCACGGCTCGCTGCTGCCGAAGTATCGCGGCCGCGTGCCGACCAACTGGGCGGTGCTCAACGGCGAGAGCGAAACCGGCGCGACGCTGCACGAAATGGCCGCAAAACCCGACGCCGGCGCGATCATTGCGCAAACACCGGTGCCGATCCTGCCCGACGACACCGCTGCGCAGGTCTTCGATAAGGTCACGGTCGCCGCGGAGCAAACGCTCTGGCGCGTGCTGCCGGCGCTGCTCGCGGGCGAGGCGCCGCATCTGCCGAACGATCTCGCGCACGGCAGCTACTACGGCGGGCGCAAACCGGAAGACGGCCGCATCGACTGGAGCCAGTCCGCGCAGCAGGTCTACAACCTGATCCGCGCGGTCGCACCGCCGTATCCGGGCGCTTTCACGGATCTGAACGGCCATCGTTTCATCGTCGCACGCGCGCGTCTGGCCGTGCCCGGCGCGCTCCGCTCGGATTTGCCCCCGGGCCTGCACGTAAGCGATAATGCCGTTTTCGCAATTTGCGGCGACGGCCGCGCAATCAACATCCGCGAATTGCGGCACCAGCATGATGGCGGCGAGACTGCCGTCAGTCCGGCGAAATTCGCCCAGCTCATCCAATCTCATTCATGAAAAAAGTCCTGATTCTGGGTGTGAATGGCTTTATCGGCCATCACCTGTCCAAACGCATTCTCGAAACGACCGACTGGGAAGTGTTCGGGATGGACATGCAGACCGAACGTCTCGGCGACCTCGTCAATCATGAGCGGATGCACTTCTTCGAAGGCGACATCACGATCAACAAGGAGTGGGTCGAATATCACATCAAGAAGTGCGATGTGATCCTGCCGCTCGTCGCGATCGCCACGCCCGCAACCTATGTGAAGCAGCCGCTGCGCGTGTTCGAACTCGACTTCGAAGCGAACCTGCCGATCGTGCGTTCGGCCGTCAAGTACGGCAAGCACCTCGTGTTTCCGTCGACCTCCGAGGTCTACGGCATGTGCACGGACGAGCAGTTCGATCCGGAAGAATCGCAGCTGTCGTACGGCCCGATCAACAAGCCGCGCTGGATCTACGCGTGCTCGAAGCAGCTGATGGACCGCGTGATCTGGGGTTACGGCATGGAAGGCCTGAACTTCACGCTGTTCCGTCCGTTCAACTGGATTGGCCCGGGCCTCGACTCGATCTACACGCCGAAGGAAGGTAGCTCGCGCGTGGTCACGCAGTTCCTCGGCCACATCGTGCGCGGCGAGAACATCAGCCTCGTCGACGGCGGCGCGCAAAAGCGCGCATTCACGGATATCGACGACGGCATCAGCGCGCTGATGAAGATCATCGAGAACAAGAACGGCGTCGCCACCGGCAAGATCTACAACATCGGCAATCCGACCAACAACTTCTCGGTGCGCGAGCTCGCGCACAAGATGCTGGCACTTGCGGCCGAATTCCCCGAATACGCGGACTCGGCCAAGAAAGTGCAACTGGTCGAAACGTCGTCGGGCGCGTACTACGGCAACGGCTATCAGGACGTGCAGAACCGCGTGCCGAAGATCGACAACACGAAGCAGGAACTCGGCTGGGCACCCACGTCGACTTTCGACGAAGCGCTGCGCAAGATTTTCGAAGCGTATCGCGGCCACGTCGCGGACGCCCGCGCACTCGTCGAACAGCAATAAGGGCGCATCCTTGGCTCGCATCGTCCTGAAGATCGACGTCGACACGCTGCGCGGCACCCGCGAAGGCGTGCCGAATCTCGCGCGCATCTTCGACCGTTTCAAGGCGCGCGCCACCTTCCTGTTCAGCCTCGGGCCCGACCACACCGGTTGGGCGATGCGCCGCGTGCTGCGGCCGGGTTTTCTGAAGAAGGTGTCGCGCACGTCGGTGGTCGAGCATTACGGCGTCAAACAGCTGATGTACGGCGTGCTGCTGCCCGGTCCGGACATCGGCGCGAGGGCGGCGGCCGAGATGCGCGCGATCCACGAAGCCGGCTTCGAGTGCGGCATCCATACCTGGGATCACGTGTACTGGCAGGACAACGTGCGCGCCAAAGATCGCGCGTGGACCGTCGCGCAAATGCAGCAGAGCCACGCGCGCTTCATCGAGGTATTCGGCACGCCGCCCGTCACGCACGGCGCGGCGGGCTGGCAGATGAACGGCCACGCGTTCGAGCAGATCGACGCGTGGGGCATGCACTACGCGTCTGATGGTCGCGGCCACTCGCCTTATCTGCCGGTGGTCGACGGCAGGACGCTCAGGCACGTGCAGATGCCGACCACGCTGCCGACGCTCGACGAAGTGCTCGGTGTCGATGGTGTCGACACGCACAACGTCGCCGCGTGGATGCTGAAACAAACCGAAAAAAATCCGCACGACCAGGTGTTCACGCTGCACGCGGAACTCGAAGGACAGAAGCTCGCGCCGGTATTCGAACAGTTGCTCGAAGGCTGGCGCGCGCAGGGCCACACGTTCGCCACGATGGGCGATTACTACGCCACGCTAGACCGCGACACGCTGCCATCGTACCCTGTTACGTGGGGCGAGATTCCGGGGCGCTCCGGCGAACTGATCGTCCAGCCCTGAAGGGCCGCGGCGCGGTGCGAAAGTCGTCGTCGGCAAGCACGCCGCTTGCTGCCTGCCCGTTCACCGCGTGGCCTGCCGATCGGGCAGCCGCAAGGCAACCGCAAGGCCGCACGCCGACCGAATCCCCGAACAACAACAACCTCGACGACAGACCGGCCGACGCCGCGGCACCTAGCGACGCCGACCCCAACCACCGGAGAACCTCGTGTCCATCGCAGTCGACCAACCCATCCCCGACTTCACCGCCGCCGCGACGGGCGGCGAAATCACGCTGTCAAAGCTGCGGGGCAAGAAGGTGGTGCTGTATTTCTATCCGAAGGACAACACGCCGGGCTGCACGACCGAAGGTCTGCAGTTCCGCGATCTGTATCCGAAGTTCAAGAAGGCCGGCGCGGAAGTGATCGGCGTGTCGCGCGACAGCTTGCGTTCGCATGACAACTTCAAGGCCAAGCTCGAACTGCCCTTCCCGCTGATTTCCGATCCGGAAGAAACGCTGTGCACCCTCTTCGCCGTCATCAAAATGAAGAAAATGTATGGCAAAGAGGTACGGGGAATCGAGCGCTCCACGTTCCTCATCGACGCCGCTGGCGTGCTGCGCCAGGAGTGGCGCGGCGTCAAGGTGCCGGGCCACGTCGCCGAAATTCTGGAGGCTGTACAAGCGCTTTGATGCGCGTTATATTGGGCCGCAATGAGTGCCTGTCCACCCCATATTTTTCTCCGCTGCGCCAGCTCTGACGGCCGCTTGACCGGGTCCACCGGTGCCGTTCCGAGCGTGAGGCGCAATGCGAGCATCATCGTCGAGCCGCTAGCCCCGAATACCGGGGCGGCGGCTTTTTTAATTGCGCGCGACCGCTCGTTCACTGGTTCGCGCGCTTCCGTCAAGGAGCCTATCGAAGACCAGGCGAACCGGCATCTCTAGACCGAATGCGCGCCTCCTCGCGCAGACTGGGTGCCCCATGAAGGCATCGTCAGAATGCGACGGGCGGCGCACGATATGCGACCCGATCATTTCGAGGGAAACCATGCCTTTGCCTACTCCCCCCAGCAAGCTCGGCAATCTTTTGTCGCCTGACGAATACAAGGCCAAAGCCGTCACGCCCGCGCGCTCCACTGCGAAAAAACAGGCGCGTGAAGGGGAATCCGCAGAGTCGGCCGATTACGGCCGCGCCAATGTTGCCACCCCGATGGCGCACGCCGCCAACGCCGCCACCACGTTGTGGCCCGTGCCCGCCGTCGAATCGCCGCCCGCCGCGCAACCCGCGCCGGCGCGTGGCCGCAAGACCAAACAGACCGCCGCCCTGTTGCAGCCGGTTCCATCCGGGCGCTCGCAGCTCGGGGACGACGAGGCCGCAGCGCAGCCGGTCGTCGCACGCGCGAAGCACCCCACGGCCGAAACAGCCGCCGCACCCGCCGCGGCGACCCCGGCCGCCACCCGCAAGAAACGCGGCACCAGCGCCGCGCCAGTCGAGGTGCAGAAGCTTTTCGTGCTCGACACCAACGTGCTGATGCACGATCCGAGCTGCCTGTTCCGTTTCGAGGAGCACGACGTCTATCTGCCGATGATGACGTTGGAAGAGCTCGACAACCACAAGAAGGGGATGTCGGAAGTCGCGCGCAACGCGCGTCAGGTGAGCCGCACGCTCGACGCGCTCGTCGCGAACGCGGGCGACATCACCGGCGGCATTTCGCTCGCGCGGCTGGGCAGCCGCGAGGCATCCGGACGCCTGTTCTTCCAGACCCGGCTGACCGCGATCGAGCCCGTCGAAGGGCTGCCCGAAGGCAAGGCCGACAACCAGATCCTCGGCGTCGTGCGCGCGCTGCAGCGCGATCGCGCGGATCGCCAGGTCGTGCTGGTGTCGAAAGACATCAACATGCGCATCAAGGCGCATGCGCTCGGCCTGCCCGCCGAAGATTACTTCAACGACCAGGTGCTCGAGGACAGCGACCTGCTGTACACGGGCATCCGCGCGCTGCCGCAAGACTTCTGGACCCGGCACGCGAAGGGCATGGAAAGCTGGCAGGACACCAAAACCGGCACCACGTACTACCGTGTGACGGGTCCGCTGTGCGCTTCGATGCTGGTCAACGAGTTCGTTTATCTGGAGCCGCAAAACGGCGAGCCCGCGTTTCATGCGTTGGTGCGCGAGCTGAACGGCAAGACCGCGTTGCTGCAAACGCTGCGTGACTATGGCCACCACAAGAACAACGTGTGGGGCATCACGGCGCGCAATCGCGAGCAGAATTTCGCGCTGAACCTGCTGATGAATCCGGAAATCGACTTCGTCACGCTGCTCGGCCAGGCCGGCACCGGCAAGACGCTGGTCGCGCTCGCGGCGGGCCTCGCGCAGGTGCTCGACGACAAGCGCTACAACGAGATCATCGTGACGCGCGCGACGGTGCCGGTCGGTGAAGACATCGGCTTCCTGCCGGGCACTGAAGAGGAAAAGATGCAGCCGTGGATGGGCGCGTTCGACGACAACCTCGAAGTGCTGCAAAAAACCGACGACGCCGCCGGCGAATGGGGCCGCGCCGCGACCCAGGAGCTGATCCGTTCGCGCCTGAAGATCAAGAGCATGAACTTCATGCGCGGCCGGACGTTCGTCGACAAGTATCTGATCATCGACGAGGCGCAGAACCTGACGCCGAAGCAGATGAAGACGCTCGTCACGCGCGCGGGTCCGGGCACGAAGATCATCTGCCTCGGCAACATCGCGCAGATCGACACGCCTTACCTGACCGAGGGCAGTTCGGGCCTGACCTATGTGGTCGATCGCTTCAAGGGCTGGGCGCACAGCGGACACGTGACGCTCGCGCGCGGCGAGCGCTCGCGCCTCGCTGACTACGCGTCGGAGATTCTCTAGGCGTTCGGAGGTCCCTTTCCGGCTTTTCATCGCAAGCCGCGTCCGGTTCGTTCCGGGCGCGGCTTTTTTATTGCGCCGACGTTCTCCGCAGGCAACACTTAGCGCACAAACTTCAAGTAATTTATCAACAATTCTTGCGGCAGCCTTGCTGGGCGGCTACCATCCCGACATCGTCAGTGAGTAAATGGGCGCTTACCGCCCGTGCCGTCTTCATGCGCCGACTCGCCCTATCGCTGCTGCCCGTCCTGCTGCTCGCCGCCTGCGCCGGCGCGCCGCAGAAGAGCTCGCGCGGGTCTGGCGGCACCGTCGTCGCGAACGGCGCCTATCACGCGCCGCCGCCCGGCTTCCCCCATTTCGTCGATCACAGCATCGGCCGCGAGGAAATCTCGATTCAGGCGATGAGCCTCGTCGGCGTGCCCTACCGCTGGGGCGGCAACACGCCCGACAGCGGCTTCGACTGCAGCGGGCTCGTGCGCTACGTGGTGCTGCGCGCGGCGTCGGTGAACCTGCCGCGCACGACTGCCGAGATGAGCGGGCGCGGCGAATCCGTCGAGCCCGAGGAAATCGCGCCCGGCGATCTGATCTTTTTCAATACGACGGGACGCGCGCATTCACACGTCGGCATCTACGTAGGCAAACTGCGCTTCGTCAACGCACCATCGACTGGCGGCACGGTGCGGCTCGACTATCTGACCAATCCCTACTGGGCGAAGCGTTTCGACGGCATCCGCCGGATGGCGGGACCGGCCGCGACGCCCGCGCCATTCGATACGCCGAGCTATCAGGCGGCGGCGCCGCAGACGGAGCGCGCTGCCGCGGGCGCCGCGGCGACGGTGGCGATTCGGCCAGCATCGACCTCTACCGGCGCGATCCCCGCGACCGGTGCAGGTGGCAGCACGCCCGTCGCGCAAACCGATCAATTCGAGCCGCCGCCGTCGGGCCTCAGCGACGCGCAACTGCAGGCGCGCTCGGCGGGCGCCGTGGCACCGCCGCTGGTCCCGGCGGCTCAGACACGCATGTACGAAAGCGGTGCTCCTTCACCCGCTCAACCGATGCAGACCGCCACGACTGCCCGCGTCCTCCCGCCAACCGCAACCGACGCGATCGACGCCGCCGCCGATGCATTCGAACCACCGCCGCCCGCTTCCATCGCGGAACGCCAGGCCCGTCAGGCACAGCCGACCGACGGCGCTGGCGCCGTGCAGCTGATGCGCGCGTCGACTGCTTCCCACGGCGCGCCCGCACCCACGCAAAGCAGCGACGACCCGATCGCCCGTTTCGCGAACGGCAACTTCTGAGGCCGTGATCTGCTATCGTCATCGATATTCTTTCGACGGCGGGTAACGACCATGGAACTCGGACTCAAAAATAAGGTGGTGCTCATTACCGGCGGCAGCAAAGGCATCGGTTTCGCCTGCGCGCGGGCCTTCGCGCAGGAAGGCGCGAAGGTCGCGATCGTGTCGCGCGACCCCGCCAACCTCGCGCGCGCCTACGAGCAACTGAAACAGGAAGGATTCCACGTGCATCGCACGCGTGCCGACCTGCACGAACCGCATAGTGCCGCCGATATCGTCGAAGAAGTCAGCGCCGCGGTAGGCCCGATCGACGTGCTGATCAATAGCGCCGGCGCCGCGCGCCGGTACGACCCCGAGACACTCGATGCCGACGCATTTCGCGCGACGATGGAGGCGAAGTATTTTCCGTATATCTATCCGCAGCAGGAAGTGCTGCGCCGTATGGCCCAGCGCGCAAAGGCCAACGGCGGCGCCGAGCCGGGCACGATCGTCAATATCATCGGCATGGGCGGCAAGGTCGCGAGCGACATCCATATCGCGGGCGGCGCGGCCAACGCGGCGCTGATGCTCGCAACCGTTGGCCTCGCGCACTACTACGCGCGCTATGGCATCCGCATCAACGCGATCAATCCGGGTGCGACGCTGACCGAGCGGGTCGAGGAAGCGGTCCAGCTGGAGGCGGCGCAGCAAGGCATCGGCAACGAGGAGGCGCTCGCGCGCGGCCAGGCCCGGATGCCGCTCGGCCGCTACGCAAAGCCTGAGGAAATTGCCGACGTGGCGCTGTTCCTCGCGAGCCGCCGTGCAAGCTATGTGACGGGCGCGATCATCCCGATGGACGGCGCAAACGCACCGCTGATCTGAACGGAAAGAGCGACGCGACGGCCTTCAGGACGGCGCAATTGCGCTTTCAATCGAACTTGTGCAGGGAAACCGATGCGATGCAACGGGCGGCATCAAGCCGAAGCCCGCGCGTGCTGTTTAGCCAAACTCAGCCAAATCGAGAAGCGCAGGCCTGCATCGCAAGGTGATTACAGGAAGTGGTGACCCAGCCACCATGCTCCGCCGGACAGCAGCGCGGACGCCGGGATGGTCAGAATCCACGCCCACACGATGTTACCGGCGACGCCCCAGCGCACCGCGCTCAACTTCTGTGTCGCGCCGACCCCGACGATCGCGCCGGTGATCGTATGCGTGGTGGAGACGGGGATACCGAGCGCCGACGCGGTGAACAGCGTGAGCGCTCCGCCCGCCTCCGCACAGAAGCCGCCGACCGGCTTCAGCTTCGTGATTTTCTGCCCCATCGTGCGCACGATTCGCCAGCCGCCGAACAGCGTGCCGAGACCCATTGACAGATAGCAGCCGCCAATCACCCACAGCGGCGGCGCATTCGCCTTCATCGACGCAAAGCCGGTTGCGATCAGCAGCATCCAGATGATGCCGATGGTCTTCTGCGCGTCGTTGCCACCGTGACCAAGGCTGTACAGGCCAGCGGAAAGCAGTTGCAGACGGCGGAAGCGCCGGTCGACCTTGCTCGGCGGCGTGCGGAAGTACAGCCACGACACCAGCAGCATGAAGAGCGAGCCGAGCACGAAGCCCAGCAGCGGCGAAACGAAGATGAACGCGACGGTCTTCATCAGACCGTCCCAGTTCAGCGCCCCCCAGCCCGACTTGGCGAGCGCCGCGCCCACGAGCCCGCCGATCAGCGCGTGCGACGAACTGGACGGAATGCCGTAGACCCAGGTGATCACGTTCCACGCGATCGCGCCGGCCAGCGCGCCGAAGATCACGTAGTGATCGACGATGTCCGGATCGATCGTGCCCTTGCCGACGGTTGCGGCCACCTTCAGGTGAAACACGAAATACGCGATGACGTTGAACGCCGCCGCGAACGCCACCGCCTGCTGCGGCTTCAGCACGCCGGTCGATACGACCGTGGCGATCGAATTCGCCGCGTCGTGAAAGCCGTTCATGAAGTCGAACACCAGCGCAATGGCAACCAGGCCGGTTACGACCCAGATAGCGAGTTGTATCGATTGCATTATGCGTTTTCCAGCACGATGCCTTCGATGATGTTCGCCACATCCTCACACTTGTCCGTGATCGTTTCGAGCAGCTCGTAGATCGCCTTCAGCTTGATCAGGACCTTGACGTCGTCTTCCTCGCGGAACAGCTTCGACATCGCCGCGCGCAGCACGCGGTCGGCTTCCGATTCGAGCCGGTCGATTTCCTCGCAGGCCTTCAGGATCTGGCGCGCCTGCTTCATGTCCGACAGCAGGCTGACCGCGAACTGCACGCGCTCGCAGGTCGCCGTGCAGATATGCGCGAGCTGGCTCGCCTCCGACGTGACCGCTTGCACGTCGTACAGCGAGATCGCGGTGGCGACGTCCTCCATCAGGTCGAGGATGTCGTCCATCGTCGTGATCAGCTTGTGGATCTCGTCACGGTCGAGCGGCGTGATGAAAGTCTTATGCAGAAGGTCGATGGCTTCGTGCGTGAGCTTGTCGGCCGCTTTCTCGGCCTTTTGCACGTTTTGCTTGTGGATTTCGGCGTCCTGCAGATTGTCGATCAGGAGCTCGAGTTCGCGGCTTGCCGAGATGATGCACGTTGCGTGCGAATTGAAGATTTCAAAGAACTTGCCCTCGGTGGGCATGAATCGACCGAACATTGGGATCCTGGAAATGGGTCACGTAATGGCTGACATAAAACCGCCATATTGTACCGTTCCGCCATCATTGCCGCACTCGCTACAGCGCCGTTACAACAGCCCAAGGCGCGTCGCGTCACTCGCCGCCGTAGAAGTTCTGCGCACCCGCAAAATTGTCGAATTTCGTGTATTGACCATGGAACGTGAGGCGAACCGGGCCGATCGGGCCATTCCGCTGCTTGCCGATGATGATCTCCGCGGTGCCCTTGTCGGGGCTGTCCGGGTTGTACACTTCGTCGCGGTAGATGAACAGGATCACGTCGGCGTCCTGTTCGATAGCGCCCGATTCGCGCAGGTCCGACATGATCGGCCGTTTGTTCGGCCGCTGCTCGAGGCCGCGATTCAGCTGCGACAATGCGATCACCGGCACGTCGAGCTCCTTCGCGAGGCCCTTCAGCGAACGCGAGATTTCCGAGATTTCGGTCGCGCGGTTTTCGCCCGCCGACGAGCCGCTCATCAGTTGCAGATAGTCGATGATGATCAGCCCGAGCTTGCCGCACTGGCGCGACAGCCGGCGCGCGCGCGAGCGCAGTTCCATCGGGTTCAGACCGCCGGTTTCGTCGATGAAGATCTGTGCCTCGCTCATTTTCTGCACCGCGTGCGTGAGCTTCGGCCAATCCTCGTCGGTCAGACGCCCGGTACGCATGCGATGCTGATCGAGCCGGCCGACCGAGCCGAGCATACGCATCGTGAGCTGCGTGCCCGGCATTTCCATCGAGAACACCGCGACGGGCAGTCCGTACTCGACCGCGACGTACTCGCCGATGTTCATCGAAAACGCCGTCTTACCCATCGACGGACGGCCCGCGACGATGATCAACTCGCCGCCGTGCATGCCCGAGGTCATGCGGTCCAGATCGACGAAGCCGGTTGGCGTGCCGGTCACGTCGCTCGGATTGGCGGTGTGATAGAGCGTATCGATCCGTTCGACCACCTGGGTCAGCAGCGGCCCGATCTCGAGAAAGCCCTGGGTGCCGCGCGCGCCGTCTTCGGCGATCGAAAACACCTTCGATTCCGCTTCGTCCAGCAATTGCCGGACTTCCTTGCCTTGAGGGTTGAACGCGTCGGCGGAGATTTCATCGGCGACCGACACAAGCCGGCGCAGCACCGCGCGGTCGCGCACGATTTCCGCGTAGCGGCGGATATTGGCCGCGCTCGGCGTGTTCTGCGCGAGCGCGTTCAGGTAAGCGAGGCCACCGACCTCTTCCGCCTTGCCCGAAGTGCCGAGCGCTTCGTAGACGGTGACCACGTCGGCCGGACGCGTGGCCGCGATCAGCTTGCCGATGTGCTCGAAGATGATGCGGTGGTCGTAACGGTAGAAGTCGCTCTGCGCGAGGAAGTCGGCAATGCGGTCCCATGCCGCGTTGTCGAGCAGCAAGCCGCCCAGCACCGATTGCTCGGCTTCGATCGAATGCGGGGGGACTTTCAGCGACTCGAGTTGGGGATCTTTGGACGGTGCGTTCATGGGGAGGAATTATCGGGCAATCCGACGACGGCTGCGAGCGGAAAAAACGCCAACTCGGGGATACTCGACGGATAGTCGGGCACAAAAAAAGCAGGGGCCGGTTACCCGGCCCCTGCCCTTCACCAGCGAAGTGCTGGCTGATCCTGCGTAACGCTCAGCGGTCGACTTAGACGTGCTCGCCGATCACCGCCACCGTCACATCGACGAGAACGTCGGTGTGCAGCGAAACTTGAACCGGGTGCTCACCAACCATCTTCAGCGGGCCTTCCGGCAGACGCACTTGCGCCTTTTCCACCGCGAAGCCTTGCTTGCCCAGTGCTTCAGCGATGTCGGCATTCGTCACCGAACCGAACAGACGGCCGTCGACGCCAGCCTTCTGATTGATCTGAACCGTCTGGCCTGCCAGCTTTTCGCCTTGAGCCTGAGCGGCTGCCAGCTTTTCAGCGGCGACCTTTTCGAGTTCTGCGCGGCGTACTTCGAATTCAGCCAGGGCTTCTTTCGTTGCACGGCGAGCTTGCTTGTTCGGGATCAGGAAGTTACGTGCGTAACCGTCCTTGACCTTCACGATGTCGCCCAGGTTACCCAGATTGACGACTTTTTCCAGAAGAATGATTTGCATTCGGATGCTCCTTATCGCGTCGTCGGGTTAAGCCTTGTGCTGGTCGGTGTACGGCATCAGCGCGAGGAAACGCGCGCGCTTGATAGCCGTGTCCAGCTGGCGTTGATAGTGCGCCTTGGTACCCGTGAGACGTGCCGGCGTGATCTTGCCGTTCTCGCCGATGAAGTCCTTCAGCGTTTCGATGTCTTTGTAGTCGATGTACTCGACGCCAGCGGCCGTGAAACGGCAGAACTTCTTGCGCTTGAAGAGCGGGTTCTGTTGCTGACGACGCTTGTCGAATTTCTTACCAGTCGGGCGGGGCATGATTAGTCCTTTCCAATGTCCTGCAATGCTGTGATGTGAAATACCAGAGTTCGCGCGTTTCGGTGCTTTTTAGCCAGAAAACCTGTGAAGAGCGTTTCGACGCCCATCTGACAGTTTTCTAGCTTGCCGCTCGCTTCGCCCGCGGCGACCGCCTGCATGGTCAGTTCGACCTGACGGGCAATGCCCGCCTCGACGACTTCCGTGCGGTGGTGCAACGTGCAGCTTGCAATCGGAACGCCGGCGGGCGTGTACCGCACCGCTTCGCGTTCGA
This sequence comes from Paraburkholderia youngii, assembly GCF_013366925.1. Taxonomy (NCBI): domain Bacteria; kingdom Pseudomonadati; phylum Pseudomonadota; class Betaproteobacteria; order Burkholderiales; family Burkholderiaceae; genus Paraburkholderia; species Paraburkholderia youngii. The sequence goes on from NZ_JAALDK010000001.1 coordinate 4,759,539, forward strand.
CGACGCTCGCCGTGAGTTGCAGCCGGTTCATGTACTTGAGATGCCTTCGTGTACGTGAGCGGAGCGACGCTGCGCGTCTGGTAGCTTAAATAGTGTGACTTAAGCCTGCGCTTCGGTCGGCTGAGCGGCTGCCGACTTCTTGGCTTCTTCGCGCTGCACTTCCTTCATCATCGGCGACGGGCCGGTTTCGGCCTTCTTCATCTTGACGATCAGGTGACGCAGAACGGCGTCGTTGAACTTGAACGCGTGTTCCAGCTCGTCGAGCGTGGTCTGGTCGCATTCGATGTTCATGCAGACGTAGTGAGCCTTCGCGAGTTTCTCGATCATGTAGGCCAGTTGGCGACGGCCCCAGTCTTCGACGCGGTGGATCTGACCACCGTGCGACGTGATCGTGCTCTTGTAACGCTCGATCATGGCGGGCACTTGCTCGCTTTGATCGGGATGCACGATAAAGACGATTTCGTAATGACGCATTACACACTCCTTGTGCTGACTTTTGGATAGAAGCCGCCCGGGCGTCGGAACCGGTGCGGCAAGTGAGAAGCCCGAAAGTGTAACCCGATTGGGGACGGGTTGCAAGGCACTCCGCTGATTCGGCCGTGGAATCGGATGTGTTTTCAAGAGCTTAGGGGTTGCAGAACCGGGAAATTCGGGCAGCGGCAGCCCCTCAACCCGCTTCCGTGCGTTGACTGCCGCTCTGCAAGCGCGCTCTGAGCGCCGCTTCGAAGCCCGTGAGCGCATTGGGCGCGGCGTCCGTGATCGCCCACCAGGTCATGCCCGCCGCGTCCCAGTGCGCGATCGAATAGCCGTCGTGACCGAGCGCCGCCGGCGCTGCGCCCTCCGCCGTGGACTGCGGAAACACGTACACGTCGATCACGTGCTTGCCGTAGCGGTACACGAGCACCGCGACCCGCTGATGCGCGAGGTAGTCGAGCCGGCCGCCCTGAAGCGCGAAGCCGGCCGCCGCGAGGTCCTCGACCGGCGGCGAATAGTCGAGCCGGCCGTTGAACCACGGCTTCACGGTGTGACGGTCCGTCGAAATCACGTCGATGTCGCGGCCGGAGACCTGCGCGCGCACATGGCTTTCGACGAGTTCGTCGGTGAACGGCGAGGATTCGGCCGGACGATGCAGCGTCAGCGTCAGGACCGCGGCGGCCGCGCACAACGCGATCACCAGTGCCGCAAGACCGCCGTGCGCGGCCGCGCGGTTTGCACCGCCCGCGCCGAGCGGGCCGCCGAAGCCCCCGAGCCATCCGTCGAGCCACGCGGGCCACCACGCCCCGCGACGCTGACGCCGAGGTTGCTGCGTCACCGGTTGCGTCATCCCGGCGGCGGACTTCTTCGGTAGATCGTCGGGCGCCGCCGTCGCGGCCGACACCGCGGCCCCTTCGTCGACGACGCCGGGCAAGCCCGCCACGATCCGCGCCCGCAACGACTGCGGCGCCCGATGATACGGCGCCGCGCGCAGCGCGCCGCTCAGCGCGCGCACGTTGTCGCTCGCGCGCCGGCAATCGTCGCAGCTCTCGATATGCTGCTGGACCCGGCGCGCATCGGGCGCCGGCAATTCGTGATCGGCATTCGCATCGAGGAGCGGCCGTGCTTCGTTACAGTCCATCCGGCGTCTCCTGAGCGGGGTCGGCGGCAGCGCCGGGAATGTTGAGGGGCCGGCCGTCGGCAAACGCCCGGAGCTGTGTCACTGTTGCGGTGGCGGGCATGCCCGCCGACGATGCCGGGCGACCGTCGCCGGAACTTTTTGCCGGCTGGGCGCAGGGGGCGGCGGGCGCGGTGGCCGCCGACCTCGCGAGTCGCCCGGACTGCGCGTCCCGATCCGACGGCGCCTCCTGCCGGCCACCCTGCCCGCCTTTACGCCCCTTGCCAACCGGCTCCCCTCCGCCTCGCTGCTGCGCCATCAACACCTCCGCCAGCTTGCGCCGCCCACGCGCGAGCCGCGACATCACCGTACCGATCGGCACATCGGCCACCACCGCGATCTCCCGATATCCCATCTCTTCGAGCTCACGCAAGATCAGCACCTCGCGATACTCGACCGGCAAACGCGCCAGCGCATCGTGCACCAGTCGCACATCCTCGTCGCGGATCAGCAGTGTCTGCGGATCGTCACCGCCTGCGCTCCAGCCGTCGAGGGTCGCGTCGTCCATCGTTTCGTCGAATTCGAGCATGTCGTGTGACGGCGCGCGCCGCCGCCATTCCGTGTACCAGGTCCGGCGCACGATCGCGAGCAGCCACGGCCGTGCGGAGTCGCCGCGAAACGTATCGAAGAAGCGGAACGCGCGCATGAACGCTTCCTGCACGACGTCCTCGGCATCGTTCGGATTGCCGCACAGCCAGCGCGCGAGGTTGTACGCGGCGTCCAGATGCGGCAACGCCAGCTGCTGGAAGCGGCGGCTTTTCGCGGCATCGGAATCGGCATCGGCGGCGGGGCGGGCACTTGGCTCGCCCCGCGCGCGGGCGGCGTCTGAATCGGTCTGGACCACGTGGGTCCCTCCAAGGGCATGGCGGCTGCGTCGTGCGGGTCGCTGCTGTCGAGCGCGCCGCGTGGTGTGCTGACGTGTCTTTCACAGCAGAACTGGCCATAGACCCAGTTTATTCCCGACTTCCGCCAGCAATCGCCAAAAGTTCGGGCTCGCCCGCGCGCCTCTCGCCAACTGATACGCCCGCTAGTACGACGGCCGGTTCCAGTAGTCGTCGCTTGCGTACACGTCTTTCAGATAGTCGATGAAATAGCGCACCCGCGCCGGCACGTAGCGCTGCTGCGGATAGACCGCGAGGATGTCGTAATCGGGCAGCGCATACTCGTCGAGGACGGTTTCGAGCTCACCGCGCGCGAGCTGCTGCTGGATTTCCCATGTCGAGCGCCAGCCCAGTCCGAGCCCTTCCGAAACCCAGCGATGCAGCAGTTCGCCATCGTTGCAGTCGAGGGAGCCCCCCACCCGCACCGTCGCGAGCTTGCCGTTGCGGCGAAAATACCAGCCGCGGTTCTGGCCGCCTTGCAGATTGAACGCGAGGCAGTTGTGGGCCGGCAGATCCTCGAGCGTCTTCGGCTTGCCGTGACGACGGAAATACTCGGGCGTACCGCACACCACGCGCCGGTTCGACGCGAGCTTCACCGCGACGAAGTTCGGATCGACCGTGCCGCCGATGCGAATCGACAGGTCGTAGCCCTCGCGCACCAGATCGACGACCCGGTCGGTCAGATTGAACGACATCTGCAACCCGGGTTTGTCGCGTAAAAATGCGGGCGCGAGCGGCGCGACATGCTTGCGGCCGAACGCGGCCGGCGCCGACACGATCAGATGGCCATTCACCGCGCGGCGCCCCGCGCTCAGTTCATTTTCCGCCTGATCCCACTCGCTGAGGAGCCCGCGGCAGCGTTCGAGAAACGCCGCGCCGTCCTCGCTGACCACCAGCCGCCGCGTCGTGCGATACATCAGCTTCACGCCGAGGCGCTTCTCCAGCGCGTCGATGCGCCGCCCGAGAATCACCGGCGACACGCCCTCCTCCAGCGCCGCCGCCGCGAGACTGCCCGCATCGGCGACCCGCACGAAGGTTTCGATCTGTTTGAAGCGGTCCATGCTCGTCTCCCACCTGTCTCTTGCCGGGCTGATGCCGGCCGTGCGCCGGTCGTCACGCCATTCCATACTTTTTGTTTCGGAATAAGCGACCCGGACTGATCTTATCAAACCTTTGGCGCAGGCCTACAGTGTCCCTCAACCGACGTAATTACCGACATTGAGGAGACATCCATGGCCAAGATGAGAGCCGTCGACGCCGCCGTTCTGGTGCTCGAAAAAGAAGGCATCGATACCGCGTTCGGCGTGCCGGGCGCCGCGATCAACCCGTTCTACTCGGCGATGCGCAAAGCCGGCGGCATCAGTCACGTGCTCGCGCGTCACGTCGAGGGCGCGTCGCACATGGCCGAGGGCTATACGCGTGCCCAGCCGGGCAACATCGGCGTGTGCATCGGCACGTCGGGCCCCGCGGGCACCGACATGATCACCGGTCTGTACTCCGCCCAGGCCGACTCGATTCCTATTCTGGCTATCACAGGCCAGGCGCCGCGCGCGCGTCTGTACAAGGAAGACTTCCAGGCCGTCGATATCGAAGCGATTGCGAAGCCCGTCACCAAGTGGGCCGTGACCGTGCGCGAGCCGGCCCTTGTGCCGCGGGTGTTCCAGCAGGCGTTCCATCTGATGCGCTCGGGCCGTCCGGGTCCTGTGCTGGTCGATCTGCCGATCGACGTGCAGCTCGCCGAAATCGAATTCGATATCGACACGTACGAACCGCTGCCCGTCTACAAGCCGAAGGCGACCCGCAAGCAGATCGAAGCGGCGCTGACGCTGCTCAACGATGCCGACAAGCCGTTGATCGTATCGGGCGGCGGCGTGTTGAACGCGGTGGCCGAAGACCTGCTCGTGAAGTTCGCCGAAACGGTCGGCGTGCCGGTGATCCCGACGCTGATGTCGTGGGGCGCGATTCCGGACGACCATCCGCTGATGGCCGGCATGGTCGGTCTGCAGACCTCGCATCGCTATGGCAACGCGACGATGCTCGCATCCGACTTCGTGCTCGGCATCGGCAACCGCTGGGCCAACCGTCACACCGGCAGCGTCGATGTGTATACGAAGGGCCGCAAGTTCGTGCACGTCGATATCGAACCGACGCAGATCGGCCGCGTGTTCGGCCCGGATCTCGGCATCGTGTCGGACGCGAAGGCCGCGCTCGAACTGTTCGTCGAAGTCGCCGGCGAATGGAAGGCCGCGGGCAAGCTGAAGGATCGCAGCGCGTGGGTTGCCGATTGCCAGCAACGCAAGCGCACGATGCTGCGCAAGACGCACTTCGACAACGTGCCGATGAAGCCGCAGCGCGTCTATGAAGAGATGAATCAGGTGTTCGGCCGCGACACCTGCTACGTGAGCACGATCGGCTTGTCGCAGATTGCCGCCGCGCAATTCCTGCACGTGTACAAGGCACGCAACTGGATCAACTGCGGCCAGGCCGGCCCGCTCGGCTGGACGATTCCGGCGGCGCTCGGCGTGCGCGCGGCCGATCCGCAACGGCCGATCGTCGCGCTGTCCGGCGACTACGACTTCCAGTTCATGATCGAAGAGCTCGCGGCGGGCGCGCAATTCAAGCTGCCGTACGTGCACGTCGTCGTGAACAACTCGTATCTCGGGCTGATCCGCCAGGCACAGCGCGCTTTCGAAATGGACTACTGCGTGCAGCTCGGCTTCGAAAACATCAACTCGCCGGAGACCAACGGCTATGGCGTCGATCACGTCGCGGTCGCCGAAGGTCTCGGTTGCAAGGCGATTCGCGTGTTCAAGCCGGAAGAGCTGAAGCCGGCGCTGCAAAAAGCGCAGTCGATGCTCGTCGAGTTCAACGTGCCGGTGATCGTCGAAGTGATTCTCGAACGCGTGACCAACATCTCGATGGGCACCGAGATCGACGCGATCAACGAGTTCGAGGAACTCGCTGAAAAGCGCGAGGACGCGCCGACCGCGATCAGCCTGCTCGATTGAGCGTCGCGCGTTCGAAGTACCCGAGGCATTCAGCGCGCACGATGCGCGAGGGCCGGGCTCACGCTCCGCGCCCTCGCCTCATCACGCCCAGCGCCATTCCCTGACCGACCTGAGAGACAAAAGCACCATGCCGAAATTCGCAGCGAACCTGACGATGCTGTTCAACGAAGTGCCGTTCCTCGACCGTTTCGCGGCAGCAGCCAACGCCGGCTTTCACGCGGTCGAATTCCTGTTTCCGTATCCGTATTCGATCGCCGAGTTGGGCGAACGTCTGCAGCAGAACCGCCTGAAGCTGGTGCTGCACAACCTGCCGGCGGGCAACTGGGAAGCCGGCGAACGCGGCATCGCGTGTCTGCCCGACCGGGTCGCCGAGTTCCAGGAAGGCGTCGGCCGCGCGATCGAATACGCAAGCGCGTTGAAGGTGCCGCAACTGAATTGCCTCGTCGGTATTCCGGGCGCGAACGTCTCCGCCGACACCGCCCGCGCGACGATCGTCGAAAACCTGCGCTTTGCCGCGCGCGAGTTGAAGAAGGCCGGCATCCGGCTGCTCGTCGAGCCGTGCAACTCGTACGACATTCCGGGCTTCGCGCTGAACCGTTCGCGCGATGGACTCGACGTGATTCGCGAAGTCGGCTCGGACAATCTGTTCCTGCAATACGACATCTATCACATGCAACGGATGGAAGGCGAACTCGCGGCGACGATCGAAAAGAACCTCGCGCAGATCGCGCATATCCAGCTTGCGGACAACCCCGGACGGCATGAACCGGGCACCGGCGAGATCAACTATCCGTATCTGTTCGCGCTGCTCGACTCACTTGGCTACGACGGCTACGTCGGTTGCGAATACAAGCCGCGCACGACGACCGAGGCCGGCCTCGGCTGGGTGCAAAGCGTCGCTGGTCAGGCACGCGGCGCGGCACATGCGGCGGCTTGAGACTCGTCAGGCTCAACGCACGCCCCCTATAACCCTGGAGATTCACACATGGCAAAGATCGGCTTCATCGGGCTCGGCATCATGGGCGCGCACATGGCGCGCAACCTCATCAAGGGAGGTCACTCGCTGTTCGTGAACGGCGCGTATCCAGTGCCAGACGACATCGCGAAGAGCGCGAGCGTGGTCGCCAGTTCGACCGCGGTCGCGCAGGCCACCGACATCGTCATCATCATGGTGCCGGACACGCCTGACGTCGCCAACGTGCTGTTTGCCGACGACGGCGTCGCCGCCGGCCTCAGCAAAGGCAAGCTCGTGATCGACATGAGCTCGATCTCGCCGCTCGACACCCAGGCGTTCGCGAAGAAGATCAACGCGCTCGGCGTCGACTATCTCGATGCGCCGGTGTCCGGTGGCGAAATCGGCGCACGCGACGCGTCGCTGACGATCATGGTCGGCGGTCCCGAGAAGGCCTTCGCTTTAGCCAAGCCGCTGTTCGAGCTGATGGGCAGGAACATCTCGCTGATCGGCGAGAACGGCGCGGGTCAGACCTGCAAGGTCGCGAACCAGATCATCGTCGCGCTGAACATCGAAGCGGTCGCGGAAGCGCTGCTGTTCGCGTCGCGCTCGGGCGCCGATCCGGAGCGCGTGCGCCGCGCGCTGATGGGCGGTTTCGCGTCATCGCGGATTCTCGAAGTGCATGGCGAGCGCATGACGAAGCGCACCTTCAATCCGGGCTTTCGGATCGAGCTGCATCAGAAGGACCTGAATCTCGCGCTCGATGGCGCGCGCAAGCTTGGCATCGCGCTGCCGCATACCGCGAGCGCGCAGCAGTTGTTCAGCGTGTGCGCGGCAAACGGCGGCAAGGCATGGGATCACTCGGCGATGGTGCGCGCGCTCGAGATCATGGCGAATCACGAGGTCGCGCAAACGCCGGATAGCAAGGAGGCGAAGGCGGCCTGAGGTCTGCCTTCGTGGTTCCTGTGTGATTGAGCTCGTCGTCGATTGCGCTGATGGCCGCTTCGGCATCCGCGCGGTAATGATGAGCACAGGTGGGGCGCCCGTTCGTCGCCCGGCGGCTTCGGCTGCTGGCGCGGTGGAACGGGCAAATCGCGCCGCTCTGGGCTGAGAGCGGCAAGTGGGGTCCGCAGCGGCACCCGGCGACGCCGAGGAAGCCTTGGTCGGTCAGACGTCGTCGTCGGGTGTCCGGCTGTCGGATTCGTCAATCAGTATGTATCGAACACCTTCTGCAACGCAGCCGGCGCCGTATGGCCCGCTGCCAGCGCCAGCATCAACAGCACGCGCGCCTTGTACGGATTCAGCGTACCCGCGCTGACGAAGCCGAGCGCGTCGTCGGCGGCGGCGCCGTTGCGCATCACATGCCCCGAGCCGACACGCGACGAGCGCACCACCGCGATACCGCGCGACACCGCCTCGGCGAGCGCCTGCTGCAACGCCTGATGGAACGAGCCATTGCCCGTGCCCGCGACGACGATGCCGCGCACGCCCGCGGCGACGAGCGCATCGACGGCAGTGCGCGACACGCCCGCATAGCTCGCGACGATCTCCACGTGCGGCCACGCCGTATCGATCGCGAACTCGCTCGCAAGCGTATGTGCGCGCACCACACTGCGTTGAAACTCGACGCGCCCATCCTGCACCCAGCCGAGCGCACCGATTTCCGGCGACTGGAACGCGTCGACCGCATAGGTGCTCGTCTTTACGACGTCGCGCGCGCTATGAATGCGGTTGTTGAACGCGACCAGCACGCCCTGCCCGCGCGAAGCCGCATGCGCCGTGACCGTCACCGCGTTCAGCAGATTCAACGGACCATCGGCCGATAGCGCCGACGCCGGCCGCATCGCCGCGGTCAGCACGACTGGCTTGTCCGACTTGACGGTCAGATGCAGCAGGTAGGCGGTTTCTTCGAGCGTGTCGGTGCCGTGCGTGACGACCACGCCGTCGACGTCGTCGCTCGCGAGCAGCGTGTTGATACGTTGCGCGAGCGTGGTCCACAGCGGCAGCGCCATGTCCTTACTATCGACGCTGGCGATCTGCTCCGGCGCGATCCGCGCAACCGTCGACAGCGCCGGCACCGCCGCGAGCAACTGATCGACGCCGACGACGCCCGCCTGATAGCCGGACGTGTTGGCGGCGTCCGCTGCCGCGCCGGCGATCGTGCCGCCGGTCGCGAGCACGGCGATGCATGGCAACGAGGAAGTGGAGCCCGGCGTGCTGGGAGGAGTCGGGAGAGAGGAAGTCGAGGTATTCATGGCGGCGATTGTAAGCGATGCGCCGCGCGCCGCCATGCGTGAAAGCGCGAGGCCTAAGCGGCCTCGCGCAACTGCGCCGCGATATCGGTCTCGCTCAGCTGCGGTGCGAACATCTCGATCAGCCGATACGCGTACGCACGCAGGAACGCGCCCTTGCGCAAGCCGACGCGCGTCGTGCTCGCCTCGAACAGATGCTGCGTATCGAGCGCGACGAGTTCGGTGTCGCGCTTCGGGTCGTAGGCCATCGCCGCGACCACGCCGATGCCCATGCCGAGCTCGACGTAGGTCTTGATCACGTCGGCGTCGATCGCGGTCAGCACGACGTCGGGCAATGCGCCTGCTTTCGCGAATGCCTGGTCGATATGCGAGCGGCCCGTGAAGTCCTGGTCGTACGTGACGATCGGGAATTCGGCGATCTCGTCGAGCGTCAGGTTTTCACGGCCGACCAGCGGATGATCCTTCGGCACCACCACCACGTGATGCCACGAATAGCACGGGAACGTGACGATGTCGGGAAAGCGGTCGAGCGCCTCGGTCGAGATGCCGATATCGGCCTCGCCGTTGATGATCATCTGCGCGATCTGCTGCGGGCTGCCCTGACGCAGCGCCAGATGCACTTTCGGGAACACCGCCGTGAACTGTCGAACCACCTTCGGCAGCGCGTAGCGGGCCTGCGTGTGGGTGGTCGCGACGACGAGGTGGCCGCTGTCCTGATCCGCGTACTGACGCGCGACGCGGCGCAGATTCTCCGCATCGAGCAGCATCCGCTCGATCAGCTGATGCACGGCCTTGCCCGGTTCGGTGAGGCCCGTCAGCCGCTTGCCGCGGCGAATGAAAATGTCGACGCCGAGTTCGTCCTCGAGATCCTTGATCTGCTTGGACACGCCCGACTGCGACGTGTACAGCACGTTCGCCACTTCGGTCAGATTCATGTTCTGCCGCACGGCCTCGCGCACGAAACGCAATTGCTGGAAATTCATCGATATGTCTCCGGTTCTGCCAGAGTTGAGTTATTAGAGCCGCCAAATGCCAAATGGAACCACTCAGTACGGCCGATACGTTTTTCTCCTGCTTCGAGCGCCGCACGGCGGCGCTGCCATCTCACTGCGCCGGAAACACCCGCAGCGCGCGCGGCACCGCGGTCACGCCGTCGCCGACCGCGAGTTGCAGATCACGCCACGTTTCGCGATCGAGTTCGGCTTCGAGCAGATTGCCCGCGCGACCGGCGAGCTCGACGCGCACCGAGCCGCCGAGCGTCACCACGCGCCGCACGTCGACGACGATGCCGTCGCGATGCCCGGCCGCCTGCGGATACAGCTGCAGGTCATGCGGCCGCACATAGGCGAACGCCGGACCGCTGAAACCCGCCGTGATCGCGACCGGCAGCGCGGCGCCATCGACGACGAAGCCTTGCGCATCGACGTTGCCGTGCAGACGGTTCGCCGCGCCGAGAAACTCGTAGACGAACGGCGTCTGCGGATGGTCGTACACGTCCTGCGGGCTGCCCACCTGCTCGACATGGCCGCGATTGAGCACGACGATGCGATCGGCCACTTCGAGCGCCTCTTCCTGATCGTGCGTGACGAAGATCGTCGAGATATGCAGATCGTCGTGCAGGCGGCGCAGCCAGCTGCGCAGTTCCTTGCGCACCTTCGCGTCGAGCGCGCCGAACGGCTCGTCGAGCAGCAGCACCTTCGGCTCGACGGCCAACGCGCGCGCAAGCGCGATGCGTTGCCGCTGACCACCGGACAGCTCCGACGGATAGCGTTGCGCGAGCCAATCGAGTTGCACGAGCTTCAGCAGTTCATGCACCTTCTCGCGAATCACCTTCTCCGACGGACGTTCCTTGCGCGGCTTCACACGCAGGCCGAACGCGACGTTCTCGAACACCGTCATATGACGGAACAGCGCGTAATGCTGGAACACGAAGCCCACCTCGCGCTCGCGCGCGCCGACCGCCGCGACGTCCTGACCTTGCAGCTCGACCTGGCCGCCGTCCGCGTATTCGAGGCCGGCGATCACGCGCAGCAGGGTCGTCTTGCCGCAACCCGACGGCCCGAGCAGCGCGACGAGTTCGCCCGGCGGAAAGTCGAGCGACACGTTGTCGAGCGCGACGAAATCGCCGAAGCGCTTTTGCAGGTTACGAACGGTGATACCCATTTACAGCTCTCCTTGCTTGAGCGGATGTCGCTGCGACGCAGGCGTGGCGTTGACGAAAAACGAATGAGAAGCGGACTGCGCGCTATTGGCCTGTGACGCATCGGCCGGCGCCGGTCCCGCATGCGCGGGCACCTCACGCGCCGCCGACAGTTCCGCCGACATATGACGCTCGGCCAGCAGCTTGAGCCCCAGTGTGACCAGTGCCAGCAGCGCGAGCAGCGAGGCCACGGCGAACGCGGCCGAGAAGTTGTACTCGTTGTAGAGGATTTCGACGTGCAGCGGCATCGTGTCGGTCTGCCCGCGAATATGGCCGGACACCACCGACACCGCACCGAACTCGCCCATCGCGCGCGCATTGCACAGAATCACGCCGTACAGCAGGCCCCACTTGACGTTCGGCAGCGTCACACGACGGAACGTCTGCCAGCCCGATGCGCCGAGCACGTGCGCGGCTTCTTCCTCGTCGTTGCCCTGCGCCTGCATCAGCGGAATCAGTTCGCGCGCGACGAACGGGAACGTGACGAAGATCGTCGCGAGCACGATGCCCGGCACCGCGAAGATGATCTGCACGTTGTGATCTTCGAGCCACGGGCCGAACCAGCCCTGCGCGCCGAACATCAGCACGTAGATCAGACCGGAGATCACCGGCGACACCGAAAACGGCAGATCGATCAGCGTGGTCAGCAGTGCCTTGCCGCGGAAGTCGAACTTCGCGATACACCACGACGCCGCGAGGCCGAACACGAGGTTCAGCGGCACAGCGATCGACGCGGTGAGCAACGTGAGCTTGATCGCCGACAGCGCATCCGGATCGGCGAGCGCTTCGAAATAAAAACGCAGCCCCTTATTCAGCGCCTGATAGAACACCGCGGCGAGCGGCACGACCAGAAACAGCGCGAGAAACAGCAGCGCGACGCCGATCAGCAGCCAGCGCACCACGGGCGGTTCGCTGACCGGATCGGGGCGACGCGCACCGCTCGCCGGGTTGGTCGGAAGACGGCTCATTGCACACCTCCACCGATTGCCGCGACGCTCGTGGCCACTGGCGCCGGCCCCGCATTGCCGCGGCTCGTGCGCCGCTGCAGCCACCACTGCAGCGTATTGATCAGCAGCAGCATCAGGAACGACACGACCAGCATCACGACCGCGAGCGCCGTCGCGCCCGCATAGTCGTATTGCTCGAGCTTCGTGATGATCAGGAGCGACGTGATCTCCGACTTCATCGGCACATTGCCGGCGATGAAGATCACCGAGCCGTATTCGCCGAGCGCGCGCGCGAAGGCGAGCGCGAAGCCGGTCAAGAGCGCCGGGAACACGGCCGGCAGCACGACGCGGCGAAACGTGAGCCAGCGCGACGCGCCGAGGCACGCGGCCGCCTCCTCCTGCTCGCGCTCGAACTCCTCGAGCACCGGCTGCACCGTGCGCACGACGAACGGCAGGCCGATGAACGTCAGCGCGACTAGCACACCGACCGGCGTGAACGCGATCTTGATGCCGAGCGGCGCGAGGAACTGGCCGATCCAGCCGTTACCCGCATACACGGCCGCGAGCGAAATGCCCGCGACCGAGGTGGGCAGCGCGAACGGCAGATCGACGACCGCATCGACGATGCGCTTGAACGGAAACGTGTAGCGCACCAGCACCCACGCGACGAGAAAGCCGAACACCGCGTTGATCAGCGCGCCGCCGAGCGCCGAGAAGAACGTCAGCCGATACGACGCGAGCACGCGCGGCGACGTGACCGCGCGCACGAACTGGTCCCAGTCGAGCGTCGCGGTTTTCAGAAAGGTCGCCGCCAATGGAATCAGCACCACGAGGCTCAAATAAGCCACCGTGATGCCGAGTGTCAGGCCAAAGCCGGGCAATGCGCTCGGCTTGCGGAAGGTCAACGTGGTCATGCTGGATACTCGTTCATGGTTGATGCTCGCGCGGTTGTTCGTGTTGCGGTGTTGCGGTGTTGCGGTACTACCGCCCTGCTGGCCAGCGGGTCCCGGTTAGCCGAAAGCGCGCCCATTGGGCGCGCCCTTGTTGCCTGTGCCCGTGCTTCAGGCGATGCTTGTTACTGCGGCTGATAAATCGAATCGAATACGCCGCCGTCCGCGAAATGGGTCTTCTGCGCGTTGGTCCAGCCGCCGAACGAATCGTCGATCGTGTACAGCTTCAGCTTCGGAAACTTCGCGGTCAGGTCGGCCGGCACCTTGTTCGAACGCGGACGATAGAAATTGCGCGCGGCGATCTCCTGCCCTTCCTCGCTATACAGAAAGTTCAGATACGCGTCGGCCAGCTTGCGCGTGCCGTGTTTGTCGACGACCTTGTCGACCACCGCGACCGGCGGCTCGGCCAGGATGCTCACCGTCGGCACCACGATCTCGAACTTGTCCGGACCGAACTCCTTCACCGACAGAAACGCCTCGTTTTCCCACGCGATCAGCACATCGCCGATACCGCGCTGCACGAAGCTGGTGGTCGCGCCGCGCGCGCCCGAATCGAGCACGCCGGCGTTCTTGTACAGCTTGCCGACGAACTCCTTGGCCTTCTGGTCGTTGCCGCCCGGCTGATGCTCGGCGTACGCCCACGCGGCCAGGTAGTTCCAGCGCGCGCCGCCGGAGGTCTTCGGATTCGGCGTCACGATCGACACGCCCGGCTTCACCAGATCGTCCCAATCCTTGATGTGCTTCGGGTTGCCCTTGCGCACCAGAAACACGATCGTCGACGTGTACGGCGAGGCGTTGTCCGGCAGACGCTTCTGCCAGTTCTTGTCGACGAGCCCCTTGTTCGCGATGGCGTCGATGTCATATGCGAGCGCGAGCGTCACGACGTCGGCCTGCAGACCGTCGAGCACCGAGCGAGCCTGCGCGCCCGAGCCGCCGTGCGACTGCTTGAAGGTGACGGCTTCGCCGGTCTTGGCCTTCCATTCTTTGCCGAATGCCTGATTGATGTCCTGATACAGCTCGCGCGTCGGATCGTAGGACACGTTCAGCAGCGTGGTGTCGGCGTGCGCGACGCCGCTTGCGCCCAACATGCCGAGCGTACCCACCGCGCCGACGGCAAGCGCCGTGATCAGTTTTCTGGTTCGAGCCGCGAGCCCCGTATGCCGATGGTTCATTTCAGTTTCTCTCCGCGTGATGGTCCGCTGATAAGCGTCTGGTGTTGTTTTGCGTCGCGGTCACGTGCACATGAGCGCTAACCGGAAGCCAGTCTATCGAAGGGCTTTCATCATTAAAAATAATGTTTCTTCATTTTTTAATGCCCAAAAGTGGTAACGGCAGACGCACCGGCTGTTCAGACGCCGAAATCGTCGCCATGTCGCCGATAAACGACGCCCCAGCGCGCCCCTTGCGTCGAACTTAAAGTAAAGCTTGAAATGCGCCGAATACTGTATAAAAATACAGTCACCTGTTCATACATACAGTGGCCATGACCAAACTCACCGCACGACAGCAGCAGGTTTTCGATCTGATCCGCCGCGCGATCGAACGCACCGGCTTTCCGCCCACTCGCGCGGAAATTGCCGCCGAACTCGGTTTCAGCTCGGCCAATTCCGCGGAAGAGCATCTGCGCGCGCTGGCGCGCAAGGGCGTGATCGAACTCGCGGCCGGCGCGTCGCGCGGCATCCGCCTGCTGTCCGGGCAGGAGGATGCGCCGCACCAGTTCACGCTGCCGCATGCGGGCCTGATGCAGTTGTCATTGCCGCTGATCGGCCGGGTCGCGGCGGGTAGCCCGATCCTCGCGCAGGAACATATCTCGCAGCACTACGCGTGCGACCCGGCGCTGTTCTCGAGCAAGCCCGATTACCTGCTGAAGGTGCGCGGCCTGTCGATGCGCGACGCCGGCATTCTCGACGGCGACCTGCTCGCGGTGCAAAAGCGCAGCGAAGCGAAAGACGGCCAGATCATCATTGCGCGGCTTGGCGACGACGTGACGGTCAAGCGTCTGAAGCGCCGGCCGAACGGCATCGAACTGATCGCCGAAAACCCCGACTACGACAACATCTTCGTGGAAACCGGCAGCGCGGATTTCGCGCTCGAAGGAATCGCGGTCGGGCTGATTCGCCCCAGCGAGTTCTGATCTTTGTTGCCGGAACGCTCGCGCCGGTTTGTCCGAACCAAGCCGCATTAACGCCCGCATTACGCCGCGCATTCAAGCCGCATCGTCTGGAGAGACTCATGGAACGCCTTGCCCGCCTGCTGCCTTTTCGCCAGTTCGGCCGTCTGCGCCATCTGCGCAAGCTCACGCCTTGCGCGCCGATCGACGCGCCCGCGGCGCGCACGCCGCCGCTGTTCGACGTGCCTGCCGAAGCTTCCGGTCTGCCGTCGTCGTTGCCGGCGTTTGCGCGCGTATCGCTGAATTCGGCGCTGAATATCGCGGAGCCCGCGCGCCGCGCTCCGGTGCGGGTCTATCATGGACCGTCGCGACTGATCATGGTCGGCACCGTCGACGCCGTATGCCGTATGATCGATCGTTGCATAGCCGACGAAGCCAACGTGCACGGCGCGGTGTTCGAAGCCTGAGCGAATTCTGAGCACGCATGCAATAAGCACTTCGGATGTTCAGAGATTCGCGTGGAATGGGATCGTTTCGACCTCGCCGTGGTCGACGTTAGATCATCACTGACGTGGAGTCCCATTCGATGACAATTCCGAAACGCACACAGGGCAGCGCCACCCGGCCGCTGCTGATCACGCTGATCGTGGTGATCGTGATTGCCGCGCTAGGCTTTATTTACGCGTCACCGTATCTCGCGGTGAACAATCTCAAACGCGCGGCAGACGCGCGTGACGTGCAAACCGTCAATCAGTACGTCGACTTCCCCGCGCTGCGCGATAGCCTGAAGCAGCAGGTGGGCGCCATGCTGACGCACCGGCTCGAAGCGGATGCCGGGAACAAGATGGCCACGATCGGCGCGGTGATCGGCGTGACACTGATCGGCCCGCTCGTCGATGCCTATGCGACACCCGACGGCGTCGCGGCACTGCTGAACGGCATGCCGCCGCGCGGCACACCGGGCGAGCAACCGTCAGCACCGCCAGCCGCGGGCGGAGAAGCGCCGGCCGCATCGGCCGCGGGCGACACCACCACGCACGCAAGCGCGCCGCCGCCCGGGCGCCAAAGCACGGCCGGCTATCGGAGTCTCAACGAGTTTGTGGTCACGTACCGGCGCGGCGAAGGCAACGCGAACTATTCGGCTATCTTCCGTCGCGAAGGGCTGGTCACGTGGAAGCTCGCGGCGATCAATCTGAACGAGTGAGGTTCAAGCCGTGAACTGAAGAGATGCGCGGGCTGGCCATTGGAGCCAGCCGCGTGTCAGGTTTGTTCGTATTACGCCGCGGCCGCCTGCTGCTGCTCCTGCGCGGACGAGCACGCCACCAGAATGCTGCACGACACGCGGTCGAGCAGCGGCGTGTTGCCCGCCCCCATCCACCACCTCGACAAACCGGTCCGGCAGCGATGTCCCACCACCACGAGGTCGACGTGCAACTCGTTGGCAAGATTGGCGATCTCGTCGATCGGATGACCGAATGCGAAATGCCCCTGCGCGTTCACGCCTCGCTCGGTCAGCCAGTTCACGCCCTCCTGCAGAATTTCGCGGGCCGTTTTTTCGAAGCTTCCGCAGGCCACATCGGTCAATAAGCCCGCGCTTTGCGCGATGCTGGAACGCATGTCTACTACCGACAGCAGATGCGTTTCCGCCTTCAGGTCCAACGCCAGATCGGCGCCGCAACGCAGGGCTTTGCGGCCTTCGCGCGAGCCGTCGTAGCACAACAGGATTTTCTGGTAGCTCGCCATCTGTCTTCTCCCATTCGCGCGGAAAGCGCGGTCTGAATCAATCATGGTGCGCCGCAATTCGGCTTGCAAGGGATGGAAAACGCTAAGTGCATAGTCGGTGCGTGCTGAAGCCGTCTGCACAAGCGTTGGGCCACCTGGAGCAGTGTTCGCACACGTTTGCGGCACCGCAAAAGTTCGTATGCGAACGCATCGCATCCCCATGCATTACGCGTTCCCGGACACCCGCTCGCGTCAGTGGCCGATACCCTAGAATAAGCGGCCTGTGCGCAATGCGTGCGTCGCAGGTATGTTGTGTGTCTTGCGCGTACGTTATGTCTTCTTCCGGAGCCTCGCTCGAGTCATGCCCGCAGCCCCCATCGAATTCCATCAGGTCAGGAAAAACTATGGCGAAAAAACAGTCGTCGACGGATTGTCGTTTCATGTGAACACCGGCGAATGCTTCGGGCTGCTTGGCCCCAACGGCGCCGGCAAGACCACGACGCTGCGCATGCTGCTCGGCATCGCGGCGCCCGACGCCGGCGCGATCCGCCTGTGCGGCGAACCGATCCCTGGCCGCGCGCGCCTCGCGCGCTCGCGCGTGGGCGTGGTGCCGCAGTTCGACAACCTCGATCCCGATTTCACCGTGCGTGAAAATCTGCTCGTGTTCGGCCGCTACTTCGGTCTGAGCGCCGCGCAGTGTCGCGCGGCGGTGCCGGGTCTGCTCGAATTCGCCCGCCTCGAGAACAAGGCGGACGCACGCGTGAGCGAACTATCGGGCGGCATGAAGCGGCGCCTCACGCTGGCGCGCGCGCTGATCAACGATCCCGACGTGCTGATCATGGACGAACCGACCACCGGTCTCGACCCGCAAGCGCGCCATCTGATCTGGGAGCGACTGAGATCGCTGCTCGCGCGCGGCAAGACCATCCTGCTGACCACGCACTTCATGGAAGAAGCCGAACGGCTCTGTCATCGACTGTGCGTGATCGAGGAAGGACGCAAGATCGCAGAAGGCGCGCCGCGCGAGCTGATCGAGTCCGAGATCGGCTGCGACGTGATCGAGATCTATGGTCCCGATCCGTTTGCATTGCGCGACGAACTCGCACCGCTCGCTGAGCGCACCGAGATCAGCGGCGAGACCCTGTTCTGTTACGTGAACGACGCGCAGCCCGTGCATATGCGCCTGAAGCAGCGCGCGGATTTGCGCTATCTGCATCGGCCGGCGAATCTCGAAGATGTGTTTCTGCGGCTCACCGGCCGCGAAATGCAGGACTGAACCCGCAGCGAGACACTTGATGGACGCACGCACCTACGAAACCCACGACGGCACGCCATCGGCACAAGAGCCGTTCGGCGCCTTCCCCGCCAATGCCACGAACTGGATCGCGGTATGGCGCCGCAACTATCTGATGTGGAAGAAGCTCGCGATTGCGTCGATGTTCGGCAACCTCGCCGATCCGATGATCTATCTGTTCGGTCTCGGCTTGGGGCTCGGGCTGATGGTCGGGCACGTCGACGGCGTGTCGTATATCTCGTTCCTCGCGGCGGGCACGGTGGCGTCGAGCGTGATGATGTCGGCGAGCTTCGAGTCGATGTATTCGGGCTTTTCGCGCATGCACGTGCAGCGAACGTGGGAGGCGATCATGCATACGCCGCTCACGCTCGGCGATATCGTGCTCGGCGAGGTAGTGTGGGCAGCCAGCAAATCGGTGTTGTCGGGAGTGGCGATCATGCTGGTGGCGGGCGCGCTCGGCTATGCGAGTTTTCCGTCGATGCTGCCCGCGCTGCCGGTCATCGTGCTGGCCGGTCTCGCGTTCGCGAGCCTCGCGATGATCGTGACGGCGCTCGCGCCGTCGTACGACTTTTTCATGTTCTATCAGACGCTCGTGCTCACGCCGATGCTGCTGCTCTCCGGCGTGTTCTTTCCGATCTCGCAGCTGCCCGGCCCCGCTCAAGCGGTGACCGCCGCGCTGCCGCTCGCCAATGCGGTCGATCTGATGCGCCCGGCGATGCTCGGCCGGCCGATGGAGCACTCGGCGCTGCATGTGAGCGTACTGGCCGCTTATGCAGTCGGCGGCTTTATCGTGTCGGCGATCCTGTTTCGGCGCCGCATGATGAAGTAAGCCGAACGCGCCGGTGGTCGCTATGAGCGTTTGCTATCGTTGCGCGCTCAGTCCTCGTCGTCGGTCCACGGAATGTCGACGTCGGAGATGAACGCGACCGTCGCGAACGGGCCGCCCTCGTGACGCCCGATCTTGCCATCGGCGCGCTGCCATTCGACCCGGAACACGGTGGCCGGATCGTCCGCGATCAGCCGCACCGTACGCAATTCGTCGGGATCGGCATCCTCGACCGGACCGTCGAGCGAGATCAGCAGCGCCTGCGGCCACAGACCATCGGCGGGATCGTAAATCTTGTCGCCGTCGTGAATCAATGTGAAGGCTTCCACACCGATGGTCGCCGACGCATCGACGATCATCTTGGCGAGCGCACGCAACAGCGCGGTCGCTCTCGCCGAATTTGCCTGGCGGATCGCGAGATCACCGCGCGTGAGCGCCTGCTCGAGTTTCGGATTGGTTTTCTGTTGCGCCATGGATGTGTTGGTCCTATCGCTCTGTTGTGGGCAACGCGCCATCGGGACGACGCGCCGCGTTTCTTTTTGGGTGCATCTATTGCCGCTTGTGTGCATCGCAGCATCGCGGGTTGCGCGGCCGGTCCGCGCTTCGACTGCCATTGTTCTGCCGTTTCCCCTGATCGTGGCGCGCACCATCAGGGTCGTTTTCTCAGGGCCGTCCTTGCCGTCCACCACAGTTTAGGTCGTGATTTGGATTCCGGGAGAACATTTGCCGCTTAGTGCGTGGCATGTGTCGCATTTCATGCATCGGCTCGCGGGCGACGCGGCGTGCGCTTGCCGCGCCCTCGGTCCGCCTTCGAGGCCTGAGCCCCGGCCGGCTTCGGATCCGCGATCCGTGCGATCAGATGGTCGCGAAACGCCCGCACCGACGGCGGCAACTCGCGCCCCGCCATCGTCTGCACCTGGATACTGCGCTGGCGCATCTGCGGGTCGGTCAGCGGAATCACGACGAAGCCGTCGGCCGCATAGCGGTCGCGCACCGACAGCAGCCCCGTGAACATGATCGCGCCGGACTTCTGCGCATAGCGATAACTCGCGCCGCTGTTGTTGCAGATAAGGTCCGGCTCGAGCAGGATGCCTTCGAGCGCGCAGGTGATGTCGATCAACTGGCGAAGCGTGGTGCCGGTCTCCGACAACACCAGCGGATAACGGCTCACCTCGGCGAGCGACAGCTTCGCGCGCGCCGCGAGCGGATGATCGACACGCACCAGCACGAACACCGGCGCGCGCTCGGTGTGCTCGACCTTGACGCCCTTCTCCGGCGCGAGGCTGAACGACAACGCGATGTCGACGTCACCGTCGCGCACATGCCGGGTCGCGTCGGCCGGCGACATCACGGTCAACGTGAAATCGATGCCGGGATGCTCGGCGCGGAAATCCGCGATCGCGGCGGGCAGGAAGTCGACCGCGAAGCCCTCGGCGGTCGCGATCTTGATCCGGCTGCCGTGCAGGCTAGCGAGACCGCTGAGCTCCTTCATCACGTGCTCGGCTTCCAGCAGGCTGCGTTGTGCGTACGCGAGCAGCCGCTCGCCCGCCTCGGACAGCGCCATGCCGCGCGGACGCCGCTCGAATAGCGTGACGCCGAGTTCGCTCTCGAGCCGCGCGATCTGCCGGCTGAGCGCCGATACCGCGACATGCAGCCGTTCGGACGCGTCGCTCAGCGAGCCGCTGCGCGCGACTTCGACGAAATAACGCAACGCGATGCCATGCAGTGAACGTGCCATCCGGGACGCCTCGATCGAATCGGTTGCAACGGTGCGATGACGCTTTGCCTTTGCGGCAATGCAAGCTTCGAAACATGATCATTGTGACAAAAATGACGCGCTTCTAGAATCGATCGCAATGAGATCGCGGACAAATCGCCCGAAGACCCTGCCATCGGGCCGCGGCCCTCTGCCCGCCTCGCCCATCCCCCGCATTGGAGACACCGACATGAGCCGCCACCAGGCCATCGAGCTTGCCACCCGGCACTTCGAATCCGGCGCTTTTCTCACCGACCTGAACCGCCGCGTCGGTATTCGCACCGAAAGCCAGGAAAGCGATCGCGGCGCGCTGCTGCGGTCTTATCTGACCAACGAAATCCAGCCCGCAGCGGAGCGCCTCGGCTTCAGCACGCGCATCGTCGATAACCCGGTCGACGGTTTCGGTCCGTTCCTGATCGCGAACCGTCACGAAGGCGATCATCTGCCGACCGTGCTGATCTACGGCCACGGCGACGTCGTGCGCGGCTACGACAGCCAGTGGCGCGCGCCGCTGACGCCGTGGGCGGTGACCATCGAAGGCGAGCGCTGGTTCGGTCGCGGCACCGCCGACAACAAAGGCCAGCACTCGATCAACCTCGCCGCGCTCGCGTGCACGCTCGCCGCGCGCGACGGCAAACTCGGCTTCAACACGAAGCTGCTGATCGAAATGGGCGAGGAAACCGGCTCGCCGGGGCTCGATGCGATCTGCCGCGCGCACCGCGACGAACTCGCCGCCGACGTGCTGATCGCCTCCGACGGCCCGCGTCTCGCCGCGCGTCGTCCGACCGTGTTTCTCGGCTCGCGCGGCGCGGTCAATTTCAAGCTGTCGCTGAACCTGCGCGACGGCGCGCATCACTCGGGCAACTGGGGCGGCCTGTTGCGCAATCCGGCGACGGTGCTCGCCAACGCGCTCGCGAGTCTCGTCGATGCGCGCGGCGTGATCGCAGTCGACGGCCTGCGTCCGCCGCCGATCCCGGAGGCCGTGCGCCGCGCGCTTGCCGACATCACGGTGGGCGACGGTCCTGGCGACCCCACCGTCGACGACAACTGGGGCGAGCCGGGGCTTTCGGCGCCCGAGCGCGTGTTCGGCTGGAACAGCTTCGAAGTGCTGGCCTTCAAGGCGGGCAATCCGGAGAACCCGGTCAACGCGATTCCGCCGTCGGCGTTCGCGGTCTGCCAGTTGCGTTTCGTGGTCGGCACGGATTGGGAAAATCTCGGCAAGCATCTGCGCGCGCATCTCGATGCGCACGGCTTTCAGCTGGTCGAAATCGACGTCGAACGCGGCGCACCGGCCACACGACTCGATCCCGACGATCCGTGGGTCACATGGGCGCGAGCGTCGCTCGAAGCGACCACCGGCAAGAAGACCGCGCTGCTGCCGAATCTCGGCGGCACGCTGCCGAACGAGGTATTCGCCGACACGCTCGGTCTGCCGACGATCTGGGTGCCGCATTCTTATCCGGCCTGCTCGCAGCATGCGCCGAACGAGCACCTTCTAGGCCCGGTGGTGCGTGAGGGCCTGCAGATGATGGCGGGACTGTTCTGGGATCTCGGCGAGAATTCGCCGCTTGCGGCGAAGCGCGAGGAAGTGGATGCGGCAAAGGCCGCGACTTGAGTTCGGCTCGCGCCGATTGATTCGCGGTGCCTGCCGCGGCCGCCCCGGCATTCTACCGGGGCGACCGAGGCAAGCGCGTCGCGCTTACCGCGGCACCGACATCAAGGCGCGGGATTCGGCTGCAGCTCGTGCAGCTTGTCGATTTCCGCAAGCACTTCCGGCGACAGCTTGACGTCCGCGCTCGCGATGTTTTCCTTCAACTGCTCGAGCGACGTCGCGCCGATCAGATTGCTGGTAACGAACGGTCGGCTGTTGACGAACGCGAGCGCGAATTGCGCGGGCGACATGCCGTGGCGCTTCGCGAGCTCGACATAACGGGTGGTGGCCTGAACGGCTTGCGGCTTGCTGTAGCGCGCGAAGCGCTCGAACAGCGTGATGCGTGCGCCGACCGGACGTGCGCCGCCTTCGTACTTGCCCGACAGCCAGCCGAACGCGAGCGGCGAGTACGCGAGCAGACCGATGTTGTCGCGATGCGCGTACTCGGACAGACCCGCTTCGTACGTGCGGTTCAACAGGCTGTACGGATTCTGGATGCTGACGATGCGTGGCAAGCCGAGCTTTTCGGCCGCGCGCAGAAACTGCGCGACACCCCACGGCGTTTCGTTCGACACGCCGACATGGCGCACCTTGCCAGCCTTCACGAATTCGGCGAGCACAGTCAGCGTTTCCTCGATCGGCACCGTGTACGCGTCGTCGACCCACGGATATGACGGACGGCCGAAGGTCATCGTGCTGCGATCGGGCCAATGCAGCTGATACAGATCGACGTAGTCCGTTTGCAGACGTTTGAGGCTGTCGTTGAGCGCCTCGGTCAGGTTCTTGCGGTCGAACTGGTTGCCTTCGCCGCGAATATGACGCGGATTGTGCGGCTGACGCGCGGGACCCGCGATCTTGGTGGCGAGCACGATCTTCTCGCGCGCGCTCTTGTGCTGCGCGAGCCACGTGCCGATGTAGCGCTCCGTCGAACCTTGCGTTTCGGCGCGCGGCGGCACCGGATACATTTCGGCGGTGTCGATCAGGTTCACGCCGTGATCGAGCGCGTAGTCGATCTGCGCGTGCGCTTCCTGCTCGGTGTTCTGCTCGCCCCACGTCATCGTGCCGAGACCAATCAGGCTGACCTGCACGTCGGAGTCGCCGAGTCTGCGGTATTCCATCTAACTTGTCCTGTTGAAGAGATGAACGGAAAGCGCAGACGTTACCACGCCGGCGCATTACCTGCAGCAAGGCTAGAATGCGGGGCCATGCGTTGCTGCGCGCCGCCTGGCGATTTGCGTAGTACACGCTTTGCGCTCATGAGGCGCGCTTCATCATGACTTCGTTGCCATGAATCACGAACACCTCGAATTGCTGGTCACGCGCGTGATGCCCTACGGGAAATATAAAGGCCGCGTGATCGCCGACCTGCCCGGCCACTATTTGAACTGGTTCGCGAGCCAGGGCTTTCCGCCCGGCGAGATCGGCCGGCTGCTCGCGTTGATGCACGAGATCGATCACAACGGTTTGAAACCGCTGCTCGATCCCTTGCGCAAACCGAAGCCCAACGAGCGTTGAGACCGTCTCCGTGAAAGCGTTGCCAAGCCCGCCGAAAGTCGCGGCGCAGGCAGGCCGCAAGCAATGTCGGGCAGTCCGAATTCAGACAGGTTTTTTCCTTGCGGATCGCGATTGCATGGCCTTTAATCGGCTTAGGTCGTCGCGCTGTGGAACGTCGATAGTGAAGTGGTTCAGTCGTCGTTCACTCCACTGTTTCTTGTGTTCCGGCGCCGTGCGATCCCCCCGCCTTCGTGACTGCCTGTATGTCCATGTCGCAATTCAATCTGTCCGCGTTGCTCGACTTCATCGGTCACGATCTGTCGCCGGTGCATGCGGTCATCCTGTTCTTCGTGATCGGCTACGTCGTGGTCGGACTACCCGTGCATTTCCGCCAGGGCGCGGCCTCGCGAGACGTGTGGGGCACGGCCGCCGGCGTGA
The DNA here is from genome assembly GCF_013366925.1 of Paraburkholderia youngii. NCBI lineage: Bacteria > Pseudomonadati > Pseudomonadota > Betaproteobacteria > Burkholderiales > Burkholderiaceae > Paraburkholderia > Paraburkholderia youngii. The sequence goes on from NZ_JAALDK010000001.1 coordinate 4,783,671, forward strand.
CGATGGCGGCGATCTACGCGGCGTTCATTGCCGGCGTGTACCCGTGGCTGCATCATGTGTCGGTGATCGCGCATTGAGCGCCCGCCGCCGCCAGCTCGGGACCGAAGCCTTCCCATAGCTGTTCGAGCAATTCGCGTCGCGGCTGCCAACGCCGCATCGACGTGCGATACAACGGCCGGCGCACCTGCGCAGAACTCGCGGCACTCACAGGCCGCGTCGTCTCGTGAAATGGGAGGAGGCAACGTTCGTCCCACTCGAGTCCGCGATGCGCGAGCATGCGACGCACGTTCGGTTCGAAATCGTCGACCAGTTCCTCGTATTCGATCTCGAGCCTCATGCCCGGGGGAAGAACGCGCCGTTAGTGGGCCATCAACTGATCGTAGGCGCGGTGACAGATAGTCCGCGCCGAGAGCACTCCACTGCGCCGCGCCCGCTTTGTTCAGCATCTCGACGTCGATCCGCAGCGGATCGTCTGCGTCGCATCGCTTGCGACTCAAAAGACGAATCGTCCGACGGAAATTTGCAGCGATGCCCTTGAGTAACGTTTCGAATGGTTAACGAAGTGTTACCGCAGCGCCGCTCGGTAAGACGCGAGAAGATCGGCGGAAAGGTCGAGCGTCGCGGCAACGGCTCGCACAGTCGAAGCCTCGAGCGCACAGCACCGCGCCGACGCTGGTAACGCTCGGACACAAACGCGGCCGAACTCCGTTGCGCGCGGTTTTTCTGAGGTTTACGTGAAGGAGAAAATCGTGACCAGGCTCATTGCATCGATGACGCTGCTAGCGGCCGTGGCAGCGAGCATCACTGGATGCGCCGTCGCGCCGCCAGCGGACTACGGCTATGCGCAACCCTATTATCCCTACGCGTACGGACCGCCTTACTACGGGCCGGTGTACGGCTCGATTGGTTTCTACGGCGGTTTTGGCGGGCCGTGCTGCTATTACGGCCATGGCTATTGGCACGGTCGCGGCGGATGGCATTGGCACGGTCGCGGCGGATGGCACGGGGGCGGATTCGGCGGCATGCACGGCGGCGGCAGCGCGTGGACCGGCGGTGGCGGGATGGGGGGACATGGACACTGAGGCATTCAGGCATTGAGGCCTTGATGCATCGACGAATCGGTGCCCGCCTCCGTCGCGACAGTGACACGGCCTCAGCGCGCCCGGCGCTTTCTGGCCTTGCGGTAAAATTATCGTTTTGATTCAAGCCCGCTCGGCCGTTCCATGTCTTTACCCCGCACTCCCAGCCCCCGCCGCGTGTCCGTCGCCCCGATGATGGACTGGACGGATCGTCATTGCCGCTCGCTGCATCGAATGATTTCGCGCCATACGTGGCTTTACACGGAAATGGTGACGACCGGTGCGCTGCTGCACGGCGACGTGCCGCGCCATCTCGCGTTCACGCCCGACGAAGCGCCGGTCGCGCTGCAACTCGGCGGCAGCGAGCCCGACGATCTCGCGCGTTCGGCAAAGCTCGGCGAGCAATGGGGCTATGACGAAATCAACCTGAATTGCGGCTGCCCGTCCGAGCGCGTGCAACGCGGCGCGTTCGGCGCATGCCTGATGAACGAGCCGCAACTCGTCGCCGATTGCGTGAAGGCGATGCGCGACGTCGTATCGGTGCCGGTCACGGTCAAACACCGCATCGGCGTCGATACGGTCGAGGAATACGGCTTCGTCCGCGATTTCGTCGGCACGATCGCGCAAGCCGGCTGCGACGTGTTCATCGTTCATGCGCGCAACGCGATCCTGAAGGGCTTGAGCCCGAAGGAAAACCGCGAGATTCCGCCGCTCAAGTACGACTACGCGTATCAGCTGAAGCGCGATTTTCCGCAGTTGGAGATCATCATCAATGGCGGCATCAAGACGCTCGACGAAGTCGACACGCATCTTCAGCACGTCGACGGCGTGATGCTCGGGCGCGAGGCGTATCACAACCCGTACTTGCTCGCCGATGTCGACGCGCGCTTCTATGGGGCAACGCATGCGCCGCTGACGCGCGATCAGGTCGAAGCGAAACTGATCGAGTATTGCGCGACCGAAATGGCGCGCGGCACCTATCTCGGCGCGATCACACGCCATGCGCTCGGGCTGTATCGCGGCGAAGCTGGCGCGCGCGGTTGGCGTCGAGTTTTGTCCGACAGCAAGCGGCTTGCGGCCCGCGATCTGACCATCTTCGACGAAGCGAGACAGCATCTGCGCGAGCCCCTCGAAATTTTTGAATAAAGGACTAGGCAAAGCCAGATCTAGTCCCTATAATCTCGTTTCTTCGTCGGCGAGACAGGTTTTTAAAGCAAGTCAAGCGGATGTTAGTGGTGGCTGTAGCTCAGTTGGTAGAGTCCAGGATTGTGATTCCTGTCGTCGTGGGTTCGAGTCCCATCAGCCACCCCAAAGAATTCAAGCAAACGGCGTTGTGAGCAATCACAACGCCGTTTTCGTTTTGCTGGCGGCCTTCTGCGTTTTCCATGAAGAATGCGCGGTCTTCCGGCCCGCATCACCCCTTCCCGCCTCCTTCCTATTCTCAAAAACCGCTTGGCCAGCAGGGCCGGATCACCGCTCTGGCTTGCCGCGCTTACGTCTGAACGATTGTTTCCTCATCGGGAATAGTAATTTCAGATTATCGGCACAAATTCTCGATAGTAGGGGTATACACTGCCTTCCATCGACGTTGCAGACACCTGGTTCACTGGCTCCTGCAACATCTTCCTGAAATGCAGTCGAAACGTTATCGGAGTCCTACCATGAAGACCAAGTTTATCGCCGCCCTGCTGGTTGCCGCTTCCGCCTCGATCGCCGCTCCCGCTTTCGCAAGCGGCTATGGTCCGGCGCCGTACTATCGTCCGTCGGTTGGCGCGCCGGCTTCACAACAAGGCCAGAACGCCGAGACCGTCGCTGCTGAACGCGCCAACGCGCAATCGAATGCGTACGGTGGCGTGAATAGCGTGTCGACCCAATCGGGCTCGCGCAGCGAGTCCAAGTCGGGCCCGCAATCGGTGTACTTCGGTCACTAAGCCGCCAGCAGTAGCAGTACCGTCGGATCCGCTGCCTCTGCAGGCAGCGATCAAACTGGGCGCCGCGCATGCAGTATCGATGCCGGCGCCCAGTTGCGTTTACGCCGGCTGTAGTGCGCCCGGCACCGTTCCGTCGCGACTATCCGCCATTAGCTGGCCAGCCCCGCATCGATCAACTCGCGCGCCGCACTGAAAGCCGTCTGGGCGGCCGCATGCTCGGTGGACCACAAGCTATCGATATGCACGAGCTGCCAGTCGACCACCGTCGAATCGTCGCGCAGCACCCGGAAATGCGCCTTGACGCCGGTCAGCACCTGTTCGACCGCCACCTCGATGTCATAGTCGCCATAACGCGCCTGATAGTCGCCCATGTCGACGCCCTTCGGCTCCATGTTCGTCTCCGTGGTTTCGCTGATCGCGGGCAAACGAACGCGCGCGACTCACCCGCGACGCGCCGCCTCGCTCTTCACCCCGGCCGCGCGGCCGGCCGCCGATCAGCGGATCAATTGCAGTCGCCGGAAAGATACTGCCGGCCGTTGCAGTTGATTTCGACCCCACCGCTGCCCGCTTCGGCGACGAGGTCGCATGCCAGCAACTCCGCCGCGACGGACTGCGCGACTTCGGGCGCCGTCTGTCCGACGCCGACGTCGTTCAGACGCCGCAACGCTTCGACCGCTTCGGGACTCAAGGACTTCGACATGGCCGTCTCCGTCGGAATGGTCAATTCATCGTAGCAAGTTTCATCGGCGGATGCAGGCGTGCGCGCCCGCAGCGGCCCCGGAACACAGTCTGCTACTAGTGAATGGTGCATACAGCCGCGTGTCTACAGCCGACGCGCGACATCGAAGGAGAACGACATGAAGCGAGTCAATTGGGCCACCCTTACGGCCACTGCTGCAGCGCTGGCGGCGCTGCTCGCGAGCGGCGCGAACGCCGTCGCGCAGACGGGGTCCAGCGCACCGCCGGACAGCCATGCGCCGATGGCCAAACCGCCCGAGGCGGCATCGGGCGCCGGAGGTTCGAGCAACCCGGACAACATGCCGATCAAGCGACCGACGAAGCCGACCAACGACCACATGTCGCACGAGCCGCCAGCAAGCAGCGCAAACGCGAAGTAGCCGCTGCGCACGCCGCTCGCGCTAGCGCAACGTCGTCAAAGCCTCGTCAAAGCCGCGCAATCGACACCTCGGTCGACTTCACGAGCGCAACCACCTCCGAGCCGACTTTCAGTTCGAGTTCGTCGACCGAGCGCGTCGTGATCACCGACGTGACGATGCCGAACGGCGTCTCCACGTCGACTTCGGACACCACCGAGCCGCGAATGATTTCCTTGACCTTGCCTTTGAATTGATTGCGCACGTTGATGGCGGAAATGCTCATTTCAGATAACTCCACAGAAGCGGTTGATAACGGAATGGATCAGATGGGATCGATTTGCTGGAAAGCTCAGACGGCCCAGCGCACTTCGGTCGGCCGCGTCAGACGGCCCGGTTCCGGCAAGCCATACGGGTCATAGGGCTCGTACGCGCGATGCGCGAGCGTGTCGTCGTTCGGCGCGTTTTTGAGTACGCGTTGCAACACGTGATCTTCGAGCGCGGCGAAGCCCGCCGACGCCCGCGCCCGCGGCCGCGCAAGCGCGACCGGCTGATCGAGCGCGATGCGGCCCTCCTCGATCAGCAAAATCCGGTCGCCGAGCGCGACGGCTTCGTGCACGTCGTGCGTGACGAGCAGCGCGGTGAAGCGATGCTCGCGCCACAGCCGTTCGATCAGCGTGTGCATTTCGATGCGCGTCAACGCATCGAGCGCGCCGAGCGGCTCGTCGAGCAGCAGCAATTGCGGACGATGCACGAGGGCGCGCGCTAGCGCGACGCGCTGCCGCTGACCGCCCGAGAGTTGCGCGGGCCAGTCGTTCGCGCGTTCGAGCAGGCCGACTTCGGCGAGCACCGCGCGCGCATCGTCGCGCGCACCCCGGCCGCGGCCGAGGCCGAGCATCACGTTCTGCAGCACGCTTTTCCACGGCAGAAGACGTGCATCCTGAAACATGATGCGGGTGTCGAGCGGACCGCCATTGCCGGCGCGTTTTTCGAGCACGCCCCAGCTGGCTTCTTCGAGACCAGCGACGAGTCGCAGCAACGTCGACTTGCCGCAGCCGCTGCGGCCGACGATCGCGACGAAGCTGCCGCGCTCGATCGACAGATCGAAGCCCGACAGCACCTCGCGCTCGCCATAGCGTTTGCCGACGCCGCGCAATTGCACCGCGTAGTCGCTTGCGGGGCGCGCGTCGCTACGGGCCAGTGCAATGGCGGGTTGCAAGCCGGCCGCCCCGTCCCGCTCGATCTCCGCGGCCTCGTTCGCGTCGTGATCCGCGAGCCGCGGCTGCGCGAGCTCGGTCTCGAGGTCGCTGCCCGCGATGCCGCCGAAGGTCGTCGCTAGTGTCGTTGCGCTCATGCTTTTGCTCCTCGCTGATAGGCCGGATGCCAGCGCAGCGACACGCGCTCGAGGCTCTTCGCGAGCATGTCCGCGAGCTTGCCGAGCGCCGCGTACAGCAGAATGCCGACCACCACCACATCGGTTTGCAGGAATTCGCGCGCATTCATCGTCATGTAGCCGATGCCCGATTGCGCGGAAATCGTCTCGGCGACGATCAGCGTGACCCACATCAGGCCGAACGCGAAGCGCACGCCGACCAGAATCGACGGCAGCGCGCCCGGCAGGATTACGTGGCGGTACAGCGCGAAACCTTTGACGCCATAACTGCGCGCCATCTCGATCAGGTTCGCATCGACCGAACGGATGCCGTGGAACGTGTTCACATAGACCGGAAAGAACACGCCGAGCGCCACGAGGAACACCTTCGCTTGTTCCTCGATGCCGAACCACAGGATCACGAGCGGAATCATCGCGAGCGCGGGGATGTTGCGGATCATCTGCACGGTCGAATCGAGCACGATTTCCGCGGTCTTGAACAAACCCGTCGCCAGTCCGAGCACGAGACCGATTCCGCCGCCGATTGCGAAGCCCGACACCGCGCGCCACGTGCTGACCCTCACGTCCGCCCACATTTCGCCGGACTGGATCAGCGACCAGGCCGCCTTCACGACTGCGAGCGGCTCGGGCAGCACGCGTGTCGACAGCGCACCGCTGCGCGCGGCGATTTCCCACGCGAGCAGGATCGCGATGGGCGCGAGCCACGGCACCAGGTGCGCGCCGAAGCGGCGCAACACGTCAGCGCGCGTGGTGGACGCGGGCTGCGGGGTTGCTCCCGTAGCCGCCTTCAAAGCAGTGTCACTCATGTTGGCTTTTCTCCTTGCCGGTCGAGATCGTCGTGCAGGAATCGCGCAGACCGCGCGCCCTCGCTTCGCGCTCACTCAGCTCGCGCTCGCCGCCTTCGGCAGATCGCTGGTGCCGACGATTTCGCCGAACGGCCCCGACAGCGGCCCGTTGGCGACCTTGCTGAAGCGTTGCGGCAGCAGCGGAAACACGAGTTCGGCGAAGCGGTACGATTCCTCGAGATGCGGATAGCCGGACAGGATGAACGTCTCGATGCCGAGTGCCGCATACTCCTTCATACGCGCGGCCACCTGCTCCGGACTACCGACCAGCGCAGTGCCCGCGCCGCCGCGCACGAGCCCGACGCCCGCCCACAGATTCGGATAGACCTCGAGCTGTTCGCGCCCGCCGCGTTTGCCACCGTGCAGCGCGGCCATGCGGCGCTGGCCTTCCGAATCCATCTTCGCGAACGACGCCTGCGCACGCGCGACCGTGTCGTCGTCGAGCTTGCTGATCAGCTTGTCAGCGGCGGCCCACGCTTCTTCCTCGGTCTCACGCACGATCACGTGCAGACGGATGCCGAAGCGGATCTGCCGGCCGCGTGCCGCGGCGCGTGCGCGAATGTCGGCGATTTTCTTTGCGACCGCTTCGGGCGGCTCGCCCCACGTCAGATAGGTGTCGATGTGCTCGGCCGCGATATCGTGCGCGGCCGCCGACGAGCCGCCGAACCACAGCGGCGGATGCGGGTTCTGCACCGGCGGATACAGCGCCTTGCCGCCTTTCGATTGCAGATGCTCGCCGTCGAAATCGATCGCTTCGTTGCTGTGCGAAGCCGTAAGCAGCTGGCGCCAGATATGCAGGAATTCGTCGGTGATTTCGTAGCGCGTGTCGTGATCGACGAATACGCCGTCGCCGGCCAGTTCGGCCGCGTCGCCGCCCGTCACCACGTTGATCAGCAGCCGCCCGTTCGACAGCCGGTCGAACGTCGCCGCCATGCGTGCGGCGAGCCCCGGCGACGACAGTCCCGGGCGAATCGCGACGAGGAACTTGAGCCGCTGGGTCGCGGGAATCAGGCTCGACGCGACGACCCAGGCGTCCTCGCACGAGCGGCCGGTCGGCAGCAGCACGCCCTCGTAGCCGAGCGTATCGGCGGCGACGGCGATCTGCCGGAAGTAGTCGTAATCGGCTGCGCGTGCGCCTTGGGACGTACCGAGATAGCGGCTGTCGCCGTGAGTCGGAATGAACCAGAACACATTCATGTTGTTGCTCCTGCCTGCTCTTGAAAGAAAACGGTGGGCGCGAGCGCCGGCCGCGCGCATCGAGCCGGCAACCGGCAAGGCGCTGCGACGTGCTGAAGGATTGCGAAACGGACGGTGGACTCAGGCCACCGGCAAAAGCGCTGAAAGCCTATGCGCCGGGCGGACGACACCGCGAACACGACCGCACGCGGGCCCTGCGGCAACGGAGATTCGGCATGAGGCTCGACATTGCGACGGTTTTCCTGGACCAACGTGCGCGTGGTGCGCTCGATTTAACGGATGACGGCGACACCAGCGCCGTCTGCATGAGGAAACAGTCTATGGAGCGGTCCGCGGCTTTTGAACGATTTTTTTTAGCTTAGGAATTCCGCTTTCGTGATTAGCCCGGCGCTACCGCATACGGTTGTTGCGCTTTACACACGCGGCCGCGGCCGCCGCACCTCGATCGATATAATGGCGCTCGTTTCCAATCACCCGGTACAGGCGTTGCGATTCGCGTCGCCAGTACGTTGCCGGTGCAATGCATGCACAAAATAATTCTGCCGTTCGTCGCCGGTTTTCTGGCTTCCTTGTTCTTCCGCGAATCGACGCTGGCGCTGATGCACGCCGCCGGCATGATCGACCCCACCGGTTTTTCGACCGCGCCGTTTTTGCCGCTAGGCCTGCCTGAATTCATCGCGAACGCAATCTGGAGCGCGTGCTGGGCCGTGCTGATGGCCTGGCTGCTGCGCGTCGCGCCGCATCGGCACGCGCCGTGGGTACCGGCGTTCGTGTTCGGCGGCATCGTGCTGACGGCGGCGAGCGTGTTCGTCGTCGATCCGCTGCGCGGCATCTGGCCGAGCGGCAACATGCTGCCGCGCCTCGCGGTGGGCTTCGCGGCGAACGCGATGTGGGGCTGGGGCGCGCTCGTGTTCATGCGCGCGTTCATGGCGAGCGAGGCCGAGGAATGAGCGCGTCGCGCGTGAATACGCGCAACGCGTAGATTTTCGCGGACGGGTTCGCGAGGCGGCGCGTTCAGTGCACGGTCAGTGCACGTTCACCCGCGCAGAGCGACTAGCGGATGCTCGTTCGCCGGCCACGGACTGTCGAACATCTTCTCCACATCGGCCTGGTTGACGTCCTCGATGCGCGCGAAACGCCAGCGCGGCGCGTTGTCCTTGTCGATGATGCGCGCGCGAATGCCTTCCACCGTGTCTCCGAGCAGGAAGCTCGAACGTGTCAGATCGAGATCGACACGCAGCACGTCGGCCATCGACCCTTCCGCGCGCGTGACCACTTCGAGCGAGACCGCCATCGACAGCGGCGAGCGCTCGCGCAGCACCGCGATCGTCCGCTCGGCCCACTCCGCCGCGTCGCCGCCGCGCTCGCGCTCCTGTTCGAGCGACGCGAGTATCCGCGCGACGTCGGGCTGCGCGAAATGCCGGTCGATCAACGTGCGCGCCTTCGCGAGCGCGCTCTCCTCGGGCTGCGGCGCGACCTGATAGGCGAGCGTTTCGCGCTCGACGCACGCAACCACATCCGCGCCGCGCTCGAACGGTTCGCGGCTCAACGTAGCGACGAGCGCGGGCAACGCCGCGTCGTCGATGTAGACATCGGCGAGGCCCGCGTACAACGCGTCGGCCGCGCCGATCGTCTCGCCCGTCACCGCCAGATAGCGGCCGAGCGCGCCGGGCGTGCGCGCGAGAAACCAGCTCGCACCGACGTCCGGAAAGAGGCCGATACGCGTTTCGGGCATCGCCATCTTCGTCGATTGCGTGACGACGCGCAGGCCGCCGGTGCGATGCGCGCCCTGCGAAATGCCCATGCCGCCGCCCATCACGATGCCGTTCATCAACGCGATATACGGTTTCGGATACACGAAGATCGCGTGATTGAGCCGGTATTCCTCGCTGAAGAATGTGTCGCGGGCCTGCTGGTCGCCGCGTTGCGCCGCCTCGTACATGAAGCGGATGTCGCCGCCCGCGCAGAACGCGCGCTCATGCCGGCTGCGCACGACGACGGCCAGCACCTCGGGGTCGTCGCGCCACTGGTCGAGCGCCGTGTGGATTGCGCGAATCATGCTCGTCGACAGCGCATTCAGCGCTTTCGGCCGCTCCAGTTCGATGAAACCGATGCGGTTGGTTACGTGGGTCGCGATTTCGTCGCTAGTGGCGGGCGAGGCGGACGTGGGCATGGAAAGCTGGGCGTGGCGGCGCGGGTTGACGTGGAACTGAACGTTATCACGGGCCTGCCGCTTTGCGTTTGGTGGCGGGCTCGGGAGCCGGGTCCGTGGAGTCGGCAGGCTCGGAGTGGCGCCGCGCGACGGTTTTCTTGCCGCGCACTGCGGCGCTCTTCGATGCTCCCGCTGCCACGGGCTGCGGCGCGCCGAGCCAAGCGTCGAGCGTTACGCCGACGAGCGTCTCGAGCGGCGCACTCGGAAACACCGGACACGTGAGATTCAACGCGACGATGCCGTGCAGACTCGCCCACAACGCCTCGGCCCACACGGCCGACTCCATCGATGCGACCGACGCCGACAGACGCCCCGCTGCTCGCAACTCGTCGAGCGCGTCGATCATGATGTGCAGCGCGGCGTCGCCGGGGTCGTCGTCGGCGTTGCTTCGGGACGCGGTTGAACCTCCGGTCCCGGCGTTCGCGCTTGCATCGTCCCCGTTGCCGCCGTCTTTGCCTGCGCCCGCCGCCGCGCCACCGAGCGCCGCGCCCGTATAGCTCGGATCCTCCATGAAAATCAGCCGGTACGTTTCCGGATGCTGAACGCCAAACGCGACGTACGCGCGCCCGAGCGCCTTCAGCCGTTCGGCGGGATCTGCGATCTGCACGAGCGGCACGAAGGTCGCGAGCAACTGCGCGTAACCCTCCTCGCACAAGGCCCGCGCGATGTCGTCGCGACTCGCGAAATGCAGATACAACGTGGCGGGCGAATATTCGATCGCGTCGGCGATCTTGCGCATCGACAGCGCGGCAAAGCCCTCGCGCACGACGATGCGCCGCGCGGCATCGAGGATGCGTTCGCGCAGCGCCTGTTTCTGGCGGTGTTTTCGTTCAGCGATTCCCATGACTCGCAATTTTCAGGTTGACAAACTGAAAAGTCAAATTAAACTGAACGCTGTTTACTGAACAGTGTTCAGTACATTTTCATCGGTCAAACTGAGTCGCCACGTGCACACGCGACGAGGTCGCGCCGCCATCTGAAGGAGTCGTCATGCAAGCCAAGGGAAAGGTCGGTTTATTCGGTGCCGCAGGCGCAGCGGGTCAAAGCATTGCCGCGGCGCTTGGTGCGGCGGGCCGCGATTATCGGGTGGTCGGCCGCTCGCGCGAGGCATTGCAACGCTGCTTCGGTGACGATCCGCACGCTGAGATCGTCACCTGGAACCCCGACGACCCCGCCTCGATTCGCGCCGCGGCCGCCGGTCTGCAAACCGTGATCTATCTCGTCGGCGTGCCCTACGACCAGTTCGCGCAGCACCCGCCGTTGATGGAGAAAACGCTGGCTGGCGTGACGGCCGCCGGCGTCGAGCGCTTCATTCTGATCGGCACCGTGTATCCGTATGGCCGCGCGCATGGCAATCCGATTCGCGAAGATCATCCGCGCGAGCCGCACACGTTCAAGGGCCGCATGCGGCTCGAACAGGAAAAGCTCGTGCTGGCCGCGCATGGCCGGAATGGTCTCGAAACGCTGGTATTGCGGCTGCCCGATTTCTACGGACCGGGGGTTGAGCGCAGCCTGTTGCATGGTGTCTTCGTTGGCGCCGCTACCGGTAAGCGCGCACAGGTGCTCGGTCCCATCGACGTGCCGCACGAATTCATCTTTCTGCCGGATGTCGGCCCCGTGGTCGAACGACTCACGCGCACACCCGAGGCTTACGGCCGCTGGTGGCATCTCGGCGGCGTCGGCACGATCACGCAGCGCGAAGTGGCGCACGAGGCCTACGCGCTCGCGGGCCGCGAGCCGAAGCTGATGGTGGCCGGCAAGGGCATGCTGCGCGTGCTCGGGCTGTTCAATCCGCTGATGCGCGAACTGGTCGAGATGAACTATCTGTTGACCGAGCCGATCGTGCTCGACGATACCGCGCTGGCGACGTTGATCGGGCCGTTCAGCAAGACTTCGTATCAGGAAGGGATCAGGCGGTGCTTCGAAGCGGCGCGCGAGGCAGTGCCGGCGCATGGCGTGAATTAGCGGCAACGCGTTGACGATGCGTTGGTGGAAGGAAAGTTCCGCTCAGCCTGCCATCTGCCCTGGCGGAAAGTGACCACTCTTGAGCAGCACGGGTGTGCCGTTGCTGATCTGCAAATGCTCACGCGCAACGGCCTCGATGCGCGGCCGGCCCGCATCGAACGCACGCAGCCAGCCGTCGAGGTCCTCGCTGTAAGCGCCGAAATGATCCTCGAGCGCTTCCACCGAGATCGCGCACGGCACCGGCTCACCGTCCACCAGCGCTGAAAACACGACGGTCAGATTGGAGTCACGGTAAGCAGGCGCGTCTTCGGGAAAACGGATTTCCATAGTCGCCTCATCAAAAGGTGGCGGCGGGAACGTAACACGCGTGGAAAGCCGCTATGCGCCGCCGATCCGCGCGGGTCCCGCTATGGTACCCGCGCCGCCGGATCACGGTCCAGCGTGCGCGGGCGCCTGCTTCAGGGCATCGTGCGGGAATCGCCGACACGCTCACTGCCCATCCAGCAATCGGTCGACATATTCACGCGCCGCCCGTTCGACGAACGCGAGCGCCTCTTCTTCGCTACTGAAGCGTCGCCGGTCGCCGAGTTCGAGCAACGTTTCCATCCGATGCGGATCGTCCGGGCCGGCTTCGGCGAGGCTAACCGAGCCGACGTAAGTACCATCCGCTTTGGCGTGCGCTTCGCCCGACGCGCCCGACGTGCTGCCCCCCGGCACGAGGCGCGCGGTGGCGCTGATGTAATAGCCGCGATAAGGGCCACTGACCCGTTCAGCCATCTTCGTCCTCCTGTTGCGGTTGCGGAGCTGGAGCCAGTCGCGACGGCGCCGCCTTGATGCTTCAGCATGCGGCGCGCCGCTGCACCGGAGGTGTGCGGGCGCCCCGCCCCATTCCGATAAGGCGCGTTACAGCGCGATAAGTTCTGCGCGCTCGCGAGCCCCACTTTCGCCCCACCCCACGGCCGCGCCGCACGTCAGCCACGCGCGCTGGTCGAACGGTCCAGATCGGCATACTCCATGCTGTCAAAAGGTACTATGACGACACCATTTCGAGGCCAGCGAGCGCAATATGGGAAAATATTTTCTGCAGAATCACGAACTGCCCGAGCCGGATGCAGCGAACCGCTGGTTCGAGTACGCCGAAAGTCATGGGATCGACATCCCAAAAGCGATCAGCATCTGGGAAGACGCGGCCACTGAAGAAGGCGCGGAAGCCCGGCGGCTCGTCAGCGCGGCGGGCATCACCGTCGAAGCGACCTGAGCCTTGGCGCGCGCCCGCGTGTTCCACACGGACCGGCTCCAGCGCGGCCGCAACCTCTATCTGAATGAAAGGACACAACACGATGCATTTCACGACGCAACCGCGGCGCGCCGGCCGATTCCACCGCCTCCGATCCAGCGCCGCGCTTGCCTTCTTGCGTCGCGCGTCGCTGACGGCCGCATTGCCCGCCGCGCTGCTGCTCGCCGCGGGGCTCGGCGGCTGCGCGTCGTCGAACACGACCACGCTGATCAATCTGCCGAACGGCCAGACCGGCTTCGCGGTCAACTGCAGCGGCGCCAACGCCGGCTCGAGCTGGGCCTCGTGCTACGTGCAAGCGGGTAAGGCCTGCGGCGCGACCGGCTATGACATCGTGTCGAAAGATAACGACGAGGGTGGCACCGCTGGCGGCAGCGTCACCAACGTGGCGTCGGCGAATGTGAAAGGCCGCTCGATGATCGTGCGCTGCAAATAAGCCGACTTACGGTCCGTGCGGCAACCGAGGCGGCTTGCGCGGGCGCTCAATGCGCCTGCATCTTCGAGAAGAGATTCAACACCGCGACGCCAGCGACGATCAATCCCAGCCCGATGATCGCCGGCACGTCGGGTACCTGCCGGTACAGCACCAGCGCGACCAGCGTGATCAGCACGATCCCGGCACCGGACCAGATCGCATAGACGATGCCGACCGGAATGCTCCTGAGCGTCAGCGACAGGCAATAGAACGCGACGCCGTAGCCGAGCACGACGACCATCGACGGCAGCAGCCGCGAGAAACCGTCCGAGGCCTGCATCGCGGAAGTCGAAATGACCTCGGCGACGATCGCGATCGCGAGCAGCGCATACGGGGGTACGCGCATCGCGTCAGCTTTTCGCGAGCGCGAGCTTGCCGTAATCGTGACCCAGATGCGCGCACAGCGCTTCGACCACGAGCTCATGATCGGCGCGCTGCGGCAGACCGGACACCGTGATCGAACCGATCACGCCCGCGCCTTCCACCGTCAGCGGAAACGCGCCGCCGTGCGATGCGTACTCGGTGGCCGGCAGACCGTGCTTGTCGGCGAGCGTCGCACCCGCGAGCTGCATTTTCAAACCGATCGCGTACGAGCTACGGCGAAATTGTGCAACCGTGTTGCCCTTGCGGCGCGCCCAGTCGACGTTGTCGGGCGTCGCGCCGTCGAGCAGGCTGAAGAACAGCGGCTGGCCAAATGTGCGCACGTCGATCGCGGCGCCAATGCCGCGCGCTTTCGCGACCTCGTGAAGATACGCGCCGACTTGCCACGCACGGTCGGCATCGAAACGGGGAAACACGAGGGTCTTTTCCTGAAGAGCGATGACCTGCAGATCGTGAGCGATATCCATGGGGTTCAGAACGGGTCGGAAGAAGAGTCGAAGAGGTCGCCGTCGTGAAGATCCAGCGAGCCGCGTGGAGAATCTGAATTCTAGCGCAGCGTCCGCGCGCGGCTTTCCGGAGCCTTTCCGATAGGTGACGTAGCGGTCGCGGCGCAAAGCGCAATGAAGCCAATCCTTACATGGCTATTGCGCTGTCTGTCTGGCTGGTCTATAATCTTTTCTTCGACGGACGCGGGGTGGAGCAGTCTGGCAGCTCGTCGGGCTCATAACCCGAAGGTCGTAGGTTCAAATCCTACCCCCGCAACCACAACGAAATCATTGAAGGGTTACAACGCATTGGCGTGTAACCCTTTTTTGTTTTTGTGGCCACGATCTGACGAGCGCATTCGAAAATCGACTGTCAAGCGTGTCAGACGCGGCGGCGCTCCCCGCATCGAACCTCCCATCGCGCAGTCCCCGCCGGCGCCTCAGTAATCGCCCGCCCGGGTGATAAACTCCTATCACCCTTTCTCGTCCCCTTTCCAATGAAATTCTGTTCTGTCTGCGGCCACGGCGTCAGTCTGAGCATTCCGCCGGGCGACAATCGCGAGCGCTTCGTATGCAGCAGTTGCGGCACCGTGCATTATCAGAATCCGCGTAACGTGGTCGGCACCGTTCCCGTGTGGGACGACAAAGTGCTGCTGTGCCGCCGCGCGATCGAGCCGCGCTACGGTTACTGGACGCTGCCCGCCGGCTTCATGGAAATGGGAGAAACGACTGCCGAAGCTGCCTCGCGCGAAACGCTCGAGGAAGCCGGCGCGCGCGTCGAGGTGCAGAACCTGTTTTCGCTGCTGAACGTGCCGCACGTGCATCAGGTGCATCTGTTTTACATGGCGCGGCTGCTCGATCTCGACATTGCCGCCGGCGAAGAAAGTCTCGAAGTGAAGCTGTTCGAGGAGCACGAGATTCCGTGGGACGAGATCGCGTTTCCAACCGTCGGCCAGACGCTGCGCTTTTTTTTCGCCGACCGCGCGGCCGGCAGTTTCGGCCTGCATACCGGCGACATCTTCCGCTCCCTGCGCGAAGGTTGAGCGGCGCGCATGGTTCCCTGGCTCGGAGCTGACGATCCGTTTCCGCCCGTCGAGCGCGCGCTCGGCGCCGCGAGCGGCGCGCCCGGTCTGCTCGCGGCAAGCGGCGATCTGCTGCCGTCGCGTCTGATCGACGCTTACCAGCGCGGCATTTTCCCGTGGTATTCGGACGGCCAGCCCGTGTTGTGGTGGAGTCCCGATCCGCGCATGATCCTGCGCCCCGCCGAGTTCAAGCTGTCGCCGTCGCTGCGCAAGACGCTCAAGCGGATGTTGCGCGACGACGCGTGGGAAATCCGCGTCGATCAGGATTTCGCCGCCGTGATGCGCGCCTGCGCGCAGGCGCCGCGCCGCGGCCAGCGCGGCACGTGGATCACCGCCGACGTCGTCGAAGCCTATTCGTCGCTGCATCGCCTCGGCGACGCGCACAGCATCGAAACGTGGTTCGAGGGCAAGCGCGTAGGCGGTTTGTATGGCGTGTCGCTCGGCCGGATGTTCTTCGGCGAATCGATGTATACCGACGTCACCGACGGCTCGAAAATGGCGCTGGCCGCGCTGGTCGGCCACTTGCGACGTCACGAAATAGAAATGATAGACTGCCAGCAGAACACGTCGCATCTGGCGTCGCTCGGCGGCCGCGAGATAGCGCGCAAGGCGTTCGTCGCGCATGTTCGCGCGTCTGTCGGTGCACCGGCCATTCCTTGGCGCTTCGACAAGACCGCCCTGCTCGAAATCCTCGTGCGCGCGGCGTAGGAAAAATCAGGCCGAATCCGGGTCCGCCGCCCATCGAATCGCGGCATCAACCGCCAGGCGCGCCGGGTTTGCATTACCAGAGACGCTTCGAGAGCTGCCAACGTGACTCATCCCAACGAGCTGCCTCTTTCGCCGCTTTCCGCGCTGCAATTTTATGCAACGGCGCCCTATCCCTGCAGTTACCTGGACGGCCGCATCGCGCGCTCGCAGGTCGCCACACCCAGTCACCTGATCAATTCGGACGTCTACACGGATCTCGTCAAGGCCGGCTTCCGGCGCTCGGGCGTGTTCACCTACCGTCCGTATTGCGACGGCTGCCGCGCATGCGTGCCGGTGCGCGTGCCGGTCGAGCGTTTTCAGCCGAACCGCACTCAGCGGCGTGTGTGGAGAAAGCACGGCGAGCTGATCGCGACCGTCGCGCCGCTGCATTACGACGAGGAGCATTACGCGCTGTATATGCGCTATCAGTCGGCGCGCCACGCAGGCGGCGGCATGGATCGCGACAGCCGCGATCAGTACGAGCAGTTCCTGCTGCAAAGCCGGATCAACTCGCGGCTCGTCGAGTTTCGCGAGCCGGCGCCGCTGCGTCCCGATGGACGGCCCGATCCGCGCCCCGATGCACAGGGCGCGCTGCGCATGATCAGCATGATCGATATCCTCGGCGACGGCTTGTCGTCGGTCTACACGTTCTTCGAGCCGAGCCTGCCCCATGCGAGCTTCGGCACGTACAACATCTTCTGGCAGATCGAGCAGGCACGCAGCCTGAACCTGCCGTACGTGTATCTCGGCTACTGGATTCGCGAAAGCCCGAAAATGGCGTACAAGGCGAATTTCCGGCCGCTCGAAGGCTTGATCGACGGCGAGTGGCGCGTGCTCGATCCGGCCAGCATCGACTTTCCGCCGGTCGATCTGCCGATGCATGGACGACGCGGTCCGCTCAGGCCGTAGCCGAAGCGCCGTCCGCCGAGTCGTCGCCGGGCCCTGCTCGCCGCCAGCAACGCCCTACAGTCTCATCAAAGCCCAAAGCCGGTAAAATAGCGGGTTCCCATTTTCCGGCCGTCCGGCTTCATCCCGTGTTCAGTTCCCTTTATCCGCTCGTTCGCGCCCAACTCTTTCGCATGGACGCGGAAGACGCTCACCATCTGACTTTGCGCATGCTCGGCGCCGCCGGCCGCACCGGCATCGCCGGCGCGCTCGCCGCGCGCGTGCCGGATTCGCCGCGCACCGTGATGGGCCTCACGTTCCGCAACCCGGTCGGACTCGCGGCCGGCCTCGACAAGGACGGCGCGTGCATCGACGGTCTGGCGGCGCTCGGCTTCGGCTTCATCGAAGTGGGCACCGTGACGCCGCGCGCGCAGCCGGGCAATCCGCGCCCGCGCATGTTCCGGCTGCCGCAAGCGAACGCGGTGATCAACCGGATGGGCTTCAACAACGCCGGCGTCGACCAGTTCGTGAAGAACGTCCAGGCCGCGCGCTATCGCGGCATCCTCGGTCTGAACATCGGCAAGAACGCCGACACGCCGATCGAGCGCGCCGCTGAAGACTACCTGTACTGCCTCGAGCGCGTGTACCCGTTCGCGAGCTACGTGACGGTCAACATCTCGTCGCCGAATACGAAGAACCTGCGCCAGCTGCAAGGCGCCGACGAACTCGACGCGCTGCTCGCCGCGCTGAAGGACAAGCAGCAACGGCTCGCCGACATGCACGGCAAGCTGGTGCCGCTCGCCCTCAAGATCGCTCCGGACCTCGACGACGAGCAGATCAAGTCGATCGCCGACACCTTGCTGCGCCACCAATTCGAAGGCGTAATCGCGACCAACACGACGCTGTCGCGCGCTGCCGTCACCGGCATGCCGCATGCGGACGAAGCCGGCGGCCTGTCGGGCAAGCCGGTATTCGACGCGTCGAACGAAGTGATCCGCAAGCTGCGCGCCGAAGTCGGCGAGGCGGTACCGATCATCGGAGTCGGCGGGATCTTCTCGGGGGAAGACGCACGAGCGAAGCTCGCGGCCGGCGCGTCACTGGTGCAGCTTTATACTGGTTTCATCTACCGCGGTCCGGCGCTCGTCGCCGAATGCGCGCAGGCGCTGCGCTAAGCATCCGCACCCGCGGTGCATATAGACATAAACAAACGGTATTTAGATTGCGATAGTCTCGTTTGCTATGCTCTCGACCGTCAAAACGTCAGACGTACAAAGGAACACGATGAAATTTGGCCTGCTGAAGAAACTCCTCGCCACCGCGCTGATCGGCGCGTCGTTGACCGCCGTCGCCGCGCACGCGGAAGACCTGCTCGACCAGGTCAAGCAGCGCGGCACGCTGCGCGTCGGTCTCGAAGGCACCTTCCCGCCGTTCAACTCGAAAGCGCCGTCGGGCGAGCTGGTCGGCTATGACGTCGACATCGCCAAGGCCGTCGCGGCCAAGCTCGGCGTGAAGCCGGTGTTCGTCACGACCGAATGGAGCGGCATCATCGCCGGTCTGCAGGCGGGCAAGTTCGATGTGATCGTCAATCAGGTCGGCATCACCGACGCGCGCAAGCAAACCCTCGACTTCTCGCCGGCGTACACGTACTCGGCCGCGCAACTGATCCAGCGCAAGGACGACACGCGCCAGTTCACGTCGCTCGAAGACCTGAAGGGCAAGAAGCTCGGCGTCGGTCTCGGCACGAACTACATGGACATGGCGAAGTCGGTGCCCGGCATCGACGTGAAGACCTATCCGGGCGCGCCCGAATACCTGCGCGACCTGGCCGCCGGCCGGCTCGACGCGGCGTTGAACGACCGTCTGATGCTCGCGTACCTGCTGAAGAACTCGAACCTGCCGCTGCGCACCGGCGCGAACGTCGGCCCGGGCAACCCGTCGGGCATTCCGTTCCGGAAGGGCAACCCGCAGTTCGCAAAGGCGATCGACGATGCGATGACCCAGCTCGAAGCGGACGGCACCTTCACGAAGATCTCGGACAAATGGTTCGGCATCGACGTCAGCAAGCCGATCAAGTAACACCCGTGTAGTCAAACGAAGGGCGGCATCGATCACGATGCCGCCCTTCGCGTTTATGCGGCCCGCGCGGGGCCTTGGACCCGAACCGCGCGTCACGTATACCCCGAGCCGCATTGCGCGACCCGCGCCTGAACGCGCGCCAAAGTTTATGATGTGCGCTTTGTGCGTCAATAAGAACACTACCCATGTCCATCACATCCCTGCTGCTCCAATCGCTGCCGGTACTCGCACAAGGCGCCTTGCTGACGATCAAGTTCGCGATCCTGTCGATGATCTTCGGCTTGATCGGCGGCGCCGTGCTCGCACTGATGGGGATCAGCCACAGCCGGCCGCTGAACTGGATCGCACGCGTTTATGTGAGCGTGATGCGCGGCACGCCGCTGCTGGTGCAGATCTTCGTGATTTACTACGGTCTGCCGAGCTTCGGCATTTCGCTCGAACCGACGCCGGCCGGCGTAATCGCGCTGTCGGCGAACGTCGCCGCCTATCTGTCCGAGAGCATGCGCGGCGCGATTCTGGGCATTCACCAGGGCCAGTGGCTCGCGTCGTACAGCCTTGGGCTGTCGCGGCGCCAGACGCTGCGCTACGTGATCGCGCCGCAGGCGCTGCGCATCGCGGTGCCGAGTCTGTCGAACAGCCTGATCAGCCTGGTCAAGGACACCTCGCTCGTGTCCGTGATCACGGTGACCGAGTTGCTGCGCAGCGCGCAGGAAATGATCGCGTCGACCTACCAACCGCTGCCGCTTTATCTGGCCGCCGCGGCCGTGTACTGGGTACTGTGCCAGGTGCTCGAGTGGGCGCAGCGCTGGTACGAGCGGCGGCTGTCGCTACCGACGCGGCACTGAGCGCCGCGCACTCCTTTCTTTGCCCTCGCGGCTCATTCGCCAGCGAACTTCAGCCCCAACGCCGCGCGCGCCGCGTCGGCCATCGCGATCATCTGTCGCGACGTGTCGTGCGGCATCAGCGGACTCTGCAGCACACCCGCGCGAATCAGCTCGCAAAAGTGCGCGGTCTCGTAGTTCAAACCACCGCCTTCGAACGGTTCGTCGAGTTCGACGACGCGGCCGTCCGCGTAACGGATGGTCGCGCGCGACGGGTTCCACCACGGCTCGTGCAGCGTCACGTGACCGCCTTTGGCCATCAGCAGCGCATCGCCCTTGCCATGCAGATCGAGCCCGCAGAATAGCTGCGCGATGCCGCCGCGCTCGTGCTGGCTGTTCAGACTCGCGAACGTATCCACGCCGGTGGCGCCGAGCCGGCCGAAGGTCCGCACGTCGCGCGGGGCGCCGAGCCAATCCACCGCAAGAAACATCTCGTAGATGCCGATATCGAGCAGCGCGCCGCCCGCATGCTCGAACGACAGCGACGGATGATCGGCCGGCACGCCCGGCACTGAGCAGCCCGCGCGCACGAGGCCGACCTCGCCGATCGGATCGGCCGCGAGGTGCTCGCGCAACCTTCTGTAAAGCGGATAGAACGGCGGCTTCATCGCTTCCATGAAGAGCCGTTGCGAAGCGCGCGCGGTCTCGAGCACGCGCTCGAGCTGCGCACGATTGATACACGCGGGTTTCTCGCACAGCACGTGCAATCCGGCTTGCAACGCGGCGATCGCATAGTCGGCGTGGCTGTCCTGCAGCGTCGCGATATAGAGCGCGTCGATGCCGCTCGCGAGCAGCGTATCGAAACTGTCGCAAACGGTACCGCCGAATTCATCGGCGAACGCCTGAGCCGGTTCCACGCGACGCGACCACAGCGCGGCGAGCCGCGCGCGCGGCACGAAGGCGAGACCTTGCGCAAAGCGGCGCGCAATTCGGCCAGTGCCGACGATCCCCCAACGGATCTCACGCGATGAAGTGGTGTCCTGCGTTGCCCGATTGGTCGGTTGGGCGGTGGCTGCCTGCGGTGCCGCTGTCGTGTCTGTCATCGTTGTGCGAGGGTCCATGCGGTTCGGAACAGCCGCTATTGTCGCCGATGCCGTTTGAGAATGCGGCGAACCCGGCCAATCCGAACCATGCGACATCGCAGCCGCGCACCGACCTTCGACACCCGCGCCGCCGCTGTCGCGGCCAGGCACTCACGCAGCCAGGCTCAAACCGACGCTCACACCGAGTCTCAAACCCGCGCCGGCGGCTCCGCGGAAAACCGGCCGCCGATCTCCTCGGCCGAGTAATCGATCATCGCCAGCGAGGCGATCTCGGCCTCCTTCGGATCGCGCCGCTCGATCGCTTCGACGACGCGCTGATGCGACGCGATCGCGCCCTCCCACACCCCGGTCCGGTCATGCACGATCGGGGTGACGGTCGACAGCGCGCCGCGAATGATCGCGGCCATCTGCTTGAAGAACTGGTTGCCGCTCGCGATCACGATACGCGTGTGGAACAGCTCGTCGGCTTCCTGATAGGCGGGCTCGCCCGGACGGATCACGCGAAACGCCTCGAACGCCTCGCGAATCGCGGCGACATCCGCGGCACTGCCGCGTGCGGCCGCCTGCGCCGCAGCGCGCGGTTCGATCAGGATGCGAAACTCGATCACGTCACGCAGAAACATCGGATCGGGCTTCGCGCGAAAACGCCAGTTGACGACGTCCTCGTCGATCATGCGCCAATCGCTCATAGGCCGGATGCGCGTGCCGATCTTCGGGCGCACGTCGAGCATGTCGCGCGCGAGCAGCATCGATAGCGCCTCGCGCATCACGGTGCGGCTCACGTCGAATTCCTTCGACAGCACATCCTGCGGCGGCAGAATCGCGCCGTACTTTTCCTCGACGATGCCGCTGACGAGCCCGTCCATTACTTTGCTCACCAGCGAGCGATCCTTGTTTGCGTGTTCCATGACATATCCCCGAAGCGGTGTTGACCCCGCGTGGCCTGTTGATGAAGGGCCCGTACGTATCTGCTATGCAAATAGGATCGTTTTCCGATACGTTGCTAGCTTCGAAACGGATGCGCCAGTTGGGACACTTCCTGACAGGGTTATCCCTCTGAAGATTTGTTTCGTTCGTGTAACGCAATCTGTTCCGCCAGGCTCAAAGCTCGCCCGTCAAAGCGTGCCTGCGTTACCCGGTTTAATTAGTGCGCATTCGCACGTTGGCAAGACGAAATTGTCTGATCTGCACGGACGTGGTCCGGCGATTGCGTGCTTGGGCGAACAAACATGCGATGGCAATCGCATCACGCCGAATCCTCGTTCGACGCGCTCGCCGCCACCGACGCATAGCGGCCGCCGAAAAACAGCAGCGGCGCGTGCTCGTCGAGCGAGAACACCAGCACTTCGCCGACGAACAGCGTATGGTCGCCGCACGGATGGCGGTCCACCACGCGCGCGGCGAAGCGCGCGGCCGCGTGCTCGAGCAGCACGACGCCGGCAAGGCCGTCGACCGCCGCGAAGCGCGGTGCGCAAGTCGGCGTGAGGCGGCTTTGCGCCTCGCCCGCGAAATGGCGGCTGTGCGACTCCTGCGCCTCCGACAGCACGCTGACGCCGAATAGCTCGGCATCCATCAGCCGTGCATGCATGCGCGCACGATGCCCGACCGACACGACGATCAGCGGCGGCTTCAGCGACCCCGACATGAACGCGTTGGCGGTCATCGCGTGAAGACTGTCGCCGCTGCCGGTCGAGATCACCACCACGCCGGTTGCGAAGCGCGAGAGCGCATGACGAAAGCGCCGCTCGTCGAATGACGGCGACCGCGCTTCATCGGCTGGCTTATCGGCTTGAGCTGCATTGACGCGCCTGGGCGCGGCGACGTCCGGCCAGCCCTCGCCGAGCGGTACCGTCACGCCGAGAAGACGCGCGTCGGTACCGATGCGCTCCATCACCGCATGGTCGACCGAGTCGGATGGACACGCGGCGAACGCGTCGCGCGCGAGATGCACCGCGCCGGCATCGTCGATGCTCGCGCCCGCGAATGCGTCCTTGCAGGCCGCCGCGATCAGCGGACGGCACAAGCCGATCGCGTCGAGCCATACCGACGCGCGCACCACGAACATGCCGCAGTTCCACCAGTACTCGCCCGCTGCGAAGTAGCGCTCGGCAAGCTCGGCATCGGGCTTCTCGACAAAGCGCTCGATCGTCCGCGCGCCACGGTTGCCCAAGGGCGCGTCGGTGCGGATATAGCTGTAGCCGATCGCCGCACGCTGCGGTGGCACCCCGAACGCGACGATCGCGCCGCGCGAGGCATGCGCGAGCGCCTCGTTGAGCGCCGCACCGAATGCAGTGTGATCGGCGCTCGGATGATCGGTGGGCAGCACGACCAGGATCGGATCGTCGCCAGCCACGGCCGACGCGCGCGCGGCGAGCGCCGCGACGCTCAGCGCCGGCGCGGTGTTGCGCGCCATCGGTTCGAGCAGCAAGCGCGCAGGCTTGCGGTACCGCCGCTCGACTCGCTCTAGCGCAGGCAGCCGCGGTTCGTCGCGGCAGACCACCAGCGGCGCGGCGGACGGTCTGGTACGGGCCGCGTCGTGCGCGGCCGAGTCGAATGCATCGTCGAGCCAACGCAGCGTCGCTTCGAGCCGCCAGCGGTCGTCCATCGGACCGGCCAGCCGCTTCGAATTGCGTTCGCGCGACAGCGGCCACGGCCTCGTACCGGAGTCGCCCACGAGAATCACCGGTTGCACGGTCAGTTCGTGAAGCGCGCCGGTGGCGCGAGTCCCCGGCGCCAGCGGATTACCTGGCTCTACTATTCGGTTCATTTGCGATCCTCTCGAATCCAACTCCTGTTCACCGGCCGGCATGACGCCGGCAGGTGCCTCGTGGTCGCAATCGTTTCTGGTCGTACGCGCGTGCCCCTCTGTCCGCCGCGTGTTCCCCTATGCTTCTCCGAACGGACGCAACGCCCCCGGGCCGCGATGCTCATCGTGTTCCGGGTGCTGCCTGTGCAGTTCGCCGTCGAGCGCGGCGCTGTCGGGCTGACGCAGCTTCGTGAAGCCGCCGCGATAGACGTTCTCGACGTAGGACATGATGTTTTCCTGCGCCACCGACGACAGGATCGCGTGATCGGTGTGCTTGCAAAAGGCCACGTGAATGCGCGTGAAGCGCGCGAGCCGCGTGCCCCGCGCACCGAAGTAGCGCTCGAGCTCCTCGACGCCTTCGTCGAGCACACCGAACACCAGGTGCGTGTCGACGCCCCGCGCATCGAGGTTGGCGAACAGATGCCGCTCATCCCGCGCGCCGAGTTCAAGGCCGCACAACCGCTCGATCCGGTCGGCCAGCGTTTCGCCGGTCTTCGCGAGCTGCCGTACCACCAGCTCGCGCACGAGGCCCCAGCCGCCCGTCTTGCCCTTGAGCACGCGCAGCCATTTGCCGGGCTGCTTCATCGAGCGCATGTAGTTGCGCGTCGACCCGAACGCGGACACCGGGATCATCGGCTTGCCGTGTTCGTCGCAGACGTTGTGCCATCTGAACTTCTGTACGTTGACGATCACCGCGCCCACCACGGCGGGTTCGCGCGTCGCGGCATGCAGGCCGGTATAGGCGCCCGAGCAGATGCCGACCGGTACCGCGCCCGCATGACCGCGCGCGACGAGCCAGCGCGATGCGCATGCGGCGTCGGCGGCGCTCGATTGCGAGTACAGCGCGTCGAGGCTCAGCGTGTCGCACGACGGCATGCTGTCGCCGACACCGCCGACGTCGATGCGCAGCGAAGCGATCCCCTGACGGGCAAGACGCCGCGCGAAATGTACGCCGAAACGCCCGTTGCCGATCCGCGACACCGCGCCGGTATTGAGCAGCAGCACCGCCGGCGCCTGCGCCGCCGCGGCGCCGTCGGGCCGGCAGTAGATGCCGAACACCTTGCCGTCGTTCAGCCATACCGGCGTCTCGTGCAGCGTCGGCGCGACATAGTGGCCGCCCGCCGGCTCTTCGCCTCGCTCGGGCACGCGCGCCACCGCCGGGCTGATTCGCGTGCTGCCCGCGAGCAGCCAGTTCTCGATGGTCTCGAACGCGGCGTGCGGTATTTCGCTTTCGAGCGGCTCCATCATGAAGCGGCTGTATTCGTCGAACGGGTGACGCTCGAGCTCGACGCCATGTTCACTGTAATGCGCGGCGAGCGCACCGGTGCGCACGGGGTTCAGTGAATCGAGCAACAGCACGCGCGCGGCCGGCCGGCTCGTCGCGCGATATAGATCCGCCGTGTGCAGGCTCTCCAGCGTGTCGCGATACATGCGGAAGCCGTACGCTTCGACGAACTCGTCGGTATCGGGCTCGACCACGCAATCCATCGCGGCCGGATCGTTCAACCATTGCCGGTAATGCGCGCGCAATTCGCGCTGATAAGTCTTGCCCGACAGCACCGGCGACATCAGCACGAGACCGTGCACGTCGCCAAGTTCCTGCGCGGCAAGCGCGGCCAGCATGCCGCCAAGACGCAGACCGCACAAGCTGACCCGCTCGACACCGGTCGCTGCGCGCAGCTGCGCGACCGCCTGTTTGACGCTGTCGATCCACGCGCGCCACAGGCCGGCGTCGGTCGGATCGCCGGCCGAATCGCCGCTCGCCGGGTAGTCGAAGCGCAGCACCGGTATGCCGCGAGCGGCGAGGCGCTCGGCGAGCCGGCGCATGCCGCGATACGTGCACAGCGTGTCATAGCCAAACGGGGAACACATCACAACGCCATCCGGGCCGTGGGCTGAATGCAACCAGCCGAAGTTGCCGTCGAAGACGATGGGTCTCACTGTCCGCTCCTTACGTTTTCTTCCTTTTCATGTGATTACAACAAAGGCGCTGTCGCCCATATGTGCGTCCCGCCACATTGGTTTGGGCTCCGAATCGAGCTGGGCTCGCGTGTGTCGATGAGCATGCTGTGCAGTGCAGCATGCCCCGCTCATGGACCGAAACGCGGCTGATCGCGTCGTTCATGCGCTGTATTGAATGCCGGCGGCTGCGGTGTGCGTGCCGCGAGCATCAGATGATGGAGAAGGTGCGGGCGCGCCCGCGCGCGACGCCAAGGCTCGTGGCCAACCACCACGCGACCCTATGACCATTGCCATTTAACTCCCTCCGATCGCGGCCATCTGTACGGCCACCCACACAGTCACGCGGCGCCTGGGGGCAAGATGCAAGACCTGCGACGGCGCCGACGGGAAAGTCATACGATAGGCTCGCCCGTCACCGGCCGGACAAGAGGACCATGGAACGAAGCATCGTCAGGAACATCTTCATCAACTTTGCCGGAGCCGTCGCGCCGACCTTCGTGTCCCTCGTGACCGTGCCGGCCTACATTCATCTGCTGGGCGCCGAGCGCTATGGGGTGATCAATCTGGTGTGGGCGCTGATCGGCTACTTCAGCGTCCTCGATCTGGGCACCAGCCTCGCGACGGAAAACCAGATCGCCAAGGCGCGCGCAACCAACGACGATTCGATCGAACCGATTTTCTGGAGCGCGTGGTTCATGAATCTCGGCACCGGCATCATCGGCGGTGCGCTGATTTATGCCGGCACCATCGTCTACATCACCTACGGCGTGAAAATCGAGCCGGCGTTCCAGCGTGAAGTGATGGCGAGCCTGCCGTGGATCGCGGTGGCGGTGCCGATCGCGAACGTCACTTGGGTATTCGCGGGCGCGATTACCGGCGTCGAATGCTTCGCGAGCTACAACATCAACCAGATGCTCGGCACCGCGCTGTTCCAGCTGCTGCCGATCGCGGCGGTCTTCTGCTTTTCGCCGTCGCTGGCGTTCGTGATTCCGGCCGCGGTGATCGCGCGCTTCATCGCCGGCCTGATGCTCGGCGTGGCCGCCATTCGCGCGCTCGGCATTCGCCGGATGCGGCTGCCGCAATGGCGCCTGATGATCGGGCTGTTCCGCTACGGCCGTTGGCTGCTGATGTTTTCCGGCGCCAACATGATTGCCTCGACCCTCGACCGCGTGTTCGTCGGCGGACTGCTCGGCGCGCGCTTCGTCACCTACTACGCGACGCCGCAAAACCTGATCAATCGATTGAACCTGCTGCCGCTCGCGATGGTGCGCACGCTCTTTCCGCGTCTGTCGGCCGCGTCGCGCGAGGATGCGGACGCGCTCGCGCACCACGCGCTCGCGTTTCTCAATGGCGCTTTTACGCCGTGCGTGATCGTCGCGCTGTTCGCCTTGAAGCCGTTCCTGCTGCTGTGGCTCGGTCCGCAGCTTGCCGCCTCGGCGCCGGTCGCGAGCGTGCTGATCGTCGGCGTGTGGCTGAGCGGCCAGTCGAGCATCCTCGGCAGCCTGTTGCAGGCGCAGACCCATCCCGCGGCGGTAGCAAGCGTCAGCTGGCTTCAGTTGCCGTTCTTCACCGGCGCGTTGTGGTGCGGCATCCACTGGTTCGGCATCATGGGCGCGGCGGTCGTCGTCGTGCTGAAGGCGCTGTTCGATTACTCGGTGTTGCTCGCCTTCTCACGGCTGCATGCGTGGACGATCGTGCGCAACATGCTCGCGCATCTGGCGTTTCTGCTCGTCGCGCTCGCGCTCGCGGATTCGATCAACGCGCTGCTGCTGGCGATCATCGCTGCGCTCGCGTTGAGCGCAGCGAACTTCGGCATATCGCTGCGCGGGTCCAGCGAATTGCGCGCCGCGCTTTACCGGCTCTGGCTGCGTCTCGTGCCGTCGTCCGGACGGGCACGAGGCTGAGTCCCGGCATCACAACAGTTCGAACGTGTTGGCGAACGATGCGCCGGCGCGCTCGCGCCGCCGCTGCCCGAAGCGCGCCTGAGCGCCACGCACCTGACGCGTAAGACCGATGTACGGCATTCCATGTTCGAGGTACGGCCCCTCCGTTTTGCGAAAGCCGAACTGCTCGTAGAACCCGCGCAAGCCAAGCGGCGCACTCACGCGCGTGGCGCGGCCCGGCCAGCGTTCGGCGACCGCTTCGAGCACGCGCTCGATCAGCATCTCGGCGGTGCCGTCGCCGCGCCGCAGCGGACTCGTCAGCACCTTGTCGATCGTCACTTCCGGATCTTCCGAATCGCCGGGCTGCACCCGCGCATAGGCGAGCACCGGCATTGGACGTGCCATGTCGTCGACCGCGAACACATGCAAAGCGTGCTCGTCGCGCCCGTCCGCGTCGAGGCACACATGCGACTGCTCGACGACGAATACCGCACTGCGCGCACGCAGCACGACATACAACTCACGTGCAGATAGCTGATCGAACTCCAGCGTTTTCCAGTTCATCACGCCCCCGGCGGTCAAAATACCTGGCGAAACCGGCGATGCCTGCCGTGCGCGACGGCCGGCCGATCCATGACGGTCCCTCATCATCGACTACACGGTAGCCTGCGCGAAAGACGTGCTTCCGTGCGCCATCGCACTGACGCTCGGGGTTGCCGATTCTTAAATACGAGCCAACGAAGCGCAGTCTCACCACGTGCCCCGGTATCGCAGATGGCTTCACACAGCCCGCCTGCATCACCGCACCGCACCATCGCGCACACACACTGCGGTCTTCGCACCGCACGAACCTACCTACGAAAATCAGGCGCCCACGATCATTCGATCCCGGCACCCATCGGCAGACCTTTGAGCATAAGGGGGAGCACTGCATGAAAACTGCTTTGAGACGCATCCTTTCAGAATCCGCACGCCTGGATGTCCCGGTGGAAAGCCTCGCCGACGACGCCGACCTCTATGCTGCCGGACTCTCATCGCTCGCGACCGTGCATCTGATGCTTGCCATGGAAGACGAATTCAACGTCGAAATTCCTGACCGTATGCTGACGCGCCGCCTGTTCTCGAGCATCGACTCGATGGCCGCCGCGATGACGGAGTTGCTGCAGGCCAAGGCGGCAGCATGAGCGCGCCGCTGCTGGATCAGGCCGCCGCGGCGGCCTGCGGGGCGGCCGCGAACTCGACTACCGACGCACGGACCGGCGCTGGCGAGAGCCCCGCCACCGGGGCGCTGACCGCGCTCGACAGCGGTCCCGAATGGCGTGCTGCAGCGCATCGGTGCGCGGCGATCGCCGCGCAATACGCGGACGCTGTCGACCGTGACGCGCGCTTTCCGGTCGAGGCGTTCGACGCACTGAAGGCCGAGCGTTTGTTGTCGGCGATGGTGCCGACCGCCTACGGTGGCGCGGGCCTGTCGCTTGCCGATATCGGCGCGATCTGCGAAACGCTCGCCCAGGGCTGTGCATCGACGGCGATGATCTATGCGATGCATCAGATTCAGGTCGCGTGCATCGACTCTCATCGCGGCAATTCGGCCTGGCAAGCGAGCCTGCTCGCGCAACTGGCCGAGCAGCAATGGCTGCTCGCGTCGGCGACATCGGAAGAGACGATCGGTGGCAACATGCGTACGAGCGCGTGCTCGGTCGAGCTCGATGGCGCGCGTTTCCGGATCGAGAAGCTCGCACCGACGATCTCGTACGGCGCGCACGCCGACGGCATCCTCGTGACCGCTCGGCGCACCGCCGAAGCGGCCGCGTCCGACCAGGTGCTGATCGTCGCGCTGCGCGCCGAAACGCAGCTCGAGCGACGCGGCGGCTGGGACGCGATGGGCATGCGCGGCACCTGCAGCGAGGGCTTCCGGCTCGTCGCGACAGGACTCGCCGAACAGATTCTTGCGACGCCGTTCGCCGACATCGCCGATCAGACCATGCTGCCCGTGTCGCACACGCTGTGGGCGTCGGTGTGGACCGGCATCGCGATCGACGCGGTCAATCGCGCGAAAGCGTTCTTCCGCGCGCAGGCGCGCGCGAAGCCCGGCTCCATGCCGCCGGCGGGCCTGCGGCTTGCCGAAGCCGTCGGGCTGCTGCAGATGATGCAGGCGCGTCTGTCGGTTGCACTGGAGGCCGCGCGCGCCGCGCATCAGGCACGCGAGGGCGCGATCCAGGCGGACGCCCCGCTCGCGGCGATGCTCGGTTTCGCGTCGGACATGAACACGCTGAAGACCAGCATCTCGAGCACCGCGCTGCAGGTCGTACAGGAAGTGCTGATGATCTGCGGCATGGCGGGCTACAAGAACGGCACACCTTATAGCGTCGGGCGCCATCTGCGCGACCTGCACTCTGCGCCCTTGATGATCAATAACGACCGTATCGCGCAGAACACCGCGAGTCTGCTGCTCGCGCAACGTCCTGCCGCGCCGGGGAGACCCTGAATGAAGCTGATGACCGATACCGCCGCTGCTGCCACTGCCGCGGCGGCCTCCGCCGACGTGGGGCCTTCGCTCACGCTGCGCGACGAGATGCTGGCAGCCGGCCTGCTGATCGACACCGGCGAAAACGGACTGTATGGCCGCAGCCAGATTTTCGAGGACGTGATCGATCGATTGAACGTGGCGATTACGCATCTCGGCAAAGATCAGCAAGCCGAAGTACTGCGTTTTCCGCCCGCGATGCGCCGCACCGACTTCGAGGACAGCGAGTACCTGAAGAGCTTTCCGAATCTCGCGGGCACCATCCATGCGTTCTGCGGCGACGACATGGGCCATCACCGCCTGCTGCGCGCGCTCGACGAGGCGATGGCCGATAGCGACGACGACCGCGGCGACGCGTGGTTAGCGCAACAGAAACCGACGCGCGTCGTGCTGACGCCGGCCGCCTGCTATCCGATCTATCCGGTGATTTCGCGGCGCGGCCCCCTGCCCGCCGGCGGCCGCACGATCGACGTGCTGTCGTACTGCTTCCGCCATGAGCCGTCGCTCGATCCGGGCCGGATGCAAATGTTCCGTCAACGCGAATACGTGCGTCTCGGCAGCCCCGAGCAGGTGATGGCGTTCCGGCAGATGTGGATCGAGCGCGGCTCGTTGCTCGTGAAGCTGCTGGGCTTGCCCGTCGAAGTCGATCTTGCGAACGATCCGTTCTTCGGCCGCGGCGGCAAGATCGTCGCCGATAGCCAGCGCGCGCAGGCGCTCAAGTTCGAGTTGCTGATCGCGGTCGCCGATCCGCGCGGCAAGACGGCCTGCCTGTCGTTCAACTATCACATGGACCACTTCGGTGCGATCTGGAAGATCGCCTGCGACGACGGCACGACCGCGCATACGGGTTGTGTCGGCTTCGGCATGGAACGCATCACGCTCGCGCTGTTCCGTCATCATGGGCTCGACGTCGACGCGTGGCCCGACGACGTGCGCGCGCTGCTGTGGGGCGATACCGGGAGCCGCGTCGCGGATGCGCTGCAGGCGGCGCAATCTATGCAAACCGCAGCCGTCGCTGGAGAGCGCGCATGAACTCATCGCCGACTTCGGCGCTTGCCGGCTCGCGCGCCAACTCGTCGCTGCCGCGACGCGCAGGCGATCCGCCGACGCATCACGAGACCCACGCGGCGCCGCGTGCCGGCACGCAGTTGCGCGAGCACGTAGCGCACGCGCTGCATCAGGGCGAACGCGTGTGGCAGGAGACCAACTGCTACGTCGATCTGTGGATCGAGCTGCTGCACGGCTTCGGGCTCGACCCGCGCGCGGCGCTCGCGTTCACGGTCACGCAGGACTTCGAAGGCGATCAGTTCACGTTCTTCAAGTTTCCGCTCGATGATCTCGAACGGCTGTATGGCACCCAGGTGCAGGAGCTCGCGATCTACGATTCGCTCGAAGAACGCGTGCTCGCGCAGACATTGCGCGGCCACACCGTGCTGGTCGAAGTCGACGGCTACTACCTGCCCGATACGCGCGCGACCTCGTATCGCAGCGAGCATCCGAAGACCACGATCGGCATCGACTTCGTCGATACCGCCGCGCGCCGCCTCGGCTATTTCCACAACACCGGCTACCACCAGCTCGAAGGCGACGACTACGACGGCGTGTTTCGCAAGCTGCCGCATTTCACCGGCCAGCCCGATCTGCTGTTTCCGTACGTCGAGTTCGCCAAGCAGGCGCGGCCCGCGCTCGAAGGCACCGCGCTCGCGGAGGCGTCGGCGCAACTGCTGTGCGCGCATCTGGAGCGGCGTCCATTGAGCAATCCGATTTCGCAATGGCGTGCCGCGTTTCCAGCGCATCTCGATACGCTGTTCGAGCGCGACGAGGCGTACTTCCATTTGTACTCGTTCAATCTGATGCGGCAGCTCGGTGCGAACTTCGAGTTTCTGTCGAAGTATCTGCAGTGGCTGTCCGCGCAAGGCTTCGAGATGCCGCCGACGATACCGGCCGCCGCGCAGTGCATCGCGTCGGAATCGATGGTGATGCAGTTCCGGCTGATTCGCGCGCTCGCGCGTGGTCGCCGCGATAGCTGCGAAGACTGCTTCGACGTGCTTGAAAGCGCCTATGAACAAACGCTGCCGCCGCTAGCCGCTCTGGTGCGCTAATGCGTTGATGCGCGTGCCTCGCGCCGCGCGGTTTTTCCGGGAATTGACCGTGGATGTATCGACACTCGATCCGGCGGCTGACGAGAGCGGCGCCGGCCGTCCGCGCGCGGACGGCGCGCTCTCCCTATGGCCACAACGGCTCGACACCGGCTGGGCTTGTCTGAGCACCCCGCCCAACGCCTATGTGTCACCGGCCGATCTGCCCGCGCAAGGCTGGCTCGCCGCGCCCGTACCCGGCACCGTCGCGAGCGCACGGCGCGCCGCCGGTCTGCTCGATGTCGATCACCCGCCACCGCTCGCGTTCGACGATCACTGGTATCGCGTCACGCTGATCGGCACCGGTCGGCGCCGCCTGCGCTTTCATGGACTCGCGACGCTCGCGCAAGTGTGGCTCGACGATGTGAAGCGGCTCGATTGCGCATCGATGTTCATCGCCCATGATGTGGATATCGAACTGAATGGCCGTGCGACGCTCGTGCTGTGCTTTCGCTCGCTGACGCCGGCGCTGGCGGCCAAACGCTCGCGTGCGCGCTGGCGGCCACGCCTCGTGTCGCCGCCGACGCTTCGCAATGTGCGCACCACCCTGCTCGGCCATATGCCCGGCTGGTGTCCGTCGATCCATGCGGTCGGGCCGTGGCGTCCAGTCGAGATGCTCGGCGACGCACCGCACGCATTCGACACGATTGATCTGACCAGCCGGCTCGAGCATGACGATGGGGTTGTTTCGTTGACGTTACGTTTCGTACACCCCCACGACGCCGCCTGCCGCGCGACACTCGCGTGCGGCAACCATGTTTCGTGTTTGCAATGGCACGATGCATATACACTCACCGGCGACGTGCGCGTGCCCGATGCGAAACGCTGGTGGCCGCACACGCACGGAGAGCCCGCTTTATATCCTCTGACGTTGCAACTCGCCGACGGCAACGTGATCAGCCAGTCTCTGGGCTCGATCGGCTTTCGTCGTATCGAAGTGGATCGCGGCGCCGATGCTGCGGGCTTTACCTTGCGCGTGAATGAGGTGCCCGTGTTCTGTCGCGGCGCGTGCTGGACCAGCGCCGATCTCGTCACGCTAGCAGGCACCGAAGCGCAATTGCGCCATACGTTCGAGCTCGCGCGCGCCGCCGGCATGAACATGCTGCGCGTCGGCGGCACGATGCTCTATGAATCAGATCTGTTTTATGCGCTCGCCGATGAGTACGGCCTGCTGATCTGGCAGGACTTCGCGCTGGCGAATTTCGACTACCCGAACGATGCCGCATTCAGCGCACTGATCGAGCGCGAAGCGAGCCAGTTCCTGACCCGCACGCGTCGCTTCGCGTCGCTCGCGGTGCTATGCGGGGGTAGCGAGGTCGATCAGCAGGCGGCGATGTTCGGACTGCCCGCGGCGCGGCGCGCGCAACCGTTGTTTACCGAGCTGCTGCCCGCGCTCGTCGCGCGCGAACGCGCGGACGTGCCCTATGTCAGCAATTCGCCATCGGGTGGCGCGTGGCCGTTTTCGACTAACGACGGCGTCACGCACTACTACGGCGTCGGCGCGTATCAGCGGCCGCTCGCTGACGTGCGGCGCGCGCAGGTGCGCTTCGCCGCCGAATGCCTGGCATTCGCCAACGTCCCCGACGACGCGACGCTGCACGACGCGCTCGGCACGATCCACACGCACGACCCGCGCTGGAAAGCCGCCGTGCCGCGCGATGCCGGCGCAGGCTGGGATTTCGACGACGTGCGCGATCACTATCTGCAGGCGCTTTACGGCGTCGAGCCGGCGCGCTTGCGCTATGAAGACACGGCGCGCTATCTGGATCTGTCGCGCGCGGTGGTTGCCGATCTGATCGGCGACGTGTTCGCCGAGTGGCGGCGCGCGGGCTCACCGTGCGGCGGCGGCCTCGTGTGGCAGTTGCAGGACCTGCGCGCGGGCGCGGGCTGGGGCGTGATCGACGCGACGGGACGGCCGAAAAGCGCGCTGCACGGCTTCGCGCAGACACTGCAGCCGTTGCAGGTCACGCTGACCGACGAAGGCCTGAACGGCCTCGATATCCATCTGATCAACGAGCGCGCGCAAACGTTTAGCGGCGAACTCGAACTGGTCTGTCTGCGCGACGGCAGCGTGAAGGTCACGTCCGCGCGCAGCGCGCTGACGCTTGCGCCGCGCAGCCTGCAACGCATCAGCGCGGCCGCGCTGCTCGGCCAGTTCTTCGATCTGACGCATGCGTACCGCTTCGGCCCGCGCGCGCACGATGTCACGATTGCAACGTTATACGATGCCGCGAGCGGCGAGATCGTGTCCGAGGCGTTTCATCTGCCCGAGCGTAGCGTGCACGCGAGAGATGACCTCGGTATGACCGTTCAGGTCGAACGTCGTGGCGACGGCAACGGCTGGCAGCTCGCGATCGAAACGAAGCGCTTTGCGCGCTTCGTTCATATCATTGACCCGCACTATCGCGCGACGCGCGACTGGTTCCATCTCGCGCCGAACCGGCGCTGTGTCGTGCCGCTGCTTCCGCTGGAACCGCTGTTGCCGACCGTGTTCGCCGCGTCGCCGCAAGAAGTCGTTGCTCCTGCATCAAACGCGGCCTTTAAAGTGGATGAAACAAGCGCGGCGCCCCAAGGGGAAGTCCGCGCGATCAATGCGCTTTCCGCCATCTTTTACGGCTAGTGGTGATTCCGAACTAGTCGCAGGCCCGCGAGGCGCGCCACAGCCCGCTTCGCACCTCTCGAACTGTCTGCTCCGCGCAGTCACTGTTGGCTCGAACGCGACTGTTAGCGGCTCTAAAAGGCTTTGCGTGCGACAGCGTACGCACTCCATTTAACACTTCTGAATCATTTCCGACACTTCAGGTCGAGCGCTTCAAAACGTGCATGCGGCGCCAGGTTCAAATCTGAGACAGCTTCGACAGCCCGCCTGTTTTTGGCCGTGAAGCCTTTGATATCAAGGGATTCCCCGAAACCCAAAGCTTTCATACGATGCATTCCCCATCCGGAGGGGGTGTGCAGAACTGAAACAAAAAGCCGCTTTTCCCCTCCCGACGCACTCCGGGTTCGTTCGCTGCGCCGCATCAGCACACGTTTTCCCTTATGTTGGCACGGTCCTCGCTATTACCTTCACGCAACAGAGTGCCACCGCACACGAGCGCAACAACAGAGGCGGTGGCAGACAGGCCTATAACGGGGCCGATGCTGGTCATCCTAGCTGCCCGCCGGGCAGCCCTGTCCCGAGGATGCGGGCATCGGATCAAATAAACGGAGAGAGTCGCGCGCGGCGCGGCTTTCATGCGAGGACCGATCATGTTGACACTTCAATCCGATTTGCACGGTAACCATCTGCTGGGCGCATTGCCTTCGCACGAATGGCAAGCGCTGGCCCCCCACCTGGAACTGGTTCATCTGCGCACCGAGCAGCTGCTGTGCGACTCGGGTCAACGGATCCATCATGTTTACTTCCCCACCACCGCGATCATCTCCATGCTCTCGACGATGGAAGACGGCAGCTCCGTCGAGATCGCCGCGGTCGGCCGCGAAGGCATGACCGGCGTGCCGGTCCTGACGGGCGGCGAAACCATGCCCAACCGCGTGCAGGTGCAATGCGCGGGCTTCGCCTACCGGATGAGCGCGCAGGCGCTTAAGCAGCAGTTCGCGCGGTCCGACTTTCTGCGTCGCCTGATGCTGCTGTATATGCACGCGCTTCTGACCCAGGTCGCGCAGACCGCCGCGTGCAACCGCCATCACGCGCTCAACAAGCAACTGTGCCGCTGGCTGCTGATCGAAGTGGATCGCGTCGCGTCGAACGATCTGACCGTCACGCAGCAGCTGATCGCCGACATGCTCGGCGTGCGCCGCGAAGGGATCACCGAAGCGGCTGGCAAGCTGCACGACGAAGGCCTGATCCATCATAGCCGCGGTCATATCAAGGTGCTCGACCGCAAGGGCCTCGAAGCCCGCGCGTGCGAATGCTACGGCCTCGTGAAACGCGAATTCGATCGTCTGCTGCCGCGCCTGCGCCAGGCGGAGACCGTCGAATAAGCGGGACGCCGTTCGATGACCGGGGTCGATTTGCCTATGTTTAGGGCTACTTCTCGATGTCTCGACGTGCTCTTCGTGATTGCAGGCGGTCTGCTAGCCCACTGGATCCGCTTTCCCGCGCCAATCGCGTTAGGCGATACCGAGCGCCTTCTGATTGCATTCAACTGTGTGCTGGTTCTGCTGCTGTTTCCGGGCTTCGGCGCCTATGAGACGTGGCGCGGCAACGCGCTCGCGCCAGTGCTCGCAAGAATCGCCGCCGCGTGGGTCGTGGTGGTCGCGACCTCGCTCGTGCTCGCGTTCACGCTGCATCGGATGGATGCGGTGTCGCGCCTATGGTTCGGATATTCGACGCTGATCTCCGGCGCGCTGATCATTGCGACCCGCTGCATCATGCACGTGGTGCTGCGCTTCGTGCGCCGCCGCGGGATGAACGCGCGCACCGTCGCGATCGTCGGCGCACCGGGCTTTGCGCGCACGCTGCTCGCGCATCTCGAGCATGCGCCGCAAGCGGGCTTCAAACCGGTGTGCGTGTTCGACACTAGCGTGGCAGGCCGCGACGCGTATGGCGCGCGTCTGGCCCGCCTGCCCGTGCTGACCGATCTGGAAGCGTTCGCGACGAAGGTGCGCGACGAACGCGTCAACGAAGTGTGGCTCGCGTTGCCACTTTGCGAAGAACACACGATCTACCGCTTCACGCGCACCTTCAGACACGACTTCGTCAATCTGCGCTTCATTCCCGACGTGCGCGGTCTGTCGCTGTTCAATCATGCGATCGTCGATGTCGTCGGTTTGCCGACGCTGAATCTGAGCGCGACGCCGTTCTCGCCGCCGCAGATGTGGCCCAAGCTGATGTTCGACCGCCTGTTCGCCGCGCTAGCGCTGTTCGCACTCGCGCCGGTGTTCGTCGTGCTCGCGATCGGCATCAAGCTCACGTCGCCGGGACCCGTGTTTTTCCGGCAGATCCGCAAGGGCGTCGATGGTCAGCCATTCTGCATCTACAAGTTCCGCTCGATGACCGTGCACCGGGAAGAGCACGGCCAGATCACGCAGGCGACCCGCAACGACTCGCGCGTGACGAAGCTCGGCAGCTTCATGCGCCGCACGAGTCTCGACGAGCTGCCGCAGTTTCTGAACGTGCTGCTCGGTCAGATGTCGGTGGTGGGTCCGCGCCCGCATGCGATCGAACACGATGATCTGTACAAAGACCAGGTGTACGGCTACATGCACCGCTACCGCATCAAGCCCGGCATCACCGGCTGGGCCCAGGTCAACGGCTATCGCGGCGCGACCGCCAAGGTCGAGAAGATGGAAGCGCGCATCAAATTCGATCTCTTCTATATCCAGAACTGGTCGTTCTGGTTCGACATGAAGATCGTCTTCATCACGGTTTTCAAGGGCTTCGTCGGCCGCAACGCGTTCTGATCATGCGATCGAGCGGATCGCTTCCGACGGTGGCGGCCATCGTGCCCGCGCCGCGGCGCGCTGCAAATGGAAACGCCAACTCCGGCGGCCCGATCGACAGCCGCCATCGTTGACGCAAGACAAAGAGCCGCGACGGACTCCGTCATGGACGGACCCGCCGCGCGACACCGCCGCTACAGGAACTGGCTGACGTCGGTCTGAAACCGTACCGCGAGCGCCTTGGCGACTTTCTTGCTGATCGCGCGGCGCCCCGCGAGAATATCGCTGACCACGGTCGGCGACGCGATGCCGGCCAGATCCTTCTGCTTGAGACCATGCGTGGTCAGCAAATGGCGCAGGACCTCGCGCGGCTCCGCTTTTGGAATCGCCAGGTTGCGCGCTTGCCAGTGACCGACCAGCTCCTTCACGATCGCGTGCAGATCCGCGAGCGGATCGTTGTCTTCGCCACTTAGATGATCGGACAGCGAGTTTGCGATGCGCACCATCTGGTGATAATCCTCTTCGGTGCGAATCGGCGTGATCGGCAACTGGCTCTTAAGCGCAGCCCAGGTTGCGGCAATGTCGGGAAAAGGTCCCGGAAGGCGATCGGCATTCATGAGTTTAAATTCGTCCTCGTCCAAAAGCCGTCGGCGCGTTAATCGGTGACGCGCGAATGACGACTGCCTGTTGTAGTGAATCGCCGTGGCACGCCGAATTGCCAGCACTGCGAACTTCGCAGTGAGGTGATTCAGCGGTCACGATAGCGAACGTCTGCTTCAGGTCGTTATGGCCACGCGAGGCATGCCGCGCCAGCGAATATCTCGCCCGTAGCGCGTGGCGCGCACCCCGATGTCATTTTTTGAAGTCCAGTCCTGCTTGCTTGACAATGGCCGGCCGCGGCTCGCCTTGCACGCGCGGTGCGTTTCGCGCGATAAGCGATACGCACTGCCGACACAAAGCGCGAAGCGGACGCGCCCACACCAATAGCCGCCCGGACGCGTTGGTCAGAACGGCTCGTTACTGCCTGTTGCGAAATCACTGCATGACGACGAAGACCCTTCCTTCTCCTATCGAAAACTCCACGAGGCGAGAACAGCGAAAGACCCTCACCTCATTGCCTCCACCTGCTTTTCGGCGCGGTGTCGCTAGCGATGCCGAGTTCCCGGGTCGCGAGATCGGACTCCGCCCACGTCACCTGTTCCCCCAGTTCCGCCGCCGGCAGACCCTGAGCGACCGCCGCAATCGTGCGCGTAACCTCGGCCATGAACGCCCGCCGGAACACCTGAGACGAAAACCGTTCGGCATTCGCGCGGCAGGCCGCCGGCGTGATGTACGCGCTCAGCCGCTCGAAGCGGTTGACCGCGTCGAGCAGCGACACCGCCGTCTGACGCGCGAAGAAAACACCGGTGGGATGCGGGTCGCCGACCGGCACGACCGTTTCGAGCGCCCCGCCCTTGGCGAACGCAATGACCGGCGTGCCGCAGGCCTGCGCTTCGAGCGGCACGATGCCGAAATCTTCCTCGGCGGCGAACACGAAGGCTCGCGCGCGCGCCAGGTAATCCTTCAGTACGCCAAATGGCTGATAACCGAGGACCGTCACGTTCGGTCCGGCTTTCGTGCGAATCGACGCCATCTGCGGCCCATCGCCGATCACGATCAGCTTGCGCTGCGGCGTCGCGTTGAACGTCTCGACGATCAGATCGATGCGTTGATGCGGCACCATCCGCGACACGCTCAGATAGAAATCGTCTTTCTCGGCGCGCAGTTCGAATTCGTTCACGTCGACGGGCGGCGGAATCACTGCGGCATCGCGCCGATAGGTTTTCAGCATGCGCCGCGCGACCGATTGTGAATTCGCGATCAGACGATCGACACCATTCGTCGACTGCGCGTCCCAGCCGCGCAGATAATGCAGCAACACCCGCGCGGCCCACGACTTCGGTCCGCGCAGCAGATTCGCGTCGCGCAGATACTGATGCTGCAGATCCCACGCATAGCGCATCAGCGAATGCACGTAGCTGATGTGCGTCTGATGTGGGCCGACCAGTACACCCTTCGCGACCGCGCAAGAACTGCTTATGATCAGGTCATAGTTCGACAGATCGAACCGTTCGACGGCAAGCGGCATCAACGGCAAATAGGCGCGATACCGGGTGCGCGCAAACGGCAGGCGTTGTATGAATGACGTGGTGACCGGCTTACCGGCTAGCGGCGTGCGATCTTCGAGAAAATCGACGACGCTGAAAACATCGGCGTCGGGAAAGCACTCGATGATCTGCCCGAGCACTTTCTCGGCGCCGCCGGGAGCGACCAGCCAATCGTGCACGATCGCCACTTTCATATTCCGCCCTATCTGTCACGAAACGCCACCTGGCCTTAGAGAAGAGTGTATGTGCCACGTTTCTGACTGTGCGTGCGCGTGCACACATTCGACGTGCGACAGTTCGCGAGTAATTCGCAGAGTCCGTTTGCGTCTGCAAAATCACGGCTTGATTGCTGAGGTTTCGTCCGTGCACCACGGCTGACGTTTTCGTCGTCACCTCTTCTCGCTAGTCCTGGTCACGCGTTGCGATCGGAGCGCTGCGCGGGCGAATGGCACCTGACGTGGCGGGCATCGCGCGCGGCTAGCATCGACGGCGAATGGTCTGCGCGCGCGTCCAGGCACTTTCCGCCAGGTGCGCGCGATTGCCCCCGCGGCGGGCGAGCGCAATAAAAAACGCGTGTGAACCGCTGGAACGGTTCACACGCGTCAGAGCGAACAGAAATGCAGTCGCTTAATTCTGGCCGTACGTGATCGTTTGCACGCCGGTGTCGGTGCCGAGCAGGCACAGATTCGCGCCGCGGCCCGCGAACAGGCCGACCGTGACGACGCCGGGCCATGCGTTGATATGCGCCTCGAGCGTGCGCGGGTCGCTGATGCTCAAGCCCTTCACGTCGATGATCTCGTTGCCGTTGTCGGTGATGAACGGCGCGCCCTCTTTCGTCACGCGCACGACGGGCACGCCGCCGAGCGCTGTCACGCGACGGCCGATCGCGGTACGCGCCATCGGCACGACTTCGATCGGCAGCGGGAACTTGCCGAGCGTCTCGACGACCTTGCTCGCATCCGCGATGCAGACGAATACTTCCGACACCGACGCGACGATCTTCTCGCGCGTCAGCGCGCCGCCGCCGCCCTTGATCATTGCACCGCTGCGATCGATTTCGTCGGCACCGTCGACGTACACCGGCAGCGAGTCGATCTCGTTCAGGTCCAGCACCTTGAAGCCGTGCGATTGCAGCCGCGCGGTGGTGGCGAGCGAACTCGACACCGCGCCGCGATAGCGGGATTTGGTGGCGGCCAGCGCGTCGATGAAGCAGTTCGCGGTGGAGCCCGTGCCGACGCCGATCACCGAGCCTTGCGGCACGTTGGCGTTCACGTGATCGGCGGCGGCCTGGCCGACCAGTTGTTTGAGTTCGTCTTGAGTCATGGGAGAGGCGGGAAAAGCGTGAAAAACCGATAGTTTACCGGAGCGGCGGGGGGAGGGTTCGGTTTGGGCGCGCTTTGTGCCGTGCAGCCCGCTGATTTGCCGGACAGCTTTTCACATATTGAGTCATAAGAATCAACCATCGCCCATATCAAACCGCTGTGGTGCTTGCTAGTTTTTAGGCCCGCAAGACCACAGAGGATTCTGGAATGTCGCAGGAATACGATGGAGATGGCGTGCGCGTGGTGCTCAGCGCGCCGCAGCTAGCCGCCATATTGACGCGCGGATCGATCAGCCAGACGGAGATGCTGAGCAACCGGCTCTGGGGCGGCCTGCAGGTCGCCGCAGGCGTAGCGGAGATGGTCGGAGCGGCAGCGCTATGCGCGCTGCCTGAACCGACGATGGCAAGCAAGGCCGGTTGCGTAATGTTCGGCGTGCACGGCTCGGACACGGCGGCGAGCGGTCTGCGTCAGATACTGACGGGCCAGGACACGGTTACGCTGACACAGCAAAGCGCGACGAAGCTCGCCGAGTCGCTGAAAGCCCGCCCGGACCTGGCTAATCAGATTGGCGTGTCGCTCGATATCGCGGTGCCGTTCGGACTCATCGGCTCGATCAGAGCCGCGCGCGTCGCGCGGATTACGATGGGGCGGATTAGTCTGGATGCGCATGAGGCCAAAGCCGGTAGCCGGATCGGTGGGCATACGATACTGAAGCATGTGGGGAGGACTGAGGCGCAGTTGCGGGAGCGGCTGCGATTGGAATCGGAGAGAAGAGTGGTATCGTCGTTTCGGGACTTGGCGGCCGCGGAATGGGCCATCTCCAAGGTGATGGAGTCCAACACGTCAAAAATCACGAATTGGGCTCAGTCAAACCCAAGGCGTCTTTTGATTCTCTATCAGGACGTAGGGAGCAAGGTGGGCTATGGAGTCGTCCGGGCAACGGGGGAACTTAAAGACATGAGTACTGTTCGAGTTTCCATTAAATTTGAAGAATACAACGGAATGCCCTATTACATTCTCACATCGTACTTACTGAAATGATCGACGAAACATCGTACCCACAATTCTATGCATTGTTTGGCGGCTATCTCAATCAGGACTCGGACCTATGGGGAGACACTCTGGAGGAGATCGTCTCCTGCTTCAAAAGAGACAGTTCGCCCGAAGAGATCCAGGATACGTTGGCCGAAATAGAGAAATTCAGGCAGGAGGCAGGTGAAAAACTGGATGAAAAATTCGATGAGGCGTGTGGATATGATTTCGATCCCGTTTTATGGGGATATACAACCAGCACCTTCTTTGATGAATTAGCGAGAATTCTCACTACATAACCTGTTGCGTGAATAGCCAATCCCTTGCACGCAAAACAAAGCGCCCGAAACCACCACCGCGTTCCGGGCGCCATCAATCGACCAACAACAAGAACGACGACAGAAGAACTACTTCTTCACCGCCCGCTGCCGCACCGCTTCAAACAGACACACCCCGCTGGCCACGGACACATTCAAACTCTCCACCGTCCCCGCCATCGGAATGTTCATGACGACGTCGCAGGTTTCACGCGTCAGACGCCGCATGCCCTCGCCTTCCGCGCCCATCACGAGCGCCACCGGCCCGTCGAGTTCCGTTTCGTAGACGCTCTTCTGCGCGTCGCCGGCCGTGCCGACCACCCAAACGCCCGCGTCCTTCAGTTCGCGCAGCGCGCGCGCCAGATTCGTGACCGTGATGTA
This sequence comes from Paraburkholderia youngii, assembly GCF_013366925.1. Taxonomy (NCBI): domain Bacteria; kingdom Pseudomonadati; phylum Pseudomonadota; class Betaproteobacteria; order Burkholderiales; family Burkholderiaceae; genus Paraburkholderia; species Paraburkholderia youngii. The sequence continues at coordinate 4,826,636 of NZ_JAALDK010000001.1, forward strand.
CGGCACCGTGTCGGCCGCGCCGCTCGCGACCTTCGCGGCAGTCGCGTTCAGTCCCACCGCGCGATCGCGCGGCGCGATCACCGCATGCGCGCCGGCCGCGTCGGCGACGCGCAGGCAGGCGCCGAGATTGTGCGGATCGGTCACGCCGTCGAGCACGAGAATCAGTGGCGAACCGCTGATCCCGTCGAGCAGTTCGGCGAGGTTCTGCGCGAGCGGCAGATCGCCCGCGCGCGCGACCACGCCTTGATGGCGCTCGGTGCGCGCGAGACCCCACAGACGGGTTTCGTCGGCGGCGATCAGACGCACGCCCGCGTCCTTCGCGGCCTGCAGGAATTCGGTCATACGACGGTCCTTGCGCGTCGCGTCGTAATAGACATCCTCGACCGTCGACGCATCGTGCCGGATACGCGCGGTCACTGCGTGGAAACCGTATAAAACCTTATGACGTGCCATGACTGAACAACCTTTGATTGGACGCGCATTCAACGCGCGCCACTGTGATGAAGATGAAACCAAAAGGCAGACCGCGCGCAACCGGCACGCGTTCACGTGCCCGCTGCGCGCGGTCCCGGCGCTGTGAAAGCCTCAGCGCTTCTTGCGTGCCTGCTTCGACGCCGCCTTGCTCGCGACGCCATGCTTCCTCGCCGCGCCGCGCGCGGCGCGCGCTTCCTTGACCGCCACGCTCTGCGCGGGCGCGGCTTTCTTGCGCCGCGGCCCCGGCAACGACGCGCCGCTTTCCGCCGACGGCAACACGCGCACTCGCGGCCCAGCGCCGTCACCCTTGTCCGCCGCCATACCGCGCGCCGCAGGCGGCTTGATCGGCGTATCGCGCACGAGACGGAAGTCGATCTTGCGTGCGTCGAGATCGACGCGGCTCACCTGCACGCGCACACGATCCGACAGCCGGTAACGAATGCCGGTGCGCTCGCCGCGCAGCTCGTTCCTGATCTCGTCGTACTGGAAGTAGTCCGAGCCGAGTTCGGTCACATGCACGAGACCTTCGATGAACAGCGAATCGAGCTGCACGAAGATGCCAAACGACGTGACGCCGTTGACCATGCCGCCATACTCTTCGCCGAGCTTGTCGCGCATGAAATAGCACTTGAGCCACGCTTCGACGTCGCGCGATGCTTCGTCCGCGCGGCGCTCGTTGGCCGAGCAGTGCAGCCCGAGCTCTTCCCAGATCGCCACGTTGTTCGTGCGAGCGCGGGCACCGCGCTTTTCCTCGTCGGCCTGCTGCATTGCGCGGGCGCGCGGCGACAGCGCGGTATTGAGTTCGACGCCGTGCGGCGGCTGCGGCTGATACTTGCGGCCTTGCAGGATCGCGTAGATCGCGCGATGCGTGAGCAGGTCCGGATAGCGACGAATCGGGCTCGTGAAGTGAGCGTAGGCCTCGTAGGCGAGACCGAAGTGCCCGATGTTGTCGGGGCTGTAGACCGCCTGCTGCATCGAGCGCAGCAGCATCGTCTGCAGCATCGAGGCGTCGGGCCGGTCGCGGATCTGCGCCATCAGTGCGGCGTAGTCGCTCGCGTGCGGCGTGTCGCCGCCGCCGAGCGTCAGGCCCATGCCGCGCAGGAACGTGCGCAGGTTCTCGAGCTTTTCCGCGCTCGGACCCGCATGCACGCGGAACAGGCCCGGGTGTTTGTTGCGTTTCAGGAAATCCGCCGCGCACACGTTCGCGGCCAGCATGCACTCCTCGATCAGTTTGTGCGCGTCGTTGCGCGTGCGCGGCACGATCTGCTCGATCTTGCCCTGCGCGTTGCAGACGATGTACGTCTCCGTCGTATCGAAGTCGATCGCGCCGCGCTTCTGGCGCGCCGCGAACAGCGCCTTGTAGACGCCATACAGATTCTGCAGTTGCGGCAGCAATGCGGCGCGGCGGGTCGCCTCGGGGCCCTTGGTGTTTGTCAGCACCGCGGCGACTTCGGTGTACGTGAGCCGCGCGGCCGAATGCATGACGCCCGGATAGAACTGATACGCCTTCACGTCGCCACGCGCGGTGACGATCATGTCGCACACGAGCACGCAGCGGTTGACTTGCGGATTCAGCGAGCACAGTCCGTTCGACAGCTTCTCCGGCAGCATTGGGATCACGCGGCGCGGGAAATACACCGACGTGCTGCGCTCGATCGCGTCGGTGTCGAGCCCGCTTTGCGGCAGCACGTAATGCGACACGTCCGCGATCGCGACGATCAGGCGGAAGCCGTCGCCGCGGCCCACCTTGACCGGCTCGCAATAGACGGCGTCGTCGAAGTCGCGCGCGTCCTCGCCGTCGATCGTGACGAGCGGCACGTCGCGCAGATCGACGCGATGGCGGATGTCGGCCGGGCGCACTTCGTCGGGCAGCTTGGCCGCTTCGCCGAGCGCGGCCTCGCTGAATTCGTGCGGCACGCCGTACTTGCGCACCGCGATTTCGATTTCCATGCCGGGGTCGTCGATATCGCCAAGCACTTCGACCACGCGGCCGAGCGGCTGCGAATGACGGCTCGGGAAATCGGTCAGCTCGACCACCACGACCTGGCCGACCTTCGCCTTGCGGGTGTTCTGCGTGATCAGGATGTCGTGGCCGATGCGCTTGTCTTCGGGCGCGACGATCAGCGCGCCGTTCTCGTTGAGCAGACGCCCGATCACGCGCTTGTTCGCGCGGTCCGTGACTTCGACGATGTGCCCTTCGGGCCGCCCACGCCGGTCATAGCCGACGATGCGCGCGAGCACGCGGTCGTTGTGCATGACCTTCTGCATCTCGCCGTTGGGCAGGAACAGGTCGTCCTGGCCGTCGTCGCGAATCAGGAAACCGTAGCCGTCGCGATGGCCCTGCACGCGGCCCGCGACGAAGTTCGACGGATGAGTCAGTTGATAGAGATTGCGCTGATCGAGCCGGATCTGGCCGTCGCGCTCCATCGCGCCGAGACGCTTGAAAAATCCTTCGCGCTCCTGGCGCTTGATCGACAGGGCTTCGGCGATGTCGTTCGCGGCAAGCGGCGTTTCACTCGTGCGCAGCACGCCGAGGATTTCTTCGCGGCTTGGAATCGGATACGGAAATTTGCTCAAGGGCTTGTCGATGATTTTTTCTCGTTGCATGGACGTCGGTCGGCGATGTGGTCCGGCCTGGAAGGCGTTTGCTTAATGCGCGCAGTTGCGCTCGGCTGCATCTGTAAGGCAGCTGCGCTGCCTCGGTCATTACACCTGCTGCTTGCTGCTCTTCTGCTCGACTGCTCTACTGCGATTAGCACAGGAAACTGCCTGGGTTCGGCTCGTTCAACGCGAGGCCGGCGCGCGTCTGGCTGATCGCATGTCGACACTCGCGTCGCGACACCGGATGTGCATCGTGCCAACGAACTACTGCGAGGCATTCTAACACCCGTGTCGGGCGCCACGCGGGCCTGCGCCGGTGGTTCGGACGCGTCGTGCGCCGGCTCGCCGCGAGGTTCAAACGCGTTCGGCGAATCGCTTGACAGGTCGGAATCGGTCGCTATAATGGCGGTCTTTGCAGTTCATCACCTGCCCAGGTGGCGAAATTGGTAGACGCACTAGGTTCAGGTCCTAGCGGTGGCAACACTGTGGAGGTTCGAGTCCTCTCTTGGGCACCAGATTCGAAAGTAGAGCCGCCTTCTGGCGGCTCGCTTTTTTGTGTAAGGCCTGGCAATCGAAATCGCTGTTCCTATTTCGATTGCCGGATCAGCAGGACGGTGGTTCGGCAGCGGTTGCATCACTTCGCTGCGCGTTCAACCGGGCGGATGAGAAAAGCAAGTTTGTTTGAAGCAGAGATTGACAAACTTAATCATCTTGCTAAAATAGCGGTCTAGCCTGAAGACGTGCCCAGGTGGCGGAATTGGTAGACGCACTAGGTTCAGGTCCTAGCGGTGGCAACACCGTGGAGGTTCGAGTCCTCTCCTGGGCACCAACGGTTGTTCCGGCGAAAGCCGTGGAAGTGCGAGAAACCCCGTAAGATTAAGGTCTTACGGGGTTTTTTGTTTCCGCGGGAAGCAGTCAAATTCCGGTGGCATCGGCGATTTTTGCGTATACACTTGCGTATACACGGAATTGAGGTGCCGAGCGATGCCCAAACGCGCCGAACCGAAGTCCGAAGTCGTATTTCGCGTTGCCAAACCGCGCGAGCGCCCTTACCTGCTCTCAGACGGGAACGGGCTTGCCTTACGCATCTGGCCGGACGGAAGCAAAACGTGGCTGCTCCGTTATCGCCGCCCAAGTACCGGGAAGGAGAACTTTCTCAGTCTTGGTCGCTATCCCGAAGTTGCACTCGTCGACGCGCGCAAGGCGGCTGCGGTCACGCGTAGTCTCGTGCGTGATGGTACTGATCCGGTCGAGCACCGCAGAGCCGAAGCCGCTGCACGCAAACGCGCCGCTGAAGGAGCGTTCCATCTCGTCGCAGAGAACTGGCTCGCGTTCAAGCGCAAGGAGTGGGCCGACGAGACTTACCGCAAAGCGGAGTTCGTAGTTCGGCAATACCTGATCCCGCCACTACGCAACAAGCCCATTTCGACGCTCGCGACATCGGAAGTCAAACCGGTGTTGGAAGCAATAGCGGAGCATGCCCCCAACCTCGCAACCAAGGCACGCCAATACGTGGGCGGCATCGTGACGTACGCAATCCACCATAGTCTGCGGGAGGACGGTGTTCCGTTGTCGCTGCGCGGCGTCATCCCGCGACACGAGAAAGGCCACATCCCGGCGATTACGAAACCCACGGATATCGTCCCGCTGGTGCAAGCGATCAATACCTATAAGTCACCGATCACTAGGGCCGCACTGAAACTGACCATGCTCACGGGCTTACGCCCCGGAGTGATCGCAGCCGCACCGTGGGACGAAATTGACCTGAAAGCGGGCGAGTGGCATGTTCTGGCCGTGCGGATGAAGATGCGCCACGACCATATTGTGCCCTTACCTAAGCAAGCGGTTACGTTGCTCGGCGAGTTGCAGTCGCTCACAGGCCGCGGACACTATGTGTTTCCATCTCCGGCTCGCCAGAAAACACCGCATTTGCATCGAGACGCGTTAAGCAAGGCTCTGCGCGAGATGGGATTCAAAGGAAAGCACGCTACGCACGGATTCCGGGGCATGCTACGGACCGTTGGCCGGGAGCGACTCGGCATTGACATGGACGTCCTCGAAGCGCAACTCGCACATGCAAAACGAGGCGACGTACAGAAGGCCTATGACAGAACAACTTTCGACGACGATCGTCGCCGCGTGATGCAAGAGTGGGCGGACTATATCGACGGACTATGCAGAACAACGCCGGCAGGTGGCGCAGTCGATTGACACCGCGGTTCGCACGATATGTCGCTCACGAATGCGCACACCGATGGCCGGCCGCGGATCCCCACTCAATTAACAACCACCCGCCGCAAACCCAAGGCTGGGCCTGATTCGGCTCCCATAGCGCCCGCCGATACCGTCAGCGATACCGTCAGGTCACAACTGCCTTACTGAGCCGGCCGGCGGCTGGTCGGCCAGAGCTGCCACTGGCGGGACCTTCGGCCTACGGCGGCTATGGTCAACTTTGTTGACGCAAGACCCGCGAGGAGTTTGAACGGTGGCGTTGCTCCAGTTGGAGGACAGTAAGCCACCGAACTTAATGCACTGCCCAACCGGCCAAGGGAACTAGCGATCGCTGCCTGAAGCCAACCAAGCTTCGGCTGTCCCAAGTCCGTAAAGTGGAATGGAGCAAATCTGCGGCAACTGATTTATCCACAATACGGGCACGTCAATGACGAAAAATTCGCCGATAAGGTCCGCAAAGTGCTCGGCTTGAGCGCGGGTTCGAAAGGGCTTGGTTACCGGAACGTCGTCGCAATTGCGCACCTCCCATCCGCGGCGACCCGACTCGACCCGACGTTTGCTATCCCTCACAGACAAGGTTGCCTGGTCAAACGTAAGAGACAGTGTTGTTGCAAGCAAACGCGCAGCGTTGGGAAGCACCTTTCTATAGAGAATCTCCGGCGGACCGTATTTTCCCCAACGGCTTAGCTGCAGATCAGCAGAAGCCCAAGCCAACCCGTCGACCCCCAAACGCTGCGCCCACCAAATCATGAGTTTCATTGACAACAGTGGCCATTCCTTCCGGAACGGAGCCCCGGGCGTAGACGGTCGCCGAGGCTCGGACACCTCACCTCTCGCCTCCGCGTGCAGGTCAGCATGCCAGTCACTTTGAATCTCGTCGAGAAAGAGTACTCGCCGACCTTCCTGAGTGTGACGCACACTGGTCCTGACGTGAACGAGGACATTCCGCGTGCGATAGTGACGTGGTCGATAGGTGTAAGGCCAGTCGTCGAGCTGTAGCAGTATCTCCAGGTAGTCATCGCCACCCGGAAGGGAATACCGCTCCCACTTCGTTAACGCCTGATCCTTGCCCCATAGAGCGAACGTCTTGTTCATCTGACCTTCGGCGAATGCCATCGCATCCTCGGCGCTTTGGAACCCGGGCACCGGTTGTTCAATGAACTGCCCGTTCTCGTCGAGGACGCTCCACCAGAAGGTGCGTTCGGTTACCAAGTCGCTGTATCGCGTATGCACAACAGACCAGCCGAGCGAGCGATGGCGGAAACGAATGAGATGTCGTGCGTCGACTCCTTCACCGAGAAGACGCCGACGTCTGTATTCCCTCTCGGGGATTCTGCGACACTCCTCTTTCCACCCTGACCGAGCAATGAAGCCGAAGCGAGACTCGCAAGCGAACTTCGGGACGACCTGCGACAGGTCTATCATCTGAAGTATTTGAGCCTGCGTCACCATATCCGCGCCGGGTCTGCTGCGCAGAGCCGCGAGCACGCCGGACATCTCGAGTTCTTCTGGCTTGAGGCCTCTCGAGGTGAGAGAACGCAGCGTCGACAACCACTGGTTGACGCTCGCTCGCATCAGGCCCGTCAGCCGGATCAGTCCTGGCAATGACGAGCGTAGCGGCGGCACCCTCAGCTCGACACAGTAGTGGTTGTCGGGGTCACGCGGCCGCCGCGACAGGGCAGCCAAATGTCGATTGACGGTGGATTCGTAGCGTCTGCGAAAACGCTCATATTCCGACGTGCTGTGCTTGCGCAGCCCCGCCATCCACTGCGCAACCGTTTTTCCAGTGAAGCGAAATGCGTCTGAGTCGCTGTCCATGAGAACGACATCGATCAGTGAAGCATAATCCCAACAGGTCGCCGCATTGGGCAAATGCAGCCGCTGACGCCGTTGCAGCTCGTCGAAGCGTCGGATACACAGTCCGAGACGGCCGCCATTGATCAAAGCGATCGACACATGCGGATTGGTTTCGTTCACGTTGCTCGAAGCCTGGTCTGTTTTTATGGCACGGTACGAAATCGATCAACCGTCGAAATCACATCCGCTCTCCCCATCCGCCAGAAACGTGCCGTCGAAGACATAGGTGTCTTTCCGCTAGGTAAACGTCGCGATGAAAATCGCTAGGATTTCTTCGAGTTAGTGTCTTGCATCTGCCGTCCGAGTGACTTCCCTGATCCGCCATCGAGAAACTTCAATGGTCTTGCAGAGTCAGCTCCGCTTTCTTCCCGATCTGTTGCGTCCAACCGGACCCACGCCCAGGTCCAACGTAGAGACAAATCACATACAAGCCACGCGATTCCGAAGAAAGCCCGGGATTAGCTACGCAATTCCAGCTTGTAGAAGAAGTTTTCAATGGCGTATCGCGAGCGATTGAACAAGCCGAGGTCGGTTACGCGGTTCTTGATGTACACGTAGTGCCGGCAGTTCTTTTCTTTGCTGATACGATCGATTCCTTGCATCTCCGATGAAAACTGTGTGAGCGACGCCGTCATAGGCTCCTTGAAGCGTGACGCCCCCGGCAATGCCATCGCATCGGACTGGCGCTTTTCCGGCCACGCAGGTGTGACGCGCAGGCCGTCCGTACCGATCTCGATGGTGAACAGGAACTCGACCTTTCCAGTCTGCTCATCGGCCCAGCAAGGCGGATAGTCGCGTCCGCCGCGCGCGTCGAGCCGCGCTTTGAGAAATGCAACCTGACCGCGAAGATCAGCGTTCTCCTTTGTCACGCGGATCACGCCGCCACTGCTATCTTGTGCGCCGATCATTTCTTTTCGCGCCGCTACGAGATCACGGGCAAGCGTCTGCTGCTCGACTGAGGCATAAGACTCCCCCAACTGCTCCTGAAGCTGCTTTTCAATTTCCTTCTTGAGCGTGACGGCGGCCGTGGCTTCGCTGGCGACATCCTTATCGCCAATCTGCTTTTCGAGACTCGCCTTCAACGCGAGCGCGTCGGTCACAGCCTGGCGCGCGTCGTCTCTGACCGCAGCCTTGTCCTGTGCAGCGTCGAGCGTCTTCTTCACTTCGGTAAGCGCGCTCAGCTCCTTGTCCAACTCGTCGACTTGCCTCTTCAGCGCCTCGCGTTCATCGATCAGCTTCGATTCAGCAACGAGAGACGTAATTACGTCGTCGGGCTTCACGCCCGATTTCGAGAGCGCCTCGCTCAGTTTCTTGCGTGCTTCGTCGAAGGCTTTGCGATGCAAGTCGAGTTGCCCGAATCGATCGAGAGAAAGCTGCAGTTTTGCTGCGTGCTCGTCCGCCTGGACGAGCATGTAGCCCAGCAACAGCATCAGAATGAAGGCAAGTGTGAATGCGATCTCGGTCAGCGATAACTGGAAGATCTGATCGGATTTGGCCCGCACGGCAATGTCCCCGGGTTTCTCAGGTGGAAGCCGCGCCGTTGCGCAGCGTGATCTCCGGCGCATGTCCGTTCGCGCGCGCCACGCCCCCCATCGCAATGTGTCGCGCCGGCGCGTCCGCATCTTCCGCCGCCGGGAGCGCCAGCTTCGATATTTGCGCGACGAGATTCTGCACGTCGTGCACGAGATCATCCATCCGCTCTGTCACCGTGAGTATGGCGTCCTCCGCGGCGCCCGTGCATGCTGCCTTGAGCGCTTCTCGCTCCACCTTCCAGTCGCGCGCTGCCAATCCGATGGACTGGTCGACACCTTGAAGCACGGCGGCGACTCGTTCCATGCGCGTTGCATGTTCGGCGAGCATCTGTACGGCGGCCCACGTCGCGCCCTTGTGCTCGCCGACGCTCGCATGCAATGCGGAAAGGGCTTTTTGCGTGGCGTCGAGCGCGGCGATGTGAGTCTTCGACTCGTCCAGCATGCTTCGCTGCACGCGCGTCAATTGCCTGAACACGTCGGCGGCGGACTGCGCATCGCCGCTGAGCGACGTCACGGAAGCGTTAAAGCCACGTGTCGATACGAGGGCGATATCAAGCTCGCCCGATACCGCGGCGATTTGTCGCGCGACATTCTCTGCCGCATCTCCGAGCTTCTTCACCGGTTCAGCGAGTCCCTGGGCAAAGTAGTCGTCCGGAAATGTCGTGCGTTCGAGACGCGCCTCTACAGCATCTGCGAACTGCATCACTCGGTCCTCTATGCCCTGAATGTTCTGCAGCATACCGAGCGAATAGTTATCGAAGAGACGCGTAAGCCTGCCACTCGACTCATGTAGGTCTTCTTGCGATCGTGCGAAGGCCTTCGTATGCGCGTCGATAAGCCGCTCAAAAAATTCCGCCAGCTTCGTGCCATACGATTTCGATAAGTCTTCGATGCCAGACGCGACGCGGGCGACGGATTGTGTCGTCGTATCGTCCACTTGCCGCTCGAATACACGAAGCTTCTCCAGCACGATCGTCAGTTGGTCTCGAAGCTGATGCGTGGCATCGACGACCTTGTTTTCGGCGAGCTTCATCGCATCGTCCATGTCCAGCCGAAAGCTGACGAGCACAACACGCACGGCAAGTCCGAGCACCGTGCTCGTCATGGCGGCGCCGAGGCGGACAGCGATGGCGGACATCTGCGTGCCAATGTTGGGCAGGTCGAACAGACTGAAGATGATCGACGTGATCGTGAAGATGAAGCCGAGGTAATAGCAACTGTCGGCGAATTTCTCGGGTGTCAGCGCCGGATCGGGGTTGATCACGCCGATCAGAACGTAGATCAGCATGATGGCGATCGGAACTGCGAGCCCGAGGATCCACGGCGAATGCAAATACCAACCCAGCGCAGAAGACGCGAGCTTGACCACAAGCGCAACAGCGAACAAATTTCGCGCGCGCACGGCGGTGAGACGGTCCATCGTATCAGCCCTCCAGAGGTGTGACGGCGACGATGCGCGCACCGGTCGAAGCGAAATAGTCTTCCCAGAACTTCAGGTTGCGGCGCGTTTGCAGGCGCGGTGTGTTGATCAAATAGTTAAGTTCGACGTCGACGCCATTGAGATTCGTGCTCATCTTCCGGCCGTAATCGGATTTATGAAACGACGTGAATTCAGGCGTCCCGCGATACATCGAAAACTCGGGTGTGTTGTGCAGCATGTCAGATACGATAATCAACTTGCGCGGACCCTTGACATCTTCCTTTCTAAATCCGTTGATCGAGGTCATATCGAGCATCTCGAAGATTGGCGAATACTTCGCCGACTTCGTAGTCTGCAACTGATCGGCGAGCATAAGCATCGGTTTGCGGAAGCTCGTTTCGAATCGCTTCTTCAGATGTGCCTTGTTCGCCGTAAATTCGCTGGCGTCGTCTCCGTCGCCGGGATTGCACTGGCTGAAAACCGGCTTCGGCGTCGACTTATAGTCTTCGCCGAGCACGAATACCGAAAGCAGGTAGCCCGCGGGAACACGGCGCGCGACGAGCCGGTCCAGCAGTCCTTCGAAGGCTTGCTTCTGCGTGAAGCTGAGCGGATCTGTTCTGTCGACGAGCAACACAATCTGCCCCGCCGGCCCGCTCGCGGGGCAGAACCGCCTGTCCAGTCCAGCGGGACGCAAAAGCACCCAGGCCGCTGCGGCGGCTATTACGCCAATGACAAAGAGCCCGCCGAGCGCGGCCCAAAGATAGCTTCGCCCGCTGGATTCTTCTAGCGCGAACAGATCGTTCTTCATGCGGCAGCCTCCACAGCAGTCGCGCGTGCGGCAGTGACCGATGCACGGAACTGTTCGTCGATTGGCCGGAGGCCGTCCGACTTCTTGACGAAAGCTTTCTGGATCCCCGCCTTGATCGCGGGCTGGGCAGCAAGCAGTTCCTCGACGCGAGCATGCTGCACCGCGCACGTCGCCTGACATTCGGCAATGCGGAAGTCGGGCAGAGGAATGTCCTTGAACTCCGGCAACGGCGGAAAATCAGGCAACGCTGCGATGCCCTTCCAGTGCATGTGTAGTTCCGCCTGAAATAGGCGCAAGAGTGCTTCCTTGCATTGCGTCGCCTCGGCCATGGCGACGTCGAGTTGATGCTGTGCCAACTTCCGTTCCTCGACGTTTACATCCTGGGAAAGAACGTTGGCCTTTGCCTCGCTCGCGGCCTTGTCCAGTGCGTCTGTCACGCCGCGTTTGATCTCTTCGATCTTGCGACGCACCGCCGAGAGGCGGGTTTCATATGCGATCTTCGCCGTAAGAAAGTCGCGATCGAGCTTGCCATAGCCGGGATAACGATCGTCCATCCGCAGTCCTTCGAACAGTGCGAAGCTTGCGAAGAACAGGCTGACGCAGACGAGCCCCCATGACTGAATATCGTCGAGACCGAACGGAGTCTGCAACAATGCAACCAATGCCGCCTTCTCGGGAGAGGGCAGATCGGCAATCAGCGCGCCGCGAAGGTGCGCGATCGCGAAGCTTACGCACAACATCGAAAGCAATGCGGCCACCAAGGAAGCAATGCCGACGAGCTTGCGACCGGCCTTACGATGAAACACGTTGCGAATGAGCGTACGACCGAACACAAACGCCACACCCACATTGAGCAATGCCAGCGCCGCGGCCTGAAGAAACCCGCCGATCAAGCCCGTGTCGAGCCCGGTCGCGAAAAATGATGAATTGAGGACGGCCTCGACCGTGACCAGAACGAGAACGAGAACACAGTGCAGCGCTTTCTGGCCGCCATTTGGATACTTGGCGGCCCACGTAATGCCATGCGTGTCCCGGAAGCTCTGCAGGTCGGCCTCGGCGCGGCTCGCGCGGTCGCTCAGCAGGTTCAGCGCCGGACGTGCCTGGTCGAGAAGGACGTCGGCTTTAACGGCGAACGTCGTCTCGGATTGCAGTGCGTCTTCCACGAGTGGTGTCACGTCATATGAGGCGAACTGCTCGCCGAGGTAGATTGCCCGGCGTGCAGCGTCTTCGATGCGCACGTGACGGCCCTTATCGACGCGAGCAATAATGGACGCTTCGACGCCGGAACCAAGCATCACGGACGAGCCGGCTTCTGCCAGACGCCGCGCTTCACCGCGCAGGTTCAGTTCCTGCGCGATGCCTTCGACGACGAATTGTTCGATCGCGACAGGCGGTTTTCCGCCGCGACCGGCACCCAGCAGCCGCCGCCACAGGCGTTTCCATAGACGGATCATTGGTGTTTGTTGTCTTTTTTTAGATCGCCCGACGCGAGAGGCCGTCGAACTCCCGTAGTAAGAGCCGAGCTTATCGGAATGTCCCTTTACGACGATGATCGGTTCCGAACACTCGAGCGGAGTTCATTAGGATTTTTGATAACTCGCGCACATTTGTCTTACTCCCCGGCCGTCGCTTCCTGCAAAAACCTGCCGACAGGCGTATGCGTTTGACTAGGCCAAATCGGTCGCTGGTCTCGTAAGGTTTTGGCGGCTGCTATGCGTCTTTTGTGAGCTGGTTCTAGGGGGAAGCCCGAGTTCGACGCCGGGTGACTTTGACTGTTAGTTGCACTTTTGAACAAGACATTGAACGGTAGCGACCGTGGCGATATGCTCGCAACGCCCTAACACTTCACACACAAGAGCGATGCACTTGAAGGAAGCGACACCATGCGATTGCGACGCATCACCGCACGACGTTCTCCCGTCCATGGCATGGGACTGTTCGCGCTACAGCCAATCGCCGCAGGCGTGCCGGTCATCGAGTACGAGGGGGAATTGACCAGCTGGCGGCGCGCCGCCGCCCGCCAACGCTCCGCGGCTGGCCACACGTTCGTGTTCTGTCTGTCTGATGGGCGTGTGATCGACGGCAGCCGGGGTGGCAACAGCGCCCGCTTCCTGAATCATGCCTGCTCCCCTAACTGCGAAGCCATCGAGACGGGCGAGCGGGTGTTCATTCACGCACTCGCCGCTATCGCACTCGGGGAGGAACTCTTCATCGACTACGATCTGTCAGTCGATGGCGTGATCACCGACGACATCCGTGCCCAGTACACATGTCATTTCCGTGCATCGGGATGTCGTCTAGCGCACGCCGATGTCTGAGCACGGCCTCCTGGCGGCACAGATGGGCGCCTGATTGCGACCTTTTGGCCCATTGCCGATCAGCAGGGGCCCTCCCTCCGCCGTCACGTGTATGGTTCAACGTGAGGGGCGGCTGCCCGGGGCCCCAGGTCTGAAGGAGCGGAGTTCGGCCTGAGCTGACGTTCAGGCATCGCTGTTTGTGAGGCCGCTTCAGTCCCCTTTCCTGTCGTTCGAATCTGCGCGACCGGGAATGTCTCGTTCAATGTGAGCGAATGCGTACTCTCGAACCATTTCGGCCGTCCGACGCAGCCTGTCGCGTGCGGCCGATATGGAAGCACGGCGGTCGGCCACTACCTCATCCCGTTCAGCTGAATAGTCTGCCGCACAATGCTCGTGCCTCATCGTGATTACCTTTGAACCACTCATGTACGAGATATCCCATCAATGCATCATGTGCGCGCTCATGGGACCAAGCCATCTTCTGAGCGATTTGCTCCGCGATGTTGTGAACTGTTTCCTTGCATTTGTCTCGGCGTTTCTTACCTTCTTCCGCGACATGGGCTCGCACAACTTCCAATGGGAGAATCAGATTGGCTGCACCAGTGAAATTTTGAATACCCTGACGATGTTTTCCGACGTCGCTTGCGATGAGGTCACACAATCCATTTTCTGGAGTCCATGGCAAGAACACAACGTGCTGATTTTGATCTTTGTAGAGTTTCTGCGGCACAGTCAGCTCAGGTATGGCAGCGCCGGTCTCAACTACCGGCGGTAGGCAAGCCTCTTTTGAGTCCTCGTCAATCGCAGCCATTCTTCTCGTAAGCGCTGGGACGAAAGACTTGCTTCGATCCAAAAACCTTAGCACTTCCTTGTAACCACCAATAACCGCCGTCTGCACAGTTGGCAGGCTTTTGTTTCCGTTTTCCTCAATGGAAGCAAGATGGCGCTTCCACAGTTCATCTACACACTGCTTCGCAGATATGTCCTCTACAAAAATCAACCTGTCCGGAGCATTTTCCTCGTCGAGCGCAAGATGTTGCAACGCGTAGGTCGGGTAGACGTTGCGGTGAATCGTAACTTCACCCGCATCGTTCTCGAGATAGATGATATTCTTTCGGCCTACACTTTTGATCAGGCTTGAAGAGTGTGTCGACACAAGGACCGTACACGGCGCCTCCTTAGCCAAGGTCTCGATCTGCTGAAATAATCTGATTTGGGCCGCCGGGTGGAGCGCCATCTCAAATTCGTCGACAATGTACAGGCCACCGTTTTTCATGGCCAGCAATTTTTGTCCGAGACGCATGACACACAGTTCGCCCAAACTGAAAGTCTTCTCGGAATACCACGATTTCTTTTTGTCTGCAGGCAAAGACTTATCGACAAGGTGAGCAACTAAGCCACGGCCTCGCAGGTTAATTTTGTGCAGATTGTCAAACTTGTCAGTGTCAAAAACTGCGTTCATAAACCTGCGAAGTTGCTCATCAGCAGGCAGCTTTCTGACTCCTTTCAGTTCTTCTTGCGTTGGTTCTACGCGGGATGCGTCTGCTTTAAGAAAAAGAACCTCTGAGAATGCGTTTTGCACTAGCTTCGAGTTCGAACGTGGTGTTGCCGACCATCGCATTCGGTTATAGCGGTAAGAAACAGACTTATTGTTGATGTCATATGCGATTGTTGTATCAGCGATGCCATCAATTCCAGTCGAGGCCTTCCCCCCCGGCAGCCCAAGTTGGTACGCGTTCGAGGCCCCCATGCGGTGTAACACAGTCAGTAGCGAGGTCTTGCCGCACCCATTCGCCCCTGTAATGACGAATGCACCTTTCGAAGGCACATCGAAGACAAGGTTTTTAATCGACTTCAACTTCGTTATAGTGACTTTCACCGCCATAGCAATATCCCCGTCGCGTGCTCTTATTAGCATCAATTTGTGAGTGGAGGATTGTAGCGCAGGTATACGGCGGCCAGAGTCCCCTTTCGTATCGATGTTGAGGGAAACTGGCAGGCCGATGTGGGTCCATGCGCACGGGAATCCCATATGCGAACGTCGGTTACCTGAGCATCAATTGCCATTGGGATGTCAGACTGGGATAAGCAGTCGGTGGCCGAACCTGGCCGGTCAATGCCATATGCAAAAAGCATGGATTGCAAGAATTTTCCACGGTCACGCTAGCCAGATACGGGTATTACTAGAAGAAGTCGAAACGTTATAGTCGTGCCAAGGCGGTTGAATAGTCGGTAACATGCGATGACTAAACCAACACGAGGCCGGAAATGGATGACGTTAAAGCTGCAATGGCGAAGCTTGCTGGGGTGCGCAAGGTGGTTACTGGACTGCTGACCGAGCGAGTTGTAAGCCATCCAAGACAGCCCGGCATGCCGCGCACGCAGTTCGCCCCTACGGGAGTTGGCCACTACTTCAACCAGACTGCCAACATCATCGAGCGCCTGAGAGAACTGCTGGCGGACCTCTACGGTGACTTCCAGCAGATAGCCGTAGAGCCAACGCTTCAGGTGTATGTGAGCGGGCAGACGCAGTACGTATACGGCCGTGAACAGATCGAACAGCTTGGGCGCGACATCGACCAAGTGTTTGAGATTAGGTCGAACAGTGAGCTATCGCAGCCTGCGGCGGCGCAGCCCGCCGCTGAACCAAAGCGCGTTTTCATATCGCACGGTCGCGCAAACGACTGGCGCGAGGTGCAGGCATACATCGAGAAGGACATCGGCCTCGCTACGCTTGAGCTAGCGCAAGAGCCGAGCGCCGGGCAGACAATCATCGAGAAACTGGAGCGCAACGCGTCTTCATGCGATAGCGCTGTGATCGTGATGACTGGTGACGACATGGATGACGCTGGCAAGGCGCGTGTGCGCGAGAACGTCATGCACGAGATAGGCTTTTTCCAAGCTAAGTACGGTAGGTCTCGCGTTTGTGTTCTGCATGAAGAGGGCGTCACAATCCCCACGAACCTATCTGGTGTGGTCTATGTTCCATTCCCAAGTGGAAACGTCGGTGCGGCATTTGGCGTGTTGATACGCGAGTTGAAGGCCAGCTACAAGGTGTGTTGAACACTTTCCTCACTAGCTGCACAACGCACAAAAAACGATGCCTCATCCGTTATCCGTTGAACCTGATTAGCGGCTCCCCGTTTTCAGATAAATTTTCCGATCGGAAAGCTTACCTACTTATGCGAGAGGAAAAAGGAGATTGGAGCGGCCCCCTGATTCGCCGGACACAGTCTCCCACTTAAAATAGCGGGTAGACATACGACTGTGTTTTTGACTAACAACAAGCAAGAAGTGATGGAAGTGTTGACGGGGCCGGAGCGCCGGCGGCGGTGGTCAGCGGAAGAGAAGCTGACGATGGTGCGGGAGAGTTTCGAGCCGGGCAAGTCGGTCTCGATGGTTGCACGCCAGCACGGCGTCAATCCGAATCAGCTGTTTCACTGGCGCAAGCTGTATCAGGACGGCAGCCTGTCGGCTGTCAGTGCCGGCGAGGAAGTCGTGCCGGCGTCGGAACTGAGCGATGCACTCAAGCAAATCAGGGAGCTGCAGCGACTGCTCGGAAAAAAGACAATGGAGAATGAGATTCTTCGTGAGGCAGTGGAGGTGGCGAAGTCGCGAAAATGGATTGCGCGCTCACCCTCATTGCCAGGGGACGACCAGTGAAGCGGGTCTGTGACGTTCTCGGTGTAGCGCGCTCGAATGTGGCGGACAAGCTGGCGCGGCCGGCTGACTGGCGGGACGGGCGTACGGCTCGAAAGACTGACGACGCCGGTCTGGTGGAAGAAATTCGATTGGCCGTTACTGATTTGCCCAGCTATGGCTACCGTCGTGTGTGGGGCATGTTGCGACGGCAGCGGGAGAACCACAGCGCGGCACCCGTCAATGCCAAACGGGTGTACCGGGTGATGCGCGTGCACGGTCTGCTGCTGGAGCACCGCACGGCACCCCCACGCCCTCAGCGCCGACACGATGGCAAGGTCGCGGTGGCGAAGAGCAATCAGCGTTGGTGTTCTGACGGTTTCGAGTTTCGTTGCGACAACGGCGAACCGCTGCGTGTCACGTTCGCTCTGGATTGCTGCGACCGCGAAGCGATGAGCTGGGCGGCGACGACCGGTGGTCACAGTGGCGACGTGGTGCGTGACGTCATGCTGGCTGCCGTTGAGAACCGGTTCGGTGACACGCTGAAGGCGCCGTCGGAAATTGAATGGCTGACGGACAATGGCTCGGGTTACACAGCAGAAAAAACAAGGACCTTTGCTGCGGACATTGGCCTGAAGCCATTGACCACACCCGTGTGCAGCCCGCAAAGTAACGGCATGGCGGAGAGCTTCGTGAAGACGATGAAGCGCGACTATGTTGCCTTCATGCCAAAACCAGATGCAGCGACCGCCGCGCGCAATCTCGCTGTCGCGTTCGAACATTACAACGAGCAGCACCCTCATAGCGCGCTGAAGTACCGCTCGCCACGGGAGTTCAGGCGCAGGACCGATTCATCAACTCAAGTGTGAGGCGGTGCCCGGAGATGCAGGGGCAAATCCAGAGATGTTCGAGTTTGAGAGCGCTTCGTTTCGGCTGCCATCCGAGCATTGGCTAGATGAAACCAACGAGAGGCTGTCTCGGGATGGCATGCTTCCAGCCCGCCGGCCGATGGAGGCTTACCGGCTATGGTGTATCGAGTCCAATCAGAGCATCGGCCTTGGGGGTGAGGCGACCCGGGTTATTGGTGAGTGGTTCGCCAAAAACACTCAGTACGGGAAGCATGTGCAGCAACCATTCAGGCAATCGGTTTGCTTCTTCGATCTGAGTTTCTGGGAAATCTCCCTGCCTCTTGTCTATGGATCTGTCCGGATCGAGCCACTGAAGCAGATTCGTGGGATGCCGTCGGCGCTGCGCGAGCGTCTAGCGAGGGATGCGGTGGGCTTTGAGGAATACTTCCAGCACTTCACTGCGGCCTACAACTTCTTCGTAAGCATCGAGAAATTGGAGAGGATCAAAGGCGACGGAGAGTCCCCCCTGTACTGCGAATTCCTAGCCGCCGCCGACCGTCATCTACTTTCTGCGACCTCTCTGCTGTTGGCGGAAAATATGAAGGCAATCGAGGACTGCCGCCACGTGGTGGAGCTCTCGTTGAAGGCTGTATTGAATGTCGTCCGAGGGATCGACGAAAGTCAGTTGAAGCGCAAGCCATACAACCACGGATTACCCTCAACATTCGAAGCCGTCGCCGATTGCCTCGCACCGGAGAAGATGCCCATTTCGGTGTCTGATCTCCATATTTTTCCTAGTATCGAGGTAAGATATCAGGCCACAGACTTCATGCTTAATGACCTGTGGCAGGCATTCAAATTAAGTCAACAGCTAGCCACGTTCTGCATGAAGCACGTGCTTACGCGGTTAATGAAAAATAAAGATCGCGAGAAACCGTGGTGAATTATCTCGGTTGCGTTACCCCCTGAGGTAACGACGCTCCGCCCGGCTTCGGATGCCTATTGCGGGCGGCCAACGTCTTAGCCAAGATACTCGACTATCATTTGCGTTCGCCAACTAATTCTTAAAGAGGCTCGCTGAAGCTGGTTTTCACAATTGACAGGCTCACTGCGTGAGAAAAGAATCGGACAAAGACGAGCGACTCTTGAATGCGTAGCTTGCGCTAATATCTGATCACCAGACCAATCAGAAACTAGGAAAACAACAAATGACCAGGGCCGTGATCGAAGGCGTAATCAACGAATTTCTTGACAGTACAAAACCAGAAGTCCTTGCGATAAGTGGTAAGTGGGGAGTAGGCAAAACGTTTGCGCTTCAGTCTTTGGTCCAGTCGTACGCCGGCAGCGAATCGTTAAAGCGATATCCGTACGTTTCGGCGTTCGGCGCAAAGTCTATAGGCGACCTGCGCTCCATGATACTTATAAAAACAAGGCGCTTCCCCGTGCATCGTGACAAGCTTGGAAAGGTCGTTGATGGCACCGAGCATGTTCTCGCCAAAGGTCGCGGACATGCTATCTGGAAAACGATTACGACGCTGTCCGAGAAAATCCCTTATGGCGGAAAGCAGGTCACGGTTCTGCTCGAAACAATTGCTGTCTCACTAATCAGCAAGACTGTCATTTGTATTGATGACATAGAGCGGCTTGGTTCGGGCATCGCGATGGATGAATTGATGGGTCTCGTTTCCGAACTTAAGGTCGAGTCTCAGTGCAAGGTCATTCTACTTTTCAACGAAGCGCAGCTAGGCGACCGTGCAAAGCAGTATGAGCAGGCCAGCGAAAAGGTCGTGGACAAAAAGCTTGCGTTCGTGACCACCGCGAGCGAAGCCGTTGAACTCGGTTTGCCCGTTGGTACTCCGTTGCGAGACTTCGCGATCCCCTGCGTCGAAACGCTCGGGATCAACAATATCCGAACCGTCCAGAAGATCGCGAATGGACTGCGGACTGTGCAAAACGTGATACCCAACTGCACGGACGCGGTAAAGCAGCAGGCCGCTATCGCCGTAGCAGTGTTCGCCGGAGCACTATACGAGCAGGGCATTGGCTTTCCGACGGCTGAACAGGTCATCAGCTACAACTGGTACTCAATCGCCATGGGCGTAGGCAATGACACAATCGAGGAGACGTGGCGCGAGAAGCTGCACGGATGCGGATTTTTAGCTTGCGACGAGTTCGACATGGAAGTGCTGTGCATTTTGAAGAACGGTTACGCGCATGGATCGGAGCTTGCAAAACACGCGCAGGCTTTAGACGCAGTTGCTGACAGAGCAAGGTTAGACGATGTCTTTACTGAGGCGTGGAAGATATTTCACGACCGAATTGACGGCACCGCCGAGGATCTAATGCACGCGTTTGTGAACGCTGTCGAGGTTGCTGCGACGGTTATATCGCCCCTTAACTTGAACAGTACAGTCAAGCTGCTTCGCGAACTCGGCTTTAACAACGAGGCAGATGCCGTGATTGAGAAGTACGTGGAACTCAACGCAGGCCGTCCGGTACTGTTCAGGATCGACGACTCGCCCTGGTCCCGGGACGTAGACGACGAAACGCTCAAGAGGAGGTTCGCGGAAGAGTTGACAGTGGAAGAAGGCGCGCTTGATTTGGCGTCCGCGGCAATGCTATTGATCGAGGAAAAGGGGTGGAACGACAGAATGGAAGAGTCACTGTTGAAAGCTTCACCCGATGACCTCGCCGCATTGTTCAGGGAACATCAGGGCGACACTCTGCGAGTGCTGATCGATCACCTGTACCGCGCGGCGCACATGCGCGGCGCGGAAACACAACCGATAGCAGGCACGGTGACCGCCGCGCTTGATCAGATTTCGAAAGAGTCGAAGCTCAATGAGATTCGAGTAAGGCGCTGGCGAAAATAATCGCAGTCTCTGGAAAGATCGGGGGCTAAGACTTTCACGAAGTGGACGTCGATATTTTTAAAGAAAGGGGACGTCCGGCATCGGGTCAGAGGAGTTCCATGGCGTTGATTATTGGTGATGGTTTGAACGAATTTCGCAAGAAGGTTGCTGAGGCCACAGTTGCAGTACCCAACTGGCATGTCGGAAGCGACAACTGGCTAGAACATGTATTGAAAGGTCTTTGGCCGCAGTTCGTCGCATTGCGTGACGAGATCACAAGCGATGCTACCCGAATCACCGTCGAAGTAAACGCTAACTATGAAAAGTGGCGCGCGCATCTGATCCCCTTGAATCCGGGAGCGTCCGACGTGGAGATTGATGAGGAAGCTAAACGGCGATCCGGTATTGACAAAACACCTGAAGAGCGAGTTTCCCATCGCTATTTGTGGCGGATCATGCCTCTCTACACCGAGGTGGCCATACTCGCAGCGGCACTTTGTGAGGCCGAGATCAATCTTGCCTTGGCATGGGGACTTTCGATGCTCGATAAGGAAGACGTGTTCCAACTAATTGAATCGAAGTCGGCGCTAGAAAAATGGGCGGATTCAACCGGTCGTCGCAACACCTTTAATCGACGAGGTGTTTGTGGGACGACCAGCGGGTTGGATGGGTAAATTGACGGGACGAGGAGTGATGCGCTCGCCAGGCGCGCCGGCACATCGGCGTGAGATCGAGCGGCGATTCTGGAAGCAGATCGCGACAGGCATCACAAGCGAAAAGGCAGCAGAGGCAGTTGGCGTGTCGGTGGCAGTAGGTATAGCCTTCACGACTTCGACCGCATCGGAGCATTCCGCGGTTTCCTCCCTTCTGGTTTGTCCAACGCCTGCCCGCATGCACCGACGCGTGCTTGCGAGCCTACGGACATGGGCAGGCGTCGAACAAACCTAAAGAAAACCCGCCCCGCGTCACGATGTCGGCAAGTTCCCGATCCCTTCGCTAAGAGAGGCCGGCGGCCGCGCGGCCGTGGAAGCGGAAGGCTGCAGGACTGCCGTCAGTCCGAGGAGGACAGGGGTATTTTGGCCTGCACTCGCGCACGATCGTTAATCACCCGATTGCGCCGATGGTCGGTCAGCAATTGAAGGCACAACAGTCAACCGCGTCGCCTTCTATCGAGGGGCGACCTTCACGGCTATGCCCTTAGAACCACACCTTAATGCCCGGTCAACTCACGGCATGGCATGCACCTGGCTCCAGCTTCCCGCCCTTGACCCGCGACCGTAGCCGATAGCGGGCGCGCATCAAGGGGCGAGGGACCGTGTTGCCCGCACCCCTCCCTCGCCTTTTTCCTTGACACCCGCCCGCTATCGGCTCCTCCAGTCGCACGGGCGGGAACCCGGGAGCCAGGCGGTAGCAACGCCAACCCCGAGTTCCACCGGGAAGTGTCCAGCCGCAATGGCAAGGCACCTCCCCTCGCCCGGTTCAGGTCCTCAACCTTGACTGTGGAGATTGCCATGCAACTCGCTTCCTCTTTCCATTGCCGGTCCCCAATGCTGCGCGCTGACTCGCCGCTTTCGGACGACCAGATTCGCCACGTTGCCCCTTCCATCTTCGCGGACGACAAACACGAAAGCCGTTCCGAACGCTACACCTACATTCCCACCATCGACGTCCTGCGCGGTCTGCGCAACGAAGGGTTTCAGCCGTTCATGATCTGCCAGACCCGTGTTCGCGATCAGGGCAAGCGCGAGTTCACAAAACACATGCTGCGGCTTCGCCACGCCGACCAGATCACCGGCGAGGAAGCCGACGAAATCGTGCTGCTGAACTCGCACGACGGCACCAGCAGTTACCAGATGCTGGCAGGCGCATTCCGGTTTGTCTGCCAGAACGGCATGGTCGCGGGCGAGAACATCGCCGATATCCGCGTGCCACACAAAGGCAACGTCATCCAGAACGTAGTCAATGGCGCTTTCGACGTGCTCGACGGCTTCGACCTGATCCGCGGGCAGAAGGACAGCATGCGCGCCGTCGATCTGAGCCGCGACGAGCAGCATGCATTCGCCCGTTCCGCCCTTGCGCTGCGCTACGACCCGACCGACGCCGAGGCACTGGCCCCCGTCACCGAAAGCCAGCTACTGGTACCGCGCCGTTTCGAGGATCGCCGCGACGACCTGTGGACCGTATTCAACCGCGTGCAGGAAAACCTCACGAAGGGCGGGCTGCATGGACGCTCGCGCAGCGGACGCGCCATGTCGACTCGCCCCATCACCGGCATCGACCAGAACGTGAAGCTCAACCGCGCGCTGTGGATGCTCGCTGACGCCATGCGCCAGATGAAAGCATAAGCGCCTCAGGGACGGCAACGTCCCCCCGCCTCGCTCCATCAGGACTCCTAGCCAGGTTACGTCCTGATGGAATCCGGCAGGACCCGCCCCGGAACCTTCTTTTTAATTTTCTGGAGTCAGTCATGCAATCTCAAGTCGAAACCCCTGCGGCAACCACTGACGAAACCGTTTCGCCGCTCGAAACCAACCTCGGCAACGAACAGCTGGTCGCCACCGTGGCGTATTCCAGCCTGCGGCCCTCGCCGATCAACGCCCGCACGAAACCGCTCTCGAACATTCCGGCGCTTGCCGCGAGCATCCGGGCAAAGGGTCTGCTGCAAAACCTCGTCGTCCATGAGATGAAGGGATCGCGTGGCAAACAGCACCGGTATGGTGTCTGCGCGGGCCAGCGTCGCAAAGCCGCGCTCGACCTGCTTTACGAGCAGAACCATATCGCGGCGGACTATCCGGTGCCGGTGCGGATCGTCAGCGAAGGCGAAGCCCTCGCCATTTCGCTGATCGAGAACAGCGAACGCGAAGGACTCGACCCGTTCGACGTTCTGCGCGCGTACCGGATGCTCGCTGAGGAAGGCCGCAGTGTCGATTACATCGCGGCGCTGTTCTCTGCCTCGCCACTCACGGTCAAGCGTCGCATGAGGCTCGCTAACGTGTCGCCCAAACTGCTCACGCTGCTGCGCGACGACGCAATCACGCTCGATCAGCTTGCTGCGCTCGCCCTCGCAGACGATCACGAAACGCAGGAAAATGTGTGGTTCGACGCAAACGAGTGGCAACGTCAGCCGAACTACCTGCGGCAGTCGATCACGCGCGCCGAGATCGACGCGAGCCGTAGCCGTCTCGTACGCTTTGTCGGCCTCGCCGCCTATGAAGCAGCGGGCGGCTACGTGCGCCGCGACCTGTTCAGCGACGACGAGAACGCCGGGTACATCGCCGACGCCGAACTGCTGCAGAAGCTCGTCGCGCAAAAGCTCGACGCTGCTGCAGCCGAAGTCCAGGCCGAGGGATGGGGCTGGACGGAAACGCGAGTCGAACGCGATTTTGCCGAACTGAACCGCCACGGCAGGCTGCGCCCGGTGCAGCGCCAATACACCGACGACGAACAGCGCGAAATGGACGCCTTCACCGCGCAGCAGGACGAACTGGCTGAAAAGATCGAAGCACTGTCGGAGGGCGACGAAGATGCCTACGAGGAAGCCGACCGGCTTGACGACGAAAGCGAGCGCGTCAATGCGTCGATCATCGCACTCGAAAGCCGCACGCTCGTATGGGACGCGCAGCAGATGGCCGACGCGGGTGCATTCGTGATCGTCGGGCCGCAGGGCGAACTCGTCATCGAACGCGGCCTCGTGCGACGCGAGAATAGCGCCGCGCTCGACGCGGCAGGCGCGACCGTAACTGGCATCGCCACAGCCGAAGGCCCAGATACCGTATGCGCGAAGGCTGTGAAAGTTAAACCCGTCCACAGTGCGAAACTCTGCCAGCGGCTCACGGCACACCGCACCGCTGCCGTCCACGCGGAACTGGTCGCGCAGCCCACCGTAGCGCTCGCCGCCCTGCTGCACTACCTGGCCCCGAAGGCGCTGCCCGAGCACTACGGGCACGCGTCCTCACGCAGCTATTTCGCACTGTCCGGCGAGAACAACCACGACAGCCTGCTGTGCGCTGCCGACGACCTGTCCGCCAGCCCCGCATGGAATGCCATCGAAACGCAGCGGGCGCGCTGGATTGCGGAACTGCCCGCAAAGCGGGGTGACCTCCTGCCGTGGCTGATCGAACAGGATCCCGGCACGACGCTGCTCGACCTGCTCGCGTTCTGCACCGGCACGCTGCTCGACGGAATCGTGGCCGAAGAAAAGCCGCTTGCGATCAACACGCTCGCAAGTGCGCTGAACCTCGACATGACCCGGTACTGGACGGCGACGCGTGCGACGTACTTCGATCATGTCAGCAAGGCGCGTATCGCGGAAGTCGTGTCCGCTGCCGTGTCACCCAAGGCCGCAATCGACCTCGAAAAAATGAAGAAAGCAGACGCGGCAGCAGCAGCGGAGCTTCGGCTCGCAAAGGCAGCATGGCTCCCGGAAATCCTCACCGATCGTGAATTCCCGGCCATACCCTCATGGGAAAACCGTGACGACGAGGATGAGGCCGACAGCGACGACGCGGACACTGGAGACGGTGCGGACGAAACGCCGGAAGGCGACGCCCCCGGTGCGGAACCGGATGCAAGTAACGGCACAGAACACGTCAACGACACACCCACCGACGCAGGAGTTGCGCCTGCCGTCGGTAGCCCGCTGACGCCGTGGCCCGTCCCGACTTCCGACAGCAAGAATGGCACGCAATCCCGCCCGCTCGCGACGTAATGCAACCCCTCGCCCCGGCAACGAGGCAAAGCAGGCGGCAAGCCCGTATCCGCCGCCTGCCGGACTGAACTGGAGAAACCCATCATGACCAACCGCATCCGCATAGCCGTGCTCGCCACCAATGCCGAAGGCTCGCCCGACCTCTACCTGACTTTCGTTGAAACCACCGATCTGCAATACAACGAAGGCCAGCACTACGACATGGCCCTTGCCCGCGCCGAAGATGAAGGCTATCGGGCACCGATGATTGCCTTCGACCAGCACGACATGGCTGCAAACGTGCTTCGTCACGCCGCTGACTTCATGGAAGGTGACACAAACGGCGTGTAATCCGTGCGGGCAGACGGCGAGCTCTCTGCCCGCCCCCAATGCACGCCTGCCCACCATCCGGCCAGCGCGCCCGCACCCGCCGCCGCAAGCATCACAATCAGCCCACAGACGACCAGCCCATAGCATGCCCGCACGAGTCGCCGCATGGCGACGTGCCCGAATGACGTGAGCGCGACATCGATCCGTTTCTGCTGCTCACGAACGGCGACAGTCGTCGCCCCCACGAGCCGGTTACCAGCAACGCGGGCAATGTGGTTCGCTGCCCGCTGCGTGAGTGTAGCCAGCGCCTCGTCGTTCAGCGCCGCAACCGCGGTCCGGTAGCGCGATTCCTGCTCGGCGGTCATTTGCTCCGCCAGTTCGATCGTGGCCTTGCAGCGCGCGAGCGCGTCACGATGCTGCGTCATCAACGCATCCGTCGCTGCCCGCGCCTCCGTCCGCACGAGGTCCATACTGTCCGCGCCCGCCTGCCGGATACGCTCCGGCATGGCTTCGTAGAGTCGCCCGTAATGTTCGAGCATGACCAACACAGACCACAACGCATCGTTGTCGCGCAGGTTGAGTGCGCCGGACACCCGCCGCATTCTCAGGACACTGGCATCGTCGGGCAATTCACCCGTGACGTCGAGAAACAGGCGGGCGAGCGCGTCCGGCGATCCACCGCGTCTGTTACCCACCGGCCGTCACCCTGGCAAACATGGTTCCGCATAGCGCGCACCAGCGCAGCAGTTCTGCCCGTTCACCGATATGCATTGTCTCCGCTGCCCTGCGGATCGACAGGCGCTGGCTACGCAACTCGTCAGCGACGCGATCCGCAAGGTCCGGAAAATCCAGCGACTGGCCCTGCTTCTCGACAGCCGTCCTCAGTTGTGAATCCCGGTACAGCGTGAATTTCTCCGGTGAACCGAAATAGCCGTTACGCACCACATGCGTCACCGCATCCGGAAACGTCGCCCCGAACTTGAACAGCAATTCGAGGCTGTCCCGCTGCCGGTTGATCACCCACAGCACAACAAGTCGTCGCGCCAGTTCATCGAGAGTACTGGCTAGCGTTCCTCCATATTGCGCGACGCCGGTCTGGCTCCGCGCTGCCGTGTTGACGACAACGGTCGCGTTCCGGTGCCGGTCGCAGAAATTGACGAAATCGATCCAGCCGCTCGCGTCATCCAGATCGCATGCCCCGCATTCGATCTCACCGTGAACCGCTTTCATGACATCCGGGTTGGACGTATCCGTCTCGACTAGCACGACGTCGACGTCCGTGCGTCGCAGGTAATCGATCAGTGCCAGCGTCACGACGCTCTTTCCGACACCACCCTTGCTGCCGCCGACCATATAGATGGGGGGATTTGCTGTTGCCATGCCACACCTCTACAGATTTTCGGTGTCCGGGCTGATCGAAAATCCGAGGAAGCCCCTCACCGGTTGCCCCGGCCTGGTTACGCCCCCATCCCCTTTTTGCTGTGTCCCGCTGCGTGGCGGTTTATCGTGTGTTGCATCTGCCTGTGAGGGTTTCCTGCCTCGCACGGCGACCGATGCATTCGCGCGCGCCGGCTCATTCCCGCCCCGCCGGATTCGTCCTTTTCCGTCCGCACGGCGCATCGCGTATCTCAGGGAATTGACCGATACCGCGATGCCTTCCTGTGCAGCCTCCTCGATCAGTTCACTGAGCGTGTATCCCTTCTCCCGCGCTGTGCCGATCTGTTTCTGGATGGATTTGACGCCGTCGCTTACCTTGAGCGGCTGATCGCTTGTCGCTTTTTCAGGCAGCGCATCGAGCCTGCGTCCGAACGCCTCCCACTGCCCTCGCGTGAAACTCCTGACAACCGGCATGACTGGCTCCGACGCACGACCTTGATCGCATCTTGAACAGGCGTTAATACGTCGTCAACACCCACCGCTGGTGCTTTCCGGCGTGGCTGGAATACAGCGGAATCCGGAGGAACAGGACGGAACAAAAAATATTTTTCTGCTGTTATTCGACGTCCCGTCCACACACACGGAGTTACGCGCATGCATCAGGCATGCACGCGGACTTCAACGGCGGCGAGCACTGTACACACGTGGATTCACGCTGCAAGACAACCGCGGCGCATTTGAAGCCACTGGTAGACACACTCGGCACGCCTCTGCCTCACTTCGCAGTCGCCACGCCTGCACACTCGACTTGTACGGATAGTTACAGTCGTGCGAGAGGGCGCGAACGTTTAACACCACCTGCCTTGCATCACGTGACACGTCGCACACATTCGACGTCACCCCGTTGTCGACATTCTTTTTCCGTGCATTACATCTCGAGCGCGCACCACTCGCAGATCAGACGCACGCCGCGCGCTTCGTTGCATCACGACTGCGAAGTCGCAACGCACGGCAGTTACACGGACGCGCATTCCGGTTGTACACGGCTTGCATCTCGAGCACACCGAAGTCACGCTCGACACCAACAACAACTTGAAAATCGGTGACGGCAGGATAGGCTTGCGCCGGTTTCGGGCGCCGCACGCGGTACACAACTACAGTGCGACCTCTGCTATATAGCCGACCTCTTGAAGTTGAAAAGCTTACACGGCACGGCAGCGAACAATACCTTCATTTCCGACGACAACGTCCCTGCCCTCGACTTACTGTAAGCGTGAGAGCACCGACCAACGGCTGCGAGCGTACGAGTGAAGCACTCGAGGAGTGAGCCACATGACAACCTTAGACAGCGCTTCGCAGCGGGGGCCTACCCGAGACAACTTGAGCGGCCGCAATTACGTCGCCCGTGCCGCTTGACGTTGTCTGCCCGCTCTTCCCCTGTCGCCGAGGTCGATGCATGACCTTTGGAACGAGCCTGAACTTGTCGAGTCACCCAACGTTTCGACGCATCAGGAAAATGCATCCAATGTACGCGCGCCTGCGTACAGGGCAAGGAGAGGCTCAGCCTCTCACCTAACTGCAACGGAGGTTCTCATGCATACCACGCTTATTCGCGCTGCCGTCACGACAGCCCTGATCTGCACTCTACCCATTGCCACCCCCGCCCCGGCGCAACTGTCGGCGCGGGACGACGTGAACTCGGCACAGATCCATACACGGTGCGCGCGGATTCGAGACCGCCTGCGTCTGGGGCTGTGACGCCAATGCCCCGAGCGCGTGAAGTGACGCGTGCCTCGCAGCGTCCGCCGTTGCCATCACGCCTGGTCGCGCAGTTGCCCAACGGGGTGAGTCTTGAACTTCCATGTACGCAACAGGATACGGCGCTGCTCACAGCGATGATCGACGCATTGAGGAGCCGGTGATGCTGCGCTTCGCTGAAGACCTGCGGGTCTATCTGCATCGCGAGCCGATCGACTTCCGGTGCGGTATCAATACCCTTGCCGCCCTGGTTGAGAATTCAATGCGACTGGATCCGCTCGCGCGCGCCGTGTACGCGTTTCGCAACCGTAAATGCAACCGGATCAAGCTCCTGTTGTACGAGCGCACGGGCTTCTGGCTGTTGTTGCGCCGGCTCAAGCAGGACCGTTTCGTGTGGCCGCGACGCGATCACGAAGTGATCGAGCTGACCACACAGCAGCTCCACTGGCCGCTCGATGGCATCGACATCGACGCGCTTCGCCGTCATCCTACACGGCATTACGAGCGCGCCAGCTAGCCCGGTACGTTGCACGTAAACAACGGCAGGCGCGCCGTTTGCGAAAGTACGTAAACCCGCGGCGCGCCGCAGTTCGCTATCCTGGAGTGCATGAAGAATGCACTCGACCTCAAGCGCTTACCCCAGGCGGTCCAAGGCTATATCCATGCCCCCATTGAGAACGGGCGACCACTTACTATTGACATTCACATTGGTTGGCAACCCCGCCATTTCGCCTTGGGTCAACTGTAGGCTCGATCCCCGCTGGAACGCGGGGTTGACATCACGCAGGGGTATCGATCGGCGTCGATCTCGGCGGGAAGCAAGCCGAACGACGCGATCCAGTGTCTCTTGATCATGTAATTATCCTTCCCGGGTTGGCGTAAACGGTTCATCCGAATCACGGGAACCGCTCCCGGATCGTCTCCACGCCGCAGGCGCGACGGTGTCTCGCGCACTACATGCGCCAACCCCGTCTCTCCACGGGAACTATCACGCGCCTGTCACGCTTTGCCTATGATCGAAACAGACATAAACTCTGCCCGGGAATGTTGCGCCGCACAAGTGCCTGGTCGAAGTGACGTACACGCCCCCGGGCATGGCTGCGATCCTGCAACGCCACACTCGGGGTGCACAATCACATTCCTGGAACCGGCATCGAATCGGACTCGTCATGCAGCGCAAAGCAACTCTGAAAACCACGGCAACGCATTTCACCGCCGCCCGACTATCTGCCGCCTCGCAGCCTCCGACGCTGTCCGCAAAACGCTTCTCGCCGTCGAAGCTCGTCGCCTTGATTGATGCTGCTACGAAATTGGGGCTGGACGCGAATGCGATACTCGCGGGTACGGGCCTCGATCCCGAGGCGATCGTCGATCCCTTCGCACTCACGTCCTCCCTGCAGTTCCTGACGGCGGCGCGAAACGCAGTCCGTCTCCATGCCCATTCCGACCTTGGTATGCGGGTGGGGTGCCTGCTGCACGCCTCAAGCTACGGGATGCTTGGCTACGCGATGCTATGCTCCGAAACCATGGCTCAGGCCTTTGATTCAGCGGTCAAGTTTCATCAGCTCGCCAACGGCATGCTCGACATTCGCTGGGCCAAACAGGGTGACACGGCTTCTTGGTTCTTTCCCTCCCGCGAAGAGGTCATGTTGCCGGAACTCGACACGTCGCTGCATCAATTCCTGATCGACCTGCAGTTTGCGGTACACGTGACCGTCATCAAGGACGTCATGGGGGGATGGTGCGTGCCAGCGCGTGCACAATTCTCTAGAGATCAACCGGCGCATGCGGCGCTGCTGTCCCAGGCGCTCGAGTGCCCGGTCGCGTTCGACCAACCGGCTAACGTGCTGAGCTACCCGGCGGCGTGGCTGTCGCGCGCGCCGCAGCTCGCCCACCCGATCACGGCCGCGCAGGTATCGTCGCAGTGCGCGCAACTGCTCGAAGAACGCCGCACTCAGTCTGCGATCACACGGCGCGTTTACGAGGAATTGACGCGGACCCCAGGGCGGTTTCCCGAAATTGAGGCAATCGCCGAGGGCCTGTGCATGAGCGCGCGCACGCTGCACCGGAAACTCCATGCTGCGGGCACGTCGTACAGTGAACTTCTCATGCATGTGCGCAAGGCGCTTGCAATCGATTACCTCGACACGACCACGCTAAGCATCGAAGATATCGCTCAGGCCCTGAGCTTCAGCGATGCGGTGAGTTTCCGGCACGCCTTCAAGCGTTGGACCGGCAAGAGCCCGAGCGAAGTGCGCCACAATCGAGGAAAGGAAGCGCCGCCGTAAGGGGCGGCGCCTGCCCGACGTCCCCGCTCCTCCCGCCGGCCGGACCCGCCATCTCGCCGTGAATGCCGCGGTGCAGCGGCCCCGGGCGCTACCAGGCCCTTGCCACCGCCCCGGCCTATGAAACGATGACAGCGTGGGGGGACCCCCTGCCATGGTGAAGCGGGGCTTTGTCGCGACAACGGTCGAAGCTTGAACAAGGTTTAATATGAATAGGACTACTTATCGTGACAACAAGTAGAACAGCTCTATGGGAATCTGTCCGGCGCCGTTGTCTTTCGGCGATCATATGCGCCATCTTGATGCCACCAGGCAGGTACTGGAACAACGAAGAATGCTTGAACTCAAGCATAGCAAACGTCAAAAGCGATGGTGCGAGACGAGTCACCGTCAAGCGCACATTATGCGGCATAGAGTAGGCGGTAAAGCTCGCTTTCGATCTGGACATGTGCAGCCGGTAACGGGTGGGTGTGGAGCTCCGGAAATGACGTGCCTCTCTCGATTGACGGTTCATTTCGGTCAGGGGTTGTCGTACTGGACGTGCTCCATTCCATTGAGCACGTAGTGTCGTGATCAACGTGGCCGCGCCGACATCAGTACCGTGCCCAACAGTGCCGTGACCGAAGGCGCGGCGGTGTAACGCCAACTACGCCTGGAACTGTGCTCTGCTCGAACTCGCCCAGCTGTGCCTCACACGGCCCGGCGATCGCACGTAACGTTCTGCCCAGTCCGCTTGCAGGGCGAAGAGCGCCCCGGCGCCGTGCTCGAAAAGTTCAGCAACAACGTGCCGCCGCCAATTCAACCCGCCCCGTCTACGGGCTTAGCTAATGGAGGGCGTCTAGTGTCCGAGAATTCGATCGCGGAAAGTACCGGTAGCCTGCCGTGCAGGAGAGTGCGCCATAGGCAAGGCACGACTACGACGAGTGTCGATCGCGTTGTCGAGGAGATCCCGGTCGCCCTCGTCTTCAACGGAATTTCCCACGCGGTCATGATGGCGACGCCAATCGATCTCGAACTATTCGCGCTTGGCTTCGCCCTGAGCGAGGGGATCGTCGAACGCGCATCCGACGTGTTCGATCTGGAAGCGGTCACCCATCGTGATAGCGTTGAAGTTAATCTGTCCGTGTCGCAAGAGGCATTCATGGTCCTCAAGAACAGGCGCCGCGCACTCGCCGGCCGTTCAGGACGTGGCGTCTGCGGCACCGAAAGCATCGCGCTGCTCGACCTCCATCCAGAACCCATATGCATGCCCCTGACCGGGACACCCATTGCAGCCCGAGCCGTCGCCCGCGCCGTGCCCGAGTTGCCCGCGCACCAGACCCTGATGCGCGAGACCGGAGGCATCCACGCGGCCGCATGGTGTAGCCGTGCTGGCGAACCGTTGCATGTTTTCGAGGACGTCGGGCGTCACAATGCGCTCGACAAAATTGATTGGCTGGCTTGCCCGAACTCGGACCGATACGGCTTCCGGTTTCCTGTTCCTTTCGAGCCGCGCAAGCTTCGAACCGGTTCGCAAGGCGGCCCGCATGCACGTGCCCGCGTTGGCAACGATTTCCGCGCCCACCTCTCTCGCCATCCAGGTCGCCCAACGGGCTGGCATCCGCCAGCTCAGCTTCTGCCCCGGCGACGGCTTCGTCGATACGTCGCGCCTTATCAGGACCTCAAACAGGAGTTCGGGCTCGGTCACTACGAAGGGCGTGGCTGAGATGGCTTTCACCACCTCGCCATGCTGAGTATCGCTGCATATGGGTTTCTGATGGCTCAGCGACTCAAGATGGAATCAGATTCAGGCGATAAAAAAATGACTATGTCCCGGTGTCGTGTCGAGGAGAATGTACTGGCACGCGCTTGCACACAACGCAGTTACCCGCGTAATACCCTGTTTCCCGTTTGACCCGACGATGAAGCCAAAAATGAACAGCAAAACCGAAACGCAATCGCGCGGCAAACTTCTGTTGAAAGCGATCCTGGTCGTCGCCACCATCGGCGCCGGCACCGCTGCAGGGGCTCCCAATGTCGGTCTCGATGAATCGTTGAGGTCAAGCGCCGATGACCAGGGCGCTGAGGTCGTCAGGCTGGGGCGTCGCTACATGATGCCGTCACGCACCCTAAGCGATGGCGCGCGCGAACCCGTCAGTCCTCCAGCGACAGAAGCGCCTCGAACCGTGTATTTGCCGGGCGCCCAAACGTTCCTCGATACGGCATTCGAGCCCGGTGAAGCAAGGAACCGCTATGGTGCTGGCAGCTTCGCAAGCACGGCGCTGGGATCGACCGCCTCAGTGCCACGGGGCTTGTAAGGACTCGCCGCAGCGCTCGCCGCCTGGTGTGCCCAGACTACTCATGTGTGGTCAATGAACAGGGTCATCGGGGAAGATTGGCATTTTCATGCGAAGCGCAAGAGCGCCGCGGCATTGGGCGATAATTGTGGGTCATCATGCTGTTGCGTGACTGCACCGCGATCGCAGCACAGATCACCGCAAAGACTACCAAAGCGGCCATGAGGCCCGCTCGCAAACCCTCAGGGCTATCGCCGTCATAGCTGGTGCCGCGATCGCTTCGTGAACGGCACAGTTCGATGACCTTTTCAAGTCGGTGGCTTCGGGCCGGCTGTACCGGAATTTGCGCCGCCGTCGCCATGATCCACTTTTTGAACGCAATAACCGCGTCATCCTCCGCGCGATCACGGTTCACGACAAGCACGTAATCGGGTCCGCACAACACCGGCCCTGATATCGGACACACGAGGCGCCCTGTTGCGATCTCGCGTTCAATGAGCGGCAGAGACGCCAACATCACGCCAAGACCTTCAGCAGCCGTGCCCAGTTGGAGAAAAACTGATCGAAGTTAAGATGGCAGCTCTCCCGCAAACCTGCGGCGCTCGTTTGCACGATATTCGGTGGACGTGGTCGAGAAGCCTGCGGAATAGCTTGGCGAGCCCACAACACCGCGCGACCTTGTCCACCGGCAGATCGACTTCGATCAGCAGACGGAAGCACATGTCGATGCGCAATACAGCAGATAATCCGATGGCGTAAGCCCGAGTGCTTCTACATCGTGCAGAAGCTGCGCAAGTGCCGGAAGATGCATTAATGTCTCCGAGGTGATGCCGCCGAGGGTCGGCTCGAGCATGGCGTTGGCTTCGACGAGCTTGTCTGGATCGGTCTCCAAAGCCCGATGTCCAACTCGTCGATGCCGGCGAACTTTTTGAAGAGGTAGCCCTTGCCTTCCATCACCGGCGTGGCCGCGAGCGGGCCGATGTTGCTGAGACCGAGCCCGGGCGTGCCTTTGGTCACGACGCCCACGAGATTGCTGCGTGAGGTGTACTTCTGCGCGTCGAGCGGATCGGCATGGATCGCCTCACAGGCCGCGGCGACACCTGGCGAACACGCGAGCGAAAGATCGACCTGGTTGTAGAGCGGTTTGGTGGGCGTGTCGAAGTCTTGCCGGGCTTCGGATTCTGGGGTTACGCGAGCGCGCTTTGCTTAAACTGTTTGCTCATGAAAACTCTTGCCTCGTTGATCAATTGGCATCCCTGCACACCGGTCGAGGTGCGGAGTGGTACGCAGGAAACGTCGTTTGCACGGGTAATCGGCCTGGCGTAACCGTCGTGCCCGTCACCCACGTCATCTCGTTCAGCCGGGCCGCGATCGTGTGCAGCGTCGCCAAGGGGATCGCTCCAAACGAGACGGTGAAATCGGCATGGTCGCGAGCCTGTCCGGTCGAGATCTTCACGTGCCGGATCTCGCCCGCGATCGGCATGAGCACCTGCCACAGCGCGGCAACCCTCATGTTGTGGATCTCCGCGCGGACATTGAGTTGCCGCTGGCCGACGACCAGCGCCTCCTGATCATGAGCTGTCATTGATTTTATGGAAGATTGTCAAACAGGAATGCGTGCCCTGTGTTCAGGGCTGGTGGTGCAATTCATCATCGCGGCACATTGGGCGAACCGCACCGCCCGGTATACGCGCTGGCCTGCCTGCACTTCCAGTCGTACGGCCCCGTTCACTCCGCGGGAGGACACGCGTCCTCCGGCGCAGTCGCTATCATCTCCCGGGCACGAGGCCCTGGCGCGCTGCACTGCCCGTCAGGTTGGGCCGTTCCGCGCCGGCCGGTGCCAGTGGCGACGCTCGCACCGTTCTCAGGGCAAGCCACATTTCCCAGCCTGCGAATGCCAAGTACCCTCGCTCGATGTCTTTCGCGCCGGTAGTGAGCCAGCACCATCGGAAGCGCAACGGCGAGTGTCGATATGCCGATCGCCAGACCAATCCATACTTGATCCATACTTGACCTATTCCATTCCTCAAATCCACAACCGTGGCTGTGTGACCACGCAACGCGCACGGAAACCTCGCGAACTCGTACGGATATGCAAGACCCTGGAAAGGTGGCCTGGAAGTCGTCTCCGACACCCAGGCCCGACATCCGTGCTTATTGCATATGCTGGCCGCCATTGATGGGGATGTTCGCGCCAGTCACGAAGCCCGCGTCGTCCGAGCACATGAACAGGATCAGCGCGGCAACTTCGTCCGGATTGCCAAGACGGCCCATCGGGATCTGCGGCAGGATCTTCGTGTCAAGAATCTCCTGCGGAATGGCGGTGACCATCTTCGTCGCGAGATAGCCCGGCGAAATTGTGTTCACCGTCACGCCCTTGCGAGCGACTTCCAGTGCGAGCGACTTCGTGAAACCGTGCAGGCCGGCCTTCGCCGCCGCATAGTTGGTCTGGCCCACGGCGCCCTTGGAGCCGTTCACCGACGAAATATTGATGATGCGGCCCCAGCCATGCTCGACCATCGCGTCGCACAGCGGCTTCGACATGTTGAAGACCGAATCCAAATTGGTGCGCAGGACCGCATCCCAATTGACCTTCTCCATCTTCTTGAAGGTCATGTCCCGCGTAATGCCGGCATTGTTGACCAGAATGTCGACGGGACCAACTTCGTTCTTGATCTTCTGCGCACCGCGCTGGCACGAATCGTAGTCGGCCACGTCGATGGAATAGGCGTGGAAAGCGCGTCCCGTCTCCCTCATTCTGGCCAGCCAGTCCTCTGCGCCTGCGTTATCCGGCGAGTGCGTGACGACTACCGTATAGCCTGCGTCGTACAGCCGTACGCTGATGGCCTCACCGAGACCGCCCATTCCGCCCGTCACCAATGCAATTCGCTTAGTCATCGTTTATACCTGCGAGAGTGAACCGCATATAAAAAATTCGACGCGACCAGCCAACGAGAGCAGTCGCATCCGTCACCGCCGCGCTTCAATGCCTCTGGTTGATCCGGAAACCTTGCACACGTCGGCCAAAAATGGCACCTTCCTGCTGGCGCCTGAAAACGTATGCCTGACTCGCGGCTCGCGAATCATCGCAAACGTATGCAGCTCCGGGCAAGCCGCGCTTCGATCACGTTAGGTTGGCGCGAGCGCCACACTCTTGCCGCCGCCGATGCACAGCGAAGCCACGCTGCTCTCTGCATCGATCCAGTGTCTCTGGATCACGCAATTATCCTTCGGGGTTGGCACAAACGGATCACCCGAATCCCGGGAACCGCTCCCGCATCGTCTTCACGCCCAAGGCACGACGATATCTCGCGTACTACATGCGCCAACCGTCTCTCCGTGGGAACTATCACGCGCCTGTCGCGCTTTGCCTATGATCGAAACCGACAGAAAATCTGTCCGGGAACGTTGCGGCGCCCACGCATCCAATCGAAGTAACGTACACGCCCCGGCGGATGTGGTTCATATAGCGACCTACGAATCGGTGAGAGTGGCGGGGGCTGACCAATTCGGGGGCCCGATCTCGTCGAGATGATGGTTGAAGATGACGGTTGAGCGAGGGTTGTCGCTCGCTCACACGACGATCCTGCGTTGGATTCGGCGCAATCCGATCGAGTTCGCGACGGCCTGCTGAAGGGAGCTGAATACGCCACGCAATATAAACTTGGTCAAGAGTGCCATATACCTTGTATTCCGACAGCCTCGCGACACAGCGTTTGATTTCGTCCGCATCGAGAGGCGATACGCGGCCAATCTGGGAACTCTACAACCACTATGTACCGCTTAAGAAGCTCAAGGCACGGAGCGTTGCCGCATATGCGCAGCGTGTGCGCCCGGAAGGCGGCGGCGATTATGCTTCGGCCAACGGTGGCTTCGACCAACTCGGGTATGGCACGTTGACGTACACCCTCAAGTGACTGATCCGCCTGGTTTCCAAACCAGATCTAGCGCCGGATTTCCGGCGTTTGCCCCGCTTGGTTCCTTGCCTTCACTCAATAGGCCATTTATACGGGACTTCCACATAAGCACGCGAATTTTCTCAACGCTCGAGCGAGATCGCCGTGCCGACTTTCGTCTCGACCCTCTCCATCTGTATCGTGTTCGTGCAGATGTTCCTGCTCTCGGGCGTCGCCATCTGACGGCCCCGTTCGACGGCGTCATCACCGTGCGCAACGTCAACGTGGGCGCGCTCGTCGTAGGTGAGGTTGATGCAGACTTGTCACTTGATTTAGTGACTCGTTCAGTTGTGTGTGACAGTGCGTGAGTCTTCAAACCGAACGGCATTAACAAGGTTGGCGGTAATGCAGGCTATGTCGAAAAGTCACCGCATGGGACACATAGCCGCAATTATTTGCCGTTCCGTGAATGTGTTGTCCGCGACCACATCGAAAAGGGATCGCTGTCCGGACTGCGAAACCAATCGACGCGCCTTCGACTTGCACGCGCCAAAGGAAACAGTAACTTGTTATGCGTCATGCCGCACGACTGAACGTGCGGCACGTTCCATGACAGCTTAGAACTGATGACGCATTCCGATTCGAGCGATAAACTGGTTGGCCGTCGTAGACGGCGAGTCTGCGCCAGTAATGAAAGCTGTGTTGAGCGGCGCGGCCACTGCATTACCACCCGCCGTATGCTGGTACATGCCTTGGATGTACACGTCGGTGCGCACCGACAGATTGTAGTCAGCCATCAGGCCGATCTGATGCCATTTCGGTGTCGAATCGCCGGCGGCACTTTGGAAGTGACCGAGGGTGTAGTTATACATCGCGCCAACGAAGGCGTTTTTTACTATCTGATACTTCGCATTCACCTCGAAGTTGTCAAACTTTAGGCTGCTGGCCGTGTTAGCGAAATTGCCGACATAGGCTGAACCCGTCGCATCGTTCAAGCTCGTGTGGCTATAAACAAAACCAAGAAGCGCCGAGCCGACCGTATAGTTGATACCGGCGCCCCAAACTTGCTCGCGGTTCGCAAAGAAGGCAGTATCGTCGGTCGCGAGCGAGCCACCCGCCGTGCTACCCGGTTGATTGATCTGCATGAATGCCGCAGCAATCGTTACAGGACCGCCTACATATTGGGCGCCGAGGCTGTACGCGCGGTTGTTCGCAAAGCCGCCGGCCTGATTGCTAAAGCCATAGAGACCACCAAACGAGAGC
Organism: Paraburkholderia youngii; assembly: GCF_013366925.1. Lineage (NCBI taxonomy): Bacteria > Pseudomonadati > Pseudomonadota > Betaproteobacteria > Burkholderiales > Burkholderiaceae > Paraburkholderia > Paraburkholderia youngii. The sequence goes on from NZ_JAALDK010000001.1 coordinate 4,865,068, forward strand.
CCGCCATAGGTTTTGCTGGAATACTTGATGCTGTTATTCAGGCGAAACGAGTTGTCGGTGTTGTCATTGTCGTAGGGGTGCGACATTAGATAGCCGGCCCAGTTACCGTTGGCCGTAAGCGGCGCGAGATAGTCAACGACAGAGTCGTACTGTCTGCCCATCGTCAACGAACCGAGCGTTTCCGAAGCGATACCAACGTACGCTTGCCTGCCAAACATGCGGCCGCTTTGGCCCAGCGCGCCGGAGTTCACATCGAACCCATTCTCCAGTTGGAAAATTGCCTTGGTCCCGCCGCCCAGATCTTCAGAACCCTTAATGCCCCAGCGGCTGCCTTGCGCGAAGCCGCTCTCCAATTGTACTGCCGAATGACCTCCGGAATTGTTAGTGTAGTTCAGACCTTCATCAATCACACCGTACAAGGTCACGCTGTTTTGCGCGAGGGCTGCAACAGGGGCAATGACGAGACCAAACACCGTTCCGGCGGTAACGATTCTTTTCATAGATAAACGTTCCTAAATGTATGTAATTTCCGAACCGACTTCCCAGGTTTGTTAAGTGAAAGTCTTCGACATGGGATAGGCCGCATCGGTCCACCGCACTTTAGGACCAACAAAAATCACCGGTACAGCAATTCAGTATTGACCGGTTCCATGTTGCATGAATCGCAACGGCATTGACGTCATGGACTTGCGTCCCTAGTTGTTTTTGCGGTAGCGATCTACAACAAAATCAATGAAGCCACGTACTGCAGTAGCCATATAGAGCTGTCCCGGGTACAGGATCCAAAACGTACGCTCGTCCCCACAGAGCTCCGCGTCGTGCAGCAGAATTTTGAGCATGCCGCTATCGAGCTCCTCTTGTATCAGCGAGGTCGACAATCGGGCGATTCCTAAGCCGACCAGTACTGCGCGCTTTATCAAAGCTGGGCTTTGCGTGTTTAAGGCAGGGCGAACAACTACGCGGTGCGTACCTGATGTGCTGCGAAATTCCCAGTAGCGACTTGGCGCATCCGAAGCGAGGAGAATGTCATGAGCGGCCAGTTCAGCCGGGGTATGAGGAGTTCCTCGCCGGCAGAGATAGTCAGGACTTGCAACAATCACATCGCGAGCCTGCGCGAGCGCGCGGCAGATTAGCGAAGAGTCGCGCAACCGGCGTTCCGCGCTAAAGCAGACATCGAAGTCCGCGACTGTGATGTCAGTCATGTCTTCGAACACCGTCAGCTCAAAACTCGTGTGCGGTTCCCGTTGACGATAGGCGGCGAGCACTTCGGGGAGATCCGAGTTGGCGTAAGCCGATGACGCTGCAATCTTCAACAATTTTGCAGGTTCGTTGCTTGCCGAGGTGACAAATTCATCCATGACGTCGAGCAGCCCGATCAATTCCACGCATCGCTTGTAATACAGCTGGCCGGTGTCGGTAAGGGACACACGGCGGGTCGTCCGGTTGATCAGGCGTACACCAAGGCGCTGTTCGAGTTTTGCAACGCTGCGCGTGACGACGGATGCCGACACGCCCATGTACTTTGCGGCTTCGGCAAAGTTCAGACGCTCCGCTACTTTGGCAAAGATGCGTATCGAAGCGAGCTGACTCACGACTCCGCTCCAAGAATGCGCGGGCGGTTATTGTGCAGCGGCACCTCTACAACCCCACTATGCTGTGGGCCAGTTCCACCGCGAGGAACCGATCGGCTGCCACTATGCTTGTTCGCTGCACGTAGTCCTTTATGTGGTGTTCGCATTGTTCAAAACCGGTAGTCCAGAAAGCCGTGCGAGGGTAGCAGGCACCCCGTTACCGCACGCGGTCCGGTTCATTACAACCTTGTTATCTACCTCGTCCCGTTGTTCGACAAGGCATTTCGCAAATGCATACGCCCGGTTGGCAGGAACGGGCGCATGGATGAGACCTATGTGAAGGTCAAGGGCCAATGGAAGTACCTCTACCGCACCGTCGAGAAGGCAGGTAACACGGTCGACTTCCCGCTGCGTGCGCATCGCGACAAGGCCGCCGCGCAGCGTTACTTCGAGAAGGCTATTGCGCACAACGGTGAGCCCGAGACGATTACCGTCGACAAGAGCGGGCAGCCGATCTGGCTGCGCTCGAGGCGCTCAATGCGGAGCGACCCACATCGAGCAGGGTGCGACAGAACAAGTACCTGAACAACCTCATGGAGCAGGACCATCGTGCCATCAAGCGCATCATCAAACCGATGAGGGGATTCAAGGATTTCCGGTGAGTGCGCATCATCCTCGCCGGTATCGAAATCATGCACATGTTCCGCAAAGGGCAAATGAAAGGCGACGACACCAATCGGACAGTTGCCGCACAGTTCTGTTCACTGGTGATGTAAGTAATCGTCATCGTAACGTGGGCGTACTCGTCCCGATTCCACCATCGCGACACAACCATTCGTCGTCCGTGCCCGGGAGCATCGAACGAGAAGACACGTCAAGCAACCCAAATGTCGAAAGGGAGGCCGGACACTGGCTTCCCCAGCCCGAGATCCGCATCCACGAACTCAGCACGCTGTTGCTGAGCCCAGCGTCAGCGCGCCACGGTGACAATCGCTTGACACCGCGGCGCGGTCATTGAAATCGTACAAAGGCCTTGCTTTCATCGTCTTTACCAGCCCGGCTGTACAGCCCTCGGTCAACGGCCGGAGCCCGACAAAGACGCGGCGCACTGAAAAACTGTGCTCCACGTTCAGGCGCCGAAGTGTGCATTCGGCGCATTAGCCGGTTGAGCTAATCTTGCCGCTCCCAACCGGCAGAAGGACGCAGACGCGCGCAGTCGGACACGAGCCAACGCTTCTATCCGCCACTACGATGATGGTGCAACACCCTCCCGGGCCCATAGTGATTTCTTCGTTATGATCGTCCGCCCCCCACCTAACTGGTTTCGCATGCTTTTCGTGTGGCACGGATCCGTCCTCAAGGAAATCATCCCGCAACTGACATTTCTTGCCCTGGTGAGTGCGCTCGCCATGTATACCCATGGACGTATTCTCGGCGAGAAGATTCCGCTCAACACGGCGCCTTTCACACTTTGCGGCATCGCGCTCGCGATCTTCCTCGCGTTTAGAAACAATGCCAGCTATGAGCGCTATTGGGAGGCGAGGCACCTTTGGGGACGGGTACTTATCGCAGCACGTAACCTCACTTCACAGGTCAATCGATATGCATCCGACGACGCACGGCCGCTCGACCGCCAAGATATTTCGCGCTTGCTGATTGCGTTCGCGTATGCACTGAAGCATCAGCTTCGTCATACTGACCCATCAGCCGATATCGAAAGATTGTTGGGACCCGGGCTGGCGCGGAACTATCATGGCCTGACATTCACGCCGATCGTACTGCTCGATGAAGCCCGTCATCGCATCGCCGCACTCAATCGCGCAGGAACGCTGCCAGACACGCTGTTGTGGGTGATGGACAAACAACTGAACGATCTGGGCGCGGCCGTGGGCGGCTGCGAGCGCATTCACGCGACACCGATTCCGTTTGCGTACGGGGTACTCCTCCATCGGACAGTCTATGCTTACTGCGCTCTGCTGCCGTTCGGGCTCATCGACTCGATCGGTTTTGCCACACCACTCATCTGTGTATTCGTTTCTTACACGCTGATCGCGCTGGAGGCCATCGCCAGAGAAATCTCCGATCCATTCGCCCTGTCGCCTAATGGCCTGGCGCTCGACGCGATGACTCGCAATATCGAGCGCTCAGTCTGCGAACTGTGTGGCGAAGATGTGCCGCCCGCCCTGCAGCCGGGCCGGTTTTACGAACTCAGCTAACGTCACGCGTCAGGAACAGCGATATGTGTCAACCTTCAGGCATCGTAACCACGGGCAGCGTCGCTCGCTCCATTGTCAGGCACACCCGCGAGGATGCGCGCGGAAGCACTGACGTCGTTGTCGAAGAACTGCCGGTGGCGCTCGTTTTTAACGGAATATCTCATGCGGTCATGATGGCGACCCCAACCGATCTCGAACTGTTCGCTCTGGGATTCGCATTGAGCGAGGGGATCGTTGAGCGCGCGTCAGACGTTTTCGATTCGGAGGCGGTGATACATCCCGACAGTGCCGAGGTGCGTCTGACCATCTCACAACAGGCCTTCATGGCGCTGAAAGGCAAGCGGCGCGCGCTTGCGGGTCGTTCCGGTTGCGGCGTATGCGGTATCGAAAGCATCCAACTGCTCGACCTTTATCCCGATCGTTTGCACGACGCCAGCGCTGCACACTATATTGCCGCCAGAGCCGTAAGTCGCGCTGCGCATCACCTGCCTGCGCACCAGAGACTGATGCGCGAAACGGGAGGTGCCCACGCAGCGGCATGGTGCAGCACGGACGGTGCACTTCTTCGGGTCTTCGAAGATGTCGGGCGCCACAATGCACTCGACAAGTTGATCGGATACCTTGCACGCGAGCGCGCTGATACTGTCGCCGGTTTCGTGTTTCTCTCAAGTCGGGCAAGCTACGAGCTCGTTCGCAAGGCGGCGCGTTTCCAGATTTCAACGCTTGCGACCATTTCCGCGCCGACCTCGCTTGCGATCTCGGTAGCGCAGCGCGCGGGCATTCGACTGCTCAGCTTTTGTCGCGGCGACGGCTTCGTCGAATACGTGACGCCGAACGCGACTCTGTCGGGTTCGTGATCGCGTGCATCGCCCACCACTCGTGCATGCGATGTCGGGTTGCACTGTACTTCGCACCGAATCAGCGAACTGTGCATGCGGCGCAGATCGGTGGCGAAGTATTCTGCGTCGCTGACAATAGCTCGCTACCTGCATGTCGGTCGCGCACCGCACCCGCCACACGTCACACAGAGGTCTGCCTAATTGCAACCTGATGGAACCCCGCCCTCACCGCGGGTGAGCGACATGATCGTCGACATCATTCTCACCGCGCTCGCTGAAAGACAGGTGCGTCCGTTGCGGCCCGAAACAGCCGTCACCGCGGCTTGGCTCGCCGAGCACACGCGGTTGCCGACCGCCACCGTTCGACGCTATCTGCGCGCACTGATTGACTCGGGGGCAATCGACGAATGTCGGCTTCCTTCGCGTATCGTCGGGATCACGCTGAACGAGCAAGGGTTGGAGTTATTGGGCCGCACAAGCCGAGACGCAAATCAGTAAAACCTAACATGTACGGATAGCCCACCATCTTGACTAGGCGTCCGGCCAGCTTCCCAGCGTGTGCGGAGCGGCACGGTTCACGTCGACAGAAGCTGATACGGCGATCCGCGCGTTGGGCATGATTCGTCCATCCGGCGCTTGCCATCGCCCCTGCACAGACTGGTCACTAAGCAAACGCGGCCGGCCTTCGGGCACGGCTTTGGCACGGCACAGGCGCGCTACTGTGGCGATGATGATGCGGCGCCATTGGCTCGGCCGCCTGACCGACGGCACCCGCTCACCCGAGCGGTACACATCGTGGCGATCACAACATCCCTACCTTCCGCGAGCGTTAGTACGGGTCTATTTTCGTGATTTTTAGAAGCGCATATGCAGCACAGATGCTCAAACGCGTTGCCGCGGCTAGAACTGTACTTCAGCAACTAGGCGGATTCTGTGTGCCTTTGAACCCGGCGTTTACTTTTACTCTTTACGCAACTACACGCAGTGCGCGGCCGTCTGATATCGACACAGGTCGCCGCGCTAAGTCAACGGAACCACGGTTATGAGCAAGTCAAAGGCAAAGGGAAAAATCGAGGCATACCATCACCCCGCCGCGGGTTGGGGGGCACTCAAGTATGTCGCAATCAACCTGATTAAAGAACGTGTTTCAGGTGGCAACTACCGCACGCTGTTTAAACAAAACCAGCCGGATGGCTTCGACTGCCCCGGTTGTGCGTGGCCCGACCGTCAGCACGCGTCGACTTTTGAGTTCTGCGAGAACGGCGTTAAAGCAGTCGCGGCCGAGTCGACCACGAAGCGCGTTACACCGGCGTTCTTCGAGGAGCATACCGTCGAATCGCTGATGAAGCAGACAGACTACGAGCTCGAACAGCACGGCCGGCTAACCGATCCAATGGTGTACGACGCCTTCACCGACCGCTACAAGCCCATCGCGTGGCACGACGCTTTCGCACTGATCGCCAGGCACCTGACGCAGCTCGACTCTCCCGACCAGGCGGCGTTCTACACGTCTGGACGCGCGAGCAATGAAGCGGCGTTTCTCTACCAGTTGTTTGTGCGCATGTACGGGACGAACAACTTCCCCGACTGCTCGAACATGTGCCACGAGGCGACGAGCCGCGGCCTTCCGTCTACCGTTGGCATTGGTAAAGGTACCGTCACGCTTGACGATTTCGAACTCGCCGACACAATCATCATTTTCGGCCAGAATCCCGCGACCAATCACCCACGTATGCTCGGTGAACTGCGCGAAGCGTCGCGGCGCGGTGCCACCATCGTCTCGGTGAACCCGCTGCGCGAGCGCGGTCTCGAACGTTTCACGAGTCCTCAGCACGCCGCCGAAATGCTCACGTTCAGCAGCACGAAGATTGCTTCGACGTTCATTCAGCCCAAGCTGGGTGGGGATTTCGCGTTGATCAAGGGAGTGGCCAAGCACCTCGTCGAACTCGATGACAAGGCACTCGAGAACGGTACGGAACGGCTCCTCGACTTCGAGTTCATCAGCCAGCATACGCAAGGCTTCAGCGCGTTCGCGGACGACCTGCGCAGCGAATCCTGGTCGCTGCTGGAGACCGAATCCGGCGTTGCGCGTGAAGAGATCGAGGGACTTGCGCGCATCTACGCCAACGGAAAGCGCGTCATTGCGACGTGGGGGATGGGTATCACGCAGCACAAGCATTCAGTGCAGACCGTGCATATGCTGTCGAATTTGCTAATGATGCGCGGCAATATCGGTCGTGAAGGTGCCGGCCTTTGCCCGGTTCGTGGCCATTCGAATGTGCAGGGCAACCGTACCGTGGGCATCGAGGAAAAGCCCACGAAAGCCTTTCTTGACAGGCTCGGAATGGTTTTCGACTTCGATCCGCCTCGCGAACATGGTCTTGACGTAGTCGAAACCGTGGAGCACATGATCGATGGCCATGTGAAGGTGTTTCTGGGCCTCGGCGGCAATTTCGCCATGGCGACTCCCGACACGCCGCGCACGTTCGACGCGCTGCGTTCGTGCAATCTGACCGTGCATATCACGACAAAACTCAACCGCAGTCATCTTGTGCACGGCTCGGATGCGCTGATCCTGCCGACTCTCGGGCGCACCGAAATCGACGTACAAAACGGCGTTGCCCAAGGCATCACGGTCGAGGACTCTATGAGCATGGTCCACATCTCGTACGGCATGAACAAGCCGGCCTCGCCGAATCTGATGTCCGAGACGGCCATCGTGGCCAATATCGCTCACGCGACGCTCGGAAACGCGAAAGTCGACTGGCTCGCCTACGCCGCCGACTACGCGAAGATTCGCGACGCCATCGAGCAGGTGATCGACGGCTTTGATCGATACAACGAGCGCGTCGGGCAGCCTGGCGGTTTCCACCTGCGGGTGGCCTCGCGCGAGCGCGACTGGAAGACCTCTACCGGAAAAGCAAACTTCATCGTGCACGAGGTGCAGCGAGACACGCCTATCGCCCGCGCCAAGGCGCTTCATGGCGACCGGCTGATGACGCTCATGACGACGCGCTCGCACGATCAGTACAACACGACCATCTACGCCCTCGACGACCGATACCGCGGTGTATTCGGCCAACGGCGGGTCGTCTTCATCAATCCCGCCGACATCGAAATGCTCGGGTTCAGCAACGGCGATTGGGTCGACCTGACCACCGTCTGGGACGACAACCAGGAGCGGCGCGCCGAGCACTTCCGCCTGGTCGAATACGACATTCCGCGAGGCTGCATCGGCGCGTACTACCCGGAAACCAACCCGCTCGTGCCGCTGTCGAGCGTGGGCGACGTCTGCAACACGCCGACGTCCAAGTCGATTCCCGTGCTACTTCACCGCTCCTCGGAGCCGCCGGTCCTGCTCGCATTCTGATTCTCAACTGAGGAACCGGGTTGCGCCTCCTGCCAGGCGCATCCTCCCTTGTAACCTGCCTGGTGATCATTCATGTCTGTCGAAGCCTTAGACCTGGCGCGCGGCCAGTTCGCGCAGACCGCAATATTTCATATACTGTGGCCTATTCTCACGATAAGTCTTTCCGCGTTCCTGCTAGTCGTCGAAATCCTGTGGGTCAGGACCAGCAATGTCGACTGGTATCGCCACGCGCGATTCTGGAGCAAGCTGCTGCTCCTCAACTTTGCGGTCGGCGTTGTGAGTGGCATCCCGATGGAATTCCAGTTCGGCACGAACTGGGGTCCTTTCTCCGAGTACACCGGCCAGTTCTTCGGCAACATCCTGGGCTTTGAAGGCGCCATGGCCTTCATGCTGGAGGCCGGCTTCGTCGGCGTCATGATGCTCGGGTGGAACCGTGTGCCGAAGGGCGTGCACCTTTTCGCCACGGCAATGGTCGCGCTCGGCTCGTCCCTTTCGGCGTTCTGGATCATGGTGGCGAACTCATGGCTGCAAACTCCGGACGGCGTGGCTGTGGTCGACGGCAAGCTCGTCGTCACCGACTACGTGAAAGCGATTTTCAATCCCGATATGGCGTGGGGTGTGTCGCATATGTGGTTTGCCGCGCTCGAAACAGGCCTTGTCGTTGTCGCCGGAATTTCTGCTTACTTCCTGCTGAAGCGCCGTAATCCCGCGTTCTTCGTCCGTTCGTTCAAGCTCGCTCTGCTGATTCTGGCCGTTGTCGCGCCAGTCCAGATCTGGCTCGGCGACTCCAGCGGCGTAGACGTCTTCGCCACGCAGCCGGCCAAGGGCGCAGCAATCGAAGGCCACTGGGAAACGAATGCGCCTGGCACGGGCGCCAACTGGTCGTTGCTCGCGTGGCCGGACGCCGCCCAGCAGCGCAACGACTGGTCGCTCGAAGTGCCGGGCGCACTGAGTCTGCTCGCCAAGCACAGCCTCCACGGCCAGGTGACCGGTCTGAAGGACATTCCCGTCGAGAACCGGCCACCAATGATTCCGCTGCTGTACTACACATTCCGCGTGATGGCCGGCATCGGGTTCCTTTTCATGGTGCTGGCATTCTGGACGGTCTACGCGTTGCGCAAGTCGCGCGGCAACATCAATGCTCTGCTCGCCCGACGCAAGCTCCTGCTGGCATGGGTGCTCGCGATTCCGCTGCCATACATTGCGGTCGAGTGCGGCTGGATCGTCCGTGAAGTGGGGCGCCAACCGTGGATCGTCTACGGCCTGCTGCGCACCGACCACGCCGCCTCCGCCATTCCTGCCGGCCAAATCTCGGCCAGCATGAGCATGTTCGGGGTCTTCTACGTCGTGCTGATTACGTCGTTTTTCATCTTCGCGCGCCGCTGGCTGCGTCAAGGGCCGGACTTGACACTGATGCCACCGGTCGAGTCACAGCGCCATGTAGTCGCGCACACAGTCGAATATTGATTTTCAACGCATCCACCGATTCACATTTGAACACAGGATTTCAGCATGCCATCCGCATCGACACAGGAATTGCTAAATCAGGCGTGGTTTGGGCTGATCGGCCTCATGCTCATGCTGTACGTGGTAACCGACGGTTTCGATCTTGGCCTGGGCATCCTCACGCTGCTGCGCCGCAAGGAACACGACCGTGATCTCATGATCCAGTCCATAGGTCACGTCTGGGACGCAAACGAGACCTGGCTAGTCGCGCTCGGCGGCGCCCTCTTCGGCGCATTCCCGTCGGCCTACGCGATGATCCTCACGGACCTCTACGTCCCCGTGATGGTCCTGATCGCAAGCTTTATCATGCGTGGCGCCGCCATCGAATTCCGGCACGCAGCTCACTCGAGCAAGACGGTATGGGACCGGGTATTCGGGATCGGTAGCCTCCTCGCTGCAATCTCTCAGGGCATCGTGCTCGGCAAGGTCCTCACCGGGTTCGTGCCCGGCCTCTCAAGCCTCGGCTTCGTCGCCGTGACCGCGATCGGCGTCGTGTCCGGCTATTGCCTGCTCGGTGCCACGTGGGTCGTGAAAAAGACGACCGGTGCTATTCAAAGCTCCGCCCGTCGCGAAGCTACTGCCGCCGCATTCGCGACAGTCGTCGCAGCGCTCATCGTATCGTTGGCAACATTCAAGGTCAGTCCGGTCGGCGTGACGCGCTGGCATGAACACGCAGTTTTCAGTCTGCTGATCGCACTTGCGGTTTTCGCGGCCTTGGCATTCGTCTACGTCCTTTATTCGATTCATATGCGCGGCGAGAGCGGCCCGTTCATCGGTTCGACGCTACTTTTCGTGATTTCGTTCGCCGGGCTCGCGATCAGCCTGTTCCCGTACATCGTGCCGGGCAAATTGACAGTTGACGCCGCAGCCTCGGACAGCCCGACGCTTGCATTCATGCTGCTTGGGATCGGCATGGTGTTCCCGATTATGATCGGCTACAACCTTTACCAGTATCACCTCTTCCGCGGCAAGGTCGTGCCTGTCAAGCACTAGCACTCGCGAAGCGATACGCGGACGAGTGATGAAAGGGCGCTCCGCTCCTGCTGCACCCTACTAAATGTATCTGCCCAGAGTGCCACGCGACACAAGCCGGCTTGGGAAAGGCACATCAGACGGTACGCATGTCGCTCCTGAAGAGTTGAGCTGGTGCATACGCTTTTCAAACGAATATCGGAGAAATGGTCATGTCTGCCCTCGCCCCCGCGTCATCCGTCCAACCGTCCACTCGGTGTCCCGACAGCGATGACGAACACGCAACGCCAGGCGCCGGCATAGCCGCGGGCTTTGAAGTACGAGTGCAGCAGCAGCCTATCGTCGTCCAGACGGAAATCGCGCCCATCATGCGCAATCCGGACGTCGGTGCCGTCGTCAATTTCATCGGTGTTGTGCGCAATAGCGGCGATTTGGACGACGTCGTCTCACTGGAACTGGAGCACTACCCCGGCATGACCGAGCAGTCGCTCTGGGGCATCGTCGAAGAGGCTATTGCTCGCTGGAAAGTCGATGCAGTAAAGGTAGTCCACCGGACCGGACGCATTATGCTGGGCGACGCAGTTGTACTGGTCGTCGTGGCAGCGCCGCACCGGGCCGCCGCGTTCGAAGCGTGTGAGTTTGTCATGGACTTTCTGAAGATGCACGCCCCGCTTTGGAAAAAAGAGCATCGGCGAGACGGCGGGTCCGATTGGGTAGAAGCGAGACGAAGCGACGAACAAGCGATGCTGCGGTGGGGCTAAGCCCAGAGTCCCATTGCACGCACGGCAACTGGAAAACACAGATGAAGCTCAACATCAAATACTTCGCGAGCATTCGCGAGCAACTCGGCATCGGCGAGGAAATCGTCGTGGTCGATGTGCCGCATCTGACCGTCGATGCCCTTCGATCGATGCTAGCCTCGCGCGACGCACGAACAGCAGATGCATTGCACGAGGGCCGGCCCGTCCGCGCCGCGGTCAACCACCAAACTGTGGCAGGAAGTTTCTTCGTATGCGAAGACAGCGAAATTGCGTTCTTTCCCCCTGTCACTGGCGGTTAGATCGGCATCTGATCCGTACAACCAGCCTGCCCAGGCTTTTTCAAAGCAGAGCATCATGCTCACACAATAGGTCTCCAAGCCATGCGCTGAGGAAGTTGTACTAGCCCCGTGTCGGTCGGGCTGCAACGGCGAAGTGGACTGCAATTCAGTAGCGCGAACAATGGTTAAGCGACGCAGGATGAAGATGCGCATGGATTTCGAATGGAACATGCCCGTCAAAGTGCCGGGTTGATCCACGCAACCGGTTCTTTCGATGGGGAGCGTTCTCAATCTTCAATACCGCGTAAGTCGCATGCAGGATGAGCCTGATATCATCCCAACGGATCGAATGTGGTGAGACGTCCAAGTGTCACGAACGCAAGACCGGCTTCAGTCCATCGCGGCTCGCGGTAAAAGACACCGTTCATTTCTCTGGGGCGCAGAGAAGGGACTTACACATCAGTCGAGAGGTTAGCTTGATAACACTTGACGAACCGCTGCTCATGGAAGACATCTCGCCGCGACTCGATACGAAACAATGCAGTTCTCCACCTCTTTGCGTACGTTCTGCCGGACGCGCCCTGCTATGGCCACATTATCCCGGTTCACTTCGGGCACACTGGCGCCTATGCGACGACTCTCATCTGCGTTCGCGATCGAATCGACCGACGGCAACGCGTCCTCGAGGTCTAACGGAAGTCTCCGTTCGCAACTGGGCCGTCCTTGGCATCTGGCATGGGCATGTCGGGTGGCACGCCAAGTTCATGCATCGCTGCATATGCGATCCGGGCGAACACCGGCCCGGACACGTCACCGCCGAAATGCTTGGCTCCTTGGGGCTTGTCTACAGATACAGCTATCACGAGCCTCGGACTCCGAATCGGAATGATCCCCACGAACGATGCACGGTAGGCGTTCCGCTCGTATCCGTGGCGCGTCGCAGTGTAGGCCGTGCCCGTTTTACCGCCGACGCTATAGCCAGGCACCTGTGCGTCCGGCGCAGTACCACCCTTGGAAACGACGCTCTCCAGCATCGCCCGCATTTGGTCGGTGGTCCGTTGCGTGAACACCTGTGTGCCCGCCACAGTCGAACCATCCCGTTTGTATAGCGTAAGCGGGACGAGCCGACCATTGTTGGCGAACACCGTGTACGCCTCCGCAAGCTGGACGAGTGACATCGAGACGCCGTAGCCGTAAGACATCGTCGCCTGTTCGATTCGCCGCCATCTACTCCATGGTCGCACGATGCCGGCAGCCGCTCCTGGAAAGCCAAGCTTGGGCGGCCGGCCAAAACCCAATGCCGAGTAAAGCCCCCACATTTCCTCGGGCTTCATCGTCAGGGCAATCTTCGATGCGCCAATGTTGCTGGACTTCTGGATGACCTGGGCGACAGTCAGCGTACCGAAGTTCGCATCGTCAGTGATAACCGCGCCGTCAAGCGAAAATCGCCCGTCGGTTTCAACAATCGAACTGGGCGTAAGCCGACCCAGGTCGAGCGCGAGCGATACGGTTAGAGGCTTCATGATTGAGCCCGGTTCGAATACGTCGGTCACGGCGCGGTTGCGCAACGCGGGGCCGCGCAGGGCCGACCTGTCGTTGGGATCGTAGCTCGGGTAATTTGCAAGCGCGAGAACTTCTCCGGTGTGTCCGTCAACCACGATCGCGGATCCGCTTTCTGCATGGCTCGAAGTGACTGCGTCCCGGAGGGCCCCGTAAGCGATGTACTGGATGCTGCGGTCAAGCGCGAGCTCGATATCCGCCCCATGTTGAGGACTCTTTACGCTCCCGAGGTCACTCACGATATGGCCGACCCGATCGCGCACGACGAGTTCTCTCCCGTCCACCGAGTTGAGCTCACTTTGTGCTCCGAGTTCAACACCCTCCTCGCCCCGGCCCTCCGTATCCGTGAAACCGACCACCTGAGCGGTAACTGCACCTTCCGGGTACACGCGCTTATATTCGGGCAGCTCGTAAATACCTGGGATGGCGAGTTCTTCGACCTGACGGGCGACGTCTCGCGATATCTGATGCTTCAGATAGACGAACGTCTTGTCGCTTTCAATTTGAGTGTTCAGTTGCTGATCTGATATTCCTAGCAATTGCGCGAGCATGGCGAGCTTGCCTGGCTGCACATTGTCCGGAATCCCGCTTGCGTCCGCCCACACTGCCATCGTTGGGACGCTCGTAGCCAGCACGCGACCGTTGCGGTCGACGATTCGGCCTCGATCGGTCTGCAGGTCGATGACATGGTCGACACGCTCGTCTCCTTTCGATTGGTAGAAGCGACTATCGAGCACCTGAATCCAAAGGGCACGTGCAATGCACGCAGCGAAACCGATCGTTATCAAGGCCATAACGACCGTGGATCTGCCTCGGTGGCTGGAGGCCTTCAGGACCGGGCTTTCATTGAAAGTTACGCGACGGGTCATTTACGAAGCACACAGGGACTCTCACTTGCGGCAGGAGCTGTCAACGCCAGTGACATGTTCTGCTGGCAGGAAAGCAGTGAGAGTTTTCGTTGTAAGCGCACATGGAGCGACCCCGGCTCCCCGGAACAGAACCGTTTGATAACCGCCTCTTCACGCAATTTTGTCTCGTCATGCGAAAGATGACGGCGCGCGCCTTGCGGCTGCTTTTGCGACAAACAAGCGCGAATCCGCCGCGTCGGCACGCTGCGGATTAAATGCACCGCGCTCTCGCATGGAAAGGCTGAGCGCGGCGTCGCTACCGTTGAATATCTCTATTCTGTCGGTCCGTCGAGCACTGCGACGTTCTGCTGCCACCGGCGGACCGTCCGCCTCGCGTTTATCTCGCGAACTGGATGTCGAGAGACCGCAGATAAGTCTGCAGGCCAGCATCTTGAAGCGGGATAACGTGCGCGGCTTCGTCGGATTCGTTGAAGTGGGCGTGCCAGTAGCCAGGGGGAGTGACGAAGGCCATGCCCGGCGTCCAGTCCACGCGCACTGGGTCGACGATGTCGCCATTGGCATCCAGTTCCGTGCCAACGAGCGTATAGACACCCGGCTTGCAGTTGGGGATGAAGTCGAGCGCGATCGACTGATGGCGATGCGGTTTTTGCATCGTCTTCGGTGCAACGACACCGAACATGGCCCACATCGAATGCGTCACCGTGCGAGTCTGCGGAAAGTGGGCGTTACCGAGAAGGATGCTTACGCGGTTGCGTTGAGCTGCACCCGGAGCATTCGAAACCTTGTCGAGCTCTTCCTTCGCACGCGCCACCGGATACAGCGTCGGGGTGAAACGCGCACGCGAGAAGTCGGCGCCCAGATACGAAAGCAGAGGGCCGTCGTTAACGTAATAGAGACGAGCGGTGCCCTCGGCCGAAATCACAACCTCGCCGCCACCCGGAAGTGAAAAGAAATCGCCGGCGCCGAAGCTGAACGCCGTGCCGTTCTGTGCGACCGTGCCGTGTCCTTCTAGCACGTAAAACACCTGTGAGGTCGCGTTTGGGTTCACGGACACCTTTTCGCCTGCGACAATGCGCACGAAGCTGGCCATCAAGCCCGGACCCGTAGCCGGATAATCGACGCCGAGTTCGGACGAAAGGTCCAGCGGCACGATACGGGTAGGGCCGTCATCGTAGAGCGAGTTCAGGAACGTGCGATACGGCACGCGCGAAATCAGCTTCGCTCCGATCGGATTCGCAGACGACGTGTATTCGAAATACTCCGCGTCACGCGTGACTTCGTCGTCCTGGAGACTGAGCGTCGCAATAGAGGTCTTGTCAAGCATAGGATTCTCCAAAAAATTAGGTGCGTTGCTTGAAGGGCGCTACCGCTGACGTCGGCCGCAACCAACCTTTGCCGGCAGCGTTGACGCAAACTATAGGCGTTGCACCTTGCTATGCGGAACTACGCTCGCTCGAAATCACCTTTGCGTAAAGGGCATAACCGTCCTCCCTGCCGACGCTCGCATTCGACCTGCGCAGTGCCAACGCTGGATTGAAAATGTAGAGTCGAATTCGCGCAGGACAGGCGTCTCGCGCATCGAGCGGAAGTACCGAACCTGCAACTCTCTATTGCCGCGATGGGTATGCTGCGGCCCGCGGGTTGATAGCCCGCGGCTGCGCTTTGGCACGTCGCGCATATGCGTGCATGAATCGGACGGCAATACTCCGGCTGTTGCAGTGCAATGCTCGTCAATCGCTGTACCGCTCTGTGTATCGCTAGTCTGTACGCCCAAATGGGCACGTCGGTGGATAGAATTGATTCGGATTGACTCTCCGGGCAGGTGGAACGACGAACTGTTCTGACGGGAGCGAAGTAGAGGGCACGATGATCTTTTCCAAGCTTCACCGACTAACGGGTCAGTGCCGGTCTTTCCTTCGGGACTTAGCGCGGCGGCGACCCTCCTGGATGGTTTCCTTCGCCATGGAGGAAGCGAGCTTATCCGAAGGCATGAGGGCGGCTTGCGCGGCAACAGCGATGCTCGTCGTCGGAGAGTTGCTTCAGAACCGCCTATTTTCCTGGGCAGCAATTGGCGCGTTCTGGACGTGCCTCGCAGATGCCGGCGGATCGTCACGTCGGCGTCTTGTCTCGATGTTTGGCTTTGCCGTGATTTCCACCGTGATGGGTGGCCTTACCGCACTCGCGTCTGCGGCTGGTTTTAGCGCCGCGTGTGCCGCCGTGCTGGTGGTGTCGTTGTGCGCTGGCCTCGCCTCGATATGGGCACCCGCTGCCTATCAGGTTGCGCTGGTTAGCGCGACCACGTGTATCGTCATGGTGGATACTCCGATCCGCAGTCTTCATCAAGGAGTATCGCTGCTGGGCATCTATCTCGCCGGCTGCCTGCTGGCGACCTTGCTCAGCTTTAGCGTCTGGCGCATTCACCCGTCCAGAGCGAGCCGTTATGCTGTACGGCTCGTCTATCAGCGTCTTTCCGCCGCGGCTCGCGACATCGCAGCGCTTGCTACGAGACCGGGCGCGGCACAGGAGGACTGGACCCTCTGCACGACAGAGTTCCGGACACAAGTCAGACAGTCGCTCGAAACGGCTCGCGGCGCGCTGATCGGGCCGCCACCGTTGCGGTCCGAAGGGCGTCAACTGCTGGGCGATCTTCTGCTCGCACTCGACGACGCTGAATGGATCCTGGTGAGTCTCATCGTGATCTCCACTGCCCTCGAAAACGGCCGCGTACCGGATGAATCCGACCATCGGACCCTGTCTGAGCGCACCGCCCGGGTTGCACGGTGCATTGCCGCGTTGGGCGGCCTGCTTGCGCGAATCGCCCAACGGGTCGAGAAGCCTGTCACGCCGTTTCCTCATGAGCTGCGCGCGCGATTGCCTATCATTGCACGTCGCATCGAAGGCGTGCTGAATCAGACGTTGACGATCCGCTTCATTTCAACGGGTGTATCGAGTCTTGTGCCGCCGATGCCGTCGGCGTTGGAAGAGAAGAACTGGTGGCGTACGTTGCGAAAAACGACGCACGACGCGCTGCAAACGCTGCGCGCCAATCTTCACCCGAACTCGGTTGGTCTGCGGCATGCAGCGCGCCTTTGCTTTGCCACTACATCCGCCTTCGTCGTCGTGCGAAGTCTCCATATACCTTTCGGCTACTGGGCGACGATGGCGACGCTATTCGTCCTTCAGCCCGCGGGCGGAATGACCATGACGAGGAGTATGGAGCGGGCAGCCGGCAGCGCCGCGGGTGCATTGCTAGCCGCGGCGATTGGCCTGGCGATCCACAGTCCCGTCGCCATTTCCCTTGTCGTGTTCCCCCTGATCTGCTTAACGATGGGACTCCGCAGAGTCAGCTACAGCCTGTACGTCGTATTCCTGACACCGTCGTTCGTTCTCGTCGCCGATTTTGCAAAGCCTGCAAATGAATTCATGTACGCGGTCGATCGACTCGGGAACAACCTGCTCGGCTGTCTGGCAGCACTGTTGGCAACCTGGCTGATTCGATCGATCGGAGACCGCGAAAAGTTGTTGGACGCGGTCGATCGTGCCATCGAAGCGAACCTTGCGTACCTCGCCGCTGCCTGCCTATCATCCGCTAGTGCCGCCGACAGTGAAGTTTTGCGGCGCAAAGCCGGCCTTGCCAGCTCAGACGCGGAAGCGATGTGCCGGTTCAACTTGTCAATGCGAAGCCATCAGAGACTCGACCTCACCTTGACGCTGTCGCTGTTGCGACGGCTATTGGGTGCAGGGGCCGTAATCCAGAACTCGCCTGTATTCGCAAAGAAAAATACGACTTTCCAACATGCACTGTCGCGCGCGATCGAACAGGTCCGTGCTAAAGGCCGCGGGAGTCCCGCTCAGCAGCCAGTTATACGCCATTCGCCGCTCAGGCCCATCGAATACGAGGTTCTGCAGCAGTTAGCGCAGCTCGGGATATTGCGTCGCAAAGACGACGAACGAAAAGATGGGGAAGCGATCGTCTCACCTGACTCAGTCCGTTAAATATGCACATGACACTAGTCTCAGCGTGAGTTTCGTCAAACCCCAAAATCAACGGCTGCCCTGTATTTAAAGTTCGACGCCTCGGAATCACCGATCCGCTCCGGCTCCGCGATCGTTCGCGCAGTGGCTACTCTTCTCACGGCACCATGCTAATTTCGCTGGCCCTTTCAACGTTTAGTGGCGCCTTGCGCACCATATTCACGCGCGCGAACAACTGACTGGGCCTCTTCTCATTCGACAGCAAAGCGCCCTTCCGTCCCATTGCGGATTTTGTGTGAGAATCTTGGACTACACGGCCGTAGTACCGGTCAGTCAACGCTGCAGACTCACAACCAAAGGCCAGAAGAGGAAAAGAGGCTCATGTCTTACACCCCTATTGTTCCCCCGACGCGGTTCCGGCTGTCCGATGCCATCTGCCAGCAGCTCGAACAGCTGATCGTCGACGGCAAACTGCGCGGGGGAGAATCACTGCCTTCGGAGCGCGATCTCGCGCAGCAGCTCAATGTCTCACGACCGTCGTTGCGCGAAGCGCTGCTGCGACTCGAAGGCAGCAAGCTGCTCCGGGCGAAAACGGGGGGCGGCTACGTGATCGCCGACCCGAGCGCCCCGCTGATCGCGGAGCCTCTCGCCCATCTGATGGCGCGCCACCGCAAGGCGGCCGGTGACATTCTCGAGATGCGGGGCGGCCTGGAAGCCATTGCCGCCGAACTGGCTGCGGTGCGGGCCACGAAGTCCGACATCAAGAAAATCAAGTCGGCGCTAGACGCACTGGACGCCGCTTTTCAGCAGGACAATCCCTACGCCGTCGTGCCGGGCCAGCCTTCCCTGCCTTTACTCGATGCGACGTTTCACCTTCAGATTGCAGAGGCGACACACAACATCGTGCTCATTCATGTGATGCACGGACTGCACAACCTCGTGCAGCGATCCATCGAGGAAACCTATTCAGCTTTCGAAAAGCACGATGCGGATCTCTCCCATCTGATCAACCAGCATCGGCGCATCTACGACGCAATCCAGCAGCACGATCCCGTCGCCGCGCGCAACGCCTTGGTCACGCACCTGTCGTTCATCCGTGAGAACGCCACCCGCTAGTGGGGGCGCGGTTTTTCGCGCCCAGTCGGCCATCAGTGTGGCAGCGCGGGAATCATCCATGTAAGGACGTGCTGTTGCAGAAGGACGAGGACGCCGAGCAACAGCGTCAACAGTATGCTGTGCCCGAAGGTCCGCGCGAACACAACTCCTTCCTGACCTTTTAGCTCGGTCGTCGACACGCCCGTCGCGATGTTCTGCGGCGAGATCATCTTGCCCATGACGCCGCCCGATGAGTTGGTTGCCGCCATCAGAACCGGGCTAAGGTCAAGCTGTTTCGCCGCCACAACCTGCAGATTGCCAAATAGCGCGTTACCCGATGTGTCGCTGCCGGAGAGGAACACCGCCACCCACCCTAGCGACGCCGATACCAGCGGAAACAGCACACCGGTAGATGCGACGCCCATCCCTAACGTATAGCTCATGCCCGAATAGTTGAGCAGATAGGCAAGGCCGACGATCATCATCACGGTTGCGATAGCGATGCGGGTCTGCCTCCAGGTCTTCGCCACGCAGCCAAAAAAGCCGGCGATACCGACGCGGGTCCACAGGCCCGTAATAATGGCGGCGACCAGAATCGCCGTGCCGGTACCGAGCGGCTGCACGTCCCACACCGCAGCGTAGGGCTTGTGATACAGCGTTACGAACACGCCATTGTGCAAGCCCGGCCATTGCACCTTTGCCTCGCCGATCGACGCAATCTGCGCGTGCACCCAGACGATCACCACGACCGATACGACGATCCACGGCATCCAGCCGCCGTAGCCGGGGCGCTCGGTGCCGTGTGCATACGTCCCTGGACGCGACATCGCAAAAGCAGGGTCGCGCTGCGGCCGCCAGACCTTGAGGAACCCAATGGTCAAAATTAGCGACGTGAGCGACGACAGCACGTCAGTCAACTGGTATCCCAGGTAGTTGGACGTTACAAACTGTGTAAGCGCGAAGCTGCCGCCCGAGACGACGAGCGCGGGCCACAGTTTCGGGATCGAGCGTACGCCGCCATAGATCGAGATCACGTAGAACGGCAGCAGGAACGCGAAGAACGGCAATTGCCGCCCCACCATCGCACCGAGCGTTCCGGCGTGAAGCGATGTCACCGCACCGAGCACCGTTATCGGCACTCCGAGTGCGCCGAAAGCCACCGGTGCAGTGTTGAAGATGAGGGTGAAGCTGAGTGCCTCAAGTGCGGGGAAGCCAAGGCCCACAAGCAGTGCACTGGTAATCGCCACGGGAGTGCCGAATCCAGAGATCCCTTCGAGCAAGCAACCGAACGAGAACGCGACGACGAGCAGCACAAGGCGCCTGTCGTCGGGCAGATGATCGAGCATCCACTGACGGAACTCGTCGAAGCGGCCCGACTTCACGGCAATGTTGTAAAGCAGGAGCGCGGTGAAGACGATCCACATCACAGGCATCAGGGCGAGCGCCATGCCGGCCGCGACCGCGTTAAGCGCGAGCCCGACGGGCATGCCCCAGATACCGACGGCAATCGCGAACCCGCAGATCAGGCCCGCGATCGAGGCCTGCCACGCTGGGCGCCGGAGTACACCCAGCATGACGAGCGCAACCCCGATCGGGACGGCCGCAACCAGAAACGACAAGAGTAGCGAGTGCGCCACTGGCGTGAGAGGTTGTGCGAAGACCGCACCCGAGGGTAATGCCGTTGCCGGATTCATTTTGTCTCCTTGGCCTGTTCTACCGGGCCGTGTGAATTGACGGGGCGCCGTTGACGATCGCGTAGGGCGTATCAGGCTGCCGGTCCTGTCACGCGTGCGATTCGCTTGCTGCGCATCAGCAGGCGCCGCGCGCCGAAAAGTCTGTGGCGGCCGCCGTTTTAAGCCTGCAGGGCTCAGGCGGACTGATCCAAGCCCTCTTCCACCAGTTCTATCCAGTGTTGCACTTGCTTGCGGCCCGCGCTATTAAGGTGGGTCTGGCATCCGATATTCGCGGTCACGATCGCGTCCGGGCCGCCCGCTTCGAGAGCGGCGAGCTTGTTGTCGCGCAGTCTGCGTGCCAGTTCCGGCTGGGTGATCGAGTACGTGCCGGCCGATCCGCAACAAAGATGCGCATCCGCGACAGCGGAGAGATCGAAGCCCAGCCGACGCAGCACTGCTTCGACCGCCCCTCCAAGCTTCTGCGCATGCTGGAGCGTGCAGGGGCAATGAAACGCGATACGACTCGGTCCGTGTCCTACCTGCCGAGTGAGAGTCTCGAGCGGCTCGGCACTCAGCACTTCGGACAGGTCGCGTGCGAGAGAACTCACGTGCCGAGCCCTCTGCGCGTAGACCTGATCGTGCTTGAGCATGTCCCCGTATTCCTTGACGTATGCACCGCAGCCGCTTGCCGGCACTACGATCGCTTCGGCGCCGGCCGTGATCGCGGGCCACCAGGCGTCGATATTGCGGCGCGCCCGGTTCAGCCCCGTTTCGTGCGCGCCAAGGTGATAGTCGGTCGCACCACAGCAGCCGGCCTGCGCAACCGCAGTCACACTAATGCCCAGCCTGTCGAGTACACGGGCGGCCGCAGCGTTCGTGTTCGGCGAAAGCGACGGCTGCACGCAACCTTCAACCAAAAGCATGCGCCTCGCATGGCGAACTGCCGGACGCGCTTTCGCCTTCACCTGAGGTCCCGGAATCTTCTGCCGCAGCGCTTCCGGCATCAGCGGTTTGAGCGCACGCCCCGCTTTGAGCG
Source organism: Paraburkholderia youngii (assembly GCF_013366925.1). Taxonomy (NCBI): domain Bacteria; kingdom Pseudomonadati; phylum Pseudomonadota; class Betaproteobacteria; order Burkholderiales; family Burkholderiaceae; genus Paraburkholderia; species Paraburkholderia youngii. The sequence goes on from NZ_JAALDK010000001.1 coordinate 4,886,789, forward strand.
CGGTCGCAAACAGCGAGGCCCGGGGTATCAGCTGCCGCAGCCCGTCACGTAACAGGCGTTCCTTCGCGGGCCGAGCGACGCGCCGCTCGACTTCCGCCCGCCCGATATCGAGCAGCGTGTGATACTTCACGCCCGACGGACACGTCGTCTCGCAGTTGCGGCAACTGAGGCAGCGATCCAGATGCAGTTGTGTGGTCTCGCTGACGGGCTCGCCTTCGAGCACCTGCTTGATCAAATAGATCCTTCCGCGTGGACCGTCGAGCTCGTTGCCAAGCAACTGGTACGTCGGACAGGTTGCATTGCAAAAGCCGCAGTGCACGCAGGAGCGCAGAATCGACTCTGCTTCATCGGCGCGCGCGAGCGTCTTTGCTTCGGTACTGAGGTTCGTTTGCATAGCGTAGGCGCGTTGACGTTCAGAAATCCGCGTAGAGGCGGCCGGGATTGAAGATCGCGTATGGATCGAGCTGCTGCTTGAGCGCACGGTGATAGCGCATCAGCGCAGCGGGCAGCGGATGAAACGCTTCGCCGCTGGCGACGGCGGAAAATCCAGTTGCATGGCCGCCAAGACGCTGCGCCAACTCGCGCACCACCTTCGCGGACGCGTCACTCTTCAGCCAGCGCTGTGCGCCGCCCCAGTCGATCAGGCAGGGGCCCGGCAGTTCGATGAGCGGTGCCGTCGGGGGCACGGAAAGACGCCATAGCGGGCGCGCATCGTCGAAAAAAGACAAGCGCTGCTCCCGAAGCGCGCGCCAGAACGTTGAGTCGGTGCCAGCGCCTCCGATGCGCGCGTGCGCGCCACGCACGGATTCCACGCCTCCCTCGAGACGAAGATGGAGGGTCGCGCCATCGTGGCATGCGCCGGCGATCGGCAGCCCAGCCCACCGCCACGCGGCCAGTTGGGTCAAGGCCGCTGCCGCGGGCATGTCGACTTCAATATGTCGCGTCGCGCGCGGCTTCGGCAGTACCTTCAACGATACTTCGGTCAACAGTCCGAGGCACCCGAAGCTACCCGTCACGAGTCGGGAAACATCGTAGCCCGCTACGTTTTTCATTACCTCGCCGCCGAATCGCAAATGCCGTCCCTGCCCCGTAATCAGGCGGCAGCCGAGCACGAAGTCGCGCACTGAGCCTACCCACGGTCTGCGCGGTCCGGCAAGCCCGCTCGCGACCATGCCACCAACGGTCGCGGCCCCGCCGAAGCTCGCGACCTCGCACGGCAGCATCTGGCCAGAGTCGTCGAGCACGTCATCGAGTTCGCTGACTGGCGTACCCGCACGCACCGTGATGACGAGTTCGGTCGGATCATAGTTCACGATGCCACGATGCGCCCGCGTGTCGATCGGCGCCGCATCGACTTGCCGGCCCGGAAACGGTTTGCTTCCTCCACCGCGAATGAAAAGCGGCGCTCTCGCTGCGATGGCCTCGCAAACCTGCTCGATCAGCACTGCGCTGTGGTCGTGAGCTTGAGAGTCTTGTCGCATCAGAATCGCTCCAGTTCGGGAAACGGTAACCTGCCGAAATGCACGTGCATGGCGCCGAACTCGGCACAGCGATGCAACGTCGGGATGTTCTTACCCGGGTTAAGCAGACCATTGGAATCGAATGCGGTCTTTACCGCGTGGAAGAACCGCAGCTCGTCGTGGTTGAACTGCGAGCACATCTGGTTGATCTTCTCGCGCCCGACGCCGTGCTCTCCCGTGATGCTGCCACCGACAGCCACGCACAATTCGAGAATTCGGCCACCAAGCGCTTCCGCGCGGTCCATTTCCCCGGGTACGTTTGCATCGAAGAGAATGAGCGGATGCATGTTGCCGTCGCCTGCATGAAAAACGTTGGCAACGCGCAAGCCAAATTCAGCAGAAAGATCGGCGATACCCTGCAGCACGCGCGGCAATTCGCGGCGAGGAATCGTGCCATCCATGCAGTAGTAGTCTGGCGAAATACGTCCCACCGCCGGAAATGCGTTTTTACGCCCAGCCCAGAACTTCAGACGCTCGCTCTCGTCGCGCGCATGCCGCACATCGGTGGCTCCGGCTTCGCGCAGGATCGCATCGACGTGGGCAACGTCCTCATCGACGTCGCTTTGTACCCCGTCCAGTTCACAGAGCAGGATCGCCTCGGCGTCGACCGGGTATCCCGCCTTCACAAAGTCTTCGGCGGCTCGGATCGAGAGGTTGTCCATCATCTCGAGGCCACCAGGGATGATCCCTTCGCCAATGATCTTCGCGACTGCCGCGCCGGCGCGGGCGACGTCGTCGAAGCTCGCGAGCAGGACCTTCGCGGCCTGAACCTTTGGCAAGAGTCTGACGGTCACTTCGGTGACAATGCCGAGCATGCCCTCCGAGCCGGTGAATAGAGCGAGCAGGTCGAAGCCCGGCGCGTCGAGTGAGTCGGCACCGAGTGTGAGGCGCTCTCCTTCGATGGTCAGCACTTCGACCTTCACGATGTTATGGACGGTCAGGCCGTATTTCAGGCAGTGGACGCCGCCGGCGTTTTCCGCGACGTTTCCGCCGATCGAACACGCGATCTGTGACGATGGATCGGGCGCGTAGTAGAGCCCGTGCGGAGCAGCTGCCTGCGAAATGGCGAGATTGCGCACTCCGGGCTGCACCCGCGCAGTGAGCGCCGCGACGTCGATGTCGAGAATCCGATTGAATCGCGCCATCACGAGCAGGATGCCCCGCTCGAGTGGCATCGCGCCACCGGAAAGGCCTGTGCCAGCTCCGCGCGCAACGACGGGAACCCCGTGCCGGTGTGCGTACTTCAGGAGCGCCTCGACCTGCTCCACGCTGTCAGGCAGCGCAACAACCTGCGGGGTGCAACGATAGGCTGCAAGTCCGTCGCATTCAAAGGGCCTGAGATCCTCGCGCGCATGCAGCAACTCCATGTGAGGAACCGCAGTGCGCAGTCCAACCACGAGGGCCGCCTTATCGATCAACGGCAGCGGGCCGTCAATCTTTTCGTCGTACCGGTAGCTCATAGCGCAGCCCTCACCAACCGGCGAAGCCGCCCTCTCGAGCCATACCACGTCTGCAATGACATAACGTCTCCTCCATTCCCGGCAACGGCGTCTTCCGTCGCGGTTCGGCTGATTGGATTCTTGTATTTTGGTCGACTGGTCGACCACCCGACCGAATATTAGGCAGTCAGATTTGGGGGAGATACGAGTGGAAACCCGAGCGCGTTGATCCTTGTCAGTCGGCGAACCGGCGACGGATCTCGCAGCGTCATTTGCACGCGGCCTGCCAAGCCGCACGGGTGCGAGGGGCGGACACTTCGCCGAAATGTGCGGTCCGTCGTTCGGCAATTGGCAATCCCGGTTGCGCAAATGTGTTTTGCACATCGGGGGGATCCTCGCACCCGAGACGCCCCGACCGGTGAGCGCGCTGAACACGTTAGCCGACGAAGCCAAAAGCCAGCAACGCGCAACGGCCGCCGCACAACTCTTGCTGAAGATCATGACCAATTGCTAGGTGGCAGGCGCGGTGAACTGTCTTGACGCGGTGACAGCCCAGCGTATCGCACTGGCGAACGAGCGCAACGGAGAGCAGATCGCTGGGCGACGGCTCGCCGCCCAGCGCCTCGAGGAGATGCACGCTAGCATCGCCCGCGCGTCTTTGGACACCCAAGGTGCGACGCCTTTGGCCGCGCGAACCTCAGGAGCCTCACCCCGGCCGAAGCGCCAGTGCGCGATTCGTTCTGCCGGCAAACGTCGGCACGAAAGAAGCAGTGGAAGAGGCGCTCAATAGCCCTGCGTCGTGCGGGTGCTTCGAGCGTGCAAGAAATTTAGCGTTCTCGATGATGCGGGAAAGCCGTTCGCATTCTTTTAGATTCGATTCGAGCAGCTTTCGGAACCACGGGTGGCGCCGCCCGAGCGCAATTGCGAGGGGCTGTGCTTTCCACACATACACCGAACTGTGCACCTTAGGTTCAAAGGCACGCGGGTAAGCTGAACGGATTGGGTCCATTCGGCATCCGTTGTCGTCGAGGAAAGCTGATAAAGACGCGGTGGCATCCGCCTGCTGCGTTATTGATACCTGACATATGACTGTGACAAAGAACCGCCACTACTTGATCGAGAGCGCAGCCGAAAGCGTGCGCCGGCGTTTCGGAGGCTTCCTGTGTGTCATTGAACTGCTCGGTCTCGTCATCATCGGTCTCGCCACTGCCTACGCTATCGGACAAGAGGCCTGGAAAATCATTCGCGCCGGTGACGTGTCACTGACAGATCTGCTGTTGATGTTCCTCTATCTGGAAGTGCTCGCGATGGATGTGCGGTATCTTCGGCTCGGTCAGTTGCCAGTCCGGTTCCCGCTGTACATCGCCATGGCGTCCCTCGCGCGCGATCTGATATTACGTGGAATGGCCGATGGCTGGCAGCAGTTGCTGACGACTACCGCAGGCATAGCGCTCGTCGCAGCAAGTGTGTTAATTCTCCACGTTGAACAGCAGCGGGCCACGGCAGCAGGAGGCAATAGCCAACCCGAGGCCGAAAGGCGGGAGCATTGATCACCGGAATACCCAGTGTGCGGCTTGCCACGCGCGGGCCGTTGCACGCAGAGACGGCTTCGCCTGTCTGCCGCGTCACCGACCGCGACAAGCGGGAGCATGGCACTCAGAAGTCCCAGTATCCTTCCCGGCCGAACAATTCGGCGTAGAAGTCGATAAAGGCGCGCACCTTGGTAGATACGGTCTTTTTCGGCGGATAGACCGCCCAGATTGCCGGCATGGCGGCTTTGGGTTGTGCCTCCCACTCGGGCAGCAGTTGGCTGAGCGCGCCGGAGCGCACGGCCTCGCCGATCGCCCACGAAGGCAGAAACGCGATGCCGCAGCCCGCAATCGCCAGGTCGAGCAGCGCATCGGTATCGTCCGCGCGGACGCGTCCCTGCAGACGCACCGTCACGGTTGCCGGATCCGCCGCTGCGGACCGGTGGACGAACACCCATCGGTCGTCTGCGGCGAGCGAAAAGCGCACCGCGGCATGAGCGGCGAGTTCGTCAGGGGTAGCCGGCGCGCCGTGCCGGGCGATGTAGTCAGGGCTCGCGCAAATCACGCGCCGGTGGGGCGCAAGCCGCCGGGCCATCAGTTGCGAGTCCGGCAACGCGCCGATCCGAATTGCCAGATCGACGCCGGAGTCGATGACGTTGACAACATCGTCGGTCAAGCTTGCATCGACATCGATCTGCGGAAATCGCTCCATAAACTCCGGAAGATGGCGCATCACATGACGCCTGCCGAACGAGGCGGGCATCGTCACGCGCAACAAGCCACGTGGCGAAGCGTTGAGCGCCGCCGTGACGGCTCGTGCGTCTTCGAGATTTTTCAACACCTGCACGGCCTGTTCGTAGAACACACGCCCCGCCTCGGTCAGGACCAGTCCCCGTGTGGAGCGGTTGAAAAGCGCGATGGTCAGATCCCTCTCGAGATCTGTCACGTACCGGGAAACCGTCGACGTCTTGACGGAGATTTTGGCTGCGGCCTTGCTCATGCTGCCTTCCTCCGCGGCACAGCAGAAGGCACGCATCGCGGAGAAATAATCCATTGGTCGGCGCTCCAGGAAGAAAAGGACGCACGCAATGCTGCCTGCTTGCATGCCAGCGCATTGTACGACGCGCGCCGCCACGAGCTATCCCTTTGGCGCAAAGCTCATTTGCGCGCGGCGCAATTCTGGCGTGCGACCGTTGATCGTATAGTCGAATCAGCAGTCTCCCACGGGCGTCGCGATGAACCATGGCATCACATGGAGCAACGCCTTCAGGCGTGCGCGTGGACTGAAGGCGCAGGCCTTGCACATCAACGGCCCGCGCCGCCACGCTGCACCGCTTCCAGGCAAGGCCGATGTGCGGCAGCTCGCGGTGCGGAAACACACAGCGTTCGAGAACCGCCGCCGAACGCGATCTCGCCGCTATCGCTGATCAATTCTTTACAGCTTCCATGAGAACTTCACGTCGCACCTTGCTGGGCCAAAGTCTCGCCCTTCCTCTCAGTCTAGGCCTTGCGCCGTGGTTGTCTCTGCGCAGCGCGAAAGCCAACGCCGAGCCGCAATCGCTCGCGATCGTGATGAATTCGGGGGAGGCGAGCGTGTCGGTGATCGACATGGCCTCGCGCGCGGTAATCCGCACGCTGCCCACGATGCGCGAACCGAGTCATTGGGCGCTGTCCCCGGACAGGAGCAAGCTCTACATTGCGGACGCCAGCGGCAACGCGCTGTTCATTGTAGATCCGCGCACTGGCACGTCACTGGGACACAGGACGATCGCCGACCCGTATCAGCTCGGCTTTACACCTGACCGCCGTTACCTCGTCATCAACGCACTGCGAATCAACTACGTGGACATCTATCGCGCGGACGACCTGACGCTGGCCAAGCGCTTTTCTCCGGGGGAAATGCCGAGCCATCTCGACTTCTCGCCCGACTCGCGCTGGAGCTTCAATTCGATGCAGGAGTCGAGCACGCTCGTATCGTTCGACCTGCAGACCATGACGATCCGGTGGAAGTCGAAACTCGGCTCGACTCCTGCGGGCGTGCTGTGGCACAACGGCAAGGTGCTGGTCTGCGTGATGGGCGCGGATCACGTGGCCGAAGTCGATCCGGTCACGGGCGCGGTCCTGCGGCGCATCAAGACCGGAATCGGTCCGCACAACCTCTTTCTGACGCCCGATCGCAAGACGCTATATGTCACCAACCGCGTGGGCGGTTCCCTCGCGGCGCTCGACGCGGCCACGCTGGAGCTACGCCGCACTTATCCGCTCCACGCCGGAGGCCCCGACGACCTCAGCATTGCCCCGGACGGCAAGGTCTGGGTCACCCTGCGATTCCGCGAGCAGGTTGGCGTTCTCGACCCGGACACCGGTCACTACGACACCATCGACGTAGGCCGCTCGCCGCACGGCATTTTTCTCTCCACGCAACTGAGCCATCCGGGCTACGTTTCGGCCGAACTTCTGTAGGGCGCCTCGTGCTGATATTTCTCGACCGGTGGTTCAGCATGCTTGCCGGCGGCATCGACACCTATGTCATTCTTCCGGTCCTCTACCACTTCGGCTGGATGGAGTGGGAAGAGCTGTCGTTCGATTGGGCGCTCATCGGCGTGTACGGCTTTTTCGCGGTGGTCGTTACCTACGCGGTATGCTGGCCGCTCGAAGCGCTGTTTCCGATCGAGCGGTGGGACGACCGCAAGACAGTGCTGATCGACGCGCTCTATACCGTATTCAACCGGGTCGGTATTCTTCCCGTGTTCAGCTTCCTGCTGTTTTACCAGCTGCAGGTGTGGGTCAATGGCTTCGTGGTAGCGCACGGCTATATTCCACCGACGCTGGAGATGCTCGTTCCGCTGCTGCTTGGGCATCCTGTAGCCACCTTCGTCGCATATGCACTCATTCTCGACTGCGCCGACTACTGGCGTCACCGCATTTCGCACATGTTCCGCAGCGCCTATGCGCTACATGCATTGCACCACGCGCAGCGTCAGATGAGTTTCTGGTCCGACGACCGCAACCATGTTCTGGACGATGTGGTCGCCGGTATCTGGTTTGGCGTTGTCGGACTCGCAATCGGCATCCCGCCGCTGCAGTTCCCGCTGTTGTTCCTGTTCATGCGCTTCATCGAAAGCCTCAGTCACGCCAATATCAAGCTCTCGTTCGGCTGGCTTGGCGACCGTCTGCTCGTATCGCCGCGCTTTCACCGCCTGCACCACGGTCTGCGCGCCGCCGGACGGAACTCGTGCAACTACGGCGCCGTGTTCCCGGTCTGGGACATGATGTTCGGCACCGCGGACTTTTCCAACGAATATCCACCTACCGGCGACAGGCGCGCGCCGGAATCGATGGCGACCGGCGGCTACTTCGAGCAGCAACTGGGAGGTCTGCGTTTCTTCCTGGAGGAACGGCGGCGGATCAAAAAGCGGCGCACACGCTAGCTGCACTGCGCCACCAGACATCCGCGCACTCGTGTCCGCGCGGCATCCTGTGTACCCGAGCATTGCACCGCTGGCTTCGTTCGTGAGAGCGCTTCGCATGCGCCGCAACGGTATTTCACGCAGCGTTCCTGGCTACGGCTGCAACGCCACTGCCCGCGATTGCGATTGCGCAGCAACAACGCAACTCAACAATTGCGGTCACCCCTCTTCGCCGGGATTGCCCACGTAGAATCCTTCGCTTTCCTGTGGGCACCAGGAACTCAGCGCACAACGTTGCATCGCCAACCTCCAGCATGCCGCCCCTTCGCTTACCTTCGAAGGAAAACACGGCCAGTCACACGCTGTCCCAGGCACAACGGATGCCACCGACGCGTGGCCTCTTTTTTACAAAACTGTTTTGCATTTTTTGCCATGCTCTTTGCGCGGCCTAAGCCGACATTCGAGATAACCAAGGCTTCGATAGTCCAAGGTGATTTGTTTCCCTAACGAACAGGGGCGTGGCCAGCATCCTGCGCGGTTAAAGGGACTCCCCTCGGGCCTGTCGATCTCACAAGGGGATCGACGCAGGCTCGCCAGACTGTCTCCCCACGCAAAAAGGTTAGAAGCATGAAGATGAAGATTGGTGCACGACTGATGGCAACGTTCGTTGTTGTGCTGGCTTTCCTGTTGGCCATCTGCTTGACCGCTAACCTGCAGATGGCACGTTTGAATGCGACCACGCAAGACATAGTCGACGTTCGTGCTGAGCAACTGAAACTTGTGAACCAGCTTCAGGTTGCGACGCTGCGAGCAGCAGCGTTGGCCTACTTCGCGCTCGAGGAACCAACGCCCGAAGCCCAACAAGCCGCGCTCGAACAGGCCCAGGCTCTCGCCGCTGAGAGCGATTCGATCTATGAAGCTATCGCTCGCCTACTCACCACTGCGAAGGGCAGAGCTTTGTTCGACGGCGTGCTGCAGGCGAATGCGCTCTACCAGCAAGCGATGAGGCCCGCCTACGCGCAATTGGCGGCGCATGACACTAATGCGGCGCGGGCGGCGCTTCTGACAGCCATGCCGCTGCGCAATGCGTTGATCGAACATCAAGACGAATTACAGCGTCAAGCTCAGAGCGTCATGGATGCCTCCGCGAGGGACAGCGGCGCCGCGTATGACGAGGCGCGTGCGCTGATGTGGGGAGCCGCAGCGCTGGCGCTGGCCGTGACGCTGATACTTTGCGCGCTGGTAACCCGTTCGATCGTCCGTCCGTTGCAGGGTGTGGTCGATGGTGCCAATGCCTTGGCGCGTGGCGACCTGCGAGTACAGATAGACGCGCGTAGTCACGGCGAGCTCGGCGATCTGGCCCGGTCGGTGAATCATGCGATCGGCCAGTTGGCAATCATCGTCGCGGGCGTCAAGCACGCAAGCGCGTCGATTTCCTCCGCTACCCAGCAGGTCGCGGCGGGAAATGCCGATCTGTCGCAGCGCACCGAAGAACAAGCCGCCTCTTTGGAGGAAACGGCTTCGAGCATGGAAGAGCTAACCGCGGCGGTCCGTCAGAACGCGGACAACGCCCAGCAGGCCAGCGCTCTCGCCAGCAATGCATCGGGGATCGCGCAGCGCGGCGGAGAGCAGGTCAGCCGCGTGGTTGAGACCATGCGACAGATATCCGACAGCTCTGCCAAGATCGCTGAGATCGTCAGCGTCATCGAAGGCATCGCGTTTCAAACCAATATCCTCGCGCTCAACGCGGCGGTCGAGGCAGCCCGTGCCGGAGAGCAGGGTCGAGGCTTCGCCGTGGTGGCGGGCGAAGTACGTACACTCGCGCAACGCAGCGCGACGGCCGCTCGGGAGATCAAGGACATGATTAACGAATCCGAGGGGCGCGTAACTGCCGGGTCGCAACTCGTCGAGCAAGCCGGCGGCACGATCCACGAGGCCGTTCAGTCGGTAAAGCGCGTGAATGACATCATCAGTGAAATCTCAGCGGCGTCCCACGAGCAAAGCACCGGTATCGAACAGGTGAATCAGGCGGTTAGTCTGATGGATCAAGTCACTCAGCAGAACGCCGCGCTGGTTGAAGAAGCCGCGGCCGCAGCGCAATCGATGGCCGAGCAGGCGCGCGTATTGCGTGACTCGGTGGCGGTATTCGAAATTGACGAGCGCGACTCCACGAACCCGACATTCGGGGCGACAGCGCATTCGACTGCGCCCCGGTAGCGGCGCGCAACGCCCACAGGTCCTGCCTGACTTTGCAGCGCCGCGACACGCCGCGACAGCCTGCGCCACGGGAGCGTCCGCCTCTGCCCTCAAACCGGATTGGCACATGGTCCGAGTGTTCGTTGATGCGCGCCGGCGACCATACGGCCAAAGGTGTTGCGCGCTCTCGCCGCCAGGATGGTCAAGGTCCACAATAACGCGGAAAACGCTATCGCAGATCTGTCCCGGCGTTCTTCGCGGCGAGTGCGATCGAACCGATCGCGCAGTGGGCGGTGGAATCGAGGTCGGCCTCCGCCATCGGACGGCGTGTTCCGCGCTTGTGCGGCCCGGCCGACATTCGCGTCGGCACGCTTTGAATCGCGTGTTGCGTGATCAGCGACGTTCTCGAAGAAGGTGCAGATAGGTACTGCCCGCATCGGTAAGCGAAAATCGTTCATTGACCATGCTGACGAGGCCGACCTCTTGCAGAGCGAGAAAGTCAGCCGTGGCGGCGGTCGAATCGACTGGCCCACAAGCGAGCATTAACAGTGCGGCAATCTCGTGGGCGCTCAACAATCGACGAAGCCAGCCGCGATGAGCGGATGTCACCTCCTCAGTGTACTTTACCTGCTTCATGCGGAAATCGACGTCTGAAACGATCTGTGTCGGATCGAAAAGATCGCCTTGCCAGGAAGACTCGCGGCCAGTACCGATCGATTGCGATGGGTGCTCTGCCCCGATGCGGCCGGCACCGCGAGCACGTGCTGCCCCCTGGCGTCGCCCTCCTCGTGCGAGGCGTTCGAAATCAGCTGTATCCAGACCGGGCGCGCCACCAATGCGGCAAACGCGATCGATATGAGGACCATGACCAAGCTCGCGCTGCGCGCCGAAACGTTATGCTTCAACAATGGCTTCAAATGGAATGCGACGTCACCGCGCATCCGACGATCAAATTTCAAGGGTTCTCCCCGGAGCCATGCGTCGGCTCAAGAACCACAACAGGGTTGCGGGGGGCGAGAGCGAAATATGGAACAAGCGTAGCTGTGCAAATCGTCCGGCGCGCCGTGCATCGGGCGTCGCTACATCAGAGTTGCACCATCGCGAACTGGTCTTTACCCGCGCGGCAGAGCGGGCAGACCCAGTCCTGGGGCACGTCAGACCACGCGGTTCCCGCAGGGATACCGTCTTCCGGCACGCCTGCGGATTCGTCGTAAATCCATCCACAAATCACGCAGACCCAGAGCGTCCCCGCGCGCGATTCATAGCTGGCCGTCGATGTCATCGTGTCGTTCATTGGCTCAAGTCTTGGGAGATCGAGGCGGATCGGATAAGTACTCGATGCTCAAAGCGTACCTGAATCCGTCGTGCAACTATGCGGCCGCCTTATGCCAACTCTACAGGCCTGCGCTGAAGGCAGCGAGCTTGCCAAGCACGGACCAGTCGAGATCGTCCCACCCCCGCGCGGAGGCAGCGACCAAACGGTCACGCACGACACTGGCGATCGGCATCGGAGTGCGAAGCGTTTCCGCTTCCGTGAGCGCAAGACGCAGGTCCTTCACCGCGAGCGGCACCGTCATTCCGGGTGGTGCGTAGCGCTGATTCACGATCTTGCCGCCATAGGCCTTGTGCACCTTGCCGTCGAACAGCGATTCAGTCAGCACCGAGAAGGCGACATGCGGATCGACGCCGGCCTTCCGGAGGAACGCGAGGACCTCGCCCATGCTTTGCATCGTCGACGCCGTCAGCACATTACCGGCCAGCTTGAACGTGTTGGCCAACTCCGGCACCTCGCCGAGCACGAACACGCGCTGCCCCAGGCGCTCGAGAACCGGCATGCACCTCGCGATAGTCTCGGATGCACCGGCAGCGAGGATATACAGTTTGCGAGCAGCGGCGAGGTCCGGGTTTCCCAGGACCGGCGCTGAAAGATAGCCTTGACCGACCGTGTAGTGGACATGCGCGGCCTCGCGAGCGGCGTCGGGACTGATCGTGCTCATCGAGACATGCACCGCGTTCGTCGCGAGAACGCCTGACAGTTGTTCAGCAACCGACCGGATCGCGGCGTCATCCGGAACCATGCTTATCACGACGTCGCAATCGGACAGCGCCTCATAGCTTCCCGCCGCGACGGCGCGGCCTTGCGCAAACGTTCGTGCCTTTTGCGTATCCCGGTCGAACACGACCGTCTTGAAGCTGTCCTGGATCAGATTGGAAGCAAACGCGGCTCCCATGCGACCAAGCCCGACAACGCCAACGCACAATGTCTCTGCGGAGCAGGCCGGGTGGTCTGCGATGCGCCCGGAGGTCCCGGTGTTTTCGCTCAGTGCTTTAGACAAGATCATCTCCTTGATGCGAGCCGCCGCTTGCTTCACATGCAAACACGGCAGGGGACCGTATTCGCGTCGCCAAGCCGCTCGGCAGCGTGATTTCGATCAACGTAGATTAGGGCAAACCCCAGTTCTCAAGAACGCCCACGTAGGCAACACACCTTTGTTTTTTCGGGATGGCTCGAAGGTGCTGCGGGATCGCGTCGGCGCGCGACTCGTCGCCTGTTCGCTCACCGCGCACCTGAAATAACGCCCTCCTCGCCGAACTGTGCTCCCGCGAGCGGAGGCTGTCTGTGCGCATGTCGCCAGCGCGGATGCCCTATCCTTTGGTCGACGCACTTGTCGCGCCCGCTCCGACCCAGCGATGGATCGTTGCTCGCGCAGCACTCGTGCAGTGGTTATTCCGTACAAGTTAAAGGAACACGTCGTGAGCGTCAGCGAATACGCACCATCAGCCGGCACCGCGGCCCAAAGCCAAGGGCCGATCGAACCTCGTGCCGACACTCGCGATGGCCTCGGCCGTCCGCTTCGGGATTTGCGCTTGTCGGTTATCGACCAATGCAATTTCCGCTGCGCTTACTGCATGCCAAAGGAAGTGTTCGGCAACGACTATCCGTTTCTTTCATCGTCTGCACTCTTGTCTTTTGAACAGATGGTGAAAATGGCGAAAGCGTTCACCTCGCTCGGCGTCGAGAAGATTCGGATCACTGGCGGTGAGCCGCTTTTGCGACGCAACCTGGAAACGTTGATTGAAAAGCTGGCAACACTCAAGACGACAAGCGGGAAACCGGTCGAAGTGGCCCTGACGACGAACGGTTCGCTCCTGGGCGTCAGGGCGCGCGCACTGCGGAATGCGGGGCTCTCGCGCGTAACGGTCAGTCTGGACAGTGTCGATGACGCCATTTTCAGGCGCATGAGCGGTGTCCGCTTTCCGGTGACCCGGGTCCTGGACGGCATCGACGCCGCCTTGGCGGCCGGTCTGGCGCCGGTCAAGGTCAATGCAGTGATCGAGCGCGGTGTGAACGAAAGTCAGATATTGCCAATCGCTCATCGCTTCCGGGGGACGGGAGTCATTGTGAGGTTCATTGAGTACATGGACGTCGGCGGTGCAAGCGCGTGGGCGAAATCTAAAGTGCTAACCAGCGACGAGGCGAGAGAAATCGTCGAGTCGGCCATCCCCCTGGTTTCCACGCCGCCTCGCCGCGCTAATGACACAGCTGTCAGCTACAAGTACGCCGACGGCAAAGGCGAGGTGGGTTTCGTCTCGAGCATGTCCAGTCCATTCTGCGGCTCGTGTTGCCGGGTTCGCGTGTCAGCCGACGGTCAAATGTACAACTGCCTGTTCGCGACGCACGGCATGGACCTCAAGCCATGGCTGTCGGACGCGGTCTGCGTAGAGGAAATCTCCAACGCCATTCGCGTTGCATGGCATCGCCGCATGGATCGATACTCGGAGCTTCGTGACGATAAACGCAAGAGCGGCTCCGGCAAGGCCTATCCTACGGTCCGGATGTCGCTCGTTGGCGGGTAGATGCTTGACGAGATTGAAAGCGTTGAAAGCAGGCAACGTCGAAGCGCTGTACTCGACGCCGCGGATTCCTGATTGGATCGAGGAAGATCAGCGCAATGTGTTCGCGTCTGTCTACCGGCTCTGTTTGCTGAGTCAAGCTGAGATGCAGCAGATGCATTTTTTGCTTGCGGGACGCTAGTTCACCGAGTCTATTCCGCTCGCCGAGCGGCATTCGTGTCCATAGTCCATCGCGGCCGCGCTGTGCATGCAGTGATTGCACAAATCCGCTACGAACAGGGACGGCTCGACGAGGCCGAATCTCCCGGTCGACCTAATACCAGTGATTGACCTCGCAGTTCTTCTCGACAGCACGTTCTTCGCCTATCGGGTGCCCGTGCGCATCGCCAGCGGGGCATCGAGCAAGCTTACACGTTGCTCGATCATGCGGAGAGCCTCGCCCACGCGCCGCTGGGACGGACTGATTTAGGGCGTCCAGGTCGGGCGCCCCCGCCTTTTACCTGAGGGAAGGCAGGAGACGGAAGCTGCGTCAAGCGTCACGCAACTGAATCGATTGACTGGCTCGCGCACCGCCGCATCGAAACAGCCCTCGCCGGAGATCGAAACGTTCCGCGCCATCGCAGTGGCGTCGCTGGCGATGCCGCGGAACCGTACAGAGGAAGCCGTCGCGTCGCTGACGTTCGCGTTGCGATGCGTCGAAAACCGTCACAACGACTATCTCGCAGTGCGCCGCCGTACTGTGCTGGCTATCGTCTGGCTGCGCGGGAACGACCAGGCGGTGGCGGCCGATTGATACGGCGTCGCCTCAGGCGACAAGCGTTACCGCATGAATCAGCACACCGACCACACCGCCAACAAACGTTCCGTTGATGCGCACGCATTGCAGTTCCCGACCGATTTCGATTTCGATTTTGCGGCTGACTTCGCCCGCGTTCCAGCTTTTGACGACTTCGGTGATGAGTGCGGATAACAAATGCCGATAGCGCGTGACGAGTTCACGCGCTAGCTCGAGCCACCACACGTTGAGCTGGCGCTGCATCGCAGGCTCGCGGGCGATGCGCCTGCCGAGCGACATCAGCGTGCGCGCGAGCACGTCGCGCACAGCCGACTGCTCGCCGCCGAGGTCGGCGACCATGCGCGTGCGCAGCCAGTCGAGCAGCCCGCGATAGCCGCCGGCCCGGCCAAAAAGTCGAATGCAGTCGCGCAGCAGCGACTTGCCGAACCGGCGATGTGCCGCCGATGTTCGCAACTGCACGATCAGCGTTTGCAAGGCCTCGTCGAATTGGCGGCGCAGCGCGTGCTCGTGGTTCGCCGCCACCTCGTGCAGCAGCGCGAGGATGCCTTCGATGAACTTGCGCACGATGTAAGCGTCCAACGGCGCGGGCGTATACCTCGACGCCTCGCTGAACTTGGCCTTGATCATATCGGTGTTCGACGTCAGCCACTTTTCAAACGCCGCGAGTCCGTGGTCGAGCAGAGGCCGATGCCGGTCGCCTTGCGTCAGCACATCGAGCGCGTCGCCCGCCACGCGCGCGACATCGAGCGTGCGCAACTGCGGCGCGACGATGCGCTCGAACAGCCACGCGATCTGCGCTTCCTCCATGCCGTCGATAAGCCTCCCCAGCGAATCCGCCACCACGTCAGCGAGGCCGCGGCTGTTTTCCGACTGCGCCAGCCAGCGCGCGAGCGCCTGCGCCGCATTATGACCGCGCAATCTGGCGATGATCAGCTCCGGCTGCAGAAAATGCTCTTCTACGAAACCGCCGAGGCTCTCCGCAATGCGCGGCTGGCTCTTCGGAATGATCGCCGTATGGGGCAGCCGCAAGCCCAACGGGTGGCGAAACAGCGCGACCACGGCATACCAGTCCGCGATCGCGCCCGCCATCCCCGCCTCAGCGAACGCGCGCGGCCACGCAACCCACGCGTGATCGCCCTGCCACGCGACACATGCGAGCAGCAATACGCTCATCAGTAGGAGCAGCGCCGACGCACTCCGCCGCATGCGAGCGAGGCCATGAACCTTGTCGTCTTCGCGTGCATCGACCGTTGCCGGCCGCGTGCCGTCGCCGCCGCCGGAGAGACTCAACGCGTCTCCTGCCGCAGGAACCGGTGCACGACTGGCGCAACTTCGTTCGCTCGCGAGATCAGGAACAGGTGACCGTCGTCGATCACATAGAGCGTCGCTTGACGGATACGTGCCGCGAGAATCTTCGCGTTGATCAGCGGCACGATCGGGTCGTCGTTGCCATGCATCACCAGCGTCGTCTGGCGTAACGTGCCGAGCCACGGCAGGCTCGTCCAGCCCGAAACGGCAAACAACTGATACAGGTAGCCACGTCCACGCGGCGGCTGCATGTGCCGGCTGTGCGCCTCGAGCAGTGACGCGTCGCGCCGGTACGCGCCGCCGTAGAGGTCCGCCCCGACTTCCTGCATGTACGTGGGATCGGTGTAGCGGCGCGGCCTGATCATCTTCGCCAGCACGGACAGCTTGCCCGGTACCATCAGTACTCCGGGCGAAGTGGCCGCCAGAACAAGGCGCCGGCAGCGGCGCGGATACAGATGCGCGAAATGCTGCGCCAGCGCGCCGCCCCACGATACGCCGAGCACATCGACTTCGCCGTCGTAGCCGAGACGCGACAGCAGCTTGTCGGTCACCGCCGACAACGTCGAAAAGCGGTACGGCACGACGGGCGTCGGCGAACCGCCGACGCCCGGCACGTCGAAGATGATCACGCTCACATCGTCGAGCGCAGCGACGAACGGTTCAACCAGTTCGAGATTCGCGCCGATACCGTTGAAAATGAGCAGCGGCGGCGATGCGTCGCTGCCCTGCCACGTTGCGACACGCAAGGTCTGACCATCCAGATCGAACAGCCGGATTTGCATGCGGCAGTCAGACTCAGGGCTCATGTACATTTCCGGCTTCCAAAAGTTCTTCTGGATGGGTTTGCATTCCCCGGCGTGCCGCACGCGCTGCGTTGCGTTACTTCTTCTTCGGGAGAAGCCGCGCCTTCAGCTCTTCGACATCCTCGGCCGCGCGTTTGGTCACTACGGCGAGGGCGTCCGACTGCGCGCGATAAGCCGTGTCCGCGAGATCCTTAACCTCGACGAGCGCTTTATGCAGCGTCTGCCTGGCGTTCTCTCCCCTGCTGGTGATGGGCTGCTCGCCGGACTGCGTCACGGGAGCGAACAACGCCTGCACCGCGCCGAGCGTCGTGCGAACGATGTCCAACTGCTTCTGCGCGAGCGACCGCACGCCTGCAAGCGCGGTCGTGTGGGCTTCGGCGATTGCGTCGATGTCCTTGCTGCGGGATTCGAGAATCGCGTTGACATCGAGGATGGGCAGCTTGAACTGTCCGATGAGCTTTGCGTACTCGCCGAAGATGCTCGTCGTGCCCGTGAGGTTGGTCGTGCTGTCCGTGCTGATCGGGTTGGCCGTGTTGGTCGTGCTGGTCGATGCCATCATCGTGACTCCATAGTGACTGCGTTGAAGAAAATGGTGAACGTCATGCTTCCACTACGTAGGTTCCCGGTGCCTTCGCGCCAGATGGATGCCGCGCGCTGCCGACGGCAGCCGGTGCGACGCGGCGCTCGCCCGATTGACCTGCGAGCCACTTGCGCCAGTCGTCCCACCAGGAATCCTTCTCGGCCACGGCGTTCGCCAGCCATGCGTCAGCATCCGTGTCCAAATCAGGATTGAGGAAAAACTGCGCCTTAGGGTTGCCGGGCGGATTGATCAGGCTCTGGATATGCCCGGCCGAACTCAGCACGAAGCGGGTCGTGCCGCCGAATGCGCGCGCGGTGTTGTAGACGCCCTTCCACGGCGTGATGTGATCGGTCATGCCTGCCACGACATATTTCTCGCACGTGACTTCAGACAGGTCGATCGGCGTACCTAGCACGCTCAGCGCACCGGGCTTGCTGAACAGGTTACCCGTGAAGATGTCGAGCAGTTGCCCATGAAGACGCGCGGGCAGACGGGTCGCGTCGTTGTTCCAATACAGGATGTCGAACGCGGGCGGCGCCTTGCCGAGCAGATAGTTGTTGACCCAGTAGTGCCAGACGAGATCGTTGGACCGCATCCACGCGAACACGCGGCCCATTTCCTCGCCGGCCAGCACGCCTTTCGAGGTACTGTTCTGCTTCGCGGCCGCAATCATTTCCGGCGTCGCGAACAGACCGATCTGCGAGTCCGCCGTGTTGTCGAGCACTGCGACCATCAGCGTCGCGGCATGCACGCTCGTGTCGCCGCGGCTCGCGAGATGACCAAGCAGCGCAGAAATCGTCATCGCGCCCGAGCACGCGCCGTGCAGATTGACATCGTCATGGCCGGTGATTTCGCGCACCGCCGCGATCGCTTCGAGCAACGCGGCCACGTAGGTATCGAGATCCCAGTGGCTTTGCTCCGCAGTCGGATTGCGCCAGCTCACGACGAACACCTGGAATTCGCTTTTCACGAGATAGTCGACGATGCTCTTGCCGTCGGACAGGTCGAACACATAAAACTTATTGATCTGGGGCGGCACGATCAGTTGCGCACGGGCGAATACCCGCTCCGTCGCGGGCGCGTACTGGATCAGTTCGAGTACTTCGTTGCGAAACACCACCGCGCCCGGCGAGGTGCCGAGGTTCTCGCCCACCTTGAACGCCGTCTTGTTCACCTGCGCGGGCATACCCTGGTTTTGCAGTATATCCATCACGAGATTGCGCAGACCTCCAAGTAGGCTCGCGCCGCCGGAGTCCATCACTTTCTTCAGCGCCGCCGGGTTGCCGAGAAGGGTGTTGGTCGGCGATACGGCATCGGTGAAGAGCGATAGCACGAATTGCGCTCGATCCTTCGATTTCGCGTCGAGGGCGGAACGCTCTACGAATCCTGTCAATGCGTTGCACCATGTGACGTAACCTTGCATCGTCATCCGGTATATCGGCATGTCGCGCCACGCCGGATCGCTGAAGCGCCTATCGCTTTTTGGCGGTTTGCAATCCGCGCTGCCGCCGAATACCTCCATCAGATCGCGCACGAGCGCCGCTTCCTGCTCAAGCACGAGTGAAGGCTGACGCAGCGCCTGAGCGCAGACCTGCTGCACGGTTGCCAGAATGTCGCACGGACGCAGCCCGACGAACGGATTCGGGCCCGGCGTGCCGTTCGCCGCCAACGCTGCGGCATCGTTCGCCCGCGTGTTGCGGACCGTGGCTTCCTCTGTACTCCTCATCTTGATTTTCCCTATTGCGGCCATCCTCCGCCCCCTCCTTGGGTATCACATCGCGTTACGCCGCGAGCATGACGAGTGACTCGGCGATCAGCGCCGGTTTGGCCTCGCCCTCGATCTGCAACTCGTTCATCGTTTTAATGATGATCCGATCGCCTGGCTTTTTTTCCGCCGACATCAGCGTCACGCGGCTTCGAACGCGCGACCCCGCCTTGACGGGCGTCATGAAGCGCACCCTGTTCAGTCCGTAGTTCAGGCCCGCGGATGCGTCGTCTGGAATCAGTCCGATCTCGATCGCCAGGGACGCGAGCAGCGACAGCGTCAGATAGCCGTGCGCAATCGTGCCGCCGAACGGGCTCTCGCGTTTCGCCCGCTCGACATCGACGTGTATCCATTGCCGGTCGCCGGTGCAGGCAGCAAACGCGTCGATACGCCCCTGATCGACGGCGAGCCAATCCGACACGCCCAGCTCGCGGCCGACAAAGCTTTCGAGCGTGGCAATGCTGTATTCGTTGAGGTTCATCGTGCGTGCTCCTTCAGATGCAACAAGTCAGGAAAACTGTTCGCGCAACCACTTCTTGTTCAACTTGCCGACACTCGTTTTCTGCAACTCGTCGACGAACCTGACGATTTGCGGCACCGCGTACTTCGAGATCTGCCCTGTTTTGCTGAATCCCATCACGTGCTCCTTGACATCGACTTCACTCAGCGGCGCGTCCTTTTTCGGCACGACCAACGCGACGGGACGCTCGCCCCACTTGTCGTCCTTGATGCCAATCACAGCCACTTCGGCAACACCAGGATGCAGGGAAATCAGGCTTTCGATTTCAAGCGAAGATATCCATTCGCCGCCCGACTTGATGACATCTTTGATGCGATCGGTAATCTGGACGTTGCCCGTCTCGTCGATATTCGCGATGTCCTGTGTGTGCAGAAAGCCGCCAGCCCACAACTGCTCGGAGGCCTCCGCGTTGTTCAGATAGCCCTGAGTGAGCCACGGCGTACGCACAACGATCTCGCCATACGCCTTGCCGTCGTGCGCGACCTCCTGCATGTCTTCGTTCACGATGCGCAGGTCGACGAGCGGAACCGGAAAGCCCGTCTTGCAGCGCAGGCGCACTTCTTCGTCGAGATCGAGTGGCTCCGTGCGCGGCGGCAATTGCGCGAGGCTCAGCACGGGGCAGGTCTCCGACATGCCATAGCCGGCGAACACGTCGATGCCGCGGTCGAGCGCGGCGCGCGCAAGACCATGCGGCAGCGCGCCTCCGCCGATTACGATCTTCCATCGGCTTAGATCCACATGTTTTGCTTCGTCGCACGAGAGCATCATGTGCAGCAGCGTGCTGACGCAGTGCGAGAACGTGACGCCCTCGTCGCGAACCAGTTGTATGAGACGCTCGGGCGCATACCGTCCCGGATAAACCTGCTTTACGCCGAGCGCCGTCGCGATGTAAGGCATGCCCCACGCGTGCACATGGAACATCGGCGTGACCGGCATGTACACGTCCCCGCGATGGAAGCGCTGGCCAGACACGGGGCTCGCCAGAGCCGCCATCAGGGTGACGGTGTGCAGAACCAGTTGACGGTGCGAAAAGCACACGCCCTTCGGCAAACCCGTCGTGCCCGTCGTATAGAAAGTGGTGGCGCGAGTGTTCTCATCGAAGTCGGGGAAGTCGTACGTGGTTGCGCTTGCGGCGAGCATTGCCTCGTAGTCGGTTGCGAACGCGATCGTTTCCGCCAACGTTTCGCTGCCCGGTTCATCGATACGAATGAACGTGCGAACAGTTTCAAGCTGGTCCTTGATGGCTTCCACGACGGGCAGGAAGTCAGAGTGAACGATCAGCACTTCGGCGCCCGCGTGATTGATCGTGTAGGCGATCTCCGCTTGCGAGAGCCGCACGTTGACCGTTTGGAGCACGGCGCCCATCATCGGCACCGCAAAGTACGATTCCAGATAACGATGGCTATCCCAATCCATCACGGCAACGGTAGTGCCGAGGCGAACGCCCAGAGCGTGCAGGCCGCTTGCGAGCCGCGCAATGCGCTCGCGCAGCGCCGTGTAGGTTAGCCGCAACTCGCCGCGGTAGACGATTTCCTGGTTCGGCGCCTGAACGAACGACGTGTGCAGCAACTGCTTGATCAGCAGCGGATAGGCGTAGGGAAATGGCGTCGAATCGCGCACGGCGTCTTGCATGGGTGTCTCCTGAAGTCGTGGTAAGGGGCGGCCAAGCACAGGCCCGTAAAGCCAGGTCGCACACTGTGCGCCCGGTTGAAATCAGCACCGGTTCGTTGGTGGAGCAGAACAGACTCGAGTACTGTCTGGACGACCACCTACAGCTACAACGAATTTTCCAGCCCCCGATCAGGGCCGCGCGACGCAATGACGTCGCAACGGCCTGTCTGACGTTCTATCCCACAAGGCCGCGGCAACCGTCACCGGCGCTCAAAACCGATAATTGACTGACACAAGCGTCACCAGCGGATCAAGAGTGACCTTTGCCACACTGTGAACGGTCCCGCCGCGAGGAAGCGTGGTGGTCAAGTTTGCCTTGGTTCCGAACGGCAGATAGGAAAACGAAAGAACGCCCGACCAATGCTCGCTGAAATTCAAGGTGACCCCGGCATTGAAGACCGGCGACCACTCGCTATCGACATGGGCACTGGTCGGTAACGACGCGCTCTGGCCATTGGTGAATTGCTGGCTTAGCGATTGCTGAAAAGCGGGACTCACATGGGCATTGGTGAACCAGATATAGCTGACGCCGAAACCGGCATAAGGACGCCATCTCGACTGCGCAGACAGGAAATAGTATTTCAGCAATAGCGTCGGGCTCCACTGTCTGACGTCCCCAAGAGGATTGATAGATGGGGCCGCCAGCGCGCCGGTCCCATAAAACTTGAATTTCGGCGGGATACCGAGCACCGTTTCCAATGCGATGTTATCGGTAAAGAAATGGGTAAACGTAATGCCGACGGTATCTGCGTTGTCCACACTCGCACCCGTGTTCGGTACGGCCTGTCCTCCGACCTCGAGTGGATCGCTCGAGGTTTGTGGTGCCAGGCGCAGCCAGCCTGCCCCCACGACATTGCTTCCGGCGGATTGCGCATGAGCGCTCGCGCTTGCCACGACTACACTTGCAACGGCGATGAAATGGCCTCGTCTCACGATTTGTCACCCTCTAATTTAGTTTCGAGTTATTTGTCCCGCGATTTTCAGTGAAACAGCTACGAAATCGCTTGGTGTTGCAATGCGTGTGTAACTAGCCGCCTTCCTTAGTCCTGATTGTGTAGGAGCACGCATGCAGCGTCTTGAACGAAACTGCCGTTTCTCGTTCGGGAAAACCCTTCTGTGTCGAGAGAGCGCCGCAGAAGCAAGGCAATGCGGCGCGACGTTGAATGTCGCGGCGGGGAGCGGTCGAAAGGTGATGGAAGCGTGGCTTGCGCGGGCGACCGACGCAGTGCGCGCCGTCTGTTTCGCAGCGCTACCGGCCGACGAACGGCTTCGCTGGGCGATCGATGGCGTCCGCGACAGAGCCATCGTCGTCATGCGCGGGGGGCTTGCTGGCAATGCGCGAGCGCAGTGGCTTCCCGCCGCCGACGAGTTCCCTGCTGACCTGCACGCGCACGAGGCCAGGATTGGAGAGAAATGAAGGAGTAAGGTCGAAGTACCGCTTGAACGTCCTGGTCAGATGCGCGAGATCGGCGAAACCCGTCGAATGGGCGATATCCGTCAGCGTCGAGCCTGCCGCAAACATCTCTGCCGCCTTGCGCATCTTGGTCCAGAGCAGATACTCGCGCATCGCACTTCCGGTCGCTTGCGCAAAAAGATGGGCAAGGCGGCTCTCCGAAAGGCCACAGAGACCGGCCAATCGCGCCGGCTCCGTGCGCGGCGGAAGGTGCGTGCGAAGCCAGCAGGCCACCGCGTCGACACGCGCATCGGTCGATTGCGATCTCGCCGCTTGTACGAACAGCGCGTCCAGCATTCGCTGTGAACCCGCGCGCATCGCTTCGCATTCCTGTGTTTGATTCTGAGCCGCTTCAGCGATTCGCATGACAGACCCGTCCGCCCGGTCCGAAACGTCGACGACCCGCTTTCCTCGCAACACGTTCTTGAACAAACTTTGGCCGAGCGCGCTCGCCGCGTCCAGCTGGATGCTGTACAGCCCCACGTCACGAGCTTCGATCGAGCGCACAACGTTCGGGGCGACGAGTATGACCCGCGCTGTATGGGTTTCGTCTGCCGTTTGGAGCCGCACCGCGCCCCGCGTACCGACGACCACCACCATCGCCGGGCGGGACGTCGCCTTCGCCGTGATACCTGGCGCGGTGTAGATGATGCGATCCGGCAAGATCGACAGGGACGCCTTTGGATCACCCATCAATTGATCCGCACCTGCGCAGTGCCTTTGCGTCGTGTGGCCCGCCGCCCGCGCGTTCCGTTTTCGCGCCGCATGGGTCTCGAACTCAGGGCCAACGCCGACCGGCGCGACGGTTGAGCCATCTCCCCGCCAGGTCCGCCGGCGTTCATTGGGCTGACCGCTCGCAGTTGCTCACGACACGCAATAGCAACCTGCTCAACATGCGGCACTCTTCGTGGGGCAGCACGCGCAGTAGCGCGCGCTCCGCATCGAGCATCACGGCCGGCACGCGCGCCGCAAGCGCGGCGCCCTCCGCGGTCAGGGCCAACCGCAGCTCGCGTCGATCGACGCGGCAGCGGCTGCGTGCGACGAGCTGCCGGTTTTCGAGTTCCTGCATCAAGCGCGATATCCGGCTCGTCCCGCATCCCAGCAGCGCGGCGAGGTCATGACAGGAGACCTCGCTGCCTCGCGTCAATAGCACGAGCGCGCTAGCCTGCGAGTAGGTGATGGCGAGCGTCGAGAGCAGATGCTGGTTGACCTGCCGCTTCACCGACGCGTGCACCCGAAAGATGAACGAGAACTGCCTGATCGAGGCCGGCTCGGCCGGCGGGGCCGCAAGCGTGTCGTTGTCTGCGGTATTCATCATCGGGGCTCCCGCACCGCTGTAAGCGACTCGTCGCGATAGCCTCCGCCGAGCGCCTTCGACATCGCGATGTCCTGGCTCAAGCGCTGGCCATCGATCTCCAGCAGCGAAATCCGGTCCAGCAGCACCGGCTGACGCGCTTCGATCGCGCTTAGCCTGCTCGCGAGGCCGTGCTCATAGTGGGCCCGCGCACTCGCCTCGGCGAAAGATTCGGCATCGATCTTCTGCGACTGCAGCCCCGCCTCGTCGTCGAGCTCGCTGAGCCGGCTTCCCGTCACCGCAACGTCGCGCACGGCATTGAGCACCGCCTGGTTGTATTGGGCGATCAACGCATTGCTCGCGGTGCGCGCCGCACCGAGGTTCCCGTTCAGCCGGCCGCCGTCGAAGATCGGCAGATACAGGCCAGGAACCAGATTGATCTGCTGACTCGCGTGCGTGAACAGATCGGCAAGATGCAGCGCGTTGACGCCGAAGAACGCCTTGATATCAAAACTCGGATAGAACGCGGCTTTCGCGGCGTCGATCTTGTCGAATGACGCCTGCACGTACCATCGCATCGCCTGCAGATCGGGACGCCGCGCGAGCAGCTCGTACGACAGCGTCGAGGGCAGTTGCTCCTGCGACTGCGGCAGCCCCACCGGCTTGATATCGACGAGATCGTCGGGGCCCGAACCGACGAGCGCGCGCAACGATTCGCGCAGCTGCGTGACCCGGCCTCGCGCTGCAACCATCTCCCGCTCGACGGCGAGCCGTTGCGCGCGCGCGATCTCGGTCTGCGTGTCCGGCTCCAGCCCGCTCGCGGCTCGAGCGGCATGCGCGTCCTCGACGAACGCGGCGACGTCGTGCAGCTGTTGCAGCAGCGCGATCAACTGATAGGTCGTCTGAATACCGTAATAAAGCTGCGCGACATCCGTGGAAATTTCGAGTTCAACTGCGGCGACTTCGGCGAGCCGCGCATTGTGCACGCCGATTGCGGCTTCCACCTGCGCGCGTTGCTTGCCCCAGATATCCACGTCGAGGCTTGCGCCGACTCCGACGATACCTTCCGTGTACCACGGTCCCGTCGCACCGATCAGCGGTTGATCAGTCGAGTACGCGCCAAGGAACCCGTTGGACGACACACGCTGTCGATCCACCGCGGCGAGCGCCGTGGTCTGCAGATTCGTGCCGGCACGGACCAGGTCGATATCCGACTTCGCCTGCGCGACGCGCGTGCGGGCGGCCAGGATCGTCGGTGAGGCCGCCAGTGCGCGGTCGATCAGCGAATCGAGTTGCGGATCGTTATACACGCTCCACCACCGCGCCTGTGGCCAGCCGTCGCGGGCCAGATGGATGTCGTCGGCGGTGCGGATCTGCTGCGGCGCGATCATCGAAAACGGCTTCTCGTCATGGTGGATCATCGCGCATCCCGACAGCGCACAAGCCAATGCCGCGGCCACGCATCGGGCCGCGCGGTGAATAGAAGATCGAACTGAAAACACGGTCATGCTTGCGAGACCTCAATGGTGAGCGGCATATCGGCGCGGGCGGTGCCCCACGCGGGCAGCCGCGATACCTGGTAGGCGAGGTTCCTCGCGCGATCCAGCAATCGTTGATGCGCGAGCCGCGCGGTGTCGCTGGGCGATTGCGCCGCGTTGGGCGCGAGCTGCGTGACGAGGGCATCGAGCGAAACGGCTGCCGGCGACCGCACCGCGTGTGCATGCTCGGTAAGGTCGACCGCGTAGGCGTCGAGCGATGCGCCCACCGCCTCGCGCCACGCGCTCGCCTCGGGGGCCACACCCTCCCGAGCTTGCGCGCGCCGCTCGGCTTCGAGCGCATCCACCGCCAGCAGGATTTCGCGCGTTTGCGCAAGCATCGTCTGCACATGCATCGTGAAGCCCTCGGATTGCCCTTCGGCCATTCGCCAGCCCGGCTCGACGGCAACCCGGGCAGCCACGGCCTCGCAGTCCCCCAGCTCGACCCACAGCGCCACCGGCGCGGGCTCATCCGCGCCGAGCCCCCGCAGGCGTCCGGCAAGACCGTGCAGCAGCCGCGCGAGGCGCTGCCGCAGCGCCTCGCCTTCCGCCTCGGGCCACAGCGTGGCATGCACGATCGTCGATATGCCGACGCCGAGCACAATGCCGATCATCCGGTCGCGGATCTCGGTCAGGTCGGTCGTCGGGCCGAAATGCTCGAGCAGCGATAACGCGAACGTGAACATGATCTGCACGCCTGCATAGCTGATCCGCTCCGAACCGGCCGCGACCCACGCGCCGAGCGCCATCACTGGCAGCGAGATCATCAACAGACCGACGATGTCGTCGATGTGCGGGACGACCCACACCACCATGGCCAGCGCGATGCCGCTGCCCACGGCGGCGCCGCCGATCCGCAGCAGCGAGCGCTGCGCCGTCGCCCCGAGGCTAGGCTGCGCGACGATCAGGCAGGTCAGCATCACGGTGTGAATGCCTTGCCAATCGCAGCCGATGTACAGCACGTAACCGATCATTACCGCCAGCAGTGTCTTCAGCGCAAATTGCGCGTAAACCGGATTGGTCGACGCGTCGGGCACGAGAAGGCGTTCCTTCTCCTCTTTCGACTCCATCGATTCGGGCGCCGCCGACCGGTGCGCAAACGCGTTGAGCCCATTGCGCATCTCTTCGAGCGGGCCCGGCAACGCCAGGTCGGCCGTCCCGTTCAGCGCATCGGGCACGACGAAGCGTTCGCCCGACCGAATGCTTCGCCCGAGTTCATCGCACGCCTCGCGCAGCGCCGACGCGCTGCCGTCCGGGAGGCCGGTTGCCATATTGCGTAGTTGCCCGGCCGCCGCATAGAGCCGCGACACGGTAGTGACGCGGGCCAGATGGAATGCGCGGCGCCGCCGATATCCGGCGTCGCGCATCGTCGAGAACCGCAACAGCTTTTGCAACGCGAGCATGCCGCTCTGAATGTCGCGGGCGCGCGGTGCGTCCGCGGCAGGCGCGCCGCGCTCGACGTCCGCGAGACACGCGTCGAGCGCCTTCAGTTGTCCGAGCATCGTGCTCTCGAGCTGCCTGACCGGCTCAGCGGGTAACAGCAGCGTGTTGATCAACAGCGTGACCACGATCGGATAGTTCGTGGCGACCCACACCCACAGCGCGATGCGCACGAGGACCTCGGGCTGATCGGTCAGATCCACGAAGGTCTGTACATAGATGACGACGAGGGCGACGAGGAAGAACACGACGCCGATCTTAGCCACGCGCATCATGTAGACGCTGGCGAAAAACAGCGCAGCCGCCAGCAGGATTCTGAGCAACGGAAAATCGTATGTGAACTTGATGACGAGGATCGCGCTGCCGACCGCCAATGTCGAACCGAGCATGAACAGCACGCCGATCAGACGCGTCATCACGACGTTCGACTGCGTGACGTAGAACACGACGATCAGCGACACCGCGAGAAACGGCACCTGAAGCGCCATCGACGCGGTGATGACGAGCGCGCTCGCGAGCACACAGCGAAGCATCACGTTTGCGCGTCCCGGATAAGCCTGGATCTCGTCGCGCAGGAAGCGCACGAACCGCCGCAGGCCGTCTGGAAGATACTCCGCGACGCTCATGCCCAGGCTCACCGCGACGGGCCGCGCTCGAGCGTCGCGACCGCTGACGTGCCGATGCGAAACAGCGCGGGGTTCGGGTCACGCACTTCGATCTTGACGGGGAAGCGCTGCGACACATGCACCCAGTTGATACTGCGTTGCACGCGCGGCAGCCCTTCAAGGACCAACCCGGCGTCATCGGGCAGCACGCCATAGCCAATCGAATCCACTACCCCCGAGAAGCGCTGGCCCGTATCGCTCATCAGATACAGCGAAGCCGGCGTGCCCGGCTGGATGTTCTTCAGCTCGGTCTCGCGAAAGTTCGCGACGACATACCAGTGCCGTGTATCGATCAGCGTGAAAACCGGTTTGAGCGCGGACGCGAACTGCCCGACCGTCGTGCGTAGCGAGGCGACTCGCCCGTCGAACGGCGCGCGCACCTCGGTGAATTCCAGATTCAACTGCGCGATGGCGATCTGCGCCTGCACCTCGGCACGCTGTGCGACGAGCGCGTCGACGCCGCTTACGGCCGCTTGCGCCTGCTGTGATTGCAGCATCGCCGCGTTCAGATCCGCCTGCGCCGAGCGCTGCGCGGTGCGCGCGCGATCGACTTCCTCCGCCGAGGTATAGCCTTGCGCTAGCAACGGCTCCGTGCGCCGCAGCGTGTCGGCCGCCTGATTCGCCACTGCCCGGGCACGCTCGACCGCCGCCTGCACCGACTCCGCGTTGTACTGCTGCGCGTTGACCGTGCGCTGGGTCAGCGCGATCTGCCTGTTCAGCGCGTCGAGACGGGCGCGAGCCTGATCGAGCGCGGCCTGGTACGGACGCGGATCGATCCGCAGCAACAGATCGCCCTGCTTGACAAGCTGATTGTCCCGGACCGGCAACTCGACGATCCTGCCACTCACCTCGGGCACCACGTTGATGGTGTCGGCGTACACGTAGGCGTCGTCCGTGCTGGGCGAGCGATCGGTCCGCCACAGCACGACACCGACCAATACCACGGCGATCAGGACGATCGCCAATGCCGGGAGCCGGCTCTTGCGCGAAGCGCGAGCATTGTCATTCATGAGCGGTACGCGCGATCAGTGAGAGAAGAAAATCAGCCACGCAGCCATCGCGAACAGCGCGCAAAGCGCCGGATAGCTGACCGCGACCGGCTCAAGCACGCCGCGCGCACCGCGGCGGCCGAGCGCGACATGGACGATCACCGTGCCCGCGACGCCGCCGACGATGCAAAACAGCCAGTCGGGGAACGCGGCGCCGAAAACGGGAATTGACGGCGCGAACGTGCAACCGCCGAGCAGCAAGCCGACGGCCGTCAGCGTGACGAGCCTGAGTGGGTTCGATAGGGCCATTGATCAAATACCCGCATCGCGGGTATGCAAAGACTGAGTGAGCCTCCGCCATTGGGCGGCAATCAAGCAGCGCCGGTCCGGCGCCGCCCGTTACGAGTTCGCTGGAGCCGCACGACGCACGGCCGCAGCGCCCGGATCGGGCGAGCAATCGATCAAGCCGTGCTGGCCGGACGGTCACTCGAATGAGATCGTAACCGTCCGCCGACGCGTGATAAATTGTCAAAAAGCACAAATCGATTTGGATCAACTAACAAACGCAACCACCCGTTTCGCATGCGTTCTGCCCGCGACACGGGTCCAATGCCGGCGGCATTGCACCTTCGGCCGCCTCGATATGCCCGTTCATCTCCTGGTTAATTCACCGTGCCGTCTACTGCACCGAATATCAGCAAGCGACTGCACCGCAGGATCGCAGCCCTCGCAACGGACCCGTCGGTCATCGTCGAACGCGTTTACGCGTCACTGATGAAGCTGGACGGATATCAGGCGCTAGCGCCCGCGGTGAGGGATGACATTCTGAGATCAGTCGCCAGATCGGCAGACCTGTGGTTTGCGCTGCTGCTCGCGGGTGCGACGCCAGCCGACGACGCGATGGCGGAAGCCGAGAATTCCGCCCGACGGCGCGTGCACCAGCAGGTTCCGTTGCAGTCGATCCTGCGCGCATTCCAGCTCGGCGCGCGGGAAATCTGGCATGCGTGCACGGAACTCGCGAAAGTGGACAAGGCACTAGCCGGCGAGATGCTGTTCGTAATTTCCCCGTTCCTGTTCGACCATTTCGACGATATGGCGCAAATCTTCACGAATGCCTACGTCGGCGAGCAATTCAAGCAAGAACGCTGGCGCGATGCTATCGTCCAGCAGCTCTATGCCGTGGTGTTTCATGCGCCGACCGACCATGCGGGCTTCACGGACGCCATTCATGCGCTGGGGCTGGACGCCACCGTCCCGCGCCTGGCGCTGACGATCGATGCGGCGCTCGACAAGCTCCCGCCCGAACTGCGCAATAGGGAAATCGATCGGCTCACGTTGAGCGTCGCGCGGCACTTCCAGGTGCTGCCGGAGACGCTCGTAGAGGTGCTGCATCACGGTCGCGCCGTTTTCTGGATTCCGTGCGGGCGCGGCGAAACGATCAGCCGATGCGACCGCACCGCCTACGAAAGCGCGCAAAAAATTGGGGCGGCTGAGCAAGGCATCCGTGCGATCGGAGTGGGCCTGATGAACCAGGGTGCGGCCGGCTGGGCGGCGTCAGCGACCGAGGGACTCAGGGCGATCGAGCTTGCGCCACGCGGTGCGACCGTGGGGAAGGTTTATCGCTATTCGTCGATTGCGCTCGAAGAAAGCGTGCGAGCCACGGCAAACGTGTTGCGCTACCTCGTCTCGCTGGTCGAGCAGTTGGACAATGAGCCGGAACTGCTTGCCACACTGACCACCTTTTTCGCGCAAGGCCGGCGCCGTCGTACGACTGCCGATGCGCTGGGTATCCACCCGAACACGCTTAACTACCGGCTCGAACGCATCGAAAAGATGCTCGGCGCGTCGCTCGACGACGCCGCGTGGATCGCGAAGCTCGATATCGCCATCAGCCTGCGCCAGCGCGAGTCCGGGGGCGGTCCTGTTTGAACGGCGCTCGTTTTGCATCGTCTGCATTCTCGTGGGCGAAGTCCAAAGTGTGTTAACCAGCGACGAGGCCACAGAAATCGTCGAGTTGGGCCTTCCCCCTTTTTCCACGGCGGTGTCACCCGACGGTCAAATGTACACCTGCCTGTTCGCGACGCACGGCATGGACCTCAAGGCATGGCTGTCGGACGCGGTCTGCGTAGAGGAAATCTCCAACGCCATTCACGTTAGATGGATCGCCGTTGGATCGATACTCGGAGCTTCGCAACGAGAAACGCAAGAGCGGCTCCGGCAGGGCCTATCCTAAGGTCCGGATGTCGCTCGTTGGCGGATAGCGCACTACGGCTTCTGTTGTCCTGGCCGCGACTCAGAGGTCTGAGCCACGGCGCCGCATGCGAAGCCGCACAAGGCCGTTCGCGCCAACAGATCACCATGCGGGCGCCGGCACGGCGGCCTCATCGCGCGCATGCCGCCACCAGTCTTCCCACAGTCATCACCGCTTGTTCTATTTGGCTGGACCACGGATAGCTATAGTTGAGCCTGATGAAGTTTCTATAGCTGTCCGATACCGAAAACATATAGCCCGGGCCGATTGTAATGCCTTCATCGAGGGCGAACCGATAGAGCTTCATCGAGTCGACCTCGGTCGGCAACTCGACCCAGAGCACGTAGCCGCCGGCCGGATTGGAAATTCGCGTACCGTCGGGGAAGAAGCGCGTGACCATGACCTTCATCAGCTTCGCCTGCTGTTCGTAGCTCTTTCTTACGCGCCTGAGGTGGTGCTCGTAACCGTCCTTCTCGAGAAACCGGGCGATGGCCCGCTGAGGAATGGAAGGCGTGGTCAGGGTATTCAGAAATTTGAGCTTCTCAACCTGGTCGCGATAGCGCCCAGGCATCGCCCATCCGATGCGGTACGCCGCCGTCACGCTTTTCGAGAACGATGAGCAATGCAGGACGAGTCCTTTCTTGTCGTACTCTTTCAACGTCGTCGGATAGCTGCTGCCGAAATACAGCTCGTTACAGACCGCGTTCTCGATCACCGGGATGTTGACCTTCGTCAGCAAATCCACCAGTTCCCGCTTGCGCTCGTCAGGCATCCGGAACCCTAGTGGGTTCTGGAAATTTGGCATGACCATGCAGGCGGCGATGGTTTGCGTATTCACGATCGTGGCGAGCGCGCCGACGTCGATGCCGTACTCGGGATGCGTCGGCACCTCGATAGCCCGCATGCCCAGGCGCTCGATCGCATGAAGCATGGCATAGAACGTGGGGGACTCGACGGCGATTACGTCGCCAGCTTTGGCGACGGCCTGCAGACACAGATTGATCGCCTCCGTCGCACCGATGGTGATGACAATCTCGTTCGGATCGACTGAAATGCCATTCTCGATATAGCGGCGAGCGATCTGCCTGATCAGGTTCGGGTTCCCCGGAGGCAATGCATCGGTCACGCCCCAGAGGCCTTTGTCCCTACCGGCCGCGTAGGCGTAGCGATTTATCTTGTCTGAGGGAAAGAGACCGGGGTCTGGATAGGGAGAGCCAAGCGGCACGGCATCGTCGCGCCCGATCGAACGCAAAGTCGAAAGCACGAGCCGGCTGACATCGACTGACGTCGAAATCGCGATGGGCTTGGTTGCCTTCAGTTCGAGCGCATTTCGATCGCTGCCGCCGGGATGCGATCGCACGAAATAGCCCGATTGCGGACGGCTCTCCAGAACGCCTCGGCTTTCGAGAAGCAAGTATGCGCGAATGACCGTCGTGACACTGATGCGGTGTTGCTGGCTCGCCTGCCGTACCGACGGCACCTTGTCCCCGCGGCGAAATACGCCTTGACGGACGAGGTTTTCGATATCGTCTGCGAACCGTTCGTACAGTTTCACCGTGCCTCTCCACCGGTCAGCCATGGGACAAGTTGTGCATCGTAACCCCGTTCAACTCGCGATAGCGACTCCTTGGCGAACCGAGCACAGTGCGCTGCTGGTCGAGATGCTAACAGAACCGTACTCTCTGCCGTTCGATGGTTTTTGAAAGAATGAAGCAATGAGATGTACCGCGAGGCTGAACGTGTCGTCCGAGGAGCCTGTCAGCCTTTTTAGCGTGCCGGAGTTCATAAGACGATTACCGAAACTACGTCCCATGACCGAACCAACTCTCACCGAAAAGCAAGAATCGGAAAGCGCGGGAGCCGTTCGCCGATGGACTGATCGATTATCTGCTGGCGCAGATCCAGAACACGGATTTCCAGTTCGGTTTTCGGCGGATCGAGCCTGGCCGGGCAACCAATGAAGCAACTAGCCGAGCGCATGCTGGCGGCGGCGCTTGCGCGTCAGCATCAAAGCGAGGCGCAGATGCTGGCAGCCACGCCGCGAGCAGCGACCATTGCCTCGCGGCTTTCCGCGCCGCAGCAGCACCACCTAGGTCGTGCACGCCAGCCTTGTTCGCGGGCCGTCACCGGTCATCGCGCGAAGGCACCAAATCAGGTCTGGTCGTGGGGCACCGCCTGGATGCCGGCGGCGGTCAAGACGAAGTATTACTACGGGTACATGGTGTTGGACGTGTTCAGCCGCAAAATCGCTGGCCACGTCCGGAGCGCACGCCCCCGGCCGAATTGAAGCTGTGCGTGTGAAGTGACATGACAAATACGTTGACACACACCGGTCCCTGGCCGATATCGATCGTGCGGCTCGCAGACCGCGCCGGTTCAGATTTTGGCGCGGTCAACGTGACCGCGACAGCAGCGGTAACAATGCGAACGCGCCGCCGCTGCCAGAAAGCGCGGCAAGCAGCGTCGTCGCCAACCCTTCCTTGCCGCGCCTTCGCCCTCAATGTCCTGCATAGATTGAACGCTCGCTGACATAGGTCGCAACCGGCGCGCCCGAGTCCGAGCTGCCCTTCATCGACACGCCGCCAACTGCGGCACTTGCCGGCGCCGCATTCTGAACCTGCTGTTGCGCGACGATGGCCTCGGCACGTTGAATGTCGTCAGGATAGTAGGGATCCGAAGCCACGGGCCGATAACCCGCCTGCTCCAGACGAACGTAATCGGCCACTACCTGGGCGCGCGTCACGGGCGCATTAGCGGTCTGTGCGAATGCGGCCGCCGGAGCGGCGAGCGCGCAGGCAACGAGCAATGCGGAAGCGAGTGCTTTCATGATGTTCACCTCACAATGGATGGCCGCTGCATCGGAAGCGATGCCGCTTCAGCCGCCCTCGGCGATGTCGCGAGGGTTGGGCTGCATTCTGGCCGGGCGGCGCTGACCCCAAGCTGACTTGCTGATTACGAGTTCGTTATCTGGGCAGCACGTCCCGTACATGACAAATCCGTAATGTCGAGGTCAGCAGCGGGTAATCGCGAAATCCAGATACTTGCGCCAACCTTGCCGCCTCGAACGCGGCTCTCCCTGCCTCAACCCGGACAAGTCATGTGGATCGTCAAACTGGCTCTCAGACGGCCTTACACGTTCGTCGTGCTCGCCGTGCTGCTCTTCATCCTCGGCCCGCTCGCCATCATGCGCACGCCGACCGACATTTTTCCGAACATCAACATTCCCGTGGTCAGCATCGTCTGGAGCTACAACGGCTTCTCGGCCGAGGACATGGCGCATCGCATCACCTCGAACTACGAGCGCGCTCTCACCTCTGATGTAGACGACATCGAGCACATCGAATCGCAGTCGCTCAACGGCGTTTCGGTCGTGAAGGTGTTCTTTCATCCGGGTGCGGACATCAATCGCGCGATTGCCGAGGCGGCCTCGAATTCTGCGTCGATTCTGCGTGTCCTGCCGCCGGGCACGCTGCCGCCGAACATCATCACGTACAACGCCTCGACGGTGCCCGTGCTGCAACTGGGTCTTTCGAGCACGACCTTGCCCGAGCAGTCGCTTTACGATCTCGGCAACAGCTTCATCCGCACGCAGCTCGCCACGGTGCAAGGCGCGGCCGTGCCGTTGCCCTATGGCGGCAAGATCCGGCAAATCATGGTGCAGCTCGACCCGAAGGCGCTCCAGGCGAAGGGACTCGCGCCCATCGACGTGGTGAACGCCGTCAACGCGCAGAACCTCATCCTGCCCGGTGGCACCGCGAAAATCGGCTCGCGCGAGTACAACGTCGAGATGAACGGCAGCACGCAATCGGTGGCCGCGCTCAACGATTTGCCCATCAAGACCGTCAACGGCAGTGTGGTGTACGTTCGCGATGTAGCGCACGTGATCGACGGCTACGCGCCGCAAACCAATATCGTGCGCGCCGACGGCAAGCGCGCCGCACTCCTCACGGTCGAAAAAACAGGCAGCGCCTCGACCCTCACGATCATTGATCAGGTCAAGGCGATGCTGCCGAAGATCGCAGCGGGCCTGCCCCACGCGCTCAAGATCACGCCGCTCGGCGACCAGTCGGTGTTCGTGAAGTCGGCGATTACGGGCGTGGTGCGCGAGGCGCTCATTGCCGCTTGCCTCACTGCCGCGATGATCCTGCTCTTTCTCGGCAGCTGGCGCGCCACGCTCATCATTGCCGTGACGATTCCGCTTGCCGTGCTCACTTCGCTGATCGCGCTTTCGGCGCTCGGCGAAACCATCAACATCATGACGCTCGGCGGCCTCGCGCTCGCCGTCGGCATCCTCGTCGACGACGCGACGGTCGCAATCGAGAACATCACGCATCATCTCGAACGCGGGGCCCCGCTGCACGATGCCATCCTCAACGGCTCCGGCGAGATCGCCGTGCCGACGTTCGTCTCGACCCTGTCCATCTGCATCGTGTTCGTGCCGATGTTCCTGCTCTCCGGCGTCGCGCGGTATCTGTTCGTGCCGATGGCCGAGGCCGTGGTATTCGCCATGTGCGCCTCGTACTTCTTCTCGCGCACGCTGATTCCCACGCTTGCGATGTATCTGCTGCGGGCGCCCTCACGGCACACCGCACCCGCACGAGGTATAAGCGGTGCATTGACGCGCTTCCAGGCGGGCTTTGAAAAACGCTTCGAGGCACTGCGCAACCGCTATCGCAAGCTTCTGCAAGCCGCCATCGCGCAGCGCCGCCGCTTCGTCGTGCTGTGGCTCGCGCTCTGTGTTGGCTCGCTCGTGTTGTTGCCATTCACGGGCCGTGACTTCTTCCCGGCAGTCGATACCGGCGAAATCCGCCTGCATTTGCGTGCGCCCACCGGCACGCGCATCGAGGAGACGGCACGCATCACCGATGAAGTGGAAGCGAAAATCCGCAGCGTCATTCCGCCCGCCGAACAGGCCGCGGTGCTCGATAACATCGGCGTGCCGATAAGCGGCATCAATCTCACTTACGATTCCTCGGACCCCATCGGCCCCGAAGACTCGGACATCCTCATCACTCTCGCGCCGAAACACAAGCCCACCGCGCAATACGTCGCCATGCTTCGCAATGCGCTCGACGCATCGTTTCCGGGCGTGACCTTCGCGTTCCTGCCCGCCGACATTGTGAGTCAGATTCTGAACTTCGGCCTGCCCGCGCCCATCGACGTGCAGATTGTCGGCAACAAGCTCACGCAGAACCGGCAAGTCGCGAACCGACTGCTCGATCAGATGCGCGGCGTGC
Organism: Paraburkholderia youngii; assembly: GCF_013366925.1. Classification (NCBI taxonomy): domain Bacteria; kingdom Pseudomonadati; phylum Pseudomonadota; class Betaproteobacteria; order Burkholderiales; family Burkholderiaceae; genus Paraburkholderia; species Paraburkholderia youngii. Next base: position 4,923,045 of record NZ_JAALDK010000001.1, read on the forward strand.
GCGGGCTCGTCGACGCGCGCATCCAGCAGCCCGGCGACGAGCCCACGATCAACGTGAACGTCGATCGCACCAAGGCCATGCAAGCCGGCCTCACGCAGCGCGACGTTGCACAGAACCTGCTCATCGCGCTTTCCGGCAGCTCGCAGACCACCCCGAATTTCTGGCTCGATCCGAACAACGGCGTCAGCTATCCGCTGATGGCCGAGGTGCCGCAATACGACATTCACTCGCTGCAGACGCTCGCCAATATTCCGCTGACCACTCAAGCGGTGTCGGTCAATCCGCAAAACCAGCTGGGCACGCTCGGAACCGTCTCACGCAGTTCGCAGCAGGCCGTCGTCTCGCACTACAACGTACAGCCCGTGCTCGACATTTTTGCGTCGACGCAGGGGCGCGACCTTGGCGGCGTCGCCTCGGACGTGAACCGCCTCGTCGCCGCCGCGCGGGCGCAGTTGCCGCCGGGCTCGTCGATCGTCATGCGCGGCCAGGTGCAGTCGATGAACGCCTCGTTCAGCGGCCTCGCCGCGGGCCTCGTGTTCGCGATTGCGCTCGTCTACCTGCTGATGGTCGTGAACTTCCAGTCGTGGCTCGATCCGCTCATCATCGTGAGTGGCCTGCCAGCGTCGCTGGCCGGCATCGCATGGATGCTGTTCGTCACGCAAACGACGCTTAGCGTGCCGGCGCTCACCGGCACGATCCTCTGCATGGGCATCGCGACGGCCAACAGCATTCTCGTCATCAACACAGCGCGTGAGTCGCTCGCCGCCGGCATGGCGCCGCTCGCCGCGGCGCTCGACGCGGGCTTCAATCGCTTTCGGCCCGTGCTGATGACGGCGCTCGCGATGTTGATAGGCATGCTGCCGATGGCGCTCGGTCTCGGCGACGGCGGCGAACAGAACGCGCCGCTCGGGCGCGCCGTGATCGGCGGTCTTGCCATCGGTACGCTTTCGACGCTCGTGTTCGTGCCGGTGATCTTCGGCATGGTGCACGGCTGGCTCGAGAAGCGCCGCGCCACGCGCGACGCCAGCGACGATGCGCGCGCCGCCGCAATCACTTACGTTGAATAAGGATCCCCAATGAAACCGCAAATCCCGCCCGAGGATCGCGCCGCGGAAGCACAGCCGGTCCCGCGCGCCGCGTCCGCAGCACGTCGTACAGGCATCGCCCTCGGCCTCGCCTGCCTCGCTGTAGCGTTTCTGACCGTCGGCATCGTGCCGCGCCTCGAAGCCCGCACGGCCCAGACACAACAGCTCGCGGCGCAACGTGAGCTGATCGTCTCGACTCTCACTCCTGCGCATGCGCCGGCGACGCAGGACCTGCTGCTGCCCGGCTCGATCATGTCCTGGGCCGATGCGTCGATCTATGCGCGCACGAGCGGCTATGTGCAGCACTGGTACGCGGATATCGGCGCGCACGTCAAGGCCGGCCAGACGCTCGCCCAGATCGACACGCCCGAGCTCGACGCGCAGCTTCAACAGGCGCGCGCCGACGTAGCGACTGCCGAGGCGAACTATCGCTTCGCGAGCAGCACGGCTGAGCGCTGGCAAACGATGCTGCAAACGCAATCGGTGTCGCAGCAGGACGCGCAGGCGAAGACGAGTGACGCCGCCGCCAAGCTCGCCACGCTCCAGGCGGCTCAGGCCAATGTGGCGCGCCTGCAGGAACTGGTCTCGTACCAGAAGGTGACGGCGCCCTTTGACGGCGTCATCACGGCGCGCAACGTTCAGGTGGGCGCGCTCGTCACGGCGGGCGGCACACCCGGCCTCGCCACGATGCCGGGCGAGCTGTTCCACATCGCCCAAACCGACCGGCTGCGCGTCTACGTCGACGTTCCGCAGGACGAGGCGAGCCTCGTCGCACCCGGCACCGCGGTGTGGGTGACGACCCAGCAGTATCCGGGGCGCCGCTTCGACGCTAGCGTCGCCCGCAGCTCGAACGTGATCGACCCCGTGAGCCGCACGTTGCGCGTGGAAGTCGACGTCGACAACCCCGATCGCGCATTGATGCCCGGCGCCTACGCGCAGGTGCATCTCGCGCTCACCACTGCCACACCCGCGCTCGAGCTGCCCGTGAGCGCGCTGCTGTTCCGCCCGGACGGCGTGACGATCGCGGTGGTGAACGCGCAGCACAAGGTGCAGCTCCGCAAGGTCACGATAGGCCGGGATTTCGGCACCTACGTTGAGGTCGCAACGGGACTCGCGGCAACCGATCGGGTGATCGACAATCCCGGCGACGCCATCGCCAACGGCGAAAGCGTGCGCGTGGCGGCAACGCCCGCAGCCGGCGGCAAAGCCTAGACGGTGAGGTCCATCATGTTCAACAGCCCTCGCACGTCACTGCGCAAAATCGTCGCCGTATGCACGCTGGCCTCGCTCGCAGCGTGCACCACGCTGCCGCATTACAGCGTGCCCTCGGTCGAGGTGCCCGCGCACTATGCGACGCAAGCCGCCGTCCCTGGCTGGGCGGTCGCCGCGCCCGCCGATGCCAACTCGCGCGGCCCCTGGTGGACGCTCTTCGGCGATAGCGAACTGGACAAGCTCGAAGCGCGCGTCGACGTGTCGAACCAGACCGTGCGCCAGGCCGTCGCCAACCTCGAAGCCGCGCGCGCGATGCTCGATTACCAGCGCGCGGGCTTCGCGCCCACCGTCACGGCCGGCGTGGCAGCGCAGCGTTACCGCACCTCGCAGAATCTGATCGACCATTCGCTCGCGGGCAAGACGGTTCCCGACTATTCGACGGGCGTTACGGCAAGCTGGGAGCCGGATCTGTTCGGGCGCGTGAAGGACGCCACCGTCGAGGCGCACGCCAACGCGCAAGCCACTGAGGCCGATCTCGAGTCGGTCCGGCTCTCGGTCGCGACCCAGCTTGCTTCAGACTACTTCGCATTGCGCACGCTGGATCGCCAGAAAAAGCTGCTCGACGACACCGTGACCGCCTACGCCGCCGCCCTGCGCATCGTGCAACAGCAGCTCGCCGACGGTGCGATCGACGCCTCTGCCGTCGCCCAGGCGCAAACGCAGCTCGAAAGCGCGCGCACGGCGGACAGCGACGTCGACGTGCAACGCGCGCAGCTTCAGCACGCGATCGCGACGCTCGTCGGCGTACCCGCCTCGTCGTTCGCGCTGCCTGCGCAAGTCGAGCCGGTCGCCGCGCCGCCGATCCCGGCCGGCGTGCCCTCCGCGCTGCTCGAACGGCGCCCCGACATTGCCGCAGCCGAGCGGCGCGTGGCGGCCGCGAATGCGAGAATCGGTGAGGCGCGTGCCGCCTTCTACCCTGACCTCACGCTGTCCGCTTCGGCCGGGCTCGAAAGCACGTTCTTCGCGCCTTGGCTCACCGCGCCGAGCCTGTTCTGGTCGCTTGGCTCGCAGCTCGCGGGCACGCTGTTCGACGGCGGCCGCCGCGACGCCATGCTCAAGGGCGCGAACGCTCAGTACGACGCGACCGTGGCCGGCTACCGGCAGACAGTACTCACGGCGTTCCAGCAGGTCGAAGACAATCTGAGCACGCTGCACACGCTAGCCAGTGAAGCCGAAAGCCAGCGGCGCGCAACGGCCGCCGCGCAACTGTCGCTCAAGCTCACGACCAATCGCTACCAGGCAGGCGCGGTGGATTATCTCGACGTGGTGACGGCCCAGACCATCGCGCTCGCGAACGAGCGAAACGAAGAGCAGATCGCCGGGCGACGGCTCGATGCGAGCGTGCGTCTGCTCGAAGCACTGGGCGGCGGATGGGACCGCGCGTCTTTGGCCGACCTGAGTACAACGCCTATAGCCGCGCGAACGTCAGAATGAAGCGCGTGCCTGTCGCATCGCTTTCGGCGCGCGCCGAGCCGCCGTGCAGGGTCATGATCGTGCGCACGATGGCGAGCCCGAGCCCAGCAGAAGCACCCGCGTGCGGTTCGTTGTGGCGCGAAGCGTCGGCGCGATAGAAGCGGTCGAAGATGCGTTCCAATAGCGCGGCGTCGATCGGCTGACCTGGATTCGACACGGTGACTTCGACCGCCGCGTGCGTCTCGCTGACGCTCAGCGTGATCTCCCGGCCGCGCGGCGTATAGCGCAACGCATTGGCGAGCAGGTTGCCGACGGCGCGCTTGAACAGCTCCTTGTCCGCGCGCAGGCGCCCCCGGCCCTCGACGCGAATATGGACGCCCGCGTCGTCCGCAAGACCTTCGAAATAGTCGGCGATCTTCGCGAGCGCCTCCCCGGCGTCGAACTCGGCGAGCGTCGTCATGAACTGCGGATGCTCCGCGCGGGCCAGAAAGATCACGCTCTCGATCATGCGAGACAGCCGTTCGCACTCTTCGAGATTTGATTCGAGCAGCGCCTCATATTCGGCCGTGCTGCGCGCGCGAGACAGCGCAACTTCGGTCGCGCCGCGCAGGTTGCCGAGCGGAGTGCGCATGTCGTGCGCGAGATCCGCCGTGTATTGCGACATGCGCTCGAAGCCACCACGCAGACGGTCGAGCATCGCATTGAGCGATTTCGTGAGCGCTTGCAGCTCGCTCGGCGCGCGCTCGATCTCGATCGGCGTGTCGAGCCGGTCGACCGTGACCGTGGCGGCCCGAGCCGCCATCTCCCGCAGCGGGCGCAGCGACTCGCGCACGAGCAGCCAGCTCATCAGGAACGCGAGCAGCATGCCCGCGAAGCCGAACGCGTAAAGCCGCTCGCGATAACGGTCGAGCAGCAGCCAGCGGTCGGTCATGTCGCGCGCGATGAGGATCGTCACTGGCGTCCCGTCGGTGAGCGCCGCTTGCGTGGCGAGTCCGCGCACCGGCACGCCGCGCGCGTTGTGCCATTCGACCACGTCCCCTTCGGTAATGCGTTGCGCCGAGCCGAGACGCCGCGCGAGCGCGGCTTGCGCAAACCCCGCATCGGCGATGCTTTGCGTGTTGTGCTCGATCAGTTGCCCGCCGCCCGCGTCGAGTATTTTCATGGATAGTGCGGCATGGCCGAGCACCTGACTCGTCAGCCGCTCGGCGTGCTCGCGCACGTCCTGCGCGCTGTGCAGCTCCTCCGCGAGGCGACGCGTATGCCGCGAGATCAGCACGATATCGAGATCGTCCTGCCGCTTGACTTCGCGGTCGAGCGTGAAATAAAGCGTGCTGCCGACCAGTGCGAACACCGCGAGCGTCGTGCCGGCAAAACTCAGCGCAAGGGTGACGGTCAGCGAACGCACGGCCATCAGGCAGGCTCTCTGATTTCGGCCACGTAGCCCACGCCGCGCACCGTGTGGATCAGCTTGACCGGATATTCGTCGTCTACTTTGGAGCGCAGGCGACGAATGGCGACTTCGACGACGTTCGTGTCGCTATCGAAGTTCATGTCCCACACGAACGAGGCAATCTGCGTGCGCGTGAGCACTTCGCCCTGGCGGCGCACGAGCAGTTGCAGCAGTGAGAACTCCTTCGGCGTGAGATCGATGCGCACGGCGCCGCGCTTTACTCGCCGGCGCGTGACGTCGACTTCGAGATCGCCGAGCGCCAGCACGTCGCTCTCGCGCGGCGGCCCGCGTCGCGCGAGCGTGCGCACGCGCGCGAGCAGTTCGACGAACGCGAAAGGCTTGACGAGGTAGTCGTCGCCGCCCAGCTCCAGGCCTTTCACGCGGTCGTTGACATCGTCGCGCGCGGTGAGGAACAGCACAGGCGTGGTGTGCGTCGCGCGTAGCACCTTGAGCACCGCCCAGCCGTCCATGGAAGGCAGCATCACATCGAGCACGATCACGTCGTACGCCGCTTCCTTCGCGAGGATCAGGCCTTCCGCGCCGTCCGCCGCAACGTCCACAGCGTAGCCGGATTCCTCGAAACCCTTCTTCAGGTATGCGGCCGTCTTTGGCTCGTCTTCTATCACGAGAATGTGCATCGCAGTTTGGTTTTCAGTGTGTCCGCCTCAATTGTATGCGCTCCTTCGCTGCGGCTGCCATGACTCCGCGCTCGCGATGGATGAGCGGTATGTTCCCTCGGGTGGTTAGAGGTCACCTGCAATTAAAGCCCACCGCGAGATCGAAACACAAGTCTGTGCAGTTCGCATGGACCAATTTACGCTGATTTCCGCATCCGATTCCGATGATTGCACCCGATAGTGCGAAAGCACAAAGTCCTTGAAGCTGCGAGCCGCAGTCAGCACAAGGCGACGGTTCGAGTTGACACTCCAGAAGCTACGATTGTCGTCAACCAACTCGTAGTTCTGAGTCGTCGCATGCGCACACGATCTCGACCGACTTGAGCAGGCGCTGCGTGGCCGGCACTGGAACTAGCTCTGCCCTTCGCCGCGCACGGCGCCAATCCTTGACTGGCCCTGTGATCGAGTGCGTTGCTGCGTGGCTTGCAATCGTACATCTACCGCTTTCGCGAGTAGCTTGAATGCCGCAACGGATCCTGTCGTGGAGAGCAGCATCGGCACGAGCATGTCGTGGCCTGCCCGCGTGAATTCGACCATCAGGACGATCGCTGTGAGTGGCATTTGCATCGAAGCGGCGAGAAATGCGCCTGCGCCCACAACCGCAAACTCACCCGATGACGTGCCCGGCCAGATTATGTTCCAAAGACCACCCAGCACGACGGCCAGCAGTGCCCCGTTCGTCAGGCCAGGCGTCAGCAGGCCGCCTTCAGCGCCCGCGCGCAGACTGCTCACCTCAATTGCCACTTTTAGTACCAGCAGTGTCGCTGCAAGCCCGATAGTGAGATCGCTATCAAAAGAAAGTCCGGCAGCCCCTTTGCCGTTGCCTGCCAGTTGCGGATACAGGAGCACCAGGACGCCGATCAGCATGAAGTTCAGCGATGCGCAGATCGGCAGGCGTGCATCCTTCGGCGCGCGCGCGCGGGCCTGTCCCGTCAGCCTGACGAAGCACCATGCAGCAAGCCCGAAGAACGGTCCGCAGACCAGGGACCACACGAATAGAGGCGCACTCAGCACCAGTTGCGGTACCGCATATTGATGCTCATTGCCAAGTCCAATCCATGCCGTCACGGCCGCGAGTGCGGAAGTGAACAGTGCGAGGACCGACACGCGCCACTCGAATGTTCCGAGGAGGACTTCGAGCACGAACAGCGCACCCCCCAACGGCACGTTATACACGGCAGCCAGGCCAGCACCGGCCCCGCATGCGACCATGACGCGCTGGTCCGTCACCGACAGTCCCGCACGTTGCGCGATCCAGCCGCTCCACAGCGCGCCGACCTCGCGTGGCGCCACTTCGCGTCCGAGCGGCGAGCCCAGGGCGACCGTGATGATCTGCAATAGGGCATGCGCCAGCGTGCTTGACGCCGGCATGCGCGGATCTTCAGAGCGCACCGCCTCCCGGATGCTGACGAGCGGACGTCCCCAACGATAAAGCGCCCACCATCCGAAGCCGGCAACCGCGCCGCAAAGCGCAAATGCCATGAGTCGACGGCTGTATGATGCGGCGCTCACGCCGCTCAAAAAGCTTTCTGTGCTGATCACCCGACCGAGGCTGTAGCCATAAGCCAAATGCTGGACCGCGTGGAGCAACAGCGCCAGAAACATGCCGCTCAATCCGGCACCGACGCCAGTCAGTGCGGCAACGGCGACAAGCCGCGCGTAACGGGTTAACGGACGGTCTGAAATTGGAGAGGTGTTCATTGCACTGGGCCAGATAAGGATGACTATGATTGTATTCGCGCTAATGCACGCATTAGATGAAATAGACGACGCCACTCATTCACGCTCCGCATTGCCTTATCGACTTGCGGACCAAAGCACGAGGCGCCGTCAGGCAGTGCGACAAACAATTCGTCGTGCAGAAGTCCGCGATAAGACACGATGTTCAACCTCGTACGGCATTGCGACACCCAATGCTGCAAACAATGCGACGTTTCTATCTTTGCCGAGATGTGACCACGAAGCTTTTCACGCTATCTTTGTCCCCTCCTGAACAACAACAATAGAATCATCGGGAACGGCAGGCTGAGCAGCATCACTATCCACATGAGAACGTAGACTGACTGTACCCCGTCACTCTGAAGATTGACATATAGCTTGATTGGAACGCCTTGTGGGAAATACGAAAAGACGGATACGATGCCGAACTCCCCGACGATGCGCAGCAAGAAATGATTGCGGCCGCGGCGATTTCCCTGGGTGCAAGAGGAAGGCTCACATGGCGGAAGGTCTGCCACTCTGCACAGCCCAGATTTTGGGCGGCCTCCTCAAGGATATAAGCGAAACGCCGAGACCCGCGAGAAGTCGACCGACGGATCCGTAGGGCCCGTAAGCGGAAACAAGTAATATTCCCGTCGGAAGAGAAGGCGTCAAAAGAGAAAACAGAACGAGCGATTCGACTGCCTTCCCGAGCCCCGAGTCCCGTTCGCGCCAGCCGCACCGACAACGGCGTGCCGAGCGCGAAAATAACGACCATGGCGAAGGCACTCAACGTCACCGATACCTTGACTGCGTGCCAATCGCCGTTAGCGGGCTCGGACTCCGCCCATCGGGTCTGTCCGATCAGCGACAGCAAGGGCCAGGCTAACAGCACGAGCGAAGGAAGCGGAAGTACCCACTCCGATGCACGAAAGCGTTTTTCACGCCGACTCAGGATATGCCCATCCACGATGTCAGTAGAGCGGATCGCCTTTTGGTCGCCCATATCCGTACTGTCTGAATAGCCCCTGTCCTTCCGGACTTGAGACAAAGTCCACGAACTTCATTGCCTCCAATCCATCCGGCGCGTTCTTCAGCGCAGCCGCGTAAAAAACGAAAGGCTGCGGCCGAAGCGTTTGCATCAATCCGGTTGCATCCTGATAGCTTGATCATTGCGAGGCTGTGTCATGAATGTAGGCTGGAGCTGAAGTCGAAAGCTATTGCGACACCATCAGGTGACTGTTTGCCGCAGCTCGCGAGTTTCCAATGGAATTGGAACTTGATGCGAGTTCAGGCTCGCACGAGAATCACTTCTCCGACGATGACATTGCCGCCCCTTCTTCCCCGGTAATTCACTTGTCCTTCGCTGAATACAGGACCGAAAGCAACGCCGGGATCATCTTGCACGTCCGACTATATCGACAACGCGGCTGCGTCGGCACGTACAGTTTTCGTGACGAAAGAGGGGTACAGATTACCGGCACAGGTTTTAGCGAACGGTCAAACTGCTTCATGCGCCGCGAACCTGAGGACAAAGCCCGAACGCGTGCAGGCGAGCACGGACACGGTTTAGCGGTCGTCGCTGGCGAGGTACGCGCGCTTGCGCAGCGTGGCGGTGGCGGCGAACGAAATCAAGGAACTCATCGGCAACTCGACAGCGCGTGGCGGATGGCTGGCGGCTCGTCGGCAAGGCGGGTGAGACGATCAGCCAGGTTGGTACCGCAGTACGCCGGGTGACGGCCATCATGAACGATATCGCGACGGCTTCCGCCGAACGCGACGGTATCGAAGAAGTGAATCGCGCGGTGTCGCAATTCGACGAAATGTCCCAGCAGAACGCAGCGCTGGTCGAGCAGGCCGCGGCCGCCGCGGCGTCACTTAAAGAGCAGACCGAGTGCTGAAGATCGCGGCTGGGCGATTCCAATTGCGTCGAGTTACGGTGCGACACGGGGCATGCCGGCGACCGTGTGATACGCCAAGTCGCTGGCCCAAATCGCAGTCCCGAGAAGTGCTTTCACATAGACTTACACATCTCGCGCGACGTGCCGTCCACCAAATGTGTGAATGAGGCGTTTCTAAGCAGGGAACATCCCCTTATTTGAAAAGACTTGAACGTGATGGAAATTAAAAAACTTCCGGTACTCGTGTGTGCTCTTTTCGTCGCCAATGTCGCTTTTGCCGACGAACTGCATGACAAGGCAATGGCTGCAACGCACGATCTGCAACAATCCATTAGTGAAATGCATGTCATTCAACAGGAACACGGCGATGAGTTTGGCGGCCACATGGCTCGTGCTGAACAATTGGCCGAACAAGCGGAGCACGAGCGTGATGCGGCCTTGAAATACTATCGGGAAAGTCATCCCGGCCGGCAGTAAGGTACCAGGTACGGGGCTATATTGTTGCCCGGTCCTCCCGTTGTAAACCCCCGGTGTCCGGGGGTGCCGCGACTCGGCTAGAGTCACCTGCGCGGGTGACTCGGCAGGCATATGTCTCAACGGCTCGAAATGCGGCTGTGGCCATGGCCGCGGAAAGTCTGCCGTCCGGTGCAAATTCGACGCTCGGCCTTCAGAGCGGTGATGGTGGCGAACGGCGCGTCGTGGCCGAGCCCGATCCGACGTGTCCATCTCCGATTGAGCCACTACAGCCCTTCTACCAGCCGTGACTTTCACGGCGGCTTCCTAGATACGACAGCCGTCCGCCGCATTGGTGCGCTGAGCCGGCCACTGCGAAAACCGGACCCTGGGTAACGCTTAAACTTTGAGGTAGTCTTCCACCTATGTTTTAAGCCGTGGGGCCAATCGATGGAATTTGCGGGACGGCCACCGGTATATGATCCACATCGTGCCAGCGGAGGCACTTTTGGTCACCCACGTCAGGGCCTCGACTGACCGCTTCCGTTGAGGTTTATTTAATGCCTGCCCGCACGCGCTGTCGTTCGCTCACGAGCTATGCTTGAGGGCAGGAATCGAATAAACCCAAACGCTTGCCGCCGATCGTCATCGAGCGGATCAAGAAAAAGTTCCGGCAATTCCCGAGTACAGGCCCAATCCGACGGTAATGGCGATCACCGCTCCGGCCAACACCCCGTAACTTCCCCTTAGTCGATACGGCTCGGGCAGGCGCCGGGCGAGCAGGTACAGGAAGCCGAGCACGATCGGCAACAGCAGCGCGTTCATCACCTGCACGCCGACGCCCATCGAGACCAGGTTCGCGCCGGAGCCTGCGATGAATGCGGCGATGATCAACACCGCGGTATAGGTAGCGTAAAACCACGGCGCTTCGCGCGGCGTATGTTCAAGCGCATGCCGGTAGCCCATTATCTCGCCAAGCGCGCGAGCCGCAGTCAGCGTCACTACGATGGCGGCCACGAGCGCCGCGCCAACCATTCCCATGCCGAACAGCAGTTTGCCGGTCTGCGCGCCAAGGAACGGAGTAATGGCATCACCGATTTGCTGCACTGTGTCGAGCGGTTTGTGCAGGCCGGAACGCGCCAAGGTCGCTGCTGTGACCACCAGCACGGCCGCCATAATCAGCTGGGTCAATACCGCGCCGACCGCTGTATCCCAGCGAGCGGCGCGCAGGTCTTCAAGATGGAGTTTTTTCTCCACCACGGCCGATTGCTGATAGAACACCATCCACGGCATGATCACAGCGCCAATGTTGGCTGACAGAAGGAACAGGTAGTCGTGGTTGCCGAGCGGCATGCTGGCGAGCTCGGCGTGTATGCTCGCAGCATCCGGATGGGCGCGCCAAGCCACCAGCACGAACACCAATTCGAAAGCGCCAAGCAGAATCGCGATCCGTTCCACCGACAGGTATGACCGTGTATACGCCATCCAAGATAGCCCGACGACCGTTAGCGTCAACGTAAGCCAGGATGGGATGCCATACATCAGGCCAACTCCGGCCAACCCGCTCATCTCTGATAACAAGGCACCTAGGCAAGCCAGAATCAAGGTGCCTACCGACAGCCATGCCCAACGGGCGCCAAAATGCTGCTTGATCAGATCGCCGTGCCCCTTGCCCGTGACCATGCCGAGGCGAACGGTCAACTCCTGAACGATGAACAAAACCGGAATCAACAGCAGTTGCAGCAGCAATAACCGGTATCCCCATTGGGCGCCACTTTGCGCCGCGGTGATGACGCTACCCGCGTCCGTGTCGGCCAGCATCACGACCAACCCCGGCCCGGCGATGGCGAGAACTCGGAGCCACCAGCGCGATCGCGAGGCGAGTATGGGTGAATTCATTGATTTATTGAGAATACGATTCATTACTGGAAACCAGATGATCGCGCGCAATAAACATGGCGTGAATGCGACCGTAAGCCGCAGGCGCCGGATGCCAAAGTTGCTTTTCGTCCATGCCATCGGCCACGGAGCGAAAGCTGTCGCTTGGTTTCATGAGGTGTGTGACTCATAGACATCGTTTCAACCAGCATGAGGCGATGGACCGCGAAATTGCCGCGCGATTCCGATGGGTACGGATGTGTCACGAACCGGTAACGCCGGTCTCGTCTGCGCGCGGTGTGGCATCTCGCTACCAACCCTGCGCAAGTGGCTACGTCGCTTCGGGGATGCTGGATTGAAAGGGCTTTGCTCTCAAAAGCCACCGAGAAACGGATCCGCGTCTGGCACAAGCAGGAAACGGCGTGCCGTGCAATCGCCGAAGTGCCTGGCATCGGCAGACTGACTGCAACAGCGCTGGTGCTACGATCGGGGATGCAAAGACGTTCAAATCTGGCCGCGATTTTGCGTCGTTTCTCGGACTCGTTCCACGGCAAAGCGGCACCGGAGGCAAGGTCCGGCTGGGCTCAATCTCGAAGCGAGGAGACCCCTACCTGCGCACCCTGCTAATCCACGGTGGGCGCTCGGTGATGTGTCACACCCAGGTTCCAACAGCATGGCAGAAAGGAATTCGGGAGCGACGACCAGCCAATGTAGTAGCGGTGGCCCTGGCCAACAAAATCGCACGCATCGCGTGGGCAATTCTCGCTCGCGGCGGCACGTACGAGAAGCATCACGTCAGTGTGAAATCTGTTTAGCACGGAAGCAGTAAGTCCAAGACCGTAGTCTCGATAGGTTGCTGAGGTTGATTGACATGTGATGGCGAAACAGGTCGGACCGCAGGAACGCAAACCTGAACACACCCTTGTACTGACAAGTACGTGGCCGAGATGAGGACGTTCCTGGAGCATTCCATCAGGGCCCGCAGCTTCGGCTTGCAAAAGGCCGCATATGAGACCGCAGCCGACACCTCGTTAGCACATCACATCAAGATCAAACTGGCAAACCGGGCGGCGTCCATATAACGGTGTGTGAAAACGCATCGCCGGGTCAAGATTCCGTGCAGATCAACAGATTGAGCTTACGTATCAGTTTATCCTGTCGCATCGGCGCACCGACCTTCACAGTTTGGCTCATCTTGTGCAAAAAGCGCTGGACGTTCGCTCGGGCAGGCTTGATGAACAGCTTATCGTTGCGATCTTTCAATGACCGTCTATGTTCAAGGAAGCGCTACTGTCCCTCGATTCGCGGTTTAATCAAAAGCCTAGATGTGGGAGGGCTGTGCCAGGCCAGGCGTATCCATTTGCGTGCTCCGTCGGAGAAAACGAGTGTGCAATTCCGGTTTAACGCCGGTCGGGCTTACTGCTACTGCCCTCCCATGTAGCATCTGGATAGGAACTGTTGCATTCGTGGCATGGCCATCTATTCTTGGAAAGATCGGGGTCTAAATCTCGCCCTTTGCCACCAGTCCTTTTCTACTGAACGGCGCAAGCAATACGATCAAATTAAATATCCGGGAGAATATTCCATGGAGATTCTAAAACTTGTGATTATTCTTGGCTTCATTTTTGGAATCGCCAAGGGTATCCAGTTCTTCAGCCGCCATTGTCGGCAACGATTTGGCTACCGCTTTTTCACCGCACGCGGATTCTGGCTTGCGGCCATTGGCATCAATCTGCTCTGGTGGGGACACGTCGCGTGGGGCACAGCCTTCCTCCATCATGAACCGACGTCGGGCGGCGTCGTCCTCATGGCACTGGGTCTGGCAGCAGTCGCCTGGTTGATCTACGAAAACATCCGGGACACGAACCTACCGTATGGCGCGGCTGGATCGGTCCTCCAACTCGCGCTGTTTTTCCCGGTGGCGCTCTACGGTGCTCCCCTTCTCGTGATCGCCCTGCTGTTTTTGCTCTTCGCGACATTCAAAGGAACGCCGGCGTGGCTCATCGATCGATGAACGATCCCGGTCGAGCGAGACTGCATGCCCGACCTTCCTTGCGACCAGCAGCCTCTACACTGTCTGCTCACCTTGTCAAAACAGCCCCGTTGGCTCATCCGCCCTGCTCCAACTGTAGAAGATCAGTTCCCCACGCGGTCCAACGGCCTACGCACCGCCGACCATGTACTGAATTTCCACACACGCAAAAATCATCGTTGACGTCGTTCAATACCTCGCCCCCTGCCAGCGGCCGCACGAAGAATAGCGCCGCGGCGGCGGCAAAGACCTCGACATAGCAGGTATGCGGGGAAACCGGGGAATCAGGATATCGGCCAGACGACGTATGCCGCCGATCCACGACATGATATGTGCAGCCGTTACGCCTTCCCGACATCAACGCTCCACGTCCGGCCCGGCGACATCCGGACGATCTGTGGTGTCCGCCACCTGACGATCCGATTGCTCGCGTCGGGTATCCAGCCCGCGCCCCAGCATCGGCCGGTCTCGCTGCACTGGCATGCCGCCAACGAAATAAGCCATTTCAACGGCCATTGCACGATCCTCACGCGTACGCGACCTCGCCATCGCGTAGGCTATTTCTCGCCAGCCGGCAAATACAGCACCATGGGCGATCCAGCGCGCGTCGCGTTGCGCATCAGTCGGCCACGGCTTCCAGTATCGCGGCGTTTCACCGCGCGCGATCAGATGAACGACGTCAGGCTTCGGATACCGCTGCGTCACGCCGCGCGCGCGCCGCGGCGTCGCATTCGCGTCAACACCATGCACACGCAACGCTTCCGCAAAACGCTCGCGCCAGCGCTGGAGATCCTTGTGGCGCGGATTGAGGCGGCGACCGTCCGGGCCGCGCACCTGCACGCTCATATGGACATGCGGATGCGCCTCGTCGTCGTGCGCCGCGAAAACGTACGCCCGGCCATCTCCGAACTCGAGCGCCGCGAAGTCCCGCGCCGCATCGCGCACCGCCTGCCGGTCCGTTCCGGGTGGCATCGACAAAAGGATGTTGAAAACCTCGCGCCGCGTGCTGGTCTCCGGGATACCCCACCCACCAAGCTCCCAGGTCTTCGTGAGATCGCGGAGGGCATCCTTTCCGGAAATACGCTCGCCGTTCTGGTCTTCCATCTCGATCCTGCCATTACGGGAGATGTACCGTAGGTGCCGACGCACGGCACCCATGCCCTGGGCGCTGGCCGCCTTGTTGGTGATCTTGACCATGACCTCCGGAGTGCGCCTGAGGGTGCGGGCAATCTGCGCGCGCATGCGGGCGCCCTCGTCCCGAATGCCCACACTCGAGAGCTGCGACGCACGTGCATGCCGCAACGGCTCCTGAAACAACCGATCGCCCCAGTTCACGAGCATCGCATCGATGTAGATTTTCGGATATGGCATGTCAGCGACTCCATCGATCGAGGTTCGCGCGCATGACAGCGACCGTTGCACGCAGGTGGTCGTCGATACGGTTTCGCGTCTCCGCCCAGTCGACCGTCAGATCCTGACGCGAGAGTTCTATCCCACCAGCGCGCGCGAGCTGGCTCAACAAGCGGCTGATCCCGGCGAGCTGCTGGCTGGACACCGACAGCGCGCGCATCTCGTGCTCGCCCAGTTGAGGCTGCCGCGTCAATTGCGCGCGAACCAGCGACACGATCCATCGATTCCCACCGAGACCCAACGCAGCGGCACGCTGTTCGACCGCGCCCAGTTCCGACGCGGTCAGCCGGATTTCGATGCGACTGCGCGGCTCCCCGACGACCGGCCGGGGCAGGCCCGGCAGGAGCGCGCCGGATTCTCCATCCGGATCGTCGTTGACCGCAATTGCGATCAACTGGCGCACACCCTCAGCCGCCGTCAAACCCCGCCGTGCGCACCAGTCGTCCCAGCGCACCCTGACAGCCCCGAGTTCGACACACAAACGCTCGCGCGTGACCACGATTCACCTCAGCGGGACGGCGACGGGGATGACGGCTCAACGGGTGTCCGGTCGATCTCGCGGGCAGGCGTGCGCTCCGAAACGGCACGCTTACGACGATCCCGGCCCGATGGCGCGGTCGGATCGAATACCCTCGGTGTCGGGACCGGAATGCCCTCGTGCTGGAATGCAGCCAGCATGCGCTCCGCACGCTGCTGCACGCGAGCAACGGAACGCTCGCTGAACCCTTGCTCGCTCATGGCAGCCGCCAGCACCGCGACATGCAAGGCTCGTTCGCGCTCCGAATATTCCGCGTCAAGTCGGCGATGCGATTCCTCCGCGGCAACAGGCTCGGCACGCAAATCGGCAGATCGGCTCTCGCGGCCGGCCGACTCGTCGGATCGTGACGGCAAGCGAGCGGCTGTCCGATCCCTCTGCGCGACCTGCACCTGCCACGTATTGCGATAGACGTCCTTCTCCTCTTCGCCGATCGCCCTGCCTTCCTGATCCAGGATGGGCAGCCGCACAGTGACGAAGCGCTTGCCGAGATTTTCGAGAGTGACCTGCTGCCCGATCTGACCATTAGCTTCGCGTATCGCACGCTCCAGATCGACGCCCCACACGACCTGATCGATTCCGGCCTCATCGCGAAACACAACGTAGTACGAGTCACTGCGTGCGGGGTTGTGCTGGTACGGGGCGCCCCCATGCTCACGCAGTTCGCCGACGTACCGTCGAGGGACGTCGGCCTCGTCGTTGGCAGCGTTCCGGTTTGCTTCAGGGATAGCCGGTTTCGATGCAGGCGCATGGACTGGCGCGGAAGACGCGGTTCCGTTGACGGTCGCGCCGATGTTGATTCGAGGTACGGCCGAAGCGACGGCCGGAACGCGATCCTGCCCGGTTGCAGCAGCCGTTGCGTCGACCTTCGGCGCCACCTCGACGCGATTGTCCAGCCGCGCCTGCCGGGCATTCGCCAGACGCGCCAGGTCTGCGGCTTTCGGCTCGTAGCCGCTCACCTCGATACCGAGTAGCGTGCCCTGCAACCACGCCTCGCTACGAAATGCCTCATGACCCGACACACGAATGCGTCGCCACGATTTCGCCTGCACCATGTCGATCATCGACTCGACCACGTCCGGCCGGTTGTGGTCGGTGACGAGGTACGGCCCCAGATCCTCGAACGCAAGCTGATACGGCTCGTCCTTCAGAAAATACTGATTGCCCGCGCGCAGATAACGCTTGCGCACGCGTTCGGGCGGCTGGTCGAGCGGCGCACGGACCCGATCCGCCTCGACCGTCGCCCCAGTTGGCGATCGGGTATCGGCCTGCTGTGGCGTGACGGCATCGTCACGGATCGCCTGATCGCGCAACCGCGCGCGGGCAGCATCGAACTCGCGCCGGCGTCGGGCAGATACCGCATCCGTCGCGGCCGAGTTCAGCCTGTCCCGTCGTTCGTCCGCAGCCGCCGGGCCGCCGCCGCTGTTGCCCGCCACGTCCGGTTCGATCACGTTGATGACCGGATCGGCCTCGTGAGTGGAAGTTGTCTGAGCCATGTCACTACCTCGCATCCTCAAGATCGGCGTTGCACGTGAGCACAACTGCCGTCTTTTATCGGTCGGGCGTCGAGTCTGCTTCGCGCGACGCGTTCTGTTCCCGGGATTTCTCCAGCGCGGCCGCCCGCGCCTCCCGGATACGTGCCCAGGATCTCGCCTGCAACTGGTCGAGCATCCCCTCCAGATTCGGGCTGTAATTCAACTCGCGGGCGGACTTCTTCAGCGAGCCGACGGCGCGTTCCAGCAGTTCGCGCGCACGGTCCCACGGATAGACCCGGGCCTCGCCGCCGTCATAACCGACCTGCAACTCGGAACCGTTCAGCCGCGCGTTTTCGTCCATCCACTTCAGACGCTCGGACACGAAGGTCATCTGATCCTTGCGATGGAACACGACGCTGCGCGTCGCGACTTCCTGGATCAGATAGTGTTCCGTGTTGAACACCTCGCCGCGATAAGGGCCACCGTTCTCGCGCGGCGTCCCCATCCTGAGCGGCGAGCCGAACCGGTGCTCGGCCAATGCCCTGACCTCGTTTGACACGTCACCCACGCCAAACAGCGGCTCGCCGACCGGCGGGCGCGTCGACGCAAACCGCGGCGGATCCGCAACCGGCACAGCAGCAGCCGGCGACGACGACGCAGGCGCATCCACCGAGGAGGGCGCCGAGCCGGATGCCCCGTCCGTTGCCGGCACCTCCGGCGCCGCCTGTTTCGGCGCACTAAGCTTCGAGGACCGGCGACGGGGCTTCCCTTCCTCGTCGGCCAGCAGCCTTTCCTTGACGTTGCTCATCATCCTGCCCTCCTCGCGCTCATCCACCTCAACCACTGTCATGCCGGATGCGGTGGAGACACCCGGTTGACCCTCCGCCTTCACGACAGAGCGGACCACGGCGCGCAGATGTGCGCCGACGGCATCAAAGCCCGACAACACCGCCATGTCGCTGAAATCGGTCGGCACCTTGTCGTCGATGCGCGCATCAGCGGCAAACGCCGGCCAGGCCACACTGGCGTGAGCCGCTTCCGCAGCCTGTCGGGCCTGCGCCTCGCCACTGCCCAGTTCGCCGAGTACGATCAGGTCTGCATCGGGATATCGCTCACGAAGGTTCGTTGCCACCATCGACAGATTCCCGCTCGAGAGCGCCGCCACCGCGGACCAGCCTGTCGCGCGCGAAGCGGACAAGGCCGTCGCCATGCCTTCAGCGATCAGGATCCACGACGATTCATTCGTCGGAATCAGTGTCGGCTCCGTCATCCAGTAGCCGCCCCTCTTCACGCCGCCGGCCAATGACGATTTCCGCCCGTGTTCGTCGATCAGCTCCAGTGTCGAGATCGGCCCGTTCCAGACCGGCACGATGAGCACGCGCCCCGTCAGAGGTTCTTCCTCGCTGGCCGGCGCATAGCCGAGCAGTGCGTGCAGCTCCAGTGCATCCAGCTCGTGCAGCGTGTCCATCGGCTCGAGGCGCTTGCGCACGAGATACGGATGCTCCGGCCCGACTGGCCTTGCCCACTGCCAGATCGACACGGCCTCTCGCGCCACTGCCGCATGGCGCGCCTGTCGTTGCGCCTCCTCGCGTGCGCGTTGCGCCAGCACCTCCGGCGACGGTGCAAGCACGGCGGCCATGCGGTCCGGGTAAGCCGTTCGCTTCAGGTCGAAACCATGCTGGCGCGCCTGCCAGAACAGCGTGGCGAGCGTCTTGCCGCCCGATGCGCGGGCCGAGCGCCACGTAGTTCGCGCCGCGTGCTCGTTATAGTTGGCGGCCGTTCGACTCCACGCATCCCAGATTTCAAAACCCTCGTCGCCGAAGCCCTGCTTGAGCGCGAACGCCATGTCGACCCAAGTCTCATAGTCGTCAGCGGGTATCACGGCAAGCGCGGCACGCGCACGGTCCGTCTCATCCACGTAGGGGGTCGTCATTGCAGCGCTCCCATGGCTCGTGAGCCGTCCGCGGCTACGCGCCGCGCCGGCTCAACAAAATCGAGTTCCGCCACATCAAGATCGTCGACGCTCAGATGACGTCTCGCCTGCACCACCTGGCGGGCCGGGACACCCAGCAGCATGAAATGCCGTTCCACGTAGGCCACGGCCTCCTCCTCTCTGATGTCGGCGAGGTTCGGCGGCAGGTCACGCGGATCCCATGCTTGCAGCACTTCCAGGTATTCGGGTGGCAGATGGATCAGCCCCGCGCCGTCCTGTTCGAGCTCGTTGGGATGCAGATCGCGCAGCCGGCGCTCGACCACAGCGCTGAAATGGGCCAGATTCAGTGCGGGCACGGAGGGCGCGGCCGTGACGCGCGACGCAAACTCGGGATCGCGCCAGTAGCAGATCTTGTCGGCCAAGATCGGCCTGGTGTTTTCGAGGACGATGATTTCCTTGTCTCGACCGAGTTCCTTCAGCTCCTGCGGCAACAGCAACGGCCGGCGCTGCTCTGACACGCTTTCGCTCGACCCGCCCCGGCTCCCGAAAAATCCGTTCGGGCGGCTGACGCTGCGCGATTGGTCCGTGAACGTGCCGAGCATTTCCGAGTAGTCGTTCGCATCCTTCTGCTCACGCGGCGCATAGAGGATCTGCATCGCGTGGTTCGTGATGAAGGTGCGCGCGTCGGCTCGTCCGTAGACCGACTCGAGTTGCGCGATCGACTGGACGATCGACAGCAGACGCAGGTTGTAGCCCGCCATATAGGCGACCGCGCGCGCGATGATGTGGATCTTCCCGATCGACGTCATTTCGTCGAGCAGCACGAGGCACTGGAATTTCAGCGCGGGATCGGCTTCGGGCAATTGCTTCGTGTTCAGGTTGACCAACTGCGAGAACAGTAGATTGACGAGCAGCGCCGCCTCCGACAGATGGTCGGGCGTGATGCCGATATAGACCGACATCCGGCGGCGACGGACATCCCGCAGGTCGAAGTCGTTTGCACTGGTTGCCGCGTCGACGATCGGATTGGCCCAGATCGTGAGCGGCGCGTTGAAGGTTGCCAGCACACTCGCGAGCACCTTGTCGTCGTTCGACAGGAAGCGATTCAACGCATCGACGCATTGCCCCGAGAGCAAGTCGCGATGCTGCACCAACGCGCGCTGCAGCCAGGTTTTCACCGGCATGCCATTGCCTGATGACTGCCGTAACACTTCGCCCATCGTGACCGGATAGTCGGGAATCGACGTCCCCCGACCGGCCCGGCGCGCGTCACGCCATTCGCACAACAGGAGCACGATGCCGAGGAACAGGTTTCGCGCCTGGTCCTTCCAGAAGTCATCGTGGCCACCCGGCGGATAGAGGGCATAGCCGATCGCAAGAATGTCGCCCACCCGGAACAGGCCGTCCGAGATCGCCGACAGGGGATTGTAGCGATGCGTACGGCCGTCTTCGGCGAACGGATTGAACAGGTATACATCCTGTCCATGCGCACGCCTGAAGCCGGCCGTGGCCGCATAGTTTTCCTGCTTGATGTCGAGCACCACCACCGAATCGGGGAAATTGAGCAGATTCGGGATCACGATGCCTACACCTTTACCCGAGCGGACGGGCGCCGCCAGCAGCACGAACTGTTGGCCGCCGAAGCGCAGGTAACGCCCGCGCCATATGCCAACGACAATCGCGGGTACGGTATCGAGGTGCGTGCGCATCGTCATAGCAGCCCCGCCCGACGGATGTCCGACTCGCTCGCAAAGCGCGCGCTGCCATAGAGACGACGCCGGTTCGTGCTCGCCCACAGCGCAAGCAGTCCGAGAACCGGGCCACCGAAGGACAGGAGCATGCCAAACAGCGCCGCCCCCGCGAGCTTGCGGCCGATGTTCGGCATCATCCCGTGCCGCCAGGTCAGCGCCGCATCGAGCCAGCCCCACAGTCCCGCGTGCAGTGGATTGATCCGCAGGCTTGCGTACAGGCAAAACGACGCGAGCCAGAGCGATGCGGCTACTCCACCCATCAGGCAAGCCAGCACGGCCAATGTCATGGCGGCTGTCCTGGTGTGCTGAAGCAGAGAGGAAGACGGGTGGTTCATCGCCGCTCCCTAGACGAACGCGGTGCGCGTCTTGCGCAGCGGATCGAACCAGACTTCCGTCATGCCCCACTGCCTGCCGGTCTGCTCGCCCGCTGCATTGAAGACCGGGCGCGCATCCAAGTGCGCGACGACATCGATGGTCAGGAACAGCAGGCGCTTGAGCGCGGCATCGTCCCAGGCAGTGGTTTCCGGGTGTTCCTTCGCCATCAGTGCGAAGCGTTCGATCGCGACCGTCGCGTTGGGCGCGTGGTAGCTGGTGATCGAACCCGCGTGCCCGGTCGTCAGAAGCTTCAGGAAGTCATAGGCTTCGGCGCCGCGCAACTCGGCGAGCAACACGCGATCCGGGCGCATGCGCATCGTGCTCGCTATCAGATCGGCGGGCGTCACGCGCGCCTGGCCGTGGCCGCCCTTGCTGTACAGCAGGTGGACGCAGTTCTCGATGTGCCGGATGAACAGCTCGCGGACATCCTCGATTGTCACGATCCGCTCAGTCGCCGGGATCGAGCGGCACAGGGTCTTCATGAAACTGGTCTTGCCGGATCCCGTATTGCCGACGACCGCGATGTTGAGCCGGCCCGTGACCGCCCCATCGAAGAAGGTGCCCCAGTCGTGCTCTTCCAGGCATCGGACCAGCCTGCGGTCTTCGGCTCGCAATACGGGCAAGGCTGAATCAAGCCCATCCGGACGATGCCAGACCGTGTCGTCGAACAGCCCCTCGTCACGGTACGCATCGAGCGTCTTCTCGCGTGCGGACGGGCGACGGATCGTCACCGACACCGTGCGCGGCGGCACGACCGGCGGTACCACGATCTGGATGCGCGCGTCCCCCGGCAGCAGCGCCGACAGTATCGGATGCTGGGACGAGATTTCCTGACTGGTCAGCGTGGCCACCGCCACGGCGAACGACATCAACCGGTCGAAATCGAGTTCGTAGCAATCGTGGCCATACCAGCCAAGCGCGTTCTCGGTCAGCACACGTTGCGGCCGGTTGATCACCAGTTCCGTCACGTCGGGATCGTCGAGCAGCGGCGCGAATGGACGCATCAGCTCGCACACCGATGCGTCGTCGGGCAGCCGGGCCAGTACCGGGTCGCAAGATGCATCCGGCAGGTGGGTATGCGACATCATCGCGTGCCCTCCGGCTCCAGGGCATACACCGATCCGAAGTCCAGATCGCGAGCGATGACGATCGTGAACTCCGCGCCCTGGTTCTGCGTCAGCGTCGGCGGAATGTTGATCGTGCTGTCGAGCACACGCGTGGCCATGTCGTTGCCCTGCTGCTGCGTGTTCTCATACACCACCGACCCACTGGAGTTGCCGCCGCGTGTCGACAGATAGCCAATCGCGTCCTGGGTGAGGCCGAGCAGCATCGCTGCGCCGATGCGCTGGCGCCAGTGGTTGTCCACGTAGCCGTCGATGCCCATACGACCGAGCGCGTCGGCCGCGGGCGAGTCGATCTCGACCGTGACGCCGTGGGGCGTCTCGATACGGGCCGACAGCACGAACACCCGCTTCTGGCCTGGCGACAGGTTCGAGCGATATTGGCTGTTGATCTGCGAACCCCGCTCGATCAGCACGACACGGCCATCGTCCGAATATACGTTCTTCGTCACCGTGCACGTCGAGATGCCGGCCTCGGTCGAATCGAACGCCGTATCGCCCGCGCAGTCGATCTTGGCGCCCTGCGCGAGCATTAGACTCCGGTTGCCCAGCGTCCCGGCCCGAACGCGCTGCGTGACGGTTGGCGTCAACGCCTGGGCGAGCGCGCCGCCGGCCGGCCCTTGCGTTAGCGCTCCGGCGCCACCGCTCGCCGCGGCTGGAACCGGGGAAGCCGCGCCCGCCATCCCGTCTGGCAGCCCACCCGCGGACTCCTGTCCACCGCCCGTTGCGAGCAGCGGCGCATCGAAGTAGCTGCGGGTTGGCACCGCGTGTGTGGTGCGAGCAGGCGCGGCAGCACCCGACGCCGGCGCGGAGGGAGCCGCAACCGCGCTCGGCGGTACCGGGGCCGAGGCCGCATGATCAACCGACGATGCAGGCAGATCCTTGAACACGCGTCCTTGGGAAGACGTATCGGTTAGCGTGTCGCGCCTGGCCTTCGCTTCGGCATCGTGGCGCGCGAGAAAGCCATGCACCGTCCAGACGGCGCCGGCGCCGACCATCACCACGATCACGACCGGCGTCAGCCACCAGGCGCGTGGGCGGGCACCACGGTATTGACCCAATGCGGGCATACCGCGATCCCGAGTAGCACCCGATGTCCCCTCGTTCTGACCACTTCGAGGCAGCGAACCGGGCGCATCGTCGGGTTCGATCACATTGCGCGGGGGTTCGTCATTCATCATTGTGACTCCGCGGAACGCGTTTTACCCCGTTGACCGTCGTGCCGTCATGAGGTGGCACGCCGTCCATGTCGTAGGCGTCGTTCCAGATGCCCACGACCTCATTGCCGAGCCGCAGCACAAATCGTTTCGCGACCTCGTGCACGACGATCGTGCCGCCTTCGACGTGCCTGTCGACCACGCTTTCCGTGCCGTCGTCGGCCACCCGGAAAATCGCCGGCATGCGTCGGTTGTTCGGGATGCGCAGATACGTAAAGCGCCCGTCGTCCCATGCCGCAGTCGGTGCGATGTCGTCGGAGTCCGGCATGACCTGCATCGAGTACCGCGCGTTGCGCACGGTGGGCAGCTGCGCCAGGCGCTTCGCGACCCGCGCCGCATCCGAATCCCCCTGTGCCTGCGTCGCCAGCTCATCCGGATAGACGAATGTCACGCGGTACATCTCACGGTCGTTGCCGAACCTGGCCTTGAGCGGGAGCACCACCAGATCGAAGCTGTAGCTGTGCCGGTCGGTACGGATCTCGAGATTCGAGTCGTGCGCGGCGAGCTTCGGCTTCAGGTACACGTCGTGATCGCCCTTGTCGGCGACCACCTGCCAGCCGTCCCGGTCTCCTGGCGCGACGACCAGGATGTGCTCATGGGAATCGAGTGCGATGTGCGTGGCAAAACCGCGCTGCGCCTCGATGCGCACAACGTCGTCCGCGCGATAGATCACCTGGCGAACGCGCGAGTCGTCGTTCCATCCAGGCAGGTCGAACGCGTAGGTCGTACTTGAGCGCAACACCGCAACGAGCACCACGACTAAAGCAGGCGTTCTCATGGCGTGCCCCCGACATTCGAGGCGGAGGCCGCAGCCGGCGGCGTATATTCGGGGTCGCGACTGTAGGCCGTGACCTTGAAACCGAACGGATTGGCAATCGCCACGCTTTCGCGCGTGAATACGGGCGGCCGGTAGGTGTAGGCCAGCGTGATCACGAAACGCTGCGTTGGTTCGGCATGCGCCTCGCCGTTTTTGAACGATGTGCGCTCGACATGCACGACTGCATGACCGGGTTCGTCGGGCGGCAGCGTGATAGAGAGGAGCCGGATGCGCCGCTCGATGCCCGGCCCCAACTGCCGGTCCAGCGCATCGGGGCCGCTATAAATGCCGCGGTAATCGCGAGCGACCACGTCGTCGCTCATCGCAAGGACGCTGTCGTAGTCCATCTGCAGCAGCCCCCAGTCGTAGCGCTCGCGTGCGCGCACATAGGTTTCGACCCAGTGCTTGTCCTGGATCTCCTTCGTATGCACGTGGCGAGCATCGAGCACGTCGATCACCTGGGATTCGCCCGTCAGGCGATCGACCTCGATGGGCAGCGGCACCACGCGATAGAACGGCACCATCACCGCCAGCGCAGTGGCGCTGAGCACGGCGACGCCGATCGCCGCATAGGCGACATGCCACGCGCGCCGTTCGGAACGCTCCTGCAGGTGGGTCAGCGACACCTCGATGTCGAGCACGCGCCCGTAATCGTGCGACGCACTCATGACCGGTCTCCGGCATCCGAGCACGCGTGCTGATCCGGAGCCGCCGGTACCGTGGCTGGTGCTGCAGTTGGCACATCGGGCACCGGCGGCACGCGGTTGACCGGCACACGATGCAGCCCGTCCGGCAACACGGGTTTCGTCGGCCCGCTACTGCAGGCAGCCAGGCTCCAGGCGACGCAGCAAGCCAGTGCAAAAGAGGTCAGCAGGGACATGGTGATCTCAGTTTCCGAACGACGCCGGCACCATCTGGTCCTGCAGCCGGTTGGTCTTGGCTGCCCGGCTCAGCACCAGTTCACTCTGCTGCTCGGCCGTGAGCTTGTCCTCGGTTTCGGCCAGCATCCGGAAGAGCTGCAGCTTCGTCATCTCGTTGCCGACCGCCGTGGACTCGGTCTGGATACGCGCCTCCAACTCCGCAATGCCTTTTTGGTCCTGCGTCACGTCGATCTGCCGCGCGAGGCCCTGGATCTGGTCCAGCTCCTGCATCTCGGTCTGGTAGGCTTGCAGGCCGAAAGCCTTGTCCTGATAGGGCTTGTTGAGCGCGCGCTGGCATACCTGCTGGTCGATCCCGGTCTGGTCTTCACAGTTGTAAATCTGGCTGGCCGAGCGCAGCGCCTGCGCGCTGCCTGTCAGGCCCGCATAGCCGCCGTTCTGGATCGCCGTATAGACGCTCTGCCAGTTCGAGGGCAACGAGTTCGCCACGACCGGATTGCTCAGGAGTGCGCCGAAACCGCGCGTGCCGACCGTCGACTGGTAGATCTGGATCTCCTGCTGCACTTCCTGCTTGAGCTGGCCCACCGATGCAATGGCCTGTAAGACGTTCTGCGCGTCATAGACCGGGATACCCTGCGCATAAGCACCCACGCACCCTGCCGCCCACACGCATGCGGCGCTCATCCATCTGCATCGTCCGTTCATGATCGTCTCCTCCGCTTCAACGTCCCTGCTGACCGAGGTTCGCGCGCGCGACTCTCTGATAGACCGGGGTCGCACCGCCGCCTCCTGGCCCACCACCTGAGCCCGTCCGATCGCGAATTTCGCCGCCTGGGCGCGGCCCTCGCCCGTTACCGCTGATCGCCCGGCCGATCGCAACCGCCAAACTCCGCGAGGCCAAGCCCGCCACGAATGCGCCAAAGCCCGATAGCGTTGCGCCGCCCGACAAGCCCGCCGCCACGGACGGCAACTGCCAGCCGACCATCGCGAGGAACACGCCGGTCGCGAAGAGGCCAATCGCGGCGGCGGCCGCCGCGCTGTCGTCCAGGGAGGCGGAAATGGCTTGCACGAGGACCGATGCATCGGCGCCGGGTGCGCTACCCGTCGCATGAAGCGACGTGAGATCAGCCGAGAACGCGGTGAGCGCCATACCGAGGAAGGCGGCCACGAGGACCTGCAGCAACGCGTAATTGGCGACCTTCGCGGTCCACGCCTCGAAAAACCGCGCGGTCGGCGCGAACGCCGCGCAGGCGATGAAAATGGGCCCAAGCCCGAGCACGAGATCGAGCAGCATCCTCGCCATCACGACCTCGAAAGCCAGAACGATCAGGAAGATCGAGCCCCCGAGCGCGGCCACCAGGCCACACAGAAAATCGCCTATCGCGGCGGCGAGGCCACTCGGGCTGATTCCTTCGTGCGTCGCCTTGTCGAAGTAGGCGTCCATCACGAGATCGATCTGCTGGTCGTAGCAGTCGAGCGTCTGGTAGAAGCCGGTCGCTGCACCCTGCCCCGTCACGCTGCTGCCGTTGGCCGAGCCGCAGCCGGGATTGCCACCGCCCGTCGTGTTCGCCGCGTTCTGGATCGTCTGGGCGATTCCGGACGTCGCACCGTCGACAGCGGTGACGACCTGCTGCTGGTAGATGCCGGCGCTCAGTGCGAACGCGAGCATGATCGCAACCTTTAGCCCGCGCCACGCGAACGCCGGCACGGCTTCGTGCGCTTCGCCGCGCACCACCGCGAGACCGTAGGCCAACACCCAGATCGTGCCAGCCGTGGTGACAACTGGCACGAGCGCGCCGGACAGCGCCGACGACACGTTCGTCACGTAGGTCGACATGCCGTTTTCGAGGGTGCCGCCCACAGCGGTAAAGAGGCCACTCATCGCACACCTCCCGGCCCCGACAGCAGAGATGGGCGCGCACTTGCCTGCGCCGCGCGGCGTTTCGCAAGCTGTTCATGGAAAATGGGCAACCAGTCTCGTGGCGCGTCGCCGACCTGCGCACGGATCGTGTCGAGCAGTTCCACGTTGTCGGTCGTGCCCGACAGCACGTCGAGCACATCCCCAAGGCCCGAGAGATCGAGCCGCCCGATGGCCGAGCGATGGCCCTGCTTGACGAGAAACAGGCGGCTGTTCTCGCCGAGGTTGCGCACGATGTTGAATTCGGCCTCGGTCAGCTTGTAACCGCGCACGTAATCGTCGTAATCGGCGCGCGGGTTCGGCAGGAAGAAGAACGTCGCGCTCTGCTCGATCAACGCACTCGCAATGTCACTGCGCAGCACGTCGGCCGGCGACTGGGTATCGAAAATCCCAAGCCCGTTCTGCTTGCGGATCGTCTTCTGCTTGTTCTTCGCGAAGTCCGTGAAAACCGGATCGTCCAGGCGCTTCCAGAATTCGGTCATCACGTAGATGAAGCGGCGCCCGTCGATCAGGTTCTCCGTCCGGTGCAGCAGGTACATCGTGATGGGCGTGGACACCTCGCCATCGTCCAGCAGTTCGGTGTCGTCGAAGCCGAACAGCGTCGCGTGGGCGAGATCGATGCGATCGGTCGGGTTGTCGAGCACCCAGCCCAGGCGCCCGCCCGCGCACCATTTCGCGAGCCGCGCATGCAGGCTGTTTTCGCCCACGTTCGGCAGGAGCTGCCGGACCATCGACAGACGACGCAGGGGCTTGTCCATGCGCGCGACTTCGCGCACCGCGCGGGAGATGTCGAGCTCGTCGCGCGCGGACAGCGGCTCGCCGATGTCGACGAGCTTGCGCACGAGGCGCTCCCAGAAGTCGATCACCGGTTCGCCGGGCGCCATCTGGAACGGGTTCAGGCCGGTCGGTTCGCCGCGGCGAAACACCGTATAGGTGCCGCCCATCGCGCGGATCGCGATCTCCGTGCCGCGATCCTTGTCGAACAGCACCGCCGTGATGCCATACTTCGTCGCCATCGCGAGCAGGAACAGTTCGAGCACGGTCTTGCCCGCGCCGGCCCGGCCGATGATCTGGGTGTTGGCGAGTGCCTTCTCGTCGAGCGAGTCCTGCTTGTCGGATGTCGCGTGGAAGTTCAGATAGAGCGGCTGCCCGCTGGGCGTCTTGACGATCGTGATCGCCTCGCCCCACGGATTGCCGTCGCGCTTTCCCGTCGCGAAGTTGTGCAGGCTCGACAGGCCGCAGAAATTGCGCGAGGTGAGCTTCGTCTCGCGCGGCCGGTAACGCCAGTTCGCCGGTAGCTGGGCAAACCAGGCCGCATCGGCGACGAGGTCAATCAGTGCCGTCTGAAAGCCGGCGTCGGCGAGTTGCGTGCGGGCCTTCGCGACGCTTCGAGATACCTCATCCAGCGTGTCGCCGAGCACGGCCAGCGAATAGTGGTATTCGCCGAGAACGAAATCGCCGTTGATCAGATCGTCGAGCGCCTGATCGATCGCCGTGACCTGGGACACGGCGACGTCCTCTCCCGCGATGAGCTGGTTGCGTTGCCGCTCCAGCGCCTCCTTCGCACTGGGCCGGTCGAGGATCGTAAAAGACTGCGTCTCGACGTACTCGAAGTCGCCATACAGCAGACCATTGAGCATGCCCGGCTCGGTGTCTTCCGTGTAATCCTTCAGGTCGAGCATCGCGGCGAAGCGGGTCTCGACCGGCATGCGAACCTCGACCTTTTCGGCCCCGACGAAGAGGCGCGACGTCGGCAGCGCCTCGCGGATCGGGCCGCACGGTACGGGCTCCCGCTCCCAGACGCCGTTCACCAGATAGCCGAGCAGTTCCAGCGCCGACGAATAGCGGCGCGGGCGCGGCATAAAGGGACTTTGCCTCGTATAGACACCAAGCGCGACCGGATCGTAGGGCTTGAGGCTCGACTCGACCAGGGCGGCCAGTTCGGCCATGACCTTCAGCGCGTCCAACTGGTCGCGCCGGATATCGTCGCGCGTACGACGCGCGGCGCGACTGAATACGCGTCCGAGCCGGGTGCGGTTCGGCCGGTAGACCACCGTCAGGTACAGCTCGTTGGCCATCATCCGGTAGCCTGCGAAACTCGCGTAGTAGCGCGTGGCCAGCTCCTCGCAGAAGCGGTTGCGGTATTCCGTCGGGAAGCGGTCCGACACGCGCCGGCGCAGGCGATGCGACCACACCGCCACATGCCCTCCCGCGAGCCCACGCACGAACTGGTTGAGGCCGTCGTGCCGCGCAAGGATATCGGCGGGATCGGCTGCCTCGAACGCGATGCCTGCGATCTTCCAGACCTGCAGGTAGTCACCTTCGCGCGTCTTGATGATGTGGTCGCTCACGTGCGTCGAGTACGGGATATAACCGGCGAGCGGCACTTCCCGGTTCGCAACGGACACGAGTTGCGGTTCGGCCGGCATGTCACGCCCTCCTCTTCAGGCGGACCGGCACGTAGGCATGCACGCCCCAAAAGCGGCGGTTGCCCTGACGCAGCACCATACGCAGGCGCAGCATGTACTGCGCGAGACGCTGATCGTCGTGGCGTGTGATCACCCGCATCACGACGAACACCGGGATTATCAGGAGGAGGATTGCGACACCCAGTGGCGGGCTCGCGAGCAGTGCCCAGATGGCCGGAATCAGCATGCCGCCGCCGACCATCAGGAACGGCACAAGTGGCACGCCCCAGAGCATTGCGGGACGCGTGCAGCCCTTGAATACGGGATCCTTGAGCGGGTTCATGGTTCGGCGCTCCTGGATCAGCCTGCCGGAATCAACATGCTAGCGATGACGGTCGCGCAGCCGACGAAGAGTCCGCCGATGAACACGTTCGCGATATCGCCGAACCGGGCGTGCTGGAACATCATCCGGAAGCCCGCCCAGATGATGGAGATCGAGCAGATCACGCCCCCCACGCCCAGCAACGTCGTCTGGATCGTGCTCAGCAGCGTATTGACCTGGGAGAGCTGCGCCCATGCCGGCACCGCGAACGTCAGGGACGAAGTGGCGATCGCGATTCCGCGCTCCGCCGTTCGGCCGGACAGCCACCGCCTCGTCCACATACCGAACTTTTGTGATTTACAAAGTATTCCTAAGCACATGGCCGGCTCCAGTTCGATCGATCAATATCTGATTCTTAAAAATGACGGGCTAGAACACCACCGCACTGCCATCCGGTTCTCGCCGCTGATCCTTAACCGGTGATGTGGCAGTCTCTCCATTGCGGTCCTGCCGCGATAGCTGTCGAATGACAGCTGGGGAAAGGGGGGGGCGAACCGGCGTCGCAGAATCGACCGGCACGACCGGGATAGGGATGATCGCCGGCACGCCAGGCGGCAATGGCAACTGACCCGCCGCGTTGTCCATGACGCGCTGTACATACCCCGTCCGGTAGCCGGTCGAAAAATTGCCGCTCGCGTAGCAGGACAGGCTCGCGCGCAACGCCCCCTGTACATCGGACTGAGAATCGGAATCTGCATGGACCCGCCGGCTCCGCGCCGTCGCGAAGCAGTCTTGAAGGATCGCGGCGGCCGCCGCCAGGTTGCGGCACGGCTCGAAAGCGTTCTCGGCAGTCAGCCCGTAGTCTGGCCAGTTCGCGCGATTCACCTGGGCGAGTCCGACGCTGAAGTTCCAACCCGTCGTCTCCAGCGCGCGTGCCGCTGCCACCGCTTCGGCGGCATTCGATGGTTGCCGCAGCAACCGGCCATGCACCACGCCGATCGCATAGGGATTGAATCCGGATTCAGTGCGCACGATCGCGGCCATCGTGACCGGCGCGATCTGCGGCGCGCACTGCTGCGCGAGTGCCATGAAGTCAAGGGACATGATCAGTTTCCCCCGCCGAAGCGATCCCACTGCTGGTCGATGCGCTGCTGGAAGAGCGCTGCGGACTGCGTCGGGTCATAAGGCGCTTGCGTACTGCCTGCCCCATAGAATTCAGTGATCGTGGGCCCCTGTCCACCAACGTCCCACCAGACACGTGTATAGAGCTGGTTGTCGAAAGTGACGTTGATGGCGCCCGTTGCCCGACACAGCAGTTCGCTCTGTTCCGGACCACCCCAAAGCAGCAGGTCTTCGCGACAATAACCGCCGCTCGCGAACGTATTGGTGGCGGACGTACCGTGCGCCCCGCCTGCACCGAACTCGCACGTCGGAAATGGGTCGCCGTGCCGCAGCGCGCGCCATAGCTTCTCGATCGGCGGCACGCATTCGCCATACTGCTCGGGACCGCCGGGATTCGATAGGCAGAGCACTACCTGGCAACCCCAGTCGTCCGCATGCGCCACGCCCGGCGTGAAAACCGAGGTGCCGGCGAGCAGTGCCAGCGCGAGCGACCAGCGCCGCGCAATACCGCGCATCGCGCGCGGTTCACGACACCAGAGAACGAAACGATCCATCTTCATGATCCACCTTCCATCGATTCAATCCGTCGCGCACCGACGTACCGACACGGATGTGCGCGGGAAAAGAAACCCGCGGGGCCGGGGAGGCACGCCGCGGGTTCAAGGGGGATCAGCAGAAAACAGAAAGGCCTGAGACCGCAGGGTTCACAGGCTTGACTCGCATCGCGACCACTACGCCCACACACATACATCGGGACATCGGAGCCGCTGGCGCGTACTCGGTCGTGCGTTTGCGCGTCGACCGGAACAGGTTGTTGACTGCACTCTAGGTGCGATTTTGCAGAGAGGCAAGCGTCGAAATCGCCGGCATTTCCGCACTGTCGTCCGTCAGGTTCCGGGGGTATCCGGCGAATTCCGGAAAAATTTTACGGCCGTTTCTTCTCCAGCAGACGGGCAAGCGCGTGCTCGGCTGCGGCGAGCTCCAGTTCGTAAAGACTGCGCGGATAACGAGGAATTTTGAGGCGGCGACAGACCACTTCGCGACCCGCGTGCCACAAGAACACCATACGAAGCAATTCCTTGTGACGAGGCCCAAGACATCGCCAAGCCGCCTCGATCCTAGCTGCGTCGATCGGATTGTAGGCGCCACGTGACGCATTGGCCCAGTTGTCGAGACGGGATTGCAGCGACGCACGGGATGGATCAATCATCATCATGCGCCCTGTCGAACGGACTGGCCGCCACGCGGTATCCGGCTGGATTGACCAAAAACGTCTCGATGTCCGACGCTCGCCAGCCGACCATTCGCCCGCCCAGCGATACTGGCCTCGGGAACGTTCCATCCTTGATGCGCTGATAGATGGTGGAACGCGACAGGCCGACGACCTGCTCAACCTGTTTGCGACGCAGGACCGCGCCTGCCACACGTATCGAATCCGACATGACTTCCGTCCTCCTGGCTTTGTGCGGATCTGTCCGGCACAGATCCGATTCAAGCAACAGGGAGCACAGACGGGGAAGTCCGTCTTACCGTCAGGACACCCCGTCAGGACCGCGACCGCGAGTATCGGCTGCCAGCAGTCTCCTTCAGCCAATCAGGTCGGATTGCGGACGCATACGTCTGCGCGCTTCGAGACGCCTCGCCGTCGGGTTGAGCTTTCAGATTCAACCGTTCGTCGATCGCCCGCGCTACGACGGACGACTTGGGCGGGTTGTTCTCGTCATAGTCGGACCAGAAAATTTGCATGACATCAAACATTCCGGAAAGAATCTCGGTAATAAACGGCAGCCGAACGGTGATCCCGCAAGAATGCTCCGCCTGCTCCTCGCAGGCGCATTGCAACGTCCTCCATGATGGGGCCATCGCACGCAACGACTCGAGCTCCTGCTCCTGTCGCTCTTCTATCGCATGATGCACGGCCACCGTACGAAGCAACGCCTTTCCCATATCGCTCAGTTGTCGCTCCTTCCCTCTCAATTGCTCCGTTAGCCGGCGAACGTCAGCCTCGGCCTGCTCGACGCGCCTCTGCAGTGAATTTGGAGCAAGCGCTACGGTGCTATCGTCGCGCGCTCCTGCTGGCTGACATGGGTTCTCTGAGTGATCCATGATCGTCCTCATCGCCTGCAGCGTTCTGCCGCATCAGTTCCCCGTTACTTGCCACAAATCAAACCGGACGGCGAAATCGATCGTCCAGCCGATCCAAATGTGCAGCACGGTCCCTTAGCGTTGACCTGCAACTCCCGCAATTCCCTCATTCGATACTACAGCGCCCCGTTGGGGCGGCGTATCCTGAAGTCAGACATGACACTCTGACGGCCGGTCAGTAGTAGAACGATCGTACGAGCTGGCCTGGCAGCACCTGTTGTCGGACGCAGCGCGGCAAGAAAAAGTCTAGTTCGCTGGCTGAGGGATCGGCACCATACCAAACTACATTGACTTTTAACCGTCAATGTGATACCTGAGGCAAAACATGTACGACGTGGATGCTTTGAAGAAGTTTGACCTGGTGATTGATGCGAGGAGCCCGCGTGAGTTCGCCGAAGACCATTTGCCAGGCGCGATAAATCTGCCCGTTGTATTCGATGATGAGTACGCCGAAGTCGGTACTACGCATCGAACCGATCCTATGCGCGCGTATCAGATCGGCGTCGCCTATTCTTTAAAAAACATTGCGCGGCACCTCGAGCTTCCGTATTTTCGGCCAAGTCGAAAAATGTCAATTCTGGTTTATTGCTTCCGGGGTGGGAAACGAAGCAAGCTTTGGGCAGACACCTTAGAAACAATTGGCTACAAGGTCGAACGGCTCCCGAAGGGTTGGAAAGGATATCGGAGCTGGGTTCGTGAAACTCTTGGAGAGATCCCTTCCCGCTTGCAGTTCAATGTGCTTTCCGGTCCCACAGGATGCGGGAAGACGCGTTTGTTGATTGCTTTGAGAGAGTCTGGTGCACAGATCATCGACCTCGAAGCCCTCGCCTCGCACCGAGGATCGATCATTGGGGCAATTCCCGGACGACAACAACCCACTCAGAAGCTATTCGACAGCATGTTGCTTGCCGAGCTTTATCGGCTGGACTCTTCGAAACGCGTCTGGATTGAAGGCGAGAGCAAACGTATTGGGCAAGTCCAATTGCCTACTGCGCTGTTCGATCGAATGCATGAGGGACGTTTGTTTTCGGTCAAAACGCCAATGCACGAGCGAATCGAAATGTGGCGTCGCGAGTATCCCCACTTCGAAAAAGACCCTGAGGGTCTAGTCGCCCGCCTAAGCTATCTAAAAGCCCTCATAAGCGGCGCAACCCTACAAAAATGGGTGTCGCTAGCTGAGCGACATGAAATCGTCGCCTTGTTCGAGAGCATCATGCTCGATTATTATGATCCTGCATACGCGCGCTCCACGAAAAAAAACTACTCGCGTAGCGGCTGTCCTATAGAAGTCGAACTTGAGACATTAGATTCATCATATCTTGCTACGGTCGCAAAGCGTTTGATTTCTGAGAGCGAGACGCCGACGTCATTGATGCGTGAGTAAGATCTTTGCGCGTCGATCCATTAGGTAGTACCAAGCCGGCGGAAACAGCGCTAACCAAAGCATCTGAAAGTAGCCTGCGGGCATAGCGACGCCTTGCGAACTGAGATTCAAATATCTCACCTCACTTTCGCGATGGTGAGCGTTGTGAAATCCGTTATTGACAAGCAGACAGTTCGACAGCCAGAAGTCGACGTCCCAAGCTGTTATCGTGGGATGGGAGGAATCCGTGGCGATACCGTAATGCTGGATTATACCCCACTGTTTCGACAACAAAGATGCTAACAATGGAATAGCCAATATAGAAGATTGCAACTCGACCTTGCAGAACCGCTGCTATGACCAGTAGAGAGGAGGAGAAAACTAGATTTCTAAACAAACTCAACGGTACCTTCCCGTCACGATATGACTGCGGAGAGAGTGAAGAGGTAAAGGCAGCCGTGTAGGATCTACCGGCATGGCGCCACGCCGACGTTCCCAACGGCGCCGCCGAACCGAACTTCGGATTTCCCACGTGTTGATGATGTAGTTGATGTGCGAATCGATAGTGAGGATAGCCGGCGACGGCGAATGCGATGTCACTTGTCTCCCTCCAGAATCTATTCGGTCGATGCGCAAGTTCATGAAGGTGCGCCATCGCGGTCGCGCTGAGTAATCCGCAAGCTGTCGCAAGTCCGATCAACTCTATCCAAGACGACATGCTTGCGCGCCATGCGCCGACTCCCATCGCGACCATCCACGCGACCGCGAACCAACACGGCACCTGATCCTCAGTTGTTTTATCGAAGACTTTCCCCGCTCCCGGAGCACCACGACCTATCGCCGCGTCCAGCATAGGAACAAGAAGAAGGACGATCATCGCGAACACCCACGGTTGTCCGATAAGGAACAGACCAGCCGCGGCTATCGGCAAAGTTAGTGATAACCAAAATGCGCTATACGAGTTACGCCAGAAGGTCATTTACCTGAGCGAACTTAACCGCTTCCGAAATATGAGAAACCCCAATCTTGTCTTTTATCTTTTTAAAATTTCCGTAGACCGTCTGAATAGAAACATCTAATTCGCGAGCAATATCTTCAGCAGTAAATCCCATCTTCAAGTAGCCCATTACACGAAGATCCATTTCGGTAATTCCATGCGCCTCAACCAGCTCGCGCTTTGAGACTCGATTGAACCAATCCAGTAGCTCCGAGGCGAGCGCCCTGAAGTACAACCGATGTGCAGCGAGCTTTTTTTCCCCGATTTCCTGGCTATCGTCGGAACCGATGTACAGAACGCCCAGACGGTCTGAAACGCTCGTGTGGACGGGAACGACGATTCCACTTCTGAAGCCATGTTCACTCGCGGCTGCAAGCATTTCACACTGGCCTTGCGTCTCGAGCGCAATCTCCGAACCTGTGATTGGTGCAGTGTTGCTTCGCGCGTACTCCAAAAATGGATCGGTCATATACCACTTATTGGTGTTGTACATCTGGCACCATTCGGGGCTGCAGCCGATCAAAAAACGATGCGTAGGACGGGCCGCCGTCGACACTCCGGGGTAAATGGCAACGAAGACGTACGACTCTCCGCCCAGTGCGCTGACTATGGCCTTCACGTAATCGGCCAATTCGCAATCGCCGCTGGCGGTGATGAGCCTTTCAAAAAGGACGCTTAGGTCTGGGGGCGTCAGTTGGGTGGCCATCTCTTCCGCCTCTATCCCTTCCCGATCTCTCCAGCTATCCGAGCGTGCGACTTTCTAGAAGTTGACGCCGAACCTCGTAATACAACGGGGCGAGTTCTTTCGAATAGTTATCTGCAACGGCGAATCGTTGGACATCGTACGGAACCGTTATGGGAAGCACCTGGACGAATGTCGATTGATCTCTTTCAATCAGTCGTCGCTCCAGAACGAACCCCCGGGGAGCCCTAAAAAGACTGAGCACAACCCGCTCTCCGCCGATAAGGAGCCCGCGCTCAAAAATAAGGCTCTTCATCATCGACTCCGTCACGGAGATTGCGATGACCACAGGAGGAGCAGGCAATCCCTTCAGCATCGATTTCTGACGTACTAGAGATAAAGTCCTCGGACCCACACGCATCACACTCCATGATCAAACCGTTAAACACGGCGCCGCAGCACTGACAAGTGAGGCGGTGAACCTCACCTGCGGCGAGGATTTCCCAGCAGTCTTCCATCGGAACACTGCATTTGGGACAGAGAAAACCCAGTTCGCATGTAGCGCTCGCCATGACTGAAAGCCACCCGAAAGGACAAGCCGCATCAAACAATACTTCAGCTTAGTTTGCTCGGTTTCATCTGCCCAATAGCGGGAGCCAATAGTGTATCGACTCCTCATAATGCGAATTTCTTGAACGATGGCGTGGTCTGGCTTAATGGTTGCTTGAGCGGGTGCGGACGACTCAGCAAAACCTGATTGTCATCAATTGGGGACGACTGCAGTTTGTACGAGGCGCAATGTCCCAGAGCGAGCCGCCAAAAGGCCGTCTTAGGTCACTGGTTTCGCTCTTCGGAGAATCTAGGGTAGCGTCGTCCCGAGCGAATATTGGTCCCACGAGAGCCCCAACGCGCCGCTAACGTCCAAGTTTTTTGCGTATACAGGTACGTATACCGCCGTTCTTTTAACCATGTTTCTTGTTATTTTTCAATCGGTTATGTGTTTAATTCGAGTCCTCTCCTGGCACCACAAGTTGTTCCGGCGTAAGCCGAAGTAGTTCGAGAAACCCCGTAAGATCAAAGTCTTACGGGGTTTTTTGTTATTCACAGCTGGGCTTCCGGAGCGCCAGGCCACGCTCTCAGCCCCACCTGCATTGCGGCACATGCGCCGATCTCGCCACGAAAGCCCGTCAACATCAATCCCTCCGCATGCGAACAACCAACGCGAGCAAGCGGGCGCGCATTTCATCGGCCGGCAAGTGCGTGGGCCAGCCGTGACCAGGAAGCAACCAGTCGAAGCGATACGCGGCTAGCTTGCCAAGCGATTCGGTGAGCTCAGACCATGAATACCAGCACGCGTCCCTGAACGCGACGAGGTCCCCCACGCGCGGGCTCCACGCGAGCGAATCACCCGAGAACAACACGCTGTCGTCGAGCAGGTACACGACGCTGCCGCGCGTGTGCCCGGGGACAGGGATCGCGCTTACGCCGACCGCAATGTCCGTTGCCGATCCATCGTCGAGCAGGTCCGTTGCATAAGGCGCGGCCGACATGTCTTCCCGGTGAATCCAGACGCGCGCGCCGAAATGACGAGCGTATTTATCTGCGTCCGCGACGTCGTCACGATGCGATAGAAGGATGTGCGCGATGCCACCGTTCTCATCAAACCATTTCACGAGTTCCGCCGCGTAGCGCGGTGAGTCGATCATCAGATTGCCGTCCGGACGCCTCGCAAAGTAAGAGTGCGCGCCAAACGACGACCGCGCGTTAAATCCGCAGCGCCATACAGCCGACGTGATCGGCTGTGGAAAGATCGCGGCACCCGGACGAGGCTGCGTCGTTTCACTCCGTACCGACGCCGTAGGACACACGAGCACCGCACGCCATGCGTCGACGTGCTCTTCGGGCGTAACGGGCTGCCGCAAGAAGACACTCTTGTCGTTTCGTTCGACAATCAGCCCCGGCGCGACGTGACGCGATGCACCGCAATTGATGCACGCTGTGTCGATGTACCACTCGCCTGGGACGGAATCGGCGTTGCGTGTCGGCTTCATTCGATGCTCCTGTCGTCCGGTCGGCAAATCAGGATCCACATACGTTTTCGTCCCGGCGCCCGCGTACGAGAGAAAGGGCGGCTCCATCACCGGTTGTGAGCAAGTTTGCTCCCACAAGCCTTTCCTTGCACACCGCCATCGCCAGGCTCCGCCCTCGATTCTGCATAAGCCATCGGATAGGCCACACCCGCGCGGTCTGATCCGCGGACGCGGTCACCACCCGCTGGCCGTCCGGGCTGAAGGCAGCGGAGCTCACGGCTCCCAGGTGCCCGGTGAGTTGCGCGATCACCAGGCCAGTCGCCGCGTCCCATACTCGCGCGTTCTGATCCGCGGACGCGGTCACTACCCGCTGGCCGTCCGGGCTGAAGGCGGCGGAACCCACTGCCCCCTGATGCCCGCTGAACTGGCCGATCTGTTTGCCCGTCGCCGCGTCCCACACCCGCGCGGTCCCATCCGCGGACGCGGTCACCACGCGCCGTCCGTCCGGGCTGAAGGCGGCGGAAAAAACGGTGCCGCGATGGCCGCTGAGCACCACGATCTGTTTGCCGGTGGCCGCGTCCCACACCCGCGCGGTCCCATCCCAGGACGCAGTCACCACCCGCTGGCCGTCCGGACTATAGGCGACGGAATCAACCGGCTCCTGATGCCCGCTGAGCAGCAAGATCTGTTTGCCCGTGGCCGCGTCCCACACTCGCGCGGTCCCATCCGCGGACGCCGTCGCCACCCGCTGGCCGTCCGGGCTGAAGGCGGCGGAAAAAACTGCCCCGTGATGCCCGCTAAGCTGGGCGATCTGTTTGCCCGCGGCCGCATCCCACAGCCACGCGGTCTGATCCGCGGACGCGGTCACTATCCGCCGGCCGTCAGGGCTGAACGCAGCGGAGTCAACCCACCCCTGATGCCCGCTGAGCAGCGCAATCTGCTTGCCCGTGGCGACGTCCCACACCCGCGCAGTCCTGTCACGGGACGCCGTCACCACCCGCTGACCGTCCGGGCTGAAGGCGGCGAAAACGACTGGCTCCTGATGTCCGCTGAGCAGCAAGATCCCCTTCCCCGCGTCCCACGCGCGCGCTGTCCTGTCACGGGATGCAGTCAACACCCGCTGACCGTCCAGGCTGAAGACGGCGACGTTCACCGGCCCCTGATGTCCGATGAGCTGCACGATCGTCTGTCCGGTCGCCGCATCCCACACCCGCGCAGTCTTGTCATCGGAGGCGGTCACCACACGCAGGCCGTCCGGGCTAAAGGCGGCGGAGCTGACCGGTCCCTGATGTCCGGTGAGCTGCGTGATCACGTGGCCGGTCGCCGCATCCCACACCCGCGCGGTTTTGTCATCGGACGCGGTCACCACGCGCCGGCCGTCCGGGCTGAAGGCCGCGGAGAAAACCGGTCCCTGATGCCCGGCGAGCTGCGCGATCACGTGGCCGGTCGCCGCATCCCAAACCCGCGCGGTTTTGTCATCGGACGCGGTCACCACGCGCCGGCCATCCGCGCTGAAGGCCGCGGAGCTCACCAGTTCCCGATGCCCGCTGAGCTGCGCGATCACCTGGCCGGTCGCCGCATCCCAAACCCGCGCAGTCCTGTCCGCGGACGCGGTCACCACGCGCCGGCCGTCCGGGCTGAAGGCCGCGGAGAAAACCGGCCCCTGATGCCCGTTGAGCTGCACGATCTGTTTGCCCGCAGCAGCGTCCCACACCCGCGCGGTCCTGTCCGCCGAGGCGGTCACCACGCGCCGGCCGTCCGGGCCGAAGGCGGCGGAATAAACCAGATCCCGATGCCCGCTGAACTGCACGATCTGTTTGCCCGTAGCCGCGTCCCACACTCGCGCGGTTCTGTCCGCCGAGGCGGTCACCACGCGCCGGCCGTCCGGGCCGAAGGCGGCGGAATAAATCAGCCCCTGATGTCCGCTGAGCTGCACGATCTGTTTGCCGGTAGCCGCGTCCCATACCCGCGCGGTCCCATCCCAGGACGCGGTCACCACCCGCTTACCGTCGGGGCTGAATACGGCGGAATCGACCGCATCCTGATGCCCGCCGAGCAACGCAATTTGCATTGATGCCTGCGCGCCGCGCATGAGCTCCAGCTCTGCGTCAACCGATCCCGGCGAGAGCCAACTCTTGCGCACCGCCAGTATCGCGAAGCGCATTGCGCGATCGTAGATTCCCGCGTCGTTCGCCAGCGTCGCGGCCGACGCCAACACAACGGAAGTCTGGCGTGCGACCGTCCGGGTCTGATGAATGATCCACCCCCCTGTCGCAATCAGAATGAACGCGATTACGCCCATCAGTACCTGGATGAGTCGCTGCGTGGACGCTGTCCGTGTGTGAGCGATTCGCTGCAACTGCGACTCGCGCTCCTCGCGCCCGCGGCAAGCCCGCAAATAGGAGAGGTC
This sequence comes from Paraburkholderia youngii, assembly GCF_013366925.1. Lineage (NCBI taxonomy): Bacteria > Pseudomonadati > Pseudomonadota > Betaproteobacteria > Burkholderiales > Burkholderiaceae > Paraburkholderia > Paraburkholderia youngii. The sequence goes on from NZ_JAALDK010000001.1 coordinate 4,963,813, forward strand.
ATCCGTGCCCAGCATTCGTTCGAAGTCCGAACGCTGCAGGATCGCTTCCGCGCTGGTCAGCCGCTCGCCGGCGTGGGCCAGCCAGGCCGTCCCCTGCCCGTGCTTTTGCCACTCCTGCGCCGCTCGCTGCACGGTTGCGACTGTCTTGAGCGCATCCGCGTCCGCGTCGAGCCAGGCGGCAAGGACAGGCCACTGCCGTAACAACGCCTCGTGCGCGATTTCAATGATGGTGGTTTCCTCATTGCTAGCTTCGGCCTTGCGCCGGTCTTGCAATAGCAGTCGATACCGGATGAGACGCTTCAGGACGGCATGGGCGGATTCGGGAAGCTCATCCCAGCGTGCCCCGCGGCGCTTGCGCTGTTGCGTCAGCGGTTCGACGTGCGCGAGCCATGGGATCAAGCCCTCGCGCAGCAGGCGCTCGCGCGCGGCCTTATCTGCTGGAACGGCGGGCTCCCGTCCGGGATCGGCAAATGCCGATTCGACCGCGGCCTCGATGGAACCGCGCATACCCCCGATCGCCTGATAGTCGGCTACGCTGAAGTTTCCGGTGGCGCCATAGTCGGTAAATAGCCGCTCGAGCGTAAAGGCCAGCAAGGGCAATGCGTCTGCCCCTTCAGTATCCCGAAGAAGCCGCTCGGTCAGCGCTGGCTCGATCGTCAGCTTCCGCCCGGCGGCGGTAGCCCGCGCGGCAGGACCCTCGATCACCGCCTTGAATTCCGCGCGCTCCAATGGAGGGAGACTGAAGACACGCGGTGGTACGCCGCGCAGCGTTGGCGCGCTCTGCAATTGCTCGTAAGCGTCTGTGCGGATCGCCACGACCGCAAGCGCACGCTGCCGTTTGCCGATCGTCTGCATTCCCGCGTGTTCCGCCGTGGCGAGCGTCCTCGCAAGCAGGGACAGGAAGTGCGAAGACTCCTCTTCGCCTTCCGCGCTGAATAATTCCTCGCCCTGGTCGACGCAGACAAGAACGGTCGGCACAACGGCATCTGACGCGAGCCGCGAGCAGTGCAGCGTTTGAAGCTGGCCAAGCAATTGCTCAAATCCATCAGGAGTCTGAACTGCCTGGCGGATCTCGGCGCGCGTCCTGAGTACCGCGAGTTCCAGAAAGGCCAGCTCGATACTGACGACGAGTCCGGTGGCGCCAGTAACAACAGCCCGCTCCGGACGGATCACTGGAAGCGGCAAAAAGTTTCGGTCATCGCGCTTCAGGCGCGGCCACAGGCCGGCCCGCACAAAGGACGACTTGCCCGCTCCGGATGCGCCGAGGATGACCAACATCCGCTCGATCCCCTGCTTGCGGACGCTGCGTAGCGTATCGAGCCCGCGCAATACCGCCGTGTCCCGGCCAAAGAACACGGCCGCATCCTCGGCCTCCAGCGCTCTCAGTCCCGGATAAGGGGGGCGCTCGGCATCGTTAGCCGGCGGCCACGGAAAGCCCGACGGAGCGGAGCCGGCTCGCCGCAGCCCAAGCTCGAGCCGGGCAAGCCCCGCTTTGGCGAAAGAGACTTCAGTTGCCGAAACGAGCGGGTCATGCGAGACCCGGAAGCTCTGGCGTTGGGTCCCGGCGGTGAGGTCACAGACCTGCCATTGCGCCGTCAATTCTTTCGGCAAGGCGTCGATCGGCGTCGCCTCGACGAGCACACCGAAGATTGTCTTGCCCAGGAATCTGGCAAAGGTTAACTGAGCCAGGCACGAGCGAGAGTCGCACCATGCGGGCGAAATCAGAAACAGCACGGCCTCGCAGCGGTCGGCCGCAGACTTGAGCGCTTCCTGCCAGCGTTCCCCAGCAGCCAACCCCTCGACCGGCTCGAGGTCCAGGAAGTAATCATCCCAGCCGTTATCGGCAAGCCAGTGTCCGATCGCGAGCGCGAGAGCGTTATTCGCGCTGGCGTGGCTGATGAAAATCGTGGGCACCGCGCTGCGAACTTCAGTCCCGCAGTTGACTGCACTCGCAAAGGACACCATCCACCTCATGTGTTTGAGTCTGGCATCCCGCGCGCTGAATTGATTGCCTCAATGCTTTATAGCTCGCGCCTGGCGGACACGATGAGAGCGTCCAGCTTGTCCGCGGTCCTGCATTCGTCAAGCGGTGTGTAGACGGTGAGCTTGCGATCGGAGCCGTCCAGCAGCGCGAAACTGGTGTATTCGAAGACCATCAGGCCTTTTCGCGGATGCCTGATGCGCTTGATATTCGATAACGGATTGAGCACCTCGTGCCTGCGCCACCACGCATTGAATTCGTCGCTCCTGTGTCGCAGCGTCGATATCAGCCGTTCAAAATCAGGATCGCCCACATAGCGCGCACTGTCGTTACGGAACATCGCAAGGGACGCACGCGCCACTTCCTCCCAGTCAACGAGCAAACGGCGGTGCCGCGCATTCGCGAAAACCATGAACATCAGATTGCGCTCATCCACCGAAAGCTGCCCGTAGTCACCGAATACCAAAGTGGCGGCCCGATTCCAGCCCAGGATATCCCAGCGACGGCCAGTGACGTAAGCGGGCTGGCCCGACAGGCTGGCAAGCATCCGTTGCACCGGCTCCTCGAGCTTTTCCGGATTCGTCGACTGGAGTTCCGGCGACGGACGATCGCTCAATACGAACAGATGCCGCCGCTCAACGGCGTCCAGTCGCAACGCATCCGCGATTGCGATCAGCACCTCTTCGGACGCGCGGACGTCGCGCCCCTGTTCGAGCCAGGTGTACCACGTGATACCGACGTCCGCGAGCATCGCGACTTCCTCGCGGCGCAGCCCCGGCGTGCGTCGTCGAAAACCGTCCGGCAATCCGACCGCGGCCGGACTCAGGTGCTCGCGCCGCGACCTCAGGAATGCGCCTAGCTCACCACGGCGTCGTTCGGCGGCGAGGGTTCTGACGTTCATCGTCATCGTGGTAGCTCCCTATACCAGTATCGATCCAGCACTGTTTGTCGCGCGGCAAAGCGCACAGCATGAAGACGAAACCAACTTCCAGTCTATTCAATCATGAACATGACGAACAAGCTTGTGCTGGTTACCGGCTCCACCGACGGACTCGGACGCTGCGTCGCGAATCGGCTGGCAGCCCAGGGCGCGCACGTGCTCGTTCACGGGCGAAACATGGAACGGGGCGAATCCGTCGTTCGCGAGATAGCGGGTGCGGGAGGCAAAGCGACTTTTTATCCGGCTGATCTGTCTACGTTCGCGGAAGTTCAATCGCTGGCAAGCGCGATCGGGCGCGCGCACGATCGACTCGACCTGCTTATCAACAACGCCGGCATCGGGACCGGTCCGCGTGGCTCGACCAGGCAAGTCACGGCGGATGGAATCGAATTGCGGTTCGCGGTGAACTACCTCGCGGGCTTCGCCCTGACGAGGCTTCTGCTGCCTCTTTTGCTGACGGGCTCGAGATCGCGGATTGTCAATGTTGCTTCCGTGGGACAACGCCCGATCGATTTCGACGACGTGATGTTGAGCCACGGCTATAGCGGTACCGCGGCCTATTGCCAGAGCAAGCTCGCGCAAATCATGTTCACGTTCGATCTGGCCGACGAACTGGCGCAGACCGGCGTGACGGCGAACTGTCTGCATCCGGCCACATACATGGACACAACCATGGTGAGGAATGGGGGAATCACGCCTCTGAGCACGGTCGAGGAAGGTGCTGACGCAGTTCTTCATCTTGCGGCCAGCACCGCAATGGAAGGCCGTACCGGCCTCTATTTCGACGGCACAGGGCTCGCCAGAGCTCATCCCGACGCCTACAACCCTGCGCTTCGCAAGCGACTGCGTCAGCTCAGCTTTCAGTTGACGGACCCGTCGCTGGCACATTGACACATCGAACTTCGATGTCGGTCCGGCCCGGGTTCCGGAAACCCGGCATTTTTCAAAGAGCGGAAACTTCAACCATGTCAGATCATGTCTTCATTGTCGGCGGTTCTTCCGGGATTGGCTTCGCTACAGCGAGCCGGCTACTGGAGCGGAGATACGCGGTTACGATTGCCGGGCGAGATTCGGCGAAACTGGCCAAAGCGAAGGCCGCGTTGCGCGGCGCTGCAAATACGGTGAGATTCGATGCATCCGATGCATCGACCATCGCCGGCACGTTTGCCGAGATTGGCGCAATCGATCACCTGGTTCTCGCGCTCGGCAGTGGCAAGGGGGGAGGCCCGTTTTCAGCCGTCAGTCTCGATGCGGTGCGTAGGGGATTCGATGAGAAAGTGTTTCCTCATTTCGCGTGTGCCCAGGCGGCCCTTGCGTCGATTGCGAAAACCGGAAGCATCACTTTTCTCTCTGCCGTATCGGCACACTCGGCCATGCCCGGAACAGCGGGCCTCGGCGCAGCGAACGCGGCGATTGCGGCGATCGTGCCGATCCTGGCGGCAGAGCTACGCCCGTTGCGGATTAACGCAGTTTCCCCTGGCGTCATTGATACGCCGTGGTGGGACTTTCTCTCTGAGCAAGATAAGGAGTCCGCTTTTGCCGGTTATGCGGCGAGAACGCCGGTAGGACGAATTGGCCAGCCTGACGACATCGCCATGGCGATTGAATTTCTGATTTCGAACTCCTTCATGTCTGGGCAAACCATCATATGCGACGGTGGAATTGGTCTGGATTCGGCTGGCCAGACCGTCCCGCTGACCGAGCCTCGCTGACGATCTGCATCAGGTGTCACCGGTGGGAACGATTCCCGCCGCCTCGACCATCAGGATCACCGTTTTCACAGGCGCTCGAGGGCGATGCAGCAGGCCTTTATGCACGACAAACGCTTGTCCCGGGCCCAGATCGACGACCTGGTCCTCGAGGTCGATCAGGAAGCGTCCGCTAACCACATAAAAGAATTCGTCCTGCGCGTCATGTTTGTGCCAATGATATTCGCCCTGCACGACACCCAGCCGAACTACCGACTGGTCCACCTGACACAGCGTCTGGTTGTACCAGGGATGGCCGTTTGCCGCCACGAGGGCGGGCACATCGATGACTTCGCCGAAGGAGTAGAGGACGTTAAGGTGGGTCGAGTACGGAAAGGAATCGGTGCTCACATCAGTCTCCATGAACGTCAGTTCGTGTCGAATATGCGAGCCACTGTAGGCCTAGGCAGTTCTGTTGGTCTTGTACCGGACCGTCAATCTTTGGTACGGGAGCGATCTTCGAGCAACTGCGCGCGGTACGCGCCCGGTGTCAGCCCCATCCTGCGCCGAAACACGCGTGTAAAGTGGCTTTGGTCGGCGAAACCGGCGGCCTGAGCAATCGCTTTGAGCGAATGGCGTCCACCGGTCAATTGAGCGCATGCAAAATCGAGCCGAAGCTGGCGCACGTAATCTCCGACAGTACAGCCATAGTGCTTGCGGAATTCCCGCGCGAGGTGGTCGGCGCAAACATGGCTGTCCGAAGCGATTTCGTCCAACGTCAACGTCTCACGAAAACGATCGTGCAGTAATGCTTCCACGCGAGCGAGCCATCGACGTGAACCGTCAACCGTTGCCGCGCGCGGGACGGCCCGCTCGCACGCCGCAAGAAGCTCGAGTACCAGCCCTTCGACTGCTAGCGATGTAGCCGAATCCTGCTCACGGCACTCGCGGACGAGACGGCGCATGAACGACAACGGAGCTCCACTGGCGAAGTCATCCGGGCGATCGAGGACTTGGGTCCGACCGCCCAGCCGCTCTAGCCACGAAGACGAAAATTCGACATGGAGCGCCTTGCCGCCGGCCCCGTACCAGCAATTTGCGTGCGGTACGGCTGCGGGGAAAAGCGTCAGTGACATCGGCCCATCTTCGCCACCGCGTGACGGCCAGGTTCGTGTACCGCGGCCGTCCAGCACGAAACAGAAAAACGGATTCACATGTTCGTGCTGCGGAATGATGAGATCCGTTGCGAATTGGGTCTCCACGACCGAGATGCCATCACCCCTGTATTGCAGGGTGGTAGCGCCGAAGTAGTCGCCCGGCTCAAGTACCCGTAGCATGGGATTGCTCCCAAAGAGACGTTGCAGTCGATATTACACACTTGTCGGCCCTGCGAGTCAGCTCCTGCCACGATGTCAACGGCATCGGATCAGCGGGCAACGAGCACAAAGTCCTGGGGCTGGTCAATCCAGCCAGCCGCGCAGTCGCGCGTGATCGAGAATACGGTAGACGTCGGGCGCAAGTTCGGACGTGCCGAAAAGCCGTTCGAGTTCGCCGATGATGTCGTCTAGCTCGTGTTCTCCGTCGCAACGCGCGAGGATCGCGCCGGCGCTAGCGTTGAGCTTCACCATCCCTTCGGCATAGAGCAGCACGTAGGCGTCCTGCGCCGCTTCCCACTGCAGGCGGAAGACGCTTCGCAGGCGGGGGCGCAGCGGCACGCCGCTATCCGAGTCACGCGTGTTCATTGCGATCCCAGTGTGTTCATGGTCGTTCGTTGCGCCGCCCGCGGCGCCCTACGTGCAGCGCGGGCGGCACGCCGCAGCCCGCTCAGCGATTGGCGATATACATCGTGATTTCAAAGCCGAAACGCACTTCGGCATACGACGGGGTAATCCATTGCATGGCATGTCTCCTTGTTTGCGATTGGATGAAAAACCGCACTCGATGCGCGGCCGCTCCCTTCAAAGCAAAGGATATGCCGATGTCGTAATGCGAGGCGCGGGCATTCGGGAGATGGACGGTGTTGATTTTTGGAGCACCGCTGCTGCGCGATGCAACAGCGGCGTGACAACACATTGGCGAAACCGAAGTGCCGATGAAAGCGGTGATGGGCTCAAAAATCGTCCACGGTACGTCCTGGCTCGACCGCGGGCATCTTCCGGTAGATCATGTTGCGCGACACGCCGAGTTCGCGCGCGGCCGCCGAAACGTTGCCGCCATGCCGCGCGAGCGCCGCGGCGATCACCGACACGGTCACGTCCTGCAGACGAGCGCACTCCGGCACGCACGCATTGCCCGCGCCTCGCGTATCCGCCGCGCCGCTCGACGCTACGCCACAGCGCAGGTCATCGAAGAAGTCATCGGGCAAATGCTCGCGCCGGATCTCGCCGTCCGCGTCGACCATGGCCGCCGCGGTGCGCAGCAGATTGCCGAGCTGCCTGAAGTTGCCCGGCCACGGACAGCGCTCGAACATCGCCATCACGTCGGGCGCGACGTGAAGCGGCTGCCCGCTTGCGCTCGCGAGCGATTCGCGCAGCAACATCTTCTGGATCACGACCGCGAGATCGGTCCGCTCGCGCAGACGCGGCAGACGCACCACGAGGCCATTGAGCCGGTAGTAGAGATCCTCGCGGAAGCGGTTTTGCGCGATCATCACGCGCAGGTCACGGTGCGTCGCGCAGATGATCGCGACGTCCACCGCAATGCTGCGCGTCGAGCCGAGCGGGTTGACGACGCGTTCCTGCAGCACGCGCAGCAGCCGCACTTGCAGCGAATACGGCATGTCGCCGATCTCGTCGAGAAACAGCGTGCCGCCGTTCGCCTGCAGCAGCTTGCCGATTGCACCTTTGCGCCGCGCTCCGGTGAATGCGCCCTCCTCGTAGCCGAACAGCTCGGATTCGATCAGCGTCTCGGGAATCGAAGCACAGTTGACCGCGACGAACGGCCCGGCATGGCGCGGCGAATCATTGTGGATCGCCTGCGCGAGCAGTTCCTTGCCCGTGCCGGTCTCGCCATTGATCAGGATCGGAATGTCCTTGCCGATCACTCTTTTGACCTTCGCAATGACCGCGGCGATCTGCGGGTCGCCCGTGTCGAGATAGCTCAGACGTGAAAGCCTGGCAACGGTCTGCGGCGGCTCCTCGCGCGCCGCCGCCCGCGCGCCCTCGTGCACGGCGACCGGGCGGCTGCCTTCGGCCAGCGACGCCCGCCTGAACTGCACGCGCGCGCAAACCACCGCGCCGCTGCTCAGATTGAGCATCAGGTGCGGGTCGAGGCTCGCGCGCGCACGATCGATCAGTTGCGCGCTGGTGGTCTGGAACAGCGACGACAGCGTATGCGCGCGCAGCCCGGCGAGCGGCATGCCGAGCTGAAACTGCGCACTGCGGTTGGCCGACAGAAAACGTCCGTCGCTCGTGAACGCGACGATGCCTTCCATCAGCGTGCCAAGAAACTCCGGACGACTATGGAAGGACACTTGCAGAGTCTCGTGAAAGGTGGTCGTGAACAGATGGTTCTCGATCATCTGCACCGACATTTTGGCGAGCGCCATCGTGTGCTGATGATAGCTGCGGTAATCGCCCGTCACGTCGAGCACGCCGATCGCGTCACCATACGGATCGAGAATCGGCACGCTCGAGCAGGTCAGGAAGCGATTGGCCGCGAGGTAATGCTGGTCGCCGTGCACGACCATCGCGCAGCGCTCGGCCAACGCCGTACCGATCGCATTGGTGCCCTGGCGGTCTTCGGCCCAGTTCGCGCCGGGCCGCAGCGCGACTTTCTCCGCGCGCGCGAGAAAATCGTCGTCGCCGATCGAATGCAGGATCAGCCCTTCGGCATTGGTCAGCACGATCATGCTTTGCGTGTTGGCGATCTGCTCGCGCAGCGTCTCCATCACCGGCATCGCGTGCGCGCACAGCACCCGGTTCTGCTCGCGTTTGAGCACCAGTCCGGCGTTCGAAAGAACCTCGTAATCCGGTCGCGCCGACGCGCACAGACCAAACGTTTCGGACCGTTCGTGCGCTTTCTGAATCGCCGGCGCGGGAAAGTCATTGGACCGGACGGCCGTCTGAGCCACGGCCGGATGAACGTCATCGCGCATTGTCTCCCTCCAGCAGAGCCTGGTACCTTGCCAGACTTTTCTGCGTTCTCTTAAGCAAGCTCCGGGCCATTCATCGACGGTGGCGAAGCGAAGAGGCTGTATTACCGCAAATCGATGCGCGTTGCGATATGCGGAGTCACCCCGAGTGGCGCTCGACCCGCGCTGCTGACGTCGCCCTCGCCCCGAGCGATGTGCGCGAGCGCCGCAATTGTGCTATTTCTCAACACTCCATCGCCCGGCGTTGTACCGGGACGCAACAGATGGAACGCCACGCAAGCGATATATGCCGCGGCACGTTTCAGGCGCGCCGCCCTTTCGGACTCGCTCACAAAAATGGCATGCGACTTGCAGTAACGGCATCGCATCCGGATCGACGATACGGAACGAGGGGCGACGCCTCTCCCGGCACTGCATCGACAAACACTCAGGAGACGACCATGAAGAACCGTTCGCCCGCCGCTGGCCGGCTGGCTGTCCTTGGAGCGAGCATCGCGATCGCGATGGCACTGAACGTGGCTCCGGTGGCCGCCGCCCCGGACTATCCCGCCGTGACCTACGAGCGCCTCGCTCAAGCGCAAAGCGACCCGGGCTGGCTCACCTATTACCGCAGCTATAGCGGCCAGTCGCATTCCCCTCTGAAGCAGATCGATGCATCGAACGTCGCCGGTCTCAAGCAGGCCTGGAGCTATCGTTTCCCCGCGGAACTCAAGCAGGGATTCGAAGCAACTCCGATCGTCAACGGCGGGTACCTTTTCGTCAGTACACCCAAGGACAACGTCTATGCGTTCGATGTCAAAACCGGCACGCAGCTGTGGAAATACGAGCCGAAGCTCGGCGCGGAGTCGTTCAAGACCGCCTGTTGCGATGTCGTGAATCGCGGCGTCGCGCTGTATGGCAAGAATGTCTACGTGGCGATGCTGAGCGGCGAGGTGGCCGCGATCGACGCGCAGAGCGGCAACCTCGTGTGGAAGAAGCAGATGTTCGAGCCGGGTCTCGGCTACGCGTTCTCGCTTGCACCGCTCGCGCTCGATGGCGCGATCGTCGTCGGTACGTCGGGCGGCGAGTATGGGATTCGCGGCTATATCGCCGCGCTCAATCCCGACGACGGCTCGATCATCTGGAAGCGCTATACGATCCCGAGTGCCGGTGAGAAAGGCAGCGACACATGGCCCGACGGCATGCAGGAACATGGCGGCGGCGCGGCGTGGCTGACCGGCACTTACGACGCGGCCACGCAGACGCTGTACTGGGGCGTCGGCAATCCGGGGCCGTGGCTCGCGCGCTGCGTCCGGGCGACAACCTGTACTCCGATTCACTGCTCGCGCTCAACCCGAAAAACGGCGAGCTGAAGTGGCACTACCAGTACACGAACAACGACACGTGGGACTATGACGGCGTCAACACGCCGGTGCTTGCCAACATCAGCTACAAGGGCAAGCAGTATGACGCGATCATCCATGCCGACCGCAACGGCTTCTTCCACGCGATCGATCGCAAGACCGGCAAGCTGATCTACGCGGAGCCGTTCGTCAAGGCGCTATCGGTGACCGGCTACACCGCCGACGGCAAACCGGTTCAGGACGCCAGCCGGTTTCCGAAGGCCGGCACGACGATCAACACCTGCCCGAGCTTTCTCGGCGGCAAGAACTGGTGGTCGACCTCCTACGATCCGGAGCGGCACATCGCGGTGGTGCCGTCGCTGCATGCGTGCATGAGCCTGTCCGGCAAGTCGGTCAGCTACATGGAGGGCCTGCCCTACCTCGGCGAAGGCTTCGAGATTCAGCCCGAACCGGGCAGCCAGGGTTATGGCGAGCTTCAGGCCATCGACGTCAATACCGGCAAGAAGCTGTGGGGTCACTGGACCAAAATGCCGTGGAACGGCGGCGTCGCCACGACCGCGAGCGGGCTCGCCTTCAGCGGCTCGCTCGACGGCCATCTGTACGCGTTCGACGTGACGACGGGCAAGGTGTTGTGGGAGAGCCCGCAACTCGCGAGCGGCATCGTCGCGCAACCTTCCGTGTTCGAAGTCGACGGCAAGGAATACGTGGCCGTGCTCGCGGGCTACGGCGGTGCGAATCCGATCTGGGGCGGCCCGATGGCCGACGTCGCGAAGGACGTCCCGCGCGGCGGCACGCTGTATGTGTTCGCGCTCGATCGCAGCTAGGCACAGCAACCATTGCACCCGGATCGTTCTGCGCCTCTGACTCTCGCAGTTGCATCTCTCCGCGCCCGCACGCAGTTCATGCGGGCGCGGTGTTCCCGCCATCACAGGAACGCACCATCATGAACATTCGACTCACTCAGATTGCTCTGGCCAGCGCGCTCGTCGCCAGCGCCGCGCATGTTGCCGCCCAGCCGGCGGCGCAGACGCCATCCAGCGTCCGCGTATGCACGATGCCCGGCAGCCCTTCGGCCGAGCTGGACAAGTCCGTTGCACGCGCGGTGTTGAGCACCGCGGGCATCGCCGCGACCTTCGCGTCGCGCGGCATCGACGACAACGGCGACGACGACGGCATCTCCGCTCGCGAGCTGTCGAAATCGCTGCAGCGCGACTGCGATGTGATCGCGGGCTTTCCGCGTTCGAGCGTGGCCGACGGCTCCGACTCCCAGCTACTCTTTTCCCAGGGCTATCTTCACTCCGGCTATGTCAGCATTGCGCTGCGCGGCGACCATGCGGCTAGCACCAGCGTCGCGGCACCGGACGGCAAGATCACGATTGCTGCCACCTGGTCGAGCCCGTCGCAACTGATCGCGGTCGAGCAGAAGAACGCGCGCTTCGATCTGGAAACCACCTCCAAACTGACCGTCGACGCCGTCGCGAAAGGACGCGCGCAGCGCGCGATCGTCTGGTACCCGGCCGTGGTGGCATATCGGCGTGCGCACCCGCAGCAGCACTTCGACGTCGCCGTCACCGAATCGCCCTATGCCGACTGGAATCTCGTGTTCGCGTCGGGACCCGGCACGCAGCAGTTGCAAAAGCGCATCGACGGCGCGCTCGCGCGCTTGCGCAGCGATGGCCGGCTCGCGGCGCTGACGCGCAACTGGGCGTTACCAGCCACGATCGCGACCGGTTCGGCGACCACTCGCGCGAGCCTCGTGCGCAGTCCCGCACGCTATCTCGACGGCCCGACGCAGCCGTCGCCGCGCGCGAATGTATGGCGCGTGAGCGGCATGCCGGCCGCCGGCGGCTTCATCAAGGTTGCGGCGACGACCGAGGCACCATCGTTCGATCACGATCAGGTCGCCCACGGCGAACATCTGTATGCCGATTCGTGCGCGAAATGCCACGGCGAAAAGCTCGAAGGCAACACGGCGCCCTCGTTGATCGGACCGGCTTTCGCGCCAGCGGCGAACTCGCATCTGACGATCGGCGGCATCTATCAGTACATGTCGACCAACATGCCCGCGGACCATCCCGGCAAGATGAGCGACGAGGAGTACGCCGATCTGATGGCCTTCCTGCTCTATACGAATGGCTACGACACCGGCAACGTGAAGCTGACCGCGCAGGCCGCGCAATCCTCTACCACGCCGCTGAACGCCGGACCGCGCCACTGACACGTTGCATCGCACTGCATTGCAATGCCACGCCGCTTCGATCGAATGGAATGCGGCATGGCCGACCCATTTCTTTTCTCCGGACACCATCATGGTCTCTCACAATCGCAGACACTTCATTCTCCAGGCCGCGGGCCTGTGCGCCGCACTCGCCAGCGCCGACCTCGCGCTCGCCGCGCCGCCGCCCGTCGATGAAAACGACGCCACGGCCGGCTCGCTCGGCTATCGTGCGAAAGCGAGCAGCGTCGACGCCGCGAAGTTCCCCAAGTACCACGCGGGCCAGACCTGCGCGAACTGTCGTTTCTATACCGGCGCAGCGGGTGAGGCCGCCGGACCGTGCCCGATGTTCCCCGGCAAATCCGTTGCCGCTGAAGGCTGGTGCAACGTCTATGCGCCACGAGCTTGAGCGCTGGTCCGTGGGTGCGCCGCGAAACGGCGCACGCGCGACGGGTCTGCCGACGCTTCGCTCGCTGATTCGATGCGATTGCTGAACGACGTTGGAGCTCTGCTAAGCCCGCATCACGCGCCGGACATCGTGACGCTCTACGCCGGCACGCTCGATGATCCTTCCAGATTCAACCCCCAGTTCGCTCAGTTCACATCGGAACGCCATCGACTGGACGCCCACCTGCCGGACATGCCCCACCATCCGCGAAGAGCCCCCTGACCGGCGCAATTGCAGGGAAACCGGATTGGCTTGATTCGACTAGTTGGACTCGAAAGATCTTCGTAAAACTACGAGCGCTGTCACCCGGTCGCAGCATTGGCATTGATAACGCCCATGCATCAATGCTTCCAAAAATCGCACTTCTACTCCTGGTCTTCTTGCGCAACTATGTGTCACAGAAGCCCGAGAAAACGGTTCAAAAGAACAGCGCATTAGAAGAAGAACCTACAAGCGCGTGACGCCGTTCCTATCAGCGCATCCGACTGCGAGCTCGAGTCACGTTCGCGGCGCTGCGCACCGACGCATCTTTTGCACGACACACGTCGCCGTTGATTCCCGCTGCCACAAGCACGCGCTCGACGACGCGGGTTTCGCTCGCACCTGCTGCGAGCGAAGCAGCACTGGTCGCATGCAAAGCCGCTTTCCGTTCATATCGCAAGAAAATTCAGGAGACTTCTATATGCAAATCACTGGAATGCTGCACGGCGCGCGCCTGCTGCAATTTGTCGGATTTCCGGCCAGCGAAGTGCTGGGGCCCGGGGCGAGCGAGGAAGAGATCAAGTCGCTGATCGACCGTCACAAGCAGATCTTCATCAAGCCGGTATTCAAGGGCGGCGTGGGCAAAAAGGGCAAGGCCGGATTGCTCGGCCGCGCGACCGATCTCAAGACCGCGCTTGCGGAGAAAGAGCGCCTCTACTTCGCCGAGCATATCGTGGGGCACGTAAGGGCCAAGGCGAACGGCGTGACGTTCGAAGCCGGAGTACCAGCCAAACACGAAGTCTACTTTTCGATTACCGATTCCACCCGCTTTCGCGCTCCGACCATGACGCTCTCGCATAGGGGCGGCATGGATATCGAGGAGGTCGATCCCAGGCACGTCGCAATGGTGCCCTTCGATGCGTTGACCGGCCTGAAAGCGTTCGTCGTCGCCAATGCGCTGAGCGAGATCGGTGCGCCGCGCGAGATCATTTCTCCGCTCGTGCAGCAGTTGCCCAAGCTCTGGGAGCTCTTTCACGACTTCGGCATGACCACGCTCGAACTGAATCCGATCCGCATGCGCGAGGACAGGAAGGGGCGCCTCATTCCGGTGGCCTGCGACTTCAAATGTGGATTCGATCGCGACGACCCGCGCTTCTCCCGTCTCGGCCTGCCCGCTCACCTGTTCGCCGCGGACTACTCGGACTTTGAGCAGGAGATCAATCAGCTTCGCACTCACCAGGGTCAAAGCGATGTCTACGTGATCAACGACAAGGGAACGATCCTCGCGCCCACGTTCGGCGGCGGAGCCAATTCGCTCGTCACGGAGATGTTGGGCGACGCGGCCATCATCTCGTCGGATTTTGGCGGCAATCCGCCCTACGAAAAGATGAAGGAAGTGGCGCGCATCTGCTTCCGACATTGGCTGAAGCAGTCCAACGTACTGTTCATCATTGGCGGCAAGTCCAACAACACCGACATATACGAAACGCTGCGCGCGATGGCCGATGCACTGCGCGAGCACTTCAGCGAGCACGGTCCGACGCCGCTCTATGTCGTCCTCGGACGCGGCGGCCCGAACCTCGTGCGTGGCATGTCCGCACTGCGCGACACCTGTGATGCGCTCGGCCTGCCCTATCGCCTCTTCGGGTTCGATTCCGACATCAGCGAAGTGATCCAGTACGCACGCAAGGCCGATGCGTGGATGCAATCGGGCGGACGCGCGCAGGTCGCGGCGCGTATCGGCGCGCGCGAGGCGCACCCGCAAGCAGAAACGCACGTGGCATAAGGAGATAGACGTGGTCAAGCGAGGAAACAATCATTTCAGGTATTTCGTAGGCATCCAGTCGCTCGCACACATCGCCACGCGCGAAGACCGGGTATGCGTGCTCAACATACTGGGCGGCGAGTCGTCGGAGGTGACGCCGGTGAGCCATGCGTTTTCGGGCGCGAACGTCGTGTTCGGCACGGCGCCTGGCAAAGGCGGACAGGTGCTCGCGACTCCCGCGGGCGATATCCCCGTCTACAACAACGTGCGCGAAGGCCTCGAAGCCGGGCACCGGTTCAATTGCGGCGTCGTGTACCTGCCGCCTTCGGCCGCGCGCGACGGCGTAGCCGAATTGATCCGCGTGAATCCCGATCTGCGCAAGATCTTCATCATCACGGAGAAGATCTCGGTGCACGACGCACGGGAAATTCGAGCGATGGGCCAGCAGGCCGGCATCGACATCTTTGGTGCAAACGGACTGGGCGTCGCGGATTCGTGGCAGCGCGTGCGCATCGGCGGCGCGCTCGGCGGCGATGATCCCGGCGCGACCTTGCGGCAGGGCTCGATCGCGATCTTTTCCAACTCGGGCGGATTCAGCACCACCATCGCGCAATATCTGCGCATGAGCGGCTGGGGCACGTCGACCGTGGTCTCCAGCGGCAAGGACGTCTACATCCACTATGCCGCGCCGGAATTCGCCTTCGCCCTCGCCAACGACGCGCGCAGCAAGGCCGCCGTGCTGTACTGCGAGCCGGGCGGCTACTACGAGGCCGACGCCGCATTCACGAAACCGGTCGTCGCGTGCGTGGTGGGACGCTGGAAGAGCCGTCTCACGCGTGCGGTGGGCCACGCGGGCGCAATGGCGGGCGGCGCCGACGATGCGCGCGCGAAAGAGCGCTGGTTCATGGAGAAGTTTGGCGTCGAGCGGCTCTTCACGCCGGACGATCCGTGCTGCTCGGCAAAGGGCGCGGTGGTGACGAACATCGCGCACATTCCGGCGGCACTCACGGCGGTGATGCGCGAGAACGCGACGATGCCCGACTTCGAGCCCGAAGGCAGCCTTGCGCTCAAACCGTGGTTTGGCTCGGATCAGGGTCTCGCACTGCCCGATGAACTCGCCCTGCCTGTGGTGGAAGCCATCGCGCCGTACAACGAGCAGGTGGCGCGGGTGAACAGCCATATAGGCGCGGTCCCGCCGCGCCAGCCGATGAAGGATGCCTCGGGCGCCTCTCAGATGGACGCGAGATCGCAGGTGAGCAGCCTGCACGGCGTGTCGATGCTCGAAGCGGCGACCCACTCGCTCGAAGCGAATGTCTGTCTCGCGCTACTGCACGAATTGGGCGGAGCGAACGACGCGAAGCTCATCGACGTGGCGGTTGGCGCGGCGGTGAACCTGCACGGCACGCCGGAACTGGCGGCCGCGCAGGCTTCGCGCGAGGCGGGCAACGCGCCCAACGCCGTGCTCGCGGCCGCGGCGGCGATCGTCGGGCCGATTCGTCAGCGCGCCGCGCGCGAGGCGGCAGCACTCATGATCGACCGCTTCGCGGCAGCCAGGCTCACGGACGCATTCGATGAGACTTTCGATACCGGTGCCGTCGATACCACCGGCAGCGCGGCGCTCTTCTCCGATGAACCCGACCCGAAAGCGCAAGCGATGCTCGCGGCGCTCGCCGCGCGCGGCGTGAGTTCCGCAATCATCCGGTGGCTGGCGTGCGGCCCGGGACATCCGCGTTCGGAAGCCGTGCTCGCGGCCATCACGACGACGCTCGCCTGGGGTCCGCTCATGCGCAAGCGCATCTCGCGCCTGACGGCGGAAAGTCTGCCGTGGTGGACGAAACTCTTCGGCACGATGATCGGCGCTTCGGCGGATGCTTCGCGCCACAGCTCCGAGGGCTTTTGCGGCTTCGCCACCGAAGAACTGCTTGGCGAGCGCACCCTGACCGAAATCGCTTTCGCGGCGCTCCTCAACCTGAAACCCACCGCCGACGATTTGTTCGCCTTCAGGACGCTCGCCGGCTTGTTGCTGACAAACGGACCAGGCGCGATTTCGGCACAGGGCGCAAAGGGCGCGGTATCCGCAGATGGCCCCGAGAGCCCCGAGCGCGTGCAGTTGAACAAGGCGCTCGCGGGGTTCCTCACACACACCGGCTATACGCATGGCGGCAACGGCTATGAAGGCATTGCGTTCCTCAACGAGGCGTTCCGCGACAGCGGCCTCGATGATCCTTCCGATGCGCACCATGCCGTCGACCTGGAAGCGCTCGCGCGCCGCTCTGTCGATCGTTACGCGCAGTACAAGGCACGCCAGAAGCATGCGGGCAGTCTCGACATCGCGAAACTTCCGGGTGTGAATCATCCGGTCTTCAAAGACAAGCCGGTGAATCACGACCCGCGCGAGGTCTTCATAGCGAACCTCTATGAAGCTCGCGGAGAGTACAACGTGTTCCATGCGTATTACCGCGCGCTCGTTCAGGCGCTTTTCGATGCCGGCGTGTCGCGTAACGTCTATTGCGTCAATGTCGACGCAGTGATCGCCGCGCTGCTGCTCAAGATGCTGTGGAAGCCGCTCAGGCGCGGAGCGTTCAGCGAGGCGGATCTCGAAACGGCCGCGTTCACGATCTTTCTCTATCCGCGTATGCTCGGCTGCGCTGCTGAAATTGACGATCACCTGAACCGCGGACGCAATATGGATACGCGCACGGCCGCTTCCCAATGCCACTTCGTTGCGTGACAAAAAAGACCTTTGACGGCCGCCGCCGTGCTCGCGTTGCGCGGCGCGGTGGCGACGGCAGAGCCCCGATTGATAACGGCAGAACATCAATCGTTCCGAAAGTTGCACTTATCGTTTTGCCGCCTCCAGGCCAATATTTCCAAAACCACAATCGGCCGGACCACCGCGTCCTTTCAAGATCTCAGGAGACACCTCGATGCACCCCTCGTCTAACCTTTCCACCGGACGTTCGAAGGCCGCCACGGTTTTCCGTGTAACGGCCGGGAATTTCCTGGAGCAGTTCGACTTCTTCCTGTTCGGCTTCTACGCCACGCAGATCGCCAACGTTTTCTTTCCCGCCCACAGCGAGTTCGCCTCGTTGATGATGACGTTCGCCGTCTTCGGCGCCGGCTTCCTGATGCGCCCGCTGGGCGCGATCGTGCTCGGCGCCTACATCGACGACGTCGGCCGCCGCAAGGGCCTCATCGTCACGCTTTCCATCATGGCGAGCGGCACGATCCTGATCGCGTTCGTACCGGGCTACGCGACGATCGGACTTCTGGCGCCCGCGCTCGTGCTGCTCGGACGGCTGCTGCAGGGCTTCTCGGCGGGCGCGGAGCTGGGCGGCGTGTCGGTGTATCTTGCCGAGATGGCCACGCCCGGCCGCAAAGGGTTTTTCACGAGCTGGCAGTCCGCGAGCCAACAGGTGGCGATCGTCGTCGCCGCGGGCCTCGGCTTCGGGCTCAATCAGTGGCTGAACGCATCGGCCATAGCAGCGTGGGGTTGGCGCGTGCCGTTCTTCGTGGGCTGCATGATCGTGCCGTTCATCTTCATGCTGCGTCGCAATCTGGAGGAAACGCAGGAGTTCAAGGCGCGCCAGCATCGTCCGACCATGAAGGAAGTATTCGGCACGCTGGTCCAGAACTGGGCCGTCGTCGTCGCAGGCATGATGCTGGTGGCGATGACTTCCACGAGCTTTTACCTCATCACGGTCTACGCGCCGACCTTCGGCAAGACGGTCCTGCACCTGAGCACCGCCGACAGCCTGCTCGTGACGCTGTGTGTCGGCGTATCGAACTTCGTGTGGCTGCCGATCGGCGGGGCGCTCTCCGACAAGCTCGGCCGCCGGCCGCTCCTCGTCGCCATGACGGTGCTCGCCATCGCGACCGCCTACCCGGCACTGTCGCTGCTCGCTCACGCGCCGAGCTTCGTCAACATGCTGCTCGTCCTCCTTTGGCTCTCGTTCATGTACGGCATCTATAACGGCGCGATGGTCGTCGCGCTCACGGAAGTGATGCCGGTGCAGGTGCGCGTTGCCGGGTTCTCGCTCGCCTACAGCCTCGCGACGGCCGTGTTCGGAGGCTTCACGCCCGCGATCTCGACGGCGCTCATTCATATGACTGGCGACAAGGCCGCGCCCGGATACTGGATGAGCCTCGCCGCAGCGTGCGCGCTTTTGGCGACGTTCGCGCTCTATCGCCGCCGCGCAGTAACGCTGACACCGGCGCACTGATGCGCTTGCCCCGCATCCATCGCAACCGCACACGACCATCACCATGAAAAATCTGCTTCTGAAACTTTGCGCCGCGGCGCTCGTCGCAAGCTCGGCCGCTGCGGCGAACGTGCAGGCCGCCGACCTGCACGTGATGAGCTCCGGCGGCTTCACCGCCGCGTACAAGGTGCTCGGCCCGAAGTTCGCGTCCCAGACTGGCAACACGCTCGACACCTCGCTCGGGCCCTCGATGGGCAAATCGCCCGAAGCGATCCCCAACAGGCTCGAGCGCGGCGAGCCCGCGGACGCCGTCATCATGGTCGGCTACGCACTCGACGAGCTGATCAAGCAAGGCAAGGTCATCCCCGGATCGCGGGTAGAGCTGGCCGATTCGCGCATCGGCATGGTCGTGCGCGAAGGGGCGGTGAAGCCCGACATCGGCTCCCCCGAGGGCCTCAGGCAGACCCTGTTGCAGGCGAAGTCGATCGCCTACTCGGACAGCGCGAGCGGCGTCTATATCGAGCGAGAGCTGTTCAAGAAGCTGGGCATCGAGGATCAGGTCAGGTCGAAGGCGAAGATGATCCCGCGGATTCCGGTGGCGTCGGTGGTGGCAAACGGGGACTACGAAATCGGCTTCCAGCAGGTGAGCGAATTGCTGCCCGTCCAGGGTGCCACGTTCGTCGGCAAGATTCCCGAGTCTCTGCAGTCCGTCACGCGTTTCGCCGCCGGCATTCCCGTCGGTGCGCGGCATCCGAAGGAAGCGAAAGCGCTTCTCGACTATCTTGCTTCACCCGATGTACAAGCGGAAGTGAAATCGACCGGGCTCGATTCCGTCCTGGCGCATTGAGGCAGAACCACGGGAAGGCTTGCCTCAGCCAGCATTCCCGTCACCGCAAGGCGTCTGTCGCGGGATCATTCGCGACGTCCGGGCGGGCTGGCTTGGGCGCCCTGAGCATCTGTGCGAGACGCGCTCGATCGCACGTGCCTTCCCACATCGAAACGAAGATCACTGCGCACGCGTTGCTGATGACGCTCGTCAGCGCCCGCGCCTCGGACATGAAGCGGTCGATGCCCACCAGCAGCGCCGCCCCGGCAACCGGCAAGTCCGGAATCACCGTGAGCGTAGCGACGAGCGCGACCAGCCCGCTGCCGGACACGCCGGCCGCGCCCTTGGAAGTGAGCAGCATGACGGCGAGCATCGTCGCGGTCTGAGACGCGGATAGCGGCACATCGCACGCCTGAGCGATGAACATCGAGGCGAGCGTCAGATAGATCGCGGTGCCGTCCAGATTGAACGAATAGCCCGCGGGCAGCACGAGCCCGACGACGCCCTTGTCGCAACCGAGCGCCTCCAGCTTCCCGATCAAACGCGGCAGCACCGGCTCCGTCGACGATGTCGCGAGAACGATGAGCAATTCCTCGCGCATGTAGCGCAGGAGTCGCCAAAGCGCGAAACCGTGCAGCCGCGCGAGCGGCGCGAGCACCAGCGCAACGAACATCACGCATGCGACGTAGAACGACACCATCAGCATGCCGAGCGAGCCGACCGAGCGGATGCCGAAGCGGCCCACCGTGAACGCCATCGCGCTGAACGCTCCGAGCGGAGCGAGCCGCATGATCATCGCGAGGACGCGAAACAGGATCTGGGCGACGCCGTCGATGAGCGCGAGCACGGGCCGGCCGGCCTGCGGATATGAATTCAGAGAGAAGCCGAACAGCAGCGAGAGCAGCAGCACCGGCAGCACCTCGCCCTTCTCGAAGGCCCCGAGCATCGTCTCCGGGATCACGCTCAACCCGAACGCCACGAGTCCGCCCGCCTGCGCGTGCTTCGTATATTGCGCGAGGATGCTCGAATCGAGATGATGTACGTCGATGTGCATGCCCGCGCCAGGTCGCAGCACGAACGCGATGCCGAGTCCGAACACGAGCGCGACGGCCGTCAGGCAATAAAAAAGCGCCAGCGCCCGGATGATCGTGCGTCCGATGGCCTTCCCGCTGGCGAGCGACGTAATGCCCGAGACGATCGTGCAGAAGACGATCGGCGCGACCATCATCCGCACGAGCCCGAGAAACGCGTCGCTGAGCGGCTTGAGCAGCGCGCCCGTTGCCGGCCAGAAATGGCCGAGGATCATGCCGATCACCATGGCCAGCAGGACTTGCACATAGAGCGGACGAAGCGGTCTTGCCAACGTCACGATGCGGTCTTCCTTCCTGTCTTGACTGTCGCCGTTACGTTATTGCCCACGGCATCACCGCTTGCGGCTCCGGCGCGCTTCATCTCGATGATCGTCCGATGAAACTCCTGGGCGGCCGGTGTGAGCGGCCGTCCGCGCCGTCTTACGATTCCCACGCGTCGTCTCACCACCGGTTCGACGAGCGGCACGCTCGTGAGGATCGGGTGGTCATGTCCGGGCATGGCCATCGACGGCACGGCGGCGACGCCGAGCCCCGCTTCGATCAACCCGAGCATGGTCGTCACGTGTCGCGTCTCGCAGACGCTCGGCGCTCGTGGCGCGACGCTCGAGAGCGCCTGGTCGAGCAACAGACGGTTGCCGGAAGTCTTGTCGACCGAGACGTAATCGTGCTCGTAAAGCTCGGTCCAGGTCACGCGCTTCTTGCGTGCGAGGGGATGATCGCGGCGGCAAGCAGCAACGAACCGCTCTTGCAGCAGGACTTTGAACTCGATCTCGGACTCTTGACTGCCCATGAAGCTCACGCCGAAATCAGCCTCGCCGCTGATGACGGCGCCAAGCACCTCGTTGGCGCTCGCATCCAGAACCTTGACCCGGATGCGTGGAAAGCGGTGATGGTAGCTCGCGATGACGCTCGGCAGAAAGTAGTACGCCACCGATGGCACGCACGCGATAGTCACATGACCCAGGCGGCTCGATGAAACATCGCGAATGCCGAGCAGTGCGATGTCGAGGTCATCCAGCAGTTGTTCCGCGCTCGGGGCGAACACGCGGCCGACAGTTGTGAGTGTGACGCTACGCGTGGTTCGCTCGAAGAGACGCACGCCGAGCGCTTCCTCGAGCTTGTCGATCCGACGACTCAAGGCCGGTTGGGAAATGCTCACCGCCTCGGCGGCCTTGCGGAAGCTGCCCAGCTCCACCACCGCGCGAAACGCCTGCAAGTCGTTCAAGTCGAAGTTGACGCCCACGACCGGTCTCCGCATCTTGGAATCCGGCTATTTTGCATTATTCAGGAGACGCAGCGATCAAAGATGCCGCGTTTGCTCGGGCGGATTGCCCCAGTCGTTGTGCAACCCATCCCGATAGATCACGGGCGCACTCAACGCCGCATCGAGATCGAGTTCATCGATGCACATGATGTTGACGTTGATATACGGATACCCCGTGCCGTTCGGCATATCGATCCGATCGAATACATGGACCCCGCAGCGCCGGCAGAACGGATGATGCGCGACCGCATTTTTCCCCTGATATTCGCTGAGCGCGGCTTCGTCCGAAAGCAGACGAAAGTCCTCCCGGCGAACCTGCACGTGCCAGAATCGCAGCCTGCTGCAATAACTGCAATTGCATTTCGACGTGCCCTTGTCGAAATCGATGCGAGCCTCGAACTTCACGAATTGGCAATGGCAGCTTCCGAGGTACGTGCGCAGCATGGGGTTCTCCGAGGTTGAGGGCCGCTGCAATTATGGACGGCACGACTTCGCGCTGCCAACGCACGAGCCGTCGCAACCCTCGCAGTAGTGGCGGTCACGCACCGCGCGATCCACGCGCCAGACGTTCGCCTCGGCCGGCCGCGCCGTTCCCACCGAGCGGCCGTTTTCCCGCGCATGAAAGCTCGGCTCGCCCGCCTTGCCGCGGCGAATCGCTTCATCGATGCCCGGCTCGCCGAACGCCGCTTTCAGTTCGGCCACGAACGCCGCGATCTCGGGCATCGGATGCCCGGCCGGCTTGCGCACTCGCATGTCCATTCATCCGCTCCCGAAAAAAGTGCCTATTCGCCATATCTTGAAAACGATGTAGGATACTGTATATCCATACAGGTATTTTCGCAAATGACAACCGCCCTGCCAGCACCGGAAGCCATACACCCGTCCTTGTGGCGGGCGTCCCAGCTTGGCGCTGGCCGCGGCCGCAGCGTCGATACCGGCTATCCGGCCCTGTCGGCGGAATTGCCCGGCGGCGGCTGGCCGCTCGGCGCGCTGGTCGATCTGCTGGTGCAGCAGGCCGGCGTCGGCGAACTGCGGCTGTTGCAGCCGGCGCTCAGCGCCGTCGGCGAGCGTCCGGTCGCCTTCGTGCAGCCGCCGCACACGCCGGACGGCCTCGGGCTCAACTACATCGGCCTGTCGCTGCAGCAGGTGCTGCGCATCAACGCGCCGAAAACCGCCGACGCGCTGTGGTCCGCCGAGCAGATCCTGCGCGCCGGCAGTTGCGGCGCGCTGATCTTCTGGGCGCAATACGCGCAGGCGTCGTCGCTGCGCCGCCTGCATCTGGCCGCGCAGTCGTCGGAGACGCTTTTCATCATGGTGCGGCCGCTCGCCACCGCGCAGGACGCGTCGCCCGCGCTGCTGCGGCTCGCGCTCAGGCCATCGGCCGAAGGTCTGACCATCGACATCGTGAAACGACGAGGGCCCGCTCGCGCAGAGCCCCTGTCGATTCCCCTTCAACCCACACCCGTTCTGCTTTCCCGACATGCGCGTCTTTCTCGCCGTTCATCTGCCAAAGTTGCCGCTCGAGGTCTTCAGACCGAAGTGGTCGCCTGAGCCCGCGCATGGCTGCGCGGTGCTGGAGAAAGACAAGGTGGTCATGGCCGATCCCGCCGCGCGCTCGGCAGGCGTGCGTCCGGGCATGAAGCGCGGCGGCGTGCTGACGCTGTCGCCGGAAACCGAGATGGTTGAGCGCGACAGCGGCCGCGAAGCGGCGGCTCATCGCGAGGTTGGGATCGCACTGATGCGCTTCTCGCCCGAAGTCGCGCTGCTCGATGAGGCGACGGTGGTCGTCGAGATCGGCGCGAGTCTGCGGCTCTTCGGCGGCCTGCTCGCGCTGTGTCGCGACGCCAAGGCCATCCTCGATGCGCTCGGCTTCACCGCGCGCATCAGCGCCGCGCCGACCGGCCAGGGCGCGTGGCTGCTCGCGAAGTTCGGCAACCGCCGCGTGCTGAAGCTCGCGTCGCTCGAACACCGCCTCTCAGCGCTGCCGATGCTCGCCGTGCCCGAAGTCCGCCCGTTCGCCGACTGGTTCACGGGCCTTGGTTGCGAGCGCATCGCCGATCTGCGCCGCCTGCCCCGCGCCGGCTTGCAGCGCCGCTGCGGCGAACATCTGCTCGACTCGCTCGACCGCGCGTTCGGGACCGCGCCCGAACTGTTCGACTGGCTCGAACTGCCGCCCACGTTCTCGGCGCGCATCGAGATGCCGGACCGGCTCGAACACGCGGATGGCGCGGTGTTCGGCGCGCAGCGGCTCGTCGTGCAACTGTGCGGATGGCTGTGCGCGAAGCAGCTCGCGGTCAGCGGCATTCGCCTGTCGCTCGAACACGAGCGCGGCCGCAATGCGATCGAGCCGACCACGATCGACATCGCGCTCGGCGAGCCGACCTGGCGCGAAGAACATCTGATGCGGCTGCTGAAAGAGCGGCTGCATCGCATCGAGCTCGCCGCGCCCGTGATTGCGTTGCGGCTCGATGCGTCGAACGTCGAGTCGGCCGCGCCCGCGTCGGACACGCTGTTTCCCGAACCGGGCGGCTCGCAGGAAGACCATGAGCGCCTGCTCGAACTGCTGGTCGCGCGGCTCGGCGAAGAGAACGTGCTGAAACCCGCGCCAACCGCCGATCATCGCCCGGAGATCGCAAACCGCTGGCTGCCGGTGTCGCAGCCGGTCAAGCCCGAGCCGCTGCCGCAGAATCTGCCGCGCCCGACGTGGATGCTCGATACGCCGGTGCGTCTGTTGATGCGCCAGCACCGCCCGTTCTATGGCTCGCCGTTGCGCATGGTGTCGCCGGGCGAGCGTATCGAGAGCGGCTGGTTCGACGGCGAGCTCGTCACGCGCGATTACTTCGTCGCGCAGGCGGACGACCAGAGCTGCTACTGGATCTACCGCGAACGCGTGAGCAGCCGCGACGCGGAAGAAGAGCAACGCTGGTTCCTTCATGGCCTGTTCGGCTGACAGGCGCGGCTGATATGCGCGGATGAACGGCCATGGACACCACCTTCACGATGCTGCCGGCGTATGCCGAGCTGTTCTGCTTTTCCAACTTCACGTTTCTGCACGGCGCGTCGCACGCTGAGGAACTGGCCGAGCGTGCCGCGCAACTCGGCTACTCCGCGCTCGCGATCACCGACGAATGCTCCCTCGCGGGAGTCGTGCGCGCGCATGTCGCGGCGAAGGAAGCGAAGCTGCCGTTCATCGTCGGTTCGTATTTCCGGCTCGTCAATGCCGATGGTTCGCCGGCCTTCGGCCTGATCCTGCTCGCCCGCAACCGCAACGGCTACGGCAATCTGTCCGAGCTGATCACGCTCGCGCGCATGCGCGCGCCCAAGGGCGAATACCGGCTCACGCCGCAGGATCTGTCGCGGCCGGAGAAGGAATATCGCCACCTGCTCGGCATGCCCGACTGCCTCGCGATTCTGGTGCCGGATTTCCCGGCCAGCGAAGACGCGCTCGACGCGCAGGTCGAATGGCTCGACGAAACCTTCACCGGCCGCGCATGGGTCGGTCTCGTGCTGCATCAACGCGCGATGGACGACATGCATCGCGGCGCGGTCGAATTCGTCGCGAAGAGCCGCGACGTGCCCGTCGTCGCGCTTGGCGAAGTCGTGATGCACGTGCGCTCGCGCAAGCCGCTGCAGGACACGATGACCGCGATCCGGGTCGGCAAACCGGTCCATGAGTGCGGCTATGATCTCGCGCCGAACGCCGAGCAGCATCTGCGCTCGCGGTTGCGCCTGGCCAACCTGTACCCGGAAGACGCGCTGGCCGCGACGGTCGACATCATGAGCCGCTGCACGTTTTCGCTCGATGAGCTGCGCTACGAGTATCCCGACGAGCTGGTGCCGGCCGGCCATACGCCGGCCTCGTACTTGCGCCAGGAGACCTATATCGGCGCGCAGCGGCGTTTTCCGGCGGGGATCCCGCATCACGTGCAGCAGCAGATCGAGCACGAACTCGAACTGATCGCGGACCTGCAGTACGAGCCGTATTTCCTGACCGTCTATGACATCGTCCGCTTCGCGCGCAGCCAGCACATTCTGTGTCAGGGTCGCGGCTCGGCCGCGAACTCGGCGGTCTGCTACTGCCTCGGCGTGACCGAGGTGGACCCCGCGCGCGGCAACATGCTGTTCGAGCGCTTCATCAGCAAGGAGCGCGGCGAGCCGCCCGATATCGACGTCGACTTCGAGCACCAGCGGCGCGAAGAAGTGATCCAGTACATCTATCGCAAGTACGGCCGCGACCGGGCCGCGATCGCGGCGGCGGTGTCCACCTATCGTCCGCGTGGCGCGCTGCGGGAAACCGGCAAGGCGCTCGGCGTCGATCCGCAGATCGTCGATGCGGTCGCGAAGTCGCATCACTGGTTCGATAGCCGCCAGGATCTGCTCGCGCGCTTCGCGGAATCCGGCCTCGATCCGGACAAGCCGCTGATTCAGGCC
This sequence comes from Paraburkholderia youngii, assembly GCF_013366925.1. NCBI lineage: Bacteria > Pseudomonadati > Pseudomonadota > Betaproteobacteria > Burkholderiales > Burkholderiaceae > Paraburkholderia > Paraburkholderia youngii. The sequence goes on from NZ_JAALDK010000001.1 coordinate 4,990,301, forward strand.
TGGGCGAAGCTCGCCGCGCAACTGCTGAATTTTCCGCGCCATCTGTCGCAGCATTCGGGCGGCTTCGTGATCAGCCGCGGCAAGCTCACGCGGCTCGTGCCGGTGGAAAACGCGGCGATGGCCGACCGCTCGGTGATCGAGTGGGACAAGGACGATCTCGAATCATTGGGCTTGCTGAAGGTGGACGTGCTCGCGCTCGGCATGCTGTCGGCGATCCGGCGCACACTCGACCTCGTGTCGGAACAGCGCGGCGAACGTTTCGAAATGCAGGACATTCCGTCTGAAGATCCCGCGACCTACGCGATGATTTCAGCCGCCGATACGGTCGGCGTGTTCCAGATCGAATCGCGCGCACAGATGAGCATGCTGCCGCGCATGCGGCCACAGACGTTCTACGACCTCGTGATCGAAGTCGCGATCGTGCGGCCGGGTCCGATTCAGGGCGGCGCCGTGCATCCGTACCTGCAGCGCCGCCAGGGCTTCGAGCCCGTCACCTATCCGAGCGACGCGTTAAAGACCGCGCTGGGCCGCACGCTCGGCGTGCCGATCTTCCAGGAGCAGGTGATGCAGGTGGCGATTCTCGCGGCCGGCTTCACGGCCGGCGAAGCCGACCAGCTGCGGCGCGCGATGGCCGCGTGGAAACGCAAGGGCGGGCTCGAAAAATACTATGACCGCATCGTGCTCGGCATGCAGGAGCGCGGCTACAACCAGGCCTTCGCCGAGGCGATCTTCGAGCAGATCAAGGGCTTCGGTGAATATGGCTTCCCCGAAAGTCACGCGGCCAGTTTCGCGCTGCTCGTCTATGCGAGCAGCTGGCTCAAGTGTCACGAACCAGAGGCATTTCTCGCCGCGATGCTGAACAGCCAGCCGATGGGCTTCTATTCGCCGTCGCAACTGGTTCAGGATGCGCAGCGGCACGGCGTCACGGTGTTGCCGGTCGATGTGACGGTGAGCGGCTGGGACTCCTCGCTCGAACCGCGTGCGGGGGCGATGCGCCCCGCCGTGCGGCTCGGTCTTTCGCTGCTGCGCGGCATGAAGGACGGCGCCGCCGAACGGATCGAGAACGCGCGCGCGGTTCGTCCGTTCGCGAGCGTCAACGATCTCGCGCGCCGCGCGCAGCTCGACCGCAAAGACCTGCATGCGCTCGCGGATGCGAATGCGTTGGCAGCGCTCGCGGGAAACCGCCGCGAAGCGCTGTGGCAGTCGGTCGCCGCGGTGCCGGACAAGGATATGCTCGCGGCCGCGGCGACTCAGGACGAAACGCCCGAACTGGGCGCACCGAGCGAAGCGCACGACATCGTCGCCGACTACCGCTCGCTCGGCCTGACGCTGAACCGCCATCCGCTGGAACTGCTCAGGCCGCAATTGCTCGCGAACCGGCTGATGCCGGCCGCGACGCTGCGGACCTATCGCGACGGCCGCCTCGCGCGCGCCTGCGGACTGGTGACGGTGCGTCAGCGACCTGGCACGGCCAAGGGCGTCGTATTCGTCACGCTCGAAGACGAGACGGGCAACGTCAACGTGATCATCTGGCCGGGCCTGCTCGAAAAACAGCGCAAGGAAGCGTTGGGCGCCACGCTGCTCGCCGTGTACGGCACGTGGCAGTGTCAGGGAGAAGTACGGCACCTCGTCGCGCAGCGGCTCGTCGATATGTCCCATCTGCTGGGCAAGTTGCAAACGACGAGCAGAAACTTCTGCTGACACGAGCGCGCGAATGCGTATCATCGGGACAGCAAACGGAGGGCATCCATGTGCTATTCGGCTCAGATCGTGGCGGACTACCGGCGCTACGTTCGCATGTTCGGCGCGCAGATGAGCATCGAGGAATTCGCGCGGCTTTTCTTCGAACGCGCGCAAGACAATCAGGCGAAGATTCCCAAAGCGATGGAAGACGCGTTCTCGGAACCGCAGTCCGACGCGCAACGGGAAGTCTGGGCGCTGATCGAACGCTTCCGGTCGCAGCAGACCGTGAAGCTCGAACAGGAACTGTTCAAACAGCGCACCCGCTTCGCCGATGCCGAGCGCTCTTTGCAGACCAAAGTCACCAAGGCGGCGACCGAGAGCCAACGGATCGCCAAAGACAAGATCGACCGCACGCTCGAACGGCTCGACGACCTCCGCCGGGTCGATCCCAAAGCAGCCGACTCGCGCATCTTTCCAGGCTACTACGCGCCGGTACTGGTGATGGAAAACGGCCAGCGCGTGGTCAAGCCGATGCGCTATCAGTGCCGCCTCGCCGGCAAGCCCGCATCATACGACACCCGCTATCCGGGCACGTACAACGCCCGTCGGGACAGTCTCGAAGGTTTCTGGAAAACGCTATTCGGCTGCTCGCATGGACTCGTGCTGGCCAGTTCATTCTATGAGAACGTATCGCGCGCGCGGATGGAAGGCCGTGAACTGGCGCCCGGCGACAAAGATGAAAATGTCCGGCTGGAGTTCAGCCCCAACCCGCCCCATGACATGCTGGTCGCATGCTTATGGTCCCGCTGGAGCGGCAAAGGCGAGCCCGATCTATTGTCCTTCGCGGCCATCACCGATGATCCGCCACCCGAGGTTGCCGCCGCCGGCCACGATCGCTGCATCATTCCGATCAAGCCCGAGCATATCGACGCGTGGTTGAATCCCGATCCGCACGATCTGGCAGCGCTGTACGCGATTCTCGACGATCGGGACCGGCCGTTCTACGAACATCGGATCGCGGCCTGAATACAACTTGCGGTTTTCCAGGCCGCGCAATACGGTGCCGGATCATCCTTGCAATCTTCGCGCAGTAACATATTCTGCGTTATGAATCTTCGTCGGCTGGCAAAAAATACCCGGTCGCAGAGGTTCGCGAACAGGTGCGATCCGGACCCCGTCAATCATCGAAGCGCCTGCGCAACGCGCCCACCACCTGCACCATGCGCATACGCACGCCACGGACCGCGCCGAGGTCGCCGACTGGGTCTGGCCCTTCTGAACCTCACGCGCAGCACGCACCGGGGGAAAGCTCCATGGACGACGCTCCCACCACGACCACGCCGCAAAGCATGGATGCGGCGCGCACCGGCCTGAGCGCCGCCGCGCTGCGGCGCGGCGTGCTCGACAATCTGCTGTGCCTGCTCGGCCGCTATCCGGCCATCGCTTCGCCGCACGACTGGTACATGGCGCTCGCCTACAGTGTGCGCGACCGCATGCTGGCGCGCTGGGCAGCCTCCGTCCGGACCTACGCCGTCAGCGATGCGCGCGTAGCCTGCTATCTTTCCGCCGAATTCCTGATCGGCCCGCAACTCGGCAACAACCTCGCCAACCTCGACATCGAGGCCAACGCGCGTGAAGCGCTGGCCTCGCTCGGCGTCGACCTCGATACGCTGCTCGAGATCGAGGAGGAGCCGGGGCTCGGCAATGGCGGGCTGGGCCGGCTCGCGGCCTGCTATCTGGATTCGCTCGCGACGCTGGAAATCCCGGCCATCGGCTATGGCATCCGCTACGAATTCGGCATCTTCGACCAGCTGATTCGCGACGGCTGGCAGATCGAAACCACCGACAAGTGGCTGCAAAGAGGCAATCCGTGGGAGATCGTGCGCGCCGAGGTGGCGTACTACGTCGGCTTCGGCGGCAGCACGCACAACGAGACCGATGCAAGCGGGCACCTGCGTGTGCGCTGGACCCCCACGCGGCAGATCAAAGGCGTAGCGTGCGACATCCCGATGCCGGGCTATCGCGTCAACACCTGCAACACCTTGCGGCTGTGGAAAAGCGAAGCGGTCGAGTCGTTCGACCTGCAGGACTTCAACGCCGGCGACTATTACGAGGCCGTCAACGAAAAGGTCATCTCCGAGACGCTGTCGAAAGTGCTGTATCCGAACGACGAGCCCGAGATCGGCAAGCGCCTGCGGCTCGCGCAGCAATACTTCTTCGTGTCGTGCTCGCTGCAGGACATGCTGCGCCTGCTCGAAATCAAGGGCGAACCGCTCGGACACTTCGCGGATCTGTTCAACGTGCAGCTGAACGACACGCACCCGTCGATCGCGGTCGCCGAGCTGATGCGTCTGCTGGTGGACGACAAGGAGCTGCCGTGGGACGAGGCCTGGGACATCACCCGGCGCGCGCTCGCGTACACCAATCACACGCTGCTGCCCGAGGCGCTCGAAACCTGGGGGTTGCCGCTGATGCGCAACCTGCTGCCGCGCCTGCTCGAAATCATCTACGAGATCAACCGGCGTTTCCTCGACGAGGTCCGGCAACGCTTTCCGGGCGATGAAGCGCGCCTCGCACGCATGTCGCTGATCGACGAGCGCGGAGACAAGCTCGTGCGCATGGCGCATCTCGCGACCGTCGGCGCCCACGCGATCAACGGCGTGGCCGAACTGCATTCCGGGCTGCTCAAGCAAACCGTGCTGCGGGACTTCGCCGAATTGTGGCCCGAGCGCTTTCACAACGTCACGAACGGCGTCACGCCGCGCCGTTTCATGCTGCTTTGCAATCCGGGGCTCGCGCGGCTGCTCGACGAGACCGTCGGCGCTGGCTGGGTCACGGATCTGGCGCGATTGCGCGAGCTCGAAGCCTATGCCGACGACGCCGCGTTCCAGCAGCGTTGGCGTAGCGTGAAGCAGTCGAACAAGGCGGTGCTCGCCGAGCATATCCGCCGCGTCACGGGCATCGTCGTCGATACTGCCGCGCTGTTCGACGTGCAGGTCAAGCGCATCCACGAATACAAGCGGCAGCATCTGAACGCGTTGCTGATCGTCACACTGTACCGGCGCCTGCTGCGCGATCCGCAACTCGCGCTGACGCCGCGCTGTTTCGTCTTCGGCGGCAAGGCCGCGCCCGGCTATGTGATGGCCAAGCTGATCATTCGTTTGATCAACGGCATTGCCGAAGTCGTGAATCACGACCCGGTGGTGAACGGCCGGCTGAAGGTCGTGTTCTATCCGGACTTCAACGTGAAGAATGGCCACTTCATGTACCCCGCCGCCGATCTGTCCGAGCAGATTTCGACGGCCGGCAAGGAGGCGTCTGGCACCGGCAACATGAAGTTCATGATGAACGGCGCGCTGACGATCGGCACGCTCGACGGCGCCAACGTCGAAATCCGCGAAGAAGTCGGCGACGAAAACTTCTTCCTGTTCGGCCTGACCGCCGACGAAGTGGCAGGAGTGAAGCGCGCGGGTTATCACCCCGCGGACTACGTGAAGGACAACGCGGAACTGGGCGAAGTGCTGCAACTGATCGCCGACGGTCAGTTCTCGCGCGGCGACCGTGAGATGTTCCGCCCGCTCATCGACAATCTGCTGCACGCGGACCCGTTTCTCGTGCTCGCCGATTACGCCGCCTACGTGGCGCGTCAGGACGACGTCAGCGCCGCGTGGCAGGACACGCGGCGCTGGACCCGCATGTCGATCCTGAACACCGCGCGCTCGGGCAAGTTCTCCTCCGACCGGGCCATCGGCGAATACTGCAAGAAGATCTGGAGGATCTGCCCGATAAGGATCACCCTTGACCAATGACCCTGAAACGGCATTGCTGCGTGCTCACGCGGTTCGCCCCGGCTCGCGGTTTCCGACGGGCGTCAGCGCGGTGCCCGGGGGCATCAATTTCTGCATCTTCTGCCGCCACGCGACGCGCGTCGAGCTATTGCTGTACGAGGCCGCGGACAGCCCCGAGCCGGTTCAGATCATCCCTCTCTGTACCGATGAGAATCGAACCTTCTTCTTCTGGCATGTGATGGTGGAAGGACTGCCGTTCGGCACGCACTACACGTGGCGAGTGGATGGTCCGCGCGATACGCAGTCCGGCGGCTTCGCGTTCGATCCCGAACGCGAACTGCTCGATCCGTATGCCCGCGCGGTCAGCGACGTTCTGTGGACACGGCGTGGGGCCGGCAACCCGAACCCCGCCGCGCACGCCACGCACCGCGCGATCGTGACGGAACCGCTGCGCGCGCCCCCCAACCGTATCTCGCGCGGCCTCGACAACGCGATCATCTACGAGTTGCACGTGGGCGGCTTCACGCGTCATCCGTCGAGCGGCGTCCAGCATCCCGGCACCTTCGCCGGCCTGATCGAGAAGATTCCGTATCTCACGCAACTCGGCGTGACCCACGTCGAGCTGCTGCCGGTGATGGCCTTCGACGAGCAGGACGTTCCGCCCGGGACGGCAGCTCTCGGCCTGATCAACTACTGGGGCTACAGCACGCATAGCTTCTACAGCCCGCATCCTCGCTACTGCCTGGACCCCGCGCGCGCGCCGCAGGAGTTTCGCGCGCTCACCGACGCGATGCACGCCGCGGGCATCGCGGTGCTGCTCGACGTCGTGTTCAACCATACGGCGGAAGCCGGCGAGACGGGGCCCGTCATCAACTTCAAGGGCCTCGTCAACGATATTTTCTACCACCTCGACGAGACCGACCGGCGTCGCTATCGGGACTACACCGGCTGCGGCAACACGGTCAATTGCAACCATCCGCTGGTGACGGCGTTCATCGTTCATTGCCTCGAATACTGGGTGGAGGAGCTGGGCGTCGACGGGTTCCGCTTCGATCTGGCGAGTGTGTTCGCGCGCGACCAGCACGGCGAGCTGATGGCCGATCCACCGCTGCCCTGGGCGATGGAGTCTTCGCGTGTGCTTGCGCACGTGCCGTTGATCGCGGAAGCGTGGGACGCCGCCGGCATGTACCAGGTCGGCGCCTTTCCCGGCATGGCGTGGGCCGAGTGGAACGGCCGCTATCGGGACGTGATTCGCCGTTTCGTGCGCGGCGACCCGGGCCTGATCGGCGAGGTCGCCACCTGCATCGCGGGCAGTTCGGACCTGTATGCGGACGGCGGCAGGCTGCCCGACAACAGCATCAACTTCGTCACGTGCCACGACGGTTTCACGCTGATCGATCTGGTGAGCTACGAGACGAAACTCAACGAGGTCAATGGCGACGGGAATCGCGACGGCAGCTCCAATAACCTGTCGTGGAACTGCGGGACCGAGGGCGAGACCTCCGACCCGACGATTCTCGCGCTGCGGCTGCGCCAGGCGCGCAACCTGATGGCCATTCTGTTCCTGAGCCAGGGCGTGCCGATGATGCTCGCCGGTGACGAGGTGCTGCGCAGCCAGCGCGGCAACAACAACGCCTATTGTCAGGACAACGCGCTCAGCTGGTTCGACTGGACACCCACTGAAACCGGCTCGGCGATGTCGCGCTTCGTGCGTGAATTGATTGCGCTGCACATGCGCCACGCAAGTTTGCGCCGGCAAAATTTCCTGACCGGCCGGCCAGCGCCCGGGCAAACGCGGCCGGATGTGGCATGGCATGGCGAGCGCCTGAACGAGCCCGGCTGGCACGATGCCGGCGCGCGGCTTCTCGCCGTCACGCTGGGGGGCGAAAAGCCGGGCGAGGCGGCACTGCACATGGTGTTCAACATGAGCGATTGCGCGCGCACGGTCGAATTGCCCGCGCCAGACGCGCGGCACTGGCGGCGTATCGTCGATACCGCGCGCAACAGTCCGCATGACATCGTGCAAGTTGCGCAGCAGGGCGTCATCGAAAGCGAGCAATGCCGCGTGGAAGCGCGCAGTGTCGTGGTCCTGGAAGAAGCGAGCTGAAGTTACCCAAATCACCCGGTCTGTCGTCCTCTAATGTCGATCGCGGAGGGCATCATGAGAATCAGCGTATATGGGCCGTCCGTCGTCCTCGCGATGGTTGCGCTCGTGGTGCATGGCAGCGCATTCGCGAGGTCCGAAACGTGCCATCCGGCCTCGGAGAAGCAGATTTCCGCACTGTTCGATCGCTGGAACGACTCGCTGAAAACCGGCGACCCGCAGAAGGTCGTGGCGAACTACGCACCGAACTCGATCCTGCTGCCGACCGTCTCGAACAAGCCGCGTTTGACCGCCGACGAAAAGCTCGACTATTTCAAACGCTTCCTCGAAAACAAACCGGTCGGCACGATCGACTTCCGCGACATCATGATCGAATGCAATACGGCGATCGACTCGGGGCTCTATACGTTCAAGTTCGCGGACGGCTCGGTCGTCAAGGCGCGCTATACGTTCACCTACGCGTGGAACGGACACAAGTGGCTGATTACCAGCCATCATTCGTCGAAAATGCCGGAAGGCAATTAGGCGATGCGATTGAGAAGAAATCAGGCTGGGACTTGAACCTCATTCACGAATGGCCTGAATACGTCCCGCCTTGACTGCCGCTTTCAAAACCGTCCAGTCCGCCTCATTCTGCTCCGCATAAGCGAGCGCGAATTGCACGACGGCTTCGTCGAATGCCTCCGACTTGCCGACATATCCGCTGAGCAATGCGGGGTCGCCTGCTTTCGCCATCGAATGCGCCAGCGCGTGAGCGCAGGACACCGCATATTCGCCCAGATCTTCGACGTCGAACGTGGTGAAGTCGAACGCCCCCTTCATGTCGCGCAATTGCCGCACATAGAAGTCGTTGCCGGTGTGATGCATCTTCGACCAGCCGAGGAAAATGTCGCTGGCCGACTGCAGCAGACGCTGCCCGTTCACCACGCGCTGGCCGTGATTGGCATAGCGGCTCGGCGGCAGATACTCCTCCAGCACGGAAGCCCGCGCCTCCTTGAGTTGCAGGAACAGCGGGCACTCTCCGTCGGCCATGAAGAGCGTCTCGTAGCAACGTGTTCCCACCGAGCCGATGCCCACCACGCGAATGGCGATATCCACCAGCTCATAGCGATCGAACAGTGCGCGCCTGTCATCGGGAAGCGTCAGTCGATAGTCGGCGAAAAAGCGCCGTACCAGCGTTTGGTACTGTTTCTGGTCGTGCTTGCTCTCGAGCGGGACGTGGTACACGAGCGGGGGCGAGTCCTTGATGCGCAGCTTGCCGTTGACCATCTCGGTTGCGCGAGTCAGCACGGAACGTGATGATTGCTGCCTCGCCTTTTCGATGACGGCCAGTTCTTTCCGTCTTTCCTCCACCGAATCGGCAATCGCCAGCATGCTCGCTGCCTTGAACTGGCAATACCAGACGTCGAGCGTGTCCATGCTGCTCAATCCGGCGAGCCGTTGCCGGAAGGTCTCGCAGAGCCGGCGTACCACGGCGCGCTGGTCGCGAATCGTAAAGCCTCGTTCGCGCGCGGCAATCACGAACGAAGCGGCGAGCCTGCGCACGTCCCAGTCGAACGGACCCGGCAGGGTTTCGTCGAAGTCGTTGGGGCCGAAAAGAATGCGCCGTTCCGGACTCGCGAACAGCCCGAAATTAGCGAGATGCGCATCGCCGCCCAATTGCACGCTCACGTTGGAACGAGGCAGTTTCGACAGGTCGTGCGCCATCAGCGGCGCGGCACCCCGATAGAACGCGAACGGACTCGCGACCATCCGACCGTAGCGGATCGGGATCAGCTCCGGCACGCGGCCCACGTTGGACGCATCGAGCAGAGCGATGGGATCGCGATCGACGATCTTGCAGATTCCCAGCTCCGCGCGCGGCGCCTTCTTGCGCGCCGCCTTGCCCTGCTCCATGCGCGCGGCCAGCGAGCCACGCCCGGCGAACAGCATGGACGGATCTTCCTGTGCCGCCAGCGTCTTCGGATCGGCGCGATCCGTGGCGGGTTGGATGGACTTCTCAGCAGCGGAATCAGACACGCGTCACTCCTTGTTCGAATCGGGATCAAGCGGCCTTGTCATGTCACTTCCCTTCCCGTCACTTCACTTTGTCTTGCTTTATCCCGGCTTGTCGGCGTCCGGGGCTGCCGCCCACGCGGGTGGCGACAGATCGCGCAGTGCGTCGATCGCCGCATCGACCGTCTCGAAGATCTCGCGATGCGCGCCGCTCATCCGCAGTGCCCTGTACCGCTCGAGTTCGTGCCGCACGCCAGCCGGCACCGCGACCACCGCGATACCCAGGCCGCGCTGGTCGAGTTCCGCACCCAGCTGGAGCAAGGTCTTGCCGGCCGTGTAGTCGATATTGCTGATCTCGGTTGCGTCGATCACGACCCAGCGCAACGGAACGTCCGCTTCGTTGACGATTTTCAGCACTTCCTCTGTGAAGCGCCCCGTGTTCGCATAGAACAGATCCGCCTCGAACCGGTAGATGACGATGCCGGGCGCCGCGAGCAGATTCGGCTCGACGTGATGGGGAATCCAGTGGCCGGTGGGGCCGCGCGTCAACACGCGCGTGCGCAGCCGATAGCTATGCCGCGCATGCGCGATCAGCGACAGCACGACGGCGGCGAGAATGCCGTGCATCACATCGACGAACACGACCACGCCCGCCGCGAGCAACGCAACGACGAATTCGTCCTTCTGCATGCGAAACAGTTCGGCCATCCCCTTCACGTCGATCAGCTTCACACCGATCATGAAGACGATTGCCGACAGCACGGCGGCAGGCATCAGGCTGAGCGGCCTCGTGAGGAACAGCAGCACCAGCAGCACGATCACGGCGGTGCTCAAATGGGCGACCTGGGTGCGTCCTCCCGCATCGTCGATGATCTCGGTCTTGGTCGGACTGCCGTTCACGACGAAGGTGCCGGTAAACGCCGCGGCCGCGTTCGCCGCCGCGAGTCCGATGATGTCGGCGTTATCGTCGCCCTTCTCGTTGTTGCGGGCCGCGTAGGCACGCGCCGTCGCCGCGCTCTGCGCGATGATGACGATGAAGCACGAGGCCGCCGTCGCCAGTACCTGGTTGATCTCGCTCATGTGCAGCGGCGGCACGAACAGCGACGGCAGTCCGCCGGGCACTTCGCCCGTCACCGCGATGCCGTGTGCGGCGAAATTGAACACCCCGCTCGCCACGATGGAGCCGACCACGGCGATCAGCGCGCCTGGCGCGTGCGGCGCGAGACGCTTGCAGCCGATGATCACCGCGAGTACGGCAAGCGAAAGGAGCGTGGTCGGATAGTTCGCTTCGGCCACACGTTGAACCACGCTCACCAGTTGCATGACGGGGCCATGCCCCTGCTTCGCGAGCCCGAGCAGCCCAGCGAGTTCCCCCGCCGCGACCTGCACGCCTACCCCCGTCAGAAAGCCGATCAACGCGCTTCGTGAAAGAAAGTCGGCCAGAAAGCCGAGCCGAAAGATACGCGCGATCACCAGCATCACGGCGACCGTCAGGGCCACCGTGCTCGTCAGCCCGATGTATTCCTTGCTGCCCAATGCAGCCACGGTCGTCAAGGTACCGGCGAGGATCGCGGCCGTCGCGGAGTCCGCCGCGACTACCAGTTGACGCGAAGCACCCAGAACCGCGAACGCCACCAGCGGCAACAGGATCGTATAAAGACCCGTGACGGTGGGCGTGCCGGATATCTTCGTGTACCCCATCACCTCGGGTATGCCGAGGGCCGCCAGCGTGAGCCCGGCGATGATGTCGCGCGGCAGTTGAGAGGAATTGAAGGGCAAAAGCCCTTGCAGAAACGGCGAGTGATGCAGATGAGCGCGCGTGGAAGCCGCTGGTTTCATGTGTCCACCTCCACTCAGGTCGTGAGCTTGCCGACCAGCGCGTTCGCGATGATCTCGTTCGCGATCACCACGTTGGATGCCCCCGCGCTCTCGAACAACATCTTTCTCAAGGGGTTTTCGCCGGGCACTGCAATCGCGAGCGACGCATTCAGCGTATGCGCCGCCAGCGTGATCGCCAGATTGTTGTTGCTGTCGGGGGTCGTCACGACCAGCGCTTTGGCACGGTCCAGCCGCGCGTGCTTAAGCACGTCGTCGAATTCCCCGGGCGGACCTAGCATGACCTGAAAGTCGTGATCCGCCGCCCGTTCGGCCTGCCCCTGATCGCCCACGAGCACGAGCACCGTATGTCCGGCGTCGCGCAGCCGCCCGGCGACCAGTTCACCGAGCGAATGAAATCCCACTACCACGACATGATCGGCAAGTTGGTCGAGCTTGCGCTCCATGATCCTGTTCTCCCGATAAGCCATCACGTCGTCGCCGGATAGCATGCCAGTGAGCCTCGAAACCGCGAATCCGCCGATCAGCATGGTCGCGATCATGGCTACCAGCATGAAGATCTTTTGAGGCCGATTGAATTCGCCAAAGGCGCCGAGTGTCGTGACGAGGTTGAGCCCATTCCACACCGATGTAAGTACTTTGTTTGGGAACGAGGTATTGGACTGATCCAGGATGAACAGCCCGGTGGCGGCACTGCAGAGCAGCAGAACGAGAAGGCCGACCGTGTGGCGTGCGTGCCGGCGCCATTCGCGAATACGGATGGCTCCAAGACGAGGCTCATTTACACGGAAGATCCACATGGTCACCTCGGATAGTCGAAACGATCGAGACAACAGCGAACCCAACCCAAGCAGACAAGCTCCCCCTTTTTGCGCCGGTAGTCAATAGTCAAGAGCCCCCATGAAAGAGGCTCTGTAAGCGCCTTGATCGCCTTCTACGGCAATGCTCCCCCTGCTTCGGAGACGGGCTCGAACACCACCCGCTGCTCCTGCGAGTCGTAGCGGCAAACCACTCGCATCCCTTCACCGATTTCGCCATTGATCAGCGCTTTCGCCAACGGATTTTCGACGCGCTGCTGAATCTGCCGGCGCAGTTCGCGCGCGCCGAACTCGGGCCGATAGCCCTCGGTCGCGAGATGGTCGATGAGCGAGTCGTCGAAGCTCAGCTCGATGTCCTGACTGCTGGCAATGCGTCGCACCTGCTCCAGCAGAATCCGCACGATATGACGCGTCTCGTCGCGGCCCAGCGACTTGAACACGATGATGTCGTCGATCCGGTTGAGGAACTCCGGCCTGAAATGCTGCCGCAGCACGTTCATTACGCCGCTTTCCACGCTGACGGAGCCCGCCTGGCTGAAAAATCCCGGCCCCGTGCGGTTCTGTCCGGTGATCACGTCGGACGCGAGATTGCTCGTCGCGATGATCAGCGTATTGCTGAAATCGACGACGCGCCCTTTGCCGTCCGTCAGGCGTCCATCGTCGAAAACCTGCAGCAGCACGTTGTACACGTCGGGATGCGCCTTTTCGATTTCGTCGAGCAGGATCACGCTGTACGGTCTGCGCCGCACCCGTTCGGTCAGCTGCCCGCCCTCTTCGTAGCCAACGTATCCGGGCGGCGAACCGATCAAACGCGCGACGGTATGGCGCTCCATGTATTCGCTCATGTCGAAGCGCAGCATCGCATCCTCGTCGCCGAACACGACTTCGGCGAGCGCTTTCGCCAGCTCGGTTTTGCCGACACCGGTCGGCCCCAGGAACAGAAACACGGCGGTGGGCCGGTGCCGCGCCTGCAAGCCGGCACGCGCGCGCCGCACGGCATCGCTGACGGCCACGACGGCTTCATCCTGGCCGATCACGCGCTGATGCAAGCGCTGCTCCATATTCAGAAGCCGCTCCTTTTCCTCGGCCGTCAACTGCGCGACGGGAATGCCCGTGAGCCGCGCGACGATTTCGGCGACCTGCCCGATACTCACATGCGATGTGTGGGTGCCGACACTCTTCTTCCACGCGTCGGTTGACTCGCGCAGCTGCTCTTCCTTCGCGGTGATCTCGCCGCCGAGCGCATGCGCGCGATCGAATTGCTTGCGCGATGCCGCATAGTCCTGCTCGCGGCGCAATTGACCGATTTCCGCTTCGAGTTCGAGCACGGCGGCAGGCCGCGATGTCGACGACAGATTGACACGCGCCGCGGCCTGATCGATCAGGTCGATCGCCTTGTCGGGCAGAAAGCGCCCGGAGATATAGCGATCCGACAACTCCGCCGCGCCGACGATCGCATCGTCCTGGATCGTCACCTTGTGATGCGCCTCCAGCCTGTCGCGCAGTCCGCGCAGAATGTTGATGGTCTGCACGACCGACGGCTCGGCGATCAGCACCGGCTGAAAGCGCCGCTCGAGCGCCGCATCCTTTTCGATGTACTTCTGATATTCGGCGAGCGTCGTTGCACCGATCAGATTGAGTTCGCCGCGCGCCATCGGCGGCTTGAACACGTTGGCGATGTCGAGACCGCCTTCGCCACCGCCCTGCCCCGCGCCGACGATCGTATGCACTTCATCGACGAACAGCACCAGCGAGTCCTGGTTTTCCAGCACTTCGTCGATCACCTGCTTCACGCGCTCTTCGAATTCGCCCCGGTACTTCGCGCCCGCGACCATCGAATTCACGTTGAGCTCGACGAGCCGCTTGTTGCGCAGCGACTCCGGCACGTCACCGTTGAACATCCGCTGTGCCAGCCCTTCGACGACCGCCGTTTTGCCGACGCCGGGCTCGCCGATCAGCACCGGGTTGTTCTTGCGCCGGCGCGCGAGCACTTCGACCATCGTTTCGATTTCGCTTGACCGTCCGATCACGGGGTCGAGCCGGCCTTCGCGCGCCAGGACCGTGAGGTCGCGGCTGTGCTTGTCGAGCTGCGGCGTGCGCGACGGCTGGCGCGGCGCCGCTGGCTTCTGCACGCCGGCCGCGCGCAGCGTCTGCTGGCGCAGCGCCGGCGCTTGAACGCCGAGCCGGCCTAGCAGTTGCCCCGCAAAGCTCTCCGGCACTTCGGCCAGACCGATCAGCAGATGTTCGGCGCCGACCGAGCTGTGACCCAGTTGGCGGGAAGCCAGGAACGCGCGATCGAGCGCGCTCTTCAGCCGCGGCGAGACGCCCATCGGCTCGTGCGGGCTCGGTGCGGCGGGTTCGCGCTTCTCTGCGTTCGCGTCGATATAGGCGCGCAAATCGCTCCCCTTCACACCGAGCGAAGCGAGGATCGCTTCGACGGCCGCATGGTCGGCCAGCACGTATAGCAGGTGTTCGGTATCGACCTCGCGACGGCCGAACTGCGCCGCGGTTTCAGCGGCGCGCTGCAGCATCTCCATCGCGACGTCGCTGAAATGCCGCTCGATGCTGAACGATTCGCCGCCTTCGACGGGCTGCTGCGCGGCATGCGGATCGGCAGCGGACGGCTCCTGGGCCGATGCCTGCGCGCGAAACAGCGCTTCGAGCGGCGAGATAGAGCGTTGATGGCGGGTCAGTTGCGCGTAGTGAAAATCACAGACGTCGAGCACCTGACGCTGGTTGTTCTGAAGTACCGCAAGCCGCACCGTCGCCGGCCGGACACCGCAGATATCGCAAAGCAAGCGTGCCATTGTGTGTCGTCTCCATTGCGTCAAGACTTCGAGGAAAGCATACCGCGCGCCAGCCCGCCTTCCCGGCGACGGCGACGTCGACATCGCACGGCCGGACTTTGCCCGCACGCGATACCTTACCTCGCTATCCGATCCTTTGCGCCCGATGCGCGGCTTCCTGCACACCACGTACAGCGGCGGCCACGATCAAGCCGATGAAGACCACGCCGATCACCGGGTCGGCTTTGCGGCATGACGCACCACCTCACTCCACCCGGCGGTGTTGCTCGAAAAGCAGAAGCATCAAACATGCGTAGACCGTGACGGCCAGAAAGAGCCCCATTCGCACGGCAAACGCGGTGTAGACGTCCTTGCCCGCCACGCTGTCCTGCACCGATTGCCCGAGCAGAATGATCATCGTCACGAGACTGTTCAGCCAGAAGCCCGGCGAACAACGCGTCGGTTGCAGGCCGTACAGTTTGCGTCCCACCAGCAGGCCGAACAGCAGCATCCACAGAAAGAACATCCACAGATGCACGAACAGCCTCAGCGCAAACCAGAAGGCGATCGCGAGCAGACCGCCGAGCAGCGTCGAGCCGATCAGATCGCGCGCGGCGCCGCGAGCCGAGGTCGTGCAGGTTTGTCTGCCGAGGCTCACGGACTTCATGATGATCGGCATGTAATTCGCCGGATCGGTCATCGCGAGCAGATAAGCCGGCATCACGACGAGCGCGGCTCGCAGCGCGATATAGGCCGCCTTGTCTTGCGCCATCGCTGCCGCGCCGGGCTGTTCTCGTGCGTCCGTCCGCTCGGGAAACAGGCTGTGCGCAAGCGTCGACACCAGCACGGCCAGCAGCAGCCCCTTCGCCAGTGCGCCGACTACTGTCAAGGCCAGCTCGAAGTCGGCCGTGCCCGCGGCGGAAATCATCGTCAGTCCCGCGACCAGAAAAGTGGCGACGAGATTGTTGCCGCCGCGCAGCCCATAACGAAACGCGAAGAACAACATCAGGCCGACGATCATCACGCCGGCCAGCGCGTAATGACGCAGCAACGGAACCAGCAGCAAGCCGCTGCCGGTGGTCGATGCGACGACCAGCGACAGAATCACGCCGGCCTTCAACGACAGCGGACGATTCTGCGTGGCCAGCAAAAAAAC
Source organism: Paraburkholderia youngii (assembly GCF_013366925.1). NCBI lineage: Bacteria > Pseudomonadati > Pseudomonadota > Betaproteobacteria > Burkholderiales > Burkholderiaceae > Paraburkholderia > Paraburkholderia youngii. The sequence continues at coordinate 5,006,467 of NZ_JAALDK010000001.1, forward strand.
CGTAAATACCGGCGCGACGACCGGGATCGGAAAATCGAGTCCGAAGCTGACCGCAACAGCGGTGGCCGTTCCGAGAGCAACACGTATCGCGCGATAACCGAGGCGCTGGATCACGAGCTGCATGGGCTTCTCAATAGACATAGGAAAGCCAGCTCATCAGCCGGATGAACGCGTGTCCCAGCGGATTGAGCGGATTGCCCTGGGTCGGAAACGCCATCACTTCGGCCTGCCCGCCCACCCGCAGATCACGCAGACGGGCGCGCTCGCTGTCGTCGAATTCGACGATCACCGGAAAACGTTGCGCGGGACGCAGCCAGTCGCGGCTATTCTGCACGGTGGGCAGGCTGCCGGCCGGCGTGGGCTGTCCCACGCTCACGCCATAGCCGACACTGCGGACCCGCCCGTCGAATACTTCACCGGGCAGCACGTCCAATGCGATCTCGACGCGCGTGCCGGGTTTCAGATGGCCCAGATTGTTCTCCGTCATGTCGGCGCTAACCCACACGTCGCGGATCGCGATCAGCGTCATCACCGGATTGCCCGCCGCCGCGAACTGACCGACTTCCGTGCGCAGATCGGTTACGACGCCGCTCGAACGCGCCCTGATCCGCGCGTTGGCGAGATCGAGTTCGGCCTTCTCCAATGCGCTGGCGGCGCTGCGCAACTGCGCGTTTTCCGCCTCGTGTCCGCCCTGTTGCTCCCGCGCGCGCTCGACTTCGGCACGCGCTCCGTCGACCTGGCTTAGCGCCTGTGCATGCGTCGCCCGCGCGACCTCGAGACGTCGCAGCGACACGGTGCCCTCGTCTTCGCGATAGAGCCGCTCGAGTCGGTCGCTGTCCTGGCGCGCCTTGACCTCGTTCGCGACGGCGGCCCGCAACGCCGCGAGAGCCGACTCGATGCCGGCCGTGCCGGCACCGACCTGACGGCGCGTGGACTCCAGATCGGCGCGCGCGCGGTCAGCGGCAATGCGGTATGGCTCGCTGTCGACTTCGAACAGCACGTCCCCGGCGTTGACATCCTGGTTGTTGTGGACGAACACCCGGGTCACGCGTCCCGACACCTCGGCGGCAACGGGCACGACATAGGCCTGAATGCGCGCCTGCTGCGTATACGGCGTGAAACGGTCGGCGAGCAGATACCAGATCAGGCTCAGTACGATCAGGCAGACCACCACTTTGACCGCCCTGCCCGAAGGGTCGGCGGCGGGCGTCGACGACTTCGGCGCGGCGGCGGTTGGAGGCTCGCGGGTATCCTGGGTATCGCTCATCGTGACGCCCCTTCGGCCTGCCCCGGCGTACCGGAAGCCGGCGCCGTTTCGTCGAGCAGGTCGCCCCAATCCGTGCGTTGCCGCATCTGCGCGCGCGTCGCCGCATCGACGAGCGGCTGTTCGGTCTCCCAACCGCCTCCGAGCGCCTTGTAAAGCGCGATCACACTGCCGAGCGCATTGCTGCGATTGACCACGTACGCGTCCTGCTGCGCAAACAGCGCGCGCTGCGCATCGAGCACCCGCTGGAAGTCCGAATACCCTTCCCGATAGATCGTATTGGCGAGCGTCAGCGAGCGCCGCGCCGCGCCTTGCGCGTCATTCAGAATGGTGTCGCGCTGCAACGCGGCGATCAGCGCGGTCGCGGCATCGTCGGCCTCGCGCGCCGCCTCGCGCACCGTGTTCTGATAAGCGACCGTCAACTCTTGCAGCCGCGCGTCCTGGACGCGCACGTTGTTCGTGATCCTGCCGTAATCGAACACGTTCCACGTGACGCTCGGGCCCGCGGCAAAGAGCAGTGTGCTCGGTGCGCCCGCGAGCGAACTGGCGCTCCACGTCAGCGTGCCGAGCAACGATACGGACGGGTACAGATCCGCTTTGGCGACGCCGATCAGCGCCGACTGCGAAGCCATCTGATACTCGGCCGCGCGAACGTCGGGGCGGCGCAACAGCAGATCGGCCGGCACGTCTTGCAGCACCGCATGATCGACTAGCGGCACCACGCCTTCCTTGCCCGCCTGCACGTCGAGTTCCGGCAGCGGCCCAGGCGCTCGCCCGATCAGCACCGACAGCGCATGACGCGCCAGCACGATCTGGCTTTCGAGGTCGGGAATGCTGCTCAGTGTCCCCAGGTACTGCGTCTTCGCCTGCTGGAAGTCGAGCTCATCGGATTCGCCGGCCTTGAAGAGCTTTTGCGCGATGTCATAGCTGCGTTTCTGCAATTGGGCGTTCTCGCGCGCGATCCGTAGCCGCGCCTGTGCGACCCGCAGCGTGAAATAGGTATCCGCGACCTGAGCGTGCAACAGAACCAGCGCATCGTCGCGGTTCGCTTGCGCGGCGAAGAACGCGGCGTCGGCCGATTCGATCGCGCGGCTGAAACGCCCCCAGAAATCCAGCTCCCAGCCGATGGCGAAACCCGCGCCGTACTGCACGAACGCACCCGAGCGCGGATTGGAGCCCCCGGAGCGCTTGCGCGCCGACGCGAGTACCTCGGCACTTGCCTGCTGCACCTGCGGATAGCGTCCCGCGAGCGCGATGCCGAGCTGTGCGCGCGCCTCGAGAACGCGCAGTCCGGCGATCTTCAGGTCGCCGTTGTTCGCGTCGGCTTCCGCGATCAGACGTTCGAGATTCTGGTCGCCGAAAATCAGCCACCATTGGCGCACGTCCGGCTGTGCGCTTTGCTGCGTGACCTGCGTGATCGACGCACTGCTCCAGTGCTCGCTCCACGCTTCGTGCTGCGGCCTGAAGTCCGGACCCACCCGCATGCATCCGCTCAGGCCGAGCGCCCCAAAGAGCGCTGCGATCCCGTACGGACGCGTGAACGGTGACACGGAGCCATCCTCGCGCTTCAGGTCTGCTTCTGTTCGTGGATCTGCGTGGTTTGCGTGGGTTGCGGCTGGTCACGGACCCAGCGCCAGAACAGCTGATAGCCGACGGCCAGCATCACGGGCCCGACGAATAGCCCGATCACGCCGCCCGTCACCATGCCGCCGAGCGCTCCGATCAGCACGACGGGCATCGGCACTGCAACGCCGCGGCCCAGCATCAAGGGTTTGAGCACGTTGTCGGCGAGGCCCGCGACGAACACATACACCGCGAAGATGATGTTTGCGGTGCTCACGCCGTCCGTGACGATCACGAAGGCGATCACCGGAATGGTGATCAGCGTGGCCGGCAATTGCATGATGCCGAGCAGCAGCACGGCCAGCGCGAGCAGCCCCGCGCCGGGTATCCCCTTCACGACGAAACCGATGCCGATCAGCAGCATCTGGATGAACGCGATGCCCACCACACCCTGGGCCACCGCGCGAATCGTCGCCGTGCACAGATCGGCGATCTGAACCCCGTTCTCGGGACCCGAAATGCGCGAGGCGATCTGCACCGCGCTGTGGTAGCCCTTCTCACCGTGGGCCATCAGGATTCCCGCGATGATCAGCGCGACAAAAAATATCACCAGTCCTGCGCCGAGGCCCGTCACCGTTGCCAGCACGGCGAGGCCGGCCTCCTTCAACTGCGGTGCGAACCTTTGTGCAAGGCCGGTCAGATCCGTCGATGCCTGTTGCCAGAAGTCGTACACACGCTGGCCGACCAGCGGCCAATTCTCCACCGACTCGGCCGGAGGCGGAATCTGGAAGCTACCGCTCTTCGCAATGGCTATCGATTTCTCGATCGAATCGGCGACCGCGAGACCCAACGCATACGTGGGCACCAGAATCACGGCAAACGCGACGAGGATGATCAGCGTGGCGATCAGACCATCCTTGCCGCCGAGCGCATGGCGCAGACGGACCTGCAGCGGATACAGCGTGATCGCCAGAATCACCGACCAGGCCATCAGGTTAAGAAACGGCGCGAAGATCCGAAAGCAGAACACGGCCAGGATCGCAATGAGTCCGGCGCGGATCAGCACATCGAGCATCTCTCTCGCAGGCGTGCGTTGTGAAAGCGGTGTGAGCAGCATAGGTTCCTCTCGGGCCAGGTCGCGGCGCGGTTGCGCGGCGACACCGTGATATGCCAGCAACGCGAAAACTCGAACCCACTGGAACGTTTTTGACGCCAATACCAAGGCCTGCCTGCAATTCCGGCATCTTCAGGAAGAGAATCGCGCCGGCCTTGTCGTCGACAGAACGCGGCGTTTCACTACTATTGAACCCGCACCTCGAATATTCAATTGGACTTTGGTCTCATAGCTTTGAACCGTCCGGCGTTCCGCCCGCCGACGACGATCATGGAGAGCACCGTGAGATTGATGCTTATCGTCGCCGTTCTGCTGGGCTTGGTTGGCGCGCCAGCCCGCGCCGCCGGGGTCGGCTTTCAGAAGGTCGACATACCGCACGGGGCCGAGCCGCCGCTCGCTGCCGGAATCTGGTACCCGACCGACGCGCCGGCCACACCGCACGCGTTGGGCGGCGCTACCCAGACCGTCGCCGTCGACGCTCCGATCGCGGGCGATCACCTGCCGCTGGTGGTGTTGTCGCACGGCGGCGGCGGCTGGTACGGCGCTCATTACGACACGGCTCTCGCGCTGGCTCGCGCGGGCTTCGTCGCGGCGGCGGTCAGTCACGCCGGCGATACCTTCGATGATCAGAGCCACGTGCTGGAACTCTGGCGCCGGCCCGCGCAGCTTGATCGGCTGGTGGACTACATGCTCGACGACTGGCCGGAGCGCGAGCGGCTCGATGCAGACCGCGTCGGCGCATTCGGCTTTTCCAACGGCGGCTTCACCGTGCTCGTGGCCGCGGGCGGCATCCCGGATCTGTCGAAAATCGCCCCGTTTTGCGAAGTCCACCCGGATCATGACCTGTGCGACGCTTTGCGGCATGCGAGCGTCGACGTTCATTTCGGCGCGCATGTTCCGGCCGGTGTCTGGGTCCACGATGCGCGCATCAAAGCCGTTGTTATCGCCGCGCCTTCGTTCGGCTTCGCGTTTGGCCGCGCGGGCTTGGGCCGCGTGCGCGCTGCGGTCCAACTGTGGAGCGCCGCCGACGATCGTCATCAGCCGCATCCGTGGTACGACGAGCCGGTGCGGGACGACCTGCCCCGCGCTGCCGATTACCGTCTGGTGGCTAACGCAGGCCACTATGACTTCCTGCCGCCCTGCGATACGCGTCTTGCGCGGCTGCGCCCGCAGCTCTGCGACAGCGCGCCGGGCTTCGACCGGGCGGCGTTCCATCAACGATTCAATGCCGAGGTAGTACGGTCTTTCGAGGCGATGCTGCGATAGGAAAAGAGTTAGCCGAATTCGTCGTGTTGGGGCAGTTGATCAGTGATCGAATACCACGGCGCCTTGGAACCCACGAAAATGTGGGCAGTGGGAGAGATGCAAGGCGAGTCCGTGAGGGTTCCAAGCGTGACGTGAACGTATTCACCGTTACGAACTACTGAGAACATCAGGCTTCCACATTTTTTGCAGCGCACATCGTGCGACGCCTGCTCATCACCGAAGATCAACAGGCTGTCTTCGCCCTCCGTGATGCGCAGCTTGTCGCGCTCGATCCCCGCGAAGGGTTTGAACGCCGAGCCGGTTGCGCGCCGACAGTTCGAACAGTGGCAGTTCAACGCATAGACGAATTCGTCTCTTACCGAGTAATGGACGGCGCCGCAAAGGCATCGGCCGGCAAGCAATGGTTTCATGGCTGCCTTTAGACAGAGGGTACATCGCCAATTGGAAAGTCGCGCAGCCATGATTATTCGCGAGTCGAAGCGCGATGTCGAACCGGCAAACCGCTAGCGCCGGAAAATGACCTGCGCCGTGCCGGCCTCGATCGGAGAAGAAGTGTGCTGGTGGACGATCTTCCATCCGTCGGCCTGCTGCCTCAGCGTCATGGTCAGGCGATTGTCCATCGCACGCAGTTCCACGCCGCCGGCGTCGACGGCTTTGTATGTCGCGAAGGCGTGAACGACGGCAAGGTCCGCGGCAACCATCGTGTGCGCGTCGCTGAAATCCACGATCACCCGTTCCGCACCCAGCGAACCGAACCAGCCGTCCGCCATCGCGCGCCACGATGCGATACCGTTGTACGACCATGTACCCCACATGTCGAACACCACCGCATCGCGGTCGTAGAGCGCGACGAACGAGTCCACGTCTTTGGCCCATACCGCGGCTTTGTAGCCTTCCAGGACTTGCAGGATCGGATTGTCGAGTTTGTTCACAGTGTGTGCTCCTGAGTGGGACTACGAGGGGTTCCTGACCGATTGTCTTGCCAGGTAACGACGATCGACGCACCACCGGATCGACATCCAGGCGGAAAAAAATCTTCAACGCGATATGCCGTTGCATTGACCAGATCACGCGCACGTCACTGGGCGGTCTGCTGACGTTGATACTCGTTGTGCTTCATCTGCAGATAGTCGGCGCGGCTGACCTCGTGCAATTGCCGCGGATACTGCTCGGTCGCATCGAACCAGTCGGTCAGACGTTTGTCGAGACGGGCGTTGGGCGGGCTGGCAAGCGCGCCAAGATAGGCATCGATGGCGAGGAAATAGCGCATCGTATTGCGTTCGACCAGGCCGCGCACGCCGCCGATGTATTGCGGCTCGCTCGCCGACGAATCGGGCGTCAGGGAAAAGCCGATTTTGTCGCTGCCGATCGTCGCCAGATAGGTTTTCATCGCAATCCGTCCCGCGGTGCCGTATCCGTATGCGTAGGTCAGGTGAATAAAGGTGCGGTTATCGCCGACCGGGATCGCTTCCAGCACGATACGGTAGTCTTTCGTGCTCAGTGGACCCGTGGCCGCGGAGAGCTCGACGCGAAAATAATCAGGGGTGCTCGCTACCGGGCGAAAGTTGAATTGCACGCGGTACGACGACGAAAGAGCTTCCTCGGTCTTCTTGCCGATGTTCACGGTGAGGACCGTACCGCTGTCGCTAGTGGACGCGTGGCAGTATTTGGTGTTCTGATGCAGGATCAGCACGTCGCACCAGTTGGCCGGGCCTTGAGTCGGGTCGCTGAGCGCGCCGCTCACTATCGCGAAAGGATGGTTGAGCACGCCGTAGATATCGCCCTTGAGCGCCGACGGCAACTCCTGCGATTCGAGGTACAGCAGTCGATGAAACTGGTTGTGCGCGAGTTGCTGCGTCAGACCTTGATATTTCTCGCGCAGGCGAGCCGCGCTGTCGTCCGCTTGCGCGACGACGCTGTGGCACAAGAAGCAGAACACCGTGGCGATCAGGACGATCCACCGCGATCGCATCCGCCGATTCTCTGCCAGCGATGTAGCAAGCCTGCTCATGGTCCTTCTCCTACTTCGAATCAGGTTGTCGCGCAACGGGCGTAGATACGATCCTGCGAACACTCATCGCTGGCCCGGCTCCCACTCCGGACTATAACCTCCGAGCGCCGGGTGATACATCTCATCGCCCGAGTGCTGAGTGAATTCGACGTTGAGCCGGTCTTCGCGCAAGCCCAGAATCTCGATGCAGAGCGAGCAAAGTGCTTTGGCCAACTCCATGCGTAACTCCGGCGGCCGCCCTCTTCTGATATCGAGCATCATCAACGCGACAGGCACTGGCTCCCCGCTCTCCTCCTCAATGCGCCACACGCTGCCCGGACCGAGTTCTCGTATGGCTACGCTGATTCGCCTGACATCGACCGACATCATTCGGGCATACGTCTCACTCATTTTCGCTGCGAGCAGTCTTTTACTCTCGACAGAGTAGTGATCGTTTACATCAAGTTGCAGATAAGGCATCGCGTCGATCTCCGAGGAAAGTTATTCGCACGCGCCAACTATATGCCGCACCATCAAATCGATCAAAACCATCGCAATCGATATGACGTTTCTGACGTGCCGCGTGGCTGAGGGGGACTCTGTTTTGGCTATTCACCTTTGCATGATGGTCTTCACTATTTACACGAGTTCGCTCTCATGAACTCGCGCCCGCATTCAACAACAATCAATCGTTTATTTCATTTGCTGTCCTACTGTTTGCGCACCTTCTCGCCCGCAGCGTGCCTGCTGTCAAATCGATCGTCAGGAGAATCCTCATGCGTAAGATGCTTACCCTCGCTGTCGCAGCGTTTTGCATTGCGTCCTTTTCACACGAAAGTCGCGCGTCTGGCGACGATGACGTCCCACAAGCCCGATGCACGCTGCCTCAAGGTACGGTCGCATTGGTGGAAAAGCAGTTGCATACGGTCGTGAACCTGCCCGATGGCAACGGCGGGATCTTCAAACCCAACCGGATGTGGGCGGCCATCGTCGATCGCCAGGGACATCTCTGTTCGGTGATCGTGACCGGAGATGCCTGGCCTGGCAGTCGGGCCATCGCCATCGCGAAGGCTTATACCGCGAACGGCTTTAGCAACGATGCACTCGCGCTATCCACGGCAAACCTCTACGCGGCCACGCAACCGGGCGGCTCGCTTTATGGACTGAATAATTCGAATCCTTTTGACGCGCGCTTCCTCGAACAGGGCAGCGGCATCGGACACACGCTTGGCGGCGTCATTACCTTCGGCGGCGGCGTCGCACTTTATGCGGGAGGGAAAGTCATCGGAGGATTAGGCGTGAGCGGCGATAGCGCCTGCGCCGATCATGCGATCGCGTATCGCATGCGCAAGCTCGCGGGGCTCGGCAGTGTGCCCGCCGGCCAAGGCCCGAACAACACGGATAACATCGTCTACTCGACGAGCGGATCTCCGATGGGCTTCGAGCATCCGCATTGCTTCCCGAGCGACCTGAGCGCCGCCAAAATCGAGCAGATACCTTCGCATTGACGGCAATCATCACCCATGGAATCGGGCTTCCGGACAACGGACCGGAAGCCCGCACGCCGATGGGGTGAGAATCGTCAGCGCATCTGTCCGTCGATTTGCTTGCGCAGACGGTTTTCCTCTTCCTGAAGCTCGGGCGTAAAGGCTTCGCCAAAGTCCGCCGGCTCAAATAACGGGCGAATCTCGATCTCCGAATCACTCATCATCGGATTCGGGCAGCGCTTGACCCATTCGATCGCTTCGTCCATCGATTCAACCTGCCACAACCAGTACCCGGCAATCAATTCCTTGGTTTCCGCAAACGGGCCGTCGATGACGGTGCGGTCCTTCCCTGAGAACCGCACGCGAGCGCCGGCCGAGCTCGGCTTCAGCCCGTCGCCGCCTTGCATGATGCCGGCCTTGACCAGTTGCTCGTTGTACTGCCCCATCGCCGTGAGGAGTTCCGTACTCGGCATTTGCCCCGCTTCCGATTCGGGGGTTGCCTTGATGATGACCATGACGCGCATTTGGGTTTTCCCTTTGAAGACGAAAATATCTGAAGGCAACGGCGCCCCCAGTGACTACGACGAATCATCGCGAGAGAAATCGACATGCGCAAGACACGCCTGCTCCGATTTACAGAACGCTTCTCGATCAGGGTAAAGGCGTATGGCTGCCTTGAGCATTGACATCGATACCCTGAACCCGCATCACGGGCTCCGCATCGCCAGGCACGAGCTGGGGTTGCGATGAAAACCGCACCTGCAAAACCGCGGCGAACGCGCGCTCGAAGGCGTTGGCATCGTCGGCCGGCATGATCGCCTCGAGCGCCTTTGCGAAGCCGGATGCGCCTTCGATGTCCGCACGGCTGAAAGCACTGCTGCCGCGCGAAAAGACGCGTTGCACGTCTTCTTTCAACTGCTGAAGGGCCGCGACGACTTTTTCATAGGCGTGAGCAGGCGCTTCCGTGTGGTCCGGAGGTTCGGCTGTGCACAGCGCCGGCATGAAGGCGAGCACGTTCCTGTCGATATCGACGCGCGCAGCAAGGGTCTTGATGTGTGACGCCTGCACTGATGGACCGGCGTCGCGATGGCGACACCACGCTTGCGCGCGCGCCGCACCCAGCATCGCCGCTGCGAAACACCGGAAATCATCGAAGCGCAGATGCCTCGCGGCACAGTCGAGAACGGCGTCGGGCGTCAATTCCAGCTCGTGCGCCACCGCCAGGCTGGTCTTCATCACGATCAGGACAAGCTCACCCCACTCGTCCTGACGCCCCCCTCTCGTCGAGTTCGCGTACATCGTAGGTCCCTCTATGCACGCCCCGGACACGTCGCCAAACCCTCGCCACCGGCGACATGACCGCGCGTCACAGCTCAGGCTAGCCATCGCGGCGACACCAAGCGCAGTTCGGCTCACGGCACCGCGAGCACTTTGCGCACCGGCTTTTCGCCGGTATCGGCGGGCCATTGTGAGCGGATCTTCGTCACGACCAGGTCCGGCAGCGCTACGTAGTCCAGTGCGTTGACCGTCGGTCCGCCGTGGCTTAACGCCCATTCGAAAAACTTCAACGTGGCTTTGTCGTGGCCCGGCTGGTTCGGCGTCGCGGGTAGCAACACATAGGTCGCGCCCATGACCGGCCAGGCGTCCTTGCCCGGCTGGTTGGTCAGCACCTGCGACAGGGAACCCGACCAGTCGGCGCTCGCCGCCGCTGCGTTGAAGGTGGCGGCGCCGGGCTGCACGACATTGCCCGCCGCATTGGTCATGGCCACGTACTTCAAGCGGTTCTGTTTCGTGAAATCCCACGCGACATAGCCTATCGCGCCGGGCAGATAGCCGACGTACGTGGCAATGCCCTCGTTGCCTTTGCCGCCGATGCCGAGCGGCCATCGCACGCTAGTGCCTTCGCCGACCCTGCGCTTCCATTCGGGACTGACCTGCGCGAGGTAGTGAGTCCAGATCAGCGTCGTGCCCGAGCCATCCTGGCGACGCACCACGGCGATCGGGTAATTCGGCATCTTGATCTTCGGGTTCAACCGCACGATTGCCGGGTCGTCCCAGAACTGAACCTTGCCGAGAAAGATATCGGCGATGACCGGCCCGGTCAGCATCACTTCGCCGGCTTTGAGCCCCGGAAGGTTCACGACGGGCACCACGCCGCCGATCACGACTGGAAACTGCCGCAGGCCGTTGCGGGTCAGTTGATCGTCGCTCAGTGGCGCGTCCGAGCCAGCAAAGTCGACTTCCCGGGCGATCACCTGCTTGAGCCCATCGGACGAACCCGTGCCCTGATAGATCACCCTGCTTCCACCCGACTTCTGGTAGTCGGCGGCCCAGCGGGTGTAGAGAGGAGCGGCGAACGTGCTGCCGGCTCCTTTAATGTCGGCCGCGTAGGCAGCGGCCGCGCATGAACAGCAAATCAGGCCAGCGCTGATGGCGCCCAGTGTTCTCACCAATGTCTCCCGTCGGTTCTTGTTCCGGGACATCGCTGATCCAGACCTGCAGTGCGTGAGCTCGTTGGAGGGCGACCGTGCCGGCGATTCAATGTGCAGCTTTCATCCGGGGTGTGGCTCTCCTGCATTACGCGCCATATCGCACATTAAAGAACGGTGCCTGGCCGAATTCCAGTTGAATCATGCTATCGAACGCGCCACGGCCGGCGCCCGCCGCCGCTTTTGCAGGTACCCGGTGTCGGGAGTTGCCAACCCCATCCCTTCACGTCTTGTCCCACGGCGGCACGCCCGAGAACGCGTTGACCAGAAAATCGATTGCCGCACGAACTTTTGCGCTCACGTGGCGACGGCTCGGATACAGCGCGAGCAGATCGATATCCGGCAAGCGGTATTCAGGCAATACCCGCAGCAGCCGGCCCGCGCGGAGGTCCTCGCCGATCAGAAACGTCGGCTGCCAGATCACGCCGTGCCCCGCGAGCGCCGCCGCGCGCGCGGTGTCGCCGTTATTGGTGTGCATCTGGCAGTTCACCTCGACAGCATGCGTTTTACCGTCTTTGTCGATCAGTTGCCAGACGTCCGCCGTGGCCGCATACGTATAGCCGATACATCGATGTCCGAGCAGATCCAGCGGCGTTTCCGGATATCCCGAACGTTTCAGGTAATCGGGCGATGCACACAGGATGTTTGTCGACGTCGCCAGTTTGCGGGCCGCGTGATCGACCGTGCCGGCGCGCGAGATGCGAATGGCGAGATCGAAGCCCTCTTCGACGATATCGACGACGCGGTCTATCAGCGTGATGTCGAGTTCGACGTCGGGATATTGCTGCATGAACCGTGGCCACAGCGGCGCGAGATGCTGGATGCCGAAGCTGACCGGTGCATTGATACGCAGCCGTCCACGCGGTTCGATCGACGTTGTCGACACGAGTCCTTCCGTTTCGGCAACGTCTTCGAGAATGGCCTTGCAGCGCGAATAAAGCGTTTCACCGGCCTCGGTCAGAGACAATCTGCGTGAGGTGCGATTCAGCAGTCGCGCGCCGAGGTGCGCCTCCAGGTCATTCACATAGCGGGTCACGTTCGCGGGGGAGGTTTCGAGCGCATCGGCCGCGCGCGCAAAGCTGCCCCGGGTGACGACCGTTACGAAAACCTCAAACGCACGCAGCCGGTCCATATGGCGCTCCGATCATTCATAAAACCTGAATGATACCGCCATGTTTTTGGTCTTTCTGTCTCAAGAACGGAATCTTATAGTGCTTCTCAACGAGCCGACGCAGTGGGCATCGGCCGCTGATCAAACCGGAGATTCAACATGCAACGCTTGACAGGAAAAGTCGCTATCGTCACCGGCGCCAGCGCGGGCATTGGTCGCGCTGCCGCAAAGTTGTTCGCCGCGGAAGGCGCGAAGGTTGTGGTGGCCGCACGCCGCGAAGCCGAACTCGACACGCTGGTCAGCGAGATCGCTCGCGACGGCGGTACGGCTGTCCCGCTGGCAGGGGACGTGCAATCCGAAGAATTCGCGAAAGCGCTGGTCGCACTCGCCGTCAGCCGTTTCGGCCGTCTCGACATCGCGTACAACAATGCGGGGACGCTCGGTGAGATGGGACCGTCGACCGGCGTGTCGGAAGCAGGCTGGTCAGCGACGCTGGCCACCAACCTGACCAGCGCGTTCATCGGCGCCAAGCATCAGATTCCTGAAATGATCAAGCAAGGCGGCGGATCGATCATCTTCACGTCGACCTTCGTCGGCTACTCGTTCGCCTTCCCGGGAACGGCCGCCTATGCGGCGAGCAAAGCCGGGCTGATCGGACTGACGCAAGCGCTCGCGGCCGAATACGGTGCGCAAGGCGTGCGCGTCAACGCGATTCTGCCGGGCGCGGTGGACACGGAGATGTATCGCGGCATGAACGATACCGCTGAATCGCAGACGTTCGTGACCGGGCTACATGCGCTCAAGCGGGTCGCGAGGCCAGAAGAGATTGCCCGCTCGGCGCTGTACCTCGCTTCCGACGATTCGTCCTTCGTGACGGGTACGGCTTCGTTGGTCGACGGTGGGGCTTCGATTACGCGTACCTGAGCTGCGTTCGGGCGCGAACGTCGATCAGCGTCGGCTGATCGACGAGCCCGTTACCATAAAAAATAAACGAACACTGTACGGTTCCTCACCTAATCTTTGATCAGCTGACCGCGAAAAGCGAAGCGCGAGTCAGCTGGAGTAATTAACAAGGAGGTGGGCCATCATGAAGACGTTAGTCCACACAGTTTGCGCGGTCGCTGTCATGGCTTTGCCAATTGCATCGGCGGCACAGACCGAAAGCACGCTGACGCACGCACAAGTCCAGGCAGAGATCGCGCAACTCGAACAAGCCGGCTTCAATCCGGCCAATGCGAATACCGTCGACTTTCCTACCTATATGCCGACCACCACCGCCCCTGCCGCAGGTCAGAGCAGCGGCTATGGCCCTGCGACCAGCGGTACGCAGCAGATGGGCCATCCGGCCGGCGCGACTGGGATGAAGCCGGTGTTCTTTGGCGGATCTTGAGCTTGCTCGTCTGACCGGCTCGACGATGCAGAAAATGCCGTCCCTGCCTGGGACGGCATGGAGCGTCGTGCTTTACGCGCTTGCTTTTGGAACATTTGCCGAATTTCGCACGCACCCGCACCGGGCGCCATATTGCATGGCGCCCGCTGAATTGCTAATCTCTTTCGCTGAGCGCGACCAGCTAACACATATCAACGTTTATTAACGTCGACGGTCAGGATTTCGTATCCGGGATCGGCGTTCTCGGTCGCGACTTTATTCGCTTCCTCGTACGAGCGAAACGACGTGGCCTCCTTGATCTCGGGCGCCATGCCGATGTCGCCATCCTCCGCGGTGCAGAGGAACTTCTCGCCGGTCTTTACGACGTAGACGGTCGTCATATCTCCCTCCGTAGCTTGCAGGGCAATTTCCAGTCTAGCAGGCCGGAAGAGTTGCGCAGGCTCCGCCGGGTCACCGAGCGCCGCCAACCAGCCGCTCCGCCGAATCCGCCAGCACGTCCCGCAGCTTTTCCAGCGACAACGGCTTGCTCAGATGATGATCGAAGCCCGCGGCAAGCGTCTGGCTGCGGTCCGTGTCCGACGAATAGCCGGTCAGCGCGACGAGTATCGTGCCGTTCAGCTCGGGGTTCGCGCGAATTCTGCGTGCCACCTCGAAGCCGTCCATCACGGGCATCGCCACGTCGACGATGGCAAGCTCCGGCCTCGTTCGCGTGATCAGGTCGATGGCCGCGCGACCGTTGTCGACCGCGGACACGCGATAACCCTCCAGGTCGAGCAGTACGCACAGAACGTGCAACGCGTCGACGTTGTCGTCCACCAGAACGATGCGCAGCGCCCGGAAGCTCCTGTCCTTGTCGGTGGCGTCGCCAGGCGTCGCTAGCGGCTGCGTTCGCAGGATCGGCAAACGAAGTGTGACGCGGGTGCCGCAGCCCGGTCCATCGCTATGGATGTCGATTTCGCCATCGTGCAGTTCCACCAGCCGTTTGGCGACAGCCAGACCGATACCGAGCCCGCCTTCCGAGCGCGCGCTGCCGCTCGAGCACTGCGCGAACAGGTCAAACACATGCGGGGCGATCGACGAATCGATGCCGATGCCGTTGTCGCTGACCTCGATCACCAGCATCCGCGCGTCGGACGGATTTCCCGAGCGAACCGTCAGCTCGATCAGTCCGCCCGCCGGCGTGTACTTCGCCGCGTTCGACAACAGATTGCCGAGCACCTGACTGAGCCGCACATGGTCGGCGCGCACCGGAATCGCGCGGTCCAGACCGGTCAGTTTCAGCGTATGGCCGCGCGAGCGCACGTCGTGGTCGATCGCGGCTACCGCGTCGGAAACGATCTCGGCCAGCAACGTATCGCTGCGCCGGATCGTCAGCTTTCCGTGCTTCAGACGCGCGGCGTCGAGCAGGTCATCGACGAGGGTGCGCAGATGCTTCATCTGCCGTTGCGCGATGGTCAGCACCGCGTCGGCCCTGTCGTTATCGACCACCAGACGCTTCGCCGCGGCGATCGCGCCATCGATCGGCGCCATCGGGTTGCGCAACTCGTGCGCGAGCATCGCGATGAACTCGTTGTGGCGGCGGTCGTTGTCCGCGCCGTCGTCGCGAACGTTGACCATCGTCACGGCCGCGCCCGCGACCATCGCGAGATCCGACAGCACCCGCGCGTCTTCGCTGTCGAAGCGGCACCCTTTGTTGTGCGACATCACCCATATCGCGCCGAGGTGGCCGTTATCGCACGGAATGGGTACGACGATCCCCTCGGGCACCTCGACACCCGGAAAGTTCAGACTGGGAAACTGCTGTTGCGGATCGACGAACAGGCGCGCCGCGCCCCCTTCGAGCGTGACGCCGCATGGACATTCGTCCCACGCGGTCGTGCGCCCCTGCAAGCCGGCGCACAGGCCCGCCACCGCGAGCCAGCGAAAGCGCCGGCCGTCGGGTGGCCCCTCGACCAGACTGATGCCCGCGCTGCCCGCGCAGCATAACGCCATGGCCTCGCTGGCAATCGCGTTCAGCAGGTGTTCACGCGAGCCGGTTTGCGCGCGCGCGAGCCGCAGCAGCGACTGGTTCTCCCGGGCGTAATCAGCCTCTTTGGCTGGACGGCTCGCTAATTCGTCAGCACTGGGAGCCATGATGTTCCACCGACGTTGACGGGCACCCGCGCACAAGGCGGGCGTAAGGGCCGATACCGCGCCGATACCGCTGCCGACGAGTTTAGGTCAGTTGGGTCGCGCGGTCTCGGCTTCTGTCATTTGCACAGCGCTTTTTACTTCTAGTTGTCCGCAACGTCCTGCTCCGCTCACCGTCGACATGGCGTCCCATGAACAGCGGACGACGCAGTATAGGAACTCAGTGCCACGCTGCGGGTGTCCGTAATTCATGGGCACCGGACAGCCGAGCCAGCCTTGACGCGAGCACGCTTGCAGGCAACTGGACGGCATTATACGGATCGCGAAGTCGCGAAAAGCGTTGTGGCTTGCCGCATATGACGATCACTGCGATCGATAGCTGAATCCGTCGGTTAGCGCGATGACATCGGGTTGTTACGATCGCTCGATTTCCCCGTTTTCACCGCTCGACAGGACGCCCCCATCATGACGCAAATAACACGGCGCGCATTCACCCGCTTCGCAGTGGCATCACTGCTGGCCGCCAGTGCTCCGCGCGGCTTCTCGCAGACCGCGCCTGTCGCGCTGCGCATCGGCTATCAGAAGTCTTCTACGCTCATCACGTTGCTGAAGGCACGCGGATCGCTGGAAAAAGCGCTCGCGCCGCTCAACGTGCGCATCTCCTGGAATGAGTTCGCGAGCGGACTGCCGCTGACCGAAGCGCTCAACGTCGATGCCGTCGACTTCAGCGCCGATGTCGCCGACACCGTGCCGATCTTCGCCCAGGCCGCGCATGCGCGCTTCGTCTATGTCGCGCAGGAAGCGCCATCGCCGGGCGCGCAAGCGATCATCGTGAAGAAGGACGGCATACTGCGCACGCTGGCCGATCTGAAGGACCGCCGCATTGCGGTGACGAAGGCGGCGGGCAGCCACTATCTGCTGCTTGCGGCGCTCGCGCGCGCGGGGCTCAAGCCCGCCGACGTCGGCGTGAACTACCTGAGTCCGGCCGATGGCCGCGCCGCGTTCGAGCGCGGCAGCGTCGATGTCTGGATCACCTGGGATCCCTATGTAGCGTCGGTCGAGCGCGACGGCGACGTGCGCATACTGAGCGACGGCACGGGCCTTGCGTCCTATCAGCGCTACTACCTCGCGTCGCGCACCTACGCCGACGCGCATCCGCAAATCATCGAGACCGTGTTCGAGCAGTTGAAGACGGCCGGCGACTGGTTGCGCGCTAATCCGCTCGACGCGGCCAACACGCTCGCGCCGGTGTGGGGACTCGACGCGCCGACGATCGAACGCGCCAACGCCCGGCGCAGCTATCTGGTGCGAGCGCTCGCGCCGCCGAACTTCAGCGAGCAGCAGACGATCGCCGACGCGTTCTATCGCGCGGGACTGCTGCCCGCGCCGGTCGAGACGAAGCAGGCGCTGTACTGGGACTTCGCGGCGAAACAGGCGAAGCCGGTCGGCGCGTGAACGATCACTGCGCGATGGAGCGCCGCACATTGCGGGCAATCCACGCCGCGGCACCGGAGCGGCCCGCGATCGACAGCGTACGGCGCGGCCCCAGCACGATGCCGCCGACGACCAAGGCGAGCAGCAACGCGACATGCGGCGCCTCGGCGAGCGACGCGAGCACCGTCCTGACCGGGAAGCGCGACGCCGCGCGCGCCGCGGGCAACGCGGCAGTCCGGTTCGCCACTACCAGGGCGGTTCGCGATGCCTCCATGCGTTCCAGAATGGTGAGCCGGGCAAGCTCGTTTGCGTGACTTGGCTGACTCATTTGAGCGACTCCCTGAGAGCGTCGAGATCGGAGTGAATCTCGGCCTTGAGCACGTGAAGCGATTGCGCCGGTTTTTGCGCCCGCAAGACCAGTAAGGACACGATGCACACGAGCAGCCAAGCGGCAGCCACGCCCCACACCACCGCAAGAAAGTAAGGCGTCTGCCACGCGGTGGCGATGATCGCGATGCAAATGAAGGACAGCGTGAACAGCCCCGCGACCGCCAACGCCACGAGTGCGCTCAACTCGCGTACCAGGCGCTTTCGCGTCTCCTCGATTTCCAGCGCGAACAGTTCGCTATAGTCGGTGACGCGTTCGACGCAGAATCGCCCGACGTTGCGCCACCTCGTGACCTTCGCATGGATTGACATTCCGTCCTCCTCACGATTCATTTGCGCCGGCTGCGATAAGCAAACACTTCGCTCCTCGGCCGACAGAGCGAAGCAGCACCAGCGTTGAACGCAGCGCAAGAGCCGGGCCCGCGCTGAACGCGATCGCACGCCGCGTGCCCGTAGCCGGATGGATGCCTTCACGCGTTCGCGTTGGCGGCACAGAGCTTGCTCGAACAGGGGAGATCAATTCGCTCGCCGAGGACAGCATGACCCCGCTCCCCCCAACCGATCACACTGACCACACCGCCGGCTCCGGCATCGGCGAGACCGGCTCCGATATGGCTACCGCGGACGGACGCGCGATGCCGGCCGCGCGCGACGAGCGCGGCTCCCACCACGCGATGCATGACGCGCACCGCGGCGCGCTGATCACGGTGACCACGCATCGGAACTCGCGAGGCGCCTGGATCGCCGACGTGTCGATTTCCCGCGACGGTCGACCGATGGAGATACCGGCCAATCTGGCCAACGCGGAGCCCGTGACGCCTGAATGGCTCACCGAGGAGGAAGCGTTGCGCGCCGGCATCGAACAGGGTCGCTATCTGATCGACCGGACTCTGGGCGAGCACGCCGCCACCCTGTCGGCGTCGCAGCCGCGCCGCGACGACGAGCGATAAGCACGGCCCGATTCGGAGGAAACTCACATGCTACTGAGCGATGAAGAACTGGCGCGGCTGGAAGGTGTCGAGCCGTTCCTGCGGGAAGAAGCCAGAAGCGCTCTTCCCGCCGACGCCGATTACGAAGTTCTCGCCGAACTGCACGAGCATTTGCAGCCCGGATTACGCATTCGTGTGCCGGCCGGTCCGGACATCGCGATGGAACCGCGAGTGCCGCCCTACCCGCTCGATCTGTTCGTCGGCTTGCCGCTCGACGAGCTGCGCGACGTCGCCAACGATGAAGGCGCGGCACGCGAAGCGGCGCTCGCCCGCTTCGCCACGACATTCGCCCCAAGGCTGCAGCGAGCGATCGCCGCGCTGACACCGCACCGGATCGATCTCGCGGCAGGGGTGCAAAGCGAGCGCGGAACGCTCACGGTGATGCTGGAGCCGGTGCGCTGACGCGTGAGCCGCACGCGCGCATGTCGCAACCGCGTTAATCGTCGCTATCGAGCCCGCCTGGCGGCGGCCCGATCGTGATGCCCGCGCCCGAACCTTTGGGAGTCCCCGGCGGATAGGCATCGGTTGCGGTCTCAGGCGGAACGTCCGCGACGCAGCGGCTCGCATCGCCGCCGCGCAGACATTGCTCGAAACGGTCCGCCTCCTGCGGCGAGCGAAATTGGTAGATCTTGCTGGCAACCTGCACCTGCGTGTCCGACAGTCGCTTCGACAGTGATTCCATCACCACTCCTTTTTGCTCGTAGATCTATCGCCACGAGCAATGCGCGCGCCACCTCTTCATCAGAGGCCTAGCGCGCCGCGCTCAACCGTCTTGCGTCCGCGATGCCGACCGCGGCCCGCAAGTCGTCAGGATGAACCATTAATTCCCGAACTTCGCGCAGCGTCGCGTACTGGTCGAGCACCGTCCGCCATCTCGGCGATTCGAGCAACTGATGCCACACCGGTTCGAGATCCGCGCAGTCGGCGTCGCGTCCGTCCGCCAGCGCACCTGCGAAATCGAGGCTGGCCTGGGCCGACAGCAGCTGCATCCGGCTCGCGGGACTCAGCACGCGCGGCGCCGCTTCGACGGGAGCGTCACAGCAATAGAGCACGGTGCTGCGAAGACCGGTTGCGTCGCTCGTCAGCGCGGCAAGCGACGCGCCGCTCAAATGCACCGTCCCCTGCTGCGTGCGAAACGAGTAGACGGTGTGCGGCTCCGCGTGCGCCAGCAGCGTCAGTCCGCGCACGAGCCGCGGCAGATCGGTGGTGGCCGCGTCGACCGATGCCTTCGCTTCGACGAGCAGGCATACGTCCCACGCCGCTGCGTCGGCCGGGGGCTGTGCCTGGCGCAGCAGCACCACATCCCATTCGGTTTTGGCGCGCTCATGGCTTGCGGGTATCGCGGCCGGCACGCGCATCGAGTTCACGACGCGGTAGGTGGCGACCGCTCCCTGAGCGTCATTGAGGCGCTGCGCGAGCGCGTCGAGTGCATCGGCGGCCAACGCTTCGACCGCGGCGCCGCGCTGCTTCGAACTCAAGCCTCGCTCGACCGCGGTCGAGCTTCCCGGGCGCGGCCCCTGACGATCCCACAGCGTCTGGTAGTGGCGCACGCGCTCGTCGGAGGTCAGCGCGTCAAGGCGCCGTAAGCGCTGCAGCGCGGCACTCTCCAGCAATTGCGCGAGGCCGCGTTGCAGCGCCGCGTCGTGCGCGATTTGCGGCGTATCGATGCAAGTTTGCACGGCTTCGGCCAGTTCGGGCCACGCTTCGGCGACCGCGAGCGCGTGCAGACGCGCCAGCGCGTCGCGTTGCGGACCGGGGAGCAGCCGCTGCTGTTTGGCCGGATGCGCGATCGCATTGACGGCCGCGTAGATTAGCCGGCGATCGACGCTCGCGTGCGCGGCCAGCGACGCGTACTCCCGCACCACCGCGCTGCGATGCCGTAGCAGCATCGCCTGAAACACCGGGTCGCCGGCTTCCTCGCGCAGCGCCTCGCGGATCATGCGCGCCAGCGCCTCGACGAAGAAGCGCCGGTTCGCCGCATCCGGCGCCTCGCCACGCGCGCTCGCCTCGCGAGCCTGCTCGATCGCGAGCGCGAGCACGGTGGCGGGACTCGCTTGCGGCGTCGGCGCGCAGACGGCCGCGAGCGCCGGCAGGCGATAGCGGCGCACGACAGCGTCGAGCATCTCGTCGAGCAACGAAGGCGATGGCGTCACGGACATAGCGATATGTCGATAAGTTGGCGAAATAACTTTACCTGAAGGTTCGGTGCGGCGCGCGGACCGGCACGGGCCGCTCGCGGCTGGCGCGCGTCGTGCTGCATCAGCGCTCGACGGAGCCACTTTATCGTCGCGGCAGCGCGAGGCGAGCGTTCGCGCGCTGCCGCAAGCCGAGGACAGCATGTCAGCACCGCAACCGAAAACCGCAGCGAGACCCGCTCGCTGGCGCCACACGATCAACGTCGCGAGCGACGCCGCCAGCCGCTTTCTGTCGGACCGATGCGCGATGCTCGGCGCCAGCATCGCGTTCTATTCGGCGTTCTCGCTAGCGCCCACGCTGCTGCTCGTGCTCGCGGTCATCGGCTGGATCTTCGGCCGCGATGCCGCGCAGGGGCGGCTTTTCGAGCAGGCGCGGCAGCTGGTCGGCAACGACGCGGCGCACGCGATGCAGGACATCGTCGCCCACGCGCACTACGCGGGCGGCAGCGGCGTCGCCGCGGCGTTCTCGATCGCGCTGCTGCTGGTCGGCGCGTCGGCCACGTTTTCATCGTTGAATACCGCGCTCGACATCGTGTTTGCCGCGCACCCGCGCAAAGGCATTGCCGGGCTGGCGCTGCTGGTGCGCGCGCGGCTCGTATCGATCGGTCTGCTTATCGGGCTCAGCTTTCTGCTGGTCGTGTCGCTCGTCGTCGATGCGGCGATTCAGACCCTCGGCGGTGCGCTGTTCGGCAATTCGGCGCTGGGCATCGTTGCCGACGTGCTGCAATCGTTACTCGGTTTCGTCATTCTGGCCGTCGGGCTCGGCGCGCTGATCAAGTGGCTGCCCGACGCGGCGGTGCCGTTGCGCCCCGCGCTCGTGGGCGGCAGCATCGCGAGCCTGCTGTTCACGGCGGGCCGGCATCTGTTCAGCTTCTATCTCGTGCATGCGGGCACGGCGGGCGTGTTCGGCGCGGCCGGCTCGCTCGCGGTGCTGATGATGTGGCTGTACTTCTGCGCGGCGGTGTTCCTGTTCGGCGCGGAAGTCACCGCGTCGCTGTGCCGGGATGCGGCCTCCGCCGCTCATCCCGGGCTTCGGCGAGCATGAAACCGTTCCGCGCACAAAACGGCATTCCCATAAACTCTATAAAAATTGGCTCGCGAAAAATCCAGATAAATATTACAAAAACGCCGCCAATAAACCGACAATTACATTTGCCCGACATTAGTAATGCATGACGAATTCAGCACGAATATTGCTGTGCGCATTAACACGGAGAAAACGGCCTCAACCATGCAAACGCTTAATGCTCGGCGTACACTCGCCGGGAAGCGCTTGCCATAAGGCGCAAGGGCTGCGGTTCCGGCCGCGATCAAACGCGGATTTGTGAATACTCAGGAGGACAATCAATGAGCTGGACTCGGGAACAGAGAAACGTCACGATCGCCGCCTATCTAGGCTGGACGCTCGACGCATTCGATTTCTTTCTGATGGTGTTCGTATTGAAAGATATCGCACAGGAATTCAATACGGACATTCCGTCGGTCGCGGTTGCGATCATGCTGACCCTGATGATGCGCCCGCTCGGCGCATTGATTTTCGGCTGGCTCGCCGACAAATACGGCCGCCGTCCGACGCTGATGGTCAACATCGGGTGCTTCTCGTTGCTCGAACTGCTGTCCGGTCTGTCGCCCAACCTGATGACGCTGCTCGTGCTGCGCGCGCTGTTCGGTATCGCGATGGGCGGCGAATGGGGTGTCGGCGGCGCGCTGACCATGGAAACCGTGCCGCCGAAATCGCGCGGCATCGTCTCGGGTCTGCTGCAGGCCGGTTATCCGAGCGGCTATCTGCTCGCGTCGATCGTGTTCGGCGTGTTCTATCAATACATCGGCTGGCGCGGCATGTTCTTCGTCGGCGTGCTGCCGGCGCTGCTCGTGCTGTACATTCGCGCGCACGTGCCGGAGTCGCCCGCGTTCCAGACGCTCGAAAAGAAGGTACGTCCGGGCCTCGTCGCGACGCTCAAGCAGAACATCGGCCTGTCGATCTACGCGATCATCCTGATGACCGCGTTCAACTTCTTCTCGCACGGCTCGCAGGATCTGTATCCGACTTTCCTGCGCGTCCAGCTCAAGTTCGATCCGCACACCGTGTCGTGGATCACGATCGTCCTGAACATCGGCGCGATCTGCGGGGGACTGTTCTTCGGCTGGGCATCGGAGAAGATCGGCCGCAAGCGCGCGATCTTCATCGCCGCGCTGATCGCGCTGCCGGTGCTGCCGGTATGGGCGTTCTCGACCACGCCGTTTCTGCTCGCGCTCGGCGCATTCCTGATGCAGATCTCGGTGCAAGGCGCGTGGGGCGTGATTCCGGTGCACCTGAACGAAATCTCGCCCGATGAAATCCGCGCGACCTTCCCCGGTCTCGTGTACCAGCTGGGCAATCTGATCGCGTCGGTCAACGGTCCGATGCAATCGAAGATCGCCGAGATGCACGACAACAACTACGCGCTCGTGATGGCCGTCGTAATCGGCATCGTCGCGATCGTGATCTGCGCGCTGATTCCGTTCAGCCGCGAACGCCGCGGCATCGACATGACGCAGTCCGCGCGCGAGATCGTCGGCGCGGGATCGACGGGCGGCGCGGTCGGAGGACAGCGCATATAACCGCTTCGGGCGTTCGAATGAACGCCTGGCGCCCATCAAATCGCAACGCAATACGAGGCCGTGCCGATTCGCCCGGAACGGCCTTTCCATTTCCGACGCGGTATCACGAGCCGCGCTTCGCAAGCACCGCTTTCGTCAGATCTTCTAGAGGAGTTAGTCGAGCCCGCTGCTTGCTCGCACCGTCCCTCCCTTTTTATCCTGCAAAAAACGATTGTTTCAAATATCAATTTGAATCGCGTGTTTGCGAGCCGGCGGCGCCGGCAACTGGGAGACGCAACATGGCAGTTCGCACCACGGGCCGGCATGCCGGCGATACGAAGTCACGCATTCTCGACGCCGCGGAGACGCTGTTCATCGAATGCGGTTATGAGGCGCTATCGCTGCGCCAGATCACTTCGCGCGCCGAAGTCAATCTCGCGGCGGTCAACTATCACTTCGGCCACAAGGAATCGCTGATTCATTCGATGCTGTCGCGCCGGCTCGATCCGCTGAACGAGGAGCGCGTAAAGCTCATCGACCGCTTCGACGCGATGCTCGGCGCGCGCCTGAGCTGCGAGCACGTGCTCGGCGCGATGTTCATTCCGGCTCTGCGTCTGTCGCGCGATCCGCGTGTCGGCGGCAAAGCGTTCCTGCGCCTGCTCGGGCGTGCGTACACCGATCCGTCGTCGTTCATCCGCGCCTTTCTGAACGCGCATTACGAGTCGGTGGCGATGCGCTTCTTCGACACGTTCCAGCGCGCGCTGCCGCATCTGCCGCGCGAGGAGCTCGGCTGGCGGCTGCACTTCGCGATCGGCGCGCTGTCGGGCGTGCTCGCCGGCACCGATACCGACAGCCTGATTGGCGAGTTCTCGCAAGGCAAGCCGATGAACGATCTGCAGATGATCGCACGCCTCGCGTCGCTGATCGTCGCCACGCTGAAGGCGCCGCTGCCGGACGGCACGCAACTGGCCGCATTCGCGGCGGTGCTCGGCGATGCGACCGACGACCACGGCGCGCTCGGCACGTTAGCTAGCGC
This sequence comes from Paraburkholderia youngii, assembly GCF_013366925.1. Taxonomy (NCBI): domain Bacteria; kingdom Pseudomonadati; phylum Pseudomonadota; class Betaproteobacteria; order Burkholderiales; family Burkholderiaceae; genus Paraburkholderia; species Paraburkholderia youngii. The sequence continues at coordinate 5,030,892 of NZ_JAALDK010000001.1, forward strand.
GCACCGAGACACCGGCGGCGAGGCGGCTGCGTGCGCCGCGGCATGTGACGCGTAGCGCGGCTCACAGGTGGCCCGGCGATTGCATCACCACAGAAAAGGCAGCGAGGAAATCAGCAGAGCGCGAGCGGTCCGCGGCCGTGGGACGCACTCGCCCGCAGCATCGACAGAGGAGGAAGCATCATGCCGTGGTTCATCCTGGCGCTCGTCGTCGCCGCATTCGCTCTCGTCTACGTTCACGCGCGCGCCTCGTGGTGGCTCGCGGCGCTGATCGTCTGGGTCGCGGCCGCGTACCTGAGCGGCGCGGCCGGCCCGCTGCTGACGACCCTGCTCGCGATCGTGTTCGTGCTCCCCGCCCTCGTGCTGACGATCAAGCCGCTGCGCCGCGCATGGCTCGCGAAACCGGTGCTCGACACGTTCCGCAAGATCCTGCCTGAGATGTCGCCGACCGAGCGCGACGCGATCGAAGCCGGCACGGTGTGGTGGGACGCCGAGCTGTTCTCGGGCCGCCCGCACTGGGACACGCTGCTCGGCTACGGCCCTGCCACGCTCAGCGCCGAAGAACAGGCGTTTCTCGACGTCGAATGCGAGCAGCTGTGCGACCTCGCGAACGACTGGGAAACCACGATGGTCTGGCAGGACCTGTCGCCGCAAACGTGGCAGTTCATCAAGCAGCACGGCTTTCTCGGCATGATCATTCCGAAGCAGTACGGCGGCAAACAGTTCTCCGCGTACGCGCATTCGCAGGTGATCATGAAGCTCGCGACGCGCTGCACGGCCGCCGCCGTCTCGGTGATGGTGCCGAACTCGCTCGGCCCCGCCGAGCTGCTGATGCGCTACGGCACCGACGCGCAGAAGAACCACTATCTGCCGCGTCTCGCGCGCGGCGAGGAAATCCCCTGCTTCGCGCTGACGAGCCCGTATGCCGGTTCCGACGCCGCTGCGATTCCCGATGTCGGCATCGTCTGCAACGGCATGCACGAGGGTCGCGAGACGCTCGGCTTTCGCGTCACGTGGGACAAGCGCTACATCACGCTCGGGCCGATCGCGACCGTGCTCGGCCTCGCGTTCCGCGCGCTCGATCCCGACCATCTGCTCGGCGCGAACGACGAACCCGGCATCACCTGCGCGCTGATTCCGACCAACCACCCTGGCGTGAATATCGGCCGCCGTCACTGGCCGTTGAACGCGGTGTTCCAGAACGGCCCGAACTCGGGCAAGGACGTGTTCATTCCGCTCGACTGGGTGATCGGCGGACGCGCGCAGGTCGGCAACGGCTGGCGCATGCTGATGGAGTGTCTGGCGGCAGGCCGCGCGATCTCGCTGCCGTCGTCGAATGTCGGGATGGCGAAGGTCGCGGTCCGCAGCACCGGCGCGTACGCGGCGATTCGCCGCCAGTTCCGCGCCGCCGTCGGCAAGTTCGAGGGCGTGCAGGAAGCGCTCGGCCGCATGGGCGGCAACCTGTACGTGATGGACGCCGCACGCCGCCTGTCCGCGCTGGCGGTCGATCTCGGCGAAAAGCCGTCGGTCATTTCGGCGATCGCCAAATATCACATCACCGAGCGCGCGCGCAGCGTCATCAACGACGGCATGGACGTCGTCGCCGGCAAGGGTATTTGCATGGGGCCGTCGAATTTTCTGGCGCGCGCGTATCAGCAGATGCCGATCTCGGTCACCGTCGAAGGCGCGAACATTCTGACGCGCTGCCTGATCATCTTCGGCCAGGGCGCGATCCGCTGCCACCCGTACGTGCTGAAGGAAATGACGGCGACGCGCGAGCCCGATCGCGCGAAGGCCTTGCGCGAATTCGACGCGGCCTTCTTCGGTCACGTGAACTTCACGGTATCGACCGTGCTACGCAGCGCCGTGTATGGGCTGACCGGCGGCGCGCTGATCGCGAAGCCACGCCGCGCGTATGCGCCGCTGCAGGCGTACTACCGCGCGGCGACGCGCCTGTCGACCGTATTCGCGCTGCTCGCCGACGTGTCGATGCTGATGCTGGGCGGCGATCTGAAGCGCCGTGAACGCATCTCGGGACGCCTCGGCGACGTGCTGTCGCAACTGTTCCTGATCTCGGCCACGCTGAAGCGTTTCGAGGACGACGGGCGTCAGCGGGACGACCTGCCGCTCGTGCGCTGGGGCGTCGAAGATGCGCTGTACAAGGCGCAGCATGCGCTCGACGGCGTGCTCGCGAACTATCCGAACCGGCTCGCCGCGACGCTCGTGCGCGTGCTTGCGTTCCCGTTCGGCCTGCCGCATCGCGAGCCGTCGGACCGCCTCGGCAGCGAGATCGCCGAACTGATGCAGACGCCCGGCGCCGCGCGCGAGCGGCTCGTCGCCGATTCTTACGTGCCGCATCCCGACGTCGACGCGCTCGGCTACGGCGAGCTCGTGTTCGCGCTGAATCCGCAGTTCACGCTAATCGAGCACAAGCTGCGCGACGCGGTCAAACAGGGCCTGCTCGATCCGCTGCCGCAAAGCCTGCCGCAGCTCGCCGCATGGACCGATGCGGCGCAACGCCAGGGCCTGATCGACGCCGACGAGCGGCGCGTGCTCGACGACTACGCGCGCTACGGCGCGCAGGTCGTCAAGGTCGACGATTTCCCGGCCGATTTCGACCTGCTCGCGAGCTTGCAACAGCGCAAGCAGGCGCTCGAAAAGGCGCTGGATCTCGCGGCCTGACGCGCGCGCTCACGCAGAAAAAACTACCGATGCGGCGCGGCAAACCGTACCCGAGTCACGCAACTCAAGGCACACTGACACACGTCCGGCGCCCCTGAAACATCGATGGGGCTGCCCGAAGCGCGTCCAGTGGAGCAACCGATAACATGAACGACTCCTACCTGAAGTTCGTCAACTCGCCGTTCGGCGGCCGTCTCGCGCGCTCGCTCGGCCTGCCGAAGCCCGAGGTGCTGCGGCGCTACCGCGCGGACCGGCCCGAGTTCGACGGTCTGATCGCGATCGGCGCGGGCCGCGAGCCGCGCCTGTTCGACGCGCTCGCGAGTCTGATCGCCAGCATCGGCATGACGAGCGTCGCGCACGAAAGCGCCGGGCTGTGGGTGCCGCTCGCCACTCGCCACGGCCTGATGACCGGCCGCTTCGAGCCGGCCGAAGCCGGTGCGCCGGGCAAGCTCGCCGCGCTGCTGTTCGACGCGAGCGGTATCGACGACAGCAGCCAGTTCCAACCGCTGCACGGCTTTTTCCACGACACGCTGCGCTCGCTCGGCAAGTGCGGGCGCATCGTCGTGCTGGGGCGGCCGCCCGAGGCCTGCACGAGCCCGCGTCAGTGGACCGCCCAGCGCGCGCTCGAAGGGCTCGTGCGTTCGCTCGGCAAGGAAGCGCGTCGCGGCATCACCGCGAATCTCGTGTACGTCGAGGACGGCTCGGAAAGCGCCATCGACGCGACGCTGCGTTTCTTCCTGTCGCCGCGCTCGGCCTATGTGTCGGGTCAGGTGGTGCGGATCGCGGGCAGCCGCAACGAAGCGCCGCCGCCCCACGCACCCGCGTTCGACTGGCGCCAGCCGCTCGCCGGGAAGCGTGCGCTCGTCACGGGCGCCGCGCGCGGCATCGGCGCTGCTATCGCGAGCGTGCTAGCGGCCGAGGGCGCGCATGTGATCGGCGTCGACATTCCGTCCGCGCGCGACGCGCTCGATGCGACGACGCGTCAGCTGAACGGCAGCGCGCTCTCGTTCGACATCGCCGCGCCCGAAGCACCCGCGCAGATCGCAGCGGCGCTCGATGAGCTCGGCGTCGACATCGTCGTGCACAACGCCGGCATCACGAAGGACAAGACCATCGCGAGGATGACCGACGCCGCGTGGCAAAGCGTGATCGACATCAATCTGAGCGCGCAGGAGCGCATCGACGACGCGCTGCTCGCGGGCGGCATCCTGCGTGATGGCGGGCGCATCGTCGCGGTGTCGTCGATCAGCGGCATCGCGGGCAATGCCGGCCAGACCAACTATGCGACCTCGAAGGCCGGCGTGATCGGCCGCGTAGAGAGCATGGCGCCGCAACTGCGCGCGCGCGGCATCACGATCAACGCGGTCGCGCCCGGCTTCATCGAAACGCAGATGACCGCGAAGATTCCGCTCGCGCTCCGCGAGGCCGGCCGCCGCATGAACTCGATGAGCCAGGGCGGCCAGCCCGTCGACGTCGCGCAAACCATCGCGTGGCTCGCGCATCCGGGCTCGGCCGGCGTGACGGGCCAGGTCGTGCGCGTGTGCGGTCAAAGCCTGATTGGCGCCTGAACGGGAGCATGGCTATGGACGAACCGCGTGATCCGTTCGGCAGCCGTCAGCTCGCACCCGCGCCGGGCGGCGACGGCGCGCGGCCGAAAACCGTCGTGATCGAAACGTTGCCCGCGCCGGCGAAGCTGTACGGGCGCGCGCTGACGGGCATCGTCAAGCGCGGCCGCGAAGCGCGGCTGCCGCCGTTGCGGCTCGTGCGCCCCGCGGTCGCGCTCGAGCCCGGCCCCGTGTGGCGCTATGCGCGCGTGTGCGGCTTCATTCCCGAGCACGGCGTGCCGCTCACCTACCCGCATCTGCTCGCGTTTCCGCTGCATCTGCTGATGCTGACCGACCCCGCGTTTCCGTGGCCCGCGCTCGGTCTCGTGCATCTGGCCAATCACGTGCGGCTGCGCCGGCCGCTCGCCTACAAGGATCTATTGCGCATCGAGGTCGAATTCGGCGCGCTGTTGCGTCACGACAAGGGCCAGGCGTTCGTCGTGCATACGCGCATCTATCGACGCGGCGAGGCGGTGTGGGACGGCGACAGCATCTATCTGAAGCGCGCGGTGCCGGCGCTCGGCCACCCGCTCGAAGCGCTGACGCTCGGCCCCGACGCGCTGCAACGGATCGCGCGCTGGCAGCTCGCGCCGCAACTGGGCCGCGACTACGCGAGCGTGTCCGGCGACTACAACCCGATCCACCTCAGCGCGTTGTCGGCGAAGGCGTTCGGCTTTCCGCGCGCGATCGCGCATGGCATGTGGACGCTTGCGCGCGCCGCGTCGTCGCTGCAGCCGCCGAAGCCGCTCGCCGAAGCGACGCTCGCCGCCGAGTTCAAGCTGCCGATGCTGCTGCCCGGCGAAGCGTCGCTGTGGAGCGCCTCGCCTTCGCTGATCGAGCGCGATCTCGAGGTGCGCGATATCGCCGGGGTCAAGCCGCATTTGCGCGCGCGCATGCAGTGGCGGCTGCTGTGAGCCGCGAGCGCGCCGTTCGTAGCGTTTGCATCGTTTGCTTCCACCAATAATCTGGGTACGACCCAAGGAGCCGAGCATGTCCCACCCGCAACCCGCCGTGCGCCGCGTCGCCGTCATCGGGGGCAACCGGATTCCGTTTGCGCGCTCGAACACCGCGTACGCGAGCGCATCGAATCAGGACATGCTGACCTTCACGCTGCAAGGGCTGGTCGATCGCTACGACCTGCACGGCGTGCGTCTCGGCGAAGTCGCGGCGGGCGCGGTGATCAAGCATTCGCGCGACTTCAACCTGACGCGCGAGTCCGTGCTGTCCACCACGCTCGCGAAGGAAACCCCCGCCTACGACGTGCAGCAGGCCTGCGGCACCGGCCTCGAAGCGGCGCTCCTCGTCGCCAATAAGATCGCGCTCGGGCAGATCGACGCGGGCATCGCGGGCGGCGTCGATACCGCGTCCGATGCGCCGATCGGCGTCAACGAGCGGATGCGCAAGATCCTGCTAGAAGCGAATCGCGGCAAGAGCACCGGGCAACGTGTTGCCGCGCTCAGCAGGCTGCGGCCCGGCATGTTCTTCAAGCCGCTGTTGCCGCGCAACGTCGAGCCGCGCACCGGGCTGTCGATGGGCGAGCATTGCGAGCTGATGGCCAAGCGCTGGAACGTCTCGCGCGAGGCGCAGGACGTGCTCGCGTACGAGAGCCATCGCAAGCTCGCCGAGGCGTATGCGCGCGGCTTCGTCAACGATCTGATGACGCCGTACAAAGGCCTCGCGCGCGACAACAACCTGCGCGCCGACCTGTCGCTCGAAAAGCTGTCGAACCTGAAGCCGGTGTTCGACCGCGACGCCGGCACGCTGACCGCCGGCAACTCGACGCCGCTGACCGACGGCGCATCCGCGGTACTGCTCGCGAGCGAAGCATGGGCGGCCGAGCGCGGCTTGCCGGTGCTCGCGTATCTGAGCTGGTCGGAAACCGCGGCGGTCGACTTTTTCGACAAGCAGGAAGGCCTGTTGATGGCGCCCGCCTACGCGGTGCCGCGCATGCTCGCGCGCGCCGGCCTCGCGTTGCAGGACTTCGATTTCTATGAAATCCATGAAGCGTTCGCGGCCCAGGTGTTGTGCACGCTCGCGGCATGGCAGGATGACGAATATTGCCGCACGCAGCTTGGCCTCGCCGGCCCGCTCGGGTCGATCGATCGCACCAAGCTCAACGTGAACGGCGGTTCGCTCGCGACCGGCCATCCGTTTGCGGCGACGGGCGGACGTATCGTCGCCGCGCTCGCGAAGATGCTGGCGCAACTCGACAAACCGGCTGGCGGCGCACGCGGGCTGATCTCGATCTGCGCGGCGGGCGGCCAGGGGGTCGTCGCGATTCTGGAACGCTAGCGCGGCAGCGGATACCAACATCTCAGGAGCAACCGATGATCGAGCCCACCCAGGCGCCGCAGCACGTGCCGGATCCAGGCGGCACACAGGTGCCAAGCCCGGTGCCAAATCCGGCGCCAAACCCCGCGCCGAACACCGACGGCATCTGGTATGCGTCCTACCCGGACGACGTGCCGCGCGACATCGACGTCACGCAATACGAATCGCTCGATCAGTTCTTCGACGAATGCACCGCGCAGTTCCGCGAGCGCGTCGCGTACGTCAGCGTCGGCGCGAGCCTGACGTACGGCGAGCTGGCCCGCAAGGCGAGCGCGTTCGCGGCCTACCTGCAAAGCATCGGCGTGGAGCCTGGCGAGCGCGTCGCGATCATGCTGCCTAACACGTTCCAGTATCCGGTCGCACTGTTCGGCGCGATCAAGGCGGGGGCCGTAGTCGTCAACGTGAATCCGCTCTACACGGTGCGCGAACTCGCGCACCAGCTAAAGGACAGCGGCGCGCAGACGATCGTCGTGTTCGAAAACTTCGCGAAGACGCTCGAAGACGCCTTGCCCGGCACCAGGGTGCGCAACGTGATCGTGACCGGCCTCGGCGATCTGCTCGCCGACGGCGTGAATCTGAAGGGCCACCTGCTCAATTTCATGCTGCGTCACGTGAAAAAGATGGTGCCCGCCTACACGCTGCCGCAGGCTGTGCCGCTGCTGAAAGCGCTTTCGGTCGGTTACGAGCGGCCGCACACGCCGGTGCGCGCGAGCCACGAAGACATCGCGTTCCTGCAATACACGGGCGGCACGACCGGCGTCGCGAAAGGCGCGATGCTCACGCACCGGAACATCATCGCCAATCTGCTGCAGGCGAAGGCGTGGGCCGCGGGGCAACTGTCCGGCGAAGGAGAAACGGTGCTCACGCCGCTGCCGCTCTATCACATCTACTCGCTGACCGTGAACGCGCTGATCTTCATGGGGCTCGGCGGGCGCAACATCCTGATCGCGAATCCGCGCGACATGAAGCGCGTGATGATGATCCTGCGTCACGAAAAATTCACCGGCATGACCGCGGTCAACACGCTCTATAACGCGTTCCTCGACAACGAGGAATTCTGCCGACGCGACTTCTCGGACCTGAAGCTCGCGATGGCGGGCGGCATGGCGACGCAGAAGAGCGTCGCGGAGCGCTTCAAGGCGGTGACGGGCAAGCCGATCGTCGAAGGCTACGGGCTGACCGAGTGCTCGCCGATCGTGTCGATGAATCCGGTCGATCTGCGCGACTTCGAAGGCTCGATCGGCTTGCCCGCGCCGTCCACGCAGGTGCGCTTCAGGAAAGACGACGGCAGCTGGGCCAATATCGGCGAGGCGGGCGAGCTGTGCGTGAAGGGCCCGCAGGTGATGAAGGGCTACTGGAACCGCCCCGACGAAACCGCGAAGGTGATCGACGACGACGGCTGGCTCGCAACCGGCGACATCGGCGTAATGGACTCGCGCGGCTTTATCCGTCTGATCGATCGCAAGAAGGACATGATCCTCGTGTCGGGCTTCAACGTGTATCCGAACGAAATCGAGGATGTGATCGCCGCGCATCCGGACGTGCGCGAAGTGGCGGCGATCGGCGTGCCCGATCCCGCGCAGGGCGAGCGCGTGAAGGTGTTCATCGTGCGGCGCACGCCGACACTGACCGCCGAGCAGGTGATCGCGTACTGCCGCAAGAATCTGACTGGCTACAAGGTGCCGAAGCTCGTGGAGTTTCGCGACGAGCTGCCGCAAACCAATGTCGGGAAAATTCTGCGCCGTGCGTTGCGCGACGAGGAACTCGCGAAACAGGGGTCTGCCTGACGGGAATAAGCATTGCTTCAATGCGTTATAGCTTTGTTGCTTTGCGTTATTGCCTTGCATGTTGCATGAGCGGCCGCGTCACTTTCTGGAGAAATGCATGAAGCACCGCATGTCCGCCCGTTCGCATCGTCTGCGACCCCGCTTGCGACCCCGCTTGGGACCCCGCATGCTGCCGGGTGCGCTGCTCGTCATGCTCGCCCTGCTTTCGGGACCGATGGCGTTCGCGCAGAACGACGACCGTCCGCCCCCGCTCGACACCGCGAGCGCGGTCAAGCCGCCCACCACGCCGCCCGCGCAGGTCGGCAAGCTGACGCTCGACCAGCAGGTCAAATGGCTGCGTGCCGCGCAGCAAAGCGGCACTCTCGAAAAACTCGACGACGCGCAACTGGTCGCGCTGTTCAAATCGCTCGATCCGCTGACGCTGCCGCGCTATATCAAGGAAGGGCCGAACGGCTACCCGTCGTACGAGTTCACGATGTCGCGCTCCGAACGCATTCGCGGCATCTGGCCCGACAAGCCCGATCACATGCTCGTGCGCGTCGCGCACGACCCGCTGCGCATCTACGCGAAGTGGTTGCCCGACGGCGCGCACGCGGGCCAGGAAATCATCTACGACGAGTCGAAACGCAGCGACGAAACGTTTGGCCACCTCGGCGGCATCATGAACGTGATGCCGTTGTGGACGTCGCTGACCGGCGCGCTCGCACGCTCGCAATCGAATCACAGCCTGCGCGATCTCGGCACCGAGTACGTGGCCGACCAATACCTGAATGAAGGGAAAAAATACAGTCAGACCGGCTTGCCGCGTTCGGTGCAGATCGAAGTGAAGACCATCGACGATGTGCGCGTCGTCGCGTTCACATTCGAAACACCGGTCGGCCAGCCGCAGTTCTACGCGAAAAAGGAAACGCTCGGGCTCGATTTGCGGCATCCGTTCTTTCGCACCATCGAGTCTTACGACAACGACGGCAAGATTTTCGAGCAGATCGTGTTCGAGAGCATCACGCCGAAGACGTTCGACGATTCGACCTTCGATCCGAGCAACAAGGACTATAAGTTCTAGCCGGGTTCTAGCCGCGCCCGCTGCGCGGCGTCAGCGCGAAGGCCACGTGGGCGGGTTGCGCAAGCAGCCCCTCGCGCGCTTCGTGACGATGCTCGACGAAGCGTCCGGTGCGCAGCGCGAGGTGTTGCAGCACGAAGTAGTCGGACGCGCGAGTGAAGCCGATCAGCGCGGGCATCGCGTGCGGAGGCCGGCCGTCGTCTAGCAGGGGTGCGAGTGTGGTGAACCACAGCGCGCCGGCATCGTCGCCGGTTTCGAAGGTCGGCAACCGCAGGTGCGCGGCATAGCGCGCGAACGACGCGCCGCATTCGAGCGTCGAGTCGACGATCGCGAACGCGCGCGCATCGTCGGCGCACGCGGCGGCTCGCGCGAGCCACGGCCATGCGCCGCCCGCTGCCGTCGCGAGCCATGCACCGGTGAGCATGAAAGTGCGTCGATCCATTGGCGTGTACGTTCCATTTACTCGTTGTTCACGCGCTTGTTCACGTATAGCCTCGCCGGTCGCGCCACGCCGCCGGCCAGATGCCCTGCTTGCCCGGCGCGAGAATGCCGTTCGGGTCGAGCGCGTCCTTCAGCGTTTCCGCGAAGCGCAGCGACGCACCGTCGTTGAAGCTGTATTGCGCGGCCGCGAAATCCATATACGCGAGATGCGCGCGGTATTCGCCGTAGCCGGCCGCGCGCGCGTCGCTCATCAGCGAGCGCAGCAGTTCGCCGGCCTGCTCCACCTGGTTCGCGTCGTTGCGGTCGAAAATCGCCGCGAAAATGTGATGCAGATGCCGCGTACCTGCCGTGAAGCCGCCGTAGTAGTCGAAGCCGTATTCGGCGGCGCGTGCTTTCACCATCGTGTACTGACGCATCGCGTCGCGTCCGGTCGCCGGACAGATCGGCGCGAAGTCGACGTGCGCACCCGCGCCGCCACGCCAGTCGAGCATGCGAAACGCGGTCATCGCGGGGATGCCGGCCATGTTGCGGTCGCCGCCGCCGCTCGGCTGCGCGTCGCCCGCATAACGCGCCGCCGCGAGCCGCGCATCCGGCACCCGCGCGAACGCGCGTTCGATCAGCGCGTAGCGCGCGTCGATCAGCTCGGGCGTGCCGTATAGCGCGAAATGAAGGTTCCAGCGGCCGACGCCGAGTTTGTCGAGCATCGCCTGCACCGCGCTCTCGGGCATCGCGCCCGCGCCGACGTACCACTGCCGGCGTGGCGACAGGCCCGCCGCGCGCCGCAAGCCGCCCTCGATCACCGCGTGATTGCGGATCGTGCCGTCGAGCCGCAACGGCCGCAGAGTCTCGACGATCGCCTCCAGATCGGCCTCGCGGCGAAACTGGATTTCGCCGAGCAGATACGCGGGCGGTGCGGGCATCAGCCACACGCCGAGCTTGGTCACGATGCCGTAGTTCGACTGCATGAACAGCGCATCGAACGACGGCCCGTAGCCCGGCTGATACAGCTGCCACGCAGTGCCGATCTCGACGCCGCCCATGCCGGTGCGCAGCAGGTCGCCGTTGGCGAGCATCACCTCCATCCCGCATTGCGCGGCCGCGTGGTCGCCGTAGTCGGTATAGCCGAAGCCGCGCTCGAGCGTATTGCCGACCACGCTGCCCCAGCCGGCGGCCGGTGGATCGACCCACAGCTTGTAGCCCTTGTCGCGCAGATGCGCGTATAGATCAAAATAGCTGACGCCGGGCTCGACGAGCGCATAGGCGAGCGTTTCGTTGACTTCGAGAATGCGGTTCATGCGCTGCAAGTCGAGCACCACCGAGCCGGTCAGACGCGGCGCGGCGCCGCCGTACGCGAAGTTGCGCCCGGTCGACACCGTCCACAGTGGAATCCGGTACTGATTGGCGATGCGCAGCACCGCGCGGATTTCATCGACCGACGCGGGCAGCACCGCGGCGCTCGCGGCGAACGCACCCGGCTCGCCGGGCGCGAACGGATCGATATAGACGGCGAGGCCGGCGTCGGAACTCAGCACGTGCGCGTCCCCGACGATCGCGCGCCAGCCGGCAAGCGCACGGTCGAACTGCGCGGCGCTCAGGTTGGGCGGCAGCGTCTGGGGCAAGGCGTCTCCTTGTCGGTCGGGTAAGCCGAGGGTGCGGTCTCGCGTGGGGCAGCAATGCGTGCGTGACCGCCGACGGCCTTTACGACACGCTACCGCCCGCTACTGCTGCCACGTCTCAGGCTTGCCACCTAGCTCGCTGCACACGTCGATCGCGATCTCGCGTAGCTTGCCTTCCGCGATCGCGCCGGACAGCGCGTAGCCCATGCGGTCGCTGATCCAGTAGAAGGTTCGGCGGTTGCCGTCGCGAAACAGGCGGAACTCGGTTTCGTCGCGCGTGACGCCGGTCACGTACAGCGTCAGGCGCGCGCCGTCCTGGTTCTCGTACATGAACTGCGCGGCCGGCCCGGCCTCGCCGGGCAGCAGCCGGCCGCCCACCAGCGAATAACCATACTCCTGCAGCGACGGCACCGACAGCGGACGATTCAGCCGCTTCGACAGCCACGCGATCAGATGCTCCTCTTCGCTCGCCGCGACTTCGACCGGATGACGCCGCTCCGGCGAGTACACCGCGTACGCGACATCCGCGCGCTGCGCAAAACCGGCCGGCTGGCCGCCGAAGCCGCTCCACGCGCCGCCGCTCAGCCGCGGCGCGAGCGGGCCGAGCACCAGCGCGAGCCCGGCGCCGGCCGCGAGCCAGCAGGCGGCGAGACCCGCGCGCTGCCACCACGGCCGCGCACGCCGCACCACGATAAAAGCCGGCTCCTCCGCCTCCGCGCGCTGGCTGCCTGTGTAGCGTCGCTCGCCCGATTCAGCGGCTTGCTGCTCAAAGTCGGCCCCGTGCCCCGCTTGCGCTTGCCATGCATCGCTGCCCGGCACGCCGCACAGCGCCCGCAGCGCCGCCTTCTGCGCGCGCCACGCCGCGACGCGCGCGGCGGCCTGCGGATGCTGGCGAAGCTGAGTTTCGACCGCGGCGCGCTGTTCATCCGTCAATTCGCCGTCGACATAGGCCGACAGCGAGCGCAGATCGGGCTCGTCGGGCAATCCGGATTCGGGGTTATCGTTGTTCATTATCGGTTTCTCACCACTTTCAGCGGCGCTACTTTGTGCGCCGTCCGCGGCGCACGGGGCTGCGGTCCGTGCATTGGCCCCGGTGGCTCCTCGCACAGCAACGCGCGCATATGCTCACGCGCCCGCGACAGCCGCGACATCACTGTACCGATCGGCACCCCCAATGCACTCGATGCCTCCTGGTACGACAACTCCTCCACGCACACCAGCAGCAGCACTTCACGCTGCTCGAGTGGCAGGCAGTACAGCGCGCGCTGCACGTCTCGCAGTACCAGACCGTCGACCTCGCCGTGCGGCGCCTCGAGATTGCGCCACGGCGCGCTTTCCTCGTCGACGGCGATCTCGCGCCGCCCGCGCAGTTGGTCTATGTACAGATGCCGCAGGATCGTCAGCAACCACGCGCGCAGGTTGCTGTTCGGCCGGAATGCCGACCAGCGCGCAAGCGCGCGCTCCGCCGTATCCTGAACGAGATCGTCGGCCCAGGCGCGGTCGCCCGTCAGTGCGCGCGCATAGCGGCGCAGCTGGGGCAGCCACGCGATCACTTCCGATTCGAATGTCACCCGGTGTGCCAGGCCCGGTCGCGGCTTTAGTAGCCGCCGCTGCTGTTGCTGTTGCCGCTCGAGCTCGACGCGGCGTTGTCGGTGTCGGCCGCGTGAGCAAGGGAGCCGCACGCGAGCGCGAGCAGGACGAAGAGCGCTGACAGAATACGGGATGCTTTCATCATGTTGAATCTCCTCACGGATGCCCAGCGCACGATCGACCGACGGGCGCGGCGGGCGGTGGGCGGCAGGCCGCGCAGTGCGGTGCTGCCATACTGGTTTAACGCTGCGACCGCGCGGTTTATTCCCACCGCGGTCTTGGGGCCGTGTCGCTGCGCTGCGGTTGCGCTGCTTTCTCCGGAATTTTTGGCTTTTTTCGGGCGCTTCGACGCCGCCGCGGGTGCTCGCGCAGCACACCACTATGTTCTTCCTTTTCCGCCAACCTTGCCGGCAATGCCTGGAGAGACCGGAAGAAGACGCCATTGACCAGCAGATTCGTAACTCAACGTTACAGTCTCGCGGTATCGGATGCTTATGGGCTCACAAGCCGTTATAGTGGACGAAGTTCGCCCTGTCGACGCGTACTGCCCCGCCCGGAACAGAAAGGGTAGAATCGCGGCGAACCACCGTCTATCTAACCTGAATTGTCCATGGCTTCCGCAGAATCGCATCCGCAAAACGACTTCATGAACGCCGCGCGCAAGGAACGAAAGCGCGTCGAGATCTATCTGGTCAACGGCATCCGCCTGACCGGATGCATCGAGTCGTTCGATCAGTACCTGGTGATGCTGCGCACGCCGGTTGGCCTGCAAGGCATCTACAAGCGCGCGATCTCCACGATCCAGCTCGATACCGGCACGCGGCCGGCGCCGCGCACGGGCCGAACGTCGCATGGCGAACATGGCGCGCGCGGTCCGCATGGTTCGCGCGAACATCGCGAGCCGCGCGAGGGGCGTGAACCGTATGGCGCGCCGGCGGCGGAACGCGCGCCGGGCGAGCGCAGCGGCAACTCCGAGGGCCCGGTCGTTGTCACGCGGCGGCGGCGTCTATTCGGCACCGGCGGCGAAGGCGGCAATCATGGCGGCAACCACGGCAGCGGCAGCCCCGGCGGCAATCAGGAATAAATACGAAGAAGCGGTAACGCCCGCGCCTCGCTAGTCCGCTGACAGACCGAGGCGCTGCAGAATTTTCTCCAGTTGGATCAGCTGCCGCTCGGTCAGCTCGAAACTTCCCTTGACCGCCAGCACGCGGCGCCGCCAGTAGCCGGCGTCGAACAGGTGCAGCGCCGGTTGCCGCGTCGCCCAATCCAGGTGTTCCAGTTCGGCGTCCACGACGTGGGCTGCGAGCACTCGTCGCGTAGCCGCCGGTTTTTTCCCGTTCATGTGGTTCGCTGTCTGATGGATCGATGGAGGTGTCGCTTGCGGCTAACGCGCGGCTCAAGCGCGGCTCAAGCGCGGCTGAAGCGCGGCTCAAGCGCGGCTCAAGCGCGGCCGGGACACTCGGAGAACGAATCGATGCGGGCCGGTTTCGAACGACGCGCCTGCGCGATTCGGCCGACGTTCGTCGATAGCCGCAATGCGCTATGCTGAATCATTGATCCTCTACCGATGGAGCGCGCCATGACCAGCAAAAGCCAGCATGCCTCCCGGCCTGCGCGCACGCGCCGGACACCGCCGACGTCCGCCGACACGCGGCTCGATGAAGCGCTGATGGAAAGCTTTCCCGCCAGCGATCCGATCGCCGTCGATGTGACGGAGCCGTTTCGCGAGCGGATGCGCAAGACTCAGGCGGAGACGCGCAAGCGGCATTGAAGTCGCGCCGTCTTGGGTCGCACGACGGCGCGGCAGCGAGTCATCGTGGCTTGCGAACAATGTCGAGTGGAAATGCCGAAAAGCCCGGCGGCCAGGGTGCGAGGCGCGGGTCGGCAGGTGCGGAAAGCACCCATCAGACTTAACGACGGTAACGTCTGGGGACGGGCCGGACGGCGCATCGAATTGCGCGTCGTCCCGCCCCTCCACCGAAGCTCACATCGTCGTGCTCAATGCAGCGGCAAGCCGCTCTCGAGCTGACGCTGCAGGTTGCGGACCTGACGCTGCGCGACGCGCAACTGATCCTGCGCGGCCGCCTTCTGCTGCGCCAGTTCGGTCGCCTCGGCGCGCTTCTGCTCCTGCTGGCTCGCGACGATGCTCTGCTGCTGACGCGCGACGTCGAGGTCGGCCTGTAGCCGGCTCGCGCGTTCCTGCGACAACGCGACCAGGCGCTGCGTGAACGCCTTCTGCGCTTCGAGTTGCGTACGGCGGATCTCAACGTCCGACAACTGCATCGTCTGCCGCGCGAAATCCTTGTAGATCAGCTCGGCGCGCCCGGCGTCCTGCGTCTTGATCACGCGCCAGAAGTTTTTCTGTTGGAACAGCGCGACGTAGTAGGTCATCTCCTTGCCGTAGAACAGCAGGCTCGCGCCATAGCTGCCGTTATACGTGGTGCGCAATTCGCTCAGATCCGAGCCGTGGATCATCTGCTGCAATTCAGCCACGTTCCCGGTGGCGGATTGCCGGCTTTCATCCGGCGTCAGCGCAGTGGTCTCTGTCTGGCCGCCCTGCGACGTGTCGGTCGGCGCGCTCGTGGGACCCGGCTGGGACACGATCGTACCGCTCGCATCACTGTTCTGCAGAGCCTGTGCATTCGCGCCCTGGAGGGCCCCCATTACGATGCATGCGGCCAGAGCAATCTTTCGTAGCTTTGACTTTCGGTCCATGTGACACCTGTTGAACAGATCTTGTTTTAGTAGAAAACGGGGAATTATTACTCAATTTTGCGAGTTCCGGGCTCTTCGTCGAAAATATGGCAGTTGCGCGTTTGCTCCCTTGGCGGCGCGGTACTACAGCCTCGATCTTTTCGTCGCGAAAGCGGTCGTTGATGCGCATCAACGGGAGGCTTTTGCGATAGCTGAATGACACACCTCCGAAGTACCGCGTGCCGATTAGAAGCTCCTCTATCAAACGGCGCATGCACTTTCGCGTATTCTGCGCTGGCGATGCAAACGGCCCATAATGCCGCGCGACCACGATCGCGCCGTCTCATATCAAGGAGGAAGGTAATGACTCGATTCACTCAACGTGTGCGCGCGCATGCGCTGCGCACCGCCCGTCACGCCGCGCTCGCCGGCGCCCTGCTCGCCAGCGCCGTGACCGCGATGGCACAGACTGAGACACCGATCGGCACGTGGCAAACCATCGACGATCATACGGGCCAGCCGAAAGCGCTCGTGCAGATCACACAAGACGCCAATGGCGAATTGAACGGCAAGGTCATCAAGGGTCTCGGCGCGAACGACCAGCCGGATCGCCGCTGTAGTGCATGCACCGACGCGCGCAAGGACCAACCGATCCTCGGCATGACCATCATCAACAGCATGAAGAAGGATGGCGACGCGTGGGATCATGGCCAGATTCTCGATCCTGAAAACGGCAAGGTCTACAAGTGCAAGATGCATCTCGAAGACGGCGGCAACAAGCTCGTGGTGCGAGGCTATATTGGCGTCGCGCTGCTCGGCCGCTCGCAGACGTGGATCCGGCAGCAGTGAGCTTCGACGTGGGGCCCATGTACGGCGCCTCGCACATTGCCTGAATGAGCGCCTCATGCCGCAACGATGGCGCGCTCAGCCCCAGCAGGCACAGCATAAAAAAGCGGCCGGCGATCAACAATCGCGCGGCCGTTCTTCATTGGGGCAAGTTGTTTGCGAGGGTCATGCTGCCTGCTTGAACGATGCAGCGTAACCTGACGGCGTCGCCGGCACCGACTTGGCGGATACCTGGTCATACACGGCGGGCGGAACACGGAACGCCGCGGCTGCGCGGCGGGCCGCGGCGCGCTTGTGCTGCGCGCTCGCGTGCGTGCGCATACGCGCTTCCATCAATCTGCAGAGATCTTCGCTCGCGGTACCGAGCAGTTGTTCCGTGACGTGTTTGAGCACGCCCGATTGGTACCAGGACTTGAAGCGGCGATGACAGGTCTGATACGACGGGTAGCGGCGCGGCATGGTGGACCAGGTGGCGCCGCTATACATGACCCAAAGCACGCCGTTGAGCACTGAGCGGGTATTGGCAAGCGGACGGCCACGCATTTCGGTACGCGGCCGGAGTTCGGGCAGCAGTGGCGCAACGCGCTGCCATTCTTCATCGGTGATTTCGCGGTACGAGTTCATGCTTCCTCCTTTGTCAGAACAACGACAAAAGATAGCCAGTCACCCGCGCGCGGAATATAAGACCACTCCGATTCCTAAAAACTGTCGTACGCCGATGCTCAGGTTAGAGACGTGTCGACGATCCGGCGAGGTGTATCGAGATACTCCTTCGACTGCATCTCGACGATTCGCGACACCGTCCGCGTGAATTCGTTGGCCATCGGGCCATCGACGTACAACTCCTCCGGCGGCACCGCGGCCGACATCAGCAGCTTGACCTTGTGGTCGTAGAACACGTCGATGAGCCACGTAAAGCGGCGCGCTTCCGACGCCATGCGCACCGACATCTGCGGCACGTCCGACAGGATCACCGCGTGAAACCGGGTCGCGAGTTCGAGGTAGTCGTTCTGCGAGCGCGGCCCGCCGCACAGCGTCGCGAAGTCGAACCAGACGACGCCATCCGCGCGGCGCAGCGCCTTCAGCTCGCGCTTCTCGATATGCAGCAGCGGACTTTCGTCGGGCACCGCGGCGAGGCGCGCGAAAGCGTCGCGCAGCGCCTTGCCGGCAGCGGCGTCCAGTGGCGTGTGATAGACCTCGACCTGGGCCAGCGTGCGCTGGCGATAGTCGATCCCCGCATCGACGTTGACCACGTCGAGCTTCTGCTTGATCAGCTCGATCGCGGGCAGCATGCGGTCGCGATGCAGGCCGTCCGGGTACAGCGTGTCGGGCGCGTAGTTGGACGTCATCACGAACTGCACGCCGTTCTCGAACAGCTTGTCGAGCAGGCGATACAGGATCATCGCGTCGGCGATGTCCGACACGTGGAATTCGTCGAAGCAGATCAGCCGATAGCGCTTCGCGATGCGGCGCGCGAGTTCGTCGAGCGGATCGGCGCGGCCCTTGAGTTCTTCGAGCTCGCGATGCACTTCACGCATAAACTCATGGAAGTGCAGACGGGTTTTGCGATGCAACGGCACGATCATGTAGAAGCTGTCCATCAGGAAGCTCTTGCCGCGGCCCACGCCGCCCCACATGTACACGCCGCGCGGCAGATCCGGATGAATGATCAGCTTCCTGAACGCGTTCGAGCGGCGCGCCTTGTATTCGGTCCACTCTTCATAGCACCGCTGCAGGCGGTCGACCGCCGCGCGCTGCGCCGGATCGGATTGATAACCGCGCGTCTGCAGTTCTTTTTCGTAGTATTCGGTGACGTTCATCGTGTTGCTGCAAAAAGAAAGGCGGGAGGGAGTGAACCCCGCCCGCCTTTGGTGATGCCAAGGTTGCGTTTCGGCCAGGCGTGCGCGCTTACATGTTCAGCGCGCGCTTGTCGACGGCGAGTGCCGCTTCACGCATGACTTCCGACAGCGACGGGTGCGGATGGCAAATCCGGCCGATGTCTTCCGACGCCGCCTTGAACTCCATCGCCACCACGGCTTCCGCGATCAGGTCCGATGCGTTTGCCGAAATGATGTGCACGCCGAGCAGTTCGTCGGTCTTCGCGTCGGCGATCATCTTGACGAAACCGTCCGCCTTGTTGATGCCGAGCGCGCGGCCGTTCGCCATGAACGGGAACTGGCCCGTCTTGATCTCGCGGCCCTCGGCCTTCAGCTGCTGCTCGGTCTTGCCGACCCACGCGATTTCCGGCTCGGTGTAGATCACCCACGGAACGCAGTTGTAATCGATGTGCGGCTTCTGGCCGTCGATCACTTCCGCGACCATCACGCCTTCGTCTTCAGCCTTGTGCGCGAGCATCGGGCCACGCACCACGTCGCCGATCGCGTACACGTTCGGTACGGCCGTCGCGCAGTGGTCGTCGACGTCGATGAAGCCGCGCTCGTTGGCCTTCAGGCCGATCGATTCGAGGCCGAGGTTGTCGGTGTTCGGCACGCGGCCGACCGACACGATCAGGCGGTCGGCTTCGAGCGTCTGCGCGTTGCCGTCCTTGTCCGTGTAGGCGATCGTCACGCCGTTCGCGCCCGTCTTCACTTCGCCGACCTTCACGCCGACGTGGATGTCGAGACCCTGCTTCTTGAACTGCTTGGCCGCTTCCTTCGACAGCGCCTGGTCAGCCGAACCGAGGAACTCCGGCAGCGCTTCGAGCACCGTCACGTCAGCGCCGAGACGGCGCCACACCGAGCCGAGCTCCAGACCGATCACGCCTGCGCCGATCACGGCGAGCTTCTTCGGTGCCGTGTCGAACGACAGGGCGCCTTCGTTGTCGGCGATCAGCTTGTTGTCGACCGGGATGCCCGGCAGATGACGCGCCTTCGAACCCGTCGCGATGATCACGTTCTTCGCGGTGACGACTTCGGTTTCACCCTCGCCGCTCACTTCGATCTGCACGCCGGCGTCGGTCTTGCCGGTGAACTTGCCGTGGCCCTTGAGCCACGTGATCTTGTTCTTGCGGAACAGGAATTCGATGCCCTTGGTCATCTTCTCGACGATGCCGTCCTTGCGGGCCATCATCTTCGAGATATCGACCGAGACGTTATCCACCGAGATGCCGTGGTCGGCGAGGTGATGCGACGCGTTTTCAAACTCTTCCGACGACGCGAGCAGCGCCTTCGACGGAATGCAGCCGACGTTCAGGCAGGTGCCGCCAAGCTTCAGCGCGCCGGCCGGGTTCTTCCACTTTTCGATACATGCGACGGTCTTGCCGAGCTGCGCTGCGCGGATGGCGGCGATGTAACCGCCAGGGCCTGCGCCGATCACGACGACGTCAAATTCTTTGGACATGACAATCCCTTTGATAGCGGAACGGCGCCGGACCACCCAAGGTGGCGCGCGCCGTTCCTGTACTGCGGAATGCGAGATACGTACTGACTAGATGGCGCCGGTTTGCGGATTCACAAGCCGGCGCGGTCCGAGCGGGCGCTTACAGGTCGAGCAGCAGACGTGCCGGATCTTCCAGCGCGTCCTTCATCGCGACCAGCGACAGCACGGCTTCGCGGCCGTCGATGATCCGGTGGTCGTACGACAGCGCGAGGTAGTTCATCGGGCGGATCACGATCTGGCCGTTTTCGACCACAGCGCGTTCCTTGGTGGCGTGCACGCCGAGAATCGCGGACTGCGGCGGGTTGATGATCGGGGTCGACAGCATCGAGCCGAACACGCCGCCGTTCGAGATCGAGAACGTACCGCCGGTCATTTCTTCGATCGACAGCTTGCCGTCCTTCGCCTTCTGGCCGAATTCGGCGATCTTCTTCTCGATGTCGGCGAGGCTCAGCTGATCTGCATTGCGCAGGATCGGCACCACCAGACCGCGCGGCGAACCGACCGCGATACCGATGTCGAAGTAGCCGTGATAGACGATGTCGTTACCGTCGATCGACGCGTTCACGAGCGGGAACTTCTTCAGCGCATGAACAGCCGCCTTCACGAAGAACGACATGAAGCCGAGCTTCACGCCGTGTTCCTTCTCGAACTTGTCCTTGTACTTGTTGCGCAGATCCATGACCGGCGCCATGTTCACTTCGTTGAACGTCGTGAGGATGGCGTTGGTTTGCTGCGACTCGAGCAGACGCTCGGCGATACGCGCACGCAGACGCGACATCGGCACGCGCTGTTCCGGACGGTCCTTCAACCACTGGTCGGCCGATGCTGGAGCCTTGACGTCCGGCAGCGACGGCTTCGCAGCCTTCGGTGCGGCAGCCGGAGCCGGTGCAGCCTTGGCAGCCGGAGCGCCTGCGGTCAGCACGTCGCCCTTGGTGATGCGGCCGTCGCGGCCGGTGCCGGCGACGTCGCCAGCGGCCAGACCCTTTTCGGCCATCAGCTTGCCGGCAGCCGGCGAAGCTGCGGTGTTCGAGCCCGTTGCGGCGGCAGCCGCAGTTGTCGACTGAGCCGCCGGCGCGGGAGCCGCTGCGGCGACCGGAGCCGGCTTCACTTCGGCTTCGACAGCGGCGGCGCCTGCGGTGCCTTCGGTGTCGATCTTCGCGATCACCTGGTCCGCCGTGACCGTGTCGCCGTCGTTCGAGATGACTTGCGCGAGCACGCCTGCTGCCGGAGCCGGCACTTCGAGCACGACCTTGTCGGTCTCGATTTCGATGAGGATTTCGTCCTGAGCGACAGCCTCGCCGGGCTTCTTCTTCCACTGCAGCATGGTCGCTTCCGAGACCGACTCGGAGAGCTGGGGAACCTTGACTTCAACAATAGCCATTATGAGTATCCTGAATACGTATCGGGTGACGGCGCTTCATCGCGACCGCCTGCGAACCACGAGCGCCGCGCCTGAATCTCATGGGATCGTTCGGCGCGGCGCGGGAAAACGCACTGCGTTCTCCCGGGCTCGTCTGTTTCTTTACTTGGCGATCGACGCGCTCTTGAGGCGGCCGAAAGCGCCTTCGACCAGCGCCTTCTGCTGCTCGTAGTGCTTCGCGTAGTAGCCCACCGCAGGCGAAGCCGAAGCCGGACGGCCGCTGTACGCCAGCTTCTGCCCTTCCTTCATGCCTTCCTTCAGATGGTGCTCGATGTAGAACCACGGGCCCTGATTCTGCGGCTCGTCCTGCACCCACACCACTTCCGTTGCGTTGTCGTACTTCTTCATTTCCGCTTCGAACTGCTTGTGAGCGAACGGATACAGCTGTTCGATACGGACGATCGCGACGTCGTTCACCTTCGCTTCGCGGCGATGCGCGACCAGGTCGTAGTACACGCGGCCCGAGCAGACCAGCACGCGCTTGACCTTCTTCGCGTCGATGGTTTCGTCCACTTCGCCGATCACCGGCTGGAACGAACCCTTCGCGAGTTCCGACAGATCCGACACGGCTTCCTTGTGACGCAGCAGCGACTTCGGCGTTGCGACGATCAGCGGCTTGCGGAACAGACGGATCATCTGGCGACGCAGCAGGTGGAAGATCTGCGCCGGCGTGGTCGGCTGTACGACCTGCATGTTGTGGTCTGCGCACAGTTGCAGGAAACGCTCGATACGCGCCGACGAGTGCTCCGGACCCTGGCCTTCGTAGCCATGCGGCAGCAGCATCGTCAGGCCCGACACGCGGCCCCACTTCACTTCGCCCGACGAGATGAACTGGTCGATTACGACCTGCGCGCCGTTCACGAAGTCGCCGAACTGCGCTTCCCACGCGACGAACGTGTTCGGTTCAGCGGTTGAGTAACCGTATTCGAAGCCGAGCACCGCTTCTTCCGACAGCACCGAGTCGATCACCGTGAACTTCGCCTGACCTTCGGCGATGTTCTGCAGCGGTACGTAGGTGCCGTCGTTCCAGCGCTCGCGGTTCTGGTCGTGCAGCACCGCATGACGGTGCGTGAACGTGCCGCGGCCCGAATCCTGACCGGTCAGACGAACCGCGTAACCGGATGCGACCAGCGATGCGAACGCGAGGTGCTCGCCCATGCCCCAGTCGAGCTTCGCTTCGCCGCGGCCCATGGCGCGACGGTCGTTGATCACGCGCTCGACGAGCGGGTGAACCTTGAAGTTTTCCGGAATCGTGGTGATGCGCTCGGCGAGGCGCTTCAGTTCCGCGAGCGGCACGGCCGTGTCGGCCGCGTCGGTCCACTTGCGGTTCAGGAACGGAACCCAGTCCACCGCGTACTTGCTCTTGTAGTTCGAGAGCACCGGGTCGATCGTGTGATGGCCTTCGTCCATCGCCTTGCGGTAGGCCTTGACGAATTCATCGCCTTCGTCGGCCTTGATGACGCCCTGCTGCACGAGCTTTTCAGCGTACAGCGCGCGCGTGCCCGGGTGCTTCGAGATCGTCTTGTACATCAGCGGCTGCGTGACCGCCGGGGTGTCCTGCTCGTTGTGGCCGAGCTTGCGGAAGCAGACGATGTCGACGACGACGTCCTTGTGGAACTGCATGCGGAAGTCGATCGCCATCTGGATGGCCAGCACGACCGCTTCGGGATCGTCACCGTTCACGTGCAGCACCGGCGCTTCGATCATCTTGACGACGTCCGAGCAGTACAACGTGGAGCGCGAATCGCGCGGGTCCGACGTCGTGAAGCCGATCTGGTTGTTGATGACGATGTGCAGCGTGCCGTGCGTGCCATAACCGCGCGTTTGCGCAAGGTTCAGCGTTTCCATCACGACGCCCTGGCCTGCGAACGCCGCGTCGCCGTGGATCTGCACCGGCAGCACCTGGACGCCGTTTTCGTCGCCGCGGCGGTCCATACGCGCCTTCGCCGAGCCCTCGACCACCGGGTTGACGATTTCGAGGTGCGACGGGTTGAACGCGAGCGACAGGTGAACCGGACCGCCTTCGGTCGCGACGTCCGACGAGAAGCCCTTGTGGTACTTCACGTCGCCGGCCGGCAGATCGTCGACGTGCTTGCCTTCGAATTCAGCGAACAGGTCGGCCGGCATCTTGCCGAGCGTGTTGACCAGCACGTTCAGACGGCCACGGTGAGCCATCGCGATGACGATTTCCTGAACGCCGCGCAGACCGCCGTGACGCACGACTTCGTCCATCGCCGCGATGAAGCTCTCGCCGCCTTCGAGCGAGAAGCGCTTCTGGCCGACGTACTTGGTGTGCAGGAAACGCTCGAGGCCTTCGGCGGCCGTCAGGCGGTTCAGGATGTGCTTCTTTTTGTCGTTGCTGAAGTTCGGCGTCGAACGGATCGATTCGAGGCGTTCCTTCCACCAGCGCTTCTGTTCCGGATCGCTGATGTACATGTACTCGGCGCCGATCGTGCCGCAGTACGTGTCGCGCAGGGCTTTGACGATCTCGCGCAGCGTCGCGCGCTCGAAGCCGAAGTACAGATTCGTTGCGCTGAACTCCTGGTCCATGTCGGCTTCGGTGAAGTCGTAGAACGCGGGTTCAAGTTCGGGGATCGCGGGACGTTCGCGGCGCTTCAGAGGATCGAGATTGGCCCATTGCGAGCCGAGGAAGCGATATGCGCCGATGAGGGACTGGACGTAAACCTGTTTGCGGGCGGTTGCGAGATCTTCGCCGCCGGTAGTTGCGCGCGGCAGGAAGGCATTGGCCTTGGCGCGCTGTGCAAACGATTCGACGATCGGGCCGTGGGCCACGTCGTTGGCGTTGCTGCCATCCGATGCAGGCACGTTCTGCAACGCATCGAAATAGCTGCGCCAGGTCTCGGGCACTGACGCCGGATTATCGAGATACGCTTCGTACATTTCTTCAACGTACGGAGCATTGCCGCCGAACAGATAAGAGTTCGACTGGAATTGCTTCATCATTTTTACGCTCACCTTTCTTCGAGTTTCTCGAGAAATAGCGGGTTACAGAACCTTCCGCGACACGGCCTGACCGTTTAGCGGATTGCGCGAATCAAGTCTTGCTTGGAAGGACCTAAAACTTTGCACCCGGGAGCATAGCACAGAACGAATAGCCCAGATAGCGGACAGCACACGCGGCAAAGCCAGTGATGGCGGGCGTTTCGCGGATGACGGGTTGCTTCTTCACAGCGCGCAATAGTGTTCTGTAGAAAATGAGAAGGCGAATTGCGCAATAGGTGTCTACACCTGTGCCGCCCGGAAAGTGCCGGGCATGATGCAGCGCCACAAGTGTCGGTGCGCCGAAAACGAAAAAGCCACCCGAAGGTGGCTTCCGTTCCCTGCTATCCAAACGGATTCGAAACCCGCTTATTCGCCGGCAACCTTGTTGCGGCTCGCGCTGCGGCGCTCATGTTCCTTCAGGTAGCGCTTGCGCAGACGGATCGACTTCGGCGTGACTTCGACCAGTTCGTCGTCGTCGATGAACTCGACCGCGTATTCGAGCGACAGCTGAACCGGCGGCACGAGACGCACGGCTTCATCGGTGCCCGACGCGCGCACGTTGGTGAGCTGCTTGCCCTTGATCGGGTTCACGACGAGGTCGTTGTCGCGGCTGTGAATGCCGATGATCATGCCTTCATACAGCGCCTCGCCCGGCGACACGAACATGCGGCCGCGATCCTGCAGCTTCCACAGTGCGTACGCGACTGCCGCGCCGTCGTCCTGCGAGATCAGCACGCCGTTGCGACGCTCGCCGACCGCGCCTTCCTTGACCGGCTGGTATGAATCGAACGTGTGGCTCATCAGACCCGTGCCGCGCGTCAGCGTGAGGAATTCCGACTGGAAGCCGATCAGACCACGTGCCGAAATACGGTACTCGAGACGCGTGCGGCCACGGCCGTCCGACGCCATGTCGAGCATTTCGCCCTTGCGGCGGCCGAGTTCTTCCATCACGCCGCCCTGGTGGGTGTCCTCCATGTCGACGGTCAGGTTTTCGTACGGCTCGTGCTTCTCGCCGTTGATTTCCTGCATCACGACACGCGGACGCGACACCGCCAGCTCGTAGCCTTCGCGGCGCATGTTTTCGACCAGAATGGTCAGGTGCAGCTCACCGCGGCCTGCCACTTCGAATGTGGTTTCGTCGCCGGTATCGCGCACGCGCAGCGCGACGTTGTGGTTCAGCTCTTTCATCAGGCGATCGCGAATCTGACGGCTCGTGACGAACTTGCCTTCGCGGCCCGCGAGCGGCGACGAGTTGACGAGGAAGTTCATCGTCAGCGTGGGTTCGTCGACGGTGATCATCGGCAGCGCTTCCGGCTGCTCCGGCGAACAGATCGTCACGCCGATGCCCACTTCCTCGATACCGTTGATCAGCACGATGTCACCCGCTTCAGCCGAATCGACCTGCACGCGATCGAGACCCTTGAACGACAGCACCTGGTTGATCTTGCGATTGAGGATTTCGCCTTCAGGGCCCGAGCGCACCGCGACGGCCATGCCCGGCTTGATGCGGCCGCGCGTGATACGGCCAATGCCGATACGGCCGACGTACGACGAGTAGTCGAGCGACGTGATCTGCAGTTGCAGCGGACCTTCCGGGTCGGCCGGGCGCACCGGCACGTGCTGAAGGATTGCCTCGAACAGCGGACGCATGTCGCCGTCGCGCACGTCAGGCGTAAGACCCGCATAGCCGTTCAGCCCCGATGCGTAGACGATCGGGAAGTCGAGCTGCTCTTCGCTCGCGCCGAGCTTGTCGAACAGGTCGAAGGTCTGGTTGATCACCCAGTCGACCCGCGCGCCCGGACGGTCGACCTTGTTGATCACGACGATCGGCTTCAGGCCGAGCGCGAGCGCCTTCTTCGTGACAAAGCGGGTTTGCGGCATCGGGCCTTCCACCGCGTCGACGAGCAGCAGCACCGAGTCGACCATCGACAGCACGCGCTCCACTTCGCCGCCGAAGTCGGCGTGCCCCGGCGTGTCGACAATATTGATGTGCGTGCCTTCGTACTCCACCGCGCAGTTTTTCGACAGGATCGTGATGCCGCGCTCTTTTTCGATGTCGTTCGAGTCCATCACGCGCTCGGCGATCTGCTGGTTCTCGCGGAACGTGGCGGTCTGACGGAGGAGCTGATCGACGAGCGTGGTCTTGCCGTGGTCGACGTGAGCGATGATGGCGATGTTGCGTAGGGCGCGGGTCATAGGAAACCTGAAGACGGTTGAGTGCGCCGCTTGCTTATGCTGCTGGTTGACGAGCCAAACCACGACAACAAGCCCAAAGCGCACTTTTGGGAACCCAAAATTATAGCACGCGCGGATGATCCTTTCTGGTATTCCCCGATAGACCGTACGCCCTCCGCGTCCCCGCTGACTTCGCGAATACCGCGTCGCCCGCGCCCTACGTCGATCCGTACGGCATCTGACTTGAGCAGGAAATAATCCTTGCCTAAGCTGTATTTACGCTTGTCGTGTCAATCAACAGCCAGCTATACTAATGCCTAGTCAACCATTGCAATCGCACGAGAATCATGACGGAGCCGTCCAACGAACCCACGCCGGATCTCAGCGAGTATCAACTCGGCGAAAGCGTCGGTTATCTGATCTCGCGGGTGAAATCGACTCTGCACAATCTGGTTACGCAGCGCAGCATGGCCGAGCTCGGCATCACTAGCCAGCAAGGCAGCATCCTGTTCATGGTGGCGAGCGGCAAATGCCTGCTCGCGGCCGAGTTGGCGCGTGAATATGGTATCGACGCAAGCGCCGTCACGCGCCTGATCGACCGGCTCGAAAAGCGCGGCCTGCTCACGCGGGTGCGCAGCAACGAAGACCGGCGCGTCGTGCGCCTCGCCTTGACGCCGGAAGGCAATGCGATCGCGGCCCGCATGCCGGCAATTTTCAACGGCGTGCTCGATACCCTGCTGAACGGGTTCACCCCGGAGGAAGTGGGCTTCCTGAAGAGCATGCTGCGCCGCGTGCTCGCCAATTCCGGCGAACACACGGGACTTTCCCGCGATGCCTCAAGCCATCCCGATAACAAATCGTAATAGCTTGCTTGCTGCGTCCATCAATACATTCCACTCAAAGAAGAGTCGAGCGATGAAATCCCTTTCCCTGTCCGCGCCCGCGCTGTCGAGCCGGGCTGCTGTCGCCGCGGCGGTGACGGCGCTCGCCCTCACAGGCTGCGCGAACTACTTCGGCGTCAAGAGCGACAAGCAGATCGCCTCGCCGACGCAGTATGAGTCGACGCAGAGTCTGCCCAACGAGGGCGGCCAGTGGCCATCGCTCGACTGGGCCAACCAGTTCGGGGACCCGCAACTGCCGAAGCTGATCGCGGAGGCGCTCGAGGGCAGCCCGTCGATCGCCCAGGCGCAGGCGCGGCTCGCGAAGGCTTCGTCGTATATCGAAAGCTCGCGCTCGGCGCTGTTCCCGAAGGCCGAACTAAGCTATTCGTGGACCCGCGAACTGTACTCGGCGAACGCCCTCTTCCCGCCTCCGTTCGGCGGCACCTGGTTTAGCGAGAACAACGTGCTCGCGAGCGCGTCGTGGGATCTCGACCTGTGGGGCAAGAATCGTCAGCG
Source organism: Paraburkholderia youngii (assembly GCF_013366925.1). Classification (NCBI taxonomy): domain Bacteria; kingdom Pseudomonadati; phylum Pseudomonadota; class Betaproteobacteria; order Burkholderiales; family Burkholderiaceae; genus Paraburkholderia; species Paraburkholderia youngii. The sequence goes on from NZ_JAALDK010000001.1 coordinate 5,058,913, forward strand.
CCTCGGCCAGGCCGTGTCGCAGCAGAAAGCCGCCGAAGCCGACATGCAGCAGGCGCGCGTGACGCTCGCCGCGTCGGTCGCGAGCACCTACAATCAGCTCGCGCAGCTGTACGCGTTCCGCGACATCGCCGCGCGTGAAATCGCGAACCGCCAGGACGTCGGCCGTATCACGGATAACCGCGTGACGGCCGGTCTCGACACCAACGTCGAGAAGCAGACCGCCGCCGGCAACATCGCGACGAGCCAGTCGAACCTGACCGACCTCGACGGCCAGATCACCGTCGTGCGCTACCAGTTGGGCGCGCTGCTCGGCAAAGGCCCGGACCGTGGCCTGCAGATCGACAAGCCGGTGCTCACCGGCGGCAACGTGGTCGCGCTGCCGGACAACATCCCGGCCGACCTCGTGGCGCGTCGCGCGGACATCGTCGCCGCGCGCTGGCAGGTCGAGGCCGCGATGCACGACGTCAAGGAAGCGAAAGCCGAGTTCTTTCCGGACGTGAATCTCGCGGCCGGCTTCGGCTTCGACGCCTTCGGCTGGGGCCGTTTCCTGACCTCGTCGAGCCGTCAGATCCAGTTCGGCCCAGCGATCCATCTGCCACTCTTCGACGCCGGCGCGTTGCGTGCGCAGTTGAAGGGCCGCTACGCCGACTTCGAGGGCGACGTCGCGAACTACAACCAGACGCTGATCAACGCGCTGCAGGACGTGTCCACGCAGGTGTCGTCGATCCGCTCGATCGACCGCCAGGAAGGCGACGCCCAGCGCGCGCTCGAGGCGTCGAGCAAGGCGTACCAGCTGGCCGTGATCCGCTATAAGGCCGGGCTGTCGCCGCAACTGCAGGTGCTGACCGCGGACGACAACCGCCTCGCCGCCGAGCAGACGGTCACCGGTCTGCAGATGCGCCGCCGCAGTCTGCAGATCGGCCTGATCAAGGCACTGGGCGGCGGCTTCGACGCGACCCAGACCGGTCTCGTCGTGCCGACCGATGCTCCCGCATCGGCCAACGCCGCGAACCACGCCACGCGCACCGCCGCGAACTGAGCGAGACCGCCCGCGGCAACCCACACGCATACACACGAACACCCGAATAAACGACGACGTTCAAAAGAACCCGGAGCACATCAATGAGCACCCCCCAGCAGCCCGCCACTCCACCGCAAGCGGCCAACAACGGCAAACGCAAGCGCATGATGACGCTGCTCGTCATCGTGATCCTGATTGCCGCGGTCGCGTACGGCCTGTACTACTTCCTCGACGCACGCTTCCATGAAGACACCGACGACGCCTACGTGAGCGGCAACGTCGTGCAGATCACGCCGCAGGTCACGGGCACCGTGATTGCGGTCAATGCGGACGACACCCAGGTCGTCAAGGCCGGCGACCCGCTCGTCGTGCTCGACCCGGCCGACGCGCGCGTCGCGCTCGAACAGGCCGAGGCCAATCTTGCGCAGGTGGTGCGCCAGGTGCGTGGCCTGTTCGCCGACGACAGCCAGTACGAAGCGCGGGTCGCAGCGAGCCAGGCCGACCTGTCGCGAGCCCAGGACGACCTGAAGCGCCGGATGACGGTGGCGCAGACCGGCGCTGTATCGCAGGAAGAAATCTCGCACGCACGCGACGCCGTGAAGAGCGCACAAGCCGCGCTCGACGCCGCCAAACAGCAACTCGCGGCCAACCGCGCGCTGACCGCGAACACCACGATCGCCAATCACCCGAACGTGCAGGCCGCCGCCGCGAAGCTGCGCGACGCGTACCTGAACCACGCTCGCAATACGCTGCCCGCGCCGGTCACCGGCTATGTCGCGAAACGCTCGGTGCAGGTCGGCCAGCGCGTATCGCCGGGCACGCCGCTGATGGCGATCGTGCCGCTGCACGACGTGTGGGTCGACGCGAACTTCAAGGAAGTGCAACTGAAGCACATGCGCATCGGCCAGCCGGTCGAGCTGACGGCCGACGTCTACGGCTCGTCGGTGCCCTATCACGGCAAGGTGATCGGCTTCTCGGCCGGCACGGGCTCGGCGTTCTCGCTGCTGCCAGCGCAGAACGCGACCGGCAACTGGATCAAGGTCGTGCAGCGTCTGCCGGTGCGTATTTCGCTCGATCCGCAGGAACTGGAGAAGCATCCGCTGCGCATCGGCCTGTCGATGCAGGCTGACGTGAACATCAAGGACGACACCGGCGGCCAGCTCGGTCAGGCGCCGTCCACGGCTTACCAGACCAACGTCTTCGACAAGTACGGCGCGGAAGCCGACGCGGAAATCGCGCGCATCATCGCGGAAAACGCTGGCCAGAACGCGAACGGCGGCGCGCAGAAGTCGACCGCGGCGAGCGCCGCGGCCGCCACGAAACCGGCAGCCCATAAGAGCTAACGCTCCGCCCGACGATTCCTAGAAGGCTCTTTTAATGGCTCAGGCTCAGGCGCAAGTCCCTCACCCGCCGCTCGAGGGCGCGCAACTGGTGATCGGCACCATCGCGGTGTCGCTCGCCGTGTTCATGAACGTGCTGGACACGTCGATCGCCAACGTGTCGATCCCGTCGATTTCCGGCGACCTCGGCGTGTCGTCCGACCAGGGCACTTGGGTGATCACGTCGTTCGCGGTGGCCAACGCGATCTCGGTACCGCTGACCGGCTGGCTCACCGACCGCATCGGCCAGGTGCGGCTGTTCATGGCGTCCATCGTGCTGTTCGTGCTGTCGTCATGGATGTGCGGGCTGTCGCCGAACCTGCCGTTCCTGCTCGCGTCGCGCGTGCTGCAAGGCGCGGTGGCCGGCCCGATGATCCCGCTGTCGCAAACGCTGCTGCTCGCGAGCTATCCGCGCGCGAAGGCGCCAATGGCGCTATCGATGTGGGCGATGACAACGCTGATCGCGCCGGTTGCCGGTCCGATTCTCGGCGGCTGGATTTCCGACAACATCTCGTGGCCGTGGATCTTCTACGTCAACATTCCGGTCGGCGCGGTCGCGGCCGCCGCGACGTGGATGATCTTCCGTAACCGCGACTCGGTGATCAAGAAGGCGCCAATCGACGGCGTCGGCCTCGGTCTTCTGATCGTCTGGGTCGGCTCGCTTCAGGTCATGCTCGACAAGGGCAAGGACCTCGACTGGTTCTCGTCGACGACGATCGTCGTGCTCGCGCTCGTCGCGGTGATCGCGCTCGCGTTTTTCATCGTGTGGGAGCTGACGGCCGAGCATCCGGTGGTTGACCTGTCGCTGTTCAGCCGGCGTAACTTCACCGGCGGCACGATCGCGTTGTCGATCGGCTATGGGCTTTACTTCGGCAATCTCGTGCTGTTGCCGCTGTGGCTGCAGACCGATCTCGGCTACACCGCGACCGAAGCGGGACTCGTGATGGCGCCCGTCGGCGTGTTCGCGACCCTGTTGTCCCCGATCACCGGCAAGGTGTTGCCGCGCACCGATCCGCGCTATATCGCGACGCTGTCGTTCCTGATTTTCGCGCTGTGTTTCTGGATGCGCTCGCGCTATACGACGGGCGTCGATACGTACTCACTGATGCTGCCGACGCTGATTCAGGGAATCGGCATGGCCGGCTTCTTCATTCCGCTCGTGTCGATCACGCTGTCGGGCTTGCCGGGCCATCGGATTCCGGCGGCCTCGGGGCTGTCGAACTTCGTGCGGATCATGTGCGGCGGTATCGGCACGTCGATTTTCCAGACCGCGTGGGATCACCGCACGATCATGCATCACGCACAACTGACCGAGCAGGCGAACGCTTACAACCCGGTGTTTGGTCAGTCGATTCATCAGATGGGCGCAGCGGGCCTGGATCAACAGCAGACCTATGGTCTCTTCAATACCATGGTCACGCAGCAGGCCGCGCAGCTCGGCGTGAACGATCTGTTCTTCATTTCGGCCGGTATTTTTGTCGCGCTGATCGCGCTGATCTGGATCACGCGGCCGGAACGGGCGGGCGGTGACTCGGCGGCGGCGGCGGCTGCGGCGCATTGAGTGGGTTGTTCGCGGTGTTGCTTGAGTTCGACCCGCTCCACTGTAGGGCATAAAAAAGCGGGATCGCACGATGGCGTTCCCGCTTTTTTATTGTCCGCGCCGTGCTGGCAAAACGGCGGCCTCTAGCTCTCCGTCGTCACGACCAGACGTTCGGGTGCGAGCACGCCTTCGCCCGGTTTCGCGACCCCCAGAAGCCGCCCTTGCGCCGAGTACACCCTCACGCGCGGGGCATTCACGGCATCGGCGGCGATCGTCAACGACGACAGCTTCAGGCGCTGGCCGTGCAAGAAGCGACGCGTGTCGTCGTCGTTCAGCGTGACCTGCGGGAACGTCGACAGCAACGCGTCGACCGGTTGCAGCCATGCGTCGCGTTCGGGTAGGGTCGCGTCGCTCAACGCGTCGAGCGTGACCGAATGATCGAGCGTCAGCGCGCCGACGCCCGTACGGCGCAGCGCGACCAGATGCGCGCCGCAGCCGAGCGCCTCGCCGATATCCTCGGCAAGCGTGCGCACGTACGTGCCCTTGCTGCACGTCACGCGAAACGTGACATCCGGCAGCGCGCACGCAATCGGCTCGAGCGCGTGAATCGTCACGTGCCGCCCTTCGCGCTCGACCGTTTGGCCGGCGCGCGCGTACTCATACAGCGGCTTGCCGTCGCGCTTGAGCGCCGAGTACATCGGCGGAACCTGAACGATCTCGCCGATGAATCTCGGCAAGGCCGCCCGCACCGCCGCTTCGTCGCAGTCGACGGCGCGGATGTCGAGCGCCTCGCCCTCGGCATCGCCGGTGGTTGTGCGGATGCCGAGGCGCATCGTGGCCTCGTAGGTCTTGTCGGCTTCGAGCAGATCTTGCGAAAACTTGGTCGCCTCGCCGAAACACAGCGGCAGCAAGCCGGTAGCGAGCGGATCGAGCGTGCCGGTGTGGCCCGCCTTTTTCGCCAGATAGAGACGTTTCGCGCGAACCAGCGCGTCGTTGCTCGACAGGCCGAGCGGCTTGTCGAGGAGCAGCACGCCGTCGAGCGCGCGACGCGGCACGCGGGGGCGTTGAGGTGCGGTCATGTCTAGGGAGGCAGAACGTTCGGGAAACACGAAAAACGGCGCCGCGCGCTACATGGAACGCGACGGCATGGCAGACGCTCAGTCGTCTTTCGCGCGCGTGGAATTTGCCTCGTCGATCAACCGCGACATCTCCACGGCGCGCTCGATCGTCTTGTCGTAGTGGAAATGCAGCGTCGGCACCGTATGGATATGGAGGCGCTTGAACAGCAGATTGCGCAGATGGCCGGCCGCGTGCGTCAGCGCTTCGAGCGTCTGCTGCGGGTCGCCCGTCAGCGTCGTGAAGTAGACCTTCGCGTGCGCGTAGTCGGGTGTCAGCTCGACGCTCTGAAACGTGACGATGCCGATGCGCGGATCCTTGACCTCGCGCAGCAGCTCGGCCAGGTCGCGCTGGATCTGATCGGCGATCTGCACGTTGCGATTGGGAGTAGTACGTTTCTTAGGCATGGTGTTAAGTGCTCCGCTATAACGGATGCAAAAATTGGTTCGCACGAGCCGTGTTCGTTATCCGTTCGATACGACGGCGTCGCGCTCGCCGCGGCCAGTGAGAGTCCATTTGCGACGAACGCGGCAACGAAGCCAGCGACAAACTCGACGCAGCGGACTCAAAAACAACGGGCGGAGCGGGCGTCAAGCCCGTTCCGCCCGTTGTGCCGTGTCGCGTGGATTACAGCGTACGCGCGACTTCGGTGACCTCGAAGACTTCGAACTGATCGCCTTCGACGATATCGTTGAAGTTCTTGATCGACATACCGCACTCGAAGCCCTGACGGACTTCCTTCACATCGTCCTTGAAGCGCTTGAGCGAATCGAGCTCGCCCGTGAAGATGACGACGTGGTTGCGCAGCACGCGCACCGACGACGAGCGCTTGACGAAACCGTCCGTGACCATACAGCCCGCCACCGTGCCGACCTTCGGTACCTTGAAGACCTGGCGCACTTCGACCGTGCCCGTCACGACTTCGCGCTTCTCCGGCGCCAGCATGCCCGACATCGCCGCCTTCACGTCATCCACGGCGTCGTAGATGATGTTGTAGTAGCGGATATCGACGCCATTGGCTTCCGCGAGCTTGCGAGCCTGCGCATCCGCGCGGGTGTTGAAGCCGATGATGACCGCCTTCGACGCCGTCGCGAGGTTGACGTCCGACTCGCTGATGCCGCCGACCGCGCCATGCACGATCTGCACGCGCACTTCGTCGGTGGAGAGTTTCTGCAGCGACTGCACCAGCGCTTCCTGCGAACCCTGCACGTCGGCCTTGACGATGAGCGGCATGTACTGCACTTCGCCTTCGCCCATCTGCTCGAGCATGGTCTCGAGCTTCGCGGCCTGCTGCTTGGCGAGCTTGACGTCGCGGAACTTACCCTGACGGAACAGCGCTACTTCACGCGCCTTGCGCTCGTCCGGCATCACGATCACTTCTTCGCCTGCCTGCGGCACTTCCGACAGACCCTGGATTTCGACCGGGATCGACGGACCCGCGGACTTGGTCGGCTTGCCGGTTTCGTCGAGCATGGCCCGCACGCGACCGTAGGCGCTGCCTGCCAGCACGACGTCGCCACGGTTCAGCGTACCCGACTGGACGAGGATCGTTGCAACCGGGCCCTTACCCTTGTCGAGCTTCGCTTCGATCACGAGCCCCTTGGCCGGCGATTCGACCGGTGCCTTCAATTCCAGCACTTCGGCCTGCAGCAGCACGTTTTCGAGCAGATCGTCGATGCCCGTGCCGGTCTTTGCCGACACCGGCACGAACGGCGAGTCGCCGCCGTACTCTTCCGGCACGACGCCTTCCGTGACGAGTTCCTGCTTCACGCGCTCCGGATTCGCTTCCGGCTTGTCGATCTTGTTGATCGCGACGACGAGTGGCACGCCGCCAGCCTTCGCGTGGGAGATAGCTTCCTTTGTCTGCGGCATCACGCCGTCGTCGGCGGCCACCACCAGAATCACGATGTCGGTCGCCTTCGCACCGCGGGCACGCATTGCCGTAAAGGCTTCGTGACCCGGCGTGTCGAGGAACGTGATCACGCCGCGCGGCGTGTCCACGTGGTAAGCGCCGATGTGCTGCGTAATACCGCCCGCTTCGCCTGCCGCAACCTTAGCGCGGCGGATGTAGTCGAGCAGCGAGGTCTTGCCGTGGTCGACGTGACCCATCACGGTAACGACCGGCGGACGCGGCAGCGCTTCGGCATCGCTCGCTTCGCCTTCGACCAGCATGGCTTCCGGATCGTCCAGCTTCGCCGCGAGCGCACGGTGGCCCAGTTCCTCGACGATGATCATCGCCGTTTCCTGGTCCAGCATCTGGTTGATCGTGACCATCTGGCCGAGCTTCATCATCACCTTGATGACTTCCGAAGCCTTCACCGCCATCTTGTGCGCGAGATCCGCCACCGTGATGGTTTCCGGCACGTGCACTTCACGCACGATCGGTTCGGTCGGCGCCTGGAACGTGGTGGTCTGCTCCTGATGCTTGCCACGACCCTTCGGACCGCCGCGCCAGCCGCGATCGACGCCGCCGCTCGAATCGCCGCGCGTCTTGATGCCGCGGCGCTTCGCTGCGTCGTCCTGCCAGTTGCCGCCGCCCTTGCCGCCGGCGCCGGGCTTCTTCTTGTCGCCCGCAGACGGAGCGCTTGCGGGTGCCGGAGCCGCGGCTGCCGGCTTCCTGGCTGCCGGGCGAGCCGGTGCTTCGCCAGCCGGACGCGCCGGCTTGTGCAGCGTACCCTTGGCTTCGGCCGCCTTGGCCGGCTCAACGGGCTTCGGTGCCGGTTCCGGCGCCTTCACCTGCGCCTTGCGCGGCGTGTTCATCATTTCGCGAATCGCGCGCGCTTCGGCTTCGGCCGCGGCACGGCGCTTGGCGATTTCCTCCTGTTCGGCGCGCGCCTTTTCGGCAGCCACGCGCGCAGCGTCTTCCGCTTTCTTCGCAGCTTCACGTTGCGCGGCGCGTTCCGCTGCCGCGCGTTCGTCGTCCTGAACGCTTGCCTTCGCGGCAACCGGCGCAGCGGCTTGCGCCGCCGCCTGCTGAGCCTTCTCTCGAGCCGCCGCCTCGGCCGCAGCCGTTGCGCGCTTCTTCGCTTCTTCTTCCGCGCGCTGACGCTCGGCTTCCGCAGCCTGCTCGCGCGCCTGACGCTCGGCCTCTTCGCGCTCGAGTTGCTCCTGACGCGCCTTTAGCTCCTGCGCCTGCTTTTCCAGCAGCTCGGCTTCGTGACGTGCTTCTTCCTCACGACGCTGCAGTTCGAGATCTTCGACGTCCGCGCTTTCGGCCACATGATTCGATGCATCCCCGCCTTCCGCGACGGTCTCGTCGCGGCGGACGAACGTGCGCTTCTTGCGCACCTCGACCTGAATGGTGCGAGCTTTGCCCGTCGCATCGGACTGCTTGATCTCCGACGTATGCCGGCGCGTCAGCGTGATCTTGCGCTTGTCGGCATCGTTCGAGCCATGCGACTTGCGCAAGTGATCGAGCAGACGCGCCTTGTCCGCCTCGGACAGGTTGTCGTCTTCGCTCGCTTTCTGGACGCCCGCTGCCTGCAGCTGCTCGAGCAGCACGCCAGCAGGCATTTTCAGTTCCGCGGCAAATTGGGCTACGTTGTTACTCGCCATTCATTCCTCTTAATGCAAGGACCGATTCCTTGCGGTTAGCATCGGGTCATGCGGCCTCGCGGCCGCGTTCAATTCAGTGCGCCATGGTCATTTCTCACTGGAACCAGTGTTCACGTGCTTTCATGATCAACGCCTTAGCGGCATCCTCTCCCATCCCAGTCATCTCGACCAGTTCATCCACGGCCAGCTCGGCGAGTTCGTCGCGCGTCTGGATCTGATGTTCGGCCAGTTTCGCGAGCAGGTCGGCGTCCATGCCGTCCAGGCTCTTCAGGTCGAGCGCTACATTCTCGACCTTTTCTTCGTTCGCGATCGCCATTGTCAACAGCGCGTCGCGCGAGCGGTTGCGCAGTTCGTGGACGGTGTCTTCGTCGAATGCCTCGATTTCGAGCATTTCGTTGAGCGGCACGTAGGCGATCTCTTCCAGGCTCGTGAAGCCTTCGTCGATCAGGATGTCGGCGACTTCCTCGTCGACATCGAGACGCGCCATGAACAGGTCACGCAGGACGCCGCGCTCCTGATTCTGCTTCTGCGCAGATTCGTCCGGCGTCATGATGTTGATCTGCCAGCCGGTGAGCTCGCTGGCAAGTCGCACGTTCTGGCCGCTGCGGCCGATCGCGACCGCGAGTTCGTTCTCGTCGACGACGACGTCCATCGAATGCCTTTCTTCATCGACGACGATCGACTGCACGGCTGCCGGCGCGAGCGCGCCGATCACGAACTGGGCGGGGTCTTCCGACCATAGCACGATGTCGACGTTTTCGCCACCGAGCTCGTTGCGCACTGCCTGCACACGCGAGCCGCGAATACCGACGCAGGTGCCGATCGGATCGATGCGCTTGTCATAAGCGACCACGCCGATCTTCGCGCGCACGCCCGGATCGCGAGCCGCCGCCTTTATCTCGAGCAGGCCCTGCTCGATTTCCGGCACTTCCATCTCGAACAGCTTCATCAGGAATTCCGGCGCCGTACGCGACAGCTCGATCTGCGGACCACGCGCGGTGCGGTCGACCTTCGCGATATACGCGCGCACGCGGTCGCCCACGCGAAGGTTTTCCTTCGGGATCAGCTGGTCGCGGCGCAGCAGCGCTTCGACGCGGCCCGACTCGACGATGAAGTTGCCCTTGTCGAGGCGCTTCACCGAGCCGGTCATGATGTGTTCGCCGCGCTCGAGGAAGTCGTTCAGGATCTGCTCGCGCTCGGCATCGCGCACCTTCTGCAGGATCACCTGCTTGGCGGCCTGCGCGCCGATACGGCCGAATTCGATCGACGGTACCGGCTCCTCGATGAACTCGTCGAGCTGGATGTCGGGCTGCTGCTCGCGCGCCTCGAACAGCAGGATTTCCTGATCCGGCTCCTGCAGACCGGCTTCGTCCGGCACCACTTTCCAGCGGCGAAACGTTTCGTGCTCGCCGCTTTCACGGTCGATGTGGACGCGGATATCCGCATCTTCTTCGAAGAGTTTCTTGGAGGCCGAAGCGAGAGCCGCTTCGAGCGCGGCAAATACCACGTCCTTGTCGACATTCTTCTCGCGTGCCAGCGCATCCACCAACATCAACACTTCGCGACTCATTGTTTGCGGCTCCTAAAGTCAACTTTCGGAACAAGGCGCGCCTTGTCCATGTCCGCGAGCGTGAAATCGAGCATCGCGGCGCCTTCTTTTCCTTCAAATTCCAGACCGATCGTCTCGCCCTGCGGAGCATGCAAAATACCCCGGTACGATTTCCGACCGTCCAATGGCTTTTTCAGTGTGATAACCGCTTCGCTGCCCGCGAAACGTTCAAAATCCGCCAGTTTTTTCAGCGGGCGGTCGAGACCGGGCGACGAAACTTCGAGCCGCTCGTAATCGATATTTTCGACCGTCAGAACGTGCTGGAGCTGACGCGTGACTTTCTCGCAGTCTTCGATTGCGATGCCGGCTGGCTGGTCGATATAGATACACAACATGCCGCGCCCGGTGCGCTCGAGATCGACGAGCTCGTAGCCGAGTCCCACGACCGTGGTTTCAATCAGTTCCGTCAGTTGCACAGTGCCCTCTTAGATGTTCGCGCAGCGAGCCTCGCCTCTTCTGCAAACAACCAATGCGGGCCGCGCGCCAAGCCGGCGCACGTTGGTGCGAACCCGAGATGCCGAACCACGATGAACTGAGCGGCAAAAAAAAATGGGCTGAACGCCCATCATCTTATTGCCGGTGGTCGCACCTGAGCCGCACATGAAACCGTACGCCCAGCGACTTCGCGATTGTAGCCATTTTTCGGCCCAAAGGCAATCCGCAGAACGACGGGCGATGCGCATTTCCACTTGATTTGATAGGAATCTTTCGACAATGTGGCGGCAAATCCGGGGTTTTGCAAGGTCGCGCGAGCCGTGCGGAAAGGGAGCCGGGCAGGTTACGCCAGCGCGTTGCGGTGAATCGTGCTTATGGTATTCGGCGCCGTCTCGCACGAAGTTTGACGGATCGGAAAGCCGCTCGCTTGAACGCAGCAAACGAGAGGCGGCATCAAATCGGCAAGAACAAAAAACGGCTCGTCCGGCAAGCACTCCGCATTGACGTGCGTCGCGTTTGCCGAACGAGCCGTCTGAAGCGGCCGTAGCCTTGCAGGTCGTACGAACTGCACCGAAGGGTATGACCGCACAGTACAGCGTCCCGCTTAACGGCCCCGCGAGCGACCGCGCGCCGTGCCACCACCACGATTCGCGCCACCCGGACCCGCGTTACCACCGGCGCGGTTGGTGTTGCCGCCACGATTGCCACCCGGTCCGCGATTGCCGCCGCTGTTGCCGGCCGGGCCGGCACGCTTGCCGCCCGTGCGCGCACGATTGCCGTTGGGCGACGGCGCGCGATTGCCGTCGACGTCGCGGCCGCGCTGCCCCCCGCTGCCACGATTGCCTGCGCCGGCACCGAAACCAGCGCCGCTCCCCATGCCCGCGCCGAAGCCGCCGCCCGCCGCGCCGCGGCGGCCCTGGCCGCGCGGCTGCTGCTCGAAGCGGCTATGCGACATCAGCACTGGCTCGCGGCTGATGAAGCCCATCGACGTCTGCATCGGATCCGGCTGACGACGCTCCGGCGCCGCATTGCGGCCACCGCGTTCCTCGGTCGGCGCCTTCAGGCCGACCGAGGCCATCAGCGCGCGCACCTGATTGTCCTCGAGCTCTTCCCAGCGGCCGCGCTTCAGACCACGCGGCAGCGAGATCGGGCCATGACGCGTGCGGATCAGCCGGCTGACCATCAGGCCGGCCGCCTCGAACATGCGGCGCACTTCGCGATTCCGCCCTTCGGCGAGCGCGACGTGGTACCAGTGATTAGTGCCTTCGCCGCCGCCATCGCGGATGCGCAGGAAGTTCGCCGGGCCGTCCTCGAGTTCGACGCCGTGCAGCAGTTTCTGGCGCATACCCTCGGCCAGTTCGCCGACGACACGCACCGCATATTCGCGCTCGACGCTATAGCGCGGATGCATGAAGCGGTTCGCGAGATCGCCCGATGTGGTCAGCATCAGCAGACCTTCGGTGTTGAAGTCGAGACGCCCGACCGCAACCCACTTGGCGGTTTTCATCGGCGGCAGCTTGTCGAACACCGATGGACGGCCTTCCGGGTCCGCGTGGCTGACGATTTCGCCGGTCGGTTTGTGGTACAGCAGCACGCGCGGCGGCTTGCTGGCGAGCTTGCGCTTGACCGGCTTGCCGTTGATGCGGACCTGATCGGTCGGCATGATGCGCTGGCCGATGTGCGCCGGCTCGCCGTTCACCGACACGCGGCCGGCGATGATCAGCTCTTCCATGTCGCGGCGCGAGCCCATGCCCGCCTCGGCGAGCACCTTATGCAGCTTCGGCGCGTCGTCATCGGGCGACAACACCCGCTTCGGGCCCGCTGCCTTGCCACGGCGCAGCATCGGCGCGCGTACGCCGCCAGTCGTGGTGTTGTCGGCATCGAATGCAGGCGACGTCACGTACGAGAACAGATCGTCCTGAGCCGATTCGGTAGCCGGGGCCGCATCGGCGCCGCGTCGATTCTGGCGCTGGCCCTCACGTTGACCTTCGCGCGGCTGACGCTCGCGCTGGCCTTCGCGCGGCGCGCCCTCGCGCTTCGCCGCGCCGCCGGCATTGCGACGTCCGCCCTGTTTCGCGCCCGCGTCCTTGCGCGGCGCACGCGCCTGGGCGCCAACCTCGCCGTCCGGCGGTGTTTCGGCGACGACCGGCGCGCCCTCGGCTGCCTTCGTCTTCGCGCCGGCGCGGCGTCGCGCGATCAGGCTGCGCGGCCCGCGACGCAGACCGCGGCGGGGGCGCTCTTCGCCCTCTGCTTCCGCGCCGTGAGCCGGGCGCTCGCCCTCGCCTGCCGACGCTTGCGTAGTGCGTTCGTCGGTCCGCGCCGACGGCACGGGGCGCTCGGATTCGGACGAATCGGTGTCGTGGGTATGTGTCAAAACAACCTCAAAATGTCAGGTCGCGCGCGCCCGTTGCGGGCGCGGCAAAAAAGTTCGGTTACGTCAGGCGCTGCGCGACTCGGTTTCGTCGTCGGTCAGAAAACCTGAGTCTTGCGCGGCATCGCGGCGATCCTCGGGACCGTCGTGCGCCGCCTCGATCGGGTTCGGCTCGGCGGCGTGCTCCGTATTGCGAGTCACGCCCGAGTCGTGCGCGGGTGTTGCCGGATCGGTCGGGGCGACCGGATCTTGATGCTGTGCCGAACCGGCGACGCTGGTCTGCGTTGCCGTGGGTGCCGGTTCGGGCTGTTGTTGCGTGCCGTGCGGCGCGCTCGACGCGTCTGATGCACTTGACGCATTCGTCGTGCCGGACTGCCCAGTCGCTTCTGCACGGGGCTCCGACTCGAACGTCGACGCGGCTACGGTCTCGGGCGGCGCTGCTGCAAATCCCGACGCCGACTGCTGCCCCGCTTCCGGCGCAGCCGGCTCGCCCGCGTCACCCGCCGTGTCGAGTCCTGCATCCTGATCTGGCTGCGGCACGCTATGCGCGTCGCCTTCGGCAAATTCGATTGCGTGCTGACCCAGCAGATCCGCGTTCAGTTGCGCGGACGGATCGGCCAGCGGCGGCAATTCGTCGAGCGCTGTTAGGCCAAGGTCGTCGAGGAACTGACGCGTGGTCGCATACAGCGCTGGACGCCCCGGCACGTCGCGATGACCGATCACCTCGATCCAGCCGCGATCCTCGAGCTGCTTGACGACCTGCGTATTCACCGTCACACCGCGAATTTCTTCGATATCGCCCCGCGTCACCGGTTGCCGGTAGGCAATGATCGCGAGCGTTTCGAGCACCGCGCGCGAATATTTCGGCGGTTTTTCCGGATGCAGTCGATCCAGATACGAACGCATCGCGGGCTTGCTTTGAAACCGCCAGCCCGACGCCAGCCCGACCAACTCCACACCGCGCCCGGACCAGTCCCGCTTCAGGTCTTCGAGCAAAGTCCGAACAGTGTCTGCCGACACGCCGTCGGCAAAGAGCTTGCGCAGTTCGCCGAGCTTTAACGGCTCCTGCGCGCAGATCAAGGCAGTCTCGAGGACGATCTTCGCCTCTTGGGTATTCATGCAGCTAGGTCAGACCCTGTGGTCAAAGAACCGGATCAAACAGACGATGTGGAACTGAAGACGCGCTCGCCCGATTCTGATCGGTCATATTGATGGGAGCACGCACCGGGGGGTGGCGAACAGACTTATCGAGCCAGACCCAGCCGGACGGAGCGGCGATATTCCTGAAAGGATTCGCGTGAACTGAGCGCCATATTACGCAAAAACGACCGGGGCGTAAAGCCGCGATCCTCCGTGCATCTTCTGCCGCGGCGGCGACCGGTGTGCCCGCGCTCGCCGGAACCGGGTCGCCAGTGAGAAGATTTCCACGATTCGCGGCCTTTCGCCGCTTGCGGCGCGCCAGGTCAATACGCGACGGACGCGCGACGCCATGCGCTCACGCGCCGGCGCGGCGCGCCAGAAACCGCACCAAGCGCTCGACGCCCGCATCGAGCCGCGCCGTATCGCACGCATAGCACCAGCGCACGAACCCCTCGCCTTGCGGCCCGAACGCGCTGCCCGGTGCCACGCCGAGCCCGACCTCACGCACCATCGCCTTGCACAAATCGAGACTGCGTGTCGAGCCCGGCATCGCGAAGAACAGATACATCGCACCCAGCGGAGCCTTCACGTCGACGCCGGGAACTGTCGAGAGCGCGCGCACCAGATGATCACGCGAGCTCCTCAGGTCGCGCACCAGCTCCTGCGTAAAGCACTCGCCCTGTTCGAGCGCCGCGATACCCGCCTGCTGCACGAACGACGGCGCGCATGACGTGTTGTACTCGACCAGCTTCGCCAGGTCATCCATCAACGCGGTCGGGGCGACGATCCAGCCAAGCCGCCACCCGGTCATCAGCCAGGCTTTCGAAAACGAATTCACGCAGATCACGCGTTCGTCGCGCGTCGCGAGATCGAGAAACGAAGGCGCCGTGCGTGCGCCGGCCGCCTGCGCCGCGTCATCACCGGGACAGTAGAGCCGCTCGTAGACCTCGTCCGCGACGATCCAGATTCCGTGCCGCCGACAGTGTTCGAGCACGGTGCGCTGGTCGTCGCGATTCATCACCCAGCCGGTCGGATTGTTCGGCGAGTTGATCATCAGCATCTTCGTGTCGGGTGTCAGCGCGGCAAGCAATTGCCCGACGTCGAGCGCCCAACCGCGTTCACCGTAGCCGAGCGCGACGGTTTCGACCTGCGCGCCGAGAATCTTCGGGATCTCGACCAGATTCGGCCATAGCGGTGTCACCGCAACGACCCGGTCACCGGCGCCGACCACCAGTTGCGCGGCGAGCATCAGCGCGTTGACGCCCGCGCTCGTAACCGCGATGTGCCCCAGTGACGTTGCGCCATGCAGTTCGCTGACGTAGCCCGCGAGCGCCGCGCGCAACGGCGCGATGCCGAGATTGTGTGTGTAAAACGTCGCGCCGGCGGCGAGCGCGGTGCTCGCGGCGTCGCGGATGAATGCGGGTGTGACGCGGTCGGACTCGCCGAACCAGAACGGCAGCACGTCGCCGACGCCGAAACCGGCGTTCGCGACTTCCCGGATTTGCGATGGACGCAGCGCGCGCACGGCGTCGCGCGCATTCGGAGTAGAGGGCACGGGCAGGTCCAATTCGCTCATCGAGGCTTCCGCAAGGGTGAAGGATAAGAGGCTCTGGGCGCAACCGCGAAGGCGTGCGCGATGACGGCGGTAGTTTAGCGCGCCGGGTGACCGGACAGCGGCGAAGCAGACGCCGGTTGGGCGGCGGGCCAGGCCCACAGGTTCACCGCCTCCACCAGTCGGACAGTCCGCACACGATCCCGCCCGTTAATTCAACTCTTCGGCCCGCCCGGGCAACTGCCGGATCAGATTCCACACCGCCTCGGCCGCGGGCGACAGCGACCGGTCGCGCCGCCGCACCAGTTCGACGCGGCGCTCCGCGCGCGGCACCAGCGGGCGCGCGACCAGCGACGCCCCCGCCGGCAGCGGCAGCGCGAGCCACGGCAGCACGCTGATGCCGACGCCCGCCTCGACGAGCCCGAACACCGTCGCCGAATGGCCGAGTTCCTGCACCACGGTGGCGTTCACGCCCTGCGCCTGCATCACGGCGTCGATGAGTGGGCGGCTGCCGGACGCATAGTCGAGCATCACGAGTTGCTCGCCGTCGAGGTCCTTCCACGAAACCTGTTTGCGCGCGGCGAGCCGGTGATCGTCACGCGACACGATGCAGAACGAGTCGGTCATCAGCGTCTCGCTGAGCAGGTCGTCGTCGGAGAACGGACCGATGATCACGCCGAAGTCCACTTCACCCGACTTCACCTTGCGCACCACGTCGCTTTGCACGTCGTCGCGCAGACTAAGCGTCACATAAGGAAACTGCTGCCCGCACGACGCGACCACACGCGGCATCAGCCGGCACGCGACGGTCGGGCTCGCCGCGACCACCACGCGTCCACGGCGCTGCTCGCCGATTTCGCGGATCTCGCGCAACGCGTCGTCGAGATCCGACAGCAGCCGCGACACGCTCGACACCAGATTGCCGCCGACGTCGGTGAGTTGCACTTCGCGCGTCGTGCGATCGATGAGCTTCAGGCCGATTTCGCCTTCGAGCTCGCGCACGCAGCGACTGACCGCCGACTGTGTGAGGCCGATTTCATCGCCGGCCCGACTGAAGCTTTGCAAACGCGCCACCTCGATGAAAACCCTGAGCTGTCGCAGCGTGACATTCATTTGCTGACCTCATCAATAAGGCAATTTAATGCGCATTGTAGGTTAAATCCGCGCTGCACAGCGCCAGTCACAACGGTCGCCGCGATGCAGCAAAAAGGCGCGAACGCCCGCTGGCCGGGCCCATCTGCACAAGATTGGTGATTGTCCCGATTTGCGAGATGGGCTTTTTGGATTCATATACGGCCCTGGTTGGCGCCCGCGTTGGCCCGCCGCCACGGGGCTTTCAGGCAATCGATATCAAATTGGCACACTTCGTGCGTTATGAGACGCGCAGGGTCGGCGCCATGATTTCCGACTGAAATGGCAATCCGTGGCAAGCCCGTCCCCTTTGGCACTCGCCTATCGAGTGTATGAAGAGTGCGCGGCGCGGGGCAGCGCACCGGAGTTAGCTTCGCTGAGGTGATACATGATGCTGTTCGACGATTTGAGAGATAACGAGTGGGCGCTGGTCGAGGCTTTGTTCTGTGCCGAGCCGGCGCGCAGCGAACGGCGCGGTCGACCGCGCGTGGAAGCTCGGGCGGTGGTCAACGCCGTACTTTGGGTGTTGTCGACGGGCGAAGGCTGGTCCAAGCTGCCGGGCCGCTATCCGTCCCCGCCGACTTGCCGCCGGCGTTTCGACGAGTGGCAGGCCGATGGCACGCTCGCTGAAATTGTGAAGCGGCTCGGCACCAGCGGCCGTGAAATCTCGTTGCGCGGCAGGATCGGCGCAACGGCCGCGAAACCGCCGGCACCACCGAGCCGCGACCGTATGCGCGGCGCGTTCTGGACCAATCCGGAATCGTGGCGCGCGCCGGTCAAGATGGCCTGACGCGAAACTACGTTGTCACCGGGCGCCTGCGGGCGCCCGGTTTTTTATCCAGCCGCCTTATTCTCGATTGCGTGCACGCCACGACCCGCCAGCATTTGACGGTCGCCGCGGGACGCTCCCTGGTTTCGCGCCCGCTTTCGGTGCGCGATCCGCACGGAGTGATCATTGCGGTCTGCCTCAGACTAGCAAACTACGCGACAGCTCCTGGTGAAACATCCATTTACTATTAATTACAGCACCCTTTCTTACCCCGGCATAACTTAATACCTATGCAAACAGGCCTTGAGTCGCGACGGGCTCGAGGTTGAGGGGGATTTTGGAATGAAACCAATGTCACTGCTGTTGTGCGGCATTGTGATTTCATCGATGGCCGCGCCGGCATTTGCCCAACAACGCCCGCAAGGGTGGAACTGGCGCCCGGACCGTCAGGCTACGCTGGAAGCGTGGCAGCAAAGCGAGGCCCACAATCGCGACTTCACGCCGCCCACGCCGCGAGGCGATCTGCGCGGCGATATCGCCAGCAATGTGCGGGCACGGCCCGATGCGCCGCGCGCGGAACAGCGACGGCGTTGATGTCGTGTGTCGCCGCGTGGATGGCGCGTCGGGCGACGCGGCACCAAGTCTCTCGCATTGCGTATGCACGAGCGGGGAACCACCGGACGCGGCACCAGTCTGACTCAACGCCATTAGCACAGCGTGGCAGTAGTAATTCCGGTATGCCCGTATCCTCATGATACGGGCTTTTTTTCGCGCCCGTGGCGTTGATGGCATGACAGGCGCGCAACGGCAAACCGCCGGTGCGGAACGCGTCGCCGCATCGTCGATGGGGAAGCCGAGAGTCGCCCGCGGACGCGCACAGCGACCGGCCGACGGTAGAGACCGCCCGCCGTGGGGGTGACAGGCCCGGGCGGACAGTGATTCAGATAAGCGATGAACCTTGAACTAAGGCCTGACTTCGGCTGTCGCCGCGGACTGCGTTTCGGCCGCGCCGAGAACGTAATCATTCATGCGTTGCGCTGTCCATGTGAGCAGACGCTCGTCGTGCTCGAGCCGCACAAACTCCGCTTTGCCGCGTTCGGTGAGCACGGCGATGTCGACGGGGGCATGAAAGCCCGGCGCCGGTGCGACGGTTCGCTGACGAACGGTGTCCATCAGCCCCAGCGCGCGAAGATATTGGAAGACACCCGGCCTTCTGGCCCAGGGAACCTGGCGATATTGCGCTCGCCGCAGCGCTTCAAGTACCGCTTCGTTGGAATACGTGGTCATCTCACTTCTTTCTTAAAGTGCAGCTATGACACATTCATGCCCACGCGTCGCTGCGCCACCGGCGACGCGCGTAGCACCCGCTCCTGGTCAGAAGCTCGCCGCCTGTTCGACAGCGGATTTCCGCCAGATGCTGCCTGGTCTCGTTTTCGGAACCCCCGTCAGAACGGCATGTTAGCGTTCTCTCCCCGAACCGACGATGCAACCGCCGCGGCGCGATGGCTGGCCCGTGGATTTATCCCGAAAGACATACGTTACCCCATTTAAATTGATTCTATTCACTTTATTAGCGCTTTTTTTTGCAGCAATCGTGCTATGGAAACGTGCGCGAAGGCCGCTCATCGTCTGCATGATCGCGCTGTTCTGGCTGCTCGCGGCCGGCTGGCTGAGCGCGCCACTGCTCGATCTCGCGCAGCCGCAACGACAGAGCGCCGAGGCCGCCACCTTCGCGCCACGCACCGCGATCATCCTGCTCGGCGGCGGCACGGTCTACGACCACGACCACGTGCTGGTGCCACCGCGTGACGTGCTTTCGCGCATCGAAGTCAGCGCCCTGAACTATGCGGCCTGCAAGCGCACGGCGATCGTCTGCCAGGTGATCGTGAGCGGCGGCAATCCTCAGCGGCACAGCGCGACGGAAGCCGACACCTACCTGCCCTATCTGCTGCGTCAGCAGGTGCCGCGCTCGGACATCGTGCTCGAGAAAAGCAGCCGCACGACCTACGAGAACGCGCGCAACGTCTCGGTCATTGTCGGCCAATCACATTACGACACGTTGATACTCGTCACTTCCGCGTATCACATGCCGCGTGCGCTGCTCGACTTTCGCCGTTTCGGCGTCGAGCCACAGCCGCAGATTTCGAGCGCGCGGCGCGTGCGGCTCGGCGTGCTGCCGCGCTTCGGTAATCTCGTGGCGGCGGAGATAGCGTTGCATGAGCTCATCGGCCTCGCGCAGTTTCACCTGTATCGCGCGATCGGCTGGTTCTGACGAACGATGTAGGCCGACCGTTCTCGCAGATCGATGAAGTCATTACAAAACGTAACAAATGTTGAGCGCGGTTACAAAGCCATCGGCTGCAGCGGAGTTTGCTCGATAGAATGAGTTGTCTTTCCCACTGGACGGGCAATACTCGGGTCCACCACCACTCTATGGAGGTAACGATGAAGAAAGTGTCCCTGGCGATCCTGGTTTCCCTGTGTGCCGCGGCCGGCGCAGCTTACGCGCAGGACCAGGGCATCACGACGAGCACCGATCCGGCCAAGGCCGCCGACGTCGAGCAGCGTGCGCAAGCTTTGCAAAACCGCGAGCAGTCGATGGAAAGCGCACCCGCCGCCCCGGCCAAGCATCACAAGATGGCTCCGCATCATCCGAAGAAGGGTGCGGACACGTCGGGTACCTGAGCGACTTCGCGGATCTCGCCTCGCGGCCTCGTCGTGAAGGTGAAAAAGCCGAAGCCGGCAGCGCCGGTTTCGGCTTTTTTATTTGCGTGATCGGCTCGCTGCCGACGAGGCACTCCGAACGCACACCGGTCTGGCGAAGCCTCCGGCGCACAGCATTCTGTATGCTAAAGTCGCGCACCGACCGGCGAGCCGCCGGCATCCCCTAACCCGTGCGCACCCTGGTGCGGAGGACAGCATGAGCAACATCCAGCTTGATATCGAATGGACCGAAGCAGCATCTCGCAAGATCGAAAAACTGATGCCGCGTGGCGGTCAGGAAGCATACCTCGCGCTGCCGCCCGTCGAATGCCTGCCGATGGAAGGCGACGTGCTGTTTCTCGGCCCGGCGGGCAAGCAGCAGCCGTTCATCGTCGCGGAGCGTCAGTATCACCATGACGGCGACGCCGACTGGACCATCATCCTGATTCTCGATGTCCCGCAAGCAACTCACTAATCGCTGACGGCGCGCCGGCGGCCGCGGTGCCGCCGCACCTGGCCGGCGTGTTGTCCGCGCGCCGCTGACGCCCGCACCCGGACTCAGGCGATCTTCGACACTACGCGAATCTCCGCGTGCTCGATCCAATCCGCGGCCGCTTTCTTATAAGCCTGGATATGCGCGGATTTCGCATGCGCCGCGAGCGCGTCCTGGCTTTCCCATCGCTCGACAAACACGAACCGGCGCGGCTCCTGCACGTCGCGGTGCAAGTCATACTGCAGCACACCCGCTTCTTTGCGCGTCGGCCCGACGATGCCTTCGAGCGCCTCGCGCAACAGCTCCTCGTGCCCCGGTTTCGCCACCGAAATTGCGACCACCGCGATTTCCGCCATGCCTGATCTCCTCCTTAAGAAAACCAGCAGCATACCCGCCGGTCGCCGAACCTGCCGACGACGGCGCTAACCAGCCTGGCGACGCATGAACCTCGCCTCCGCCCGCCACGCCGGACCACCGTCGCGTCAAGCCAGAATCCGCGCGGCGAAGCAGTGCGAAGCCCGCCGCCCGAACCGCCACATCAGCCACCGCACCGGCGCTAACATGGGTGCACCGTCGGCGCCTGGAGTTTGGCGGGCGACCACTGGGCGCCCTGCTACCCTCGGCGTGGTGCGGCAACTGATTGCGATTGAGAATCGGTTTCACGCGTGGCAAGCGCGCGAAACGCTCCGGCGCATGACCGCAACGGGTTGCCGCACGGCCGTTGGCAGCCGTTTTGCGGACAATTTTCGCGCTTATGCCTCTGTGATAACCCGCACATTGATGCACGCTGCAAACTGCTAGACTCATTTTGACCAATTCGCCGGAGTCCAGCGTAGCTGGTACTGCCCTCCGCGTTCGCGGGACGCATTCCTGACGTCCCGGCGACGCTTCGGGTGTGCGGGCGCTGCGCGCCGAATGGGTTTGCGAGCCCCTTCACCCCTTGCCGCAACAATCCCATGTCAGCTCTGATGCCCGCTTCTATGCCATCCGTCAGCGAATTGACCGTGAGCGGCGTGCTCCCGCACTTGGTCCGCGGCGAGTCGGGCTGGACCGCGACCTGGCGCGCATTGACATTGCACAGCGTGTTCCAGCCGGTGCTGTCGGTCACGCATCAGTGCGTGGTCGGCTACGAGGGGCTGTTGCGCGCGTTCGATCCGGTCGGCCTGCCCGTCTCGCCCGAAGTACTGTTCTCCGGCACGCGCTCGGCCGCCGAAGCGCGCGAACTCGACCGCATCGCGCGCTGCCTGCACGTGGCGAACTTCATGGAGCAAGGCATCAGCACCGGGTGGCTGTTTTTGAACACGCGCCCGCAGGTATTCGAGACCGGCTGGCCGCAGCGCGCGTTCATCGACGAGTTGTCCGCGCATTTCGGGCTGCCGCAGGAGCGCATCGTGATCGAAGTGCTCGAGCAACCCGCCGACGATGAATCCGCCGTCGCCAGCATGCTCGCCGCGTCGCAGCCGCGCGATTTCCTGATCGCGATCGACGACTTCGGCACCGGCTTCTCGAACTTCGACCGCGTGTGGCGCTTCCGCCCCGACATCGTCAAGCTCGACCGTTCGCTCGTTGCGCGCGCGGGCAAGCGCGAGGGCGACGAATCGATGATCAGCCATCTGATCGCGATGCTGCATCAGTCGGGCACGCTGGTGCTCGCCGAAGGCGTCGAAACCGATGAGGAGCTGATGATCCTGATGCAGGCCGACGTCGATTTCGTGCAGGGCTTCTGGTTCGGCCAGCCGAAGAGCAGCGTGCGGGCCGCCTGCACGAAGGTGCCCGCGCTCGTCGAGTCGATCTGGAGCAAGTTCGCCGACTACGAGCGCGCGCACGCCGGCCACCAGCGGCTAGGCTTCGAGGGCTTCGCGGAAGCGGTGCTGGCCGCCGCCGACACCTACAAGGCGACCGGCAACCTCGAACAGGCTGCGCAAAAGGTCTGGCATCTGCCCGAGGCGCGCCGCGTGTTCCTCACCGACGGCCAGGGGGAGCAGACCCGGCCTTCGGTGACGGCCGCCTCGGTCTCGCCGCCCCCGAAGCGGCTCGCACCGCTCTATACGGAGACGCGCAGCAACTGGTCGCGTCGTGCGTATTTCCGGCACGCGCTCGCGGCGCCGGGCCGCGTCGCGATGATGGGGCCGCACTATTCGCTCGCCGATGGTCAGGACTGCTACACCGCGGCGATCGCGTTCGAGCGCGACGGCACGAACGTGCTGTGCGTCGACTTCGTGCCGGAGGCATCGCCGCCGGATGTGCGCACTGGCAGACGCGGCGCAAAGCGTTAGCGACCCGCGCCGCTACTCGTGCACGCGGCCGCGCCCCGACTTCACCTCGCTGCGCTTCGCCTTGCTGTCGAGCCGTCGCAGGTTCGACGCCCGGGTCGGCCGCGTCGCGACCCGATGCTTGCGGGTCACGCTGACACTTTCGATCAGTTCATCGAGCCGCGCAAGCGCCGCCGCGCGGTTCATCTCCTGGGTTCGATGCTCCTGCGCCTTGATGACCACGACGCCGTCGCGCGTGAGCCGATGGTCGGACAGGGCGAGCAGACGCATCTTCAGCACTTCCGGCAGCGACGAGGCGCGCACGTCGAAACGCAGGTGGATAGCGCTCGATACCTTGTTGACGTTCTGCCCACCCGCCCCTTGCGCGCGCACGGCGGTCAATTCGATTTCGTTGGGCGGGATCGGGTAGCGGGATGTCATGGGCGGTCGGGAAGAGAGATGCATCAGTGTACAAGCGCTCGGCGCGAGATGCCCGAGGTCGCCGGGGCACGCGAGAGCGCCAGGTGCAGTGCTCGGCGGCGCCGGCTTCCGTTCGCGTTACGAAAAAAACCATTTGCGTCGGCGCGACCGCTTCATCGATACTGGCTCTTTCGCTTACGGCGTAAATTCAAATGAAAATCCGTCCCGGTTTCGTGCTCGAAGTGGCGGTCAACTTTCTGCTGCCGTGGCTGGCCTACCGGCTCGCGTTACCGCGGGTAGGCGAGACCGGCGCGCTGATCGCGTCCGCCGTGCCGCCACTCATCTGGAGCGCTGCCGAGCTCGCGCGCTTCAGACGCGTCGATGCGCTCAGCGTGATGGTGGTTGCGGGCATCGTGTTGTCGGTGGCGGCCATGGCGCTCGGCGGCACTCCGCGCATGCTGCTGTTGCGCGAGTCGCTGGTGTCCGGCGCGGTCGGCGTCGTGTTTCTGCTGTCGCTGCCGATGCGCCGTCCGCTGATCTTCTACCTCGCGCGCGCGACGGTCGCGCGCGAAATGGAAGGCGGCGCCGCGCATTTCGAGGCGCTGTGGCGCGAACGCCCCGGTCTCGCCCCCGCGATGCGAACCATGACGCTCGTGTGGGGCGTCGGCCTGACCGCCGAAACCGCGCTACGCGCGTGGATGGCGCTGACGTGGCCGATCGAACGCTTCCTCGTCGTGTCGCCCTTTATCGGCTACGGTATCTACGCGGGACTCGCGCTATGGACGCTGTGGTATCGCAAGACGATGCGCAGCCGCGTCGAGGCCATCGAGCGGGCGAGCGGCATGGCCGGTTGAGCGGCGCTCGCACTTTGGGCCCCCACTCCGCGTGTTCCGCCCGCGCTCGCGCGATCAACGCGACGCCTCCGCGATTCGCGCGGCCAGCCCCGAATCACGCTGCGTCGGCGTCGCGATCGCCTGCGCGAGCACGGCCCGCGCGCCGATCACCTCGACGCGTTCGCGCGCGCGAGTAATCGCCGTGTACACGAGCTCACGCGACAACACCCGGCTGAACGCCGACGGCAGCACCAGCACCGCGTGCTCGAACTCCGAACCTTGCGACTTGTGGACCGTCAGCGCGAACGCGGTGTCGTGCGGCGGCAGCGCGGCTGGCGACACCGCGCGCACCCCGCCGTCGCCGGCGCGGAAGTACACGCGCAGCGCGCCGCCCGCACCCGGCAACGCAATGCCGATGTCGCCATTGAACAGCCCCAGCGCGTAGTCGTTGCGCGTAACCATCACCGGACGTCCAGCAAACCACTGCGCGCCGACCGCGAGCGTGACGCCCGCAGCACGGCGCACCTGGGCCGCCATCGCCGCATTGACCTGATCGACGCCGCGCGGTCCGAGCCGCGTCGCACAGAGGATGCGGAAGCGGTTGAGCGCGTCGAACAGCGGCAATGGATCGGGCGTCTCGGTGGCGAGCGCCGCCGCAAGTGCATCGGCGTACGGCGCGAAGCCGGCGGCAAGTCGCGTGACGGTGCGCTCGGCCAGCGTCGTGTGCGCGTCCTCATGCAGCGCCGCGGCGCAGTCCTCGGTCGGGTCGGTCCGCAATACGTCGAGCGCCGCGCTCGCTGAGCCGTTGCGAATCGCAACCGACAAACGCCCGATCGGCGACTCGAGGCCGAACCGGTAGTTGCGCTCGAGCCAGACGACGCAGTCCGCGAGCGGATTGCGTTCGTTCGCCAATTGCATATCGCGACCGGCCTCTTCGTCAGCCGCCGCCGTCGCGACACCGGCGAACAGATCGCCCGATGCATCCGGCTCGAACGTGTGCAGCGCCTCGGGTGGCACAAAAAAATCATCCACCGGCGCTTCATCGTCCTGACGCGACGCACGCGGCAAAGCCCGCGCGAGCCGCGCCTCGTCGATGTCGAGCGCCTGCGCGACCCGTCGCAATCCGCTCGCGCTCAACGCCGGCCGCGCGCTGAGTTCGGCGAACACCGCGCCGGCTTCGACCGCGGCGAGCTGGTCCTTGTCACCGAGCATCACGAGCCGCGTTTGCGGCCCGATCGCGTCGAGCAGATGCGTGGCCATCGCGACGTCGATCATCGACGCCTCGTCGATCACGACCACGTCATACGGCAACGGATTATCGCGATGATGCCGAAAGCGTCCGCCCGGCCCCGAGCCCAGCAATCGATGCAGCGTGTACGACGTCTGCGGCAAACGCTCGGCGAGTTCTGCCGGCAGCTCGCCCGCACGCGCGAGCAATGCTTCCTGCATCCGTTGCGCCGCCTTGCCGGTCGGCGCCGCGAGCGCAATGCGCAGATCGGCGCGCGCATCGAGCAGACACGCGAGCACGCCGACCACGGTCGTGGTCTTGCCGGTGCCCGGACCTCCGCTGACGATCGTCAGCCGCCCCGACAGCGCCATCACGGCCGCGACGCGCTGCCAGTCGACTTCGTCGTCTTTCGGCGGGCCGAAGTAGCGCAGCAGGCGTTCGCGCAACGCGGTGGGCGCGGAGTCGGCGTTGACATTCGCAGTGTTCGCGTCGGCCGTCGCCTGTGCGACCAGAGCGTGCGCCAGGCGCCGTTCGTAGTCGTAGTAGCGCGCGAGATAAAGACGCCCCTGCGCGTCGATCACGAGCGGCCGCAACGCCGCCGCGCCCGCCGCGCCGGCCGCGTCCGCTGCGCCATCGCTTGCCATGCCGCTCGCGAGCAGCGCCGCGCGCACCTCGGCGCTCGATGCGTCGAAGCGGCGCGCAAGCGCCGCGAGCGGCACGCACACGTGCCCTTCGGCGGTCGCACGGCTCGCCGCGAAGGCGCCGCGCGCGGCCCATTTCACCACCTCGGTCGATGCACCACTGCGCCGCGCCAGCATGCCGATCCGACGCGCGAACCCTTCGGCCAGCGCGATGCTGAAATCGGCCGGCGCGGGCAGGTTGACGCCGATGTCTTCGAGCCCGAGCGGCGCGGCCGCGCGCTCGTCAAGCGTGCCGCGCGTACTCATGCGCCACCTCCGATCATCGCCGCGTCGAGCAGCGCCACCAGTTCGAACGGTGCGCGCCGCCTATGCACGCCGGCGGCGCCGTCGACATCGCGCCAGTCCGGCCGCACGCCGCGAACGAACAGATACAGATAGCCGCCGATATGCGTGTCGTACGCATAGTCGCGCACGCGCGTCTTCAGATAGCGATGCAACGCGACCGTATATAGCAGCGCCTGCAGGTGATACGCGTGGCTCGCCATCGCCGCTTCGAGCGGCGCAGCCGCGTAATCGGCCACGGTGTCGCCGAGATGGTTCGATTTCCAGTCGACGATCCAGAAGCGGCCGTCGTGCTCGACGATCATGTCGATAAATCCTTTGATGTATCCACGCAGCACGCCCGGCTCCAGCGCGACGTCGGGATAGCCGTATTCGATCAGCAGCTCGCGCAACGCCGGAAAATCAAGCGACGGCGCCGCGAACAGAAATTCGAGTTCGTTCAGGCGCCGGCGCGGATCAAGCCGCGCGAGCGTCATGCCCGGCACCAGTTCGGTCGAGACGACGTCGGCGATCAGCCGATGCATCATCGCGGGCAAGCGCGCGGCGAGCTCGGGCGCGGCCGGCGCCGGTCGCTCGCGCAGCGCGCCGCGGATCGCATCGGGCCAGCTGCGCGCGTCGCTGAAATCGGCGAGCTCGAACATCCGATGCAGGCAATCGCCAGCCGCCGCACCGCGCGGGAACGCGAGGATGTCGTCGTCGGCATGCGCCGGGGCGTTGGTCGCGGCGACCGGTGCGAGCAACGGCGCGGCCTGTAGCGCGTCGGCGATCTCATCGTGATCGGGCCGCACGTCTTCCTGCGGCGCATGCGCGTGCGCCTCCCCGTTCCTCGCGCCGGACGCGATCAGGCCGCTGAAACTCGCCATACGCCACTGATCGCGCAACGGCCGCCGATTCGCGCGCGCGTGCAGATGTGCGCCCTGGTCCTGCAGACTTTCGAGCGGCACGCAACGCGTCACCTCGGGCAGCGCCCGCACCGTGACCGGTCCGCCCGCGAGTGCATGCCAGCTCGCCGCGAGCGCGGCTTCATCGGGCGGCTCGGCGAGCCATGCGTCGAACGTATGGCCGCTGCCGCCGACGAGCCAGTTCAGCACGCTGCGGCGCGACTCCTTGGTCGAGCGCGAAGACAGATAGGTGCCCGCGACCAGGTAGCAGCGATACACCGCGCGCGTGAGCGCCACATAGACGAGCCGCGCGCGTTCCGCCGCCTGCTCGCGCACCGCGTAGCGCGACGCGCGCTCGGCTTCCTGTTCGTCGCAACCGTAGTGCAGCACCGCGTCGCCGCTGTCGTCGTGATACTCGCGCGCATCGGGTAAGCCCGACGACGGCGGCTCGCGCAAGCCACCATCGTTCAGGAACGGACAGAACACGACCGCGTATTCGAGTCCCTTCGATTTATGGACCGTGACGATCTGCACGAGATTGCGATCCGACTCGAGCCGCAGTTGCGCCTCTTCCCCGCCGCCCTGCTCGCGCTGCGCGGCGAGCCAGCGCAAGGTCGGCGCGATGCCGGGCTGGGTGGCCGCGCGCGCCTGTACGAGCTCGGCGAGATGGTTCACGTTGGTCAGCCGGCGCTCGCCGTCGACACCCGCGACGAGCCGCTGCGCAACGCGCAGCTCGCGCATCAGCGTGCGCCACATCACGGCGAAGCCGCGTTCGTGCCACAGCATCCGGTAGCGCGAAAAACGTTCGACCCAGCCCATCGCGTCGGCGGGATCGAGTGTTGGCGCGGGTTCGTCAAAGGCCTCAGGCGCTGGCGCCTCGGCGACCTGCGTAAGACGCCACAGCGCGGCGGCGTCGAGCCCGAGCCAGTCGGTGGCGAGCGCGGCGCGTAGACGCCGCAGATCGCCGGGCGTGTCGATGGCGGCCAGCACGCGCTCGATCTGCTCGGCATCCAGCGTCGCGAACACCGACGCCTGCGCAAGCTCCACGCTGCCGACGCCCCATGCCGCGAGCACGCGTTTGACGAGGCTGCCCTGCTTGTGCGTCTGCACGAGCACTGCGATATCGCCCGGCGCGAGCGGCTTGTCGCCAATCGTCACGACGCCTGCACGCGCCCCTCGCAACAGCCGCACGATCTCGGCCGCGCACGCTTCGCCCGCCGCGCGCTGCGCGTCGCGTTTGCTCAGCGCGGTCTCGCCTTGCGGCAACGTCCAGATGCGAAAATCGCCGCCGCCCGCGTCGGGATCGGCGAACGGGGCACGCCGCCGCTCGCCCGCACGCACCGGCTGATAGTCGAGCCCGTCGAGCACGAACGCTCGAGGGTTCGCTTCGAAGATCCGGTTGCACGCGTCGACGATCGGTGCGGTCGAGCGCTGGTTGACCGCGAGCGTGTAGCACGCGGACGCCGCCTCGCGCGCCGCAAGGTACGTATGCAGATCCGCCGCACGGAAGCTGTAGATCGCCTGCTTCGGATCGCCGACGAGGAACAGCGGCCCGGCCGGCGCGAAGATGCGGCTGAAGATCGCGAATTGCAGCGGATCGGTGTCCTGGAACTCGTCGATCAGCGCGGCCGGATAGCGGTTGCGCAACGCGTCGGCGAGCCACGGATGCGCGGCCAGCGCGCGATACAGATTCGCGAGCAGATCGTCGAACGACACGACGCGGCGCGTGCGCTTGCGCGTCACCAGCTCGGCCGGCGCGAAATCGAGCCATGTCTGCACGAGCCCGAGCCAGCGCGCGCGCTGCGCGGCCTCGGCGGCGACCACGGCCGCGGCCAGCGCTTCGGCATGCTCGAAGAACGGATGCGCGGGCGGCTCGAACTTGACCTTGGTCGCCTTCTTCAACGCCGACGCCGTCAGCTTCAACGCCGCGCGCGGCGGCGGCGCATGGCAGTCGCCCCGCGCGAAGTAGTCGGTCCACGCGGCGATCGCGGCGCTGACGTGATCGGGCTTGTGCGTGGTCTTGCTCAGGCGCTCCTGGGCCTCCGCTAGCAACGCGACGATCGCGTCGCGCTCGGCCTGCCAGATCGCGCACGCGACATCGAAGCCGGCCTGCGGATCGGCGCTGGCGCCGTCCGCGTCGACGCTGCCCCAGCGCAATTGCGCGAGCGGCTTTTTCAGGCGTCGCGCCAACTGTTCGTCGAGCGAGGCGGGACCGGCGCGCCTCGCCACCAGCCACGCGGCGAACGCCGGATGCGCATGCGCAACCGGCTCGACCTGCTCGCGCCAGAAGTCGGCGGCGAGTTCGAAGCGCAGCGCCGCGTCGTCGGCTTCCATCTCGAACGCGAACGGCATCGCGGCGGCGAACGGCGCTTCCTGCAACGCGCGCTGACAGAACGCGTGGATCGTGTGGATCGCGGCCTGATCGAAGGTGCGCAGCGCACGGCGCACGACCTTCAACGCGGCCTCGCGCTCGATACCGTTCTGCGGCGCGAGCGTCGTTTCGAATAGCCGGCGGATGAACGGATCGTCGCCGTCGTCGTCCATCTCGATCGCGCGATGCAGTTCCGCGAGACGGCCGCGAATGCGCTCGTGCAACTCCGCGGTCGCGGCCTTCGTGAACGTGACGACGAGAATCTGATCGGCGTTCAGGTTCTTTTCGAGCAGCAGCCGCACGTACAGCGCGCAGATGTTCCACGTCTTGCCGGTGCCCGCCGACGCTTCGATCTGATTCACGCCGTCGAGCGGACACGCGAACACGTCGAGCTCGTCGGCGACGAGGTTTTGATGGCGCAGCGCTTCGCTCATGAGGCGCTCCGCACATGCTGGATCAGTGGCTTGAAGACGATCGCGGCGAGGCTGCCGAACGGTTCGGCGAGCGTGAGCGGCGTGCCGCGCAGCGCGATGCGCAACGCGGGGTCGTCGGATTCGCCGCGTACACGGTCGTTGATCCATACGCCCTGTGCCGCCGATTCGCTTTCGCTGACTCTCGCCCATGCGCTCTTCGGAAAGAAGCGCAGCGGCAGCCGGCGGCCGGCATTGAAGAGCGCCGCCAACGGCGCGAGTTCGTCGAGCGGCGCCGCGACGGGCGCGAGCTCGAAGCTCTCGCCGCTGCCGTACCACACGGTGCGGCGCGGACCGTCCGGCTGCGCCGCGCAATAGACCAGATGCGCGAGCCACGCCGACAGATAGTCGCGCGCGCTGGCTTTGGCATAACGAAAGATCACTTGTCCCGTTCCGGTCAGCAGGTTCAACGTGCCGCGCATTTGCAGCGGCGTTTCGGCGGACTCGCGCAGCAGCGCGTCGTAGTCGCCGAACAGCGAATTGGCGCTGTCGGTGCGATCACCGTCTTGCGGCCAGCGCGGCATGATGTCGAGCACGAACGGCAAGCGCTCGACACCGGCGGCCACTTCGCGCCGCACGCTTTGCGCCAACTGCCGCAGCGCGGACAGTTCGCGCGCGCGCCACACCGCGCCGGTCGCGCCGCCCGGCAACTCGGGGCTCGCCTCGGCGACGCGCTGCACGCGGCTGTACATCACCTCCTCTGCGGTGTCGGCGTCGAGCAGCACCGGCAGCAGGCGCTCGGCGAGCGCGTCGCGGCCCGCATAGTCGAGATCGAACGGCTCGGTATCGAGCAGCTCGCCCTGCGCATCCGACAACGCAATGCCGAGCCGGTCGCGCAACAGCGCGCGCGCCGGATGACGCCAGAAACGCACGAAGTCGTCGAACTGCACCTCGTGCATATCTTCCGGCGGCAGCGGTTGATCGAAGAACGGCGCGGCGGCGGCATGCTGCGGTTCGGCGAGCAATGTGGCCAGCTCGGCGCGATCGGCGTCGTAGGTGAACAGATCGGGCTTCGCCGCAAAATAGTCCGACGCGAACGACTGCAACGGATGCTCGACGATGAACTCGCGCCGCGCGCTGTCGACCTCGGCCGGACTCGCGTCCTCGCCCGCCGACACCTGCGCGAGATGATCGAGCAGTTCGTCGACGAGCGCGGCCGGCGGCAGCGGCGCGTTATCGCGAATGCTGCGGCCCGTGTACGCGATGAAGAGCCGCTCGCGCGCGGCGAGCAGCAGATCGAGGAACAGATTGCGCTCGTCGTCGCGGCGCTGACGGTCGCCGGCCTTGCCGAACGCGGCCATCAGATCGAATTCGTCGGCGCGCGCGAGCGACGGCAGCACGCCGTCGTCCATGCCGAGCAGACAGACCACACGGAACGGCAAACCGCGCAGACTCGTCAGCGAAGAAAACGTCACGCTGCCCCACGGCACGCCGCCGCGCGCGGGGTCGTCGAGCGCTTCGGTGAGCGCGGTGCGCACCACCGAGGCCGGCAGCAACACATCATGCGCGCCGGCCTGCATCGCAGCGCTCATCGCATCGAGCGCGTCGCGCACGGCCGCGAGCGAATCGGCGAACTCGACGCCGCCGTCGAAGCACTGCCCGAGCGTTTCGAGCAGCAGCTGCGACCAGCCGGCGGGCGTGCGCTCGATCGCGCAGCTCGCCGCGAAGCTGTCGATATCGTCGACGAAGCGCGACAGACGGCCGAGCAATTCGGCATCCGAACCGTCCGCGCCTTCGACCGGCAGCCACGCATCGACCGGCTCGCCGCCGGCCGGCATCGCATAGCCGAGGTACAGGCGCGTCAGCGCATCGGCGAACGTATGACGCGCGACCGGGACATGCTCGCCGACCGGTTCGAGCGGCGCGAGCCCGCGCCGCGCGCCGGCGGCCGCGAGCCATTCCTGCGCGGCTTCGAGCGAATTCGCGTCGATGCCGTAACGCACCGCGACCGCATCGACACGCAGCCATTCGATCAGATCCGGCGCGCCGACGCTGCGCTCGGGCAGCGCGAGCCAGTCGAGCAACAGACGCGCGACCGGATTGGCCTGCGACGGCGGCAAGCCGGTGATCCGGTACGGAATGCGGCGGGTGTCGCCGGCGGGCGTGGTGCCGAACACCGCATCGATCAGCGGACCGGCCGCCGCCAGATCGGACACCGCGACCAGCACGTCGGACGGCTGCAGATCGTCGAACTCGTCGAACCAGCCAAGCAGGCGATCGTGCAGCACTTCGAGCTGTCGGGACAGGCTATGGCAAACGTGTACCTCGATACCGCGCTCGATAGGCAACTCGTCGGCATCGGCTTCATTGCGCAGATCGAGGATGCCGTTCTGCACGGCGGCGAGCCAGCTCGGCTCGGGATTCCCGGTGAAGTCGCCGGTCTCGGCCGATGCCGCGCTTTCGGTCAGCTCGTGCAGCATATGCAGCTGCGCCTGAGTCTGCCGTCCCCATTCGGCGAGCAGCGGATGACCGACTTCCTGATAGTCGAGCTGCCCCGCCGCGTCGAGCGCCTGCACGCGCCCTTCGCTGACCACGTCGAACCAGAACTCGCGGCATGGGTTCATCACGTACAGACGCACGTCGATCCAGCGCGACAGCGCGCGCAGCAATGCGATATGCAGCGGCGGCATGGTCGGCAGCGCGAACACGCTGACCGCCTCGGGCCATCGCGCGTTCGAGATTGCCTCGAGATCGAGCGAGCCGAATTCATCGAGAAACCGATACGCGGGCGGCAGCGCGGCCGCGGATGTTTGCGCATGACCGCCGGCTTGCGCGAGCTCGGCGAGCACCGCGCGCCACAGCGCCGCTTGCCAGCGCTCGTCTTCGCGGGCGGCATCGCTCGCGCCGGTCAGACGCGGACCCGTTTCGTCTGCCGCGCCACTCGCGAAGATCGAGCCGCCCTTCTGCCACTGCAGCAGCCATTCGGGGCGATAGGTCAGATAGTGGTCGAGCACGGTCGCGACGCGCCGCGCGAGTTCGTAGCGCATCGACGCGTCGGCCGCATCGAGATAGGTGCGCAATCGCGGCGACGCATTCCACGGCAGCGCCTCGTCCGTGTCGTCGAGCAGCCGGTAGCAGCGCCACACGAGGCGGTCCGGCGCGAACGGCGAATGCTTCGGCACCTCGATCACGCCGCCGATCTGCGCCCACAGCCATTGCGCGAGATAACCAAAGTTCACGTTCGCGCAGATGCCCTGGCGCGCGGCGATATCGAGTTCGAGCCGCCGGCGCACGGCCGCGCTCGGCACGATCACGGGACGCGCAGTCCAAGGGTCGGACGGCGCTTGCGCGAGGTCGTCGAGCAGCGCGCCCACCAGCGTTTCGTAGCGGTTCGAGTAGAAGAGCTGAAGCATGAATTCCAGATCACATTTGGCACGCTGATGGCCCGCGAGTGATGCTCGGGAGCCGCGGCGGACATTGAAGCGACAGCATAACAAACCGATCCCCCAGGGCATAACCTGGCCGAATGGGCGAGGTCAGAACGCGCGCAAAATCAGTTAGACTCGACGGCAGTTTCGCGCTGTCTTTCCAACTGCGGTTTTCTCGATGAATGGATTCAGGTAGTCGATGCGCTATTCGGTCGAAATAAGAAAATTCCTTTATAGCCAGTACTTTTATGGCGGCCTGCGCATCGCGGTCGGCGTGTCGTTACCGGCCATCCTGTGCCTGATCGTGTTTCACAATCGTGAACTCGGCTTCACGATCGCGACTGGCGCGCTCGGCGCCTGCGTCGTCGACATGCCGGGCCCGCTCAAGTACAAGCACAACGAGATGCTGGCCTGCTCGGTGATCGGCTTTCTGTCCGCGCTCGCCACCGGCCTCGCCACCGTCAATCCGATCGCGCTGTGGTGCACGGTCGTGCCGCTTACGTTCGTGCTGTCGCTGATCGTCGTGTACGGCAACCGCTGGCCGCAGATCAGCTTCGCGACGCTGTTCATGATGATCATGACGCTGGAGGAGCACTTCACGCCGCTGCAGGCGCTCGTCAATGCGTCGTGGATACTGCTCGGCGGCCTCTGGTACACGTATTGGTCGACCCTCGTGAGCCGCTGGATGGTGCATCGGATCGAGCAGCAGGCGCTCGCCGAAAGTGTGTTCGCGTGCGCGGACTATCTGCTTGCGCGCGCCGCGTTCTACGATCTCGACAACGACCTCGACGAGTGCTACCGCAACCTCGTCGACAAGCAGATCTCCGCGGTAGAGCGCCAGGACGCCGCGCGCGACATCGTGCTGCGCAACCTGCCCAGGCTCAAACGCGGCAAGCTCGAACCCCGCCGCGCGATGCTGTACAACCTGTTCATCAATACCGTCGATCTGCACGAGCTGTTCGTCGGCGCGCAAACCGATTACACGCTCGTGCGCAGCACGTTCGGCGGCTCCGACCTGCTGGTGTTCTATCGCGATCTGATTCGCAAGGCTGCCGAAGATCTCGAGGAGATCGGCCTCGCGGTGCTGCAGAACCAGGCGCCGCGCAAGCGCGTGAACGTGAAGGCCGAGTTGCGCGCGATCGAGTATGAAATCGAGCTGATGCGCAAGCAGGAACTGCCGACCCAGAACCCGGAGGCATATTCGGCGGTGTCGTCGAATTTCCGCCGCATCTGGAGCGCCACGCGGCTGATCGACAAGATGCGCCGCAGCCTCACCACCGAGCCGAGTCCGACCGAAACGGAACTGCGCATCGATCAGGCGCTGAGCCGCTTCGTGACGAGCCGGCGCGTGCCGTTCGGGCAGATCTTCTCGAATCTGACCATGGCCTCGCCGAGCTTTCGCCATGCATTGCGCGTGACGATCGCGGTCGCCGTGGGCTTCTGGCTCGGCCGCCTGCTGCCGCTGACCAACGCATACTGGATCGTGATGACCACCGTCATCATCCTGAAGCCCGGCTACTCGCTGACCAAGCAGCGCAACGGGCAGCGGATCATCGGCACGCTGATCGGCTGCGCGGCGAGCATCGCGCTGATCATCTTCGTGAAGGAGCCGCACATCCTGATGGTCGTGATGTTCGCGTCGATGGTGATGAGCTACAGCCTGCTGCTGTTCAACTACACGGCGAGCGTCGTGTTCACGTCGTCGTATGTGCTGCTGCTGTTCCATCTGCTTGCGCCGGGCAGTCTGCGCATCATCGGCGAGCGCGCGATCGACACCGTGGTCGGCTGCGCGATCGCGATCGCGGCGAGCCACCTGTTCCCGTACTGGGAGTACCGCTTGATGGGCAAGCTCGTCAACAACATGATCAGCGCGACGCGGCAGTATCTCGAAGCGAGCTGGTGGTGGAGCGGCAAGCCGGCCGCCGCGGTGGTCGCGGCCGTGACCGAAGCGGGCGCGCGCGCGCCGGCGGCCGCGATGGCGGACCCGGCGCTCGGCTTTGGCGGGCCGGCGCTCGCTGTCGCTGGAGCCGAAGCCGATGCCGAAGTGGAGAGTGGCGCCGGTGCGCGCCGCGCGGAGCGCGCGAGCCGTGCACCGCCGCTCGCCGACGCTAGTGCAGAGGCGAACGCGGCCGACGCAGCCCAAGGCACCACCACGATCCGCAATCCGACCGCGCGCCCGGCAAGCGGCACATCGGCCGCCGCTGCCGCGGCGGCGACCGCGCTCGATCGCGATTACCGCTATCGGCTCGCGCGCAAGAACGTTCACGTTGCGTTCGCGAATCTCGGCCAGGCGTTCCAGCGCATGATGCTCGAACCGAAGTCCGCGCAGAAGTTCGTGCCGGAGTTGAACGGTCTGCTGGTGCGCAGCCACGTGCTCGCGTCGCAGATCACGGCCGCCGCGCCGCTGCTGCGCACCTCCGCGCAACAGCAGCAACAGGTCGAGGACATCTCGCTACAGCCGCTGCAGCGCGCATTGAGCCTCGTGCGCGACAACCTGAGCGCCGCCGAAGCAGGCACCGCGTTGCCCGCCGAGCAGAGCGAGCAGATCAAACTGATGAGTCGCGAACTCGATGCGATGGTCGTCAACACGGAGAAATCGCCGGACTATACGGCGGATGCGGTGCACGACACGAAGCTGCTCGCGCATCAATGCAAGCAGATGCTCGCGGCGTCCGCGCAGATTCGCAAGGACGCGAGCATCATCCGGTTGCCGGAGGAGTGAAGCTGCGAGGCGCGCGGGCGTTATTGCGCTGCGCCGCTCGCCGGTTTCAGTGCGTTGACTGCCGCGGCCGCCTCCGAGGCCACCGGCGGCACCTGCGTGGGCTGGCTCTCGAACTCGTGCTTTTGACGGATCGCGTTGTAGATCAGCGTTGCGATCACGAGCAGAATCGCCACCACGATAAAGACGGCGATGCCAAAGGTCGGGTTCTTCTTGCGCGGCGGTCTGGTCATGAAGCGGGCTCGGTTCGCGTAGCAGTCGCGGATGGGTCGGAGAAGGCGGCATTCTACGCCCAGTGAGCTTGCACGCGGCTTGCAGCCGACGGGTTCGGTATGGATGCGCCGTGGCGCGTTTGCTATCGAAACAGCAAGCGGCGCTCCTGGCACTCACGGATGCTCCACGAGCATCACGTTACCGCCGACGAACGCACCGGCAACGCCGTCGAATACTTGATCTGCTCCATCGCGAAGCTCGAACTCACGTCGTACAGCGGCACGGCCGTGATCAACTGCTTGTAGATCCGGTCGTAGTCGTCGATATCGGAGACCACCACGCGCAGCAGATAGTCGGTCTCGCCGCTCATCCGGTAGACCTCGACCACTTCCGGAATATCGCGCACCGCCTGCGTGAACGCGGCGGCCCATGTCTCCGTGTGCTGGTTCGTGCGCACCGCCACGAACACCGTGGTTCCGACGCCGAGCTTGCGCGCGTCGCACAGCGCCACTTGCGCGCGAATCACGCCCGCCTCCTTCAGGCGCTGAAGCCGCTTCCAGCAAGGCGTCTGTGACAGATTCACGCGCTGCGCGAGTTCGGCGATCGGCATCGTCGCGTCCGCCTGCAGCAATTCGAGCAGCTTCCGATCGATGATATCCATACCCATACCCCCACCTCTCATAGGAAATTATTCTACTTTTCTGACGGTCGAGGAAATTATATGGAAACTGTTTCTCCGGGCAAACCGGTATAAATATCGATACCGAAAATTGCCGACCAGCAGCGCCCGAGCTGCATCAACACCATGAGCGACGACCTTCGCGCCACCGCTTTCGAGCATCTTCCCGACTACCTGAAGTCGCTGCCGGACCCGGCCCGACTCGATGCGGCCGCGTTATCTGCGCACACGCTGCGCGATATGAAGCGCACACCGCTCGAGCGCCTGTGCGACACGCTCGACGCGATGTTCGAAGCCTGCGCGAAATTTCCAGAACCGTCGCATTCGACGTTCTTCGCGCGCAGCATGCGGCTCGCGCTCGCCGAGGCGGCCGCCGATCCGGCGCTGCTCGCACCGATACAACGCGAAGGCTCCGCCGACACCTATCGGCGCCATCTGCTCGTCGCCGATCCGCAAGGCCGCTATGCGATCGCCGCGCTGGTCTGGCAGCCCGGCCAGGCGAGCCCCGTGCATGCGCATCACACGTGGTGCGGTTACGCGGTGGTCGAGGGCAAGCTGAGCGAAACGGTCTTCGAATGGGACGACGCGCAGCAATGCGCGAGTGCGCTGCGCATTCAGACACGCAAACGCGGCGCGGTGTCGTACGTGCGCGGCGGCCGTGCCGCGATTCATCGGCTCGGCAACAGCAGTGATGCGCCGGCGGTGTCGCTGCATATCTATGGCGTCGAAGGCGCGCGGATCGGCACGCACGTGAACGACATCGTGCGCACGGCCGACGCCGCGGAGATGGTTTAACAACGGTTGCACGTCACGACGACACGTGACGTGACGTGATGTGACGCGTTCGCGCGACTACGAACTCATGCGAGCACACAAGCACGCGACCGTCCTCGCACGGTCGCCAACAAGCCCCCGCCTCAACTCTTCCCGCCGACATCGCCCGCCGTCGGAATTTGCGGCGGAATCGGCGCGGTCTGTCCGGTCGGCGGCGGCGCTGGACGCGGTTCGTGCGACACGTCACGCGCGGGCGCAAGCGGCACATGTGTCGATGCGCGCGCCGACGGGCCGACGGCGCCCACTTCATACTCCGCTTCGCGCAGATGCTCGTGCGCCGCTTCGCGGGTTCGTTCGCGCGCGGGTTCATGCGCCCTTTGATGGTCTTTGCCGTGCGCGCCGTCGCGCGCCCGCTGGTGCGCGTCGGCACCCGCATCCACAGGCGCGACGAACCCGGTCATCTCATCGTCGCGCAACGGCTCGCCGTCGCTATCCTTCGACGACGTGTACACCCGCATCTGCGCGACCGGAATCTCGATGCCCGCCTCGTCCATCTTGCGCTTGAGCCGCAAATTGAACGCCCGCGCGACGCTCCATTGCTGCAGCGGCCGCGTCTTGATCTGTCCTTTGACGACCATCCAGTTCGGATCGAAGCGGTCGAGACCCCACACCTCGATCGGCCCGAGCATCTCGCGCCGGTAGCGGAAGTCGGCCATCAGCTCCGCGCCGACTTCGCGGATCAGCTGCGTGATCTCGTCGACATCGGTCGAGAACGACATGCGCACTTCGAACACCGCATACGCGAAATCGCGCGACAGGTTCTTCACGATCTTGATCTGCGAGAACGGAATCGCGTGGATCGCGCCCTGCCCGTCGCGCAGCCGCACGGTGCGGATCGACAGATGTTCGACCGTGCCCGCATGGCCGCCATCGACGTCGATCCAGTCGCCGACCGAG
Organism: Paraburkholderia youngii; assembly: GCF_013366925.1. Classification (NCBI taxonomy): domain Bacteria; kingdom Pseudomonadati; phylum Pseudomonadota; class Betaproteobacteria; order Burkholderiales; family Burkholderiaceae; genus Paraburkholderia; species Paraburkholderia youngii. Next base: position 5,097,875 of record NZ_JAALDK010000001.1, read on the forward strand.
ATCGTGTCCTCGATGATGATGAAGAGCCCGGTGATCAGGTCGGTCACCAGCGACTGCGCGCCGAAGCCGATCGCCAGACCGATCACGCCCGCGCCGGCGAGCAGCGGCGTCACGTTGATGCCGAGGTTCGCGGCGGTGACGATGCCGCCGATCGTCATGATCGACACGAGCAACACGTTGCGCACCAGCGGCAACATCGTGCGGGCGCGCGTGCTCGGACTGCGCGCCTTGTTGCGCGGGCTGCCCGGATTGAGCGTTTCGGTGATCGCGGTGTCGACCAGAATCCACAGCAGCCACGCGATAAAAACGGTGGCGACGATCGCCGTCATCGCATGCGCGATACCGCGCGCCGCCACGTTCCTCTCGATCACCTCGGCCAGCGACACGTCCCACAGCCGCGCCGCGAATTCGAAGAAAAACAGCCAGATGAACAAGGTCAGCAAGGTGCCGCAAAAGCGCAACAGGCGCGTCAGATATGGCGAGCGGCGCCGTGCGCGGGCACTGCGCGGGCGCGTCATGCGCAGCACGATCGCCGACAGGAAAAACGCCAGCACCAGCAGCAGCGCGGTCACGATCGAGATCTGCAGCACGTTTTCGCTGGAGCCGGAGCCGCCCAGCGTCGCGACCACCGACGCGGCCGCCAGCACCAGCACCGGCACGTGCCACATCGCGGCAAGCACCTCGAACGCATCGGTCGCCGCCCTGTGGTCGTTGCGCTGCTCGTACGGCCGGTTGCGGATCAGGTGCGCGACCGGCCGGCGGAAAGCGAGCGCGAAATAGCCGGTCAGCACGGCGGCCGTCATGTTGGCCGCGGTCGAAATCAGCGCGGCGAGGTTGGTGCCGATCTGATGCTCGACGTCGTAATTGACGGCCGCGTCGCCGAGCGCACCGCACACGCCGATCACGAACAGCACGCGGCGCGCGTGATCGATCAGCAATCGCACCGCGACGCGCCGGTGGCCCGAGCCGAACAGCGAGAACATGATCAGGCAGATCGCGGAAAACACCGCGCCCGCGACGATCGCATACGCGACCACCATGCCGAGCGTGCGGCCGAGCGCATCGGGCATCGCGCGCATGAACAGTAGCGCCGCGATGAACGCGATGATCCACGGACCGACGCGGCGCAACGCGAAGATCAGCAGCTCGCGCGTGGTGGGATTGGGCCGCAGCACCAGCTCGACGCCGAAGCGCCGGTGCAGCCGATGCTGCAGATAGATCAGCGCGCCGGCACACGCGCCCCAGCCCGCCAGCATCCCCAGCATCGCCAGCAGGATCGAGCCGAGACCCTCGCGCCCCTGGCCGGAGACGATCGTGTACAGCTCATTGCCGGCAGCGGTCACGCGCCCGCTCCAGTAGCGCACTGGCGTGCGGCCCTGATGCACGTCGGATTCGAACGACGCGATGCCCGATGCGATCGCGCCGAGCAGGCCCGGGCTAGGTTGCGCGGCCGCTGGCGAAGGCGGCCCGACGGTTTGCGCGGCGCTTTGCGATACGTCGCGCAGCTTCTTCAGCTGGGCGACGAGTGCGCTGCGCTGGCGGTCGTTGTCGAGCGTGGCGATCACGCTGTCGAGCGAGCGCGCAAGCTCCGCCTGGTTCGCGGGCGACGGCGCCGACGCCGCCTCGGGCGCCGACGCACCCGAGGCCGCGGACGCGGGCGTCGCGTTCACCGTCGCGCTGTTGATCAGGCTCTGCAATGCCGGGATCACCGGCGTGCCGCCGCCGACCGCGGGGCCGGCGGCCTGCGCGATGCGCGGCAGCGCGCCGAGGCACAGAATCAGCGTGGCGCACACGAGCGCGGTCAACCAACCCGGCACATATGCGCTCTCGCGCGGGTGGGCGTCGCCGCTGGCAGTGCCGCGAGCGGCGTGATCGGAGGAGAGATGAGGGGCGGTGAGAATCGCCGGCTGCTGCCCGCCGCCAGACGGCGCAGCCTCGGACTCACGCCGCGACGGGCATGACTGCATGGCAATCCGTGAGAAAACGGCAGACGCCAGTGTAGCCGCAGTTACGCCCGGCGCGCCCGAACATGCGTAACCGAATGTTAGTACGCTTGCGCGGCCGGCGAATTCGATGCGCCGGTCGTCAGTACGCGACCGTCGCGATCTGGCGGACGAAGCGGCCCTGCTCCAGTTCGTCGACGAACGCGATCGCGTAGTCTTCGGCCGAAATGCGGCTGTTGCCGTCCGCATCCGCGATCAGCGTGTTCGCGCCCGTGCGGAACTGGCCGGTGCGCTCGCCCGGCGCGATCAGCGCGGCCGGCGCGAAGAACGTCCAGTCGAGATCGGTCACGCCGCGGTAGTAGTCCAAGGCGTCGCGATGCGCGAGCGCGATGCCCTTGTACGCCTGCGGAAAACTGTCGGTATCGACCAGGTGCTTGCCCGGCGCGACTTCGAGCGAGCCCGCGCCGCCTACCACGACGACGCGCTTCAGCCCCGCCGCGCGCACCCCTTCGACCAGCGCGCGCGTGGCTTGCGACAGCTTGGCCAGATCGCCTTGCGGCGGCGCATACGCGCTCGCGACCACGTCCTGACCGCGCACCGCCGCGCCGACGCTCGCGGCGTCGAGCAGATCGGCCTGCGCCGCATGCAGATTCGCAACGCCGTCCGGCACGCGCGCCGGATCGCGCACCAGTGCCGTCACCTGATGCCCGCGACGCGCGGCTTCCGCGGCAATCCGCGAGCCGATCATGCCGGTCGCGCCAAACAAGGCGATCTTCAGTTGCTTGCTCATATCAGCGTACTCCTCAGGTTGTTTTATATGTAACACTGATAGTTACATATAACGAGAAAAAAACGGGGCTCTCACCCCGTTCATTGGTTAGTCACCGTCAAGCCCGGCGCTTGCGCTCGCGATGCTTCTCCGAGCGGACCACGTCGGCGGTCGCATCGGCGAGCGTGCGTGCGGCCAGCGCCGCTTCCATCGCCTGCTGCGCTTCGCCGATGATCCCGCTCAACACGCTCTGGATATTGCGCCCCACCATGCACGCGGGATTCGGCTCCTCGCGATGCAACGCGAACAACTGCGCGTCCTCCACTGCGCGATAGACGTCTAGCAGCGTGATCTGTTCCGGCCGCCGCGCGAGCAACGCGCCGCCACCGGCTCCCATCTGCGACGTGGTGAGGCCGGCCTCCGAGAGCATGGCCAGAAGCCGGCGGATCAGCGCGGGATTCGTGTTCACGCTGCCCGCGATCATCTCCGACGACAACGGCACACCCCCTTGTAACGACAGCAGTGCGAGCACATGCACGGCAAAGGCAAACCGGCTACTCGTGTTCACGGCAGATCCGTCCCGCAACGACAATGTGTAACCATCGTAATTACATATACCTCTAAAGTCAAACGGCGAAAGCCGGATCGAACCGCGTGCGGGTCATTTGTCCATCTGCTTCTGCGCGTCGGCGGACTCGGCCGATGCGCTCGACGAAGCCGACGAGCTCGCATTCTGCGCCGACCACGCCTGCAGCTTGCGTCCCGCCGTTTCGAGGCCCTGGCCCGTGATCGACGCGGCCCTGCCGAGCTGTGCGTTGGCCGCGCTCGCCGCGTTCTGCAGGTTGGCCTGCGCGCTCGACGCGAGCGCGGCCGGGTCGATCCTGATCGACGGCGCGGAGGCCGAGTCGAGGTTCTGCTGTGCGGCGTCCTTGGTCGCGGTGACCTGTTGGCCGACGTAGCTCGCGGCCTGATCGAGCTTCTGACCGGCAAGCTGCGCGGCGTCGTTGAGCTTGCCCGCGACCTGGCCGGCCGAAGCGTCGTTTTTCTGGCACGCGGCCAGCGCGCCGAACACGAAGACCACGACCGCCGCGCGGCGCAATAAGGATGAGGAAACAGATGAAATCATGATCAGAAAGGAGCCGCACCGAGCGGCTCGCACTTGCGAAGATGTGCCCATGATACCGCCGTTGCGCCGCGCGGCCGCTTCGAGTCACCCCGGCGAGCCATCGACGATTACGACGAAACCTCGGGTGCGGTTCGCCGCAAGGCCATGCAACTGAACCACAACCCCGCGTCGACCAATGCGATCATCGCCGGGCCAGGAAACGGAAGCGTGGAAACAGCTGTCTTCATCGACCGACTTCGCTGCGTAAGCGAAGAAAGCAGCGGTTCGGCGTTTCGCCAAGCCGCTGCTCGCCTGAATCGCCGTGGCGCGAATATCACCGAGCCAGTTAATTCGCCGGCGTCAGTATCGGTGCGCCGGCATCCTTCAGCAGAAAAACCAGGAATTTAGCCGGCTTGGTCTTGCTGGCATTGCGCCCGACCGTGTGCACGTCGTTCGGCCCTTCGTAGAAGGTTTGCCCCGGCTTCAGCGTGACGGTCTGGCCGCCGCGCACGCCCATCACGATCGAGCCTTTCAGCACATAGATGAAGCCGTGTGCATCGTGCCGATGTACCGGGTCCGCACTGCCGGGCGGATACTCGACCGAGAGCAGCGTGACTTCCTTGCCCGGATAGTCTTCCAGCGCCCTGGTCATCAGCGGCGCAACTTGCGCTTGCGGCGGCTCGTGCGCGTGTGCGGCGCCCGCTGCGAGCAGCAGCGATGCGATCAGCCATCTGGAAATATGCATGACGGTGCTCCGTTGCGCGTCGTTCAGGCGAGGCCCGACTTGTCGACGCCAAAGGCTTTGTCGTAGATGCCCGGCGGGATGCGAAAGCCAATGTTGACCCGATTCCACGCGTTGATCGACATCACCTGGAAGGTCAGGTCGGACAACTCCTTCTCCGAGAACTGGGTCCGCACGCGATCGTAGATTTCATCGCTCACACCCAGCGGCGAAATCTGGGTCAGCGCCTCGGTCCAGGCTAGAGCGGCACGCTCGCGAGGCGTGAACAGATTGGACTCGCGCCACACGGCCACGTGATGAAGGCGCAACGGACGCTCGTCATGGATCGTGGCCTCCTTCACGTGCATGTCGACGCAGAACGAGCAGCCGTTGAGCTGCGACGCGCGGATGTCGACGAGATGGCGGATGGTTTCCTCGATTGCGGACTTCTTGAGCACGAGGCTGAACTCGACGAACTTCTTGAACAGTTCCGGGGATTGCTGCTGGTAGTCGATGCGCTGGGTCATGGCATGTCCTTGGTGCGGTTGGAGAAAGGAGAAACGTTGCGGGAATGCGGTTCAGTCCTTCGCGACGGAGCGGCTGAGCCAAGTGTGGAAGCGCGTCGGGCCGATGCGATGACCGCCGCCGGCGACCAGGGTGCGGTCGTCCAGCTCTGCGCCGAAATAGCGAGCGTGGACATCGGCGATCACCGTGCGTGGATCGTTGTGCGCGGCGAGGAACTTGCGGGCGAGTTCGTCGAGTGGGAAGCGGTCCGGACCGGCGAGTTCGGTCATGTCGTTCAGCGGCATTCCCGCCGCAAGATCGGCGAGCACTGCGCAGACGTCGTCGGCGGCGACCGGCTGGATCAGCGCGGGCGAAAGGCGCACCTCGCCTCGCTGGGCGCTGGCCTCGATGATGCCGCCGACGAATTCGAAGAACTGGGTGGCACGCAGCAGCGTGTACGGAACGGGCGACGCCTTGACCAGCGTCTCCTGCGCAGCCTTGGCGCGAAAATACCCGCTTTGCTGCAGGCGTTCGGTGCCCACGACGGACAGAGCAAGATGGTGCTCGACGCCCGCCGCGTGTTCGGCGGCCAACAGGTTGCGGCCCGCCGTCTGGAAGAAGCTCATCACGGCCTCGTCCTCGAAGGACGGCGCGTTGGCGACATCGACGACGACATGCGCGCCTTCGACCGCTTTCGCCAACCCGTCGCCCGTCATCAAGTCCACCCCGGTCGACGGGGATGCGGCCACCACGTCGTGACCATCGCGGCGAAGCCGCCGCACCACGTTCGAGCCGATCAGTCCGCTGCCACCAATGACGACCACTTTCATGTTCCACTCCCTCCGGTTCGGTTGACGAAGCGCTTGCTGCTTGATCCGATGGGTGCAGTATCATTTCCAGCCGCCGGCGCCGCTTTGTCTGCGCCTTGTATTTCCGTCCAGAATTCCTCCATACGCTTCATCAGCGCGCCGGGTAGCGCATACCTGGCGGCTTTCTCGTCCTGGAGTCCCCAATGCAATGGGTTTTCGCTGACTGCACGCTGGACCTGGAGCGTCGCGACTTGCGCCGCGCTTCGCAGGAGGTCGCCACGACGCCGAAAGTGTTCGATCTGCTGGTTTATCTGGCGAGCCATCGCAACCGGGTCGTGGGCCGGGATGAGCTGATCAATGCGGTGTGGGACGGACGCGTGATTTCCGAATCCACCATGGCCAGCCACGTGAACGCCGCGCGCAGCGCGGTCGGCGATGACGGTCAGCAGCAGCGGGTGATCAAAACCGTGGCGCGCAAAGGATTCCGATTTGTCGCCGACGTCATCGAACATCCGGCATCGGACCAGGCCAGCGAGAAAACATCGACGCCAACCGAGACGTCATCGCCGGATGCGGCGCAGGCCAGCAAGCCTTCCATCGCCGTCCTGCCTTTCGTCAATCTCAGCGGTGACCCGGAGCAGGACTACCTGGCCGACGGTGTGATCGAGGACGTCATCACCGCGCTGTCGCGATACCGCTGGTTGTTCGTCGTCGCGCGCAACTCGAGCTTCACTTACAAGCATCGCAACGTGGATGTGAAGCAGATCGGGCGAGAGCTCGGCGTGCGCTATGTGCTCGAAGGCAGTTGGCGGCAGGCACAGGGCCGCGTTCGCATCACCGGCCAGCTCGTCGATGCGGGCACCGGCGCGACCCATTGGGCTGGCCGCTTCGAAGGCGTGCTCGACAATATTTTCGAGTTCCAGGACCAGATCGCCGACAGTGTGGTCGGCGCGATTGCGCCGCAGGTCGAACAGGCCGAGATCGCTCGCGCGCGGTTCAAACCGACCGAAAGTCTGCGTGCGTACGACTACTACCTGCGTGGCATGGCGCAGCTTCATCAAGGCAGCCGCGAAGCGATCGACGAAGCGTTGCCGTTATTTCAGCGCGCATTTGCGTGCGACCCTGAGCTTGCATCGGCGTACGCGATGGCGGCCTGGTGTCATTGCTGGCGCAAGGTCAATGGCTGGATGCACGATCGCCCAAGAGAAATGGCGGAAGGCGCCCAGTGGGCGCGTCGTGCCGTGGAGTTGGGAAAATACGACGCCGTCGCTCTCGCGCGCAGCGGTCATGCGCTATCGCATCTGGCCGGCGATCTGCCTGAAGGTATCGCCTTGTTGGATCGGGCGCTCGAATTGAATCCCAATCTTGCCGCCGCGTGGTTTCTCGGCGCATTTCTCCGCTTGTGGCATGGCGAAACTGAACAGGCGATCAGGCAATTTACCCATGCGATGCAATTGAGCCCGTTGGATCCAGAGCGTTATCGGATGCAGTTCGGCTTGTCGGGTGCGCATTTGTTCATGGGCAATTTCGTCCAAGCCGCTCTCTGGGCTGAGAAAGCCATCCGGGATTTGCCGAGTTTCGGCCTGGCCTACGCAACGCTCGCCGCGAGTCAGGCCTGGCTCGGCAAACCAGCGGAAGCTCGACGAGCTGCGGTTCGCTTACGCGAGCTGATTCCCGACTTGCGCCTCGGCAACTTGACCGACTGGATGCCGATCCGGCGCGACGAAAACCTTGCCGTCTTCACGGAAGGCTTGGCCAAGGCGGGATTCGATTCTGAACCCTGCGAGGATTGATGCAATCCTGCAGCGGGCGTCTGCATGCAGAGGCGCTCGCCTCGACATCGTTCAACGCTCTCCCACATTTCAGAATCTTCCGACGGTTGTAGACGAAACACCTCCCTATAGTCGCGGCTGCTTTTAGGGAGTGCTGTTTCGATGAAACTGATCGACTGGATCGTCACCCTCGTCATCATGCTGATGGTGATCGTCTTCTGTGCGCGCCGGCCGCCCACCTGGTCGCACGACTCCCGCGCCCGGCATATGAAGGGAACCCGTCTGCTGATGCAGGCCGCGTGCGCGCTTTGGGCGGCGCTGCTGGGTGTCACGAACGGCCTGTTTGCCGTCGAAGGGATCGCCGGCGTTCGGCCAACGCCGGCCGAGTCGTCCGCCGGCATCGCCGTGCTGCTGGCATGCAGTTGCTACTGGTCGGTGCGCGGCCGGAGACTGCTGAAGCCGCGACGGATTTTCGCCGGTTGAGGAACGTGCGGGCGCCACCCGCACCGCACGCACGATCGAGCGCCCCTACCGCGTAGTGATTCCTCGCACCGCATCGATCGAAGGCGCGGGCAACCCACTGCCGGCGCTAAAGCCTGCCCCCGCGGCGCCCTGCGCGCTCTCGCGCGCACCGCGCGCCGCCGGAGCCGGAGCCGGAGCCGGAGCCGCCACGACGAGCGCTGGCGCGCCAGCCGCGGCCGGTTCCCAGCCCGCGGCGCCCGCCGCCTCTGGCAGCGACAGATAGAACGTCGTGCCCACCCCTTCCTTCGATTCCGCCCACACTCGCCCGCCGTGTCGCTCGACCATCCGCCGCACGAGCGCGAGGCCAATGCCCTCGCCGGCCGCCGCGTTGCCGTGCAGGCGCTGGAACGCGGTGAACAGCCGCGGCAGCGCGATCGCCGGGATGCCGAGGCCGTTGTCGCGCACGTAGAAGATTCGCAGCGAATGCACGCCCGGCGGCGCGGGCGTCGTGCCGATTTCGACGCGGCCTTCGCGTGCCGGGTCCAGATAGTTGACCGCGTTGCCGATCAGGTTCGCGAAGATCTGCTCGAGCGCGGTCGGATCGCCCCATACCGCGGGCAGTTCGCCGACCGTCACGCGCGCGCTCCGCACGCGGATCGACCCCTGCATCGCATCGACGACGCGCTGCACGATGTCGCGCACATTGACCTTCTGGCGCCTGTACTCGACACGCCCGACGCGCGACAGCCGCAGCAGCGCGTCGATGATGTGCGACGCGCGCATCACCGCGGTCTGCAGATAGTGGAGCGCCTCGCCAATGTCCTCGTCGACGATCCGCTCGATCCGCTCGCGCGTGCTGGTCGCGAGCGACGAGCCGCGCGCCGCGTCGCGCAACTCGTCGCAGGCGCGAATCAGCTCTTTCGAAAATCCCTGCAGGTTCACCAGCGGCGCGCGCAGATCGTGCGACACGCTGTAGATGAACATTTCGTTTTCCTGAGTCTGTTGGCGCAGCGTCTCGTTGATGCGGGCAAGCTCGGCGGCGCGGCGTTCGAGGTCCGCGTGAAAACGCGCCTCGATGCGCTCGGCTTCGAGCAGACGGCGGCTCGTCTCGTGCAAGGTCAGATCGAGCCGCGCGATTTCATCGCGACCCGCGCCGAGCGGCGCGAGCGGTTCGTTGCCGGCAAGCCTGGCCGCGTTGTCGGACAGCAGCGCGAGCCGGCCGCGCACGCCGCGCGTGAACATCCCGATGGCGAGCGCGACGAACAGCAGCGAGCCCAACGCGGCCGCGACGATCAGCGTTTGTTCGCGCTCGCGCACGGCGGCGACGGCATTCGAGCGCGACATGTCGAGACGGCGCTCCTCGGCCTGGAACGCGCTCACCTGCAAGCGGAAATGATCGAGCACGTCGGCCTGGGCGAGATCGTGGAAGCGCGCGAGAATCTCGGCGCGCCGCCCGGCGCGCAGCATGTCCTGGATGCGGTCGGACCACTGGCGGTATGCCTGCACCGCCTGGCGCACCTCGACCACGCGCTCGACTTGCGCGGGATTGTCGCCGACGAGATCGACGAGTTCGTCGATGCGCCGGTCGACGTCCATCCATACTGCGATCGGGGTCGTGAAGCGTATGTCGTTGGCAAGTACCGCGCCGCGCAGCGCGACCGATTCGGACAGCACCGGATCGAGAATCGCCGTGCTCTGGCGCAGCACCTCCTCGGTATGCATCGCCCGACGCTCGGCCATCGTCGCATCGGCCTGCGCCTTAACGACGCCAGTGAGCAGCGCGAGTTCGAAGACGGCCGGAATCGCGATCAGCAACAGGCCTTTAGTGGTCAGTCTCATGCGGGCCCAGGGGAGGGGTTGGCCGGCGGATCGTGCACGGAGTCGGCACATTATGTCGGCGTTTGCGCGGGAAAAGAAAGAGGGACACGAACCCGTCGACCACCGTACCCCCGCTGGTCGATTGCCCGCTAGGATTGGGCATCGACGGCATCTCGTTGCGTCAGGATTCCGAATAAAGGTGTAATTTAAATCGAATATTTCGCCCTTTTCTGGGTCATCCTCCGTAGCCGTGACGATTTATGCACTTTCGTTGTGCCTCGCCTCTCTGTTCAGGTGCATGGCGCGCTCGGACGGCGCATCGCTCGAAACCATCCAGATTCCCATCCCGGTGCCCGATTGCACCGGGCCGGCGCGGCCAGCACAACTATGGCCCGCTTCTTGCTGACATAGCGCACTTTTTTTGGCACAAGCGGGACATATCGATGGAAAGTCTGAAATACGGCGCCGATACCGAGTTTCTTTTGATCGGCGCCGCCATGGTGCTGGCGATGCACGCAGGATTCGCCTTCCTGGAGCTCGGCACCGTGCGCAAGAAGAACCAGGTCAATGCACTGGTCAAGATTCTGGTGGACTTCGCGGTGTCGACGATCGCGTACTTCTTCATCGGCTACACGATCGCATACGGCGTGCAGTTTTTCGACGGCGCCGCGACGCTCGCCCAGCATAACGGCTATGCGCTCGTGCGCTTTTTCTTCCTGCTGACGTTCGCCGCCGCGATCCCCGCGATCGTGTCGGGCGGCATCGCCGAGCGCTCCAAGTTCAACCCGCAGTTGTTCGCGACGTTCGTGCTGGTCGGCTTCGTCTATCCGTTCTTCGAAGGCATCGCATGGAACGACCGTTTCGGCATTCAGGACTGGCTCACGCACGCGTTCGGCGCGCCGTTCCATGACTTCGCGGGTTCGGTGGTGGTGCACGCGTTCGGCGGCTGGGTCGCGCTGCCGGCCGTGCTGCTGCTCGGCGCGCGCCACGGCCGCTATCACCGCGACGGCGGCATCGCCGCGCATCCGCCGTCGAACATTCCGTTTCTCGCGCTCGGCGCATGGGTGCTGACGGTCGGCTGGTTCGGCTTCAACGTGATGAGCTCGCAGACCCTCGACAAGATCAGCGGCCTCGTCGCGGTCAACTCGCTGATGGCGATGGTCGGCGGCACGCTGAGCGCGTGGTTCGCGGGCCGCAACGACCCGGGCTTCACGTACAACGGCCCGCTCGCCGGGCTCGTCGCGGTGTGCGCGGGCTCGGACATCATGCATCCGCTCGGCGCGCTGGTCACGGGCGGCATCGCCGGCGTGCTGTTCGTCTATATGTTCACCTGCGTGCAGAACCGCTGGCGCATCGACGACGTGCTCGGCGTGTGGCCGCTGCACGGCCTGTGCGGCGCATGGGGCGGCATCGCGGCCGGCATCTTCGGCGCTCACGCGCTCGGCGGGCTGGGCGGTGTGTCGTTCGCCTCGCAGATCATCGGCACGCTCGGCGGGATCGTCGTGTCGGGGCTCGGCGGCACGGTCGTGTACGGCGCGATCCGCATGACGGTCGGCCTGCGGCTCGATCAGGAAGAGGAATACAACGGCGCCGATCTGTCGATTCACAAGATTTCGGCGACGCCGGAGTGAACCAGGGCGGCGCTCGCGGGGAACGGGAGAGACGCGGCGAGAGGCGCGGGAGAGTCGCGGGCCACATGCCTGTCCCCAAAATCCGCGCGCCGATGTTAGACTTCGCGGCTGGAGATGGCATTCTCCATTAACCGCCCATGGGGCTGATGATGCCTGCTACGCCCGGTTATGCGGACGCGGCATCAATTCGCCCGCATCAACCGGTTTGTCGACGTTCCCGGTTCGATCCTCTTCCATGTATTGGTCTTTTCTCGCGGTCGCGATTGGCGGCGCACTCGGCTCGCTGTTTCGCTGGTTCCTCGGCTTTCGACTGAACCCGGTCTTTAGCGACCTGCCGCTTGGCACGCTCGCCGCCAACGTGATCGCCGGCTACATCATCGGTGTGGCGGTCGCGGGCTTCGCGCGGGTGCCCCAGCTCTCGCCGGAATGGCGGCTGTTCGTCATCACCGGTCTGATGGGCGGGCTGTCGACCTTCTCGACGTTCTCCGCGGAAGTCGTGCAGCGCCTGCAGGACGGCCGGCTCGGCTGGGCGGCTGGCGAAGTGGCGATTCACGTGAGCACGTCGCTGATCATGACGATTCTCGGCATCGCGACGGTTTCGCTGCTGGCGCGCTGAGGCGCGTTGATGCTGCTTGGCATTGCAGCAATGTTCGCGGTTCCGTATCACACGCTCTTTCACCCGACCAGCGCCGTGCTGTTCGGAATCGGCTACTGCCTCGCCTATCCCGTGATCCAGGAACAAGCCGTCAACGATTCCAGTGCCATCCATCGTCACGCCGCGCTGACATGGTTCATCGTCGCTTACTCGCTCGGTGCGTTCGGCTTTCCGGCTGTCGGCGGCTGGGTGCTCGTGCACGCTGGGAAGAGCGCGTTGACCGCGCTGATCGCGGTATGCGGCATGTAGGCACTCGTGCTATCCGCACTCCGCGACCGGCGAAGCCTTACTGCGCAATTCAGTTCGTGAGTGCCACGCGGGGTCTGCGGCCCGCGTCGACAACAACCACGACGGAATGTTGAATGACAAATAAAGGGAATTCCACGCCTGCAACATCAGGAGCTGTAAAGCCGCATTGACGGCTACCTCCATACCGCTCATGGTGTAGCGTAATAGCGTGAATCGGATAAATATGCTAAAGCAGTTAAAAATTCTGCGCCGCTGTACGACAGATTAAATCCCGACATGATAAAAAAGAAACTCGTCGCGCAGCCGCCGAATTTGCATAACCCGGCCATTGGTATTAGGTTAGCAGGACGCGCGGGACGGTCAGACCCGGGAGCCTCGCCGTCATTTCAATTTTTTTCTTACATAAAAGTATTCGTTCATTACGCCGACTTTTTTATATAATTTACTTTTTAAATCGGATGTATTTACATCGCTCGATATGCGGAGCATGATTCGTTTAGCGGCGCTAAACCGGCAGGCGCACTTTCTCACTATTTGCGTTTGCAAATAGATTCACAACAGACTGGATATTAAAACGAGACCAGGAATTTCCCGGTAATTGTTGCGCTTCGTCCTTTGGCGGAAATGGAAGTCTCTTGAGATTTCAGAAGGCGTGATCTAATGCTTGCATTTGGGTGTCGATTTTTTTGCGAACTTTCTCGTGCGGAATACTACGGTGCATTGACATTAGATGCCGGCTGTTGTGCGGTTATATGGCCCAAAAAAAAGGCGTCACGTTGCCGTGACGCCTTAAAAGTTCTAGCCATTCCGAGGGCCGTGCTAGAACCTGAGAGAAGGTATTTCGAAAGGCGCAAGCGCCTTCGATGGGGCAATCGATCCTGGATTCCGGGATTTTTCCGCTTGCGTGCACCAAAATGCAGCGAAAAGATGCGACTTTCGAAATGAGGTTCCATTTTTTATGGTTATCCTGACTAAGTCAAGCAAAAAGATATAGTCGCTCATCGATCGGCAATTTGTTCCGATACAATGATTTTCCCAAGATATAAAAAATGGATGCCCCGGTTTGGAGATGCCCCCGCCCCGCGCGGGCGGTCGTCAATAGGTTAACGAACGAACAACCTGAAATACTGTTCCAAAAAAACGCATGAACCGATCCACACCCAATCAGGCCGTCGTCGCCAAAGCCTCCGAGAGCAAAGACCGGGACGGCCCGGGCGATGAAGTCACCGCGCTCGCGCGCGGCCTGACCGTATTGCGCGCCGTCGCCGCCGCGCACGCACCGCTCAGCAATCGCGAACTCGCCGAGTTGACCGGCATCCCGAAGCCCACCGTGTCGCGCATCACCGCGACGCTCGTGGGCACCGGTTTTCTGCTGCGACTGCCCGAAAGCGAGCGCTTCGTGCTGACCTCGTCGGTGCTCGAACTGAGCAACGGCTTTTTGCGCAACTTCGACATCCGCTCGCGCGCGCGGCCATTCCTGATCGAACTCGCGGAACGCACCGCGTTGTCGGTGCATCTCGCGGTGCGCGACCGCTACGACATGGTCGTCATCGACGCGATCCGGCCGCGTTCGGCGGTGCTCGTATCGCGACTCGAAATCGGCTCACGCATGAGCTTGACGCGCACCGCCGTCGGCCGGGCGTACCTCGCCGCGCTCGCGCAAGCGGACCGCGACCGCCTGCTCGTCGGCCTGCAGACTGCCGAGGGCGATGATTGGGGCTATATCGGCAGCCGTCTCGTCAGTGCGATCCAGGACACGCTCGAACGCGGTTTCGCCATCGCCACCGGCGAGTGGTACAACGGGCTGAACGCGATCGCGCTCGGCTTCGTCGGGCCGTCGGGCGAGCGCTACGCGGTCAATTGCGGCGGCTCGGCCGACCAGTGTCCGCGCGACTGGCTGATCTCGAACGCCGCACCCGCGCTGCTCGAATGCATCGACAAGATCGTGCTTGAGATCGGCGGCACGCCGGCGCGCCGGCTCGACGAATAGCCGGGCGGCGGCAATGAGCGCCAACCCGGCGCCCCGCACAGACCGAACACGGCGCCGGCCGGCTGCGGTCTGTGCAGTGACGAAGGCATCCCGCCCCACTCTTGCCCTACAATTCGCCAACAGCCTGTAACCTTCGTAATTAACCGAAAAATACGCGGCTGGACTGTTACAGACGCCGCAACGTACGATCACGCATCCCCGTCGCGGGACCGCGCCGCGAGCCGCGAGCGCCGTCAAAAAGGCCTCGCCGATCCGTGATGATTCCGCATTGCGTTAACATCTCTGTCCCGCGCCTCGGATAGCATCGCGCTAAATATTGCGCGGCGCGCGCCGCCACGACCGCCTGACACGCCGCCCATATGCCGGCCCGCCGTCTTTCGAACGGCGGCGACCGCATCGGCGGCTCACATCACAAAGCCAGCCACCTGACCGAACCGATGGACGAACAACAAAAGCACCCGGAAACCCAACGCCCCGCCGCTTCCCAGCCGTCCGCGAGCGGCGCGCAATCGAGCGCGCCCGGCGCGGTGAAACGCCACCGCGGCCGCACTGTCGCGCTGATCGTCGCGGCGCTGGTCGTGCTCGGCGTCGTACTGTGGCGCTGGCATCCGTGGGGCAGCCCTGGCAGCGGGGCGAGTGCGCCGGGTGCCGCGAGCGGCGCGCGCAGCGGCCGCGGCGGTCCGAACGCGATGGCCAACATGCCGCAGCCGGTGCACGTCGCCGCCGCGACGCAGGGCGAGATGCCGGTCGTGCTGACCGCGCTCGGCACGGTCACGCCGCTCGCCACCGTCACGGTGCTGCCGCAACTGAGCGGCGTGCTGCAGGACGTGTATTTCAAGGAAGGCCAGATGGTCAAGAAGGGCGACGTGCTCGCCCAGATCGACCCGCGCCCGTATGAGATCTCGCTGCGCAACGCCGAGGGCACGCTGGTGCGCGACGAGGCGCTGCTCGCCACCGCGCGTCTCGATCTGAAGCGCTATCAGACGCTGCTCGCGCAAGACTCGATCGCGAGTCAGCAGGTCGACACGCAGGCGTCGCTGGTGCGGCAATACGAAGGCACGGTGAAAGCCGACCAGGCGAACGTCGACAGCTTCAAACTCGACCTCGTGTACGCGCGCATCACCGCGCCGGTGTCGGGCCGCGTCGGTCTGCGTCAGGTCGACCCGGGCAACTACGTGACCTCGGGCCTCGCCAACGGCATCGTCGTGATTACGCAGCTCGATCCGATCAGCGTGGTGTTCTCGACCTCCGAAGACAATCTGCAGCAGATCATCCAGCACACGCGCAACGGCGAGTCGCTGTCGGCCACCGCGTACGACCGCAGCAACACGCATCCGCTCGAAGTCGGCTCGCTGAAGACGATGGACAACCAGATCGACACGACCACCGGCACGATCAAGCTGCGCGCGATCTTCGAGAACAAGGACAACGGCCTGTTCCCGAACCAGTTCGTCAACACGCGCCTGCTCGTCGATACGATCAAGGACGCGGTGATCGTGCCGACCTCGGCGGTGCTCAACGGCTCGATCGGTACCTTCGTGTACATCGTGAAGCCCGACGACACGGTCACCGTGCGCCAGGTCAAGGTCGGCCCGGTCGATGGCGAGCGCACCAGCATCCAGTCGGGTCTCGCGGTCGGCGAGCGCGTCGTGATCGACGGTTCGGACCGGCTGCGCGAAGGCTCGAAGATCACGATCCCGGCCGAGCGGCCGCGTGGCGCGTCCGGCGCGCACGGCGCGAGCGCTCCGGCGGCCGCCTCGGGCGCGCCAGCGCGTCGCGGCCGGCGCGCGCCGCAAGCATCGCAATAAAGTAAAGGCACGGCACTTACCGCATGAATCCATCCCGCGCATTTATTCTGCGTCCCGTCGGCACCGCGCTGCTGATGGCGGCGATCATGCTGGTCGGCCTCGTCGCGCTGCGCTTTCTGCCGCTGTCCGCGCTGCCCGAAGTCGACTATCCGACGATCCAGGTGCAGACCTTCTATCCGGGCGCGAGCCCGGACGTGATGACGTCGTCCGTAACGGCGCCGCTCGAGCGGCAGTTCGGGCAGATGCCGTCGCTGAACCAGATGTCGTCGCAAAGCTCGGCCGGCTCGTCGATCATCACGCTGCAATTCAGCCTCGATCTGCCGCTCGACATCGCCGAACAGGAAGTCCAGGCGGCGATCAACGCGGCGGGCAACCTGCTGCCCTCCGACCTGCCCGCGCCGCCGATCTACGCGAAGGTCAACCCGGCCGACGCGCCGATCATCACGCTCGCGATCACGTCGAAAACGCTGCCGCTCACGCAGGTGCAGGATCTCGCCGACACGCGTCTCGCGCAGAAGATCTCGCAGGTCGCGGGGGTGGGTCTCGTGAGCCTGTCGGGCGGCCAGCGCCCGGCGATCCGCATTCAGGCGAACCCGCGCGCGCTCGCCGCGTACGGCCTGAATCTCGACGATCTGCGCACCACCATCTCGAACCTGAACGTCAACACGCCGAAGGGCAATTTCGACGGCCCGACGCGCAACTACACGATCAACTCGAACGATCAGCTGACCGACGCCGACGAGTACAAGAGCGCCGTCGTCGCATACAAGAGCGGCCGCCCGGTGATGCTGACCGACGTCGCGAGCATCGTGCCCGGTCCGGAGAACACGAAGCTCGGCGCGTGGGTCGACAACACGCCCGCGATCATCCTGAACGTGCAGCGCCAGCCGGGTGCGAACGTGATCCAGGTGGTCGACAGCATCAAGGCGCTGCTGCCGCGCTTGCAGCAGTCGCTGCCCGCCGCGCTCGACGTCGAGGTCGTCACCGACCGCACCACGACGATCCGCGCGTCGGTGCGCGACGTGCAGTTCGAGCTGGCGATGTCGGTCGTGCTGGTCGTGCTGGTGATGTACCTGTTCCTCGCCAACATCTACGCGACGATCATTCCGAGCCTGTCGGTGCCGCTGTCGCTGATCGGCACGCTCGCCGTGATGTACCTGTGCGGCTTCTCGCTAGACAACCTGTCGCTGATGGCGCTGACCATCGCGACCGGCTTCGTCGTCGACGACGCGATCGTGATGATCGAGAACATCGCGCGCTATGTCGAGGAAGGCGACAGTGCGCTCGAAGCCGCGCTGAAGGGCTCGAAGCAGATCGGCTTCACGATCATTTCGCTGACGGTCTCGCTGATCGCGGTGCTGATTCCGCTGCTCTTCATGGGCGACGTGGTCGGCCGCCTGTTCCATGAATTCGCGATCACGCTCGCGGTGACGATCGTCATTTCGGCGGTCGTGTCACTGACGCTGGTGCCGATGATGTGCGCGAAACTGTTGCGCCACACGCCGCCGCACGACAGTCACCGCTTCGAGGCGAAGGCGCACCGCTTCATCGACTGGGTGATCGCGCGCTACGCGGTCGCGCTCACCTGGGTGCTGAACCGTCAGCGCTCCACCCTGGTCGTAGCTGTCCTCACACTGGTGCTGACCGGCCTGCTGTACGTGTTCATACCGAAGGGCTTCTTCCCGGTGCAGGACACCGGTGTGATCCAGGCGATCACGCAGATGCCGCAGTCGGTGTCGTTCGCGTCGATGGCCGAGCGTCAGCAGGCGCTCGCCGACCAGATCCTGAAGAACCCGGACGTCGAAAGCCTGACCTCGTTCATCGGCGTGGACGGCAGCAACATCACGCTGAACAGCGGCCGCATGCTGATCAACCTGAAGCCGCGCGACGACCGCAGCAACACCGCGAGCGAAGTAATCCGCCAGTTGCAGAAGGACGTCGCGCATATTCCGGGCGCGTCGCTGTACATGCAGCCGGTGCAGGACCTGACGATCGACTCGACGGTCAGCCCGACGCAGTATCAGTTCATGCTGACCGATCCGAACATCGGCGAATTCGCGACGTGGGTGCCGAAGCTGGTCGAGCGCCTCAAGCAGTCGCCCGAACTCGCGGACGTCGCGACCGATCTGCAGGACAACGGCCGCTCGGTGTTCATCGAGATCGACCGCGCGACCGCCGCGCGCTTCGGCATCACGCCGGCCACGATCGACAGCGCGCTGTACGACGCGTTCGGCCAGCGCATCATTTCGACGATCTTCACGCAGTCGAACCAGTACCGTGTGATTCTCGAAGCACAGCCGACGATGCAGCACTACACCACGTCGCTGAACAACATCTACCTGCCCTCTTCCACGTCGGCGGGCGGCCAGGTGCCGCTGTCGTCGATCGCGAAGTTCATCGAGCGACCGGCGCCGCTGCTGGTTACGCACCTGAGCCAGTTCCCGGCCACCACGGTGTCGTTCAACCTCGCCCCGGGTTCGTCGCTCGGCGCGGCCGTGAAGGCGATCGAACAGGCCGAGAAGGACATCGGCCTGCCCGCGTCGTTTCAGACGCGCTTCCAGGGCGCGGCGCTCGCGTTCCAGGCGTCGCTCGCGAACGAGCTGTTCCTGATCCTCGCGGCGATCGTCACGATGTACATCGTGCTCGGCGTGCTGTACGAGAGCTTCATCCATCCGATCACGATTCTGTCCACTCTTCCGTCCGCCGGCGTCGGCGCGCTGCTCGCGCTGCTGATCACCGGCCACGATCTCGACATCATCGGCATCATCGGGATCGTGCTTTTGATCGGTATCGTGAAGAAGAACGCGATCATGATGATCGACTTCGCGCTCTACGCGGAGCGCGAGGAAGGCAAGCCGCCGCGCGAGGCGATCTACCAGGCGTGTCTGCTGCGTTTCCGGCCGATCCTGATGACCACGCTCGCCGCGCTGCTCGGCGCGCTGCCGCTGATGCTCGGCACCGGCGCGGGCTCGGAACTGCGCCGGCCGCTCGGTATCGCGATCGCCGGCGGCCTGATCGTGAGCCAGCTGCTGACGCTGTTCACGACGCCGGTAATTTACCTCGCGTTCGATTCGCTCGGCCGCCGGCTGCGCGAGCGCTTTAGCCGCGGCGATTCGTCCGGTAGCGCCACGCCGCCCGCGACCGATGCAGGGAACTGAACGATGAACCTGTCGCGTCCGTTTATTTCCCGCCCGGTCGCCACCACGCTGCTGGCGATCGGCATCGCGCTGTCGGGCGTGTTCGCGTTCACCAAGCTGCCGGTGGCGCCGCTGCCGCAGGTCGACTTCCCGACCATCTCGGTGCAGGCGACGCTGCCGGGCGCGAGCCCGGAGACCGTCGCGACCAGCGTCGCGAGTCCGCTCGAGCGGCATCTCGGCTCGATCGCCGACGTCACCGAGATGACGTCGCAAAGCTCGGTCGGCTCGACGCGCATCACGATGCAGTTCGGCTTGAACCGCGACATCGACGGCGCCGCGCGCGACGTGCAGGCGGCGATCAACGCGGCGCGCGCCGACCTGCCCGCGAGCCTGCGCAGCAATCCGACCTACCACAAGGTCAACCCGGCCGACGCGCCGATCCTGATTCTCGCGCTGACGTCGAGCACGCGCACGCCCGGCCAGCTCTACGATTCGGCCGCCACGGTGCTGCAGCAGTCGCTGTCGCAGGTGCAGGGGGTCGGCGAAGTGGACGTGAGCGGCTCGGCGAATCCGGCCGTACGCGTCGAGCTGATGCCGCATGCGCTGTCGCATTACGGCATCGGCCTCGAGGACGTGCGCGCGGCGCTCGCCTCGGCCAACGCGAACAGCCCGAAAGGAGCGATCGAGTTCGGCGAGAACCGCGTGCAGCTGTACACCAACGACCAGGCCACCAAGGCGTCGCAGTACAAGGATCTGGTCATCGCCTATCGCAACGGCGCACCGGTCAAACTCTCCGACATGGGCGAGGTCGTCGATTCGGTCGAGGACCTGCGCAACCTCGGCCTCTTCAACGGCAAGCACGCGGTGCTCGTGATCCTGTACCGGCAGCCGGGCGCCAACATCATCGAGACCGTCGACCGCGTGAAGGCGATGCTGCCGCAACTGCACGCATCGCTGCCCGCAGACGTCGAAATCTCGCCGACCTCGGACCGCTCCACGACGATCCGCGCGTCGCTGAAAGACACCCAGCGCACGCTCGTGATCGCGGTCGCGCTGGTCGTGATGGTCGTGTTCCTGTTCCTGCGCAACTGGCGCGCCACGCTGATTCCGAGCGTGGCCGTGCCGATCTCGATCATCGGCACGTTCGGCGCGATGTACCTGATGGGCTTCTCGCTCGACAATCTGTCGCTGATGGCGCTGACCATCGCGACCGGCTTCGTCGTCGACGACGCGATCGTCGTGCTCGAAAACATCTCACGCCACATCGAAGACGGCGTGCCGCGCATGAAGGCCGCGTTCCTCGGCGCGCGCGAGGTCGGCTTCACGGTGATGTCGATCAGCATCTCGCTCGTCGCCGTGTTCCTGCCGATCCTGCTGATGGGCGGCATCGTCGGGCGGCTGTTCCGCGAGTTCGCGCTGACGCTGTCGCTCGCGATCGCGGTCTCACTGATCGTCTCGCTGACGCTCACGCCGATGATGTGCTCGCGCCTGCTGCGCGAGCCGCACGAGAAGCAACAGGAAAGCCGCCTCGGCCGCTGGCTCGAACGCGGCTTCACGTCGATGCAGCGCGGCTACGAGCGCACGCTCGGCTGGGCGCTGCGGCATCCGCGGCTGATCCTGCTCGTGCTGCTGCTGACCATCGGGCTGAACGTCGCGCTCTACATCATCGTGCCGAAAGGCTTCTTCCCGCAGCAGGACACCGGGCGCATGATCGGCGGCATCCAGGCCGACCAGAGCACGTCGTTCCAGGCGATGAAGGGCAAGTTCTCGCAGATGATGGACATCGTCAGCAAGAACCCGGCGGTCGACAGCGTGGTCGGCTTCACCGGCGGCCGGCAGACCAACTCGGGCTTCATGTTCCTGTCGCTGAAGCCGAAGAGCGAACGCAAGCTGTCCGCCGACCAGGTGATGCAGCAGTTGCGCGCGCCGCTCGGCGACGTGGCCGGCGCGCGCACCTTCCTGCAGGCGGTGCAGGACATTCGCGTCGGCGGCCGGCAATCGAACGCGCAGTATCAGTTCACGCTGCTCGCGGACTCGACGCCCGATCTGTATAAGTGGGGGCCGAAGCTCACCGAGGCGCTGCAGGCTCGCAAGCAACTCGCGGACGTGAACTCCGACCAGCAGCAAGGCGGTCTCGAGGCGATGGTGACGATCGACCGCGCCACCGCCGCGCGCCTCGGCATCAAGCCCTCGCAGATCGACAACACGCTGTACGACGCGTTCGGCCAGCGCCAGGTATCGACGATCTACAACCCGCTGAACCAGTATCACGTGGTGATGGAAGTCGCGCCGCGCTACTGGGAGAGCCCGGAAATGCTGAGCCAGATTTACGTCAGCACCTCGGGCGGCAGCGCGAGCGGCGCGCAGACCACCAATGCGCCGGCCGGCACTGTAACGAAGGCCACCAGCACGGCGGCCACGACGAGCGGGGCCGCCGGCGGCGCCGCAACCGGCGGCACCGCGGCCACCACCGCGACGAGCGCGGCCAGCATCGCGGCCGACTCCGCGCGCAACCAGGCGATCAACTCGATCGCGGCGAGCGGCAAGTCGAGCGCATCGTCGGGCTCGCCGGTGTCGATCGCGAAGGAAACGATGGTGCCGCTGTCGGCGATCGCCGGCTTCGGGCCGGGCACCACACCGCTGTCGGTCAATCACCAGAGCCAGTTCGTCGCCTCGACGATTTCGTTCAACCTGCCGCCGGGCGTCTCGCTGTCCACCGCCACGCAGGTGATCTACGACACGATGGCCGAGATCGGCATGCCCGCCACGATTCACGGCAGCTTCCAGGGCACCGCCCAGGCGTTCCAGCAGTCGATGTCCGATCAGCCGATCCTGATCCTCGCCGCGCTGGCGGCGGTGTATATCGTGCTCGGCATCCTGTACGAGAGCTACATCCATCCGCTGACGATCCTGTCGACGCTGCCGTCCGCGGGCGTCGGAGCGCTGCTCGCGCTGCTGCTGTTCAAGACCGAGTTCAGCATCATCGCGCTGATCGGCGTGATCCTGCTGATCGGCATCGTGAAGAAGAACGCGATCATGATGGTGGACTTCGCGATCGACGCGTCGCGCAAAGGGCTCTCCTCGCGCGACGCGATCTACCAGGCCTGTCTGCTGCGCTTCCGGCCGATCATGATGACCACTTTCGCCGCGATGCTCGGCGCATTGCCGCTCGCGTTCGGCAGCGGCGAAGGCGCGGAGATGCGCGCGCCGCTCGGTATTTCGATCGTCGGCGGGCTGATCGTCAGCCAGATGCTGACGCTCTATACGACGCCGGTCGTGTATCTGTACATGGATCGCATCCGCGTGCGCTGGGAGGCGAGAAAGGCGCGCCGCACGGGTGGCGCGGCGCCGACCTCGTCATGATGTCGTGAAGGCGGCGCTCACAGCTTCTGCTCGATGGCCAGCGAGAAAATCCGCTGCCATCGGCGCGCCACCCGCTCGTTCGACATCGGCACGAGCCACTCGCCGCGCCGTGCGTCCTTGACCTTCACGGCGAGCCGCGCCTGCGCGTCGCGGCCTTGTGCTTCGGCGCCGAGCAGATCCGCGAAGATATACGCACCCTGCTCGTCGCCGACGCGAATCTCGCAGAGCCGCTTGCCCGCCGCGAGCCGCACCAATCCCCAACTGCCCTTCAGCTCGTGCGTCCAGTCGCCGTCGCGCACGTTCGGCGCGACTTCGCGGCGCCGCTGCCGCCAGTAAGCGAGCGCACCGGCAATCAGCAACGCAGCCAGGACCGCCACGCTTTCCGCCACCGCCAGCCCGAAACCGGCCTGCAGCGCATCGAAGGCGCGTACCGCGCCGTACCCCAGCGCGACCAGCGCAATCAACGCAACGAGAATCGGCATCGCAAGCTCATCCGGTAAATGGGTTTAGCCTGGCACGGGCCTGACACGAGCAATGCGCGATGCCGGCGCGTGGCCCCTTCACTGCCCCTTGTGCGCGGCCGCCCATTCCTTGAGTGCGTTCAGCGTGTTCTCGACATGCTTGTCGGGTTGCAGGCTCGTGTACTCGTAGATGATCTTGCCTTCGGGCGAGATCACGTATGACACGCGATTCGCCATGCCGGCCTTCATCGGCATGGCCGCGTCGTATGCGTCGATCACCTTCGCGTCGGCGTCGGCCGCGACCGGGAATTTGCTGCGGCATTCGCTGACCGAGAACTTCGTCAGCGTATCGATGTTGTCGTGCGATACGCCGATCACCGTCGCACCGTACTTCTTGTATTCGTCGACCGCATCGGCGAATTCGTGCGCCTCGATCGTGCAGCCCTTCGTGAACGCGGCCGGATAGAAGTACAGCACGACCGGCCCCTTCTTCAGCTGATCGGCCAGCGAATACGTGTAGGTCTTGCCGCCGAGCGAGGCCTCGGCGGTGAACGCCGGCGCCGTATCGCCGGGCTTCAGGGTTGCCGAGGCGAGCGGCGAATGCATTGCGAATCCGAACGCCATGACAGCGGCCAATACCGCCGGTATGTGTTTTGTCTTCATCTGCTCCTCCATGCGTGAGCGCACGCAGTTGATCCCGTCCATCGAAGACAGCTTCGGCCGGCGTCACAGGCCGTCGCTGAACGTTCTATTGGACCACGGATGCGCACGCGGCGTCGGTCGCCGCCAGGACCACAAGCCAATCGAAAGGATGCGGCGCGCAGGCCCGGCGCATCAAGCGTCCGGCTCCGCCACGTGCGCGCCGAACCATGCCGCCGCCGACAGGTTCAGCTGCGATAGCACCTCGGGCGTCAGCGCGTGGAAGCCCGCCGCCGTCGCGACCGGCGCCGCGTCGCCGCCCTCGCCCGCGACCTCGGCGATCAGCAGCAGCGCGCCCAGCTCACCCTTGCGCGCGACGATCGCCTCGCGGATCTGCGGCGCGAGGCCGAGCTTTTCGAGCACCGCGTCCGGGGTGCTGTCGAGCACGATATGCACCAGCGAGAAAATCCCGGTCATGAACGCGGCATCGGCGAATTCGCCGTCGGCCGGACGCAGCCAGTTCGCGGCAAGCTCCATGAAGCGCGAGCGCGTCGCGGCCAGTTGCACGAGCGGATCGGCGCGCCACGGCAGGTCGCCGGTATCCGCGTACAGCAGCAGTTGCGCCCAGCGTGCGATTTGCCGCGTGCCGGTCGCGATGATCGCCTCGCGCAGCGACGCGATATTGCGCCCGAGGCCGAACGCGCTCGAATTGACGAGCCGCAGCAGTTGCACGACCACGCCCGGATTGACCTTCAGCTCCGCCTCGAGCTCGACGATGCCGGCGTCGCGCGACAGCAGCGCGAGCAGCCGCAGCAGGCCCGGGCGCAGCGAGCGGTTGCGCGGCGCGGCCAGCACCTGTGGCCGCGCGAAGAAGTAGCCCTGGAACAGGTCGAAGCCGAGCTCGTGCGCGAGCGCGAAGTCCTCGCGAGTTTCGACCTTCTCGGCGAGCAGCGTCTTGCCGTAGCCGCGCAAGGCCGACGCAAGCTCGGCGACCTTGCGGCGCGGCGTTTGCAGGAAGTCGATCTTGACGATGTCGGCGTACGGCAGCATCGCCCTCAGCTCGTCGGTCAGGTCGTGCACGTCGTCGAGCGCGACCTGGAAGCCGGCGCAGTGCAGCTCGTCGAGCCGACGCGCGAGCGAAGCGTCGTAACGCACGGTTTCGAGGATTTCGAGCACGAAGCGCTCGGGCGGCATCAGATGGACGATGTCGCTAAAGAGCAGCGCGCGGTCGATATTGACGAAGCCGCGATGCTGGCCGAGCACGGCCGGCACGCCGATTCCGCCGATCGCGCGCGCGACCACCTGCGCGGTGGCCTGCGCATCGTCGCTGATTTCGGCGTAGTTATAGGTGCCGGCGCGGAACAACAGCTCGTACGCGTGAAGCGCCCCATCGCGATCCAGAATCGGCTGGCGGCCGACGTAGACATACTGCGGGACCGCGTCCGGGTCCCCGCGCTCAGGATAGCCGGTCGACGCGCCGGCGACGACATCACGCACCTCGACGTCCCGCGGGACGGGCCGTGCGGCGCTGGCGGACTTGATGACGGAGCGTTCGAAGATGGATCATCGGTGCAAGGTTTGGAAGTCTACGCAGCGCGACGCCATCAGCGTCGCCAAATTAAGGGAGATTCGCCGTATTAACGGCCGCGAATCGGCGTCACTTTAACCGAATCGTCCCGGCGACTGAACCGCGCGTCTCCTTACCGGATGTTTTTCTCGGCGCGTAGCTAAAGATTTCCCCGCTTGCGTCGTTATCTCGTTCTGATGGGGCGGCCTGCTATCTCCCGGCCGCCCGGACCAGCGAACAAGCAGTCCCGCCCGCGGACGAACCCAGGTTGCCAGCGACGAACATGGAAGCGAACACGATCACCGCGCCCCGCCGGGGCTCCTTGCGCACGGTCATCGACCGGCTGCGGGCGTTCGGCCGGCGCGAGGACGACGACCGGCCGAGCAGCGCCAACCGCCCGCCTCCACTGGAACAGGTGGTCGGCGCGGTCGACCTGCTCGCGCACGTCGACGATGCATTGCGCTTCATCTACGTGTCCGATGCAAGCCTGCGCTTCATCGGCTATCACCGCGAATACCTGAAAACCGCGACGCTGCACGATCTGGTCGCGCCCGCCGACGTGCCGCGCCTCGATGCGCTGCTCAAGCAGGCGGCGGCTTCGGGCAACGTCGAGAAAGCGACGCTCGGGCTCCTCAAGTCGCTGACCTATCCGATCACGGTCGAGCTGCGGGTCGTGCGCAGCAATCACGACGGCGTCGATGGCTACGCGATCGCCGGCTTCGACGTGTCGTCGTGGCGCGCCACCGAAGAGCGGCTGACCCAGGCGCTGCATCTGGACCGGCTGACCAGTCTGCCGAACCAGTCGGGTTTGGTGCACGCGCTGCTCGATGCACAACAGAAGGCCGATGCGCACGGCACGCCGGTCGCGCTGCTGCTGCTCGATCTCGACGACTATCAGCGGGTGAACCGCGCGCTCGGCTACGACGCCGGCGACGAGATGCTGCGCGACACGTCGCGGCGCCTGTTGAACATGACGAGCCCGAACGAAACGATCGCGCGGATCGCCAGCGACGAGTTCGCGATCCTCGTGAAGCCGGCCGCGAGCCGCACCGACGCGGCGGCCGCCGCCGAAGCGCTGGCGCGGCGTCTGTTGACCGCGATCCAGCAGCCGTATGTGTTCAAGGGTCAGCAGGTCCACCTGTCGGCCAGCATCGGCATCGCGCTGTACCCGGACGTGCGCCACGCCAACGACACCGGCGGCCACGACACGCACCTGCTGCGCTGGGCCGACCACGCGTTGTTGCAGGCGAAGGCCGCGGGCGGCAACACGCTCGCGTTCTACGTGCCGGACGACAACCCGGCCGACGCCGAGCGTCTGAAACTCGAGGCCGACCTCTACGACGGCGTACGCAACGGCGAGTTTTCGCTACACTTCCAGCCGATCACGAGCAGCCGCACGCGGGGCGTGGTCGGTGTCGAGGCCTTGATCCGCTGGACGCATCCGGTGCATGGCCTCGTGCCGCCGTCGATGTTCATTCCGCTCGCGGAGTCGATCGGGCTCATCAACTTCCTCGGCAACTGGGTGCTGAAGGTCGCGTGCATGCAGCTGATCCAGTGGGACGCGAAGGGCATTGCGCTGCAGTACGTGGCCGTCAACGTGTCGCCGCAGCAGTTTCGCGATCCGCGCTTCAAGGACTCCGTGCGCGAGGCGATCGAGCTGACCGGCATCGATCCGCGCCGGCTCGTGTTCGAGATCACCGAAAGTCTGCTGATGCACGACCCGGCGCACGCGAAGGGCTTGCTCGAAGACCTGACCGCGATGGGCATCCGCTTCGCAGTCGACGACTTCGGCACCGGCTATTCGAGCCTCGCGTACCTGCAACGCTTTCCGCTCGCGAAGCTGAAGATCGACCGGAGTTTCGTCGAGAATCTGCTAACCTCGCGAAACGATCAGGCAATCGTTAGCGCTGTCGTCGGCCTTGCGCAGACGCTCGATCTCGAACTGGTTGCCGAGGGCGTCGAAACGGAAGCGCAGCGCACCCTGCTCACCGAGATGGGCTGCGATCACATTCAGGGCTGGCTCGTCTGCAAGGCGCTGCCGTCCGAAGAGCTTGCGCAGCGCTTCGAAACGCGCGAGCTTCAGCTGCACGGCGCATAACGGGCGATGCGGACACGACGCCCAGGCAGCGCAACAAGCCGGCTTGCGACCGGCACGGCATTTACTGGAACACGTATGGCATTTGCGGGACACACATGGTAAAGGCGGCAGTGCTCGACCGGCTCTGGACGCGAATGAGCGAGCGCGGCGATTTCCCTATGCTGTCGCAATCGCTGCGCACCACCATGGCGGCAGTGACCAACGACGACCTCGACTTCACCGGCCTCGTGCAAGTGGTGCTGTCGGACTTCGCGCTCACGCAGAAGGTGCTGCGGCTCGCGAACTCGGCGATGTACATGGCGTTCGGCGGCAATATCACGACCGTGTCGCGCGCGCTGATGGTGCTCGGCATGGATGCGGTCGGTCACCTCGTAGTCGGTCTGAAGATCGTCGATCACTTTCATCAAAGCGCGCCGCGCCGCATCGACGCGAAACTCGAATTGAATCGCACGCTGCTGTCGGGCTGCGTCGCGCGCAAGCTGACCGAGCGCGGCGACCTGCGCGCCGGCGAGGAAGCGGTGGTCTGCACGCTGATGCGGCAGATCGGCAAGCTGCTGGTCGTGTTCTATCTCGACGCCGAATGGGATCAGATTCGCCGCCATATCGACGGCGGCGCACTCGAAGCCGATGCGTGCGTGCTCGTGCTCGGCGTCACCTTCGATGAAATCGGCGCCGAAGCCGCGGTGCGCTGGCGCCTGCCCGACACGATCCGCTCCGGCATGGGCGAGTTCGATCCGGAAGACGTGACGCAACCGCGCCAGGTGCAGTGGCTGCGCGCGATCACCAACTACTCGACCGCGGTCGCCGACGTGCTCACGCAGCAGAACATGCCCGAGGGGGAACGCGAGGCGCGCATCGGCGAGCTTGCGCACGAGTACGGCAGCGCGCTGAACACCGACCCCGAAGTGCTGCTGCAGATGAGCGTCGCGCTCGCGCGCGAGGATGGCGGCGACAGCGTGATGCGCGAAATCGTCGAGCTGCGCGCCAATGCCGATGCGATCGCGCGCGAGGCGCTCACGCCCGAGGCGCGCATCGAGGTCGGGGTGAAGGATCTGCGCGACCTGCCCGAAGGCAGCCCGCTCGCGCCAGCGCTCGCGATGGCCGCCGAAACCGTGCTCGCGGCGCTCGGCTTCGCGCGCACCGTGGTCTACGTCAAGCATAGCAACGGCACGTTCAGGGCGCGCATCGGCTTCGGGCCGAAGATCGACGCGGCGCTGCCGAAGCTCGCGTTCAGCACCGCGTTCGAGCCCGATGTGTTTCATCTCGCGATCGCGAACTCGGTTGGCATCTTCATCGAGAATGCGCGCGATCCGAAGATGGTCGCGCGGCTGCCCGAGTGGTTCCGGCGGTCGTTCGACGACGCGCGCGCGTTCGTGCTGCTGCCGATCATCGACGAAACCGATCAGACCGTCGCGCTGCTCTACGGCGACTGGTCGCATACGCAGGAGGCGCGCCGCATCTCACAGAAGGAGATGGGCGTGCTCAACGAACTGGCAAAGGAGTTAGGACGTTTTTTCGGCCAGAGGCAGATGCGGGAAATGGAGACGATGTGAAGACCTGGCGTGATCGCTGATCACTCTGCTTCACTTGATTCTTTCCGTGTTTGCCCCGAAAACGATTTTCTCCGGGCATCTGTGGGGCATTCACCCCACTCAATCCTCGATCCGCTCCAGCCCTTGCGCGCTGCGATCCGCGACACCGGCCCATGCGCCGGCCGCGAGCCCCATCTGCGCGACCTCTTCCAGCGTCAACGGCGCAAGACGTTCGGACAGCGTGGCGACGCGCTCCCATGCGCCGCCTTCGAGCGCCTCGACCGCGCTCAGCAGCAGACCCAGCCTGCCCTCGCGATGCAGGATCGCGGCCTGGATCGGCCGCGACAGCGTGAGGATGTTCAGCGTTTTTTCGAGCGAGCCACCGAACACCGCATCGACGAACGAAAACACGCCGGTCAGGAAGGCCGCGTCGGCTTCGTCGCGGCCCGCCTCGGGCATGCGTTCGATCGCGAGCTCCATGAAGCGCGCGCGCGTGGCCGCGAGTTGCAGCAGAGGGTCGTCTTCGAGCGCGACCTTGCGGCCGTCGGCGTAGAGCAGCAGCTGCGTCCAGCGCGCGATGCGATCGGTGCCCGTCGCGTTGATCGCGTCGCGCAGCGTCGTCACCTTGTGACCGACCGCGAGGCCGCTCGAATTCGCGAGCTTCATCAGATGCATGACGAGCACCGGATTCAGCTTCAGCTCGGCTTCGAGCTGCGCGACCGTCGGGTCGCCCGCGAGCAGTTGCAGCAGATTGAGCAGCGCGTGGCGCGGCGCGCTGACGCTGCGACTCGATGCGCTTTGCGCCCGCGCGAAGTAATAGCCCTGGAAGCGGTCGAAGCCGAGCTCATGCACCGTTTCGAAGTCGGCCTGCGCATCGACACCCGATGCGAGCAGCAGTTTGCCCGCCGACTTCAGCACGCTCGCGAGCTTCGGCAACAGCGCGCGCGGCGTGCGCGGGACGTCGATCTTGACGACTTCGGCGTACGGCAGCAGCTTCGCGAAAGTCTCGTTGGGCTGCGTGACGTCGTCGAGCGCGAAGCGATAGCGGCGGCCATGCAGATACACGAGACGCGCGATCAACTCGTCATCGACTTCGAGCGATGAAGGCAGCTCGAGCATGAAGCGTTCCGCGGGCAGTCGCAGGATCGCGTCGTCGAGCAGCAGCTCGCGGCTCACGTCGACGTAGGCCGGATGGCCAGTCAGCGCGCCGCGTACGTCGCTTTGCACGAGCCCGCGCACGATCGCGCGCGCGACGCGTTGCACCGGCATAGGCGCGCGACCCGGCAACGCGTCGGCGTTGGGATGAAGATCGGTATGGGTTCGTGGGGCGCTGAGGTCCGCGTCGGCGAGCGGCAGCTCGGGCGCACGCACCTTGATCTCGTAACCGCACAGCATGCCGTCCCGATTCAGAATGGGCTGCCGCGCGTAGCTGGCGACGAGCGACGCGTCGTCGGTCGTGCCGCTGTGGCTCAGAGTCTCGATTGCGATGGTGGTCATTCCAGTCCCCCGCTCGGCGCCGCTGGCGCCTGGCCGCTATGTTCTGTTTTTCGCTGCACGTAAGCGCGTTTCCGTGACGCTGGAAGCTCGTCGACGCGCGGCGACGTGCGTCGCAATTTTATCGCAGCGTCATTGGGCACGAACAGGCTTACAGGGCAATATCTCGAAATATTTGTTGAACGTTTGCGACCCGCGTGCAAAAAGCAAAACGGCCGCATCAGCGGCCGTTTTGCACAATTCGATGCAGCGTTACTTCAGCACGACTTTCACGTCGAAGTATTTGGCGGCGAGGCGGTCGATCGTGCCATCGGCCTTCAGCTCCTTCAACGCGCCGTTCAGCGCATCCTTGAGCGCCTTGTCGTTCTTGCGCACACCGTAGCCGACACCCGCGCCGAGCAGCTTGTTGTCGCTCACGGCCGGACCGGCGAACTCGAAGCCCGCGCCCTGCGGTTTCTTCAGAAAACCCTTCGATGCCGCTTCGGCGTCCTGGAACGACGCGTCGAGACGACCCGACGCGAGGTCGGCGTAAATCTGGTCCTGGGTCTGATACGGCACGACATCGACACCGGCCGGCGCCCAGCGCGCCTTCGCATAGGTTTCCTGGATCGTGCCCTGCAGCACGCCGACGTGCTTGCCCTTCAGCGATGCGGGCGTCGGCTGCAGAGCGCTGCCCTTCTTCGCGATCATCTGATTCGGGATCGTGTAGATCGGATCGGTGAAGTCGATCGCCTGGCGACGCTGGTCGGTGATCGTCATGTCCGAGTTGATCGCGCTGAACTTGCGCGCTTCGAGCGCCGGGATCAGGCCGTCGAACGAATTCTCGACCCACACGCATCTGGCCTTTAGCTTCGCACACACGGCATTGCCGACGTCGATATCGAAGCCCTGCAGCTCGCCCGCGGGCGACTTGGATTCGAACGGCGCATACGAAGCCTCGACGCCGAAGCGCACTTCCTTGATCTCAGCCGCCGACGCGGTGCCTGCCGTCAAGGCCGCCGTCGCGAACAGCGCGAGCGCGGCCAAGTTGGGCCAATTCTTCTTCATTACGGGTGTTCCTTTACGGTGTTGACTGAAACGGAGCCGATTCGGCGCGCACAGGCGGATTACGCCGGCCGCGCTTCGGACTCGCGCGGCCGGCGTAACCGGTAGATGCGTCAGCCGCGAAGCCCGCGATTGTACACGGGACCTGTCTAGACAAGCTTGGGCAGCGTCTCGGCGGTGGTATCGACGACGAGCAGACCGGCACGCAGGCCGGGCTTGACCGCCGGGTTCGGAAACACGATGCGCTCTTCGTCGCGCTGCACCGTGTATTGATAGTCGCCGTCGCGCGCGAGCAGGGTGCCCTTGGCGAGCGGTGTGAAGTTCGGCACGTCGGGCGCGAGCAGCAGCTCGAATGCGTCGCTTTGCTTGGTCAGCTGATCGACGACGGTGAACACGCGCGGCAGCGCAGCTTGCGCGTCGCCTCGTGCGTTCATTCGCGTGCCGGCGAGCAGCGCGCGCACCGCGAGATCCGCGCCCTCGAAGCGCGTCAGGTCGTTCTGGCCGAACGGCCGCACCTTGCCGAGTTCGAGCGTGCACGCATCAGCGCCGCACGCTTGCGCTGTGAAGTGCGAATAGGTGTTGCCCTTCGTCGTGTGCAGCAGCACCGCACTGATGCGCGCGTCGCCGAGCCATTCGAACATCGCGCGCGAAAAGGGCTTGCCGGTATGCGGCAACAGCGCGAAGCGCTCGAATACCGACGCGCGGATCGCCGTATGCATGTCGATATGCCAGCGCGCGCCGGGCGCGTCGGACGCGTCCGCGAAAAAGCGCGTCGCGGCCTGTTCGAGCGCGGCCGCGCGCGGCGCTTCGTGACTGTGCGGCAGTTGCAGATGACGGCCGCTGAACAGCCGGTTCAGATCGTCGTCGCGATAGCGGCCGCCGTCGCGCATCGCATCGATGTTGCCGAGAATCACGAGCAGCCGGCACGCGAGCGCCGCGCGGCCGTGTGCGATATCGGCGACGATGCGCGACAGCAGTTCGATCGGCGCGGTCTCGTCGCCATGCACGCCGGCCGAGACGAGCACGCTGCGCACGCCCGCATGCTGCTGCGCGGGCTCGATGACGAGCACGCCGTCGCCCTGCCACGTCCAGCGCACACCGTTCGCACACGTGCCTTGCGCTTGATGCGCGGCAGGCCGCGAACCCGCGAGCGTCCACGCGAGAAAATCGTCGAGCATCGCGCTCGGGGCGGACATCGCGTAGTCAGCGCTGGAAGTCATACAGCGAGCCCAGAGCGAGGATTTGCGTCAGCTCATCGAGCGCGGTGCGCGATTCGACCAGCAGTTGCGGATCGCTGAGATCGGCCGGCGCGAGCCGATCGCGATAGTGCTTTTCGATCCACGCATCGAGTCGGCCGAACAGCGTGTCGTCTATCCACACGCCCGGCGCGACCGCCGCGCGCTCGTTGTCGTCGAGTACGACGCGCAGGCGCAGACAGGCGGGGCCGCCACCGTTCTTCATGCTCTCGCGCAGATCGAACACGAGCACTTCGTCGATCGGACCGCTGTGCGAAGTCAGCTCATCCAGGTACGCGGCGACGCGCGGATTTTCGCGGCACTCCTGCGGCACGACCAGCACCTGCTTGCCATCGGGCCGAGTCAGCAGCTGGCTGTTGAACAGATACGAGGTCACCGCATCGGCGACGCTGA
Source organism: Paraburkholderia youngii (assembly GCF_013366925.1). Classification (NCBI taxonomy): domain Bacteria; kingdom Pseudomonadati; phylum Pseudomonadota; class Betaproteobacteria; order Burkholderiales; family Burkholderiaceae; genus Paraburkholderia; species Paraburkholderia youngii. The sequence continues at coordinate 5,131,095 of NZ_JAALDK010000001.1, forward strand.
CCTGCGCGTCGGGCACTTCGATTACGTTGAAGCTCGCGTGAAGGCTCGCTAGCTTCGAGCGCAACTCGTCGTACACCGCTTGCTGATCGACGAACGCGAGCTGATGGCAGAACAGCGTGTTGCGATTGCCGACCGCGATCACGTCGTTATGGAACACGCCGGCGTCGATCACTTCCGGGTTCTGCTGTGCATAGACGGTCGCCGCGTCCTGCAAGCCATGACGATGCGCGACCGCGCGGCTCGCCTCGAACGTCTGACGCGCCGGATAGCGCTTCGGCTCCGGCCCGCGACGATACTCGCTGCGGCCATACACGAAGAATTCGACGCCGCGCGCCCGGTATTGCTCGCAAAAGCGCGTGTGATTCGCCGCGCCCTCGTCGCCGAGCGCGGGCGTGCCGGGCAGCGCCTCGTGCACCACGAAGCGGTCGGTGTCGCTGAACATCGCCCGCAGCGTGCGGCGCGTCGATTCATGCTCGATCGCGCGATGCAGCTTGCTGCACAGATTGGCCGGCGTGAAATGCACGCGGCCGTCGTGCGTATCCGCGGACGGGCTCACCGTCGCCGCGTTCGCGGTCCACATCGCGGATGCTGAACTCGCCGCCGCGAGCAGTTCGGGCGCGTTCTTCGCGACGCGCTCGATCACCGAAGCGTCGTCGCCGGAAAAACCGAGCTCGCGCAACAGACGCATCGACGGACGCTCTTGCGGCGGCAGCACGCCCTGATGAAAGCCGAGGTCCGCCAACTGCTTCATCTTGCGCAGACCCTGGCGCGCGGCGGCCTTCGGATTCGCGACCGACTTCTCGTTGCTCTGCGACGCGACGTTGCCGAACGACAAGCCCGCGTAGTTGTGAGTCGGGCCGACCAGGCCGTCGAAATTGGCTTCAGTGGCTTGCAGCATCGTCGATCCTTAGAATTGAAGGCCCGGCGAGACGCTCGCGGGCATGTTCAGTTGCGCGCTTTCGACAGAGGCCATCGGGTACGCGCAGTAATCGGCCGCATAGTACGCGCTCGGCCGATGGTTGCCCGAGCGGCCCGGGCCGCCGAACGGAGCGCCCGACGAAGCGCCATTGGTCGGCCGGTTCCAGTTGACGATGCCCGCGCGAATCGTGCGCTGGAAATGCGTCCACAGCGCTTCGTCGTCGGCGAGCAGGCCCGCGGACAGACCGAACTGCGTATCGTTCGCCTGTTCGAGCGCGTCGTCGAAGTTGCGGTAGCGGATGATCTGCGCGAGCGGGCCGAAGTGCTCCTCGTCGGGCAAGTCCTTCACTTCGGTCACGTCGAGAATCGCGGGCGTCACGAAGCCGAGTTGCGGATCGCGCTGCTCCATCTTCAACAGTGCCTTCGCGCCGCTCGCGAGCAGACGTTGCTGCGCGCTGATCAAACGCGAGGCCGCGCGCGCCGACACCACCGCGCCCATGAACGGCTGCGGCTCGGCGTTGTATTCGCCGACGCCGATGCGCGCGGTGACTTCCGTCAGGCGCGCGAGGAAACGCTCGCCGAACGCATCGTCGGGCACGAAGATGCGGCGCGCGCAGGTGCAGCGCTGCCCCGCCGACAGAAACGCCGATTGAATCGTGTGGTGCACGGCGGCGTCGAGGTCAGCGACCGGGCCGATCACGAGCGGGTTGTTGCCGCCCATCTCGAGCGCGAGCACGATCTCTGGACGGCCGCCGAACTGTTTGTGCAGCAATGTTCCCGTATCCGAACTACCGGTAAAGAACAGTCCATCGATCTGCCGATGATTCGCGAGCGCGACGCCGGTGTCCTTCTCACCCTGCACCAGATTCAGCACGCCGGCGGGCAGCCCCGCATCGCGCCAGATTTGCACCGTGAGCGCCGCGACGCCGGGCGCCAGTTCGGACGGCTTGAACACGACCGCGTTACCGGCGATCAGCGCGGGCACGATATGCCCGTTCGGCAGATGGCCCGGGAAGTTGTACGGCCCGAACACCGCCACCACGCCATGCGGACGATGCCGCAGCACGGCGGTGCCGTCCGCCATCGCCGTGCGCTTTTCGCCGGTGCGCTCGTTGTACGACTGGATCGAGATCTCGACCTTCGCGGCCATCGACGCCGCTTCGGTGCGCGCTTCCCACAGCGGCTTGCCGGTCTCGCGGCCGATCGCTTCGGCGAGCGCTTCCTTGCGCTCGGTCACGAGCGCGGCGAAGCGGCGCACCACCGCGCAACGCGCGTCGAGCGTCAGCGCCGACCATGCGGCGAATGCGCGGCGCGCGCTGCGTACCGCGCGATCGACGTCGTCCGCCGATGCGCTATTGCCTTGCCACACCACCGCGCCCGTGCCGGGATTGTGCGATGCGAATACGGGTCCTGTGCCGGCGACCCATTCGCCGGCGATGAAAAGCTCGCTCATGATCATCCTTGTTTGTGTTTCACCGGCAGCACCCGCAGCGGATCGCCTGCCTTTACCCGAAGCGCGTCGGCTTCGGCCGCGCTGAGGCGGAACACACCGTTGCGCGCCACGCCCGCCACGACGCCGACACGAAAATCCCCGAGCGACGTATTCGATACCATCGACTTCAGTCCGTCCTGCGCGGCCGGCTCTGCCGCGTCGCCGATCTCAGCCGCTACCAGCACGCTCTCGCGCACGGTGCGCAAGTCGGCGATATGGCATTCGAGCACCGGACCCGCATCGAAAATATCGACGTGGTTCTCGTAGCGCAGCCCTTCGGCTTCGAGCATCCGGCGCGCGGGGATCGTGTCGCTATGCGTGAGGCCTACGCAGCGCTGCGCTTCTTCCGGCAACAGCTCGACGTACACCGGATAGCGCGGCATCAGCTCGGCGAGAAACGCCTTGCGGCCGTGCGAGCTCAGATAGTCGGCGGCGTTGAAATCGATCTGGTAAAAGTGCGAGCCGACCGCACGCCAGAACGGCGACGTGCCCTGCTCGTCGAAATGGCCGCGCAGCTCCGCGCACAGACGCTGCGGAAAGCGCTCGCGAAACTGCGCGAGAAACATGAAGCGCGAGCGCGACAGCAAGCCGCCGACGCCGCTCGTGCGATAACGCGGGCTCAGGAACAGCGAGCACACTTCCGCATAACCGGTGAGGTCGTGCGAGATATTCAGCGCGTGCATGCGGGTCCAGATGCCGAGATCCTGGCTCGCGTGCACGACCGTGCTCACGCGATAGTTGTAGAACGGCTGCTGCAGCCCCACCTCCGCTTCGATCCCGCAGACACCCGCCACGTCGCCGGTGGCCGTGTCTTCCATCACGAAGAAATAGCCGGCCTCGTGCGGTTCGGCCCGATCTTCCATCGTGCGGCGCGCGCGTTCCACCCGCGCCGCGAGCGCATCGCGATCCGGCTTGAACGTGGTGAGGCCCGGCCCGGTTTCCTGCGCGAGCCTCATCAGCGCATCCACATCGCCTCGTTGCACTACGCGAACGACGATCATTGCGCGTCTCCCGATTGTTCGTCCTGCGGCTGATGCAGCGGCACGCAGCGCACCGTATCGCCTTCCCGTACCCCGAGCGCGGCGAGCACCGCCTGCGACAACACGGCGCCCGACTCCTTGCCCGGCGCGAGCTCGCCGAGCACGCAACGGAACTCGCCGGAGGCGCCGTTGTGCGCGATCAGGTACGTTGCACCGTGCGGCGCGGGTGCCTCGCGCACGACGCGCGTCTCATTGTGCTTCACGCTGACGCTGCGATCCATCTGCGCGGTCAGCACCGGACCCGCGTCGAAGATGTCGACGTAGCGATCGGTCTCGAAGCCTTCCTCGAGATGAATCTCGTACGCGAGCAGCGCGTTCGCATCCGGCTCGCCCAGCACGCGCTGCGCCGCTTCGGGCAACAGCGGCACATACACGGGATAGGTCGGCATCACTTCGGCGATGAACGTGCGGCTGCGGCCGCCCGATTCGACTTCGATGTCGGCGAAATCGCGGCCGAAGAACTTGCGGCCCACCGCTTCCCAGAACGGCGACATGCCGTTTTCGTCGGTGACGCCGAGCAGCAGCGAGAACACCTCGGGCGTGAAGCGCTTGCGATTCGCGGCGATGTACATCATCCGCGCGCGCGACATCAGCTGCGCGGCCGCGTCGCCGCGCAGCGACGGGTCGATGTAGTAGCCCGCGAGCCGGCTTTTGCCGGTCAGCTCGTGCGACATCGTCAGCGCGTGAATCTTGCGATTCACATGCAGCTCACGCGACGCATGAATCAGCGCGTCGTTGCGAAACACGTAGAACGGGTCCGCGTAACCGGCCGCCGCGACGATGCTCGCGGTGCCCATCAGCTTGCCGGTCTGCGAGTCTTCGAGCACGAACAGATAGAACTCCTCGCCCGGAAAGTCGACCTCCGCGCGAAACGAGTCTTCCGACAACGCGACGCGCGCTTCGAGCGCGCGCCGGTCGTGCGGCAGGGAATGCAGCACCGGTTGCGCGGTGCGCGCCATATGCTCGAGCGCATCGAGATCGGCAAGGCGGGCGGGACGTACGAAGTACATCATCGTTCCTGTTGAATGTGACGCGTGAATCGCCGCATCGGCGTGGGCAGCCGAGCAGGACTGGACTGCCTGAACATCAGTGCGACGCCGCCTGCGCATTCGCGCCGACGAGTTCGCCGAACGCCTTCTCGAGACGCGCGAAGCCTTCGGCCATATCGTCGAGCGGCATGATCAGCGACGGCACGAAGCGCAGCACGTCCGGGCCTGCCATCAGCATGATCACGCCGTGCTGGCCGGCCGCGGTGACGAAGTCCTTCGCGCGTCCCCGATACGCGTCGTTCAGTTCGGCGCCGATCAGCAGACCCTTGCCGCGCACTTCGCTGAAAAGCCCTAACCGCTGGTTCAACTTCGCGAGATGGCCTTTCAGCACTTCGCTGCGCGAGCGCACGCCTTCTAGCAGCTTCGGGTCGCTGACGAGTTCGACCACTTTTTCCGCGATCGCCGAGCCGAGCGGATTGCCGCCGTAGGTCGTGCCGTGCACGCCGACCTTGAAGTGCGCGGCGAGCTCTTTGGTGGTCAGCATCGCGCCGATCGGGAAGCCGTTGCCGAGCGCCTTAGCGGTGGTCAGGATGTCGGGCGTCACGCCGGTGTCCTGGTACGCGTAGAAGAAGCCGCTGCGGCCCACGCCGGTTTGCACTTCGTCGAAAATCAGCACCGCGTTGTGCTGATCGCACGCTTCGCGCAGTGCCTTGAGGAACGCCGGATCCGCCGGGATCACGCCGCCCTCGCCCTGGATCGGCTCGACGATCACCGCGCAGGTCTGCGCGCCGATCGCCTTTTTCGCCGCTTCGATGTCGTTGTACGGCAGATGCGTGATGCCGGCCGGCACCGGGCCGAAGCCTTCCGAATACTTCGGCTGGCCGCCGACGCTGACGGTGAACAGCGTGCGGCCGTGGAACGACTGCGTGAACGAAATGATTTCGGCTTTCTGCGCGCCGTAGCGGTCGAACGCGACGCGGCGCGCGAGCTTCAGCGCGGCCTCGTTCGCTTCGGCGCCCGAGTTCGCGAAGAACGCGCGGTCGGCGAAAGTGAGGCTTTCGAGGCGCTTCGCGAGACGCAGCACCGGTTCGTTCGTGTAGCCATTGCCAATGTGCCACAGCTTGCTGCCCTGCTCATGCAGTACCTTCATTAGCTCAGGATGCGCATGACCGAGCGCGGTGACGGCGATGCCGCCGGCGAAGTCGATATAGTCGCGGCCTTGCGTGTCCCACACGCGCGAGCCGAGACCGCGATCCGGTACGAAGGCGGCGGGGGCAAACACCGGCACCATGACTTCGTCGAAGGTCTGGCGTGTCACAGTCAGGTCGTTCATGGCTAATCCTTTTGCGGGTGACAGGTAATACAGCTAGTGTAGGAAACCGTGCGCGGCGCGTCTTGCGCATACGCGACGCTTTCTATGAGGTTCCGCGCGTCGTCGCGCCACGGCGGGTACCGCGGGTACTTTTCGAGCAGGCGTCTCGTTCGTACTCTGTGAGCGGTTCGTGTCGGGTTTGTGTCGCGCTCGTGTCGGGCTTGGGCGGTGCGGCCGCGCAGCCCGCGCCGGACGTGCCCCGGCTTCGCTTTCAGACGGCTTCCAGCTTACGCACGAGCCATGCCTGATTGCTCGCATCGCTTTGCATCAATCGAGCTCGGGCCGCTCGATCAGCGCGGCCGGCCGGGGCTCGCTCGCGCCGCCGTGCGCGCCGGTCTGCCGCTCGATCCAGTTGCGGCGATCCTCGCGCGGCGTGACGCCGAAGCGCTCCCGATAAGCATTCGAAAAATGCGCCGCCGACGAAAACCCGCAGGCGAGGCTGATCTGCACGACCGATTTGCTGGTGCGCTGCAATTGCATGCGCGCCTTCGACAGCCGCAGCCCCAGATAGTATTTGGACGGCATCGAGCCGAGATACTGGCGAAACAGGCGTTCGAGCTGCCGCCGCGAGACGCCGACGAGGCCGGCGATTTCATCGGTGGTCAGCGGGTCCTCGATATTGGCTTCCATCAGCAGCAGCGCGTCGTTCAGGCGCGGATGACGCTCGCCCGGCGCGGTCACGAACGGAATGCGCTGACGCTCCTCGCCGGCGCGCAACGTCCCGACGCCGAGCGTATCGGCGATCCGCTCCGCCAATTCGGGCCCGTGCTCGCGGCCGATCATCGCGAGCATGAAGTCGACGGTCGCCTGACCGCCCGCGCAGGTCGCGCGATCGCGGTCGATTTCGAAGATCTGCTGCGTGACGATCGAGCGTTCGAACTGTTCGGAGAACTGCTGATAGGTTTCCCAGTTCACGCTGACGCGATAGCCGGACAGCTGCCCCGCCATCGCGAGCCACCACACGCCGTGATGAATGCCGGTGACGAGCGGCGTGCGCTGGCCGACGCGCGCGAGGCTCGCGAGAAACAGACGGTAGTCGGCGAACTGCTGAAACCGTTCGCTGACGATGATCAGCCAGTCGCACGCGATCGCGTCGCCGAACGCGGCATCGGCCGGCCATTGCGCGCCGCCCGACAGCGGCACCGCGCGGCCGTCCCACGAACAGACCTGCACGCGATACAACGCGCGGCCGTCGATTTCATTGGCGAGATTGAGCGCGTCGACGATCGGCCCGACGCCCGACATCGACACGGGCGGCAATGCGACGATCGCGACCTGGGTCGTGCGAGCCGGGCTGGACGTGCGGGCCATCGGGTGTCCGTGAAAGCGGGCCGCGCGTTACTTCAGGCTGCCGGACAGGAACTGCTTCAGGCGCTCGCTGCGCGGCGCGCTCAGCACCTCGGCCGGATTGCCCTCTTCCTCGGTACGGCCCTGGTGCAGGAACATCACGTGATTCGACACGTTGCGCGCGAAGCCCATTTCGTGCGTGACGACGATCATCGTGCGGCCTTCCTCGGCGAGCTTCTGCATCACCTTCAGCACTTCGCCGACGAGCTCCGGGTCGAGCGCCGAGGTCGGTTCGTCGAACAGCATCACGTCGGGATGCATCGCGAGAGCCCGCGCAATCGCCACCCGCTGCTGCTGGCCGCCCGACAGATGCGACGGATACTGCTTCTCTAGACGCGGCGCGAGACCGACCTTCTCCAGATATTCGCGCGCGCGATCTTCCGCTTCCTTGCGCTTCAGACCGAGCACATGAATCGGTGCCTCGATGATGTTCTCGAGCACGTTCATGTGCGACCACAGATTGAAGTGCTGGAACACCATCGCGAGCTTCGTGCGGATGCGCTGCAACTGTTTGTGGTCGGCGACTTCGAGATTGCCGGCGCGATCGGTCTTCGTCTTCACCGCCTCGCCATCGACGACGATCTGCCCGGCGTTCGGCCGCTCGAGAAAATTGATGCAACGCAGAAAGGTGCTCTTGCCCGAGCCGCTCGCGCCGATGATGCTGATCACGTCGCCCTTGTTTGCGTTCAGCGACACGCCCTTGAGCACCTCGTTGTCGCCATAGCGCTTGTGGATGTCCTGTACGGCGAGCTTGCAAGCTTCAGTTTGAGTGGTATGGAGCAAGATGCTCTCCCAGTGAAGATACGGATCGGTCTGGTGCGCACGCCGCCGTGCGCAAGCGCGCGGCGCCCCGCTGCAATGTCGAAGCGCGCTCAATGCGTGCGCACCGCGAGATGCGCGAGCCAGCGGCGCTCGGCGCGCCGGAACAACGCAACCAGCGCAAACGACACCACGAGGTAAATTAACGCCGCGAGCCCGAACGCGTTGAACGACTGGTAGGTCGCCGAGTTCACATCGCGCGCGACCTTCAGGATGTCGGGCACCGTGGCCGTGAACGCGACCGTCGTCGCGTGCAGCATCAGGATCACTTCGTTACTGTACAACGGCAGCGCGCGACGCAGCGCGGACGGTATCACAATGCGCCGGTACATCGTGAACCAGCTCATGCCATAGGCGCGCGCCGCCTCGACTTCGCCATGCGAGGTCGAGCGGATCGCGCCCGCGAAAATCTCGGTCGTGTACGCGCAGGTGTTCAACGCGAACGCGAGGATCGCGCAGTGAAAGCCGCTGCGAAAGAACGCGTCGAGCAGACTGTGCGCGCGCACGAACGCGAGGCTGTACACGCCGGTGTAGATCAACAGCAGCTGCACGTAGAGCGGCGTGCCGCGAAATACGTAGGTGTACAGACGTACCGGCGTCGACAGCCAGCGCTTCTTCGACACGCGCGCGACCGCGAGCGGCACCGCGCACACGAAGCCGATCGCGATCGACGCGACCAGCAGCCACAGCGTGACCGCGAGACCCGACAGGCGTTGCCCGTCCCAGAACAGATACGCCTTCCAGAATTGATTGAGGATATCGATCATGACGTTCAGAGCTCCGCGTGTCGCACGCCGATCGAATAGCGGCGGTTCAGCCAGATCAGCGCGACGTTCGAGACGGTGGTGATCGCCAGATAGATCAGCGCGGCGACGAGGATGAAGAAGAACATGTTGAAGGTGCTCTTGCCGGCGTCCTGCGCGGCTTTGACGACGTCGGCGAGACCGATGATCGACACGAGCGCGGTGGCCTTCACGAGCACCTGCCAGTTGTTGCCGATGCCGGGCAGCGCGAAGCGCATCATCTGCGGAAACAGGATGCGGGTGAACACGCGCACGCCGCTCATCCCGTACGCGCTGCCCGCTTCGAGTTGGCCGCGCGGCACCGCGAGAAAGGCGCCGCGGAAGGTTTCGGTGAAGTACGCGCCGTAGATGAAGCCGAGCGTCAGCACGCCGGCCACGAATGGATCGATGTCGAACTGCGGCAGATCGAGCGCGTCGGTCAGATCGTTGACCGCCATCTGGATGCTGTAGAACAGCAGCAGCATCAGCACGAGGTCGGGCACCGAGCGGATCAGCGTCGTGTAGCCGGTCGCGATGGCCCGCAGGGGCCGGTTGAACGAGAGTTTCGCCGCCGCGCCCGCGAGGCCGAGCAACACAGCGGCCGCGAGCGACAGGACGGACAGCTCGATCGTCTGCAGCGTGCCGGCGAGCAGCACGGGACCAAAGCCGTATAGGAACACGCGTGTCTCCATCCAGGTTCGTTGAATTGGCGCGGATGGCGGCAGCTTCGTGGGCGGCTCGCTGCTCCGGCATGGCGCGGAGTCTCGCAAGCGGAAATCAATTTCTCAAATCCCGGGCGGGTGGCTTGCTGCGACGCAGCATGGCGCTGCCGGCGCGCGCGGAACGCTCGTAGCGCTTGGTATCACGAGGGTTATCGTTTTGTCAGGTGTGCGGCGCGCGCCTGGCCGCGCCGCGATTTCGCAAAGTTCGGGTCGCTTTTTCGATAGGCCGCGGCGACGAACAAGCCGCGCTCATTCGAGCGCGAGCCGAGCGCGAATCGCCGGCAGCATGTGTTCGACCGCCGCGCGCCCCTCCTCGATGGCCGGCGCCGCGCGATGAAAATCGAAGATGCCCATGCCGCCCAGACGCGGCTGGATCAGGATATCGGCCGGTTCGCCCGCGAGCCGGCTGCGCGTGATGCGCACCTGCATGATGTCGATGCTTTGCGCGATCGAGCTCAACATCGACGGCACGTGCGCGCTCGGCTTCGGCGGCACGCGCACGTCGTCGCTGGCGCTCGCTTCGGCTGGCGCCAACCAGCGCGGCCACGGCTTGCCGTTGCGGCGCAGCGCGACGGGCGGCGGCGCGGTGGGATCGAGCGCGGGCGTTTCGATGACCGGGCCGCCGAAGTCGCGGCCGTTCAGGATGTCGTTGTTCAGATCGATCGCGATCACGCAGTCCGCACGCATGCCGCGCGCGACCGACACCGGCACCGGGTTGCACAGCCCACCGTCGACGAGCCACACGCCGTTGTGCCACACCGGCGTGAAGATGCCCGGAATCGCAATCGACGCGCGCACCGAGTCGACCGTGCTGCCGTCCTGCAGCCAGATTTCGCGGCCCGTGTCGAGTTCGGTCGCGACTGCCGCGAACGGCATGTTCAGTTGCGCGATCGAGCGGCCTGCGAATTTGTCGGCGAATAGCTGGATCACCTTGCGCCCGCCGAGCAGGCCGCCCGAGATGCGCAAATCGAGCAGCCGCACCACGGTCTGCCACGTGAGACGCGACACCCACTCCTCGAGCCAGTCGAGATCGCCGTTCGCATAGACCGCGCCGACCAGCGCGCCGATCGACGTGCCGCACACGACGTCGGGCTTGATGCCCGCGTCTTGCAGCGCGCGAATCGCGCCGATATGCGCCCAGCCGCGCGCGGCGCCGCCTCCCAACACCAGCCCGATCCGGCTGTATCGACGTCGACGTATCATGCGTACCCCGCTCTTTCGGCCCGCTTATCCGGGCGTCTTCTAATCGACATTCTTCCCACCTATCGCCCACGAATCACGTCCGAGCGTGACGTGGTGTACACCCTCTGGTTCCGGTCGAAGTGAACGTTGAAGATGCCTTCCTCGGTCACGCCGCCTTCGCGCCATTTCCAGCTCCACACGGTTTCCGGCTTCAGCGGAAACACCGCGACCTGTCCAGGCTTACCAAGCAATCGACGCACCTCGTCCTCGGTCATGCCGGAGCGGATTTTCGCGAAGTTGTCCGCGGTCAGCACCTGCGTGATCGCCTGCAGCTTGCCGTCGCGATCGATGTCGACCATGTAGGTGTTCAGGCCTTGCGGACCGCGCGGATACTCGAAGCGCTTCGAGCCGTCGGTAAAGGTGCGGGTGGTTTCGGGCTTGCCCATCTGCGCGAGGACTTGCGCTTCGGTCGTGACGCCCGGCGTCATATTCTTGAGCAACAACGCGTCCGGTTTGACCGCGTTGAAAAAGTCCTTGAGTTTTTGCACGGCTTGATCGCTCTGCTGTTGGTCGCAGCCGGTCAGCGCAACGCACGCTATTAGCAGCGTGACGCCCAGCGGTTTGAGGCTCACTTCGTTTCCTGTCCGGATGCGCGGCATCTAAAGTTGCTGCGCATGGCCGGTCTGTAGTGTGTACTACAAGGATAACCGCGCGCGGAGAAAACCGCGAGCAACGCAGGCGCGACGAGTGCGGCTACGCACGCAACGTGTTGCGCGCAGCGCTAAAAGATCGGCTGGGATCGGTCGAAATGGGCAAGCCAGAAGCAAAAAGGCGACGCTGTGTGCAGCGTCGCCATGTCGGTCGATACGATCAACCGGAAGTGACGGCGGCTCATCAGCCGCCTTGCGCGAAGCACCGCGGACGACGCGCAGCGGCCTGCTCCAGACGAAGCGATGAGCAACCTTGGCTACTCACCTTGCGCCATCGCCGAATGACAAACCGCTGCCTTTTACGGCCGCCCTGGTCCCTCGATAAGCCTTCCAGATGCCGATAATCTAAACGCATCGGAGGCTTTCGACGAGAGCGCGTTTACACCGAATTGGCAGAAGATTCGCGCGGTGCGAAAGGGGCGCAGGCTGGCCGGCCCCCGGAAGGCCGGCCCCCGGATAGCCGGCCTCTTCAAATCACCCGGAAGCCGTGCGTGCCGTCGCGCGCCAGTTGCGCGACGAGCCCATGCTCCCACTCCAGATACGCGCTCATCGCTTCGCGCGCGTTCTCCGTGCCCTCATATGGCCGCTGATAACGATCGATCCGCGGCGACGCCATCCGCGTGCCGCCCGACTCTACCGGCAAGCCCGCGTCGATCCACGCGCGCGTGCCGCCGCGCAGCACCTGCACCGGCCGCTCGGTCGCCGCGGCGAGTTCCGGTGCGACGAAGCGCGCGAGCACGTCGCTGCCGCACGTCACCACATAGCGCTTCGCATCGGGCAGCGTGCGCAGCGCGTCGGCGAGCTGGCTGCGGATCACGAACCATGCGCCCGGAATGTGCCGCTTCAGATAATTCGTGCTGCTCGTGAAGTCGAGCACGACGGTTCCCGGCGACTGCAGCAGCGCCACAAGCTCGGCCGGCTCGATGTCGTCGACGTCGGGTGGCGTGACCGCGTTGCGCGCGAGCGGCGCCACGCCCTTCTCGGCGAAATCGCCCGCCGTCAGGCCATCGACCACGAACACCTCGACGTTCATTTGCGCGAGCCACGATGCGGTCATGTTCGCGCGCACGCCGTCGCTGTCCGCGAGGATCACACGCGCGCCGCGCACCGTCACGAACAGGTCGGTTTCCTGCACGAGCTGGCCGCCAGGCGCGCTGCGAAAGCCTGGCACGTGGCCCGCCTCGTATTCCTCGGGCGTGCGCACATCGAAGCGATACACGGTGCGCACCGCCTCGTCGGCCCAGCGGCGCGCTTCGTCGCGCGAGGTGCGGCGCACGCGCGCCCGGTCGGCAAGCGCGCGCGCGCCGTCGGCCGCCGCGAGACGGGATACGTCGTCGACCGCGCCTTCGACGCGCCGCGTGCTGCCATGCGCGAGCGGCTGGCCGGCGAGCGTCCAGCCCATCGTGCCGTTGCGCAGCGCGGCCACCGGATTGGGTACGCCCGCGTTGATCAGCGACTGCGCGCCGATGATGCTTCGCGTGCGTCCCGCGCAATTGACGATGATGCGCGTGGCCGGATCCGGCGCGAGCTGCCGCGCGCGCAACACCAGCTCCGCGCCCGGCACGCTGATGCTGCCGGGGATGTTCATGGTCTGAAACTCGTCGAAGCGACGCGCGTCGAGCACCACGACATCCGCCTCGCGATCGAGCAGCGCCTGCACCTGCTGCGCGGACAGCGACGGCGTATGACGCACGCTTTCGACCAGTTCGCCGAAGGCCTTGCTCGGCACGTTGACATCCTTGAACAACTCGCCGCCCGCTTCGCGCCAGCCCTGCAGACCGCCTTCGAGCAATGCGACGTTGCTATAGCCGAGCTCGTCGAGGCGCTCGGCCGCGCGCCTCGCGAGCCCTTCGCCGGCATCGAACACGACGATCGGCACGGCGAGGCGCGGCAGCCGCAGCGGCGCATCGAGTTCGAGCCGCGACAGTGGCAGATTGGCGGCGAACAACGGATGACTGCGCGCGTGCGGATCTTCCTCACGCACGTCGACGAGCGCGATCTCCTCGCGGTCGAGCAATGCGTGGCACACGTCCTGGAACGACCGGGTACGAAACTCTTTGACGACATTCATGGGATCGGGAACTCCTTCGCTACATTCCAGATTTCGGGCGACGCGTCGCGTCACCGTACCGAATACTTAAACCGTACACTCGAATTTCGATCGGCGCACGGTCACTCGTTGGATTGCTTATTCGACCGCACTGCGAATGCGAAGCACCGCCGCGCGAACACGCTACGCAAGCGCAATTTCCGCGCCACGCATCGCCTCTCGTCGCGGCTCGTCGCGCCTCACCAGCGCTGGCGACCCTTCCGCCGTCAGGGGCATCGCCGGGCCGCCAGCAGAAAAGCCGCCGCTTTGCCACAATGCTCCATCGCGCGAAAGCGCCGCCCATCGCTATCAATAGACAATGATCCCCTTCTCGGTTCTCGATCTTTCGCCGGTCACCGCGGGTGCCACGCCCGCTGATGCGTTCAGGAACACACTGTCACTCGCGCAGCACGCGGAAAAACTGAATTACAAGCGTTACTGGCTCGCCGAGCATCACAACATGACCGGCATCGCGAGCGCGGCGACCTCGGTCGTGATCGGCTACGTGGCCGGCGGCACGAAGACGATTCGTGTCGGCTCGGGCGGCATCATGCTGCCGAACCATGCGCCGCTCGTGATCGCTGAACAGTTCGGCACGCTCGCGTCGCTGTATCCGGGCCGGATCGATCTCGGCCTCGGCCGCGCGCCCGGCACCGATCAGACCACCGCCCGCGCGCTGCGCCGCGACCTGCAGGCGAGCGCCGAAACCTTCCCCGACGATGTCGTCGAATTGCAACGCTACTTCGCCGAACCGGTCGCGGGCCAGCGCATTCGCGCGGTGCCGGGCGCGGGCCTGAATGTGCCGCTGTGGCTGCTCGGCTCGTCGCTGTACAGCGCGCAACTGGCCGCGGCGCTCGGGCTGCCGTTCGCGTTCGCGTCGCACTTCGCGCCCGATTACATGATGAGCGCGCTACAGGTGTATCGCTCGCAGTTCCGGCCGTCCGCGACGCTGGCGAAACCGTATGCGATGGTCGGCGTCAATCTGTTCGCCGCCGACACGAACGACGAAGCCGCGCGCCTCTTTACGTCGCTGCAGCAGCAGTTCATCAATCTGCGGCGCGGCACGCCGGGGCAATTGCAGCCACCGGTCGAGCGGCTCGACGCATCGGAGATGGAGCTCAACAACGTCGCGCGAGCGCTCGCGTGCACGGTGCTCGGCGATCGCGACGCGATCCGCGAAGGTCTGCAATCGATCATCGAGCAGACCGGCGCGAACGAGTTGATGCTGACCGCGCAGATTTACGATCACGAAGCGCGGCTGCGCTCGTTCGAGATCGGCGCCGAGGTGCGCGATGAATTGATGGCGGTCGAATAAACGCTTCGCGAACCGATCGGCCGACACGGCCACGCACGAAAAAAGGGCGGCTCATGGCGAGCCGCCCTTGTCTTTTGCACTGAATTGGACCAGTCGCATGAGAAGCCGGCCCCGGCGTGGCTCTAGAAGGCGCTCTTTACAACGCCCCCGTCGGCCCGCAACGCAGCTCCCGTGATGGCCGACGAAAGCGGACTCGCGATATAGGCCACCAGCGACGCGACTTCCTGCGGCGAACCAAATCTCTTGATCAGCGAGGTGGGACGGACCTTCTCGAAGAACTCTTTTTCGAACTCTTCGAACGATTTGCCGTCGGCCTTGGCAAGGGTCTCCACGAATTCACCGACTCCCCGCGATTTCGTCGGCCCCGGCAACACGCTATTGACTGTAATGCCGGTGCCGGCAACGGCTTCGGCGAGTCCGCGCGCGACCGCCAGCTGCGCGGTTTTCGTCATCCCGTAGTGAATCATTTCAGCTGGGATCTGCACCGCGCTTTCGCTCGAAATGAAAATGATGCGCCCCCAGTTGGCCTGCCTCATCGCAGGCAGATACAGGCGAGCGAGGCGTACCCCGCTCAACACGTTGACATCGAAGAACCGCTGCCAGTCCGCGTCGGAGATCTCCTCAAACGGCTTGGGCTCGAAGATGCCGAGGTTGTTGACCAGAATTTCCACGCCGGGGTAGCGTCGCGCGAGTTCTTCTGCTGAAGCAGCGGTACTGAGATCGCCGGCAAATCCTTGCACGTCGCCGCCCGTCTGCGCTTTCAACTGCGCGACCACGTCATCCACGGACGACTGCAAGCGGCCGTTCACGATTACACGAGCTCCCTCCTGCGCCAACGTGCTGGCGATAGCGAGACCGATGCCGGCTGTGCTGCCGCTCACCAGTGCGAGTTTGCCTGTCAGGTTCAAGTCCATGGGTGATTTCCTTTCAATGGATGAATTAAAAATCGGGACGCCGGGTACCAGCTCGCTTTCGAACAGCAAAAAGACTAGATGATCTGACGGAAATGGCAACGCACATGAGTGACAGGCGGACAGTGACGCAGGCAGGCCTGAAGTACCGTGTACGAGCAGGAAAACGAGGCCATGTCAGCGATTTTCCGACTTCGTTTGACCAGGTGATGGTCGCGCCCAAACTCGCATCATCGTGATTCACCTTGGGACGCGCTCTGCACAGACTACGCGCGGATGGCATGACATGTGCGTACCGTCAGCGAGCAGCCGGCCGCTTGAATGTTCTACAACCCTCTTGTTCTTGTTCGAGGAGACACCCAATGAACACACTGACCATCGACGACATCCAGAACTGTGCGGAACTGGATCGCCAGGAGATGACCACCATTCAAGGTGGCCGGATGAAACTACCCGGCCAGCACGTCGGCTCCATTCTCACGAGCGCTGATGGCGACCCTGTCGGCGTCTATGTAGACGGCGTGCTGCAGAACTCCGTTACCGACGGCTTCTACCACGGCTGACAGCAAGGCGGCGCGCAGCCCTGCGCGCCCCGATGCCGCGGATGTGGCCAGTGCGTGCGTGAAAAAGCGCTCGTCACCTGTCGTGGAGATGACTCACCAGGTAATCGATCAACGCACGAGCTCGAGACGGCAAAAATCGATTCGGCGGATAAAGCAGCCAAACCGGGCCCATATAGGGACGCGCCTCGAACTCCCAGTCGCTCAGCACCTGGACGATGTCGCCCGCGGAAATCGCCTGCGCAGCGACAAAATCGGGCAAGCTCGCAATGCCCAGGCCATGCAGCGCGGCATCCAACCGCGCGCTCGTATCATTGGCGATGTAGCGCCCCTTCACTTCGACCGACCGTGTCTCAGAGTCGCGGCGGAAATGCCATCGATTGTCGTCGACCGTCTCTCCTAGGTACATGCATGCATGCCGCGCAAGGTCGCGCGGCTCGGCCGGCGTCCCCCGCTCCGCCAGATAAGCAGGCGACGCGCACAGAACCCATTTGACCGCTCCGAGTCGCCGGGCAGCAAGACCCGGCGGAGGCGAACGCGTGAGCCGGATCACCAGATCGACATCGTCACGTAGCGGATCGACGTCGTGGTCGGCGAAGACCAGATGGACATCCACGTCGGGCCACATGCGCAGAAACTCCGGAACAAGCGGATGGATGACAGATCTCGCATATGAAATCGGCGCACTGATGCTGACCTTGCCTCGCGGATCACCCGCCCCTTGTCCAGCGACGTCGACGGCGCCCGAGGCCGCGCCGACCATATCCCGGCAGTACCGGTAAATCTGCGCGCCCGAATCCGTCAACCGGATGCTACGGGTCGAGCGCTCGAGTAGGCGCGTGCCCAACGCATCCTCGAGGCGTTTGATCTGCCGACTGACAGTCGACGGTGTACTGCCCAGTTGCCGCGCGGCGATGGAGAAGTTGCCGGCGTCGACGACCCTCGCAAACATCGCCATGTCGGGTAGCAACGCAAAAAGCTCATTCGGATTCATCGCGATCCTCGCACCTGCCAGGGCATTCGTGCATTTCAAACATAAAAGATGTTCTGCCGCCGTGGATTATAGTTTTCGGCGCAATACCCGACAATTCGGACCGTACGAATGAAAACAGAAGGTTCGTCATGTCGAAACAACAGAGTGCGTTATGGATATCCGACCTGATGCTGCTTGCGGTCGCGATGGTGTGGGGCACGAGTTATGGGGTCGTGAAAGGCGCGCTCGCGATCTATCCGGTGCTCGGTCTGCTGGCGTTGCGCTTCGGTCTGACGTTCGTCGTGTTGTCTCCGGCGTTGCGCTCGCTTCGACACGTTAGAGCGTCCGCCTTGCTGGGTGCGCTCGGCTCCAGCGCAATCCTGCTCAGCATCTTTTTGGCGGAGACATTCGGGATCGCGCACACACGCGCGTCGAATGCGGCGTTCCTTATCAGTCTGTGTGTCGCGCTGACGCCGCTGGTCGAATGGGTGTTGCTGCGACGAAAGCCGTCGAGTGGGGAATGGATCGCTGTGGGCTTGTCACTGATGGGCGCCGCGTTCGTCAGCGGAGGTGCGATCATTCCGACCGCAGGCGATGCGCTGATCCTTCTTGCGGCGTTGCTGCGCGCGCTGATGGTGTGCGTGACCAAGCGCGTGATGCGCGACTCGAAACTTGCCCCGCTGTCGGTAACGGCGGTCCAGGCAGGCGTCGTTGCACTGGGCAGTGTGCTGCTGGCGTTCGTGTTGCCGTCACAGCATTGGCAGGCGCTGCCGTCGCTCAGTGGGCACGGTGACTTCTGGGCGAGCATTGCTTACCTCGTGCTCGCCTGTACGTTGTTCGCATTTTTCGCACAGAATTTTGCCGTCAAGCGCAGCAACCCAACGCGCGTCGCTTTGCTGATGGGCAGCGAGCCCGCGTTCGGTGCGCTATTCGCCTACGTATGGCTCGGCGAGCATCTTTCGGCCTCGGCATGGTTTGGCGGAGGTCTGATGGTACTTGCATCGGTGCTGGCGGCGGTGCCGCTCAAAAGGGACGCCAACGCGAGGCTCGACATGCATCCAGCCACTTCGGTCGAGAGTTAGCCGATTATTCAGGCCAAGCCTTGTTTCGATGCCTGCGCTCGCCTCGGCTCATGGCCCGGCTCGAGTGACAGATTTCGCACAGCACGCACCGGCCTCTTGCACGGACGGGCACTTGACCGAGCCATACGAACAGAAGACGCAGCAATCGCCGGACTTCGGAGAAAGCAAGGCTTTGCACCGCGGGCATTCATAGAAGTAGACGCAGGCGTCGGTCTGCATCGTCACGACGGTCACGCACCCGCAGTGCGGACAGGTCAACGCCGACTCCAGGATCGGTGAGGTTTGCATTGATCGCGTCTACGTCCGTATTCCTTGCACCTGTCAATGTTAGCGCCGGCAAACGGTCACGGGGCTTGCGCAAAGGCCGTACCGCACCGAAGTCCAGCATCCGGACGCGATACGTGTCACAAATAACCATTGCGGTGGAATAAAAGGCGAGCCGTTGGCGTTCGTAGATTAGGCGTCGCGTGAAAGAGCGCGTAGCCGTGGAACCGCGAAACGGAATCGTCGGCCGCGCACAGCGGTTGCTGGCCCGTTTTGCAGAACGTTTGCCTGTTCTTTTTGTAACCGCCGCCGCGTCGCGGGACTTGTCGTTAGCGATCCGCGACTCCCCGGCTCAACGCGTGGCCGCGCGGCAAGTCAGTCCCGTTGGCCGTGCAGGAGAGTTCTACATGAAAGTATCAAGACTGTTATCGGCCGTATCCGTGATCATCGCGCTAGGAGTCGCATCGTTGTCGTTGGCCGCGTGCCAGTCCACGGGCGACATGAGCTCGTCGGGTAGCAACAGCAGCAGCGGCAGCAGCGGCGGCTATTGATGCGCGCTCACGCGGCCGTCAGCGTCGCGTGAACTTCGATACGGAAGTGATATCGCGGCTCTCGTAGCCGCGCCGCTATGCGTGTGCGCTGACGTGCCCTCGGTCAGGGCGGTCAGCCTGACCGGAACAGCCCGATCGGCTTACGCTGATCGGGCTGTTTCCTTTTTGGCAGATCGTCATGGACACGGGACAGAAATTCGTTCGAACCCTCAGCGGTTCGTCGGCACCGCCGCCAACCCGTCCAACAACGCCTTATGAAACGCATCCGGGTACTGCATCTGAGGCGCGTGACCAAGCGCCGCAAACTCCATGAGCGTCGCATGCGGAATCGCCTTCGCGGCCGCGCGGCCTGGTTCCGGACAATGGCCGAGCTTCGCGCGCACTTCGGGCGGCGCGGCATCCTTGCCGATCGCGGTGGTGTCGCAGGGGGTACACCGTGACGCTTCGTGCTCCGGCAACGTCAACCCTTCTTCTCAGTCGTTCGTTGATCCAGTACGAGGCTTGCCTCCGGTGCAAAGCGCGAGGCACTCGTTCGTTCAATTCCTGATGCACCTCCACCCATGTCCAGAAAATCGATACTTACTGCGTCGATCGTCGCTGCGGCCAGCCTTTCGGCCTGCGTCGCTCAATCGGCGAACAATTACGCTGGCGGAGACCGGCAACACGCTCCGGTGGCCGTGCAAGCCCCATCCGATATCGAAGCGAAGCCGTTCGCACATCCTGGACTGCTGCACAGCGAGCGGGACTTCGAGCGTATGCGAGTCAACGTGGCGCAGGGCAAACAGCCTTGGCTACAAGGGTGGCAACGCTTGATCGCCAACCGCCACGCGTCGCTGGGCTGGACCCCGCGCCCGCAGGATGCCATCTATCGCGGCAAGAACCCCGAGCATGCCGAGAACTATTCGCTGCTGTTCAACGACGCGGCGGCGGCCTATACGCTCGCGCTGCGCTGGAAAGTCTCCGGTGACGACGCCTATGCCGGCAAGGCCATCGATATCCTGAACGCGTGGTCGGGCAGTCTGAAGATGATCGACGGGAACTCGGACAAGTTCCTCGCCTCCGGCATCTACGGCTACGAGCTGGCGAATGCGGCGGAAATCCTGCGCACGTCGCCGCAATGGAAAGCGGCGGATTTCCGGCGCTTCCAGTCGATGATGCTCACCGTGTTCTACCCGATGAACCACAACTTCCTGACCCAACACAACGGCACGAAGGTCGATCATTACTGGGCCAACTGGGATCTCGCCAATATGGCGTCAATGCTGGCGATTGGCGTGCTGACCGACCGCCGGGACATTTATGCGGAAGCGGTCGAGTATTTCAAGCACGGCGCGGGCAATGGCTCGATCGAACACCTCGTCTGGAAGCTGTATCCGAACGGGCTCGGTCAAGTCCAGGAAAGCGGCCGCGACCAAGGGCACACCATGCTCGACTTCGCACTGGCGGGTGCGTTTTGCCAGATGGCCTGGAATCAGGGAGACGATCTGTTCGGATACGACAACAACCGTCTGCTAAAGGGTGCCGAATACGTCGCGCAATACAATCTCGGCCAGGATGTGCCCTACACGTTGTATTCCGACAGCCTGGCGACGCAGCCAGAGATTTCGCCAGGATCAAGAGGTGATACCCGGCCGATCTGGGAATTGCTCTACAACCACTACGTGGTGTTGAAGAAACTCAAGGCGCCGGGCGTTGCCGCATATGCGCAGCAGGTGCGCCCGGAAGGCGGCGGCGGCGACTATGGTTCGACCAGCGGTGGCTTCGACCAACTTGGGTATGGCACGTTGACGTACACCCTCAAGTAGCAGATCTGCTCGGGTGCTCACTCGCAGAACGGGGGTGACTCAAAGGGACGCGACCATTATCAGGACGCCTGCGTCATCCTGAGCGGCGCACCTTGGAAGCACTTTTCGTCGTGCGCTCTGAGCGGAACGGCCGCGACCTCGCTCAAGAAGCTGTACGTCGCGTGTTCGTGGCGAATTCTGTCAGTTCCATATTGTTGACGATTCACTTGCCTTTTGTCGAACGGCCGCAATTGGGCCGACTACAGCCTGTCCGCAAGCGTCCTCCCTGGAAATCCGAGACGAACCACGAAGAGTCAGCTGTCAGCAAGTTTCGCCTGCTGCTGAACTACTCGCAAATACGGTAGGAGGCCAGAAAGCAGTTCGAACCTTCAGCGATTCGTCTGCACCGCCGCCAGCCCCTCGAGCAGCGCCTTATGAAACGCATCCGGGTCCTGCATCTGCGGCGCGTGACCAAGCGCTGCGAACTCCACGAGCGTCGCGTGCGGAATCGCCTTCGCGGCCGCGCGGCCTAGTTCCGGATAATGGCCGAGCTTCGCGCGCACTTCGGGCGGCGCGGCATCCTTGCCGATCGCGGTGGTGTCCCTCTGACCGATCAGCAGCAGCGTCGGCATGCTGAGTTGCCCCAGTTCATAGAAAACCGGCTGCGTGTAAATCATGTCATCCAGCAGCGCGGAATTCCACGCGACGATCTGCTTACCCGGCCCGCGATACATGCCCGCGAGCATCTGCGCCCACGGCTCATAGTCCGCGCGCCATTGCCCCGCGTAATAAGTCGCCTGTTCGTAGCGGCGAATACCGTCGGCGCTGGTCTCCAGCTCACGCTGATACCACTGGTCGACCGATAGCGACGGCACGCCCTTCGCCTTCCAGTCCTCGAGTCCAATCGGGTTCACCAGCACCAGCTGCTGCGTTTCACGCGGATACATCAGCGCATAGCGAACCGCGAGCATGCCGCCCGTCGAATGGCCGACCACCGTCACGTCGCTGATGCCGAACGACTCGAGCAGCGCATGCGTATTGCGCGCGAGCTGCTGGAAGCTGTACTGGTAATGCTCGGGCTTGCTCGATTTGCAAAAACCGATCTGATCCGGTGCGATCACGCGATAACCGGCGTCGCTCAGCCGGCGAATCGTCGCGCCCCATGTCGCCGAGCAAAAATTCTTGCCGTGCAGCAACACCACGGTGCGGCCGTTCGCATGCGCGGGCTTCACGTCCATGTAGGCCATCTGCAGAGGCACCCCCTGCGACGTGAATTCGAAGCGCTCGACCGGCGCCGGATAGCTGAAGCCCTGCAGTTCCGGACCGTAGGCCGGGCCGGAATCGTCGACTGAGGACGCGCCGCTTGCGGCGCCCGGGCTCGCCTCGCTCGCCGGCGTGGCGGCCACGGCGACAGTCGCCGCGCAGAGCACGACACAGGCGCAGATACTCGACAGGGCAAGCAGGAACGGGGGGCGAAGATTCATCGGGATGGTCTGGAAAAAACGCAGCAGGGATGCACGAGGCGTGGAGCGCACGATTCTACGATGTACCGCCGAACTCTGGCGCCAGTCGCGCAGCGCGGACACGGCACGCGGCAGAACCGATTGTGGCATGCATATTGCGCCTTCGTGCTCGAGCATCGTCCGGACACGACCTCGTGGCCAATGTGCTGCGCCGCACCGAAAAATGCGCCATAACAGGCGATCGTTACAGGATGGTCGGCCACGCGGCCCCCGCAACGAACATTTATTCCCTCGAGTCCAATCGGTGCTAGAACTGACAGACGGACTCGCGAAAAACAGGCAGCAAAGAACGGCAATGCGGTACGACTGCCAGGCAGCCCAAATCATCAGCGGAGAGGACGCGGCCAGATCATTCCCGGGGGTATACCAATCAGGCAACCATCTTGCATGAGGTCGGCGTGAGTGCTGAAGGGCTCGCGCCGATCGACAGGAGACAAATATGAATACTCCGGCACGGCTGAACGACTTACAGCGCACTACCCTGGCGATCGTCCTAGCCGGCGGACGCGGCACCCGGCTCGGGCCGCTGACGAACAAGCGTGTGAAGCCGGCGGTGCACTTCGGCGGCAAATACCGGATCATCGACTTTGCGCTTTCCAATTGCCTGAATTCCGGCATCCGCCGCATCGCGGTGGTCACGCAGTACAAGGCGCATTCGCTGCTGCGGCATCTGCAGCGCGGCTGGAGCTTCCTGCGCGGCGAGATGGGCGAGTTCATCGATCTGTGGCCCGCGCAGCAGCGCGTCGAAGGCGCGCACTGGTATCGCGGCACCGCCGACGCGGTGTTCCAGAACCTCGACATCATCCGCTCGATCCGTCCGAAGTATGTGGTTGTGCTCGCGGGCGACCACATCTACAAGATGGACTACACGCGCATGATCGCCGATCACGCGGACAGCGGTGCCGACTGCACGGTCGGCTGCATCGAGGTGCCGCGCATGGATGCGGTCGCGTTCGGCGTGATGGCGGTCGACGAAAACCGCCGCGTGACCGGCTTCGTCGAAAAACCGGCCGACCCGCCCGCGATACCCGGCCGTCCCGACACGGCGCTCGCTAGCATGGGCATCTACGTGTTCAACGCCGACTACCTGTACACGCAGCTCGAGGAAAACATCGCCGCGATCGATACCGACCACGACTTCGGCAAGGACATCCTGCCGCGCGTGGTCACCCAGGGCGTGGCGATCGCGCATCCGTTCAGCATGTCGTGCGTGTCGTCGGACCCGAGCGTCGAGCCGTACTGGCGCGACGTCGGCACGATCGACGCGTACTGGGCCGCGAACCTCGACCTCGCCTCGACGATCCCGACCCTCGACCTGTACGACGAGTCGTGGCCGATCTGGACCTACCAGGAGCAGTTGCCGCCCGCGAAGTTCGTACGCGACATGAAGGGGCTGCAGGGTTCGGGCAACAACCTGCTCGTCTGCGGCGGCTGCGTGATCTCGGGCTCGCAGATTTCGCGCTCGGTGCTGTCGTCGAACGTGAAAGTGAGTTCGTTCTGTAATATCAATGAGGCAGTCTTGCTGCCGCAGGTCACGGTCGGCGCGAGTTGCCGCCTGCAAAAGGTGGTGATCGACCGCGGCTGCACGATTCCGGAAGGCACCGTGATCGGCGAAGACCCGGCGCGCGACGCCGAGCGCTTCTATCGCACCGACGATGGCGTCGTGCTGGTCACGCAGGAAGCGCTGCGCAAGCATCCGAAGTAGCGCGCCCGCCGCATGCATGCACCGGCGGCCACGGCGCCGCCGGCCATGCCTTTCCTCGCTTCATCCGGCTTCACCCGCAACACCGCTGACCTTTTACCAACCCGAGCAACCCTGCCAACCCGACAGAGACCCGGCCTATGACGATTCGCGCCCTGCACGTCGCAAGCGAGCTGTATCCCCTTCTCAAAACGGGCGGTCTCGCCGACGTCGCGGGCGCGCTGCCGTCCGCGCTGATCGAGCGCGGCGCCGACGTGCGCGTGCTGCTGCCCGGCTTTCCGGCGGTACTCGCCGGCTTGCACGATCTTCAACCGGTCGCGCAACTGGGCAACCGCTTCGGCGCGCCGAACGTGACGCTCGAACGCGGCACGCTGCCCACCAACGGGCTCGCGGTCTACGTGATCCGGGCCGCGTCGCTCTACGACCGCCCGGGCAACCCGTATCTGAACGACGAACACGTGCCGTACGGCGACAACGCGCAGCGTTTCGCGCTGCTCGGCTGGGTCGCCGCGCAACTCGCGCAGCAGATGGACCCGACGTGGTCGCCGCAGATCGTCCACGCGCACGATTGGCACGCTGGGCTCGCGCCTGCCTACCTGAAAGCCGCCGAACGCGAGCGCGGCCGCGCGCCGGCGCACAGCGTGTTCACGATCCACAACCTCGCGTACCAGGGGATCTTTCCCGCGCATCAGTTCGGCCTGCTCGGCCTGCCGCACGATTTCTTCAACATGCACGGCGTCGAATTCTACGGACAGCTGTCGTTCCTGAAGGCGGGGCTCTATTACGCCGACCGCATCACGACCGTCAGCCCTAACTATGCGCGCGAAATCCAGACGCTCGCGCACGGCGGCGGACTCGATGCGCTGCTGCGCCATCGCGCGCACGATCTGAGCGGGATTCTGAACGGCGTCGACTACACGGTGTGGAATCCCGCCAGCGATACGCTGCTCGCGACGCGCTTCAGCTCGTCGCGGCTGGCCGGCAAGCTCGCCTGCAAGGAAGCGCTGCAAAAGCGCTTCGGCCTCGCGCAACGAAGCGACGCGCTGCTGTTCGGCGTGGTGAGCCGGCTGACCGAACAGAAAGGCCTCGATCTGCTGCTCGGCGCGGTGCCCGAGATCGTCAAGCGCGGAGGCCAACTGGTCGTATTCGGCACCGGCGATCCGGCGCTCGAGAATGGCCTGAGGATGGTCGCGCAGGCGCATCCGGAATCGGTCGCGGTCGAACTCGGTTTCGATGAAGCGCTCGCGCATACGATCATCGCCGGCAGCGACGTGGTCGCGGTGCCGTCACGCTTCGAGCCGTGCGGGCTCACGCAACTCTATGCGCTCGCCTACGGGTCGCTGCCGCTCGTGCACAGCGTCGGCGGTCTCGCCGATACGGTCGCCGACGCATCGCTCGAAAACCTCGCCGACGATCTCGCCACCGGCTTCGTGTTCGACCGCTTCGATCCGGCCGGACTCGCCGCAGCGATCCGCCGTGCATTTGCGCTGTACGGACGCCGCACCGAATGGAAAGCCGCGCAGCGGCGCGCAATGCGCCAGGACTTCGGCTGGGGCGCCTCGGCCGACCGCTATCTGGCTTTGTATCGCGAACTCGTCTGAAGCATCGGCCACGCGGGAAACTGTCAGATTTCGTTAATGTTCAGGCGCGTTTGATGGTTCGGCGCAACAGCACGGGGACGGATCAACTCGCGGCTGTCAAACTCCTGTATCGTTTGCTGACTTGCCGGCTATGCAGTTTGTGCGTTTTTCCTGCACCATCTGTATCAAGCATGTCTGCCGCGCGGCGCCGGGGCCATCGGCCCACCCGTGCGAGACTCCCTTCCCGCTTTGTTGATCGCGCATGACCGGTTGCGCGAGCCTTACCATGACGAAAAACGTTCTGAGCATCCAGTCCCATGTCGTGTTCGGTCACGCCGGCAACAGCGCGGCCGTGTTTCCGATGTGCCGGCTCGGCGTCAACGTGTGGCCGCTCAATACGGTGCAGCTATCGAATCACACGCAATACGGGCACTGGAGCGGCAGCGCGATCGACGCATCGAAGATGGAAGATCTCGTCGACAGCATCGGCGCGATCGGCATGCTGCCGCGCTGCGACGCGGTGCTCTCCGGCTATCTCGGCACGACGGAACAGGCGCAGGCGGTGATCGACATCGTCAAGGCCGTGAAGGCGGCCAATCCCCGCGCCTGGTACTTTTGCGATCCGGTGATGGGCGCCATGGGCGGCTACAAGGTCGATCCCGGCATCCAGGAATTCCTCGTCAACGAAATGCCGCAGGTCGCCGACGGGATCGCGCCGAATCACATCGAATTGCAGCGCCTCGTCGGCCGCGAGATCGAGACGCTCGAGGAAGCCGTCACCGCGTGCCGCGAGGTGCTCGCGCGCGGGCCGAAGCTCGTGCTCGTCAAGCATCTGCTCGATCGCAACAGTCCCGCCGACCGCTTCAACATGCTCGTCGTCACCGAACGCGAAGCGTGGATGGGACAGCGCCCGCTCTATCCGTTCGCGCGCCAGCCGGTCGGCGTCGGCGATCTGACGAGCGCGGTCTTCGTCGCGCGCACGCTGCTCGGCGATTCGATCCGCTCGGCCTTCGAGCACACGCTCGCCGCGGTCAACGCGGTGGTCAAGGCGACCTGGCAGGCCGGGCGCTATGAACTCGAACTCGTGGCGATGCAAAATGAAATCGCCCAGCCGCGCGAGTGGTTCGATGCATGGGTTGCGGAGACGGCTTAGGTCGAGCTCAGGTCACTGACGCGAGTCACCCGTTGCTGGGCGCCGCCACCAGCGTCGCGCCAGCAGCCGTCCTATAATGCGTGCCGCGTGGAACGGCGCTTGCGCCCGCATTCCATGGGATTTTTCAGCATTCGGCATTCAGCAGACGAGGCATTCGATGGACGGTCATATCCGCAGCGAGCGGGAAGAATTTTTTGAGCAGTTGTGCATCAGCGTCGACGCGGACGAAGCGCACGAACAGGAAGCGATCGAGTACTTCGAGAACCAGTTCGACCAGCCCGACTTCGATCCCGCGCAATGGCTCGATATCGCGCTCTACTACTCGCCTGCCGTCGCGCGCGGCATCGTCGAGATGGTGACGGCCGACGACAAGGCACGCAGCAACATCGCCGAAATCATCGCCGACAATCTCGACATCTCGTACGGCGAGGACGAGTGCCAGCAATTCGCCGAAACGATCGAATTCGCACTGAACAACGGCGTGCCGGTCGATCTGGACGTGGTGCTCGACGGCTGCCAGCGCGCAATCGACGATCTCGACACGTGGGCCGACGAAGACACGAAGGCGCCGCTTCTGCGTCTGCGTGAAGAATTGCTGCGTCAGCAAGGCGAGCGCTAGGCGAAAGGCTCGAATCTCTCCGCCCCCACGCTAACTCCGCAACACCGCAACACCGGCCGGCGCGCTCGCGCCGGTTTCTTAAGCGTATGCCGTAATCCGCAGCCGCAGCGGAACTTCTCGCGGCAAGCCAGCCGGGATGCCTCACGCACGCTCCTTGTGGACGTGATGCGCACACGCCCCGCTATGCCGAAATGCTCATCCAAAACGCCACGAATTGCCAAGACGACGGCAATTTGGCTTTCTATATTCGCCCCAGATTGACCCGCGAACACGCTGCGAAGCGCAACGCCACTGCGTGTATTCCAGCATTGTGAGCGGCGACCGATCCTTCGTAGCCTTGCGATGCGCGAGGGCTTCCCTCGGCCTCACGTGTCGTACCGCTTTTGTCGCACCGCTTTCATAACAACCGTCGATGCAAGGAGAGACCATGAGTCTTCGCAACACGCTGAAACCGCTGGCCATGCTCGTGGGTGCGATGTTTGCTGTCGCGCCTGCTGCCAGTTTCGCCGACGACCTGCCGGTCAAGATCGGTTTTGCCGCGCCGCTGACGGGCGCCAATGCCGGCTACGGCAAGGATCTGGAAAACGGTGTGCGGCTCGCGATCGACGAGGCCAACGCGCAGAAGATCAAGATCGGCGACAAGGTCGCGCACTTCGAGATCGTCTCGCAGGACGACCAGGCCGACCCCCGCGTCGGCGTGCAGGCCGCGCAGAAGCTGGTCGACTCGGGCGTCGCGGTGGTGGTCGGCCACTTCAACTCGGGCACGACGATCCCGGCCTCGCAGGTCTACGAGCAGGCCGGCATTCCGGTGCTCGATCCCGCCGCGACGAATCCGATCATCACGGGCCGCGGCTTCGCGAACACCTTCATGGTGATTTCGACCGATGCGCAGAACGCCGGCAACGCAGGAATTTATGCGGTCGAGGTAACGAAGGCCAAGCGCGTCGCGATCATCGACGATCGCACCGCGTTCGGCCAGGGCGAAGCCGACGAGTTCGAGAAGGCCGTGAAGGCGCACGGCGGCACGATCGTCGCGCGCGACTACACCGACAACCACGCGGTCGACTTCAGCACGCAGATCACCAAGTTCAAGGGCGCCAATGCGGACCTCGTGTTCTTCGCCGGCCTCGACAGCCAGGCCGCGGGCTTCGCGCGGCGCATGAAGCAGCTCGGCCTGAACGCGCAACTGGTCGGCGGCGGCGGCGTGATGGACGAAGACTTCATCAAGCTCGCGGGCGATGCGTCCGACGGCGCGATGGCCTGGGAATACGGCCGCCCGCTCGCGCAACTGCCGGGTGGCAAGGACTTCAACGCGAAGTTCAAGAAGCGCTTCGGCGCGGATGTGCTGTCGTATGCGCCGTTCGGCTATGACGGCGCATGGGTCGCGATCAAGGCGATGCAGCAGGCCAAATCCGACTCGCCGAACGTGTACCGCCCGGTGCTCAAGTCGATCGACTACGACGGCGTGACCGGCAAGATCTCGTTCGACAACACCGGCGCGTTGAAGAGCGGCGCCTCGACGCTGTATCAGGTGAAGAACGGCGCATGGGTGCCGGTGGTGACGAAGAGCGGCACCTGAGCTCGCCGTCCAGTGAATCGTAGCGGCGCTGCCCGGCTTACGGCCGGCGCGGCGCTCGCTACTGCCTCGCGGCCGCCGCCCTGACGACCACCTCGGCATCCAGATCGCGCTCGATGCGCACGAGGTCGTCGCGAATCGCCGCGAACTCGTTAGCCGTACACATCTGGTGGCCGAACGCGGCGCGCAGATGCCGGTTGACCTGCAACGTGCGCGTCGCCGGATCGAACACGTAGCGCGACGCAAATGAGAGCAGCGGGTCCTCGACCGTGCTGTCGGTCGGCAGGTCCGTCACGCGCACGAAGCGCGGCAAACTCATTTCCAGCGTTTCATCGAACTCCCCGCCGATGCATGCCCACGGCTGCGTTCTGACGGGTTCCGCGAGCCACGCCTCGACCTGTGAGTTCATGCCGCCGGCGAGACTCGTCAGCGCCGGCACGGCGGTTGTGCCGTCTGGCCAGATCAGATGCGGCACGCTGCCCTGCATCGACGTCGCGAACGGTCCGCCGGTCACGGCGACGTCGTCGGTCTGCAACTGCGCGGTGCCATGCAAGCCCGTTTTCAGCAGACGGCTCGCGGCAATCTGCTGCGCGCCCTCGCGCGTCGCGCGTCGGAACGTGTTGCGTTCGATCTCCGCGGGATAGCCCCGGTCTTCGACGCGGTACGCGTAATGCGCGGTGCCGTTTTCATCGATGTCGATCTGCACGCGCGCGTTGCGTTCATGCCGTTGAGTGGCGGGCGTGCGCGCGAGCACGCCGGCGTCGACGAGCAGCACCGGCCGGTCCATCACGCCGCCAGGCAGATAGCCGAACGCGGTGCCGCCCGCCGTCGTGTCCGCGAATTGCGCCAACTCGGGAATCCAGATGATCGCGTGATTGATCGCGCTCGCGCCGTAGCCCGGCACCTCGGGCAACGTGTAGTACGGGCCGAGATTCAGCAGCACCGGCTCGCTGCGGATGCCGACCGCCGCGAGCAACGCACCGTATAGCGCAACGTGGTCCTTGCAGTCGCCATAGCGGTTGCGCAGGATATCGGCCGCCTTGTGCGGAATCGCCGCCGTCTCGCCGAGGAAAAGCGCGACGTAGCGGATATTCAGACGCATCCAGTCGTATAACACGCGGGCTTTGTCGCGCGGATCGCTGAGGCCGGCCGTCAGTTGCTGCGCAAGACTGACGATCGCCGGATCGTCGCGGGTCGCGTCGTTATCGGCGGGACCGCGATAGCGCGCGGCGAAGCTCGCGAAGTCGGCTACCGTCGACACCATCAGCCGGTCGCCCCAGTTCGCGTAGCCGACCGCGCCCGCTTCCATGCGCGGATAGGGGCCGTGCCGATAGTCGAACTCGTAGCGGGTGCGGCCGTTCGCGGTGACGGGCGGCACCGCGACGTAGCCGCGCGCGTCCGCGTAGAGCGGCACGTCGGCGGGCAGATCGAAGATCAGACGCTGCTCGTCGACGGGTTCGAGCGACGGCTCGACCAGATAACCGAAAGTGCCCGCCTGCAGCGGCTTCGCGCGGGTCTTGCGAAACGCCAGATGCACGCGCGAGCCGCTCGTGACGCCGGGGAAGATCACGGTGCGCAACACTCCGTCTTCGAAGCTCGGCGCACCGGACGAACGCGGCTCCTGCACGTCGCGGATCGCCTCGGGACCGACGGCATGCGCGGTGCCGTCGGGATCGATCGTTTCGGCGGCCAGCAGTTGCACCTGCTCGATGTCCTTGTTGAACCACACGTAGCGTTGCGCGATCGCGTCGACACCGCTGGCCGTGTCCGCGCGCATCACCGTGTCGTCGTGTTCCTCGATGGAGCCGTCTTTCTGGATCACGAACAAATGGACGTCACGCTCGATCGTCGCAGGGGTGCGTTCGTTGGAGGAGGTAGCGATTTCGGCGGCGGTCGCGCGAAGGGGGAAGGCGATGCCGCTCGCGGCAGTTAGCGCCGCAAGCAGCGCCGCGGCGCGCACGCTTCGCGCGAGCGACGCGTGCGCCAACCTGACGACGATGTTCCCCAAGATCCACCTCGGCAAGATTCGTGTCGTCGTTGTAGCACATCGCCGGCCCGCGCGTTTCGGACCGGGGCCGCCGTCAGTCGCGATCACTCGCCGTCGTCGAGCTGGCTCAGCAGCGCCTGCAGTTTTTCCACGTGCCGCAGCAGCATGTGCCGGTGCTTGTCGATCTGTTCGAGCCGGCCCTCGAGATCGGCCTGAATGCGATCGTCGAGCTCGGCCGCGGCCATCACGTCCTCGACCTTCGCACGCATCGACGCGAGTTCGACCGGCGCATGCAGCAGATGCCGCTCGAAGCGCCGCACTTCCTGCGTCGCGACATCGCGTACCTTGCGAAAATGCACATGGCGGCGGTGCGCTTCGACATCGAGCGTTTCTTCCTCGACGCGACGCGCGGGCCCCGGTTGCCCGAAAATCGGCTCGGGCCGCAGCACCGTCTTCTTGCGCACCGGATGCGCGGTGCCGCGAAAGCGCGCGAGCGGCTGCTCGTTGTCGATCGCCTCGCGCGCATTCGGCGGAATCTCGTGACCGCTGTGCGGCACGTTCATCCAGCCGCCCGGCAAACCAGTGACCGCCTCGACGCCGCGCACGAATTCCTCGCTGAATTCGCGTTGGCCGGACAGCATCAGCTTCAGATAGCTCGCGGAAAACGTCATCATGCGCGCGAGCCGGGTCGCGGCGCCAACCTCGCTGGTCAGCAACACCAGGTTCGCGCGCCAGACTGGCAGCAGCAATTCGTCGGAATCTTCCATCGCTGGGTCTTCCATCTTTTCGCCTGATGAATCGATGACCGCATCGCGCATGTCATCGTTTTGAAAGGGTAGTCGTCTCGCGGTGTCGGGTGCAATGCCGCTATGCCGCCTTGCGTGCGGGGGGCCCAGATGCCGAAGGTACACGCATCACATGGTACGCACCGGCCAATTCAGCGCAAAGCGCGCTAAAACAGGGCTTACAACACATCGCCTGTTGCATTGACACACGTGTTTGCGCACCGTTCCTATTCGCGGGCGCTCGATGTGGCATGCTTACACGCCGATGCGGCACGGGTCGTGCTGCATGGGTCGCTCCACAACATTGACTTAAGGGTTTTGTAATGAAGAAAATCGTTCTCGCCATCGCCGCAGCCGTCGCCACCCTGAGCGCGATCGCTCCCGCTCAAGCTTATGAACATCACCACGAGTGCCATAAGGTGAAGGTTCATCATCATTGGGAAAAGCGCTGCCACTAATGGCGGTGAAACCGTGTCCAAAGGACGCGGTGCACATTAAAAAGCCCCGCTTTCGCGGGGCTTTTTTTCATGGCGCGCCGCGTCGTGAAACAGCCGGCGCACGATACGCTTTGCGCGCTCGACGCCCAAACCATTCCATATGATCGCGCCGATATGCAATCACGGACACATGCTGTTACACCTTCGCGATCCGCTAACCGATGCACGCCGACGCCGTCCTCACGGCACCCGTCAGGTCACCTTTGCGTCAGGCTGCTTTCACGCGAGCGAGAGCCGTCGTCACCAGCGCTTCGAGCAACGGCGCGACCTTCGTGGCGAGGTCTTCATCGTATGCATAAGGCAAGCGCTCTTCCATGTACGTGATCTGCGACAGTTCGAGTTGCACCGCATGCACGCCCTGCTCGGGCTGACCATATTGGCGCGTGATATAGCCGCCCTTGAAGCGGCCATTCGCGACCGCCGTATAGCCGCCATGGCGCTCGACCAGCGCGGCCAGTTCGTCGCCTAGTCCCGGCGCCGCGCTCGCACCGTTCGACGTGCCGAAGTTGAAGTCCGGCAGACGTCCGTCGAAAAATCGCGGCACGCGCGAGCGGATCGAATGCGCTTCCCACAGCAGCACCTTGCCGTGCTTCGCCTTCAGCGCCGCGATCTCGCCGGTGAGCGCGTCGTGATACGGCTTCCAGTACGCATCGCGCCGGCGCGCGACTTCGGCGTCGTCGGGCAGATGGCCGTCGCGATAGAGCGGCTCCTTGTCGAACGTATCGACCGGCAAGAGACCCGTGGTGTCCTGCCCCGGGTACAGGTTCGCGCCGTCGGGCGGACGGTTCAGGTCGATCACGTAGCGCGCGTAGGTCGGCGTCAGGAACGACGCGCCGAGAACCTTCGCGAATGCGTACAGGCGATCGAGATGCCAGTCGCAATCGTCGGTGCGTTGCGCGACCGGGGTCATCGTCGCGGCGATGTCGGCGGGGATTTGCGTGCCCAGATGCGGGATCGAGATCAGCAGCGGCAGGGTTCCCTGATGCAGCGAGAAAACCGGCGTGAGGTTCGAAGCAGTCATGTCAGTCCGGAATCAGTGGGATCGGAGAATCGGTTCGGCGCTCATCGCCGTTATTTGAGCAGTTCCGCGAGCGCCGCGCGATAGCGCGCATATGCGCGCTCTTCGTCGCGATGCCGGCGATCGTCGACGACCTTGATGCCACCCGCATAGACGTCGCGGATCGGCGTATCGCCGTGCTCGCAGAATACAACGCCCGACAGCCACGCTTCTCGCTCGTGCTCGGCGATGCTCGAATGAGCGGCGTCGAGCACGAGCCAGTCCGCGCGATGGCCGGGCTGCAACGCGCCGACCGCGCGGCCGGTCGCGCGCGCGCCGCCGTCGAGCGCGGCCGCATACAGGCGGTCCGCGACATGCGGAGCCTGCGCCGACGCCAGCACGTTGCGCTGCCGGCGCGTCAGACGCTGGCCGTATTCGAGCAGACGCAATTCGGCGCGCCAGTCGACGCCGATATGGCTATCCGAGCCGACGCCGATGCGGCCGTGCGCGTCCAGATAGTCGTGCGCGGGGAAAATGCCGTCGCCGAGATTGGCCTCGGTGGTCAGACACAGACCCGCGACCGCGCCGCTTCTCGCGAGCGCGAGCGTTTCATGCGGATCGACATGGGTCGCGTGCACCAGACACCAGCGGCTATCCACCTCGAAACGATCGAGCAGCCATTGCACCGGCCGCGCGCCTTCGGTTTCGATGCACGCGTCCACCTCGGCGGTTTGCTCGGCGACATGGATATGCACGGGCGCGCTCGCATCGATGCCGCCAAGCAGCGCGCGCAACGATGCTTCCGATACCGCGCGCAGCGAATGCGGCGCCACACCGTAACGCAGTGCCGCATGTTCGGGGCGCGCGGCGCGCAGCGTGCCGAGCAGATCGAGCAGGCTCTCCGGCGTATTGATGAAGCGCCGTTGATCCTCGCGCGGCGCGCGCGCGCCGAAGCCGCTGTACTGATACAGCACCGGCAGCATCGTGATGCCGATGCCGCTCGCCGCCGCCGCATCGACCACGCGCTGAGCAAGCTCGGCCTGATTCGCGTAGCGCTGGCCGTCCTGCGCGTGATGCACGTAGTGGAACTCGCACACCGACGTATAGCCCGCCTTCAGCATTTCGATGTAGAGCCACTGCGCGACGCTCGCGAGGCCTTCCGGCGTGATGCGCGCGGCGAAGCGATACATCAGGTCGCGCCACGACCAGAAGTTATCGGTCGCGTTGGCGCGATATTCGGTGAGCCCCGCCATCGCGCGCTGAAACGCGTGCGAGTGAAGGTTGGGCATGCCAGGCATCAGCGGGCCAGCCGCTTTCGGCACACCGGCCGGCGGTTCGGGTCGATCCGGCGTGACGGCGCTCAGCGTGCCGCGCGCGTCCCATTCGAGCAGCACGTTGCGGCGCCAGCCCTCGGGCAGATACGCGTCGGCGGCGAACAGCGATTGATTGGATTGCGTCATCTCTCAGGTTCTGGTTCGGTTCAGGTCACACTCGACCCGCGCCGCGTATAAACGGTTTCGCCCGCGCGCACGACGCGCGCGCACAACGGCCGGCCAATCCAGTAAGCGAGTTCGGCCAGCGAATCGACCGACCACACCGCGAAGTCGGCCGCGCGACCCACCTGCAGCGCGCCGTGCCGATCGCTGTTGCCGAGCGCGCGCGCCGCATGCGTGGTCACGCCTTGCAGCACCTCGGGCACGGTCATGCGAAACAGCGTGCTCGCCATGTTCATCATCAGCAGCAACGAAGTTGCCGGCGACGTGCCCGGGTTGCTGTCGGTCGAGATCGCGATCGGCACCTCGTAGCGCCGCAGCAGTTCGAGCGGCGGCAACTGCGTCTCGCGGATGAAGTAGTACGCGCCCGGCAGCAGCACCGCGACGGTGCCCGCTTCCTTCATCGCGGCCACGCCGGCTTCGTCGAGAAACTCCAGGTGGTCCGCCGACAGCGCGCCGTGCCGCGCCGCGAGCGCGGCGCCGCCGCCGTTCGACAACTGCTCGGCGTGCATCTTGACCGGCAGCTTGTAGCGCGCGGCCGCGTTGAACACGCGCTCGCTTTGCTCCAGCGAAAAGCCGATGCGCTCGCAGAACACGTCGACCGCATCGACGAGGCCTTCGTCCGCTAGCGCGGGCAGCATCGTGCCGCAGACTTCGTCGATATACGCGTCGGCGCGGCCCGCGAATTCGGGCGGCAGCGCGTGCGCGCCGAGAAACGTCGTATAGACCGTGACCGGATAGCGCTCGCCGAGTTGTCTCGCGACGCGCAGCATCTTGCGCTCGCCCGCGAGATCGAGACCGTAGCCCGATTTGATTTCGATCGCCGTCACGCCTTGGGCGAGCAGCGGTTCGAGCCGCGCCGCCGCCTGCGTGAACAGCGACGCTTCATCCGCCGCGCGCGTCGCGCGCACCGTCGACACGATCCCGCCGCCCTGTCGCGCGATTTCTTCGTAGCTGACGCCCGCGAGGCGTTGCGCGAATTCGTCGGCGCGCTGGCCGCCATACACGAGGTGCGTATGACAATCGATCAGGCCCGGCGTCACCCACGCGCCGCGCAGGTCTTCGCGCGACCATCCGGCGTATTGCGCGGGTAACTCGGCGAACCCGCCGAGCCACGCGATGCGGCCGTCTTCGACGGCGATCGCGGCATCGGCGAGCGTGTGGCGAGGATCGCCCTGCGGGCACAAATTAAGGTGATGCCAGACGGTTTGCTTCATCGCGTGCTCTTTGCCGCTCGTTGCGTGTCTGTGGATGGGTTGGCCGTGATGGAGCGCATGCAATGCCCGATCATGATTGAATCGTCATCGCGTGTAGCGAATCGTGATCGCGAGCACCGCGCCGTCCCCCGTTAGCGCGCAAGCGAGCGCGTTCGGCCCGTCGACGCGCAGCGTATCGCCGGTGTCGAGCCGCACCGCTTGCGCGTGGTCCGCCGCCAGCGCGACCGTGACCGCGCCGCCCGCGCAAAACAGCAGCGCCACGTCGCCGTCGAGCACGCGCGGCGCGTCCTGCTTCGCGCCGACACGCCACACGTCCAGTTCGCCCTGCGCCACGTCGCGCCGCACCATCAGGTTGAAGTCGCGCGTCGCGCCAGCGACGAGACGCGCGTCGATGCGCGTTTCGCCGCTAAAGCGCGCGACGTCGAGCGGCTGCCGCAGCACATGCGTCGACATGACGCCCGCGTCGCCCAGCTCATCGAGCAGCATGCCCGCGCCAGACAGCAGCACGAGCGTCCGGTCGACGCCGTCGAAGCGCGAGAACGGCCCGGCCTGCGCGACATCGGCGACGCTCACACGCCACACGAAGTCGGCGCCCGCAGCCTGCCCGCCGACCGGCGACGGAAACGCCGCGACCTCGCGCGTAACGCCGCCGCCGTTTTTCCACGGCGCCGCCACGAGCTCGGCGCCGCGAATCAGCGTGACGCTTGCCCTGTCGCCCGCGTGGTGGGCCTGGGTCACGATCAGCGTCCCAGCATCGGCAGATTGAGACCCGCCTCGCGTGCGGTCTGCTGCGCGAGTTCATAGCCGGCATCCGCGTGACGCATCACGCCGGTGGCCGGATCGTTCAGCAGCACACGGCCGAGGCGCTGGTGCGCGGCTTCGGTGCCGTCCGCGACGATCACGACGCCCGAGTGCTGCGAGAAGCCCATGCCGACGCCGCCGCCGTGATGCAGCGACACCCACGACGCACCGCCCGCGGTATTGAGCAGCGCGTTCAGCAACGGCCAGTCGCTGACCGCGTCCGAGCCGTCCTTCATCGATTCGGTTTCGCGGTTCGGGCTCGCGACCGAGCCCGTGTCGAGATGATCGCGGCCGATCACGATCGGCGCCTTCAGCTCGCCGTTCTTGACCATTTCGTTGAACGCCTGGCCGAGACGATAACGATCCTTCACGCCGACCCAGCAGATCCGCGCCGGCAGACCCTGGAACGCGATGCGCTCGCGCGCCATGTCGAGCCAGTTGTGCAGATGCGGATCGTCGGGGATCAGCTCCTTGACCTTCGCATCGGTCTTGTAGATGTCCTCCGGGTCTCCCGACAGCGCGACCCAGCGGAACGGGCCCTTGCCTTCGCAGAACAGCGGGCGGATATACGCCGGCACGAAGCCGGGGAAATCGAACGCGTTTTCCACGCCCATTTCGAGCGCCATCTGACGGATGTTGTTGCCGTAGTCGAGCGTGGCCGCGCCGCGTTCCTGCAGCGTCAGCATCGCCTGCACTTGCCTCGCCATCGACTGTTTGGCCGGCGTGACGATGCTGTCCGGCGCGGTCTTCTGACGCTCGCGCCAGTCTTCCACCGTCCAGCCCTGCGGCAGGTAGCCGTGGATCGGATCGTGCGCGCTGGTCTGGTCGGTCACGCAATCCGGCGTGATGCCGCGCGCGACGCACTCGGCGAACACGTCGGCCGCGTTGCCGAGCAGGCCGACCGAAATCGGCTTGCTGGCCTTCTTCGCTTCGTCGAGCATCGCGAGCGCTTCATCGAGCGTCTTCGCTTTCCTGTCGACGTAGCGCGTCTTCAGACGGAAGTCGATGCGCGTCTCGTCGCATTCGACCGCGATCATCGAGAAGCCCGCCATCGTCGCCGCGAGCGGCTGCGCGCCGCCCATGCCGCCGAGACCGCCGGTCAGAATCCAGCGGCCCGCAGGCTTCCCGTCGAAGTGCTGGTTCGCGACCGCGAAGAAAGTTTCGTAGGTGCCCTGCACGATGCCCTGGCTGCCGATATAGATCCAGCTGCCCGCGGTCATCTGGCCGTACATCATCAGGCCCTTGCGGTCGAGTTCGTGGAAGTGTTCCCAGGTCGCCCAATGCGGCACCAGATTCGAATTCGCGAGCAGCACGCGCGGCGCGTCCGCATGCGTGCGAAACACGCCGACCGGCTTGCCCGATTGAATCAGCAGCGTTTCGTCTTCGTTCAGGTTCTTCAGCGACGCGAGGATCTGGTCGAAGCAATCCCAGTTGCGCGCGGCGCGGCCGATGCCGCCGTACACGACGAGCGCGTGCGGGTGCTCGGCGACCTCTGGGTCCAGATTGTTCTGGATCATCCGGTACGCGGCTTCCGCGATCCAGGTCTTGCAGGTCTTTTCCGCGCCGCGCGGTGCGCGGATCGTGCGAGTCGGATCAAGACGCGGATCGATGTGTTTCGGATTGTTCATGGTGTCCCTCGGAATGCGTGACGATGTTCGATAAAGATTCGGCGGAAACGAGAAGGCGCGAAAAAGCGCGAAAAAGCGAATTCAGAAATGCCCAGTGAAGCGGTAACGGGTGCCCGGATGCCACAGATTCGCGATCGAGGCGACCTCGCCTTGCGACCACGTACGCCGGTGCAGCACCAGACACGGCTCGCGTTCACTCATGTTCAACAGCTCGCGCGTGATGTCGTCGGCGGCAAGCGCCTCGATGCGGTACTCGACGCGCTGCAGCGGCGCGACTCGCACGAGGTACTGGTTTGGCGTGGTGTTCGTGAAGTCCTGCAGCCCGTATTCGGGCGCGACGGCCGGATTGACCCAGCGTTCCTCCAACTGCACCGGCTCGTCGTTTTCGAAATGCAGCAGACGCGAATGAAACACGGGGCTGCCCGCGCTCACCTGCATCTCTTCGGCGAGCGCCGCATCGGCGATGCTGGCGCCGATGTTCAGCACCTTCGCCTGATAGCGATGACCGCGCGCAACGATTTCATCGGAGATGCTGCGGATCGCCACCAGCGTCGACTCGTACTTGGGGCGCGCGACGAAAGTACCCGAGCCTTGCACGCGTGTGAGCACCTGCTCCGAGGTCAGCTCGCGCAAGGCACGGTTGACCGTCATGCGCGCGACGCTGAACTCGCGCGCAAGCTCGTTTTCGGAGGGCACCTGGTCGCCTTCGGCCCACTCGCCCGCATGAATGCGCGCGAGGATGAAGTCCTTGATGCCCTGATAAGCGGGTGCGTTCATTGTCGTGATCCGCGCTCTCGACGACTCATTGTTCCGACACGAACGAGAACGGGCTCAGCTTCGCGACCGCGCCGGCCTGCACGAGCTTCGTGACCGCCGCGATATCCGGTGCGAAGTAGTGATCGAGCTCGTAGTGCGCGACGTCCTTGCGCACGAGGTCCATCACCTTCTGCAAGCTCGGGCTCGTCTTGTGCGGCGCGCGCAGATCGACGCCCTGGGCGGCGGCGAGCAATTCGATCGACAGGATGTTCGCGGTGTTATCGGCGATATCGCCGAGCTTGCGTGCGGCGAACGTCGCCATCGACACATGGTCTTCCTGGTTCGCCGACGTCGGCAGCGAATCGACGGAGGCCGGATGCGCGAGCGTCTTGTTCTCCGACGCGAGCGCAGCGGCCGTCACGTGCGCGATCATGAAGCCGGAGTTCACGCCGCCATCCTTGACGAGGAACGGCGGCAGGCCCGACAGCGTCGCGTCGATAAGGAGCGCGATGCGGCGCTCGGCGAGCGCGCCGATTTCCGCCGCGGCGAGCGCGAGGTTGTCCGCCGCGAACGCGACCGGCTCGGCGTGGAAGTTGCCGCCCGACAGCACTTCGCCGGTGTCCGGGAAAATCAGCGGATTGTCGGAAACCGCGTTCGCTTCCCTCAGCAGCGTTTCGGCGGCCTGACGCATCTGGTCGAGACACGCGCCCATCACCTGCGGCTGGCAGCGCAGGCTGTACGGGTCCTGCACCTTGTCGCAATCGGCGTGCGACACGTTGATCGCCGAGCCTTGCAGCAGCGAGCGATATGCGGCCGCCGCGTCGATCTGGCCTTGATGGCCGCGCAGTTCGTGGATGCGCGCATCGAACGGCTTGACCGAGCCCATCGCCGCATCGACCGACAGCGCGCCGGCGACGAGCGCCGTGCGGAACAGGTCTTCGATCGCGAACATGTTGTAGAGCGCGAGCGCGGCCGACGCCTGGGTGCCGTTCAGCAGCGCGAGACCTTCCTTCGCCTGCAGCGTGAGCGGCTTCAGGCCGACGAGCGCGAGGCCTTCGGTGGCCGGCATGCGCTCGCCCTTCGCGAACACTTCGCCGACGCCGAGCAGGATCGCCGACATATGCGCGAGCGGCGCGAGGTCGCCCGATGCGCCGACCGAACCCTTGACCGGGATCACCGGCAGCACGTCGGCGTTGAACAGCGCGATCAGCGCTTCCATCACTTCACGGCGGATGCCCGAGTGGCCGCGGCCGAGGCTCGAGAGCTTCAGCGCCATCAGCAGACGCACGACCGGGCGCGACATCGGCTCGCCGACGCCGACGGCGTGCGACAGCACCAGATTGCGTTGCAGCAATTCGAGCTGATCGCGCGGGATGTGGGTGCTGGCGAGGCGGCCAAAGCCCGTGTTGATGCCATAAGCCGGCTCGCCCTTGGCGGTGATGTCGGCGACGGCCTGCGCACACGCGTCGATGGCGGCGTGGCTCGCGGGATCGAGTTGCAGGGTGACCTGCTCGCGTGCGATCTGGCGCAGTTGCGGGAGGGTCAGGTAGCCGGGCTTCAGAATCATGGTTGTTGTCCTGTCTATACAAGTTCAAATAAGTCTAGCCGGCGGGCCTTGTATATACAACTTCTTTTTCGAGATTCCGTGCCTGGGGATTTCCATTATTTGCCTCAGGATTCCGCGCAAGATCGACAGGTTTGGCCGCGCCTCGGCATGCGGCGGATGCAGGACACATGGGCCGGCGTGGGCTCTGCGGCTTAACCTACAGTTGTATATACACCTTTGCGGCGCGGCTCGGCCGATATCTGAGTTATAGGAGAGAAGGCGCCGCGACGCGGATCAGAGCTTGACCCGCGCCGCGATGAAATCGAGGAAGCACTGCACGCGCCCCGCGAGCGATGCGCTCTGGTAGTACACCGCATGCACGGGTTGCCGTTCGTCGACGAGCAGGTTGTCGAGAATCGGCACGAGGCGGTTGTCGCGCACGTCGGCGGCGGTCATGAAGTCGGCCAGACAGGCGATGCCCCAGCCGGACAGCGCCAGTTGCCGCAAGGTTTCGCCGCTCGATGCGGTGATCGACGGTTCGATCTTCAGCAGCGCGGCTTCGTCCCGTTGTCCTTTGACGCGCTTCGTTCCCCGGCCCCTTTCCCTCAACGGCCAGCGATTCAGATGCTCAGGCGCCGTAAAGC
Source organism: Paraburkholderia youngii (assembly GCF_013366925.1). NCBI lineage: Bacteria > Pseudomonadati > Pseudomonadota > Betaproteobacteria > Burkholderiales > Burkholderiaceae > Paraburkholderia > Paraburkholderia youngii. Next base: position 5,172,501 of record NZ_JAALDK010000001.1, read on the forward strand.
CGATCAGCCGATGCGTGCGCAACGCATCGAGCGTGCTCGGCTCGCCGTGCTCGGCCAGATACGCCGGGCTCGCAAGCACGCGCAGCCTGCTCTCGCCGAGCGCGCGCGCATGCAGCGTCAAATCCTGCAGCGCGCCGATCCGAATCGCGACGTCGACCTTCTGTGCGAGCAGATCGACGATCCGCTCGTTGCTGGTCAGTTCGAGCCGGATCTCCGGATACAGCGCCGAAAACGCGGTCATATGCGGCGCCACGCAATGCAGCATGAACGGCGACGCCGCATCGACGCGCAAGCGCCCCGACGGCCGTTGGCGACCGCGCGCGACCGACTCCTCGGCCTCTTCGAGCGCGTCGAGAATCGCGCGGGCGCGCCGCAGGAACGCGTCGCCCTCCTCGGTCAGATGCAGACGCCGCGTCGTACGCCGCACCAGCGCGGTGTCGAGCTTCTGTTCGAGGCGCGTGAGCGCGCGGCTCACGCCGGAGACGGTCTGCCCCAGCTTCTCGGCCGCCGCCGTGATCGAACCGCTGTCGATCACGGTGACGAACACCAGCAATTCGTCGGTGGAGGTTTTCATTGTTGATTTGAAATCAAGATTGATTTGAGACTAACACGCTTTTTGCGAGAATCCGCGTGAGCGATACTGCGTACCTGTACCAGCATTTCCCTCAGGAGAACGTCTTGAAGATTTTCGTTACTGGCGCAAGCGGTTTTATCGGCGGCTCGATCGCGGCGCATCTGGCGCGCGCCGGTCATGTGGTGCGCGGGCTGATCCGCAAGCCCGAACACAGCGCCGAGCTGCAACGGCTCGGGATCGAGCCGGTCATCGGCACGCTCGACGACCGCGCGTTGCTGATCGCCGAAGCGCAAGCGGCCGACGCGGTGATCAACGCCGCGAGCAGCGACCACGAAGGCGCGGTGCGCGCGCTGATCGACGGGCTCGCGGGTTCGGGCAAGGTGTTCCTGCACACGAGCGGGTCGAGCATCGTCGGCGATGCGTCGGGCGGCGAAGCCCGTGAAGCACGCATCTATCACGAAGACGCGCTGCCCACCCCGAGCGCCGACAAGGCCGCGCGCGTCGCGATCGATCAGCTGGTACTCGACGCCGCGCAACGCAACGTGCGCTCGGCCGTGCTGTGCAACACGCTGATCTACGGTCACGGCGCGGTGGCCGGCAGCGCGAGCGTGCAGTTGCCGCGGCTCGTGCGCCAGGCGCAAAAGAGCGGCGTCGTGCGTCATGTGGGCAGCGGCGGCAACATCTGGTCGAACGTGCATATCGACGACGTCGCCGAGCTGTATCGTCTCGCGCTCGATAAAACCCCTGCCGGCACGTTCTATTTCGTCGAAAGCGGCGAAGCGTCGTTTAGCGACATGAGCGCCGTGATCGCGCGCGCGATGAAGCTCGGCGCGCCGCAAAACTGGCCGCTCGAAGACGCGAAACAGGAATGGGGCTACGAAATGGCCTCGTACGGTCTCGGCTCGAATAGCCGCGTGCGCGGCGAGCGCGCGCGCAGGCTGCTTGGCTGGCAGCCGCGGCGCACGTCGGTGATCGAATGGATCGAACGCGACATGATGGTGCCGTAAAGCGCCGTCTGACGGGGCTTTGCGCTCGTCACTGGCCGTAAACTGTGTAAGCGCGGCCGTTGCGAATCCGTAAGCTCATTTCGCTAGAATCGCGAGCACCTGACGGTGCGATTTCACCGTCGCATCCCCGCTCCGATTCGACCGATGAGCTTCGCGCTGAACTTCGACTGGCTGACCAACCTGATGGCGATTCTGTTCGTCGTCGCGTGTCTGTACGACACGCGCTACGACGAATACGGCGTTCTGACGCTGGCCGCCGCCGCGATGAGCCTCATCGTGATGGCGATGGAATTGTTCCTCAAACCCGCCTTCGAGATGGCGCTGTAACGCGCTTTGCAGCGCTCATACGGCGCGAAGGCGACGCGCCTGCCAGCGCGGCGCGCGCCCCTCGCCCTCTGCGTCCACCCGCTTCACCACTTCACACCGTGTACGATCCGCAGGCCGGGCACGCCGCGCGCGCGTGATCGTCGTAGCGGTCGTGATGCCTGACCCAGTCGGTCAGATTGTTCTGCTCGTTGCGGCCTTTCGGCGCGATGTCCAGCAGCGCGTAGGTGTTCACGAAGCGCTCGTCGCCGCGCGCGTAGCATGAGTACGTGTGGTACACGTCGCCGTTTTCGTCCTTGTAGAACACGCTGTGGCCGTGCTGCTCGTCGATGCCGACGTCCTGCTCGGTGAAGTTGTAGAACGCCTTTTTGCTCGCCAGCTGCTCGGGCGTGAACGACACGTGGTAGTCGAAATTGAAATCGCTGCCGCTCGACGACACCCACGGAAAGGTCCATCCCATGCGCCGCTTGAACGCGTCGACCTTCTCGAGCGGCGCGTGCGATACCGTCACATAGCTGACGTCGTGATGGACCAGATGCGTGAGAATGCCGGTCATATGGTCCGACAGGAACGAGCAGCCGACGCACCCCTCCTCCCAGTCCGGGCCCAGCATGAAGTGATAAACGATCAGCTGGCTGCGGCCGTCGAACAGTTCCGCGAGCGTCTTGCGGCCATCAGGCGTATCGAACGTATAAAGCTTCTCGACCTTGACCCACGGCAATTCGCGACGCTTGCGCGCGAGTTCGTCGCCGGCGCGCATATGCGCTTTTTCCTCGGCGAGCAGCGCGCGGCTCGCGGCCAGCCACTCTTCCCGGTTGCCGATGCGATGTTGCGGTTCCATCTGCGTCTCCTTTCCTGCGCACGCAGGTCCTGACCATAAGGTTATGGTTTAGAAGCACCGGCGCGGAAGTCAAGGACAGGTGGGCACCAGGGACCGGCCAAAAAGATACGCGGCACGCCGCGGATCGAACCGCGACGCACCGCGTCAAGGTGGAGAACCACGACTGCCTGCAACGAAACTCAGATCGCCCAGCCGCCGAGATAAAACCCGACCAGCACCACCGCGATCGCCACGGTGCCGACATTGAGCTTGCGATACTCGCCGCTGACGACGCGTCCGATCACGAGCGTCGCGAAGCCGAGCATGATGCCGGTCACGATGTTCGCGGTCAGCACGATGAACACCGCGCACACGAGCCCCGCCATCGCATCGACCATGTCGTCCATATGCAGCTTGCTGACGTTCGACAGCATCAGCAGCCCCACGTACATCAGCGCGGGCGCGGTCGCGTACGAAGGCACCAGCGCGGCGAGCGGCGAGAAGAACATCACGACCAGAAACAGCAGACCGACGACCGCCGCCGCCATCCCGGTCTTCGCGCCCGCCGCGACCCCGACCGTCGATTCGATATACGCGGCCGCCGGCGCGCCGCCGAGCAGGCCCGAGAAGATCGAACTCAGCGAATCGGCGGTCAGCGCGCGGCCGCCGTTGATGATGCGGCCGTTCACGTCGAGTTGCCCCGCCTGGCCGGCGACCGCGCGGATCGTGCCGGTCGCGTCGAACACGGCGGTCATCACGAGCGCGAGCACGCTCGGCAGCACCGCCATCGACAGCGCGCCCTTCACGTCCATCGCGCCGATCAGCGACGCATGCCCCGGCGCGCTCAACGACGGCACCGCGAACACGCCGTGAAACGCCACGGCCGGATCGATCGCGAGCCCGATCGCCGAGATCGCGACGATCACGATCAGGATCGAGCCCGGCACGCGCCGCCGCACCAGCCCGAAGATCGCGGCGAGTCCGGCCACCGACATCAGCGCCGGCAACGCCGTGATATTGCCGAGCGACACAGGCAGCCCCGCGCCCGGATTCTTGACGACGAGGCCGACGTCGTTCGCGGCGATCAGCAGCAGGAACAGGCCGATGCCGATGCCGGTGCCGTGCGCGATGCCGGTCGGCAGATTGCGCAGGATCCACGAGCGCACGCCGGTCACCGAAATCGTCGTGAACACGACGCCCATCAGGAACACCGCGCCGAGCGCGACGTTCGGATGCAGGCCCTTGCCGAGCACGAGGCCGAACGCGGTGAACGCGGTCAGCGAGATCGCGCAGCCGATCGCGATCGGCAGACGCGCCCACACGCCCATCAGCAGCGAGCCGAACGCCGTGGTCAGACACACGGCGACGAACACCGCGCTGGTATCGAAGCCCGCCTTGCCGAACATGCCCGGCACGACGAATACCGAATAAACCATCGCGAGGAAGGTCGTGATGCCCGCGACGATCTCCTGGCGCTGCGTGCTGCCGCGCGCGGAAATGTCGAAGTAGCGGTCGATCAAGCCCTTACCGCGGAATGATTCGGTGTCGAAGGATTCGCTCGCGACGTCGGAATTCGCGAGGGCCTGGGGTTCCATCATGATGAGTGCCTCCTTTATCAGCGCGCTGAAACGGCCGCCAGCGCGGCCGTCATCAGGTTCGTCTCGTGGATTTGTTGGTGTGGGTAACGCTTTTCTGAGTCGAAATGTAGGTGAAGCGAACTATGCGTCCAATCGCATGTATGGCATGCCGGACATGTCGCGCGACTTATAACTTTTGCGCGACGGTCGCTCGCCCCAGCACTGCGCGCGTTTACACCTACGGCATTCGAGCGGCCGCGAAACGCGCCGAACCCACTTCGGCGATCGCGTTGCAGGCACGCGACGTGCAACGCAATACCGCCAGAGCATCGGCGAAACGCCTGCAAGCCAGTCCGTGAAAGCCTGCCCGCGCGGCAGCGCAGGTTAAACTCTGGGCCGTACCCCATTCCAACCGCGGCGGCTCATCGCGCCCGTCCGCACCTGCCCGTGGAGTTTTTCCTGATGACTGGCGGTTTTCCGCGCCCCGCCGGGCGCCTGCCGATTGTCCCGTTTGGACCGCTTGGATCGCTTGGCCCGCTCGATTCGCCTGATTCGCTGGAGATGCTTCGACTGTTTCGCTGGCTATGCACCGTGGCCGCGCTGTTCGCGCTCGCCGCGCTGTCCGGTTGCAGCAGCCTGCTGTGGGGTACGCAGCAGGCGCCGATCGTCGACGCGCGGGTGATGCCGGTCGAGCCGGCGAGCGCGCCGGTCGCCGCGTCCGCGCCCGAGCCGGTCGAGACCGAGGCGAACGAGGGGCCCGAGGAGCCGAAGAAGCCGAAGAAACCGGTCGTCAAGCCGCACAAGGTCGAACCGCCGCCGCCCGTCGTCGCGCCGGCTCCGCCGCCGCCGCCCCCCGCCACCGCCGCCGCTGATCGTACTGCGCACGATCGAGCGCAGCGACGCGCGCGCGCTGCTCGACAGCCCGGTGCAGAAGCCCGACGGCAAGGTGGTCGGCCGCGCGATCGACATGACCACCGACGCGGCCGGCAAGCCGCGCGAGATGGTCGTCAATCTGCAGGGCTTCCTCGGCGTCGGAGATCGCAAGGTGAACTTTCCGTGGGGCACGTTCCACTTCACCCCGACCGCGAAGGGCGCGCCGATCACACTCACCGCGACGGCAGTGCCGGCCGCCGCGAACAAGACGAACGCGCTGGAGCTGGCGCTGCTCGATGCGACCGTCGAGCGCGCGAACGGCGCCAAGGTGGGCCGCGTGGTCGACGTGCTGATCGACGGCTACGCACAGCCGCAGGCGGTCGTGCTCGACGTCGGCGGCATCGTCAGCACCGACCGGCGCACGATCGCCGCGAACTGGTCGGCGCTGCGCTTCGTCACGCGCGACAAGGAGCTGCATCCGCAGATCGAGCTGAGCGATGCGCAGATCAACGCGACGCCGCCCTATGTGGCCGACAAGCCGATCCGCGCGGTGTCGCCCGCGCCGCCACCCGCACCGCCTGCGCAGCCTGCCGCGAACGCCGCGCCGGCGGCCTCCGCGCCGCCGGCCGCATCGGCCGTCGCGGTTTCCAACGCACGGGCGGTCCGATGACGGTCCGCACTCAGGTCACGGCGCGAAGTCTGCGCGCGCTCGATTGGCTCAACTTCTTCGTCGCCAACGTGCAGACGGGCTTCGGGCCGTTCATCGCGTCGTACCTCGCGTCGCACAAGTGGACCCAGGGCGAGATCGGCATGGTGCTGTCGGTCGGCACGATCAGCGCGATGGTCAGCCAGGTGCCCGGCGGCGCCGCGGTCGACGCGCTGCGCAACAAGAAAGCGGCGGCCGCATGGGCGATCACCGCGATCATCCTGAGCGCGATGCTGCTCGCGATGAGCCCGACCCTGCTGCCGGTGATCGCCGCCGAGGTGTTCCACGGCTTCGCGAGCTGCATGCTGACGCCGGCGCTCGCGGCGATCTCGTTCGCGCTGGTGGGTCGCGCGAATCTCGGCGACCGGCTCGGCCGCAATGCGCGCTGGGCGTCGATCGGCAGCGCGGTCGCGGCGGGCCTGATGGGTCTGTTCGGCGAGTACTACTCGCCGCGCGCGGTGTTCTTTCTGACCGCCGGTCTCGCCGTTCCAGCGCTGATCGCGCTCTCTATGATCCAGCGCACCGACACCATCGAGCTGCCGCAAGCGGTGCCCACCCCTGAGCAGCTCGAGCGCCGCGAAAGCCTGCGCGAGCTGCTGCGCGACCGGCGCATGCTGCTGTTCGCCGCGTGCATCGTGCTGTTCCATCTGTCGAACGCGGCGATGCTGAACCTCGCAGCCGGCGAAGTGACGGCCGGCATGGGCGACAACGTGCAGCTCGTAATCGCGGCGTGCATCATCGTGCCGCAGGCGATCGTCGCGATTTTGTCGCCGTGGGTCGGACGCTCGGCCGAACGCTGGGGCCGCCGGCCGATCCTGCTGCTCGGCTTCTCCGCACTGCCGATCCGCGCGCTGCTGTTCGCGGGCATCAGCAGCCCTTATCTGCTGGTACCGGTGCAAATGCTCGACGGCTTGAGCGCCGCGGTATTCGGCGTGATGCTGCCGCTGATCGCCGCCGACGTCGCCGGCGACAAGGGCCGCTACAACCTGTGCATCGGCCTGTTCGGACTCGCGGCCGGCATCGGCGCGACGCTGAGCACGACGGCGGCGGGCTTCGTCGCCGATCGTTTCGGCAACATGGTGAGCTTCTTCTGCCTCGCGGCGGCCGGTGCGCTCGCGGTGCTGCTGGTGTGGGCGGCGATGCCCGAGACGCGCGTGGCGGCGGCTAGCAACGGCGATGGCAATGGCGCGGCGGTGCCCGGGCGTGGGAAGTCGGCGGCGCGGTGAGGCGCGTCAGGTGTATCAGTCGGGGCGTGAGCTGACTTGGGCGGCAAGGTTCATGGCTGTCCATAACGTGACGAAACAAGGCTGCGGCTCCCCTTCTTGCAAACCTCACGGTTCCCCTCTGAAGGCTTCACTGCAAAGGGGCACCGATGGCCTCGTCTCGACTGCTTCTCAGGGGAAGATCGGGGTCGTGGGCTCCGCACCTTCGAGATCGGCCTTCGGAAAATGATGCGCGACCATCTGCTCGATCTCCTGTTCGCGCGATCCAGGCACGTCGGCCATGATCAGGATCTGGCCGTCATGTATGGCGCCACGAAAGCGCTCGAGTCGTGCGTTCGGTTCGTCGACGCCGATCATCGTGGCCGTCCAGGCCCCGAAGCCGGCACCTGTCAACGTCAATGCGACGACGGCTCCGCCCGCAATCGTGAGCCCCGCGGGAGGAAACACCAGTGCCACGAGGCCGAGAAGCGCGCCGGTCGCACCGCCGAGCGCCACGCCGCGTTCGAGCGAGTGCACGACGTCGCTGCTTTGCAGTAAGGATGCCTCGGGTAACTGTTCGAGTGCGACGCTGTGATTCGCGAGAACATGGATATGTCGCCATGTGATCCGCGCCCGCAGCAAGTCGTCTACGATCGCCTTCGCCGTCGTCGTGTCAGGTACGAGGAAATAAAGACGTCTCATGTCGGCTCTCCATCAATCAAGGAGTCCCCCAACGGGTCGATGCTGTTTATCGTACCCCTGCCGCGTGCTCGGGAGGCGTAGGTGGCCCGGGAAATCGATGCAGGAGGCGGCCGTTTTGCATTGCATCGCAGCAAGCGACTCCGCCATTCATCCGCCCTATACATGGGGCGCACTTCCCCCCTTGCGCAGCCTTGCACGATGCAGAGGAGAGGACTACCTTTGGTCTAAAGACGTGCCGGCGCGGACAGTACCGAAGTACGGCAAGGCGGCGCCGACGCCTGGAGCCTTTTGTTAGCGGCTGCCAGCGAGTGACGCGCAGCGAGGTGACCTATGTCGCTTGCGATTGCCCTGTTCCTGATCATCGTATTGGCGGTGGGGTTTCACTTTGCCAGCCCGTGGTGGACCACGCCGATCGCCTCGAACTGGGTGCGCATGGACGACATGCTGACGATCACGCTCGTCATTACCGGCGTGTTCTTCATCGCGATCAACCTGTTCATCGTGATCGCATTGCTGCGCTACCGCCACCGCAGGGGTCATCGCGCTGTTTACGAGCCGCACAACAGGCGGCTGGAATGGTGGCTGATCGGCCTGACCTCGGTAGGCGTGGCAGCGTTGCTGGCACCGGGACTCTTCGTCTACGCGGACTACATACGGCCGCCGCGCAACGTGCTGCAGATGGAAGTGTTCGCCCAGCAATGGCAATGGCGCTTCCGCTTTGCCGGCCCCGGTGGCAAGCTGGGTACGACGGACGTTCGCTACATCAGCAACGACAACCCCTTCGGCATGAACCCCGGCGACCCCAACGGCCGTGACAACTACCTGATCGAGACACCCGAGGTGCACCTGCCGTTGAACCGGCCGATCCAGGTCCTGACACGGTCGCGCGACGTGCTGCATGACTTCTACGTACCGCCGTTCCGCGCGCGCATGAACATAGTGCCCGGCATGGTGACCACCTTCTGGTTCACGCCGACCAAGGCCGGGCGTTACGACATTCTGTGCGCGCAGCTTTGCGGTCTCGGGCACGCCAACATGCGCGGCGTGGTGGTAGTGGAAGACGAAGCATCGTTCGCGCGCTGGCTGGCGCAGCAGAGCACGTTCGCGCAGCAGCAGGCCAGGGTGCAGGCCGCAACCGCCGCTGCAGGCGGCGGCGCCCAGGCGCTCGCTAACCAGGGCAAGACGCTCGCAGAGGCCAAGGGCTGCTTCGCCTGCCATACCGTGGACGGCAGTCCGCGCGTGGGCCCCACCTGGAAGGGCCTGTACGGCAAGACCGAAACGATGGCCGACGGCAGCACCGCGAAGGTGGACGAAGCCTATCTGCGCGCCTTCATCCGCAACCCGACGGCCCGCGTCGTGAAGGGCTTCGCACCCATCATGCCGAAGTTCGACCTGAGCGAGCAGGAGCTGACCACGCTGGTGACCTACATCCAATCGCTAGGCGGCCCGGCCGCCACCAGCGCAGCCCAACCCTAGCGGAGCAGACGCAATGACCTACGCGCACCCCGAACACGGCCCGCAAAGCTTCTGGACCCGGTATGTCTGGAGCCAGGACCACAAGGTCATCGCCGTGCAGTACTCGCTGACGGCCATCGCCATCGGCCTCGTCGGCCTTGTCCTGTCGAACCTGATGCGCTTGCAGCTCGGCTTTCCGGGCAAGTTCAGCTTCATCGACGCCAACCACTACTACCAGTTCGTCACGATGCACGGGATGATCATGGTGATCTACCTGCTGACGGCGCTGTTTCTGGGCGGCTTCGGCAACTACCTGATCCCGCTGATGCTGGGCGCGCGCGACATGGTGTTCCCGTTTCTCAACATGCTGAGCTACTGGGTCTACCTGCTGGCCGTGCTGGTGCTGGTGTCGAGCTTCTTCGTGCCAGGCGGGCCGACCGGCGCGGGCTGGACGCTGTATCCACCCCAGGCGATCCTGCCGGGCACGCCGGGCGTGGAATGGGGCATCGTGTTGATGCTGGTGTCGCTGGCGATCTTCATCGTCGCGGCAACGATGGGCGGCTTGAATTACGTCACCACCACACTGCAGGCGCGCACGCGCGGCATGACGCTCATGCGCATGCCGCTCACGGTGTGGGGCATCTTCGCGGCGACCATTCTGGCGCTGCTGGCGTTTCCGGCGCTGTTCGTGTCGGCGGTGATGATGCTGCTCGACAGGACACTCGGCACCAGCTTCTTCGTGCCGGCCGTGGTGTCGATGGGGCAGACGCTCAAGCATGCCGGCGGCAGCCCGCTGCTGTTCCAGCACCTGTTCTGGTTTTTCGGGCATCCGGAGGTCTACATCGTCGCGCTGCCGGCCTTTGGAATCGTGTCGGACCTGATCAGCACCCACGCGCGCAAGAACATCTTCGGCTACAGGATGATGGTGTGGGCCATCATCATCATCGGTGCGCTGAGCTTCGTGGTCTGGGCGCACCACATGTTCATCGCCGGCATGAATCCGTACTTCGGCTTCTTCTTTGCCACGACCACGCTCATCATCGCCGTTCCGACCGCTCTCAAAGTCTACAACTGGGTGCTGACGCTGTGGCGCGGCGATATCCACCTGACCGTGCCGATGCTGTTTGCCATCGGCTTCATCAGCACCTTCGTCCTGGGTGGGCTGACCGGGCTCTACCTCGGCAACGTGAGCGTGGACATTCCGCTGTCGAACACGTACTTCGTGGTGGCGCACTTCCATATGGTGATGGGCGTGTCGCCGATCCTGGTGGTGTTTGGCGGCATCTACCACTGGTATCCGAAGGTGACGGGCCGCATGCTCAACGACACGCTCGGGCGCGTGCACTTCTGGGTTACCTTCGTCGGCACCTATGCGATCTACTTCCCGATGCACTATCTCGGCATCCTGGGCATGCCGCGGCGTTATTACCAGTATGAGGGCTACAGCTTCATTCCGCATTCGGCGCAGACGCTCAACACGTTCATCACCATCGTTGCGCTGATCGTTGCGGCGGCGCAGTTGCTGTTCCTGTACAACCTGGTGTGGAGCCTCGTGCGCGGCAAGCGTGCCGACGGCAACCCGTGGCGCGCCACCACGCTGGAATGGCAGACGCCGCAAACACCGCCCGTGCACGGCAACTGGGGCGCCGTGCAGCCCGTCGTCTACCGCTGGGCGTACGAATACAGCCCGCCGGGGCGCGCGGAAGACTTCGTCCCGCAAAACCAGCCGCCCGAGACGGCGCCCGAACCGGCACCGGCCCACCCGACGCTGCAACCCGGCGAGGCAAGCGAATGACTACACTGCGCCGCTCCTTCGTTCCTGACGCGCCGCCTGTCTTGCCGAATGCGAGCCGCATCGGCCTGATCATCTTCATGGCGGTGGCAACGACATTGTTTTCACTGCTGCTGCTCGCCTATACGATGCGCATGCGCGAGCCCGACTGGCAGCCGATCCCGCATCCGGCTCTGCTGTGGTGGAACACCGGCGCGCTGGTGCTGGCAAGCATCGCCATGCAGCGCGCCCGGCGGATTACCGTGCACCGCGCGGCATGGCTGCTGTCCGGCGGTGTGCTCGCGGCCGTGTTCGTGATCGGACAACTGACCGCCTGGCGCATGCTGTCGGAGGCGGGGCAGACTGTCACCGTCAATCCTTCCAATAGCTTCCTCTACCTGCTCACCGGCCTGCACGGGTTGCATGTGCTGGGCGGGCTGGTGGCCTGGGCCGTGACGATCGCGCGGCTCGAGCGCGGGAACCCGTTCCGGACCCAGCGTGCCATCGCGCTGTGCGCCATCTACTGGCATTTCCTGCTGGCTGTCTGGCTCGTGCTGCTGGCGGCGATGTGGTGGATCACCCCTGGGTTCGTCGCCGCCATCTGCGGGCCGCTGTATGGAGCTGCGCCATGACCACGCCCACGCTCCCGACCGAATCCGCTGTCGCCCCGTCCACCGACGCCGGGCCTGACGGCTGGCGCGGCATCGTCACCGACTGGTCGGCCGACCGCGAGGCCTTCAAGGTGCCGTGGGGCAAGGCGATGATGTGGATCTTCCTGCTGTCGGACACCTTCATCTTCAGCAGTTTCCTGATCGGCTACATGACGGTGCGCATGTCGACCACCGTGCCGTGGCCCGACCCTTCCAAGGTGTTCGGGCTCACTGTCTTCGGCGTGGATGTGCCCTTGCTGCTCATCGCCATCATGACGTTCGTCCTGATCAGCAGCAGCGGCACCATGGCGATGGCTGTCAACTTTGGCTACCGGCGCAACGCCAGGCGCGCCGCCCAACTGTTGCTGGCGACCGCGCTGCTGGGCGCGACCTTCGTGTCGATGCAGGCCTTCGAATGGACCAAGCTGATCGTCCATGAAGGTATCCGCCCCTGGGGTAACCCGCTGGGCGCGGCGCAGTTTGGCGCGTGCTTTTTCATGATCACCGGGTTCCACGGCTTTCACGTGAGTTGCGGCGTGATCTACCTGCTGCTGATAAGACGCAAGATCCTGCAGCCGGGGTTCACCGAGCACGGCAACTTCCAGATCGTGGAGATTGCCGGCTTGTACTGGCACTTCGTCGACCTGGTGTGGGTGTTCATCTTTGCGCTGTTCTATTTGTGGTGAGGCAGACCATGGACCACACCGATCTCGCCCAGCGACCCGACGCCGCGCACGGCCAGCAGCATCCGATCGGCATTTACCTGAAGATCTGGGGCCTGCTGTTCGTACTGAGCACATTGTCGTACATGGTGGATTACTTCCACGTGCAGGGCCTGCTGCGCTGGACGCTGATCATCGTGCTGATGATCGCCAAGGCTGGGCTGATCGTGTCGATTTTCATGCACATGATGTGGGAGCGGCTGGCGCTGGTGTACGCGATCCTGATACCGCCCCTGTGCCTGCTGGTGCTGCTGGTGCTGATGGCTGCCGAAGCGCATCACACCTTCGGCATGCGCGAACTCTTCTTCCATTGATCTCTGCTGAGTCAGTCCGACATCAGATGTTTCGATCAAGTCGTTCAGCACGGAAACAATGTTCGAAACCATTCAATACTTCCCTCGGTTCCGTCAAGCATGGAATCCGCCGCCGGATACTTGCACGCATCAGCGGGGTTCATTCAGCGCGGGGGCGTGCCTGGAACGCACCGCTCCAAATACAAAACGGCCCGACAAATGCCGGGCCGTTCATGTTTCCCCGCTCGCTGAAAACTTCGGCGAAAAACACCTTCGAATCAGGCGTGCTTCTCACTGAATTCGCTGAGCGGCACAGGCTGCTTGAGCGGATCGAAGTCGGCCCACCGCCCTTGTTGCCAGTTGCCGGTCGCGCGTTCGATCGCCGCGCCTCCCGCATCGCGCAGCACCCGTGCGGCGTCCAACTGGTTGTCCGGCGACACGTGTACGGCCACCAGCACGCCGGAACCACGGATTTCTTCGTCGCTGGCTTCCTGCGTGCGCATCATCGCGCCGACCAAAGCACCGACATACGCACTCACCCCGGCTGCGATCAGCGACACGATGAGCGGCGCCGAAAACACCGCGAAGATCCCGACGCCTAGCACGGCGCCAACCGCTGCGCCAATCGTGACGCCAATCTCGGCACCCTTCGGCGCCTCTCTCGCGTTTGCGTCGGTGCTGGTACCACCGCCGGGCTGAAAACGTGCGTGCTGGCCGGGCGGATTGACGAAAAACAGGGTGACGTCCTCCTCGACGAAACCGGCATTGAAGAGCCGTTGCACCGCCTCTTCAGCGGCGGGGAATGTCGTAAAGCGTGCTGCGACGATGAGTGACATGTGGCCTCCTTCCATCATTGACTAGCGGTAGCAGACTATGCCGCCCCACCTCACCCGTGCCGAGGCAAAGGTGCACGCGGTGGCACGCTCCGGGACTACGCCATGGTGCCGCGATCGGGTTCCATTCCGTCCACTCTGAACAGTCCGCTATGTAACACTACGCCTTTGCCGCCGTTCTGGTTGATCACTTTCGCGCACACCGAACGGATACGCTTGCGGCCGTTGCCGAAAGCAGACATCAAGGCATTTGATCCCCCACTGCGAGTTAAAAGATTAATTATCGATCCGCTGACACGACTGCACGCCACGTGGTCGCCAGAACGAAGATCATCCTCGGGCTGACGATAGTCACGCGGCGCTATCAATCTCGCGACATAGAGAACTAGAATGAATTATCCGAATCAATCGGGAGAAAAATCGTGCAACTTCACATGGGTTCCCATCAATTCACACACGGCCAGCCCGACTGGCGGGCAGCCGTGCTGGCAGGCGTCATCGCGGGGGCTGTGTTCCTGGCGTTAGGAGTTGTCCTGATGGCAGTGATGACGGGCGGAAGTCTGCTGGAGCCCCCACGCATGGTCGCAGCGATCATGCTGGGACGAGGCGCATTGCAATCGCCGCAATCATTCTCAATTGGCATCGTGCTCGCGGCCTTTGTGGTGCATTTTGGCCTTGCCATCGTATTGGCGCTTATCCTCGGTCTGATCATGACGTCATTCAAGCTTGACTCGAGCATGGGAATGGCTTCACTGGCGGGTGGCGCTTTCGCTGTACTCGTTTACCTGATCAATTTCTACGGCATGACCCAGTTTTTTCCGTGGTTTGCAGAAGCGCGCAACGGCGCCAGCCTGTTCGTTCACATCGTCTTCGGTATCTGCGTCGCGAACCTGTACATGAGACTGGAGCGCAACAGAGTCAGGGCGGACGCGGGCGGCCCGTCGTAGCCCGGTCGTAATCAAACGAGCAGGTCACGAATTCACCGGTGATGCGCGGTGTTCGTATTGACACCGCGGTGCAAATGACAAAAGAGGCGCGATCGAAATAATCACGCCTCTTTTTTACAGCCGACCGCAGTCCCCGTCACGTCAATCGATCGCCCTGCCCGCGGTCTCGCGCATGAACGGCAGCGGCAGCAACGACACGACGCCGCAGCCGATCAGATACCACGCCGGCGCGAGATTGCTGCCCGAAACCTGAATCAGCCAGGTCGCGAAGAACTGCGCGAAGCCGCCGAAAATCGACACGCCGAGGCAGTACACGATCGACATGCCGGTCGCGCGAATCGCGCGCGGGAACAGCTCAGGCAGCATCACGATGTTCGGCACCGCAGTGAACGTGACGAGCAGCGCGAGGCCCGCGACCACCGCGAGCAGCACCGGCACCGTCGGCGAAGCATTGATCGTCATGAACGCCGGATAGACGGCGAAAATCAGCAACACGCGCGATACCCACAGCACGCGCTTGCGGCCGACCCGATCGGACAGCGCGCCCGCGAACGGCGAGCAGATCACCGTGACCACCGCGCCGGTCCACGCGGCCCACAGCGCGATCGCCATCGGCAGATGCAGGATGCGGATCGCGTATGTCGACAGATAGAACAGCACGATGTAGTTCGCCGCGGTGCCGCCGATCGTCGTCAGCACGCCGGTCGTGATCGAGCGTGCGTGGTCGCGGAACAGGTCGCGGACCGGCAGCGACGGAGTTTGCGCCACGGGCTGCGCACCCATTTCACCAGCCGCTGCCGCGCCATCTTCGACACCCGGCAGCGTCTCGTCGAGATGCCGCCGGATGTAGATGCCGATCGGCCCCATCGCCATGCCGATCACGAACGGCACGCGCCAGCCCCAGCTTTCGAGCGCGGCCGGCGACAGCGTCGCGGCCACCGCGACGCCGAGCAGCGACCCCACCACCGTGTTCATCCCCTGGCTCACGAACTGCCAGCTGCCGTAAAAGCCGCGCGTGCGATCGCTGCCGTATTCGAGCAGCAGCGCCGTCGATGCGCCCACCTCGCCGCCCAGCGCAAAGCCCTGGATCAGCCGCGCGAGAATCACGAGCAGCGGCGCCGCGACGCCGATCGCCGCATAGGTCGGCGCGAACGCGATGATCGCCGAACCGAGCGTCATCAGCCACAGCGTCAGGCTCATTGCGGCCTTGCGTCCGGCGCGGTCCGCGTAGCCGCCCAGCACGATGCCGCCCACCGGCCGCATGATGAATCCGACGCCGAACGTGCCGACCGCGAGCATCAGTTGCACGAGTTGTCCCTCGACCGGGAAATACAGCTTGCCGATGATCGTCGCGAAGAAGCTGTAGATCGTGAAGTCGAAAAACTCGAGGCCGTTGCCGAGCGTGATCGCGGCGATCGCCTTTGCGTGGCCGACGCGCTTTTGAGCTTGATCGGCGAGGCGCGACGCATCGAGCGCATCGAGTCCGTTGGCGGCCGCGGGCCGCGGTGTGGCGGAATAGTCCATTTGTGTCTCCATCGTTATCCTTGTGCTGCGAGGGCAACGCGCTCGCGCGCCGCCGCGTCAAACGAGGAACGTCTGCGCGAGCTTGACCCAGTAGGCCGCGCCGGTCGCGAGGCAGGCGTCGTTGAAGTCGTAGCCGGGGTTGTGGACCATGCAGCCGCCCTCGCCGTCACCGTTGCCGATGATCAGATAGCTGCCCGGGCAGCGTTCGAGCAGGAACGCGAAGTCCTCGCTGCCGGTCAGCGGCTGCATGTCGCGAATCAGCCCGTCTTCGCCGAGCCAATCGAGCGCAACCTGGCGCGCGAGCGCGGTCATGGCCGCATCGTTGACGAGCACCGGATAGCGGCGCTGATAGTCGACCTCGGCGCGCGCGCCGAATACGGCTGCCTGGCCGGTCGCGACCTCGGTGATGCGCTGCTGCAGTTGGTCGCGGACCTCGGGCCGCAGCGCGCGCACCGACAGGCGCATCTCGGCGGTTTCGGGAATCACGTTCGGCGCTTCGCCGGCGTGAATCGCGCCGACCGTGATGATCGACATATCGAGCGGCGCGATATTGCGCGACACGATGGACTGCAGCGCGAGCACGATCTGCGCGCACACGACGACCGGATCGACCGCCTTGTGCGGCACCGCGCCATGACCGCCGCGGCCGATCACCTTGATGATCACCGTATCCGACGACGCCATGAACGACCCCGGCATGAAGCCCAGCTTGCCAGTGGGAAAGCCCGGCATGTTGTGCATCGCGAACACGGCGTCGCAGGGGAACTGCTCGAACAGGCCGTCGTCGAGCATTTTCTTCGCGCCGGCAAGCCCTTCCTCGGCCGGCTGGAAGATCAGATTCAGCGTGCCGTCGAAACTCTTTTCATGCGCCAGATACCTGGCGGCGGCGAGCAGCATCGCCGTGTGGCCGTCGTGACCGCATGCGTGCATCTTGCCGGGCCGCTTGCTCGCGTATGGCAGGCCGGTGGTTTCCTGGATCGGCAGCGCGTCCATGTCGGCGCGCAGGCCGAGCCGGCGCGTGCCGTTGCCGAGCTTCAGTTGACCGACCACGCCCGTTTGCCCGAAGCCGCGATGCACGGTGTAGCCCCACTCCCGCAGGCGTTCGGCGACCAGATCGCCGGTCGCGAACTCCTCGTAGGCGAGCTCCGGATGCGCGTGGATGCTGTGTCGCAGCGCGACCATTTCCTGTTCGATTTCGGCGATGCCCGCCGGAATGACCATCGTGTTCATGCCGTCTGTCTCCATGTCAGCGTGAACCGAGCATAGCCGTGCCGAATTTCGAGAGGCAGGCGTAGAATCGTTGCGGGTGCCAACCACTGGTTGCCCCCTTTCATCCTCCTGATTCGCATGAAACTGCATCAGCTCAATACCTTGGCCGCGATCGCGGATACCGGAAGTATTCGGGCTGCCGCCCGCTCGCTGGGGCGGTCGCCGGCCGCCGTGACCAAGGCGATGCGCGAACTCGAAGCCGACCTGCACGCGCCGCTGATCGTGCGCAGCGCGAGCGGCGTCGCGTTCACCGAGTTCGGCCGCGCGCTCGTCGTGCATGCGCGGCTCGTGCTCGGCCAGTTGCAGCGCGCGCAAGCCGAGATCGAGGCATTGCGCGGAGCCGCGGCCGGCAAGCTGTCGATCGGCGTCACGCCGTGGGTCGCGCTGACCTTTCTGCCGCCCGCCGTGCGGCGTTTTCGCGAACGGATGCCGGACGTGCAACTGGAATTTTTCGAAGGCCTGCTCGCGGTCGTGCAGCCGCGTCTGCGCGACGGCAGCCTCGATTTTTCGATCGGTCGGCCGCCGCCCGCGTCGCCGCAGTCGGAGTTTCAGAACGCGCCGCTCTTTTCGACGCACGCGGCGGTGGTCACGCGGCGCGACCATCCGAAGGCCGGATGCCGCATGCTGCTCGACCTTCAGAACGAGGAATGGATCCTCAACTGGGACCCGGCGAGCCGCGAGTCGATGTCGAACAATCTGTTCGTCAAGCGCGGCATGCGGGTGCCGCACACGATCGTGCTCGCGCATTCGCTCGCGATCGTGCTAGGCCTGCTCGCGCACACGGACATGGTCAGCATCTTTCCGTGGCCGCTCGTCGAGGCGATACGCGCGAAGGAAAACCTGTGGGCGCTGCCGCTGCGCGAAACGCTCGACGAAACCATCATCAGCATCACGTCGCGGCGCGGTGCGCCGACGAGCCCGGCGGCCGCCTGCTTTCTCGACTGCCTGCGCGAGACGATCGACGAAGGCGCGCGCTCGCAGAACCCCGAACAGCGCCGGCTGTTTCATTCGATCGAACTGATGCTGTAGCGCTCGGAGCGTTCCTGCATGCGCCTTCGCTGTGTCGTCAATCGAGAAACTCGCCGGCCCGCTTCCTGAGCATCGCGCTGAAATCGTCGAGCCAGCCGATCGACAGCCGCCAGCTCTGCCAGTACAGATCGACGTCGATATGCTTGCCCGGCGCGACCTCGACCAGTTCGCCGCGCTGCAGATGCCCAGCGACCATCCGCTCCGGGCACATGCCCCAGCCGAGGCTCATCACGCACGCGCGCATAAAGCCGGCGACGTGCGGAATCCAGTGCAGCGGCGGATCGATCTCCGCGCGTGTGATGCGCCGCATGAAGCGCTTTTGCAGCTGATCCTTGGGGTTGAAGTCGACGCACGGCGTGCGCCGCAGGCTGTCGCGCGTGACGCCGTCGGCGAAATAGCGCGCGAAAAACGCCGGTGAGCACACCGCGAGGTATCGCATGCGGCCGAGGCGCGTCGAGCGGCAGCCCTGCACCGGTTCGGCCTGCGTCGTGATCGCGCCCTGCACGCTGCCGTCGCGGATGCGCTGCGCGGTGTAGTCCTGGTCGTCGATCACGAGGTCGAGCAGCATCTCGCGTTCGACGCAGAACGGCGCGACCGCGTCGATGAACCAGGTGCCGACGCTGTCGTCATTGACGGCGACGCGCAGCGCCGGCCACTGCTCGACGAGCGCGCCGGGCAGTGTCGGCAGGCGGCCGTTCAGCTCCGCTTCGAGCAATTGCACGCGCTCGGTGTGGCGGCACAGCAGCGCGCCCGAGGTGGTGGCGACGCACGGCTGACCGCGCTTCACCAGCACGCTGCCGACGCGCTCCTCGAGCAGCTTGACCCGCTGCGACACCGCGGACGCAGTGATATTCAGCTCGCTTGCAGCACGGTCGAACGAGCCGTGGCGGACCACGGCGGCCAGCGCATCGAGCAAGGCGTAGTCGAGCATTAGCGTTCCTTAATCGGCATTAAGTAAATTAGGTTCTCTTATGTGACGCAATCACGCAGACTAGCGCGGCTGGAATATCCCGTCTATCCCTACTGCTTCCATTTTTCGGACCATTTATGAACTGGCTGTCTTTCTCCCACGGCGCGGCGCTGTGCGCATCACTGATCGTGACGATCGGCGCGCAGAATGCGTTCGTCCTGCGGCAGGGCATCATGCGCTCGCACGTCGGCAAGATCGTGCTGTTGTGCACGTTGTCGGATTTCATTCTGATCGGCGCAGGCGTCGGCGGCGCCGCGGTGCTGATGGAGCGCTACCCGCGCTTCGTACACGCGATGCTCTACGTCGGGCTCGCGTATCTGGCCTGGTTCGGCATCAGCGCGCTGCGCCGCGCGGTACGGCCGGGACACGCGGTGCTCGACGGTTCGAGCGGCGCATCCGCCGATCAAGTCCCGCCCACGCAACGCGCGCTGCCGATCATCCTGATGACGCTCGCGTTCACGTGGCTCAATCCGCACGTCTATCTGGACACGTTTCTGTTGATCGGCACGGCCGGCGCGCGCGAACCGCAAGGCGCGCGGGTCGCCTTCGCGCTCGGCGCGATGACGGTCAGCGCGGTGTGGTTCGTCGCGCTCGGCTATGGCGCGCGCATGCTGGCGCCGCTGTTTCGCCGCGCGACTGCGTGGCGTGTGCTGGATGGCGGGATCGGCAGCATGGTGTTGCTGCTGGCGGTTACGCAGTTGCGTTGAGCGTTCGACGCGGGCCTTATTCCACGCCCGATTCTTGCCGCGCATCTTGCGCGGCCTGCGCTTCGGCTTCGTCGCGCGGCACGAGGTTCATCAGCCGCGCGAGCACCGGCCACTTCAGCAGCGACTGCTCGTAAGCCTCCTTCGCCTGGGCATCGAAATAGCGGCCCGCCTCGACCTCCGGCAGACGCAGTGCGAGGCCGCTGATATCGTCGACGGGCCAGCCGCCGCGCGCGGCGTTATTCGACGTATTGCGCGCGTTCATCATTTGCCGTCCACCCACACGCCGTCCGGCGTCTTCACCACATAGCCGGACGCGGTCTTCATCGTCACCGTCCCCTCGTTTTCGCCGACCATCTGCGTTTGCGGCAGATTCGTCGCGTACTGCGACAGGCTCACACCCGGCTTGAACGGGCTGTTCGACACGAGATTCGACAGCAGCTGGGCGAGCGCGAGGAAGCTCGACGGATCGTCGATCACCGTGGTCGGCCCATGATTGCCCTGGAAGCCGACCACGCGCACGCCGACCGGCCCGTGCACGATGCGCGGCGTCGGAATCTCGCGCAGGCCCGCGACCTGGTTCGTGTCGCCGCGCAGCGCCGCGCCGTGCTCGGGCACGAACACGATCACCGCGCGCCGCCCGGACGATGCGATCAGATCGGCGAAGCGGTCGAAGTCGCTCATCAGCTTGTTCACGCGCAGTGGATATGAATCGATACTCGTCAGGTTGCTATTCGGCAGCCGGTTGCCATCGTGCAGGCTGATCGTGTTGTAGTACAGCGCGACCGGCCCGGCGATGCTCGCGCGCTGCGCGTACCACGCGGCGAGCGTCTCGTAGTCGTCGCGAATCGGCGAGCCGTCGAACGCATGCATCGCGACCGGCACGCTCGTGTTCGGAATCAGCGGCACGTTCGGAATGCCGGCGTTGTCGTGGATCAGTTCCAGGAAATTGTCGAAGTGGCCGTCGTGGTTCAGCATCGTCTGCGGCGTGTAGCCCGCCTGCGCGAGATCGGCGAGCAGATAACACTGCTGTGGCGCGTTCTTGTACAGGTCCGCGTGCGCCTGCTGGCCGCAGCTTGCGCGCAGCACGCGAATCGCGGCCGGCCCGCTATAGCTCGCCGCGGTGCTGAAGTTCGTGAACAGATAGTCGAAGCGGGACAGCAGCGGATGATTGCGCGCCTTCGCGACATCGAGGTCGTCCCACGACAGCGAGCAGATGTGCAGCACGATTACGTCGAACTGCGCGTTCGGATCGGCGGCCAGATGGCCGAAGCTGACCTGCCGTTGCGACTCCTGCGTGCGGAACGCGGCGAGCGCAGCGTTATGGTCGAGCGGCTGCGCGGCGAGCGGGTTGTTCGCTCCATTCGGGCCGGAATTCGCGGCTGCGTTCGCCGACGCTCCACGCAGTTGCGCGAGCACCACCCCGCCCTCGTGCCACAGCGGAATCGCGACCAGCGCGATCAGCACGAAGGTCGCGACGCGCACCCAGCGATTCACGATCAGATAGCCGACGAGCGCGCCGAGCACGCCGAGCAGCAGCATCGGCGGCAGGAAGCGCTGCGCCAGTTCCAGCCAGTAGCCGTAGCTGAACGTGGTCAGATTGCCGAACTCCTCGGTCAGACGCGAGAACGGCGGCACGTTCGCCTCGTGGTACATCAGGGGCACGCCGAGCGCGAGACCGAACAGGTTGCGCACGATGCGCAGCGCGCGCCGGCGCAGCGTCGAAGTCACGACGAGCGCGAGCGCGAAGCCGAGATTCGCGAGCCACAGCGGCTGCAGATGGCCGCCCGCGAACAGGTACAGCTTGAGGATGAAGTACAGGTTCCACAAAGTCATCGACAGGTTCTCTCTTTGGCCTGCGCGCGACACGATGCGCGCAGGCTGTATCAATAGCGGGTGCGGTCGAGCGCGAGCAGTGTCTCGCAGGCACGCGCGAGCCCGCCCCACAGTCGCGAATAGCCTTCGACGCCCATCGCGAGCACTTCCTTCAAACCAAGCAGCGGCGCGTCCTCGCTCGTTTGCTCATGCCAGTCGAGCCACGCGTCGGCGCGGCCGAACGTGCATTGCACGAGCTGCCGTTGCTGTTGCAGCGTGAGGCCGTCGAAGCGCACGCCGAGGTGCCGGCCAACGCAGCGGCTCACGTACACCGGAAAATGGAACTGGCGATCGCCGCGGCTCAGGCACACGCCGAGACTGTCGCCCGGCGCCAGATTCAAACCCGGCTCGACATCGAGACCGAGGCCGCCGGTCGAATAGTCGCTGGTCGTGCAGGCGAGCGTCGAGCCGTCCGCGAGCAGCAGCGTCGCCGCCGCGCGCATCGCGATGCGATGCGTGACGCGCACCTGCTTCGCCTCGCGCGCAACGCTCGAGGCCGCGCCGAGCATCACGAGGTTGTACAGGGTCCAGAACACGTTCATCAGAATCGTCGCCGTTTCGCCGCTCTGCCCGAACATCAGCCGGTACACGCCGGCCGCGAGTGCGCCGCTGTTCAGTGCGAGCAGCACCAGATACGGCTTGGACGTCGACCAGTCGAAGTAGCCCTCGGCGATGCGCCCGCCCTTGTCGGTCACGTTGAACTTGCCGTGCTTCGGGCTGAAGAACGCGATGGTGGTCGGCAGCACGATGTACCACGCGAGCACCGACTCGTAGACTTCGGCCCAGAACGAGTGACGGTACTTGCCCTGCATGCGCGAGTTCGCGAGGTTCGCGAGCACGATGTACGGCAGCACGAATCCGGCGATCGTCGTCGCCGATGCGTTGATGAAGTACATCTGGAAGAACAGGTACGCCATCGGCATCGTCAGGAACACGAGCCGCGGCACGCCGTAGAAGAAATGCAGCATCGCGTTGCCGTAGCAAAGCCGCTGGAAAAAGCCCAGCCCGCGGCCGATGAACGGATTGTCGATGCGAAAGATCTGCGCCATGCCGCGCGCCCAGCGCGTGCGCTGCTGGATATGGCCCGCGAGGCTCTCGGTCGCGAGACCTGCGGCCTGCACGGTCGGCAGATAGGCGGTCGTGTAGCCGCGCCGATGCAGCTTCAGCGCGGTATGCGCGTCTTCGGTGACGGTCTCCACCGCGATGCCGCCCACTTCTTCGAGCGCATCGCGTTTGAGGATCGCGCACGAGCCGCAAAAAAACGACGCGTTCCACAGATCGTTGCCCGACTGCACGAGCCCGTAAAACAGATTGCCCTCGTTCGGCACGCGGCGGAACGTGCCGAGGTTGCGCTCGAACGGGTCCGGCGAAAAGAAGTGATGCGGCGTCTGCACCATCGCGCAGCGCGCGTCGCGCAGGAACGTGCCCATCGCCGTCTGCAGGAACGAGCGCGTCGGCACGTGATCGCAATCGAAGATCGCGACGTACTCGCCCTGCGTGCGGGCGAGCGCGCTATTGATGTTGCCGGCTTTCGCGTGACGGTTGTCGTCGCGGGTCAGATAGCCGACGCCGCAGGCCTGCGCGAAGGCTCTGAATTCCTCGCGGCGGCCATCGTCGAGCAGATAGACGCGCAGCTTGTCGGCGGGCCAGTCGATGCCTTGCGCGGCGAACACGGTGGGCCGCACGACGGAGAGGGGCTCGTTATAAGTCGGGATGTAGATGTCGACGCTCGGCCAGCTCGATGTGTCGGTGGGCAGCTTCGCGACCGCGCGCTTCAGCGGCCACGCGGTCTGCACGAAACCGAGCAGCAGAATCACCCATGTATACGCTTCCGCGCCGAACAGCAGATAACCGAGAATCGCCTCCCCCGGCGTCTGGAACGACAGCGTCTGGGTGACGCGCCACCACACGTAGCGCACCATCGCGAGCATCGCGAGCGTGGTCAGGATCAGCACCGGCATGCGGCCCGGAAAGCGTCGCACGATCAGCGCAATGAATACGAGCACGGCGAAGAACTCGAACTGACCGTCGGACTGCAGTGGCGACGTGCCGATCACCGCCCACAAACCGATACCCGCGACAACCATCAACGGCAGCAGCCAGCGAACATGGCCGATGCGCTGCGTCGCGTCTTCGAGCCGCGTGCCCCAGCGCTGCCACGGCAAGCCCGCCAGCAGCGCGTCGACGCGCTCGCGCCCGCGCCGCCCGAGCAGCCAGAGCGGCACGAGCCAACGGTCGATCCAGGCGGCCAGCGCCCGCACTGTCGCCGCCGCGCTTCGTGACGACGAACGCGGCGCGCGCGCGAACGCGCGCCACAGCCATGCGCGCAGTCGATGCGGTTCGAGCACGCCCCATTGCAGCGCGAAATGCAGCACGGCCGCGCGCATCCAGCGGCGCGCGTAATCGGGCTTGCCCGCCGCGGGCGGCCGGAAGAACAGCCGCACGAACCAGTCGAGCGGCGTGCGAGTCGCGGGCACGCCAAGGCCGCGCGCGACCCAGTCGAGCGCTCGCGTACGCAACGAACGCGTTTCCCGTTCGCTCATGACCCGCCGTCCCGCCGATCGAGCGGCGCCGTGGCCTCGGTGAGCCACGCATCGAGCCAATTCGCGAGCCCCTGCAGATCGTGCGACGCCTGCGAATGCGGGGCGTCGTCGAACAGCCACGTGCCGCGCGCGAACGACTCGGGCAACGCGACATCGAGATGCACGCGCTGCGCGAGCGGCAGCTTGTCGCCGAGCGCCGCGCCGAGCATCGCCAGCACGTCGCGCTGCATGTCGCGCGCGGGGTTCAGCCGGTTCACGATGATGCGCAGCTGCGCGCATGTATCGCGCAGCGCCGCGAGCCGCGCGACCAGCGTCGCGCAGGCGGCCGGTTCGGGCGGGGTCACGCACAGCGCGAGGTCGGCGCAACGCAGCGCGTGCTCGGCCTGCTGCGACGGATAGCGCGCGGTGTCGATTAGCACGACGCCATCGCGCGGCAGATCGAGCTCGGCGAGCGCGTCGGCCAGCCAGCGCGGATCGGCGGCGAGGCGTGCGTCGCACTGCGTGCTTTGCGCGGTGGACACCGCGCCGTACGGCACGAACAGCACGCCGTCCGCGTTGCGCCACGTGGATGCATGCCATGCGGTGTCCGCATCGAGCAGCGCCTGCGAAAGACCGGCCGCCGCGAGACCGTCGATGCCGAGCTGCGCGCCGAGCATGTTCTGCGGATCGAAGTCGAGCGCGACGACCTGGCGGCCGCGGCGCGCGAGCAATACCGCGAGCACGGCGGTCAAGGTGGTGCGGCCGGTGCCGCCCGCGGTCGAGACGACGGCGATCGTTTTCATCGCGCCACCTCGTCCTGGGTCGTATCGAGCGCGGGCAACAGCCGCGCGCGCAGCGCGACCGGCTCGATCTCGCACGGCACCGCGTCGCGCGGATCGAAGCCGCGCATGGCCGCAAGAGCGCGCCGCGCGCCGACGCGCTGCCAGACGATCCACATCGGCAGCGCGACGACCATGCCGGCCACGAAACACATCAGAACCAGTTCGATCATTCGATGCTCCTCGCGCGCACCGGCATCGCGCTGGGTTCGGCGCGACGACGCGGTGGCATGGGGTGGGGTCGGCGGCGCTCAGTAGCGAGCGGTTTCGCTTCGGCTGATCCGGCTGGCCGGGTTGGCGCAGACGTTGGCGCGGCATCGACTTCGAGCTCGGCACGCGCATGAACCAACGCCACTTCCACTTGCGCGAGTTGCACGGCGGCCACGTGCGCCGCTTCGCCCGCGGCTTCGTGCGGCGCTGCGGCGAGCGGTGAGCTCAAAGGCGCGCCATCACGCATCGACGCCGCGAACATATCGCTGTAATCGGCGATCCGGTTGCGCCGGTTGGCCGCGTCCAGCGCGTCGAGTTCGGCGCCGATGCTCTGCTCTGCCAGGTGCACGAGCGAATCGGCAAGCTGTTCGACCGGCACATCGATGATCCGCGCCAGCGCGGCGTCCGCATCGGCGAGCCGGCAGGCGAACAGGAACACATACAGATGCGACGCGTCGACGGTCAGCACGTCGCCCGCGCGGCGCGGCACACAGTGCTTCAGCGCATCGACGTGCGCGCATTGCGGCAGCAGCGTCAGCTTCACGAGCACATGCGGCAGTTGCAACACGCCGCTGCGTGCGAGCACGAGGCGCACGCGCTCGCAGAACGCGCCGGCCGGCAGATAGCCGCGCACGTCGTCGCTCAACGCGGCGCTCAATGCGCTGCGGTAGTCGGCGGCGACCGGCCGCGTATGGAGTTGCCCCTGCAGCGACTGCAGCAGCGACTGCATGCGCGAGAACGGCAGGTCGCGGCCGAGCACGAGGTTCGCGCCGAGCGTCAGCACGAGCAGCTCATATTGATGGCGCAACACTTCGCCCCGCTCGACGACGACGATCTTCAGCGCGCGCCCGGCCTGGCGGCGCAGCGCATGAACCGTCGCGCACAACGCGTCGAGCTGCGCGCCGCCCGCGTAATCGAGCACCACGGTCGCGGCCTGAGCATGGGCGCACGCGCTCAGCACCGCGGCCTGATCGGCGCACACTTCCCAATGCGGCGGCAGCCACGCCTCGTGACCGCGCACCACCGCGCGGCTCACGACGACCCGCTGCTCGTCGCGCGCGAGCAGGCGTTCGCCGCGCGCGACGCTGCTGGCCAGCGCATCGGGCGCGACGCTGAGGTGGCCGCTGTCGGTAAAGCGCAGCGAGCGGACTTCGCCCGTCACCAGCGTGCGATCCGCGCGCCAGAAGTCGGCATGCCACAGCAGCTCGCCATGCGTGCGCTCCATCCGTGCGACGCCCGCGCATGCCGCATGGAACGCGTTGCGGCGTGATGCATCGATGACGCCGTCCGGCGCGCCGCGTGTATCGAGTGAATCGTCTTCGCCATTTCCATCGACGCCGAGCAGCAGCACCAGTGTGATACGCCGTGCTTCGCACCAGTTCGCGAGCATGCGGCCTTCGTGCGCGAACGCGGCGGCGTCGTGCCAGTTGAACCAGCGTTCGGCGCCTTCGATGAAATACAGCGAGCCTGCACGAAAACCGAAGCGCTTCAGCGCGCGCAGACCGCCGAACAGTTTGCCGTGCGTCGCGGCGCTGTCGGCTTGCTGCTCCGACTCTTGCGCACCATCGACGGCCGGCATCGCCAGCACGTTCAGATTGCGCGGCCAGCCCGCGGCCGGCGCGTTGGCGCTAAAGCCCAGCTCGCGCAAACGCTGGGCAACGGCCGCGCGTTCACGCGCGAGCACAACCGTCACGTCGCGGGTGAGCGCGGTGCGCGCGCTTTCCCAGATCAGTGTGTCGACGCCCGGCGTGTCGCCCCCCGGCGTGCGCGGCGCCGCGTAGATCGCATACAGCTTGCCCGCTTCGAGCGCGGCCCATTCGCCCGGCAAGGCCTCGATCGCGAGACGGCCGACCTGCCGTGCGCGACGCTGCGCGCCGGTGCCGCCGAACATGCGCAGCCAGCGTCGCATGAAAGTGCGCCCAGAAGTTTGGGTTGGATTCGAAACGGTGTTCACGTCTGCTGTCCCAGGTCTCGTTGCATCGCCGTTCAATAGCTCGAATAAAGCCGTACCGGCTGCGGCGACAGACGGTTGTCCTGCCTGCGCGCATCGAACGTGTAGCGCAGATAGACGAGCGCGGCGCTCGGTGCGTAGTCGTGCGAGCGATCGATGCTCAACTGCGCGCCCAACACCAGATGCGGATCGGCGCGATACTCGACCACGCCCGCGAGCCCATACGAAAACGCGACGCCCCGTGTCGAGCTGCCCGCATTGACGAGACTCTCGAGCCCCGGCGCCGCGCCGAGACCGGCGGGCAGACCGTTCGGGTAGTACGGCGAATCCCGCTCGTACGAATTCGACACGCCGACGGTCGCGCTCAGATCCCACTTCAGCGCGCCATGCCGCCCCAGCCATTCGAGCGGCACGCCGAGCGACAGATAGCGCTGCGGACTGTAGTAGCCGCCCTGCCCGAACGAATAGAAGCGCAGGTTGTTCGTGTAGTGCCACGCGTTGCCGACGAGGCCGGTGCTCACCAGTGAATTCGCGCGCCGGTAGACCGGCATCGTGAAGCCGGTGCGCAGCGTGACTTCCTGATTGCTCGCGACGTTGCGCCCGGTCAGCTCACCCGCGCCGAGATCGGCGAACAGGTTCGCCGCACCGAGATCGAACGATGAATGCAGGTCGACGCCATCGCGGCGCACGCCGCCCCACACGGTGCCGGTCACCGGATCGTGCATGCCGGCATACGACAGCTGGCTACCGGTTTCCGGACGGCGCGAGCCGCTGACGGAAAAGCTCGCCGGTCCCGCATCGAAGCGATAGCGCACCCCGCCGACGAGGTAAGACACGGGGAATCCGAGCGGCGTCGTGCCGAAGTCGAAGCGCCACGCGTCGGACGTGTAGCCCGCGCCGAGCGCGACCCCGGTGGCCGACTGATGCAGATACGGCAAGCCCGCGGCCAGCGTGGCGAGTTGCTGCGGAGACAGGCCGAGCGACGTGCCGAGCTTGTCGGCCGCGCCGAAGCTGCCGAAGGTATCGCGCGTGAACGCGTTGGCGTCGCTGACATCCAGCGTGCCCGCGTCGAGATGCACGGTATCGATGTGCGCGAAGAAATGGCCGTCATAGCGATACGGGATCTGCACGTACAGCGGCACCTGCCACGCGCGCAGCTGCGAGATGCCCGCGTCGCCGGACTTATATGCGGGCAGCCAGCCGGTCTCGATCGACGGATTGCGGCGCTGTTCGAGATCGTCGAGCGCGGCTCGCGCGGGCGTGCCATCGGGTCCCGCGCGCACGCCCGCCGAGCGTTCCTGCGCGAGCGACAAACGGTACAGCGAAGCGGCATCCTCGTACTGCCCGAGGTCTTCGGCGATGCGGCCGCTTTGCACCGTCACGTCCGGCCGCGTCGGATACGCGGCGCGCAGTGCCGTGGTGATCTGCTGCGCGTCGCGCGCTTGGTTCAACGCGGCGAGCCGGCGCGCGGCCGAGAGCCGCGTGTCGACGTCGTCGGGCGCGGCGCCGTCGAGCACATCGTGCACGACGCGCAGCGCGGCGCCGCGCTGGCCGCTCTGCTCCAGCACACGGGCCAGCGCGAGCTGCACTTCCGGATCGTTTGGCTGCGCGGCGAGCAATGGCGCCAACGTCGCCCGCGCGGCCGCGTAGTGGGCCTGCACGCGCTGGAGGTCGGCGAGTTCGAGCGTATAGCGTTTGTCGCGCCGACCGGCGGGGCTGACCGCCGCGAGTCGCTGCCCGGCCGCTTCGTAATCCCCATGATCGATCGCTTCGTCGGTTTGACGTAGGGCCGCACGCAGCGCCTGATCCTCGAGGCGCGCGTGTTGCGCAGCGTCCAGCTTCAGCCGCGGATCGTCACGCAACTGCTGAAGCCATGCGGACAGCTCCGCGTCGCGTCGCGCGCTGCCGAGCAGATCGCCGTAACGCAGCCGCACGTCCGCGTCGGCCTCGCCCGCATGCGCGCCGATCCAGTCGCGCAGCAATGCGAGGCCGCGTGCGGCGTCGCCCGCGTCGATCCACTGCGCGCCGACCGACGCGAGCAGATTCGGATCGTCGCCGGCCAAAGCGCGTGCGTCGTCGAGCAGGCGGAGCGCGCTTGCGCGATCGTCGCGGGCGAATGCGGTGCGCGCGTCGGCAAGCTTTCGTTGCGTTTGCAGATTGCGATCGAGCGCCCGCATACCCTCGGTGCGCTCCTGCTCCGGGATCAGCGCGAGCGCCGCTTGCGCGCCGATCAGGTCATCGAGCGAATCGCGGTAAAGCGCGCTCGCATAGCGCATCTCGGCCGATGGCGCGAGCGCGAGCCCCTCGTCCATCACATTGCGGCCGAGTTGCGGCAGGCCGAGATCGCGGTACAGACGCGCGAGCGCGAAACGGGTCCACGCTGCGTCGGGCTCGCTGCGCAAGGCGGCTTCATAGCGTTGCGCGGCGGGACCGCGCTCGCCGTCGGCGAGCAACTGGTCCGCCTGTTTGGCAAGCAGATCGGCACGCAGACGAGCGAGGCTCTGGCGATCGTCGGCAGCGGTGAAGCGGCTTTGCAACGCGTCGATCAACGGCTCGACCTGCGCCGCGCGGCCGGTGTTTTCGAAGAGCGTCTGGGTGCTGCGCAGCGCTGCCACGCTCGGCGCATGCCCGCTCAGCATGTCGCGCAAGAGCGGCTCGGCCGCGCTCCAGTCGTGCTGCGCGAGCAGCGCGTCGGCGAGCATCAGCTTCGCGTCCGCGTTGTCCGGCTCCATCGCGAGCGCCGCGCGTGCCGCCCGCTCCGCCTCCTGCGCGTGGCCCGCCGCGGCAGCCGCGCGGCCTTGCGCGAGCATGCCCCAGAATTGCGCGGTGCGCGCGAGGCTCTGCCATTTCGCGCGATTGTCGGGCGCGAGCGCGGCCGCGCGCAGAAACAGCGTGCGCGCTTCGTCATGCCGCCCGGCCCGCATACGCGCGATGCCGAGACCGCCGACTGCGTCGGCATCGTCGGGACGCGCGCTCGCGGCGCGCGCGAGCAGCGGCTCGGCGGCCGCGACATCGTTGCGCTCGAGCGCCCGCAGACCGCGCTGCTGGGCGATGTAGTCAGGGTTGTGTTCGAGTTGCCGTTGCGCGTCGAGGCGCGCTTCGAGCGTCGCGACACGCTCGCGGAATTCGGTGTCGTCCGGCACGAGTTGCAGGTACGCGCGCAACGCCGGCAGATACGCGAGGTCCACGCCTGCCGATTGCAGCACGTGACGCCACGTGTCGAGCGAGGCCGTGCGATCGGAGTCGGGCCGCGTCGCCAGATTCCACGCGATGCGGTTGGCCTCCGCGCGCGTATCGCCGCGCGTGTTCAACAGATTGGCGAGCACCAGCGCGGCATCGACGTCGGACGGATCGGCGGCGATCCGCCGATGCAGTGCGACCAGCGCCTGCTCGCGGCCCTCGGGCGTGCCCGCGAGAATCTGGTAGTACTCGGCGCCGAGCGAGCCCGACGGCGCGCCGTGCGGAAACAGCAGCTGCAAGCGACGCGCCGCCTCGGCGGACTGGCCGCTACGCGCGAGCAGACGCACGGTCGCGAATTCCTCGCGGCCGTTGGTGGCGACGCGGAATTCGTCGTCGAGCTGCTGGATCGCCGCGCTGTCTGGCGCTTTCGCGCGCAAGCGTGCGAGCGTCGCCTGCGCGGCTTGCGCTTTCCCGAGACGCAATTCGATGCGCACCTGTTCGACAAGCAACACCGGATCGCCCGGCGCGGCTAGCAGCGCCTTGTTGATTGCCTGCAACGCAAGGTCGTCGCGATGTTTGGTCGACCACATGCGCGCGGTCGCGAGCAGGCGTTGCGCGGCGGGGTTTTGTGGCGGCGCTATGGTCGGCTCAGCAGCGGGTGCCGCCAGCGTACCGATGGCAGCGGTGCGCGCGGCCGTCGTGCGCATCGCTTCGGCTTGCCCGGTGTTGCCGTACGCGTGACCCGTGATCGCCGCGGCGCATGCGCACGCGACCACGCTGAAACGCGCCGCGCGCGTTACTGCGGCGCGGCGCGGCACGACGTGCTCCAGTGCGGATCGAGGGTGCCGTCGGCGGCGAAACGATAGCGGCCTTCGCGCCAGCCGAGCGCGAACAGGCTCAGCACGCTCGTGTAGTAACCGGCGGCCGTCTCGCTATCGAGCGCGGCGACGCGTGCGATCTGCGCATCGGCGAGCGTGCGCTGGCCGCGCGCATCGAGAAACGGCACGGCCGCCGCCGAAAAACCGGCGTTGCCCATGTTGATGCCGGCACGGCCATCGCTCGCGTCGACTTTCTCGGGCGGCGCGCCGTGCGCGGCGATGAAGTTCGCGAACGGCGCGAAGCGCGCGAGCAGCGTCGGCGCGAGCGGATCGCGCCGGTCGAGCATGCCGGTCCACAGGTACACGCGAATCGCGTTATAGGCGCTCTCGGCGTGGGTCTCGGCGTCAGGTGCGAAGCCGCGGTTCGCGCGGTACAAAGCCCAATCCGGCGAGAAGCCATGCGGCGCGGTATCGACCAGGATGCGGCTCGTGCTCGCGAGCAAACGCGGCCAGCGCGGATCGTCGGGCAGCCGCGTGGCGAGGCCGCGCAGCACCTGCGGCGGCATGTAGCTCGGATTGACGCGCCACACGTCCGCGTCCGGATGAAAGCCGACCGGGCCCGGCAGCAAGGTCAAGCCGAGCCCCGGCGCGTTGGCCGTTTCCTCGTCGAGCACACGGCGGGCGAGCACCGCGCCGCGCGCCGTGTAGCTGCGCTCGCGCCAAGCGTCGCCCGCTTCGAGCAGCGCATAGGCGATCCACAGGTCGGCATCCGACGATGCATTCGCGTCGAGCACGGCCCAGTTGCCGTCCTCCGAGCGGCCCCACAGCCACGCCGGCAAACGCGCGGTCAGGTCGCCTTGCGCGAGATGCTGCTCGGTCCAGCGCAAGATCGTGTCGAAGGCCGCGCGGTCGTTCGCGACCAGCGCAAAAAACAGCGCGTACGATTGGCCCTCCGACACCGTCCGCTCGTCGGACGAACCGACGTCGATCACGCGGCCATCGGCGGAAAGGAAGTCGCGCTTGAACTGCTGCCAGCGCGGCCAGGGCGCGGCGCTGCAAGCTGTGATGTCGGCGTGGCTCGGCAGCGGCGCTTGCGTGGCGAACGCGTGGTGGCTGCTCGCGAGCGTCAGCATCGTGGTCAGCACCGTTGCTGAAACGCTCGCCGTTGTTCGCACGAGCCTGCTCGCGAACCTCGCGTGCAGGTCGGCGACACTTTCAACGCCCACCCCGTCGCGCACTGCCCGCCACAGCGCCCCGCCCTTCGACTGACTCATCGATCAGACTCCCCGGCGCCGCGCGGCCAGTTCCTGCAACGCGGTGAACGCGCCGATCGCGAGCAGCAAGCCGGCGAGCGCGCCGAGCACGCCGAGCAGCACCGGATGCTGGATCGCCTTGCTCCACAGCCGCGCATACCAGGGCACGTAGCCGACCAGATAGGTGTCGCCGACGCGCATGCTGTCCACCTTGCCATCGCGCAGCAAAGCGACGTCGCCCTGCAATTGCGCGACACGGTCCGGCTTTTCGAGCATGTCGAGCAGTTGCGACAACTGTTGCTGATCGGTGGCGCTCAGCGCGACGACGCTGCGTCCGTGGCTGTCCGGCAATTCGAAGCCCATCAGCGCGGCCAGCGGTCCGTCGCGTTCGATCCGCGCGCCGCCGTCCGGCCGACGCGCGTCGCTGTGCGGGGCGCCGTCGCGCCGGGCGGCGCTGTGCCACTGCTCGTCGACCGCGAACGAGGCGCGCGCGAGCGGGCTCGACGCAGCGGCGCCCGACGCGGCGGCGTCGCCCGCCTGGGCGCCGATCGTCAGTGGCAACGCATGCGGCCAGCGCGCGAGCCACGGCGCCGAGCCGTTGCCGCCGATCACGAGCAGATCCTTGCCGCTCAGCTGCGCGAGCTCGCGCGGCCGCGCGACCTGCACGCGCAGCGCCGGATAGCCGGTCCATTGCCCCATGTGGCCAAGCATCGTCAGCAGGCTTTCGAGCTCCTGCGGCGCGGGATGCTCGGGAATCACGACGGCCGTTTGCGACAGGTCCGCGTAACGCGTGAACGGAAAGCCGCTGTTCGCGAAGAACGCGAGGTTCGGCATCCGTGCGTAGTGGACGAAGTCCGAGAAGTCGATCGTCGAGTCGGGATCGACCGCGGCCTGCACCGGGTTCGTCGCGACGCCCTGGCAGAGCCCGGTCTTCTGCGAATCGAGATTGAAGCGCAGTTGCAACTGGTTCGAGCTGCCGACCCGGAACGCCGGAATATCGAGCGCGCTCGTCGCACGGTTGGCGTTGTTCGACAGCACCGGCAATTGCAGGCGGCCTTGCGCGTCGTCGGCGGTCGCGAGCGCGAGCCGGTACGACTTGACCAGCTGATCGTTGATCTGCACCGCGAGCGCCGAGTTGTTCTGCACGGTCGGCGCCGTGTAGCGATACTTCAGATTCAGCGGCACGCCCGCGCCGTTCCACGAGTACAAATCGGCGGGCACGCGCAGGTTCAGACGGATCGCGTCGGGCGTGCTGCCGCGCACCTGTAGTTGCGACGGATCGTCGATCAGTTCCTTGAACGAGACCGGCCGGTCGACCGGCAGCCAGCGTGGCGCGTCGTAGGGCTTCCTCGGCGCGCCGGCGGCGAGCTGCGTGATGCGCACCGCGGGACCCGCTAGCGCGGTCGTGCCGAGCACCAGCGCGGTGCTCGCTTCATCGACTTCGGCGGCGCTGCGGCCGGTCACGATCAGCAGCTTGCGGTTGGGCGCGACGGGATTGTCGGCGACGATCAGCATCGGACCGTTGACCGGCGGCAGCGTGAGGCCGGCGGGCAGCTGCTCGCTGCGCGCGACGACGACCGCGTGTGAGTCGGTAGGCAACGTCGACAGCGCCGGAAAGCGCGCCTGCCGATAATCGGCCTGCGCACCGAACCACGAAGCGAGTACCCCCGCGCTGTGCAGCGTCGCGTTGTCGGCGGCGGCCGGCAGCACGAACGGCAGACGCAGCCGGTTCGCGTCGCGGTGATCGAAGAACGGCGCAGGCAGCAGCGCGAGATCGTCGGGCAACCGGATCGGCGCGGTATCGACGATGAACTCGCTCGACGGACTCACGTCGGCCCACAGCGCCGAGTTCTCGGGGTCCTCGCAATGCTCGAGCGTGTAATGCGCGATCAGGCGCAGACCGATCTGGTTGTAGTCGGTCAGAAAACGCGGATCGAGCGGGATGTCCTGGGTGACGAGCTTGCCGGCGTGCTCGCGATCGAACGGCACGGTCGCGATCACTTCGTTGTTGATCGACACCTTCAGATGCGACATCGCGAACACCAGCGACGGCGAATACGTGTAGCGCAAGCGCAGGCGCGCGGCCGTGACCACGCGATCGAGCCGCACGCCGAGATTGACGGTGCGCGCGTCTTCGACACCGCGCAGCGTCAGCGGCTGATACGCGCCCAGGGTCGGGAATGAAACGCGCGATGTGCTGGAGCCGGATGCGGGCGTCGGGACGCTGGCATCGTTGTCGAGGTAGTTGGCGCTGGGATTGGCCTTGGCGGCACTCGCGCTCGCGACAGTGGGCGCGGCCGGCGCAATCGCCGCGGCGGCGACGACAGGCACCGATGGCGCGGCGCCCGACGCGACGGCATACAACGCGCCGACAACGGCGCTCAGCGAAACGCACAACGACACAACTGGTTTCATGAACAGCTCAGCTTGTTGGACCTGGACCGTGCGCACGCGAGGGCGCCACTTACGGTGCGAATCCGGTCTGCCGCGCGAACGCGCGAAGTGGGAAAACGGACTGCCGGCACGCACAGGAGAAACACGCGGCGCACCATTCCTCGTATACGGAAAATCCGGCGAAACCTTGAGCGGAACGAGCAACGGGGATGACCAACATTTGAGATTTGAACGCAATCGGCAGCAGCCCTAACCGGTTATACATTCCTTTCATTTTTCCGAAGCCGGTCGGTCAGGCGAGAAGGTGCCAGGAGCCTGCCGCTGTTGGGCGGCGCAAAGATATCACAATTTGCAACCTTGTTGACATCTTGTAACATCCACGGTCATTTGCTGCACATCAAACATCATCCCAAAACATGCCTGATCCGGCCGACTCCCCCACTCACTCGAGCATCGCGCCGCCCGCGAAGCGCAGCGGTCCGCTGCGCGGGTTGTTCGCGTTGCGGCATTCGTACGCCGGCATCGTCGCGACATTGCGCGCGGAAAGCGCGTTCCGTCAGGAAGCCGCACTCGCGGCGATCCTCGTGCCGGCCGCGTTCCTGATGCCGGTCGACGCCATCGCGCGCGTGCTGCTGATCGGATCGGTGCTGCTCGTGCTGCTGGTGGAGTTATTGAATTCGGCGATCGAGGCCGCCATCGACAGGATTTCGTTCGAGCGGCATGAATTGTCGAAGCGCGCGAAGGACTGCGGCAGTGCGGCCGTGACCATTGCGCTGCTGATGTGTGTGCTGACGTGGGGCGTGCTGTGCGGGCCGCTGGCGTATCACTGGCTGCGTGGATGACGCGTGACGGGTTCTACGTAGTCCGCAGCATGGCTGGCACGTTGCGCGCCTGGCGGAGAGGGAATGCAAACGTTAGCGTCGGCTCGACGGTAATTTCGCGTGCCGCGAAATATTCGTCACGCAAAGGTTGGCGTCAATGAAACGATGGCACATGTATTGCTGAATTCCGCTCGCCGGCATCTCACCCGTGAAGCCGCGTGACGCACGCAACGGGGCGCCGTTCAAACGTCATTTCAACAATCCACCGGTGGAGGCACCATGCTTCGATACGCTGTGATTTTCTTCATCATCGCCATCATCGCCGCAGTGTTCGGCTTTGGAGGCATTGCCGCGGGCGCAACCGAAATCGCCAAGGTATTGTTCTTCATCTTCCTGGTGATCTTCCTCGTCACCCTGCTGATGGGCGTGATCCGACGCTGACGGCTGCACACAGCGTTCGGTGAATTCACCCCTCGCCCGATGCGAACCGGCGACGCTGCGTTGGTGCCGCGTTCAGGATTGCACCGCTGCGGTCGCCGTGGCCGCCGTTGCCGCCGTTGCAATACTTGCCGCAGCATATTGCAATAGTTGCCGAAGCATCGGGCGCTTCAACTCCGCTTTTCTTCCGCTTCTCTTGCGCTGCTTTTCCACTGCTTTTCTCCGCATGCCGCGGACGTATGCGGCATTGCTTCAGGCCGCACGCGCGATCTGCGGCGTCGCATGCAGACGCCGCGACCAGTTCGCGAGCGTGCGCATCGCTACCGGCGGCTTGCTCAGAATCGCGCTGTCGTAGCACCTGTGCGCGAAGCGCATGAATTCGACGATGCGAAACCCCTGCCCGCGATAGAACGCGATCCGCTGCGTGGCCGGTTGCGGGGTATCGAGTGCGAGTTGCGCATAGCCGCGTGTTGCGGCCCAGTGTTCGGCGAACGCGATCAGCAACGTGCCGATGCCTCGCCCCTGCCACGCGGGATCGACTGCGAACTGGCGCAAGCTCGCAACATCGTCGTGCCTGTATAGCTCGCATGATGCTTCGCCATCCGAAGCATAAAGCGTCATCGTGCCGACGATCCGTCCGTCGCATACCGCGACATGGCAATCGCCGCGCAGCACGCGCTCGCGGGTCGCTTCGATGGTCTGATCCACGCACGTGCAATTGAGCCCCTGCGCGCCGAGCGGCGCGAACGCGCGATGCAGCAGCGCCGTCAACGCAACGAACGAATCGCGCGACGCGTCGAAGCGCCTGAGTTCAACGTGGCCGGCACGACATGCATAGTGGACCGGAACGGATTGCGGACGGCTTGCGCGACGCTTCACGTTGAGCACCTCGTACTGACTGGATGCCCGAAGTGTATGGTCGGCCGGTGAGCGTCTCAAGAAAAAATGTCGTAAAAACTCTGGCCGATCACCTGTCGTTCACGACATGTTTTCGGCTTCGTATAGACGACGACCCGCCGCATCCTTGCTGCCGAGAATAGGTTGAAAGTCGATCGGCCACTCGATGCCGATGTCGGGATCGGACCACAGCAGGCAGCGTTCGAGTTCGGGGAACCAGTACTCGGTGGTCTTCCACACGCACTCGGCGACATCGGACAGCACGACGAAGCCGTGCGCGAAACCGGGCGGCACCCACATTTGCCGCTGGTTCCCTTCGCTCAGATACTCGCCGCTCCATTTGCCGAAGTTCGGTGAGTTCAGGCGTACGTCGACCGCGACGTCGAAGACTTCGCCGCGCACGACGCGCAGCAGCCGTCCCTGCGGACGCTGCACCTGGTAGTGCAAGCCGCGCAGCACGCCATGCACGGCGCGCAGATGGCGGTCCTGCACGAAGTTGAAACCTTGCGCGACGTCGTCCGAAAACTCGTCCGCGCTGAAACTCTCGAAGCAGAAGCCGTATTCGTCGATGAACACTTCCGGCTCGATGAGTTTCACCTCCGGCAATGCCGTCGCCATGACCCTGTTGCCCATCGCCACTGTGCTCGTAAGAAGGCTGGCCAGCGAACCTACGGCCGCTCTCGCGACCGCGTCCAACAGACGAGGCGCGCCCGCGGCGCGGGCGCGCTATCGCATGCTATTGATACATGCTACGCCTCACTGGCCGCCCGGCTTCGGGCGCGATACTCGGTTGGCGACAAAGCCATGCGCTTGCGGAAGATTTTCGCGAGGCGGTCCCCGTTGCCAGTGCCGCTGCGACGCGCGATCTTGTCGACCGGCAATTCGGTCTCGGTCAGGAAGTTGCACGCGATGCGCAGCCGCACCTGCAGCAGGTAGTCCGACGGCGTGACCTGCATCTCGTGCTTGAACCGGCGCAGGAAATTGCGCTCGCTCATTGCGGCGACCTGCGCGGCATCGGCGACCGAGACCGGACGGTCGCAGTTCGCCTCCATCCAGCGTGCGGCCGCGCGAATCTTTTCGGCGACGCTCAGCGTGCCGCCCTCGGCCGGCAGCGGCACCCACGTGGAGGCCATGCCGGGCATCACGCGATCGGCGACGCTGCGCGCGAGTTCCGCGCCCAGGTCGCGCTTGATGAACATCAGCGCGCTGCGCGCGCAGTCGTGACGGTCATTGGCCGCGCTGAACGCGCCTTCGCTCGCGCTCGCGCCCGGATAGCGGCTCATCAGGCCATCATGCTCGGTCGGGCCGGCCGCTTCGAGCACGAGGCGTCCCTCGCCGATCGTTTCGATCGCGCGGGTGCGCGATTGCACGGCGCGCAGCCAGTTCAGCAGGCGTTCGTCGCGTGCGGCCACGTGGGCGCCGTAGCCACCTGCGATGAACAGCACGTCGAAACCGCCGCCAAAGCGCGTGTCGATGCGATCAGTCCAGATGCGCGCCGACGACGAGCTGGCAACATTGCCGCCTTCCATCGACAGGAACTGCACTTCGTAGGGCGGATCTTCGCCCGAGCGCGTGCCCGCGAACTCATTGGCGGTCTGGAACATTTCGACGACGGTACCGGGGCCGAGCAGCCAGAAGCCGTCGAACAGCAGGATGCCGATTCGCCGCGCTGCAGTACGGACGTTCAACGCAGGCGTGTGAAGCCACGTAATTCTCGTTGTATCAAGGTGCATGTGCGGCATGATCTTCCCCAAACGGGCATACGTTGTGGACCCCGATTTGCCCCGTCAGCAGACGGAACGAGAGAATGCGTTATTACGGCGGGAAAACGGACTAACGCCGCATAAAGGATTAAGCGTGATGTTAGCGGAATGGATCGCTATAGTAAATTTGAAAAGAATATTTCATCACGAATATCCATGTCTGAGGAAAAGCGGTTATTGAGCGATTGATATGAGCGCCCGGCAGGACCGGCAACTATGCGAGGTTGCGCGCAGTGGGTGGGGATATCTTACCGCAAAGCCTTGGTGGACGGCACTCTCGCCCGTTCGGGCAAAGTTGCCGATAATGCGAAGCGTAGGGGACCCATCTTACCGAGTACGTTTCTTGCCGCATCCAAAATGTTTCAATTGTGAACTGCTTATCATCCCGATTATGTCCGCGCAATTCGGTAGTTTATTCGCAAAGCGTAAAGTTATTCCCCGCGCCATTAGGCATATCGGCGGCATTGGTTCTGGGCCGAAAATTAATATCCAAATGCTGATTTATCGGGGGTTCCAAAAACGTTTCTATTTTGAAACATCGTCGATCGCTTTCGTATGAATTAATCGCGCGGATGCACCGCGTTTGGCGAATCTCTGCCGATTGATTGCAGTGCAGCAATGATGTGTGGCGCAGACGCGACGAAGCGCCGGCCGTGGCAACCTGCAAGGTTGCCACGGCACATCTGACAAGCGCGTGGAATGCGAGCAAACAGTGGGTTGGGGACCAAATCGCGGCCCGCAACGGCCGCGCCGCTCCTCGTCAGGTTGCCTCAGCCATTCGTCCCTTCGCCGGCCAGCGCCGCATTAGCGGCCGTGCGCGCGAGCACCGGCCGCAAAGCCGCGCCGGTGTGACTCGCGGCTACACGCGACAGGCTTTCCGGATCGGTTGCCGCGACGATCGTACCGCCGCCCACGCCGCCCTCCGGACCGAGGTCGATGATCCAGTCCGCCTCGGCGATCACGTCGAGATCGTGCTCGATGACGACGACGCTATGCCCGCCATCCACGAGCCGATGCAGCACGCGAATCAGCTTCGCGACGTCCGCCATATGCAGGCCGACCGTCGGCTCGTCGAGCACGTATAGCGTGTGCGGCGGCTTCTGGCCGCGCCGGGTGAGGTCGTCGCGCACCTTGCTCAGCTCGGTGACGAGCTTGATGCGCTGCGCCTCGCCGCCCGACAACGTAGGCGATGGCTGGCCGAGCGTCAGATAGCCGAGCCCGACGTCCTTCATCAGTTGCAGCGGATGCCCGATGTTCGTGATCGACGCGAAGAACTCGACCGCTTCGTCGATTTCCATCGTCAGCACGTCGCCAATGTTCTTGCCGCGCCACGTGACCGCGAGCGTCTCCGGATTGAAGCGCTGACCGTGACAGACATCGCACGGCACCTTCACGTCGGGCAGGAAGCTCATGCCGATCGTGCGCACGCCTTGGCCCTCGCACGCGGGGCAGCGGCCCTCACCGGTATTGAACGAGAAACGCGACGCGGTATAGCCGCGCGCGCGTGCCTCAAGCGTGCCCGCGAACAGCTTGCGGATCGCATCCCACACGCCGATGTAGGTGGCGGGGCACGAACGCGGCGTCTTGCCGATCGGCGTCTGATCGACTTCGAGCACACGGTCGATGCTTTCCCAGCCGGTGACCGAATCGCAGCCCTGCCACGTGTGCGTGACGTTCAGCGGCGCGCGCGGCGCCGAGCGCGCGAGCACGCTCGAACGCCGGTTCGCGGCCGGTTTCTGTTCGGCCGCCGCACGCGCGCGGCGGGTGGCCGGCGACGACAGCACCGAGCGCCCGACCGCGTCGAGCAGATTGGTCATCAGCACGTCGCGCGCGAGCGTCGATTTACCCGAGCCGCTGACGCCCGTCACCGCGACGAGCCGCGCGAGCGGAATGCCGACCGTCACGTCACGCAGGTTGTGCAACTTGCCGCCATGCACGGTGAGCCAGTTCTCCGGCACCGCGGCTGCACGCTTGCCCGGCGCGACGACCTCGCGACGCGGCTGCAGCGGATGCACGATCGGCTGCGCGAGAAAGCGCCCGGTCAGCGAATCTACCTGCGCGGACAGGTCCGCTACGCTGCCCTGCGCGATCAGCGTGCCGCCGCGTTTGCCCGCGCCCGGCCCGATATCGATGATGTGATCGGCACGCCGGATCGTGTCCTCATCATGCTCGACGACGACGAGCGTATTGCCCTTGTCACCGAGCTTGCGCAGCGCGTTCAGCAGGATCTGGTTGTCGCGCGGATGCAAGCCGATGGTCGGCTCGTCGAGCACGTAGCACACGCCTTGCAGGTTGCTGCCGAGCTGCGCGGCAAGCCGGATGCGCTGCGCTTCGCCGCCCGACAAACTCGGCGCCGCGCGATCGAGGCTCAGATAGCCGAGCCCGACCTCTTCGAGGAACTGCAACCGGCTGCCGATTTCGCTGACCACGTCGCGCGCGATTTCGGCATCGCGGCCCGTCATCTGCAGCGTATCGATCCACGCGCGCGTGTCGGACACGGTCCATTGCGCGACATCGACGATCGCCTGCGAGTCGAACGTGACCGCGCGCGCGACCGGATTCAGCCGGGTGCCAGCGCAATCCGGACAAGGCTCGTCGACGAGCCCTTCCGGTTCCTGCTCCTCCGACGGCAAGCTCTGTTCACGACCGCGATTGTCGTCCACGACGATCGTGTCGTCATACGCGGCGCGCTGCTCGCGCGTGAGCGACAGCCCCGTGCCGACGCAGCTCGTACACCAGCCATGCTTGCTGTTGTACGAGAACATGCGCGGGTCGAGCTCGGGATAGCTCGTGCCGCACACCGGACACGCGCGCTTCGTCGATAACACCTTCACGTCGCCGAGCTTCGCGGTGGACTCGCCGCCGTTGATCGCGTCGTGCAGGCCGTCGAGCGGCGCGAGCAGATGCATGATGCCTTTGCCGATGTCGAGCGTCTGATCGAGCGCTTCGCGCAGCTCGGCTTCATGATCGGCCGAGATGACGAGATCAGCGACCGGCAGCTCGATCGTGTGCTCACGGAACCGGTCGAGCTTCGGCCACGGATCGACCGGCACGAACTCGCCGTCCACCCGCAGATGCGTATTGCCGCGCGCTTTCGCCCATTTCGCGAGGTCGGTATAGACGCCCTTGCGGTTCACGACGAGCGGCGCGAGGAAGCCGACATGCTGGCCCTTGTGATCGCGCAGCAACTGCGCGG
The DNA here is from genome assembly GCF_013366925.1 of Paraburkholderia youngii. Taxonomy (NCBI): domain Bacteria; kingdom Pseudomonadati; phylum Pseudomonadota; class Betaproteobacteria; order Burkholderiales; family Burkholderiaceae; genus Paraburkholderia; species Paraburkholderia youngii. The sequence goes on from NZ_JAALDK010000001.1 coordinate 5,214,610, forward strand.
CAATCGATTCGGCGCTTTGCGACGTGACCGGCGTGCCGTCGTGAATGCAGTGCTGCAAGCCGAGCTTAACGTACAACAGACGCAGGAAGTGCCACACCTCCGAGGTGGTCGCGACGGTACTCTTGCGGCCGCCGCGCGAGAGCCGCTGCTCGATCGCGACGGTCGGCGGAATGCCGTATACCGCGTCGACTTCGGGGCGCCCGGCCGGCTGCACGATCGAGCGCGCGTACGCATTCAACGATTCGAGGTAGCGCCGCTGACCTTCGTGGAACAGGATGTCGAACGCGAGCGTCGATTTGCCCGAGCCCGACACGCCGGTAATCACATTGAACTTGCCGTGCGGAATATCGACGTCGAGCGCCTTCAGGTTGTGCTCGCGCGCGTTGACGATGCGCACCACGTCCTCGCCTTCGATCGCGCGACGCGCGCGGGCCGCGCTCAGTGCCTTCTGCAGCGGGATGCCTTGCGGCTCCGCTTCGGCTGCGACGCCCATCGCGCGGTCGTATTGCAGCAACGCCTCGCCGGTATGCGACTCGGCACACGCTTTCACTTCGTCCGGCGTGCCCGCGCACAGCACGCGGCCGCCGCCGTCGCCGCCTTCGGGACCGAGGTCGATGATCCAGTCGGCCGCGCGGATCACGTCGAGGTTGTGCTCGATCACGATCAGCGAATGACCGCTCGCGAGCAGCTTGCCGAACGCCTGCATCAGCTTCGCGATGTCGTCGAAATGCAGGCCCGTGGTCGGCTCGTCGAACATGAACAGACGCTTCGCGACCGCCTGCTTCGCGCCACGCGTGCTGCGCGTCTGCGCCGATTCCGCGAGAAAGCCCGCGAGCTTGAGCCGCTGCGCCTCGCCGCCAGACAGCGTCGGCACCGGCTGGCCGAGCTTCACGTATTCGAGCCCGACGTCGACGATCGGCTGCAGCACGCGCAATACTTCGGCATCCTTTGCGAAGTACGCGGCAGCCTCGCTGACGGTCAGCTCGAGCACGTCGGCAATACTCATCGAGCGCGCGGGCTCGCCTCGCTCGATCTTCACCTCGAGGATTTCCGCGCGATAACGACGCCCGTCGCAATCGGGGCAGCGCAGGTACACGTCGGACAGGAACTGCATTTCGATGTGCTCGAAGCCCGAGCCGCCGCAGGTCGGACAGCGGCCGTCGCCCGAATTGAAGCTGAACATGCCGGGGCCGTAGCTGCGCTGCTGCGCGAGCGGCGCCTTCGCGAACAGCTTGCGGATTTCGTCGAACGCGCCGACGTAGCTGGCCGGATTCGAGCGCGCGGTCTTGCCGATCGGCGACTGATCGACGAACACGACGTCGGTGACCTGGTCGGCGCCCTCAAGCGACTTGAACGCGCCCGGCGCTTCGGTGGCAAGGCCGAAGTGGCGCGCCATCGCCGGATACAGCACGTCCTGCAGCAGCGTAGATTTGCCGGAACCGGACACGCCGGTCACGCAGACGAGCCGCTGCAATGGAATTTCGACCGTGACGTCACGCAGATTGTGCTCGCTCGCGCCTTCGAGCACGATGCGCGGCGTGCTTGAATCGACCGTGCGACGCGACCAGTGCGCGGCATCCGCGACATGGCGCCGGCCGCCGAGGTATTCACCGGTCAGCGTGCTGGTCGAGCGGATCGCGTCGGGCGCGCCGTCGAAAATGATCGAACCGCCGCGCTCGCCAGGCCCCGGCCCCATGTCGATGAGCCGGTCCGCCGCGAGCATCACCGAAGGATCGTGCTCGACCACGACCAGCGTATTGCCCGCGTCGCGCAGCCGGTGCATTGCCTCGACGATGCGGTTCAGGTCGCGCCGATGCAGGCCGATGCTCGGTTCGTCGAGCACGAACAGCGTCTTGGTCAGCGACGTGCCGAGCGCGGTGGTCAGGTTGATACGCTGCACCTCGCCGCCCGACAGCGTGCGGCTTTGCCGATCGAGCGTCAGATAGCCGAGGCCGACGTCGCAGAGATACTTGAGGCGCGTGCGCACTTCGGCGAGCAGCAGCTTCAGCGCGTCGTCGAGCAACGCGCTCGGCAGCGTGATGTCGTCGAAGAAGCGGCGGATGCGCTCGATCGGCATCAGCATCAGATCGTGCACGGTCAAACCCGGCAACGCTTCGAGCTGTGCGCGCGACCACTGCACGCCACGCGGCATGAAGCGGTGCTCGGGCGCGAGCACGTCGTTCGCGTTCGCTTTGCTGCCGAGGCGCCACAGCAGCGATTCGGTTTTCAGACGCGCGCCGCCGCAAGTTTCGCATGGCGTATAGCTGCGGTACTTCGACAGCAGCACGCGGATATGCATCTTGTAAGCCTTCGATTCCAGATAATCGAAGAAGCGTTTGACGCCGTACCAATGCGTCTGCCACTTGCCGTTCCAGTCCGGCGAGCCGCTGATGACCCAGTTGCGCTCGCGCTCGCTGAGCTCGCCCCACGGCGTGTCGCGGCGGATGTCGGCTTTCGCCGCGTAGCGCATCAGATCGTCCTGGCATTCCTTCCACGCGGGTGTCTGCATCGGCTTGACCGCACCTTCGCGCAGCGTCTTGCGTGCGTCTGGAATCACCAGACCGAGGTCGACGCCGATCACGCGGCCGAAGCCGCGGCAGGCATCGCACGCGCCATAGGCCGAGTTGAACGAGAACAGCGCGGGCTGCGGATCGGCATAGCGCAGATCGCTTTCGGGACTGTGCAGGCCAGTGGAGAAACGCCAGATGCGCGGCTCGGCGGCTTCGGCTTTCGGTTCGTCCGAGGTGGCCGGCAGCACGTAGATATTGACGCGCCCGCCACCGCGCTTCAGCGATGCCTCGATCGCCTCGATCGCGCGCGCTTTGTCGACCGAGCGCAGCCGGAAGCGGTCGGCGACGACGTCGAGCAGCGTGCGCTTGCCGGTGGGCGAATCGACTTCGCGCTGCGCCTGCACGCGCGTATAGCCGCTCGCCGACAGCCACTGCTCGACCTCCTGCTCGGACGCCGACTCCGGCAATTCGACCGGGAACGTGACGACGAGCCGCGGCTCCTGCTGCGCGGTGCGCTCGAGCAGTTCCGCGTAGATCGTCTCCGGCGTGTCGTGCCGCACCGGGTGCGCGGTCTGGCGGTCGAACAGCTCGGCCGCGCGCGCGTACAGCAGCTTCAGATGGTCGTTGAGCTCGGTCATCGTGCCGACCGTGGAGCGCGAGCTGCGCACCGGGTTGGTCTGGTCGATCGCGATGGCGGGCGGTACGCCGTCTACGCGGTCGACCTGCGGCCGATCCATCCGGTCGAGGAACTGGCGCGCGTAGGCACTGAAAGTTTCGACGTAGCGGCGCTGGCCTTCCGCATACAGCGTGTCGAACACGAGGCTCGACTTGCCCGAGCCCGATGGCCCGGTGACGACCGTCATTTCGCCGGTGCGCACGTCGAGGTCGACGTTTTTCAGGTTGTGCTGGCGGGCGCCGCGAATGCGGATCGTGCCGTGGGTCTTGTTGCTGCTCGGCTTGCCGCTTTGGGGGGTGTCGGCGAGGGTGTCAGGGGTTGCGTCGTTGGAGGACAATTTTTCCGACCGTCTGAAGGAGTGGTTCACCTCTCACGGCCGGCTCTCGCGACCGCGCAAGTTCGGTGCAGCCGGGACGGCGCGAGAAGCGCCCGAAAGCCTAGCTGTAGGGGGATACTATACTGTATGTTTATACAGTTTTCCATGACAGGCAGAGGTGCGCTTCGCGCGTGGTGCCTGGGGAGGGAATTCTGGGACGCGAGCGGGTTTTCGAGGCTGGAAGAACCGCATTGGTGAGACTGCAGGGGATTGGCGTCCCGGCGGATCTGCGGCGGGCGGCAAGTGTCTCATCAAGGCACACTGGGAAGATACTGGTCTGCGACAGCCAACGCGGTGAGGCGTTGGCCTAACGCACGGCTCGGATGCGGGATCGACGCAAACCGACCCGAATGCGACACTCAAAGGGGAACGGCGGAACGTCAGTTCTCGAGGAGGAAGCGGCCGGCCTGAGGGACTGCTTCGGTGCCAGCCAGATGCTGGTAGAGCCATCAGCATTGCGCGCGGGCCTATTTACTCCGCCTAGCGTAAGGGGGCGGGCGCACCGCACCGGATGGGTTGCACAATTGGCTCGGGATCACCTACGCTTTGACGAGTACCCTGGCTGTGGGCAGCCAAAGAGCGGGCTAACTGTGATCCGTAAAACGCTAAGGAAACCGTCAGCACGCAAGCCCACGCGGCGCAAGCAGAAGTGGCTCGCGTTCCCGCGCGATTTTCATTTCTGGGTCGATGTCACGACATTGCTCGCTTCGCTCGCAACCGTGGGCACCTTGGCCCTTCTAGTGCGAGACCGCGCCAATTTGCAGAACATCGCGGCGTGGACGCAGCTTCAAGGCTACTTTCAAAGCGGCAAGCGCTCGCAATTTAACCAGGGGCAAGGTTTTGCGATGCAGACGCTGGCGAGCAACGGAGTCACGTTGGCCTACATCGAGGCCGATGGCGTGCGCATCATCTCGGCCGACCTGGACGGCGCCGACTTCACCGGCGCCCAGTTGCGGGGAGCGCAATTCGATACCCCCAGTTTGAGCGGCGCCCATTTCACCGGCGCCGTGCTTCGCGACGCATTTATCGATCATTGCAAGGATTGCGGCCACGTCCACTTTGAGGCGGCCCAGCTCAGCAACGCGCGAATCCGCGGGGGCGATCTGTCCGACGCCGACTTTACGCGGGCTGACATTTCCGGGCTTGAATTCGAGGACGTAAAGCTGGACGAATTCGCCATTGGCGCGGCCTGCTATACGAAGTACAACCCGCCGAAGTTCACGCACAGGGAAGGTGGAATCGAGCGCAAGGATTATGTCCCCACCGGCGTGATCATGCCGCTGGCCCCACAGAGCGAGCTGTGCATGCTGCAGTGGGGCAAGGCGTGGGGTAAAGAATATGTCGTCCCAGACTGGCCGCCAAAATAAGCGCTCGGCGCTAACACCGCCGGTAACGCAGCTGATCAGAAGCGGAAGGCCTCGCGCGCTTTACTGGCTCTCCGCCAGCATCGAGCAGAACCTCGCGTCAAGCTCGTCCCGGAGGAGAATGAGCCGTATATCCAGTCCAGCGCGCTTGCGCTCCTCAAGCGCCTCGTACACGAGCCCGAGGAAACTGGTGCAGGCCTGCGATGTCGTGTGTCTGCTTGCGGCTGCAGATCCAGACCTTGCGGCTTGCTGTCGATGGCGAGATTGAACATGGCCAGATCCCGCACCTGGGACGAAAGCTGCAGGCGCACGCGGATTGCCCAGATCTCCTTGGGCTTCAGCGGTGGCTTCTGCCCAGTCAGTCTCCCCTTGTTCCACGGTACACGCGACGGGCCGGTGTCGATTAATGTGCTCATGACAATCTCCTTTCAAATGAAGGGAGATTCAGTCTGTACGTCTGCAATGGGCGCTACCCGACCCTGAAGAGTCGTTCGAGCTCGCACCGCTGACGTCCGGCTTTAGCGCCCAACCGGACGTTCAGAATATGAACACAGATTGATGAACCGCCCTGCAGCGCGTGGGTCAATCCTTCGCCCACGCAGCGGCCATGGCAACCGCAAAATCGCGGTAAGACCTGGGCGGGCGTCCCAGTAGGGTCGACAAGCGCCCGATCTGTTCGGTCGAAGCCACGGCACCGTCTTGCTGGTATCGCTGCATCATCAAGCGCATGTCATACGCCAGCCACGCCGGCGCGACTGACTTCAAACGCTGCTCGAGAATATCGAGATCGTCACCGCCATGGCGAACAGGGCGTCCGAGTGCATCCGCCCAGATACGGACAATGGATTCCGCCGTCAGCACGTCCGGGCCGACCAGTTCGTAGGTTTCTCGCGGTAGCGGGCTGGCAGCGAACTCGCGCCGCAGCAACTCTTTGGCTGCTGCCTCTCCGATATCGCGAACGTCCACCATGGAAATGCCCTTCTCGCCAATCGGCATCCCATAGATGCCGTGCTTCAGCAACGCATCTTTCTGCCGCACATCGTTCTGAATGAAGTACGCGGGACGAAGCACAGTCGCCGGCATGTCGCACTGCTCGATCATGCGCTCGACTGCGTGCTTGCCCGCGAAGTGTGGCACGTCGACATACTCTGCGCCCCTGAATACGGACAGATACACCACGCCATTCACATGCGACTCTCGCGCGATGCTCAAGGCCTGCAGCGCCTGAGTCAATTCGTCTGCGGCGTTTGGCGCCAGCAGGAACAACGTGCTGATGCCCTTCATGGCTTGCCGTACCGAATCCGCATCGGACAAGTCGCCTTCGATTGCCCGGATGCCGTCAGCAAATTGGGCTTTCTGGGGCGAACGCGTCAGTGCGTGCACCTGAACTCCACGGCCTTGCAGGTGTTCAAGAACTTGCGTACTCACCGTGCCCGTACTTCCAGTAACAAGAATTGTCATGACTGTCTCTCTGATGAAAAGGCCCAAAGCGGCCCGGTGAAGACAGGTTATTCGTTCCGAATTTGAGTCGATAGATATAGAATCGAAACACCTCGTCTCAAAAATAGAACTTTCATGAATTTAATGGCGCTTTCTGATTTCAATGCGGTCGCCACTCACGGCGGCTTCGGCCCAGCTGGCCGCGCGCTGGACCGGCCCAAAGCCACGCTATCGCGGCATGTAGCAGAGTTGGAAGACGAACTCGGAGTGAGGTTGATCGAGCGCGGCTCGAGACGAATGCGCCTGACGGAAGATGGCATCGCACTCCATGAGCGCACTCGAGGCCTTCTGGCAGAGCTTGAAGAGGCGGGCGACGCGGTGGCCTCGCGTGCGCCCGTCGCGCGTGGACGGCTACGCATCAGTGCTCCCATCGTTTTCGCGCACGTCGTGCTGTGCACGATCGCTGCGCGCTTCGCGTTGGCCTACCCGCAGGTCGAGCTCGAGATTGTCGCGGAAGATCGTGTCGTGGACCCGGTGGAAGACGGCTATGACCTGGTGATTCGTGTCGATCCGCCGCGAGACGATCTGCTCGTGGGAAGGCGCATTCTTGATGATGAGCGATGGCTTGTGGCAACGCCGGCCGTATCGGTTCCTGCGACGCGCAAACAGGATGTGAGCCCGTTTCCGGTCCCGGCGGTCTTGTCGGCGGCTGCGCCATCGGGAGCGATCTGGAGCGTGCGGACGAAATCCAAAGGTACAAAGACATTTGAGCCGATGCCGGTCCTCCGGCTATCGTCGCTACTGATGGTGCGCGAGGCCGTTCTCGCCGGCGTGGGACCGGCGATGTTGCCGAGGCTGCTAGTCGAAGAAGATGTGATGGCCGGACGACTCGTCTGCTGGGGTAAAGAAGAGGGTTCTCCGGTGGAGATATGGGCGCTTTACCATTCTCGTCGGCTGTTGAGCGTCAAGGTCAGAGCATTCCTGGATGCGCTTCAGGAATTACCCGCGCGAGCGTGAGAAAACGTGGCGGTCGAACAAACGCAAGACGTACTCGCATCTGCCTGATGCAGTCATTGCCCGGATCGAAGAGGTGGTACGCGATGCTTTCAACACGGCATCGGCACACACCAGCAGTGACGGCGAACCCTCGCAGCCCTGAGAGACGGAGCACCACGGCGCGCCTCTTCATGCGACAGCTTTTCGAGGATGAAGCGCCAATGGCCAGACGAACTGACGAATTTTACGATTCCCCACCCTCACGAATTCCGTATCCTTGCGCCTCGATCTGCGGGAATGCGGCGAATCACTGCGCGGCGACGACAATACCTCGTTAGCCGACCGCGCTTTCCTTCGGCGACGCGCACCCTGTCACCGCCAGCACCGCGCGACCCGCCAGGGTCTCGCGCGCGGCACTATCGCCAAGCGCATACTCGACGCAACGCCTCGCCAGCACGTCGGTCGGATCGACGAGCCGCACCACCCGCCCGCCCGCACACGCGAGCGCTTGCTCACGCAACAGCAACGGCAGCTCGGTGCACGCGAGCACGATGACCTGCACGCCCCGCGCGACCAGATCGTCGACGGCCGCCGCGAGGTCGTCGCAGCATTCGCCCGATGTATGCCCAGCCTTCGCGCCGCGCGGCCCATAAATCGCGTTCATCAGACGCGCTTGCGCGGACGCGGACGGCGCGATCTGCACGAGGCCGCGCGCTTCGAGCGCCTGTTCGTAGACGCGGCTCGCGAGCGTGCCCGAAGTGGCCAGCACGCCCACTTCGCGCAGCCCCTGGAAGGTCTCGCGCAGATAATCGGCGGTACAGGTCAGCATATTGACGATCGGCACGCGCAGCGCCGGCTGAAGCCGCTCGACGAAAGCATGCGCGGTATTGCACGGAATCGCGATCAGATCCGCGCCGCCCTCCTCGAGTGTCTTGCAGGCCGCGTATAGCGCGAGCGTCGGGTCGTCGCCGCGACCGAACAGCGCCGCGGTGCGATCCGGGATCTGCGGATTCTGCTCGACCATGATCCGGATATGGTCCTGATCGCGCGCGGCCGGCGTGTTGCGCACGACCTTGGCCATGAAATCGACGGTCGCGGCCGGCCCGATGCCGCCGACCACGCCGAGGCGGAACGCCCGCTGCGGCTGTGTGTACCGCGCCGCCGCGACATAGCGCGCGTACACCTGGTTCGAATCGACGAGCGGCACCTCGATGGGCCCGAGCGCGCGCAGCACGAGGCCGATTTCCGCGAGCCCCGGCACGATCACGTCGACGCCCTGTGCGACCAGGTCGGCGCACGCCGCGCGCAGCAACTCGACCGGCCGCCCTTGCAGGCGGCCAGCGCGGATGCCCTCGTCGCCGAAGACGGCGCTCGTCACGCAGTCGAAACCAGAGTCGTTGCGCGGATAGCACACGTCGAACTGGCCGGCTCCGAAGTAGCGCTCGAACAGGCCGTTCGCGCGGATCGCCGCCGATGTCAGCACACCAATGCGCCGGGCGCCGTCGCGCCGCGCCGACGGATAGATGCGCCGCACGTGCTCAGACAGCGCGGTCATGATGTTGGCGACCGGCACGGTGACGTTGGCCGTGAGTTCGTCGATGAAAGTGTGGCTGAGGAAGCACGGCAGCACGATCGCGTCCACACCGCGCTTTTCGAACGCGCGCATCGTGTCGAGCATATGGATCTTGAACCGCGCGTCCGTCGTATCGGGCGCGGCGGGCCCGGGCCACGGGCGCGGTTCGAGAATCAGATCGAAGGTCTGCGCGGCACCTGGCCGGCGCGACGCCGTGCTGATCCGGCCGAGGATGTCGGCGCTGGCGAACTGCGCCGCGCCAGTCGCCACACCCAGCGAACGAAAACGCTCCATCATCAGATCCCCCGGTCGTTCTGTGCGTCCACCCTCGCTCACGGGTGGCTTTCTGCGCGCTTGAGAATGACACTATGCGAGACGCAGATGTACAGGTGTTAACCACGTCAAAGCATTACCTTGCGTTTGCGCTCCTTCAACTCACCGGCTCGAAAATCTCCCGCAGCCACTGCGCGAACACCCGCACCCGCGACGACAACTGCCGGTTCTGCGGATACAGCACCGACACCGGTATCGGCGGCGGCGGATAGTCCGCCAGAATGACGCGCAACCGTCCGGCCGCCAGTTCGTCAGCGACACGGTAGCGCGGCACCTGCACGATGCCGAGTCCGGCGATCGCCGCGCCCGCATACAGTTCGGCGCCGCTGACCGACACCGCCGACGGCAGCACGAGCGCGGTATCTCGCCCGTCGACGCGGAATTCGAGCGGCAGCGGCTTGCCGGTCGCGCTCGACACGTAGTTAACCGCGCGATGCGTCGACAGCGCGCCGGGATTGGCCGGCTCGCCATACGCGGCCAGATACGCAGGACTCGCGACCGTCACCTGCTGCAGTTGCGCGACGCGCCGCCCGACCATCGACGAATCCTGCAGGACGCCTGCGCGCAGCACGCAATCGATGCCCTCGCGCACGAGGTCGACGAGCCGGTCGTCCTCGCCGATCATCAGCTCGATGTCTGGAAACCGCGCGAGAAACGCGGGCAGCGCCGGCACCACGAAGTGCCGTGCGAGCGTGCCCTGCACGTTCACCCGTAACAGTCCCTTCGGCGCGACATTGGAGAACGCCCCCTCCGCCTCCTCCATGTCGGCGATCAGGCGCACGCAGCGCTGGTAGTGCGCGTCGCCGTCGGGCGTGAGCCGCACCGTGCGCGTGGTGCGTTCGAGCAGCCGCGCGCCGAGCCGCTGCTCGAGACGCTTCATCAGGTTGGTGACGGTCGCGCGCGGGATTTGCAGATCGTCGGCGGCGCGCGTAAAGCTCTGGCGCTCGGCGATCCGCACGAATACCCGCATTTCCTCGAAACGGTCCATATCGGCGGATTATTAAAGCGAATGGAATGATGATCGCGAGTCTAACCGGATTATCTCGACGCGGAAAGTCTTCATCATTCACCTCACCGATCCACCACCCCTTCTGTGAGGAAACGAATCATGAGCACGAACCAACAACCCAAAGTCGCCATCGTCACCGGCGCGTCGCGCGGCATCGGCATGGCGATCGCACAGCGGCTCGCGAAGGACGGCTACGCGGTCGCCGTCAACTACGCATCGAGCGCGGGCGAAGCCGACGCGCTCGTCGGCGCGATCCGCGAGGCCGGCGGCAAGGCGGTCGCGGTGCAAGCCGACGTATCGAAGCCCGGCGACGTGCGTCGCATGTTCGAGATCACCGAACGCGAACTCGGCAAGGTCGACGTGCTCGTCAACAACGCGGGCGTGATGAAGCCCACGCCGCTCGCCGACACGTCCGACGCGCTGTACGACCAGACCTTCGACATCAACGTGCGCGGCACCTTCAACACGCTGCGCGAAGCGGCCGCGCGCCTGAACGACGGCGGACGCATCGTCAATTTCTCGACCAGCGTGCTCGCGCTGAACCTGCCCGGCTACGGCATCTACACGGCGACCAAGGCGGCCGTCGAAGCATTCACGCGCGTGTTCGCGAAGGAGCTGCGCGGGCGCAACATCACCGTGAATGCGGTCGCGCCGGGACCGATTGCGACCGCGCTGTTCCTCGAAGGCAAGACCGACGAGCAGATCGAAACCTTCGCGAAGATGCCGCCGCTGCAACGCCTCGGCGAGCCGGGAGACGTGGCGGGCGTGGTCGCGTTTCTGGTCGGCCCGGATGCGGGCTGGGTCAATGGGCAGACGTTGCGGGCCAATGGCGGTTTGGCTTGATGGGATGCGCTGGTCCAGCGTGCTGCCGCGCTGGACCGCTGCATTGCGCCGGCTGCGGCGCCGGGAACGTGATCGATTCGCCGCTCAAACCGCCTTCGGATTGCGTTCCGCGAAACCTTCCTGATGCCAGTACGGATACGCGGGGCGCACCGCGCTTGCCGCGTCGAGCTTCGCGACCTGGTCGGCCGTCAGATTCCAGCCGACCGCGCTGAGGTTCTGCCGCAGTTGCTCCTCGTTGCGCGCGCCGATCAGCAGCGTCGCGACGGTCGGCCGCTGCAGCAGCCAGTTCAGCGCGATCTGCGGCACGGTCTTGTCGGTTTCGGCGACGACTTCGTCGAGCGCATCGAGCACGCGGAACAGATACTCTTCCGGCACCGGCGGGCCCGATTCGGCGGTCTTGTGCAGACGGCTCGTCTCGGGCAGCGGCTGGCCGCGCTTGAGCTTGCCGGTCAAACGCCCCCAGCCGAGCGGACTCCATATCACCGCACCCACGCCCTGGTCGACGCCGAGTGGCATCAGCTCCCACTCGTAGTCGCGGCCGACCAGCGAGTAGTAGGTCTGATTCGCGACGTAGCGCGGATAGCCGTAGCGGTCGGCGATATCGAGCGACTTCATCAGATGCCAGCCGGAGAAATTCGACACGCCGACGTAGCGGATCTTGCCCGCGCGCACGAGGTCGTCGAGCGTGGACAGCACTTCGGGAATCGGCGTTTTCGCGTCGAAGCCGTGCAACTGGAACAGGTCGATGTAATCGGTTTGCAGACGCTTGAGCGCCGCATCGACCGCGTTGATCAGATGGAAGCGTGACGAGCCGACGCCGTTCGGATCGCCGTCGAAACGGAAGGTCGCCTTGGTCGACAGGATCGCCTTGTCGCGCTTGCCTTTCAGCGCCTCGCCAAGCACCGACTCGGACGCGCCCTTCGAATAGATGTCGGCGGTGTCGAACATCGTGACGCCCGCGTCGAAGCAGATGTCGATCAGACGCCGCGCTTCGGCGACGTCGGTCGCTCCCCACGCCTGGAAGAATTCACCCTTGCCGCCGAAGGTACCGGTGCCGAAACTCAACACCGGCACCTTGAACCCCGATGCACCCAGATGTCTGTATTCCATTGGCAGAATCTCCGTGACATTGCCGTCGATGAACGGAGATTCAGTCTACGCGCGTCGGCGAGAAGGCGTCATGAAAGCGACGCGCTCAGATCGGCCAATGCATCACGCACGGCGTCAATCACGCTGTCCCAGGCGCCGAGTTGCGGTTGACGGAATAGACGCGCGGACGGATACCACGGCGTGTCGCTGCGTTCGAGCAGCCAGCGCCAGCATGTGTCGAAGCGGTTCAGAATCCAGACCGGTTTGTCGAGCGCGCCGGCCAGATGCGCGGTGGACGTGTCGACCGAAATCACCAGATCCAGACTGGCGACGAGCGCGGCGGTATCGGCGAAATCGTGCAGCAGCTCTGTGTAATCGGCGACGCGTTCACGGTAGGCGCTTTCGGCGAGTTGCGCTGCGGCTGCGCCCTTCTGCACGCTGAAGAAGCGCACGTTCGGCACGTCGAGGAGCGGCGCGAATTGCTCGAACCCGAGCGAGCGACGCGCATCGATCTTGCGCAGTTCCGCGACATGCGCGCGGTTCTCGCCGGCCCACACGAGGCCGACATTCAGCGGTTTGATTGCGTTGCCATCCGCATTGGTGTTGCCGTGCGGTTCGATACGCTCGCGCCATTTGCCGACGGCCGCTGGCTGCGCAAAAAGATACGGTGTGGCTGCCGGAATGCTCGCTTCGTTGGTGCTGAACGCAAGCGGCAAGCTCAGCAACGGGCAATGACAATCGAACGGCGGCAACGGCTGCCCAGCTTCGATCAACTGATCGACACCATCGAGCGTCGACAGCAGCCGCAACAACGGACCCGGCACTTCGAGCACGACCTTCGCGCCAAGCTTCGCAACCAGCGTCGCATAGCGACAGAATTGCAGCGTGTCGCCGAGGCCCTGTTCCGCATGCAGCAGGATCGTTTTGCCGTCGAGCGCGAAATCGCCGAGCCACAGCGGCTGCGCGAACGCGCGCCGGTCGGCCTTGATGCGGCTACGCTCCCAACGCCATTCGTATTCGCGCCAGCCGCTCTCGAAGCGGCCCATTTGCAGCAGGCACAGCGCCTGGTTCCAATGCGTTTCGACCGACGCCGGATTCAACGCAAGCGCGCGCTGATAGCTCGACAACGCCTGTTCGCGCTGATTCAGATCGATCTGCGCGAGACCGAGGTTATTCCACGCATCGACGAAACCAGGCGAGAGTTCCAGCGCGCGCTGGTAGCAGGGCTCTGCTTCGTGCGGCTGGTTCAGATCGCCGAGCACGTTGCCGCGATTGCTCCACGCATCCGGATAGTTAGGCTGCAATGCGAGCGCCTGGTCGCAGCTATCGAGTGCATCGGTATATCGGCCGAGATCGCGCAGCACGCATGCACGATTGTTCCAGGCCGGCGCGAACTCCGGCGCGATAGAAAGCGCGCGCTCGTAGCTCGCGAGCGCCTCGAGCGGACGGTACAGCGCCGCCAATGCGTTGCCGCGATTGTTCAATGCATCGGCGAATTTCGGCTGCATCACGAGCGCCCGCTCGGCGCACGCAAGCGCTTCGTCATGACGCTGCAACGCGTTCAGCGCATAGGCGAGATTCGAATGCACGGCCGGCTGTCTCGCGTTCACAGCGAGCGCCTTCTTCAGCAGATCGACGCCTTCCTGCAAGCGGCCCGTTTGCAGCGCGAGTTCGCCGAGCCAGCGCAACGCGTCGCCGTGTTTCGGCTTCAGTTCGAGAATCTCCCGATACATCTCTTCTGCTTCGACGAGCGCGCCGTTCTGTTGAAGCGCGACGGCTTGTCGAAGCAGATGGTCCAACTGTTGCGGCAGACTGGCTTGCTTGCTCATGCGGTACCTGGAATCGAAGGCGCGAAGAATCGTCGGATAAAGCGCACGATTATCGCTGAAAAGCCTGTATTCGAAGTACCGCCGCCGCGTCGCGTCGTGACGCCGCTTATTGCGCGGCCACGGACAGATGCTTGCGCTTCGCGAGTTCCTGCGCCATCGCGTAGTGCTGCTGGATCGTCGGCAGCGCCTCTTTCGCCGCGGTCTTCAACTTCTCGTCGCGACCCGAGGCGATTTCCGCCTGGAACGCGGACAGCGCTTTCTGCTCACCGGCGAGCGCGACCTGCTCGATATACCTCTTGTCGAAGTCGGCGCCGCGCAGATTGTTGATGCTCGCGAGCACGGCCTCGTCGGGATCGTTCTTCGGCACGTCGACACCGCGCGGACTCGCCGCCCGCAATGCGTCGGTGATCTTCGCGTCGTCATCCGACACGCGCTCGGCGAACGCCTTCACGTCGCGATCGGCCGAACGCGCGGTGGCGATACGCGCGGCGTCGCGCTGCGTCGCGACGGCTTTGGTGCCGTCCGCGACGAATGTCTGATCGGCCGCATGCAGGCGGACTGCGTCCGCGGGCGCGGCGCTCTGCGCGCTGGCCACCGAGGCGGCCGTCAGAAGACCGCCGAAGCAGGCAGCGGCGGCGATGCGGGCCAAAGCGACCGAAGGGACGGAAGGCAGGCGGATCATACGTTCTCCTTGAGGTGAAAGCATCTGAAAGCAAAACGAAGGACACGTGTGCGCCGCGAACAAAGCGTGCGATGCAAAACGCTGTGGACTGCTTGCGAGCCCAGCGGGGCGCCACGCTTTCATCGCTGCCGATTCTAGAAGCCATGCCGTCTGGCAGGTGAAACGCTGCTGTCGCTTCTGTAACCTTAGGTAACCCTCATATGAATGCGCACACGTTTGCCTTATTGGCGTGAATCACGCGCGCCGCTCGCCACTGCGACGCAGTGCTGAATTTTTCGCCATCGACGCCGATAACCAGAGACAGGCACCGCTTAGCGCCGCTCAGCACCGCAACTCTGGAGAACGATTCCGATGGCAGACGACCACCGTGCCAATCACGAGCGCCACACCGAGCGCAGCAACCTGACTAGCTCCAACAAATTCGAGCTGCTGCTATACCGCCTCGGCCACGTGCCGGACAGCGACGCGCACGAGCTGTATGGGATCAACGTGTTCAAGGTGCGCGAAATCTCGACGATGCCGACCATCACGCCGATCGCCGGATCGTCGCCGTACGTGATGGGCGCGGTCGACATTCGCGGGCAGATCATCCCCGTGATCGACCTGCCGCGGCTGATGGGCTGCGAGCCGACGCGCGGCCTGAACATCCTGCTGGTCACCGAATTCGCGCGTTCGACGCAGGCCTTCGCGGTCGAGGAAGTCGACGAGATCGTGCGGCTCGAATGGAACCAGGTGCTGTCGGCCGATGGCTCGGCGGGCGGCAAGCTCGTCACGAGCATCGCGCGCATCGACGGCAATACCGGCGATTCGCGGCTCGCTCAGGTGATCGACGTCGAGCAGGTGTTGCGCGACGTGTTCCCGTCGCAGCATCCGAGCGTCGATCCGGCCTCGGTAGGTGAAGCGCTCGGCATCCGCCGCGGCGCGAAGATCCTTGCCGCCGACGACTCCGGCTTCGCGCGCAAGCTGATCGAGCAGGCGCTCACCGCGATCGGCGCCGACTACATCATGACGAAGACCGGCGAGGAAGCGTGGCAAACGCTGCAGCAGGTCGCACGCGAAGCGCAGCAAAAAGGCGTGCGCGCGAAAGACACCATCGCTCTCGTATTGACCGATCTGGAGATGCCGGAGATGGACGGCTTCATGCTGACGCGCCAGATCAAGGCGGACGCACGCACGCGCGATATTCCGGTGCTCATCCACTCGTCCCTGACGGGCGCGGCGAACGAGGCGCATGTGAAGAACGCGGGCGCGAACGGCTATGTCCCGAAGTTCGCCGCGAGCGAGCTCGCCGATGCGATCCGTCAAGCGCTGGGCTGCGCGCCGGCGAAAGCGACGGCGGCTTGAGGTCTCGCGTGCCCAGCAGTGAAGCGGATCGCCGCGCTCAACGATGCGCGGCCAGCTCGATCGAGAAATCCATCCGGCCGATCTCGACGCCCATCGTGTTGAGCCGCTTCGGCGCATGAAAGCCGTCGAGCGTCGCGCGCTGTTCAGGCGTGCCGATATCGAGCACCGCGAGCAACTCGGCAGTGACCGCGTAGAGCGCGGCGGCATTGCCGTCCTCGATCTTCAGCGCGATGCCTAGCGCGCCCTTCGCACCCAGCCGCGCGGTTTGCCGCGACGCGCGCACGCCGATCGCATAGCTGCCGTCCGCGCCGACCTTGCCGACCAGCGCGCCACCGAACGCCCGCATCAGCAGCGTGCAGAAGCGCCCTTCCCCGCCGACCAGTTCCGGGTACGACGTCATCGCGCGATAGATGCGCGCGAGCGCGGCCGTGCGCGGCGGCGTCGCGGCTGCTCCGTCTTCGTGTTGATCCTGCGCCGCCGCGAGCTTCGCGAACAGACGTGCGAGCCGGTCGAGCGGAAACGCCGGGGTCGGCAGATTGCAGCCGTCGATCGCCCATTGCACGCCGTCGTCCGGCAGGTCGCACACGCTCGCGACCGTCTGCTTCACGCGCACCTGCAACGGATGCGCGGGCAGTTCATAGCCGGCGAGCGCCGCCCCGATCGACCGCGCGCCGGCCAGCATGCCCGCATGCTTGCCCGAACAGTTGCTGCACACGCCGGTGGGCGTAAAGCCGCGCCGGATCCAGTCGACATACACCGCATCCGACAACGGCGGATGACCGCCGCAACGCAGATCGGCCTCGCTCGCCTGCGCTTTCGCGAGCATCGCGTGCGTGCGTTCGATATGACGCGGCTCGCTGCTGTGCGATGCGCACATCAGCGCGAGATCGGCTTCGTCGAAACCGCAACGCTCGAGCGCGCCGGTTTCGAGCACCGCGAGCGCCTGGGCCGGCTTCGCCGCGGAACGCGCGAGCGTGATGCGCGCAGCGTCGCCGAACGAATACAGCAGACGGCCGTCCGCATCGACGACCGCGACATGCGCCAGATGCGTGTTCTCGACGGACTCGCCGCGATAGATCGTCGCCGCGACCGGCGCGGCAGGGTGCAGTTCGGATCGGCTCATCGGTATCGTCTCCGCGTCGTTTATTGATCGGGCGATGGCGCCCAAGGCCCGGCAATCGATCAGGCGCTCGCCGCGAGCGCTTCTTCTTCTCGCTCGAGCGTGCGGGTGTGCCGTAGTTCGGGAAAGAACCGCATCCACAACAGCGCGATCGCGATCGTCGCGACACCGCCGACCAGCACGGCCGGCTGCGCGCCCCACCATCCGGCAGTCAGGCCCGATTCGAACTCGCCCAATTGATTCGACGTCCCGATGAACAGCGAATTGACCGCGCTGACGCGGCCGAGCATTTCATCGGGCGTGCGCAGTTGCACGAGCGACAGCCGCACCACCACGCTGATCGTGTCGGACGCACCGAGCACCATCAGCGCGAGCAGCGACACGAGGAACTGATGCGACAGCCCGAACACGATCGTCGCGATGCCGAACGCGATCACGCCGCCGAACATCGCTGCGCCGGGCCGGTTCCGCAATGGAAAATGCGCGAGCCAGATCGTGCCCGCGAGCGCGCCGATCGCCGTGCCCGAGCGCAGCAGGCCAAGACCGATCGGGCCCGCGTGCAGCACGTCGCGCGCGAAGATCGGCAGCAACGCGGTCGCGCCGCCGAACAGCACCGCGAACAGATCGAGCGACAGCGCGCCGAGGATCACCGGCTCGCGGCGAATGAACGCGATGCCCGAAAAGATCGATTCGAGCGTGACGGGCGCGCGACTCGCCGGCTTCACTTGCAGCGGAATGCTCCACACCGACGCCGCCGCGGCCGCGAACGACAGCGTGCACGCGAGATAAGCGGCACCGGGGCCGATGCCGTACAGCAGACCACCGAGCGCCGGCCCGGCGATCTGCGCGGTCTGATTGGCAGACGTGGACCATGCGGTCGCTTTCGGCAGATAGCCGCGCGGCACGACGGCCGGCAGCAGCGACGACACGGCCGGCGATTCGAACGCGCGCGACGCGCCCACGCAGGCAGCCAGCACGTAGATCACCGGCGCGCTGATCCAGCCGCTGAAGGTGCCGATCGCGAACAGCAATGCAGCGACGCTTTCGAGGCTCTGACAGACGGCGGCGATGCGGCGGCGATCGTAACGATCGGCGACATGACCGACGACGAGCGTCAGCAGGAACATCGGCAGGAACTGCGCGAGACCGACGAGGCCAAGTGCGAACGCGCTATGCGTGAGCGCGTAGACATGCCAGCCCATCGCGACGGCGAGCATCTGGAACGACAGCGACGACAGGATGCGGGTGCACCAGAAACGCTGGAACGGCGGGTGTTTCGGCAGGCTGAAATGCGGGGAATCGGCGGGATCGGTGGAGGCTGGGGGCATCGATTGTTGCTCGTGACGGGGAGCATCGGAGCGTGGATTGGGCGGCCGCTAGTTTAGAGCAAGATCGGGGGGCGTGCAGAAAGGCGGCGGGCACTGGCGGCGGCGTGGTGGGAGGCGATGGGGCGGCCCGCGCCGGGGCCGGCACGCTCGAACGAAGCAGGCCGCCCTCGCCTGCTTCGGCGCCACGCATGACTCAGGGGTGCAGGGGCCGGCCTTCCGCGCGGCCGAACTCGACGAAGTGATCGACGGGGTCGACGCCTGCCGCGGCGACGTCGGGATTCGCTTCGAGGTAAAGCTTCGGATCGAAACCCTCGGGCAGTTGGGCAAGCCGCGCCTTGCGCTGAAACGATTCGGCGCTGCTCAACGGACGCCCTTCGAATCGACCGTAGTAGATGTAATGCTGCAACGCATTGCCGCCGCTCGCCGCGACGTCCGGATTGGCGTCGAGATACGCCTCGCCGTCGAAGTCGACGATTGGCGTCAGGCTCGACGGCATGCCGGTCAGGTCGTGATAGCACAGACAGCCGTCCGCGAAGAAATGGCAAACCAGCGCCTTGCGGCTCACGTGCTCCGGATCGCGCATCTTGCTGCCTCCGTGCAGCAGGTTCGCATGCCACAACAGCACATCGCCCTTCTTCGGATAGAAGTACTTCGGGCCCGCCGAATGGTCAGCGATGAGCTTCTGAATCGCGGGTTCGTAGATGTCGTGATAAGCGGAATAACCGCAACCGAACGGCATGCCCAATTCGGTCGACATCAGATACGGCAGCTTGTGCGTGCCGGGGTGATAAACGAGCGGTCCCGAATCCGGATGAATATCCTCGAAGGCGATCCAGTTCGCGACCAGATACCCGTTCGGATAGGTCGACATGTGAATCGAATCGGAATGCTCGAGTTGCTCGCTGCTCTTGTGACCGCCGATCGTCTGGAACGGCGCCGATTTCGCGCCCAGCAGCAAGCCCACGATCTCGTTCATGCGCGCATCGAACAGCATGTCGCGAATCGCGGGCACGCTGAAATGCGGATTCAGCGTGCGCCCCGGCAGCGTATCGCCTTCGAAAAGCGGCTCGTGCGGCGGCCGCAGCGTGCCGTCGGCGATCGCGTCTTCGTAGGCTTGCCACGTCGCATCGAGCTGTTCGTGCCCGAAGAAGCCTTCAATGATCAGATAGCCGTCGCTGACCCATTTCCGGCACCATTCGGCTTCCTGCTCGCTGATTACACCTTGGGACAACAACTCGGCGACCCGCTCCAGCGCATCCGGTCGATCGAGCCAGGGAACCGGGCCTGCTGCGGGAAATTTTTCGAATTTGAAGACCTGGGTCTGAGTGTCGATCGGAACGTCCGCGACGACGGGCTTATCGAAAAAACGCTGAGTCTCGAGAGTATTCATGTTGTATCGGGAAACTTTCCGGGTTAGCGTTTCAGGGTACCTGGCTTGAACAGGACGCTGGCGGTGCGGTGTCGGTCACCCGAACGAGCGCCCTTCCGTACGGCCATAACGGATGTAGTGTTCCGCGCCAGAGCTGATGTGCTTTTGCGCAACGGCTTCTGCTACGTCGGGGTTGCGCTGAAGATATTGCGCCTCGTCGAAATGCGGAATGTGAGCGGCATAAAGCAGAATCGACGGGCCGGCCGGATGTCGATCGCGATCGTCCATGCCGACGACCACGGTCATACCCAGCGCGTCGAGGACCGCCATCAGGCTTTCGCGGGTCATCCAGTTGACTTGCGGAGCACTCCCGCCGATGAATTTTGCGTTGTTGATGCTGTCGAGATAACTGTGTCGGTGCAGATGGACTTCGCGTCCGCGAAACTCCGAGATGGTCGGCGTCGGATCGAAGTGCGTCCGCAAGTTCGTATTCGTGCGCACGACTTCGGCGTCGTAATAGTGCGTCCAGATGCAGATCGAGTCCGACGCATACGCCATATCTTCCAGTAGTGATACCGGATCGGTCATGTGATAGAGCACGCCGCTCGCAAGAATCAGATCGAATCGCTGATCGCGCTTTTTCAGCAATTCTCTGAAATCGCCATACATGAATTCGGCATTGAACTTCAATGCATTCTGCACGAGCAGGCATTTCAGAAAGGACTTCGAATTCGCCTCGATTGCAAGGACACGTGAAGCGCCGGCTTTGGCCATCATGAACGTATGGCCGCCTTCCATCGGGCCGAGTTCGAGCACGCTTTTTCCGGAAAAGCCGCCGCACATCGTCTCGAACCAGTGAAGACGCCCATCGTCGAAATGGGGCGCCATACCTAAACCATAGCCCGGCACATCGGACACCCACGTGCCATCGAAAAGATTGAAAGCCAAAGTGTGGCCCGGCTCTTCCGTTGCATATAGATCCAGTTCAGTTCCTTTCAATTTGGCGCCTCGATCGGTCGTCAAGTTTGCCGATTATGGCACGCTCAGGCGATAAATCACGCAAACCTTGCATTCGCGCGCCGCACGTCACGCAAGCGGGTGTCAAATCGAACGCGCGTCCGCATTAATGGACATGATTTGACATCGGTCGGGATCGCCGCGCGCGCTTCGCACTGCGTATATTTATGCTTCATGGATCGATGTGAACTGCCGGTCTGTTTGCGGCTATGATTGTGCCCCGTGGGCAGCCGTCCGGCAGGCGGCACTCCGGCCCACTCCCACCGGCCAGCGACACCGCCTGACACTCGAACTCCCGGAGGGCATCGAATGGTATTGGCGTGGCTCGTCCTACTTCCATTCATGGCCGCGGCGCTCATCGCGCTCACGAGGCGGCGCGCCGCCGCGCTCAGCACCTGGATCGCGTTCGCGACGGCGCTGTTCGGCTGCGCTCTGCTGCTCACCGAACGCGTGGGCATGGCCGACCGCGACGTGCTGCAATGGCGCCATCAGTGGGTGCCCGACATCGGCCTCGCGCTGTCGCTGCGTCTCGACGGCCTGTCGTTCATGTTCGCGTTGCTCGTACTTGCGATCGGCCTGCTGATCTTCATTTACGCCAGCTACTACCTCGCCGGCAGCGATACGTTGCCGCGTCTGTACCTGCAGCTTCTACTCTTCATGGGCGCGATGCTCGGCATCGTGCTGTCGAACAACCTGCTGCTGCTCGTCATCTTCTGGGAACTGACGAGCCTCGTGTCGTTCCTGCTGATCGGCTTCTGGCCATCGCGGCCCGACGCGAGGCGCGGCGCGCGCATGGCGCTCACCATCACCGGCGCGGGCGGACTCGCGCTGCTTGCGGCGGTGCTGCTGCTCGGCCACGTATGCGGCAGCTATGAGCTGAACGACGTGCTCCCCCAGCTTGCCAAGGTCCAGCACGATCCGCGCTATCCGGCGATTCTGCTGCTCACGCTATTCGCGGCGTTCACGAAGTCCGCGCAGTTTCCTTTCCACTTCTGGCTGCCGCACGCGATGTCGGCGCCCACGCCCGTGTCGGCCTATCTGCATTCGGCGACGATGGTGAAGGCCGGCGTGTTCCTGCTCGCGCGTCTCTATCCGGTCTTCGAAGGCACCCACCTGTGGGCGTACACGGCGACGGTGGCCGGACTCGTCACGCTCGTCGGCGGCGCGGGGATGGCGTTGATCCAGCGCGATCTGAAGGGCCTGCTCGCCTATTCGACCATCAGCCATCTCGGCCTGATCGTGCTGCTGTTCGGTCTCGACACTCAACTGTCGACGGTCGCCGCGCTTTTTCACACGGTCAACCACGCGGTGTTCAAGGCGTCGCTCTTCATGGCGGCGGGCATCGTCGATCACGAAACGGGCACGCGCGATCTGGGCCGTCTGCGCGGCCTGCGCAGGTACATGCCGCATACGGCCTTGCTCGCGAGCGTGGCGTCGCTGTCGATGGCCGGCGTGCCGCTGCTCAACGGCTTTCTGTCGAAGGAAATGTTCTTCGGCGAAACGCTCGCGCAAAGCATGTTCGGGCCGCTGAACCTCGCCGTGCCGGTCATCGCGATCGCGGCGGCGGCGCTGTCCGTGGCGTACTCGCTGCGTTTCGTCTGGGGCGTGTTCTTCGACGGCGAGACGCCGCGCGACCTGCCGCACTATCCGCCGCACGAGGCGCCGCGCTTCATGAGGCTGCCGGTCGAGATTCTGGTGGCGCTGTGCCTGCTGATCGGCCTGTTCCCGCAGCAAAGCATCGGCAGGCTGCTCGAGTCGGCCGCGTGGATCACGCTCGGCGGAAAGCTGCCCGACTACAGCCTGAGCCTGTGGCACGGCGTCAACACACCACTCGTGATGAGCGTGGTGTCGTTCGCGGCGGGCGCGACGCTCTTTTTCCTGCGCCGCTATACGTTCCGCCACCGTCGCACGGCGCTCACCGAGTTGAACGCGAGCGAGATCTTCGACCGCTTCGTGCAGCGTCTCGAACAGAGCGCCGGCGTGATCGTGCGCGTGTTCGAGACGCGTTCGCTGCCGGCCTACCTCGCATGGCTGATCGCGGCGATGCTGATCGTGCCGGGCGTGCCGCTCGTCGCCCTCGACACGTGGAGCGGCAACTACACGCGCCTGCCAGCCGATCCGTTCACGCTTGCCGGCCTCGTGCTGATGGCGTTGCTCGCCGTCGGCGTAGTGCTGGTGCGTGCGCGCACGCTTTACGCACTCGTGATGCTGAGCACCTGCGGTCTGCTCGTGTCGCTTGCCTTCGTGCGCTTCTCCGCGCCCGATCTCGCGCTCACGCAGATCTCCGTCGAAGTGGTCACGATCCTGCTGCTCGTGCTGGCCGTCTATTTCCTGCCCGCGCTGCAACGCGCCGTCGAGCCGATCCCGGTCCGGCTGCGCAACGGCGTGCTGGCGCTCGCGGGCGGCGCATTGCTCGGCGCCGTGTCGTACAGGATCATGACGAGCGCGCCGCTGGCTGGCATCGCACCGTACTTCCTCGCCAACGCGCTGCCCGGCAGCGGCGGCCACAACGTCGTCAACGTGATCCTCGTGGATTTCCGCGGCTTCGATACGATGGTCGAAATCAGTGTGCTCGTGGTCGCAGGGCTCGCCGTCAAGGCGCTGCTGCGCGGGCTGCGCCTGAAGTCGCCCGAGGCGGGGCCGGACGGCCGGCCGTGGTCGTCGCAATCGCATCCGCTGATGCTGGCGATCCTCGCTCGACTGATGCTGCCGCTTACCGTGCTCGTCGCCGTGTTCGTGTTCCTGCGCGGCCACAACCTGCCAGGCGGCGGCTTCATCGCGTCGCTGATCGTCTCGATCGCGCTATTGCTGCAGTACGTCGCGAGCGGGGTGCTGTGGACGGAGTCGCGCATCCACCTGAACTACCGCGCGCTCGCGGGCCTCGGCATTCTGATCGCCGCGGCCACCGGGCTCGGCAGCCTCGCGTTCGGGCAGCCGTTTTTGACCAGCGCGTTCGGGCATCTGCACGTGCCGCTGATCGGCGAAATCGAACTGTCCACGGCGATGCTGTTCGATCTCGGCGTGATGGGCGCGGTGGTCGGCACGACGCTCACGATCGTTTCGCACCTCGGCGTGCGCGACAAGGACATGCAGTCCGTGGAGAAAAGCTGATGGAAGCCGCTTTTGCCGTCGCGATCGGCGTGCTTTCCGCGTGCGGCATCTACCTGCTGCTGTGTGCGCGCGTGTTGCCGGTGATTCTCGGCATCACGCTGTTCTCCTATGCGATCAACCTGTTCCTGCTCGGCATGGGCCGGCTCGCGATCGGCAAACCAGCGGTCATCACGGCGGGGGCGCAATACGTCGATCCGGTGCCGCAGGCGCTCGTGCTGACGGCCATCGTGATCGGCTTCGCGATGACGGCCTTCACCGTGGTGCTCGCGTTGCGCTCGTTCGCGAGCACGGGCAACGATCACGTCGATGGCGAGGAGACGCGCGGCGAATGAACCACGTCCTCCTGCTCCCGATCCTGATTCCGCTGTTTTCCGCTGGCGTGATCGTCGCGCTGCCGCTGCGCGTTCAGCGCCTGCAGCGTGCGCTGAACGCGCTCGCCATCATCTCGCTGCTGCCCGTCGCGTGCCTGCTGATGGCGCGCGCCGCGCAAGGCGAGATCGCCAGCTACGCGCTCGGCGCATGGCCCGCACCGTTCGGCATCGTGCTGGAACTCGACCGGCTCGGCGCGCTGATGCTGGTGCTAACCGCCGTGCTCGCGGTCTGCTGCCTGCTCGGCACATCGAGCGAGGACGCGAGGCGCGGCCGCTATTTCCGCGCGCTGTTCCAGTTCGAGCTGATGGGTCTGAACGGTGCCTTCCTCGCGGGCGATCTCTTCAACCTGTTCGTGTTCTTCGAGCTGCTGCTGATCGCGTCGTACGCGCTGCTGCTGCATGGTGGCGGCGCGCGACGGCTGCGCAACGGACTGCACTATCTGTTGCTGAACCTGGTCGGCTCGTCGTTCTTTCTTGTCGCGATCGGCGTGCTCTACGGCGTCACGGGCACGCTGAACATGGTCGACATGGGTGAACGTCTGGCGCGGCTCGACCCCGACACGCTGCCACTCGCGCAGTTCGCGGGCGCGACGCTGATGCTGGTGTTCGGCCTGAAGGCCGCCGTGTTTCCGATGTCGTTCTGGTTGCCGCAGGCCTACCGCAGCGCCATCGGCCCGGTGGCCGCGCTGTTCGCGATCATGACCAAGGTCGGCATCTACGCGATGCTGCGCTGCGACGCGCTCGTATTCGGCGCAGCGGGCGGCGTGCTCGATGCGTTCATGCATCAGTGGGTATGGTGGCTCGCGATCGCGACGATCGGGTTCGGCGCGCTGGGTGCGCTGGCGGTGTCGAGTCTCAAGACCACGACGGGCTATCTCGTGCTGGTTTCGGTGGGGCTGCTGATCGCGGCGATCGCGCAACAGACGCCGCTTGCATGGAGCGCGCTGCTCTACTACCTGATCAGCACGACGCTCTGCACAGGCGCGCTGTTCCTGCTCGCCGACACGCTCGAACCCGAGCAGGCTTCGACAGCGCACGCCATCCAGCCAGCCGTTTCCGCAGATGCCGATGCCGATACCAATGCGATCGAGCCCGGCTCCCTCGAAGCGCTCGACGACGCGGCCGCGGCGGTCTTCTCGCCCGACCCCGACGGCGAGGCGGTGGCGACGCGGGCGCGCGTGCAGCCGCTGCTGGTCGAAACGGCCGGCGCGCTCGCCGCGCTAGCCGCAGAACCGGCTCGCGCCGAAGCCGAAGCTCCGCCCGACGCGGCCTCGCGCACGCGTGCACCGTGGCCGTCGAACCTTGCCGCGCTGCTCTATCTGATCGCCGCGGTGGGTGCCGCTGGCTTGCCGCCGCTGTCGGGTTTCCTCGGCAAGGCGATGGTGCTGGCCGCGACGCCGACCGGCGCGGCAGGCGTGCTGTGGCCGGCCGTACTGTTGTCGAGCCTGCTGTCGATCGTCGCGCTGAGCCGCACGGGCACACGCCTGTTGTGGGCCGCGCCGGCCGCGCGCGCCGCCGCGGGCGAAGAGGAGCGCGCGCCGCGCGGCAGCAATGCGAAGCTCGCCGCTTGCGCGGTCCTGCTCGGCTGCGTCGCGGCCATCACGCTCGGCGCGGGCGCGGTGCGGCACTATCTCACCGATACCGCCGCGCAGCTATTCGATCGCGCAGCCTATGTGCACGCGATCCTGCCCGCGCCGCGACCTTCGCCACCGGCGGCCGCCGCGACCGCGGCCGACGCTCAGGGGAACTGACGATGCTGAAAAGGCTCTTCCCCCACCCGTGGCTCACCGTGTTGCTGATCATCTGCTGGGTGCTGCTGATGAACGACGTCTCGCCGGGCAATCTGCTGCTCGGCGCCGTGCTCGGCTGCGTGATCTCCTTTCGCGTCGCCGAAGGCTTGTGGCTGCGGCCGATGCACTTCGGCCGGCCGCGGCTGCTCGTGCGTCTCGCCTGGCATGTGTTGGTCGACATCATCGTGGCCAACGTCGAGGTCGCACTGCTCGTGCTCGGCCCGACCAGCCGGCTGCGCCCGGCGTTCATCGAAGTGCCGCTCGACAGCACCCACGAAATCGCGCTCACGGTGCTCATCAGCGTGGTCTCGCTGAGCCCCGGCACGCTGTGCGCCGAACTCAGCGACGACCGCACGCGCCTCACCGTGCACGTGCTCGACCTCGACGACGAAGCGGCGCTCATCGCGCTGATCAAGTCCCGTTATGAAGCCCCTTTGATGGAGATCTTCGCATGCTAGCCATCGTGATTCCGATCTCGCTCGCGATCCTCGGCATCGCGTTCCTGCTCACGCTGTGGCGCCTCGTGCGCGGTCCGTCGCTGCCCGATCGCATCGTCGCGCTCGACACGCTGAACATCAATGCGATCGCGTTGATCGTCGTGTACGGCATCAGCCTGCGCTCGACGGTTCTCTTCGAGGTGGCGTTGCTGATCGCGGTGATGGGTTTCGTGGGCACCGTCGCGCTCACCAAGTACCTGCAGCGCGGCGACATCATCGAACTCAACTAGCGTGAGGTATGCCGATGGAAACCTTTGTCGAAGCGATCGTTTGTTTGCTGTTGCTCGTCGGCAGTCTGTTTACGCTGATCGGGGCGGTCGGGCTCGCGCGACTGCCTGACTTCTTCATGCGGCTGCACGGTCCGACCAAGTCGACCACGCTCGGTGTGGGCGGCATCGTGCTCGCGTCGGTGGTGTATTTCAGCGCGCATAACAACTTCGCGAGCCTGCACGAGTTGCTGATTCCGGCGTTCCTGTTTCTTACCGCGCCGATCAGTGCACATATGCTGGCCAAGGCTGGGACCCAGCAGGGGTGCCGCTGTGGCGGGCGACGCGGGGGCGTCCACCTGCCACGGGGGCGAGTGCGAACCGGGGGGATACGGGGGACCTGCGTGAGAACGACGAGAGGTGAGGCTTGCCGGGCGTCGCGCTTCTCGTGACGATCCGCGCGACATCAGTTGCCAGCATGCCACGGGCAGGCTACCGCCACCGACGCCCTTCCCGACATCCGTATTCGAGGAAGTGCGCCGCGGGATCTGCATTGGCTGCCGCGACGTCGGGATTGAGTTGCAGGTACACCGCGGGATCGAAGTCCGCTGGAAGTTTCGGCCTCGCGTAAGGCTCGAACGCATCAGGCATGCTGCGTTCGATCACGGCATGCTCGACCTCGACTCCAGAATAAATATTGGGCTGTACGAAACCCGTGCTGGCATCCTTGATCTGTCGGTAGTGGGTCTGACCGAACGCCGGGTCAGATACCACAGGGGTGTAGTACACGCAGTTTTCGAAGTAATAGTGCGTGACCTGACTCCAACGGGTGCGGGTTGGATCGGATTGCTTCGAGCCGCCATGCAGCAGGTTCGAAGCCCAAATCAGTGCTTGCCCCTTCCTGGCGTGGAACGTTACCGGCGCGATTCCCGCTTTGCTGATCAACTGCTTCCAGAGGTTCAGGTATTGAGCGTAGTGGGCCGTCGGCTTGTGCTGCGTCGCCGAGCAGACGCCCATATGCTCGTTCACATAGGTCGGAAACTTGTGACTGCCCGGATAGTATTCGAGCGCGCCATTGGTGCCGTCCACGTCCTCGAGGGCGACCCATACGCCGCACATGAAGCGCTCGGGAACGCACGAAAAGTGTATGGCGTCGTTGTGGATAGCCTGCTGGGTTCCGACAGGAAAGTTCAAGGTCTGAAATGGGATGGCGCGGCGCCCGTAGAGCTGGAAAAGAAGATGAAGAATCTGGGGATTGGAGGCCAGCGATCTCACGTCCGCGTCGCTCTCCCACGCGTCCTGCACTCTCATACCGTCATTTTTATACCAGAGCTCGTCGCGCCAGTGGTCGAAATCAAACCTTCCATGAAATTTCGATTTGATTCGCTCCGCGCGAGCGTCGAACTCGGCATCTGGAAAATCGATAATCGCGAAGCCATTGTCCCGCAGCTGTCTGGCCACACGTAAAACGTTTTCAGATGCCTCCTTCTGGGCGAATAGCTCGTCGAAGAACGGTGATTCGACATCGGGGACGCCTGGCAACGGATTCACGAACGAAGTATTCATGTTGGGTATCGGCAATGTTTATGTTGCGAATGACCACCGACGCAGTCTAGCACGTTGGTTTTGCCGCACCACCCTTCCCTTGTCGTCACTATGCGCAGCGCCGCTCGCGACCGGGCCATCACGCTCGTCAATCGCTAAGCATCGGCAAACGCATGTGTTTGACTCGGCGGTCGCGCCACGCGATAAGCGTTAGGCGATTCGCCAAACTCCTTTCTGAACTCGCGGCCAAGGTGAGAAGCGTCCGAAAAGCCGCACGAGGAAGCAATGTCAGCGACCGTGCGGTCCGAACTGGTAAGCAGCCACGATGCCATTCGTATCCGAATCTGTCGTGCATACGCCTGGGGCGACTTGCCAGTCTGCACTGTAAACAGACGTTCGATCTGACGGACCGACATCTCGAGACGTCGCGCCAGTTCAGCCATGCAAAGCGGCTGCCCGATGTGCTGCTCCATCAGCAGGATTGCGCGCCTTACTTTGGGATGCGTCGCCGGTTCGAGCCCCGGTGGGTATGGCTGGGGGGCGTTTCCCTTTTGTGCATCGTCGACGAGCATGATACGCAGCGCCTTTTGTACGATCGTCGCCTCAAAATGTCGCAGCAAAATAGCTGCGGCAACGTCGATGGAAGCGCGCCCGCCCGAGCACGTAATGCGACGTCGGTCGATGACGAAGAGCCGGTCGGCAACGAGATTGCGCTCGTCCACGCCAGGAAAACGCTCGACGAAGTCCCAATAGTGAAACCAGCTCACACACATCCGATATCCGTCCATGACCTCGGCGCGCATCAACGCAAACACCCCGGTGCAGATTCCGACCAGCGTCGCTGATGTTGCCGCTGCATCATGAATGAACTGAATCGTGGCTTTGCTTGCGGGCGGTCCCGAGTGCAACAATCCACCGACGACCACGACGTAATCGAAGGACCCCGCCTCATCGAAAGTCGTCCACGGCGTTACCTGAATTCCGCAGCTTGCTCTGACTGGAACCAGCGACTCCCCGACGATGGTCCACGAACAGCGAACGTGTCTGCTCATGTCGCTTTCATCGCTTGCCAACCTGAGCACATCCACGAACCCGGAAAATGCGGTTAACGTGAAGTTGGGCAGCAGCACGATTCCAAAGCGAAGTGGCCGCGTGGCACTGGCTTTGGGGCTGATTGGATCGTTAAACATGAACTGCCTGCATTAATGCTTGCTGAGTTGGCCGCGATCATCATGCAATGACGTTCGCACGTTCCGCGACCGAGATCCGCACGCCTTATTTCGTCGTTTCGGCCTCGACACCTCGCCATTCGCGCATCATTGCGCCCACTTCCTCCCCGAGCCATGCGCGGAACTGAAGGTATTCCGGACGAAGTTTTGCGTTCTTGTGCGTGATCAAGTAATGATGCCGGTCGTGAAATTCGAGCGCGTTTTGTACCGGACGAACCAGTATCCCTTGCTCGACCTGGCGGTGAACGAGGTGATGCCAGCCAAGCAGGGTGCCCTCGCCAGCTTCAGCTTGCGATACCAAAAGTCGATAATCGTTGCTTTCCAGGCGTTCGTTCTCGACCAGTTTGTCCGGACCATCACCTTCCTGAAACCAGTTTCGCCACACGGACCAGTCGACGTGTTCGCAAATCTGGGCTCGCCCCAACAACGAAAGATTGAGCGTGGCGTGCGACAGAAGGTCCAGCGGTTTAACGTACCTGCCTTGAAAATGACGCTCGTAAAACGACTGGCTGCAGACCGGATACACGACATCATGAAAGAGCGGCTCGGTTTCGTATTCCGGTTCGCGTGGCGGATTCTTGGTGATGATGATGTCCGGTTCCATCAGATCATCGAGTTCCATGAAGTGCTCCGTCACCATCACGTGCAACCGGATGTCCGGAAAGCGCTTGCGGAACGAGGGCAGCCTGAACGACAGCCATAGCGCCGAGAAAGTGTGCGAAACGCACAGCGTCAGCGCATGTTTGTCGGTCCGGCGTACCGCCTGTGCCGCCTCGGCGATGTTCATGATGGACAGATAGGACGCGTTGTACAGAATGCGCCCCGCGTCGGTGAGCGCGATGTGCCTTCCCGTGCGCTCGAACAGCGCAACTTCGAGCGAGTCTTCGAGTTCCTTGATTTGTCTGCTGATTGCCGCCTGCGTAACACACAGCACCTCGGCTGCCTGTGTGAAGCTTTCGTATCGAGCGGCCGTGACGAAGCATTTGAGCGCCCGTAAAGACGGCATCTGAGTGAGCAATCGGTCGGCAAACACCTGTTTCTTTTGCATGGCTATCACCCTGTGAAACGGAAGCGCCCGTGCGGCCGGAAGATAGCGCCGCAAACGCCGCGCACTGCCCCTGACAGTGCGTCGAACCCACGTCCGAGCCAAAGCGCTCTCGCGCAGAAATGGTTTGTGAGTCTTCGGGTTAGCTGACCAGGACAGGCAGCCAATGTCAGCCGCCCCATCTGTCTATATTACGCTTCGCGGCTGCCTGCTATGCGTGCCCCTGGATTCGCCTCAGCGCCCCATCAAGTGCGTCCTTGTACAGGTCGCATGCCCCTCGACGGCTGAGTTCGCTGTGCATCTGCTCATTGATGCCGCCCGGTGTCATGCTTTGCGCGACCATCGCTGAGAACGGTTGTTTCGTCTGGACGGATTCAATCCAGCTTCAGCCAGGTGGTCTTCAGCTCGCAATACTGGTCGTGCGCATAAACGGACTTGTCACGACCGCCGAAGCCGGATTGCTTGAAGCCGCCGAATGGCGTCGACAGGTCGCCTTCGCCGAAGCAGTTCACCGTCACCGTGCCCGCGCGGATACGAGCGGCAATCTTGTGCGCGTGATTGACGTTGTCGGTCCACAGCGATGCGGCCAGTCCGTAGCACGTATCGTTGGCAATCCGCACCGCTTCGTCGACATCAGCGTACTCGATAAAGCAGACGACAGGACCAAAGACCTCTTCACGTGCGATGCTCATCTCCGGCGTGACGTTATCGAAGATGGTCGGCTCGACAAACCATCCGCCCGTGCCAGTGCGAGTGGCCTTGCCGCCACAAACCAGGCGCGCCCCTTCCGACTTCGCCTTCTCGATGTGCGCGAGCACTTTTTCATAGTGCTTTTCTTCAATCAGAGAGCCGAGCTTCACCTCGGGGTCGAGCGGGTCGCCCGTCTTCCATCCTTCGAGAACGGCCTGTACCTTTTCGAGCAACTGCGCCTTGGTGGCAGACGGAACGAGAATCCGCGAGCCCGCGCTGCAGTTCTCGCCCATGTTCCAGAACGCGGCGGCCACCGCCTGCTCAGCAACAGCATCGAGATTCGCGACGTCGGGAAGCACCACTTGCGGGTTCTTGCCACCGCATTCCAGCACGACCCGCTTAAGGTTGGTGTCGGCGGAATAGTGAAGGAATCGCTTTCCCGTTTCCGTCGAGCCGGTAAACGCAACGAGGTCGACGTCGGCATGTCGGCCCAATGCCTCGCCTGCGCTTTCGCCGAAGCCGGTAACGACGCTAAACACACCCGCGGGCACGCCGGCTTGCAACGCCAGGTCCGCGATGCGCAACGTGGATAGAGACGTCTGCTCCGCGGGTTTCACGATGACGCTGTTGCCGACCGAAAGCGCCGGACCAATTTTCCACGCGAGCATCAGCGCCGGGAAATTCCACGGCAACACTGCGCCCACGACACCAATCGGTTCACGGGTAATCATGCTCACGACGCTCGCGCCCGACGGCGACAGCGCGTCGTATCGCTTGTCGGTGACTTCCGCGTGCCAGCGGATGCATGCCGCCGACTCCGGAATGTCCAGTCCCATGCACTCGCCGATTGGCTTGCCGGCCTCGAGCGCCTCCAGAAGCGCCAGCTCTTCGGCGTTTTCCTCAATCAGTTGCGCGAGACGCAGAAGCACTGCTTTTCGCTCTGCGGGTGCTGCCTTTGACCACACTCCGGACTCGAACGCATCCCTCGCCGCGACGACTGCCCGGTCGATATCTTTCGATTCGCACTTCGCAATCCCGGCCAGTACTTTTCCCGTCGATGGATTCAGGGTCTGGAATGTCTCGTTCGATGCCGCCGGACATCGTTGCCCGCCGATAAACGCTCGTCCGTCCAGCGACAAGTTCTCTGCCCTTTGCTTCCATTCCTGATAGGTCGTCATGTCCTGTCCTCACAGATTTAAAGCTCGGCTCCCGCCGAAAATTCCTTCATCCAGATAGCCGCGGTGACAGCGACGTCGGCAATGGGACGAACCGGCAGCGAGCGCGGATGCGGTTGATTCAATAGCTGGTGAACGAGGTCGTTGTCGTGACCGAGTGCGTATTCGGCGATCAGCTTCCCTGACGCGGAGCCCCTGCTCAGACCCAGACCATTGCACCCGACGGCTTCGAAAACACCATCGCCACGGCACCCAAAAAGTGCCCCGTTGTTGACCGACAGACACAGCGGGCCGCCCCAGGTGTACTCGAGCTCAACGTCCTTCAGCATCGGAAAGCGCCGCTCGAACGAGCGTTGATGCAGGTTCTTCGCCTTCGCGAGATCAGCTTCCGACAACTCGAGGCCGGGCCGGAACGCGAAATGATTGCGAACGCAGATGCGGTCGGTAATCAGACGCCGTACAGTCGAACCCATCGGGTCGGCCGGAATCAGTGCCCATGAGCGCGTGCCGCCCAGTTGCCGCACTTCGTCCGGCGTCATCACACGGGTCATCGACGCAAACGTGTATACGGGCAACAGACCGTTCGGATGCCCGCCGAATGTCGCCGCGTAGGCATTGGTGCAACGAATCACGCGCTTCGCCACGATTTTCCCTGCGGCAAAGCTCAAGACTTTGTTCGCCCCCTGGTCCTCGATTCCCTTCACCGCGCTGAGCTCGAAAACCTTCACATTTGCCGGCAGAGTCGCGGCAAGGCCACGCATCAGGGCTGCCGGCTGGACCGTGCTGCATCCTGGCGTGAAGAGCGCTCCGTGGTAAAACCCGGTGCCAGTCACCTTCGCGATGGCGGCTTCATCCAGCCATTCAAAGTCTTCCTCGATGCGAGCGAGTCCGTCGGCGAAGTGAGTCAGTGCCGCGTGACCCTTCCTGTTCACCGAAGCATGGAATTTGCCGTCATCTCGCCAGTCGCAGTCGATGCCGTGTTGCTTCACCACCGACCGTACGTAGTCGATACCGTGGCGTTGCAGTCGAATATCCGCCTTGTCCGCCTCAACGCTTCGCGAATAGCTTTCGCTGCTGATGTCATGCGGCAAATCGACGAAGAACCCGGAATTGCGTCCGGCTGTGGTGCGCCCAATACGGTCGGCCTCGACGAGTGCTATCGAGGCGGCGGGCGCCAATTCAGCCAGCCGCCGGGCAGCGCATAGCCCCGTGATTCCACCGCCGATAATCACCCAGTCGAATCGCCGTTCAGACGAGACGGTATCGGCGGGGCGAGGCGGCGGCAGACTTTCCCACCACCCGTTCACCCCATCCGGAGCCGGGAAGCGCGCGAATTCCAGGTTCGAGGCCATGAACGTTACTGCGCGTCGCGCAACAGGGGTTGAACCAGCCTGGAGAACGCGCTGCGCTCGTCTTCCGATAACGTGCCGAGCGGCGCCCGGGCGACACCAACAGGCGTACCTGCCAGCTCACATCCGTATCGAACGTATTGAATAAACTTCCCGCTGCGTTCCAGCAGTTCGAGCACAGGCAGCAGTTGGGCCATCAGCTTGCGGCCGGATTCGAAGTCATTGCGCTTTACGCACGCGTCGAACAGCGCGGTGTGAGCTTCCGGCAGGAAGTTGGACGCGCCTCCGACCCAGCTCTTTACGCCCCAAACGAAGAACTCGAGCGCCTGGTCGTCCATGCCGCAGCTCAGCACCAGCCGGTCGCGGAAGTGCGTGGCAAGGTGATGCAAATGCGAAATATCGCCGGTGCTCTCCTTCATCGCGACGAAGTTCGGGCGTTCGAGCAGCTTTTCCAGCACGGCATCGCCAATATCCGTTCCCGTGCGGGCCGGGAAGTTATAAAGCATGATCGGCATGTCGAGACTATCGTCCACCTTCAGCATGTGGGTCAGCAGTTCTTCCTGCGTCGGCTGGGCGTAGTACGGCGCGGCAAGCAGCAATGCAGGCAGACCTGCGCGCTTCGCTTCCTGCCCGAGGCGAATGACTTCATTCGTCGTAGTCGCGTTGATGCCGGCCGTCAGATACGTTTTGCCGCCTGCTGCTTCGGCTACGGTGTTGAACGTCCGGACACGCTCGTCGAAACTGAGCGCGTAGTATTCGCCCGTGGTCCCGCCGACTCCCAGACCCGCGACACGCCCCGCCAGCTTGGCCGCATGCTTGCCGAGCAATTCGTAATTGATTTCGCCGTCCGCCTTGAACGGCGTAACCAGCGGTGTATGTACTCCCTCGAAGCTCATCTTGGTTCTCTCTTCAAATAAGGAATGGCAACGTTTTCCGACGACTTGTCGAAGTCATTTCGCTCTCTTGTGGGTTAAACGAGCGCGTCTGCGTGTGAGTAAATCGGGAACTGGTTGCAGAGGTCTCGCACGCGGCCGCGCACAGCGCGCTCGACCCGTTCGTCGCCGTCGGGCGCTTGTTCGAGTGCGGCCAAAACCTCCAGAATCATGTGTCCAACCTGCTCGAACTGCTCGGTTCCAAAACCGCGAGTGGTACCTGCAGGTGTGCCAAGCCGGATTCCCGAAGTGACGGTCGGGTTCTCCGTGTCGAATGGAATACCGTTCTTGTTGCAGGTGACGCCCGCACGCTCGAGTGCCTTTTCAGCCTGCGTACCGGTCAGGCGCTTCGAGCGCAAATCCACGAGCAGCAGGTGGTTGTCCGTTCCACCCGTCACGAGGTTCAGGCCACCCGACTTGAGAACGTTGCCAAGCGCATGTGCGTTACGCAACACCCGGTCGATATACGCCGAGAATTCCGGACGAAGCGCTTCGCCGAATGCCACCGCTTTACCCGCGATGACGTGCATTAGCGGACCACCTTGCAGGCCCGGGAATACGGCCGAATTGATTTTCTTCGCAATGTCGCCGTTGTTCGTCAGGATGAACCCGCCTCGCGGACCGCGAAGCGTCTTGTGGGTAGTCGACGTCACCACATCTGCGAAGCGAATAGGATTCTCGTGCCGGCCGGCTGCAACGATGCCCGCGATGTGCGCCATATCGACCATCAGTAGCGCGCCAACGCTATCGGCAATCTCGCGAAATGCAGCGAAATCCAAAGCGCGTGGATAGGCCGAATAGCCCGCGATAATGAGCTTAGGACGGTGCTCTTGCGCGAGCCGCCGGACCTGCTCGTAGTCGATGCGGTACGTATCCGGGCTTACGCCGTACTGGACAGCGTTGAACCATTTTCCGGAAAGCGCCGGGCGGGCTCCGTGCGTCAGGTGGCCGCCCGCATCGAGCGACATGCCCATCACGGTGTCGCCCGGCTTCACGAGCGCCAACATCACAGCGCCGTTCGCCTGCGCTCCCGAATGAGGCTGCACGTTCGCGTATTCGGCTTCGAACAGGGCTTTGACGCGGTCAATGGCGAGCGCTTCCACCCTATCCACGTGCTCGCAGCCGCCGTAATAGCGCTTCGACGGGTATCCCTCGGCATACTTGTTGGTCAGCACGGTACCCTGCGCTTCCATCACCGCAGCCGAGACGATGTTTTCGGACGCAATCAGCTCGATCTGCGTTTGCTGTCGGCGCAGCTCCAACGCAATTTCTGATGCGATAACCGGGTCGCGGCTCTGGAGGGTTTCAGCAAAAAAGCGTGAGTTCTCGTTCACGTGTTCACTCCGGATCAAATCGTTTGAAGCAAGACTTGCAAGTACGACAGTTGATGCGGGCAATGGCCGAATCGCCGCGAACGAGACGGACTCCACTCGTTCCCGGCGAAATCGCCCTTTACCTACTGCTGCAACCAGTCCTTCAGCTTGTCAGGATGTGCGTCGACGAATTTCTTCGCTGCGCTTGCATAGTCGTTCGTGGCATTGCCTTCGTACTCGATCGATTCGACGTCAGCGAGCGTCAGCTTGAAATGCTTGAAGAAGACATCTGCACGGGGATACCTGGTTGCGAACTGTTTGGACGCGAAGGCGTGAACCTGCTCCTCGCCACCCAAGGTGCCTTTCGGGTCCTTCAGATAACGCATCTGCCACTTCTGGAAAAGCCAGTGGGGACTCCACACCGTGGCAACCACCCATTGCTTCGACTGATAGGCTCGCGAAACGCCAGCGAGCATGCCGGCCTCACTCGACGACTGCAGGTTGTAGCCGTTGAGGTCGTAGCCCTTGATGGTCTTTTCGGACGCCTGCATCAGACCACCGCCCGGCTCAATGCCGTCGATCGTCCCATTCAGCCTGGCCTTGACGTCCGGCTTGTTGAGGTCGGAAATGGACGACAGTTCCGACTCGGGAACGTACGCCGGCACGGCCCAGCCGTTCTTGCCTCCCGTGTAGATGACGCCGACATCATCCATATCGTTCTTGTACCTCGCGTAATAGGCCGCGTGGGTGACCGGCAGCCATCCTCCCACCATGATGTCGAGGTCGCCACGCGCGACGCCCTGATACTGAATGCCGATATCCGCCTGCACAAACTTGACCGGCTGCTGAAGCCTGGTCTCGAGCACGTATTTGGCCACGTTCGCAACGGCCAACACGTCTGCCCAGTTTGTTACTGCCACCTTGATTGGTTCGGCCCCGACGGCTGACCCAGCGCCGACGCTCATGGCAACGACTGCCGATATCGCTACTTTCGCAATAAGCGACTTGAGCAGATGGCTTTTCATATCGCACTCCTACTTGAATAGAAAATCATTGAAGATTCAATGGACTCGGCTAAACGACGGGCCCGGTACTTAATCTCGATACTGCCTTTGCTGATCGCACCGCACCCGCCGTGCAATCAGCGGCAACGGGGTGGTTTCCGTCAGGTGCGAGCCGCGGCGCCTGTGCCGGCTTTTGCTGCTCGCCCGCTGCGTTTTGCTTTCTTCGCCTTCATGCCGAAGCTTTCGGTCAGGCGGTCGAGCACGATGGCAAGCAATACGACTCCGAGGCCACCTTCGAAGCCGATCCCGATGTCGAGCCGTTGAATGCCGCTCAACACATACTCGCCCAAGCCACCGGCGCCAATCATCGATGCGATGACGACCATCGAAAGCGCCATCATGATGGTCTGGTTCACGCCGGCCATGATGGACGGCAGCGCGTTCGGCAACTGGATTTTCCAGAGAAGTTGCATGTCCGTGCTGCCAAAAGAGCGCCCTGCCTCCAGCAACTCTTCCCGCACCTGCCGGATACCCAGCGTGGTGAGACGCACGACGGGCGGCATGGCAAAAACGACAGTGGCAATCACGGCTGGAACACGTCCCAATCCGAACAGGATGACGGCCGGAATCAGATAGACAAAGGCTGGCATCGTCTGCATGAAATCGAGCAGTGAGCGCAAGACCACTTCTACCCTCTTGTTCCTTGCCCCCCAAATGCCCAGTGGCACACCAACGACCAGACTGAAGAATGTTGCGGCAATCACGAGCGCGAGCGTGGAGACGGTTTGAGTCCACAGTCCCATGTAATGGATCGCCGACAGCGCAATGCCCACGAACACCGCAAACACGATGCCGCGCCGCCATAGCGCGAAAGCCACGAAGATGACGAGCATGGCGACGAATGGGATGGCGCCTAGTCCGTCCTCCAACAGCTTGACCACTGCTCCTAGCGCCGTAGAGAATGCGTCGAAGCCGCCCCGGAAATGCTGAAAGAGAAAATTGACGGCGTCTTCCGCAAACTTGCCGATGATTGACGAATTCATGCTGCCCTCCGTTCCATAACCTGCTTCAGTATCGTCCGGCAGGACACCACGCCTGCGAGCTTTCCGGCCGTATCAGTGACGGGTACGTCGTGTTCCTGACTCAATGCGATGGACGCGAGCTCGTGCAAGTCCGCATCGAGTGAAACCGCATTCACATCGCGGAGCAGCGCGTCCCGTACCGGACGCGTACCCGCCTTGTGAAGTGATGCTGGCGTGACACAGCCCTGGTATCGACCTGCCCCGTCGCATACATAGCCGCATTCCATGCCGCTATCGATGAGATGATTGAGGTAACGCTCAGCGGACGTGCCGATGTGGCAAGACAGCAGCCTTCGGTCTACCCCGGTCATCAGCGTGGAAGCCCTGAGAAAGCGGGAGACGTCGACATTGCGGAAGAAGTCCCGCACGTACGCGTCTACAGGCGACTGGATAAGCTCGGCAGGTGTGCCGACCTGAATCAGACAGCCGTCCTTCATGATGCCAATCCGGCCGCCAATCTTGATGGCTTCCTCGATGTCGTGCGAAATGAAGACGATGGTCCGCTGCTCTTCCTTCTGTAGCCGCAGAAGCTCGTTCTGCATTTCGAACCGAATCAGCGGATCGAGTGCCGAGAACGCCTCATCCATCAGAAGCACCGAAGGGTTCACTGCCAGTGCGCGTGCAAGGCCGACGCGCTGCTGCATGCCGCCGGACAATTCGCTGGGAAGCAGCTTTTCGTACGAGCCCAGACCGACTCTCGTCAGCGCGGCACGCGCGATTTCGTACCGTTCGGCCCTCTTCAGACCAGCGACCTCGAGTCCGTACGCGATGTTGTCGAGCACCGTGCGGTTCGGCAGAAGCGCAAACGACTGGAACACCATCGCCATCTTCTTGCGGCGAACTTCGCGCAGTTCCGAGGTGGACATCGGTGCGATGTCACGGCCTTCGAGAACCACCTGGCCGGACGTGGGTTCAATGAGGCGGTTGAGCAGTCGAACCAGCGTCGATTTACCGGAACCCGACAGGCCCATCACCACGAAGATCTCGCCCGCCTTGACGGTGAGACTGACGTTATTGACTGCAACCATGTTGCCGGTCTTTTCGAAAATTTCGTTCCGACCGAGACCTTGCTTCACGAGGTCAGCGGCACGCTCTGGCTTCGGCCCGAAGATTTTCGACAGATTCTTGACCGAAAGAATATCGGTCCCGGAGACTGCGATTGGTTTCGCTGCGGCGGAAGCGTCTTCCGCGTTGATTGCACCGGGATGGACTACGTCTCCTGGTGCGAACGTCAGGTTTTGGGCCATTCTGTCATCTCAACTGGCAGGTTCAAAAAATTGAAGCGCGTGACGTATTGACCTTTGCAGGGCCGCCACTTGCGTGTCTCGCTTCTTTTAGCCGCCTCCGAGCCAGTTTCATCGCAGAAGTGCGAATGCAAGAGCCGAAAGCAAACATCGCAGCGCCATGCAATTGAACGAAACGCTATTTTTCGGGTAGGACGCAGAATAATCATGCGCCGGCATCGCGTTCAATGGTGCCTAATGCATGTATTGCAGAGTAGCGCGTCAAATTGCACTACCCAGCTACATTTTCTGGGTACTTTTCCATACCTTTGGTAATGGGGCGCTTTTGTGTAGTTTTCGCAGAAAAGCGTGACTGCACGTGGAATTCGTTTGAAGTTAAAGCGGGCTTGGGTTTGCGGCTGACCATTGGCGGCAGCAGGAACAATCCGAACATTCGAAGCTTACAAAGCTTGGGACGCCGTATAGGGAATGTCCTAGGTCTATCGGAATCCTGCGTAACTTGCCTATCAAATCGATGGAACGGAACGCGAGCGGAAAAGGCATGACCAGCGAATCGGTGCTGGGCTTCGCCCTGAAGGCTTACCCGAAGAGTCCCCCGAAAAGGGAGGGATTCCAGATCCCCTCAATCCGGCTACGATGGTTGCGACCTGGGAGGTGTCATGGACAATCTGTTTTTTCGCCG
The DNA here is from genome assembly GCF_013366925.1 of Paraburkholderia youngii. Lineage (NCBI taxonomy): Bacteria > Pseudomonadati > Pseudomonadota > Betaproteobacteria > Burkholderiales > Burkholderiaceae > Paraburkholderia > Paraburkholderia youngii. The sequence goes on from NZ_JAALDK010000001.1 coordinate 5,254,773, forward strand.
CGTTTTGCTGGTCGAAGACGAGGGGCTAACGCGCTCGGCGATGAAAAGACTGATCCTCAGTTCGGAGCCGACGCTCGATATCGATGAAGCCGGCAGCTATGACGAGGCCGTCGAACGCTTGCAGCGCGACGCTTATGACCTGATCTTTCTCGACTATCAGCCAGGGCGCCCTTTGCTAGCCGGTTTGCCGCGAAGCCGGAGTGCGAGTGCGATCGGGTCATGATCGTTAGTTGCAGTTTAAGATAAAGACATTGAACGGCGCTGACCGTGGCGATATGCTTCGGATCGCCCATCAGCCACCCTTGCCAACCGACGCACCAGAAGCAAACGACACCATGCGATTGCGACGCATCACTGCACGACGCTCTCCGGCACATGGCATGGGACTGTTCGCGCTACAGCCGATCGCCGCGGGTGAACGGGTCATCGACTACAAGGGAGAAGTGACCAGCTGGCGGCGCGCCGCCGCCCGTCAGCACTCCGAGGCGGGCCACACGTTCGTGTTCGGCCTGTCTGACGGGCGTGTGATCGACGGCAGCCGTGGTGGCAACAGCGCCCGCTTTCTGAATGCCTGCTCCCCCAACTGCGAAGCCATCGAAACGGGCGAGCAGGTGTTCATTCATGCGCTCGCCGCTATCGCACCCGGCCACGAGCTCTTCATCGACTATGGTCTGTCAGTCGACGGCGCGGTCACCGACGACATCCGTGCCAGGTACACCTGTCATTGCGGTTGCTTCGGCATGTCGTCAAACCATGCTGGGCAACCGTGCTGAGTCAGCGTAATCGTAATTCTGCTGACGTACAGACGATCCGATGAGCAATGTTTACGACGTCTCACAGAGACCCAGCGCGCGCCGATATGTGAGCATGACCTCCTGGCGACACAGAGGCACGCCCGATTGCGATAGTTTGCCCATTGCCGACCGACTGGCGAGCGCTCCCCTGTCCGCCAGTCGCACGGTCGTGACCCTCAAAGGCTGTAAACTGCGCTCTGCGGCCCTCCGAGCCGGCGTCTCAAGGACAGTAGTTCTTCAGGTTTGTCCAACGCCTGCCCGCATGCGCTGACGCGTGCTTGCGAGCCCGCGGACCTGCGCAGGCGTCGAACAAACCTTAAGAGTTGTGTGCGCAGCTTGTCAGTCAGATCTTGGAGTAATGCAGCCAGTCCAGCGGCGGCTTAGGTTTCCAGCATGGCGTAACACAGGGCTTACGGGACAGCGTGTGCACGACAAGGATTACGAACTTCGCAGGATGCGCTATACCGGTCCTTCCTAGGGTATCTCTGCATGCCTCCCGCATCGTCATGTACACAGTCCGTAACGCAGGGGATTCAGGACGTGCATGACGCGCTGCCGCTCACCCTGCGCAAGTAGTTCAAGCGCGCTGGATCCGCAAATCCCGATCGTGCGGCTTACGAGCCACGGAGCGGCCTCGCCGAGGGCTGCACGGACCGTCCTCGAGGAACGGCAGCCACCAGCTAGATATTCGCTCCCTGGCAGTCGGCACGCAGCGCTTGCACCTTCTCGCGCGCATCGCGGAGCCGCGCGACCAGTTCCGCCGATGCGGGAGCGATCGGCATGCGCGTCTCGGCGCAAATCGGATGGTCGAGAGCGATCATCGCCTTGATCGCGGCCGGGTTTGGAGCGGAAAACAGGAGCCGTGTAATCGGGCTCACATGTGCGAACAGCGCGCGGGCATCTGTCTCGCGGTCGGCGTTCATCAGTGCGAGAACTTCGGTGAGCACGTCCGCGAAGACGTGAGCGCTCGCGAGGACGCCACCGGCGCCCCCCATGCTCAGGCAATCGACGAATGCTTCATCGTTGCCGCACAACAGGCTCACAGACAAGCTGCTGAGTTCGCTAAAGTGGCTTGCCACGCACTCCTTGATGGCGACGACGTTGTCGTGCTCGAGCAGGGCCGCGACTGTGTCGGGCGCAATCGTCACGCCCGTCCGATGGGGCACGTTGTACAGCACGATCGGGCGACTGGTTGCCCGCGCAATCTGATCGAAATGCCATCGCACGCCAGTCTGATCGGGGCAGACGTAAGACGGTGCCGACACGAGGTAGCCCGCGCAGTCCCAGCGGTCGTAGGTATCGATTTCGCGCAGCACTTCGCGCGTGTCCGGGGCGCCGGCGCCCACAAGCACCGGCAGCTTTTTGCCGACAACCCCGAAGAGCGCATCCAGCACCGAGGCACGCTCGGTCTGCGACAGCAAGGCGGCCTCGCCCGTCGTGCCAAGCGCGACGAAGCCGCTGATTTCCGTGCGCAGATACATATCGGCGAGGTATTGCAATGCATCGATGTCAACTCTGCCGCGGCGGAACGGCGTGACGATCGGCAACCAGACTCCCGAGTACATGATCAGCGTGCCCCCTCGTTGCCGACGTGGCGCGAAGCGCGCCCGATCCTCGCTTCCGGCAGCGTCGCAATCAATGTGTGCAACGTGAAGTCGAGGTCGTTGGGCGCGATGTCGAGCTGCACGCTCACTTCGTTGCGAGCCCGCTCGATCGAGGTCACGTAGACGCCGAGCGGCGAGTGCAGAAGTGCCTGCAGTTGCGTGGGCGACCTTTCATCCGACGCGTACACGAAGGACACGGGCAGCAGCACGCGCGAAGGAAACGGGATCACGTTATTGGGTTTAACAGCCGCTACAGCGCGACGGGTGCCTTCATCGGGGATATTGAGCGACAGGGCGGGGGCCATGATATGCGTTTGGAAAGATCCGGGTGGATTCGACACGGTTTCAGCGTAAGGGATAACGAGTAAAGATCGTGAAAAAATCAGGCCATCGCGTGGAAAAAAGTGCGATGGATTCGAGATCGACGGGCGTCGATATCTGAACGTCGCCGACGCTTCCGACGCGGGACTGTCCAATTGGACGCTGATTGCCGCCCTCATCACGCTGACGCGATCGGCTACGTGGCGCGGCAAGCGCGTTCGGTTCCCGATACCTGGCTACGTTTGTACTTTTACTTTGGCTGGTGGTGGAGTGATGGCGATTTTGGCGTCACCCAGCGTGACAGTCACGTTTTTGATTCAGGCGTATGTTGGTGCTGAGAGTAAATGGTCGAAGAGCCGGAAGGACGATGGGCATCCGCTTGAACGATTCGCCCGCACTAGATCGGATGCGGATTACCGGGGTACTACCAGCCACCTGAGGCTGCCGCTCAACCGTGTGGTCGAGATAGCGGCGAGGCTCGACCTCGATTGAACAACGCGCGGCGGCAATGGGCAGCCGCGCGTGCTTTCATCAGTGCCTGCATGCCGCCTCCCGGGTCGGTCGGGCACTGACGACACCTACTGGCAACGTGCCATCTTCAGTACGCGAGACACCTGGCCCGGTGTGAATCCGCTGCTGCGCACATATGGCGCGCAGACGAGGGGTGCGGTCAGGGATTCACTTACTGTGAACAGACCGACGAAGCGGAACGAGTCCACTTCGATCTTGATGAATACCGGAATCGCATTCCGCTGGGCCGCGAGTGTCCGGCCAGCAGCACGCGCCGAAGCGCTGCCGTCGCAGATGATGACGTGCGGCGCCTGTGGATTCAGATCCGTCCGCAGGCAGGCGGCCACGATCCCTCCATTCTTCGCAGGAAGGAAAGCCTGCTTGCTGCCCCCACAAACCGAGTGAATCGCTTCGCGGGTATATTCCTTGTTGAGTTCAAACATGGCAGACTCCTTTTTTCATTTTCCAGTACAAAACACATTACTTACTAACCAGGAATTAAACGCAGTAGCTGATATCTGCTTGCTGCCCGGAGTGCCCCATTCCGGACGAGGGCACTACGTTCATAACGTGCCGGACGCGGCGAGCCATTCGCTGACGTCTTCAGGAGCGGTCAATGCACCAAGCACGCGCAATACATCCCTGCCCTCGCTCGTAATCGAATACTCCTGCCAGCCCGGTTCGCGCTCAATTCGTTGCGCGAGTCCCGCATCGTGAAGCGCAGTCATGTCAAGATCCTCCACTTCGACGTCGACCTTGACCGGCGCATGGCCGAGCAGCATCAATGCCGCCATCTCGTGCGCGCTCAGACGCGGCGAACCTGACTCCAGATTCTCTGCATCTGAATTTTTCATAAGTATTCCTTTTTAAATGAAGCTACGCCAGCCCGTTTGCGGCAATCCCATGCGCTGCGATGACTACGCCTGAAGCAGGATGTAAGTCGGACACGCGGCCAGCTTGCGCGGCCTTGTGCCCGAAACTCGCGCAGAGTTCGAAGTGGCCGCACTTCGCCCACGGACAGTCGCAATACCACTACCCACGTGGCGCGATGTGGTGCATGGAAAGTAATGAGAATGCACACCGCTTGCCTGATTGCAAGACGGTGGCTCAAAGAAAGAGACGCAGACGTCCTGCCTGTCAGGCAGCGAAACGACTCGGGGGACGGGAACTTCGGATGGCGCTCATATGAACGGCTTTATCTTTTTGATACTCGAATATTCTATTACGCCGTGGCGGACTGGCAAGTAAAAAGATCGTAAAGGCTCGAAACTATTCTGTTGCGGCAAATCCGCCCTTCCATTCCACATGCAGCACGACGAGCCAGCGGCGCGGGCATTCCGGCCGGATCACGACCGCGCTGCCGCGAGCTATCGCGACGGGGCTGACGACGCCAGATTCGACCGCGTCCTCCCACGCATACTTCGCTTCCGTCCGAATCCAGACAATGAGGATGGAGCATAACGCGACGCTGAACAGCGTCGTGAGGCCGAACGCGACGTCGGGGTAATTGCGATGCGCAAGAAATGCAAACGCCGTAGTGAGGATCTGGTTGGCGAGCACAACCAGGACCGCGATCTTGACAAGTGCACGCCTGTGCGGCAAGTCTCGACCTCGGGGCACCATTCCGGCACGCGTGCTCGGTGGGTCGAGCTTCTCATGTCTTGCTCTCATTCCAGCATATCTCTTTGAAAGCAACTACTGGGGGCAATGGTACGTGGAGATTCCTGCTCATCGCGAGCGATAGCGGACGCGCGACATTCGGAAACACGGCCAGCCGGGCAGGCTCGGCCGGGTAAGGACGGCACTTTCGTATTCACAGCCAGGAAATCGGACGGAATCAACCAGACTGAAGCCCTGGCTGCGGTAGAAATCCAGCAGGCCCTGTGCGTTCATCGGCGCTTCCAGGGCCAATTGCATATATCCGTGCGCGGCGGCCCAGCGGTTCGCAAACGAAAGCAGCGCGCGACCGATGCCCCGCCGCTGCCTCGACGGTTCGACACCATACCGATGTACCGTGGCGACATCTGGCCGCCGAAAGTGCCGACAGGTCGAAACCGGGTCCGCACCGCGCAGGGTTAGCGTTCCCGCGAGGCGACCCTTGCATACGGCGACAAAGCACGCTTCGTCCACGGTGTCCCGATGCACCGTACGCTCCCTTCGCTGGCAATGGACCGGGAGGTTGCTCGCCACATCAATCGACGCGGCTGCCCGGCGCAGCAGTTTCGTGATCTGCGAATTCAGGTCGACTTCGGGATCAAACGGCCTGATGATTACCCGGCCAGTATCCAGTGAATCCTGCGTGAAGATGGCGTCAATTGGTATCGTAACAGGCGTACACCGCATGGCGCTTCTGCCTCACCAGGAAAGGATAATTAGCGGCGCGAGCGATGCGATGTAGGCGACAAGGCCAACAACGGCCCAGCCCGACGCGACCGCGACACAGGCAACCAGCGCACCGGCGATACCGATCGCGCGCATGAATTGCAGACGCGCGCACCGGCGATCAAGTCCCGTTCCAGAATCGTCCAGATTTCGACGACTGGTTCGACGTGTAAAGCGCACCAAAGTAGACATACGGTAGTCCTGTTGGAGCATTGCGACTTCCCTGCATTAGAGCTTACGACACTCAATCTAAAAATCGCGTAAAAGGGATTCGGCGCTTCATAAACATTCTGTTTCTGCCGAACGCCGTTCCACCTGGTTCACCGCGTCGACCCATAATGCGCGGCCCACACCGAGGTCTTGCGTAGCACGGTGCGGATATCTGCTTCTGAAGCTGATCAATGTCCTGCTGAATCCCGTCGATGTCCCTCAACTTGTCCTGCAGGCCGGAGATCATGATTGCCGGCAGGGTGTCCTCGAGTTCAGCCATGCGTGCGTGGATCGCATTGAGTCCGGCGATGGAACGACCTTTCGCTGCGTCAACCGAACCCGGACTTTTGACTCTCTAATAAGTGTTGGAGCCAAAAATAGATCCAACACTGCCCCAAGACATACATGAGAAGCGTGTTGCTCTCTGCATGCGCACCGGTTATAGCGCGCTTCGATATCTGAGCACAGCCTCCTCGCGACACGGCTGTACACCTGATTGCGATTGTTTGGCGCGTCGCCGATTGGCAGGCGGCCTGCCCTTAGGCGCTAGTCGCACGGTCACACCTTCAACGGCTACCAAGCGGGCCATGGACCCAACGATTTTTACGCAAACTTGATGTCGCTCCCGTTAACATCAGGGCTCGCTACTGAAATCGGCGGCCGATATGACACACCCACTGGCGAGCCTGCGCGATCTGTTCGCATCTGGCAGGACTCCCCTTCCCCTACCTCCGCGTCCGGCGGCGAGCCGCAATGTGATGATGCACGTCGCGCTCGACGCGCAACACGCCACCCCGCTGCGTCAGGCGCTGATCCGCGATTGCGCCGGCCAGCCATGGACGATCCGCCTTGCGGCGTTGCCCGGAGCGCAACGCGTGCGGCTGTCGCTCTATCTTCCCAGGCACGCTCTAAGCGGAGCGATTGACCGAGTAGCCCATCTCGCTCCGACCGCCGAACTGGTGCAACTTTTCGAGGTTCCTGACACCCCAACCGACGCCTGGCGGGACTTGATGAACCCGGCATCCGTCCCGTATCCTGGCGCGACCGTTCAACCGGATGAAACGGCGATGGCAGAGGACGGCATTGCGCAACTCCTGTCTCCGGATCACGTGCTGCTGGACCTCGATGTTGCTGAGCGTCGCTCGCTCTTCGTAGAGCTGGGCCGCGTTTGCGAACAACGCTTCGGCGTGCCTGCAGAGACCGTGAGCGCGGCCCTCGAAGCGCGCGAAGCGTTGGGCTCGACCGCGCTCGGTCAAGGACTCGCCGTTCCGCACGGTCAGATCAAGGTGCTGCGTCGCGCCGTGGCTTTGTATGTGCGTCCAGCAGTACCGATTCCCTTCGATGCACCCGATGGATACCCTGTCTCCGATGCGGTCATGCTTCTGGTCCCGCAATGTGCCTACGCGACGCATCTGCATCTGCTGGCCGACGTCGCGCAACGCTTCTGCGACCATCACTTTCGCGAGCGGCTTCATGCGTGCACCGATGCACAGGCCGTGTGCCAGTTGTACGCGAGCTACGTCGCATCATAGGCCGTGCCCCCTACTACGGCGTGTCCGCAACCGCGTCTTCTTCCTTCGGTACGAACACCATCCTTGTCTTGGGGTTGCAGTCCATCAACCCGGCGTATCGTCCCCAGGCGAGTAAGCCCTGGCTAGCCGCGACTGCACATGGCTGGAGTGGACATTCACCGTTCCGCGGTGGATTGCCCAAAGCGGCGGTCAGTGCGCATGCGCTGAACGCGATAGCGGCGGTTCGTCGCCGCTTCCCGGCGAGAACTACTGGTGAGTTGCCGTAAGCAGGCATCTCGGTGCCGACAACGAAAGATAATCGTGTAGGCGGACCCATCTCTCCTGAGTGGCCGGTTACCTCAACGAGATTGGCAATATGATCAGCGGGATACCCTCCAGATGCAGGCGGCGCTGAAGGCCGAGTGCGGTCTGGTTGTGCAACCATTCGCCGAAACGCCGGCTTGCCGGCAGGATCAGTCGATTGGCAAAGCAGACACATCCCGGAAAACTCGCCACCGTGGCCAGAATCAGCCGCTCCAGCTCCACGATAGTATCTGTACCATTGCCAACCGTGCGAGTGACACCAAGGCCGGCCTTCGAGCAATAGGCCTCCAGCTGATGCAGTGACGCGTCAAGGCACTCCTGCCTGCGCCAGATGGCCTCCGGCGTGCCGAGTGCGTCCGCCTGCACCTTCACCACACCGACGAGCACGACGGCCCGAAACTGCTCCGGAAACAGCCGCTGAATCCACAAGAACGTGTGAACCGCTGGTCCCCAGTGTTCGGTAACAAGCAGCACCGCGACCTGGTGACCCGATATCGACTCTCGCGTGCAGGCGGAAACGAACTCGTGCGCGGGTAAGGCAAAGCTCGCATCCATTTCGCGCCGCCTGTCCTCGACCCAATCGTATTGCCGCCGTACTACCATGCAGCCCGCGATCACCAGCAACGTCACGCACAGGGTCGCCCAGCCGCCCGCGGAAAACTTTTGTGTAAGGGTCACGAGAAGTATCGTTGCCGCGATCGCAAACCCGGCGCCGGCCACAGCCACCCGCAGGGGCCACGCGCGAACCTGCGCGCGGCGGGTCCACCAATAGCGGCATAGGCTGGCCTTCGCTAGCGCGAGACTGAGGAACACGTTGATGCTATAGAGAACCACCAATAGTCCAAGCTCGCCGCGGGTCGCGACGAGTATCGTGAGTGCGCAGCCGCCGACAAACAGCACGGCGTTCTTCCTCACAAGTCCGCTCGACAGATGGCTGAATCCGTGGGGCAGCCACGAGTCCGTCGCCATGGTGCTCAAAAGGGAGGGCGCAAAGATCAGGATCGAATTCGCGGCCACAAAGAGGATCGCGCCTTCCAACGCTAGTACGATCAGAAGGATCGACCCTCTCGCGAACGGGCCGACTGGAAGCCTGCCGATGATCGCTCCGAAGGCGACGGCATTGAGTGTCTGCCCGTGGACCGGCCGCACGCCGGTCAGCGTGTAAAGAAGAAGGATGCCGCCGGCGATGAATCCCAGGGTCAGCGCGACAGTCATCAGGGTTGTCTTCCCTCTTCTGTAGCGCGGCCAGGCCAGCAGGTTGACGTTGTTCGCGATCGCCTCGATGCCGGTAAAGGAGCTCCCGCCAAGCGAATAGGCGCGCAGCAGGAATGCTGCGACCAGGGGCCAGCCGATCGCCTGCGACAGTCGATAGGCGCCGGTCGCCGTGTGTGCCGCCGCGGCCGACACGCTGTGCGTCGAGGAGGCGATGCCGTAAACGATCAGGATTGCGTGACTCAGCAGAAACCCAATGATGATCGGCAGGAGAAACCGGATAGCCGCGCTCACGCCGCGAATATTCAGTGTGATCAGCAGCAGAATCAGACCGGCCTCTACCGCGAGCTTGTGCGCCTGCGCGCCAGATGGAAAAAGGCTGAACAAGGCGTCGGTGCCGCTTGCCAGCGATACGGCAATGGTCAGCATGTAGTCGACCAGCAGCGCGGCGCCTGCGATCATTCCCATTCTCGGTCCAAGCAGCTGTGAGACGATTTTGTAGTTTCCTCCACCAGAGGGAAATAGCTCGATGATCTGCGTGTAGGCCAGCGCGAGAACAGCGAGGGTCGCGACGGCCGCCAGTGCGAGAATCGGCCCGAGTTCGGGGTGGTCGCCGAGCGCCAGGAAGGCCTTCTCGGGTCCGTAGCATGCCGACGACAGGCCGTTCGCTCCGAGCCCTGCCGAGGCTAGCACAGTGGTCAGCAGGAGCCCGCGGCGCGCGGCGGGATCGGCGGCATCACGCGGCCCACCCGTCAGCCACCGCGAGAATCGCTTCATGTTAAGCACGATTTGCCATCCGCCATTTCGCCGCTGGCGCGCCCTGGCAGCTTGCCGCAGGCGTCCACCCATCGCCATGTGACCAGCACAAAGCCCTCCGGGCACAGTGATACCGACTGCAACCCCGGTCCGTCCCTCACCCGACATTCATGGGCAACAGCACCATCTGCCTACCTTGCAAATGCAGGCGCGTCTGTATCTCAACGGGCGTCTGGTTGTGCAACCATGCAGTCAGGAAATTGACGCGCTTGAAGATCAGTTTGCTGGCGAAACATACGCTGTTAGGAAACTCGTCTACCGTGGATTCGGCGAGTTTCATGAACTCGACGACTGGATGCGTTCCGAACGCGATCCGATACTCGGCTGCCATCCCATGCTTGCGGCAATACGCGACGTAGTATTCGAGTGCGGCCGACATGGTTTGCTGCAGACGCTCCAGGTGTTCGGCGCCTTCATAGCTTTGTGCGTCGACTTCGCCGACGGCGAGAAAGATCACGTTTTTGAAATGCCCGGGGAAGAGCCGGTTCACCCACAGCAGCGCATGCATGCTCGCCCCGCGATGCCTGCCGACCAGCAGAATCGCCGTCGGCTGCGACGGGTCAGGCTTGCCGGGGGCTGTGGCCTCGCTGACGTCGGGAGGCGCGCCGGCAAAGAGCGCATCCTCCTTCGCAAGCTGGGTACGCGTATCGTCGTAGTGATGTTTGATGAGAAAGCACAGCGCGATCACGGCGCTCGTCACCAGCACCGTCAGCCAGCCGCCCTCGGTGAACTTCTCGACCAGCGTGATGACCAGCACGGTACTGGTAACCGATAAGCCGAGCGCTGACAATGCGAATTGCCGTACCCAGGGCTCGCCGTCACGGCGGTGACGCCACCAGTACGTGCACATGCCAAGCAGCGACAGGCTGAACGTCAGGAACACGTTGATGCTGTACAGAACCACGAGAACCGACACGTCTCCACGCGTCCACATCAGGATCGCAAGGCTCGCGATACCCATCACCATGATGCCGTTCTGCCTGACCAGCCGCGTCGACAGATCACGGAAATGACGTGGCACCCATGAATCGGAGGCCATGTTCGACAGCACGGCAGGGCCATCGAGAAAGCCGGTTTGCGCGCCGACCAGCAGCAGTCCGGCCTCGAAGGCAAGCACGGCTGCAAGCAACGCATGCCGCGCGAGTGCCGAACCAAGGCCGAGGCGGTCGATCACGCTGCCGAACACTACCGCGTTGAGTGTCTGGCCTTCCACCGGCTGCGCGTGCCACAGCATGTAGAGCAGGATGATGCCCCCGGCCGTGAAGGCGAGCGACGTCGACATGTAGAACATCGTGATCTTGCCGTTGGGCACGCGCGGCTCGGCCAGCATGTTGACGTTGTTCGACACCGCTTCGAGCCCGGTATAGGTCCCACCGCCCAGCGAGAACGCGCGCATCAGCAGCGCTATCATCACGAGCGGTCCCAGCGCATGCGAAATGCCGCGCGCCTCCCCCACTGCGCCGGGAACGACCGAGGCCAGATGATCGCCGTGTACGGCCACGCCATAAACGATCAGGACAAGGTGCAGCACCACGAAGCCGAGAAAGATCGGCAGTAGCACGAGGATCGATTCCCTCATGCCGCGAAAATTCAGACCTGTCATCAGCACGATCAGTATCAGCTCGGTGGCAAGTTTGACGCTCTGCGCGCCAACGGGCAGCAAGCTGAAAAACGCATCGACGCCGCTCGCCAGCGAGGTGGCGATCGTCAGTACATAGTCGACTAGTAGTGCCGCGCCCGACACGAGCCCAGGGCGTGGACCCAGCAGCGCGGTAGCGACCCGGTATCCGCCACCGCCAGTCGGAAACAGTTCGATGACCTGGTTGTAGCCGATTGCGATGATGAATACCGTGGCAGCGGTGGCGACAGCGAGAAAAAAAGCGAGCTGCGTGTGCGGGCCAAGCGCGAGAAAGGCTTCTTCAGGACCGTAGCAGGATGACGAAAGGCCATCCGCACCGAGGCCTACCCAGGCCAACAGGGGTGTAACAGCGATCGCATGGCGGGTGCGCGGATCCAGCGGGTCGAGTGGCTTACCGAAGATCAACTGCCACATCCTGTTGAAAGTGGCCATGGCGTCTCCCGGCAGATCAATCCGCAGCGATGTCGTCGCGAGTGGCGGCGCCGACGCGCTGCCGTATCGGCGAAGCACGTGTTCGAGGGCCGTCGAATCCCCTCACGGTCAATGTAGTGCAGTTCCGATGCGTATGCCAGCCGGCGGTGGCCCTGTGTGTGGAAGCCGACGATTTGAAAGGAAGTTCACCGTTGGTACTGGTCCGCGGGCCGTCGGAGCCGCGAACCGGAAGTCTCGACCTGTATGACCAACACGCTGCGCGGCCAGCCGTGCCCGAGCGCTTTGGCGGCCTACCTGTCCCGACGCGCGATATCTTTGACCTTGTCGAGCAAGGTGCAAAGGTGGAACCACGGCAATTGTGCAGCGGGCTGCTGCACAAATTCCGGATTCTGCCATGCCTGGGCAAGCGCGCGCCTCTAGTCCAGGTCGCTAAACGCAGCTCTTTACGTGAGCCCAAGCGCACTCCTCGAAGCGTCACCGACCATCGATCGGATCGAGGCCGAACTGCGTCCTCATCTGCCGGACCGTACTGCGCAAACATCGTCGGGCAACGCCCACTCCGCTTTCACCGGCAGGAGGCAGCGCCGGAGACTGAAAGGCCGCAGCAGCCCGTCGTGCAATGCGGAGATACCGGGCTACGCACGAGTCACGGCCACGTAGAGCAGCCGAAGCTGTAGTTCAAGGATTTGCCCGAGCGTGAAGGCGTTCTCAAGCGCTGGTATTCAATTGAAGCCGATGCTGTCGAAAGCGCGCTGAGGCAATGGTGTGCCGAAACGGGCTTGAGCTCGCATTTGGGCAGGATCTGCTGCCGGTTGTGCGCATCATCGACGAGCTCGGTACGGGCTATCCGCGGGCGCTGGTGCAGCGCTCGGCGGCGCAAGAAACTATGTGATCTCAACCGTGCCCTGTGCCAAGGGGCTCGAATGGAAGCGAGTCAAGGTGGCGCACGAATTCCGCCAGGGCGGTGCCGACGGCCGTCCGATGCCGGACGAAGATGACCTTCTAACACCCTCCAGTTCTTAAGATATTTATCCGATTTTTACGTGCACTACTGATTTTTTTTGAAAACTTCAACGATATCGTCTTTACAGTGCTTGCATCCGGGCTCCTCCCTGATCATATGCACGAACAAAAACCTGGTCTTGCCAAAGCACGCCGGAAAAACGCACTATTGCGCCTTGCCTTGATGACGACGGCCCTCGCACTATGCAGCCTCTTGCACTACGCACATGCGCAAACTTCAGGCGTCTCTGCTGCGAGCGAGGGCCGTCCCTTTTCGAGGCCCGACGACATCGTCGCAGCGCTGCGCGCGCAGTTTCGCGTGTCGGCTGCTGATTCTTTGAAGATTGCACAAGCTGTCCTGACCGAAGCGAACCGCTATTCGATGTCCCCTATTCTGCTGTTGTCGGTGATGGCTGTCGAATCCGGCTTCGACCCGCATGCGGTGAGCGCGGTCGGTGCACGTGGGCTGATGCAAATACTGCCCGCCGCCCATCCACAGGCGTTCGCTAGCGTCAAGGAACTCGACGATCCCGCCGTCAATGTCCGCATCGGCTCGTCGATATTGCGCGATTACCTCGACGCTTCCGGAGGCGACGTTACCGCCGCGCTGTGGCGGTACAGCGGCGGCGAAAAGGGCTATACGCACCGCGTTCTCGTGCATATGCACCGTTTTACGCTATTGCTTGGCACGCAAAATGGGTAACGACCGATCTGATCAAAACTGCTCCAACTCGACCACCCACGGTCGGCGGAGCAGTACAAAGCCCCTCTTCGTTTCCTCGAGGCGGAAGACTACTTCTGGAAACGGGACCGTTAGGTGTGTGGACGAATCTTGATCACAGTTGACGGTGCATCGAACTGCCCTGCTTCCGGTCCGTCACGTTCCGCAGCATCTTGCGCCTCGAAATCCGCAAAGAGTTGACATACAGCGTGCGGGTCCGCGCAGGCGCGGAGTCGCTCCCGGAACCGTTGATCGCAAAAGCGTTCCGCCACTTCAGCGAGTAAGTGCAGATGCGTCATGTTCGCCCATTCCGGCACGAACAGCACAACCAGGTCGGTTACAGGCTCGCCGTCCGGCGCATCGAACGGAATCGGCATAACGGGACGTACATACAGCACCAGAGCCCCCCGCAGTCCTTTGATCTGGCCATGAGGCACGGCCACGCCCTGGCCGAGCGCCGTCGAGCCCAAAGCTTCGCGGGCGGCAAGACCGGCCATCACGGCGGCTGCCTCCAGGCCATAGCGTTGCTCGAGTAGTTGTGCAAGACGTGCGAACAGAGATTCGCGATCAGCAACCGCGAGATTGAGCAAAACATGACTCTCGGTCAGCAGGTAAGCGATCGTATCCTCGTCCGAGACCTCGCCCTTGCGTCTTCCATGAATATCGGCATGCGGCGACTCGGGGCGTTGCATCAGCTTGCTCCACCTGTCGGTGGGTGTCTCCGGTACTTCAAGCAATTGCGCAATCTCCGCGGTCGGCGCCAGATGCGTCACCCGCTGCATCGCCTCCTTCAACGCCGACCTCGGCAGGTAGAGTATGAGGCGCACCCGATCCGTTCCGTGCAGCGGCGTCATGCGGATCGTCCACGACTGGCCGGCACAGTCGCGGATCAACGCCAGACGCAACGGCATCGCATGCTGTGCGTCGAGCGTGATGCGCATGACGACATCGCGGCTCGCAGGCGGCTGGGAAGTGCGATGAGATCCAATGTGCCTCAGATCAAAGAGGGCTTTCAGATCTGCCAGAGAATGCTTCATGTTGTTCCTCGATTTGCCGTTCCCGTCTCATTTCGATTCGGCATCTTTGGGCAGCGATTACGCAGGCGGCCCATACCGGTGGCGCAGCTCGAGATTGATCTCAAGCACGTTGACAAGAGGCTCGCCGACCAGCCCTGCAAACGGCGCGTGAGCAGTGTCGCGCAACATTGCGCCGATTTCCGCGCGTATCCCGGCAGGATCGTGCTTCGTATCCTTCGCCCACGCTGCCGCCACGCGGTCGAGCTGATACATCGCATTGGCGAGCGTGATGTCCGGATCGAGCCCTGAGCCGGAGGTGGTGACGAAATCACCCGGAACGTCCTGCAGAGCAATGTCCGGATTATCCTGCCGCCACATATCAAAGAACATCGCCTGAATGTCCGTGCCCTCCTTCACCGGTTCGATTGCGGTCACACTCTTTCCATCGCTGCCCGTGCGGGTCACGGCCGAAGGGAACAACCCGGGATGCTCGCCCGAGAACGACTCGAAGAACGGCACGGCGAGATCCGGCGCCTTCGGTTGCGGCGTGCCGGGATTCGCCGCGATCCACTGTTGCACCACCTGCGCATGTTGCTTCGCCCAGTCGTCTACGTACTTCGCGTGCGACGGATCCCCCTTGACCCACGCCTGCGCGAGGCTGTTGTGCGCGTCGGCCCATTGCGCGACGATATGCGGTTTGCCACCCGCGTGATCGCCCTGGAACCAGGCTTCGACGTCGGGCGCGACAAGTTGCCCGGCCTTGGGCCCTTGCGCATAGTGCGCAATCGGCCCCAGCATGCGCGCAACGCGGTCGCGCAGCGCGTAGTTCGCAGCACCCAACGTCGATGAACCCGAGGCGGAGGCATCGTATGAGACCGCCGATGGCCTCGACTGGAAATATTCATCCTTCGTGAATGGCTGGGCAATCAATAGCGAGCCAACCGGCTTGCCGTCCGGACCGTCCACGATGCTGCCGTTCGCCTGAAACCGGAACGCCGTTTGGCCGATGACCCAGAGGATACCGGGATAGATACCGCACACCAGCACGACCGCGAATCCCAGCAGCCAGATACTCTTCGAAACATAGCGCAGCATGGCTTTCTCCCTACTGCCCAATCGCAACGCGACAATTACGCAACGAGTCGCAATCCGACCATCACGACATCGATCAGCTTGATCCCGACAAACGGCACGATCACGCCACCCAGCCCCCAGATCAGCAAATTGCGGCGCAACAGCGCGTCTGCACCGAGCGCCCTGTACTTCACGCCCTTCAGCGCGACAGGAATCAGCAACGGGATGATCAGTGCATTGAAAATCACAGCCGACAGGATCGCCGAGGTCGGCGAATGCAGATGCATCACATCCATCGCAGCAAGCCACGGCAGCGTACCGGCAAAGAGCGCTGGCACGATCGCGAAGTATTTCGCCACGTCGTTGGCAATCGAAAACGTGGTCAGCGCGCCGCGCGTCATCAGCAACTGTTTGCCGATCTCGATCACTTCGATCAGCTTGGTCGGATCGCTGTCGAGATCGACCATGTTGCCGGCCTCTTTGGCCGCCTGTGTGCCGGAGTTCATCGCGAGACCGACGTCGGCCTGAGCGAGCGCCGGCGCATCGTTGGTGCCGTCGCCCATCATCGCGACGAGCTTGCCTTCGCCCTGTTCCTTGCGCAGATAGACGAGCTTGGCTTCCGGCGTGGCCTGGGCGATGAACTCGTCGACGCCCGCAAGCCGCGCAATCGTCGAGGCCGTCCATTCGTTGTCGCCAGTCACCATCACCGTATGTAACCCCATCTTGCGCAAGTGCTGAATTCGATCGCGAATACCGGGCTTGAGGATATCTTCGAGCAGCACGACGCCCGCAATCTCGTTGCCGTTTGCAACGACGATTGGCGTCGCCCCCTGCTCGCCGGCTTGCCGCAGAATCGCATCGAGGCCATAGGGCACCTCGCCGCCGCGCTCGCGAACCCAGGCGACGATCGCGTCGGGTGCACCCTTGCGCAACATCCGCCCGTCAGGCATGTCGATGCCGCTCATGCGGCTCTGCGCGCTGAAGGGAATAATCTTCGGTTCGTTGTCTGCGTCGGCAGTACCGTTAGCCGTTGCGTAGGGCGCCAGCGGCGACGAGACGGAGACGATGCTCCTGCCTTCAGGCGTTTGATCTCCGTACGATGCAAGCGCGGCGAGCCGCTTCAGTTCGCTCTCGTCGGCGATGCCGACGGGCAGGAAGGCCGTCGCGCGGCGATTGCCGATCGTGATCGTGCCGGTCTTGTCGAGCACGACCGTGTCGATATCACCCGCGACTTCCACGGCCTTGCCGCTCTTGGCGATGATGTTCGCGCGCAATGCGCGGTCCATGCCAGCAATGCCGATCGCCGCGAGCAGTGCGCCGATCGTCGTCGGAATCAGACAGACCAGCAGCGCGACGAGCGTGGGCACATCCGTGCCCAGGCTGTGCAGCGGCTCCGACAGGCCCAGGTAGCTGGTCATGTACTGCTCGGCATTGAGCGCCATCGGCCACAGCGGCACGACGACGATCAGAAAGATCAGCGTGAAGGCCGACAATACGAGCGCCAATGCGATTTCGTTCGGGGTGCGTTGCCTTACCGCGCCCTCAACCAGCGCGATCATCCCGTCGAGGAAGGTCTCGCCCGGATCGGCCGACACGCGCACGGTGATCTCATCGGACAACACCGTCGTGCCGCCCGTCACACCCGAGCGGTCGCCGCCCGCGTCGCGGATCACTGGTGCCGATTCACCCGTGATGGCGGATTCATCGACGGAGGCCGTGCCTTCGATGACCTCGCCGTCGCCGGGTATCACCTCGCCGGCCCGTACGACGACGACATCGCCGCGCTGCAGCTTGATGGAAGACACGGTCTCGAACGTGCCATCGGCGCGCAGACGGTTGGCCACCGTATCGTGCCGCGCGCGCCGCAAAGCATCGGCTTGTGCCTTGCCGCGCTCCTCGGCAATCGCGGTCGCGAAGTTCGCGAACACGACGGTGAGCAGCAGCCACGCGAACAGCGCGATGAAATACGTCAGCGGTGCCACGCTGTGCGCGATACCGAACGCAATCTCGAGGATGAACACAAAAGTCAGCACCGCGCCGATCTCGACGACGAACATCACCGGGTTTTTCCACTGGATGTCCGGTCTCAATGCGATCAGCGACTGTCTGAAGGCCATGGCCAGCAGTTCGCGGTTGAACAGGTGTCCGGTCGGCTTGCGAGGCGGCCGTGGGCCACTCGCAATGGGCGGCACTGCCTGGGGTGCAAGCTGGGTCGAGTTCATGATGAACGTTCCTTTATGCTGTCGTGATGTGCGTGCGATATCTATCCGCCGAACGGGATCGGTCCGAGATGATTGGCAAGCGGTCCGAGCGCCGCGGCTGGCAGGAACAGCAATGCGCCGACGATGACGATCGTGCCGAGCAGCAGGAAGCCGAATGTCGCGGTGTTGTCGCGCATCGTGCCGAGCGTGGCCGGTGCGACCTTCTTGCGCCCAAGGAACGCGGCCATCGCGATCGGCGCGACGATCGGCAGGTAGCGCGAGAACAGCATCACGAGACCCGTCGCCGTATCCCACTGCACGGCAGTGGGCGCGGGGTTCGGATTGGCATTGAGCCCATAGTTCGTCGACAGGCCATCGAACGCCGAGCCGTTGTTCGCGGACGCGGACGAAAACTGATAGGTGATTTCGGTAAAGCCATGCGCGCCCGGATTCGCTTCTGCCTTCGTGCCCCAGTCGGTCGCCGAGAAAAGCCCTGTCGGACCAAGTATCAGGATTGGGTGCACGAGCAGCGCGATCATCGCGAGCTTCATTTCGCGCGCGCCGACCTTGCGCCCGAGATACTCGGGCGTGCGTCCCACCATCTGCCCGGCGAGAAATACGCCGACGATCAGGAACAGCAACAGATTGATCATGCCCACGCCTTTGCCGCCGAACACGCAGTTCAGCCACATGCCAATCAGCGGCGACAGCCCGGCGAGCGGATTCAGGCTGTCATGCTCGGCGTTGACCGCGCCGCAGGTCACGTCCGTCGTGATCGCCGCGAACGTCGCCCCGGCCGATGTGCCGAAGCGCAGCTCCTTGCCTTCGAGGTTGCCGAGATGCTGTTCGACTGGCAACCCCGCCACGGGCGGTATCGTCAGCGTCCGGTTCGTGCCTGCCAGCGTGTAGGTGCGCGCAACCGCGTGCGCCGTGAACGCGGGGTTGGGCTGCAGCGTGTCCCAGTAGATCGCCCAGCCGATGAGCCCGACCATCATGGCCAGCATCACACAGTAGATCACGACCGCGTGACGCAGACGCGCGAGCATCCGTCCGTACATCAGCACGAGCGAGAACGGAAAGATCATCATCGCGAGCGTGGTCACGAAGTTCGACAGCGCCGTCGGATTTTCATAGGGATGGGCACTGTTCATGCCGTAAAAGCCGCCGCCGTTGGTGCCGAGCATCTTGATCGGAATCACGGCTGCCACCGGACCGACGATCAGTGTCTGCTGCTTCGCCTGGCCGTTGTCCGCCGTGCCCATTGCCGCCGGCTCGAGCGTCGTCACCTGCTCGGCGCTGGCGTACGTCATCGGCATGCCTTCGTGGATGAAGATCGTCCCGACGACGAGCGCAATCGGCACGAACATGTAGACCACCACGCGCCACATGTCGACGAAGAAATTACCCACCAGATGTTCTCCGCGCAGTGCACGGATGATCGCAGTCAGGGCGCAAAGTCCCACCGCGGCCGACAGGAACATGTTCGGCAGGATGAAGAAAATCTGGCTGAAGTTCGAGAAATGCTGTTCGCCCGAATAGTGCTGCAGATTCGTGTTGGTCATGAACGAGATGACCGTATTGAAGATCGTCGAGGGCGCAAGCATCCCGCGGCCCAGCGGATTGAGCGGCATCAGCGGTTGCAGCGACAGCACCACGAAGCCGAACACGAACAGCGCAACGTTGAAAATCAGCAGCGCAATCGTGTACTGCTTCCAGTCCTGCGCGCCGCTGTCGAGCTTCGCTTCGAACCAACGCAAAAAGCGCGGCGCACGATAGTGTCCGTCCATGATCCACGTCATGTAACGGCTAAGCGGTATCGATACGGCGATCGCCGTGACGAGAATAAGCAGCGGCAGGGTCCACATGGGCCACCCCCACGGAAACGGAATAAAGAGCGTGCGTGTCCTGTGGGCCGGTCAGAACCACTCGGGCCGGATCAGCGCAACGAACAGATACACGAACGTCAAAGCGGATATCGCAGCAGCAAGCCAGGCCATGATGGTCTCCTCAGATACGCTCGCACGCGTCGACAAACAGCAGGCACAGCACGAGGCTCAAGAGCCCGAGCCCGAACATGAGCGGCAGCCAGACCAGCAGGTTCATGGCACGACTCCTCGTCAGAATTTTCATTGCAATACCGATCCTCACCGTGTCACGCACGGTGCGCCCGCCTGTCCCAGCGGGTTCGCTACAGGTATAGAACGGAGAAAATAAAAATGGCGTAAATCCGGGGAACTGCAGACGTATAGAAAGTAGCGACGTGGCGCCTCACCACACTCTTTACGACATTTTTTCTTGTGGCACGCGGGGGCCGACCCTAGACTGCGGACAAGTAACGAAGTCTGGAGAGATGTCATGTCGAGGCCACGTACAACAAGCGCAAGACAGCTACCCCCGGCCCACATCAAACGGGGTATTCGCAACGTGGTGCTGAGACGCTTCGATCCGTCGCGCGACTCGTACGTGCAGCTCACCACCATGCTGCATCTTGCGTTTGGGCGTCTCGGCAAGATGGGACTGAACTGCACCTGTGTGGATCAGGATGTGGCGATCACGACGAGGCGCGCGCAGGCGGGGGACTGCTTTGTGGTGGTCAGCGACGAGAAGGTGATCGGCACCATGACGCTGTACGCACCTGACAGCGAATCGGCCTGCGAACACTTCCATCGGCACGACGTCGCGACGATCCGGCAACTGGCCGTCGATCCGTCGTGGCACAACCGCGGCATCGGCAAATCCCTGCTGGCATTTGCCGAACACTGGGCCGCAACGCGCGGCTACTCGGAGCTCGCCCTCGATACACCGTATCCGGCTGCACATCTCGTCGCCTTCTATCGCCGACAGGGATTCCGCATTGTCGACGCGGTGCGTTTCGCCGGAAAGGTCTACGAGAGCGCGATTCTCAGCAAGGCACCCGTGGTTGCGCGAACACTGGCTGCGTGGACGCATCAGATCGCGCTTCCTGACGCTCAGTTCGTCCGCTTTGCCGCTTGAAGTGCATCCGTATGCATGAACCCCCGCGGCGCGACGGCAATCAAGGGCCGAACGACCCGCAGAACAGCGCTCGCCTGAAGATGGCGATGCGTGCGCGCGGCTGGCGCAAGCTCGTGCTCCTGACCGTCGCGGCCAATCAGGCGTTGACCACCGCGTTCGTGTATGTTGCGCAGCAGGTCGATCCCGGCCTGACGATGATGGACGCGCTGATCTTCAGCTGTGTGACGTGCGGGCTGGTCAGCTACTGGCTTCGGACTGACGCGCATCGTGCCTGGTGCAACGCAGTGCAGAAAGGCTATGTCGGCCCGCACCACGGCGCCAACGACGAGGGCGTGCTGAAGATTGCCGAGAAATGTCCTCGACGCTGGCTCGTTGTGCTGCACATTGAACTGAATCCGGAACTCGCAGGAACCGCCTGACTCAACAAAACAACGGTCTCCGATCCCGCATTGACGAGATTTTTACGCGGCACACTGTGGTCTTTCCATCGAATTGACATTTCACGAGCTGAAATACAGATGGAACACCGCTTTTCGATGTGCGGTGGCTGTGGGAGGGGGCATGATTGCAAGTGCGAGCTTTCAGATTGGCCTGTTCCTGGTCGTCCTGATCGCACTCGTTAAGCCGCTCGGGCTTTACATGGCGCGCGCGGCCGACGGCGAGGCACCGTTGCTTTCCCGGATTGGGCGGCCGGTCGAGCAGCTGATCTATCGCGCCGCCGGCATCGATCCGCACGCCGAGATGGGCTGGAAGACCTACGCGGTTGCGCTGCTTCTCGTGAACGCCGTGGGCCTGCTCTTCCTGTATGCGCTGCAACGCGTGCAGCAGTGGCTGCCGCTCAATCCCCAAGCGCTCCCGGCCGTCAGCCCGGATTCCGCATTCAACACGGCTGTGAGCTTCGTGACGAACACGAGCTGGCAGGGCTACTCAGGTGAAGCAACACTGAGCTACCTGAGCCAGATGCTCGGCATCACCGTGCAAAGCTTCCTCTCCGCCGCAAGCGGCATCGCCGTGATGTTCGCGCTGATGCGTGGGCTCGCGAGGCGTGGCGCGCAGACGGTCGGCAATCTGTGGGTAGACCTGACCCGCACCACACTCTATGTCCTGTTGCCGCTGTCGGCCGCGTTCGCGCTGGCATTCATAGGGCAAGGCGTGATCCAGAATTTCGACGCGTATCGCGAAGTGCACACGCTGCAGGCCGTCACGTGGCAGCAGCCAAAACTGGATGCACAGGGGCAGACCATGCACGACGCCGCCGGCAACGTGCTGCAGCAGTCCATGAGTTCGCAACAGCAAATGCTGCCCATGGGCCCCGTCGCCTCCCAGGAGTCGATCAAGCTATTGAGCGGCGATGGCGGCGGCTTCTTCAACGCAAATTCCGCGCATCCCTACGAAAACCCCACCCCGTTCAGCAACTTTCTGCAGATGCTTGCGATCCTGCTGATTCCGGCCGCGCTTTGCTACACATTTGGTGTGGTGGTCGGTGACCGGCGGCAAGGCTGGGCGCTCCTTGCCGCGATGAGCGCGATGTTCGTCGTCGCCGCTGCGATTACGATTCACGCAGAACAGCATGGCGTCACGCACCTTTTCGCGCCGAAAGCCGGTGCGACACAAAGTGCCGTCGTTCAGGGCGGCAACATGGAAGGCAAGGAGCAACGTTTCGGCGTCGTGACGTCGGCGCTTTACGCAACCGTGACGACGAGCGGAGGCGACGGCGCCGTCAATGCGATGCACGACTCGTTCACGCCGGTTGGCGGACTCGTGCCAATGGTGCTGATGCAGACGGGCGAAGTCGTGTTCGGCGGACCGGGCTCGGGTCTCTTCAGCATGATCGTCTATGCGATCCTGGCCGTCTTCGTTGCTGGACTGATGATTGGGCGTGCACCCGAATATCTCGGCAAGAAAATCGACGCGTTCGAGATGAAGATGGTCGCCGTGGCGCTTCTCGCGACGCCGTTGCTCGTGCTCGTCGGCACTGCGATTTCCGTGCTGGTACCGGCTGGAGTCGCGGGTATTGCAAATCCCGGCGCGCACGGGTTCAGCGAAATTCTCTATGCGTTTTCTTCAGCGGCGAACAATAACGGTAGCGCGTTTGCGGGTCTGTCCGCCAATACCCCCTACTACAACTGGATGCTCGCCATCGCGATGTGGTTCGGCCGGTTCGCCGTGATCGTCCCGGTGCTGGCGATTGCCGGATCGCTCGCAGGCAAACTGCGGCGCTCGGCGGGTCCGGGCACGCTGCCGACGCACACCGGCCTCTTCGTCGGGTTGCTGGTTGGCACGGTCGTCATGGTCGCTTCGCTGACTTACCTGCCGGCGCTCGCGCTGGGCCCTCTGGCGGAACAATTGAGCATGGTGCTCACCCACTAGCATTGCCAGGCTTATCGATCAGCTGATGCGTGTTTGCGTTTGCCAGTTGCTCGCTAAACGGTTCACTCACTCGTCCCCCGCGGCAATTTGAAACCCGAAAAATTGCCGGTTTCAGCACTCCGGATCGGCCACTCTTTTCGAATTTACACATTTTTTACTTCGCCTCGCCTAGTTTTGACAGTGGCGATTCCCGCTGCCTTCCGGCTATGCCGGTCAGTCATGGAGAACGAAGATGGACGTGATCTACATCGCCGGCATCGTGGTCTTCTGCGGACTTTGCCTCGCGCTCGCCAACGGCTGCGAAAAGCTGCGCCGCCGCGTATCGGGAGGCCGGCCGTGAATGCATGGATGATCTGGCTCGCCTCTGCTGCGACGCTTCTACTGCTCGTCTACCTCGTGTACGCGCTGCTGCGTGCGGAGGATCTCGAATGAACGCTCATAACACCCTCTATCTGGCACTCTTCATCGTGGTGCTGATCGCGGTCGCGATACCGCTTGGCCGCTACATGAGCGCCGTGCTTGACGGCTCATCGGTCGTTGTACGCAGGATCGGGCGACCGGTTGAACAACCT
Organism: Paraburkholderia youngii; assembly: GCF_013366925.1. Lineage (NCBI taxonomy): Bacteria > Pseudomonadati > Pseudomonadota > Betaproteobacteria > Burkholderiales > Burkholderiaceae > Paraburkholderia > Paraburkholderia youngii. Next base: position 5,278,478 of record NZ_JAALDK010000001.1, read on the forward strand.
CTTTACCGGCTCGCAGGGGTTGATCCCGACGCTGAAATGTCATGGAAGGAGTATGCGTTCGCCGTTCTGATTTTCAATGCACTCGGCACCCTCGCCGTGTACGGCTTTCTGCGACTGCAGCAATGGCTGCCGGCCAACCCGCAGGGTTTTGGTCCGATGACGCCGGACGCCGCTTTCAACACCGCAGTGAGTTTCGCGACCAATACGAACTGGCAAAACTATACGCCGGAATCCACGGTCAGCTACCTCACCCAGATGGCGGCGCTCACCGTGCAGAACTTCCTGTCCGCGGCGACGGGTATTGCCGTGGCCATCGCGCTGATACGCGGCTTTGCCCGTCACACGGCGAAGACGATCGGCAATTTCTGGGTCGATGTGACCCGCACCACGCTGTTCATCCTCATACCTATTTCATTCGTCGTAGCGCTGGTGTTCATCAGTCAGGGAGCGATCCAGAATTTCAGGTCGTACGTCGACGTGCCGACGCTTCAGGTTACGACCTATCAGGTGCCGAAGACCGACGCCCAGGGTAATGCCGTCAAGGACGCGAAGGGCAACCCCGTCATGCAGGACGTCAAGGCCGACAAACAGACCATTGCCATGGGTCCGCTGGCGTCGCAGGAAGCGATCAAGATGCTCGGCACCAACGGTGGCGGTTTCTTCAACGCAAATTCCGCCCATCCGTATGAGAACCCGACACCGCTGGCCAATCTTGTTCAGATGGTGGCAATGCTGAGCATCGGTGCAGCGTTATGCATCGTTTTTGGCAGGACGGTCGGCGACCCGCGCCAGGGGTACGCGGTACTCGCCGCGATGACGATCGCATTTGTGATCGCGTGCTGGGGCGAAATCAGCTTTGAACAGTCCGGTAACCCTTTGTTCGCGTCGTTGCACGTCGATCAGGCCGCTTCTGCGATGCAGCCAGGCGGCAACATGGAGGGCAAGGAAACGCGTTTCGGGATTGCCGATTCCGGCGTCTTCACGGTTGCCACCACCTCCGCATCGTGCGGCGCGGTCATCAACGCGCACGATTCGCTGACGCCAATGGGCGGCTTCGTGCCGCTCCTGATGATGCAACTGGGCGAAGTGGTGTATGGCGGAGTAGGGTCCGGACTCTACGGGATGCTCGTGTTTGCCCTGCTGGGGGTATTCATCGCCGGACTGATGATCGGGAGAACGCCCGAATACATCGGCAAGAAGATCGAGTCCTATGAGATGAAGATGGTGTCGATCGCGGTACTCGTGATGCCGATGATCGTGCTGGTGGGTACGTCGATCGGTGTGCTGTCTCCGCTCGGCACTGCCGGCATCGCCAACCCGGGGGCACACGGGTTCTCGGAGATCCTCTACGCATTCACGTCGGCCACCAACAACAACGGTAGCGCGTTCGCGGGACTCTCGGTCAATACGCCGTTCTATAACGTGCTGCTGGCTATCGCGATGTGGCTGGGCCGGTTCGTTCCGGTTGTCGCGGTGCTCGCGATCGCCGGGTCCCTTGCGGAAAAGAAGCGCATTGCGACCACGGAGGGCACGCTGCCCACGCATGGACCGCTGTTCGTCGTGCTGCTGCTCGGCGCCGTGTTGCTGATCGGTGCGCTCACATTCGTGCCCGCGCTTGCACTGGGTCCGGTCGTCGAACATCTGTCGATGATTTCAGGTCACTGAATTCGAGGAAAGCATGACCACTTCCATTGAACCGCCTGTCCATCGTCCCGACAACCTTGGCCAGGCACGGACCGCCGCACGCTCGATGTTCGATCCGGCTCTCGTGAAACCCGCGATTGTCGATTCGTTCAAAAAGCTGACGCCTCGCACGCAGTTGCGCAATCCCGTGATGTTCTGCGTGTATGTGGGCAGCATTCTTACGACCATCCTCTGGTTGGCCGCGCTCGCCGGGCAGGCCGAGGCGCCTGCCGGATTTATCCTCGCCATTACGTTGTGGCTGTGGTTCACGGTGCTGTTTGCAAACTTCGCCGAAGCGCTTGCGGAGGGGCGCTCGAAAGCGCAGGCGGCGTCGCTGCGCAGTGCGAAGCACAACGTGGTGGCCAAGAAACTCAACGACCCGCATCCGAAAGCGGCCGTGCGCGTCATGGCATCGACCGATCTGCGCAAGGACGATGTCGTGCTGGTCGAGACCGGAGACACGATTCCAGCTGACGGCGAAGTCATCGAGGGCGTCGCGTCGGTCGACGAGTCGGCCATCACGGGCGAATCCGCGCCTGTGATCCGGGAGTCAGGCGGCGACTTTTCATCGGTGACGGGCGGCACGCGCGTCCTGTCGGACTGGATCGTGGTGCGGGTCACGGTCAATCCCGGTGAAGCCTTCCTCGACCGGATGATTGCCATGGTCGAAGGAGCGAAGCGGCAGAAGACCCCGAACGAGATTGCGCTGACGATCCTGCTGGTTGCGTTGACGCTCGTGCTGCTGTTCGCCACCGCGACGCTGCTGCCGTTTTCGATGTTCTCGGTCGAAGCCGCGAAAGCGGGTCATGTGGTGACGATCACCGCACTTGTCGCTCTGCTCGTCTGTCTGATCCCGACCACGATTGGCGGTCTCCTGTCGGCAATCGGTGTCGCGGGGATGAGCCGGATGATGCAGGCGAACGTGATCGCGACGTCGGGGCGTGCGGTCGAGGCCGCTGGCGACGTCGACGTGCTGCTGCTCGACAAGACCGGCACGATCACGCTCGGCAACCGCCAGGCGTCTACCTTCATACCGGCACCCGGCGTGTCGGAGCACGATCTCGCCGATGCGTCGCAACTCGCCTCGCTGGCCGACGAAACGCCGGAAGGCCGTAGCATCTCCGTGCTGGCGAAGCAACGCTTCAATATCCGCGAGCGCGACATGACGTCGCTGCACGCGACGTTCCTCGCATTTACTGCACAAACGCGGATGAGCGGAGTCGATCTGCCGAACCGGGAAATCCGTAAGGGCGCATCGGAAGCAGTGAAACAGTATGTCGAGGCGAACGGTGGCCGTTATCCGGCGGAAGTCAACACCGCGGTGACCGATGTCGCACGGCGCGGTAGTACACCGCTGGTTGTAGCCGATAAGCCAGGCGGTCACGACAGCAAGGATAGCGGTCCGGCACGCGTTCTTGGCGTGATCGAACTGAAGGATATCGTCAAGGGCGGTATCAAGGAGCGCTTTGCGGAACTGCGCAAGATGGGCATCAAGACCGTGATGATCACGGGTGACAACCGCCTGACGGCTGCGGCGATCGCAGCTGAAGCCGGCGTTGACGACTTCCTCGCCGAAGCGACGCCCGAGGCCAAGCTGAGGATGATCCGGGAGCATCAGGGTGAAGGACGCCTCGTGGCGATGACCGGTGACGGCACCAACGATGCCCCCGCCCTCGCGCAGGCCGACGTCGCGGTGGCGATGAACTCCGGCACCCAGGCAGCCAAGGAAGCCGGCAACATGGTCGACCTCGACTCGAATCCGACCAAGCTGATCGAGATCGTCGAGATCGGCAAACAGATGCTGATGACACGTGGATCGCTGACCACGTTCTCGATCGCCAATGACGTCGCGAAGTACTTTGCGATCATTCCGGCCGCGTTCGCTTCGACCTACCCGCAACTGCGCGTACTGGATGTCATGCGTCTGACATCCCCGTCGTCAGCGATCCTGTCGGCGGTGATTTTCAACGCGCTGATCATCGTGTTCCTGATCCCGCTTGCGCTCAAGGGCGTCAGATATCGTGCGCTGGGTGCCGCGGCGCTGCTGCGGCGCAATCTGCTGATCTATGGCCTGGGCGGCATTATCCTGCCCTTCCCGTTCATCAAGCTGATCGACATGATACTGGCCGCGTTTGGATGGGTCTAGCGCGTCCGGAAACTGTGAGTGCCCTGATATCCCGTATCCCGATCTGGCTGAATGGCAAGAACGCTCGAGTACACGACCATGAAGAATTCATTGCGCCCCGTGCTGGTCCTCTTTGTGTTCCTGACGGTGATCACGGGCATCGTCTATCCGCTTGTCGTAACAGCGGTCGGCCACGTGCTGTTTCCGCATCAGGCAAGCGGCAGCTTCATCGAGAAAGACGGCAAGGCCGTCGGCTCGGAAATCATCGGCCAGCAGTTCGATGCGCCGTATTACTTCTGGGGTCGGCTGTCGGCCACGACACCGAACCCGTACAACGCGCAAAACTCGGGTGGCTCGAACCTCAGTGCCACCAACCCGGCGCTCGCCGATGAAGTGAAGGGGCGGCTCTCAGCGCTTCACGACGCCGATCCGTCCAACACAACGCCTGTGCCTGTCGATCTGGTCACGTCATCGGGCAGCGGTCTTGATCCGGATATTTCACCGGCTGCTGCTGCGTATCAGGCGGCTCGCGTTGCAAAGGCGCGCGGGCTGCCCGAGCAGCAGATCAACGAGCTGATCACGCAGAACACGTCGGGGCGGCAACTTGGCGTATTGGGCGAGCGTCGCGTGAACGTGCTGAAACTCAACCTCGCGCTCGATCAACTCAAGCCGATGCATTGATTTTCCCCAGGCAGATAGCGCACGGCATATAGCAAACGTATGAGCCTCGACGACATGATGACGGGATAACCCGCAGGGGGTGCGATGAACCGGCCTGATCCCGACGAACTGCTGGACCGCATCCAGCGCGATGAAGAAAAAAGCCAGCGTGGCCGGCTCAAGGTGTTCTTTGGCGCATCGGCCGGAGTGGGCAAGACGTTTGCGATGTTGCAGGCCGCCAAATACCGCAAGGAGGAAGGCGTCGATGTCGTCGTCGGAATCGTCGAAACACATGGACGCAAGGAAACGCTCGCACTGATCGAGGGGCTGGAGGTCATTGCGCCCGCGCGGATCGAATATCGAGGGCGGCTGCTTGCCGAGTTCGATCTCGACGCAGCACTCGCGCGCAAGCCGCAGCTGATTCTCGTAGACGAGCTGGCGCATTCGAATGTACTGGGCAGCCGGCATCTGAAGCGCTGGCAGGATGTGCATGAACTGCTCGACGCCGGCATCGACGTCTACACGACCGTCAACGTCCAGCACCTCGAAAGCCTGAACGACGTGGTCGGGCAGATCACCGGCATCCGCGTGTGGGAAACCGTACCCGACCGCGTGTTCGATCTCGCCGACGAAGTGACGCTGGTCGACCTGCCGCCAGAGGAACTGCTCGACCGCATGCGTGATGGCAAGGTCTATATGCCGCAGCAGGCGGAGCATGCCGTTCGCAACTTCTTCCGCAAGGGCAACCTGATCGCCCTGCGCGAACTCGCGTTGCGTCGCACCGCGGACCGTGTCGATGCACAGATGCGCGAGTATCGTGCAGATCAGTCGATCGAGCGTATCTGGCAGGCGCGCGAGCGCATCATCGTGTGCGTCGGTGCCGGTCCCGACAGCAGCAATCTCGTTCGTGCGGCGGCTCGCCTGGCATCGAACCTGAGGGCTGACTGGCTGGCAGTCTATGTCGAGACGCCGAAGCTTCAGCGGCTCCCCGACGCAATACGCGGACGTACGCTCGACGCGCTCAAGCTTGCATCTGATCTGGGCGCGGAAACCGTCACGTTGCAGGGTGAGCATGTCGCACAGACGCTGATTGCCTATGCGCGCATGCGCAATGTGTCGAAGCTCGTCGTGGGCGCAGCCGTGTTGCGCGGATGGCGCGGATGGCTGGGACAGTCCACTACCGAGCGTCTGATCCGCGCCGCCGGGGACATTGATATCTCGCTGATCAATTCAGGCGCAGTGCGTGAATCCGCCGCCCCTCGCGGCGCGGCAGGCAGCTTTGTTGCACCGGCTGAGGATCAACGCGGGTTCCCGTTGATTTCCTATGGATATGCGGTGGCGATCTGCGCGGCGATTACTGCTCTCGCCACTATGTTGGTGGACAGGATCGCGCTGGCGAATCTCGTCATGCTGTACCTGCTTGGCACGATCTTTACGGCAGTACGCCTGGGCCGTGGACCAGGTGTGCTGCTTTCGTTTCTTGGCGTGGCCGCGTTCGACTTCTTTTTCGTGCCACCCCGGCTTTCGTTTTCCGTATCGGACACACAGTATCTGTTGACGTTCGCGGTGATGCTTCTGACATCGCTGACGATCAGCCACCTGACGTCCAGTCTGAGGCGACAGGCTCATGTCGCAACAATACGCGAGCGCCGGACCGACGCGATGTTCGCGATGACGCGCGAGCTTGGCGCAGCGCTCACCACCGCCCTGATCCTGGAGATCGGCACGCGCCATGTTGCCGAGGTTTTTCAGGCGCGCGTCGCGATCCTGCTGCCTGACAGCGCCGAAAAGGTGCGGCAGAAGGTCGAAAATCCGGACCCGGCTGTCACGCTGACCGGTGGCGATCTCGATTGTGATATCGCGCAGTGGGTTTATGACCAGCAAAAACCAGCCGGCCACGGAACAGAGACTTTGCCGGCAGCAGCGGCACTCTACCTGCCGCTGCGCGCGCCGATGCGTACACGCGGCGTCCTCGCACTGCTGTCTGCAGGCATGGGAGAGTTTGCAGCACCAGAACAGCGCCGCATGCTCGATACGTTTGCGGCCCAGATCGCACTCGCACTCGAGCGTGTTCATTATGTCGAGATCGCGCAGGACGCGCTGATCAGCATGGAGTCAGAACGTCTGCGCAATTCACTGCTGTCCGCGATCTCGCATGATTTGCGTACGCCGTTGACCGCGATCGTGGGCTTCGCCTCTTTGCTGGCAGAACCGGGCCACGTCGAGAAGGCCGGGCAGCGGGCTTCCAATGAGCTCGGCGAGGCAATCTATGACGAGGCGATGCGGATGACGGCCATTGTGACCAACCTGCTCGACATGGTCCGTTTGCAGGAAGGCAGCATGCGCTTGAACCGCCAATGGTCGTCGCTCGAAGAATTGATCGGCGCCGCGCTGGCAGCTTCGCGCCGTCCGCTCTCCGGGCGCAAGGTATCTACACATGTGCCGTCCGATGTGCCGCTGGCCCAGCTCGATGCCGTGCTGATGGAACGACTCCTCGCCAACCTGCTCGACAATGCCGCGAAGTACACACCGGCCGGGTCACCCATCGCCATCACTGCAGCCGCCGTCGAGGAGAATGGCCGTCGCTATGTGAGAGTCAATGTGGAAGACAGCGGACCGGGGCTGTCCCCCGGCATGGAGTCTCGCGTATTCGACAAGTTCACCCGCGGTGAAAAGGAATCGGCGTTGCCCGGTATAGGGCTGGGTCTTGCGATTTGCCGCGCGATCGTCGAGGCGCATGGAGGAAAAATTGGCGCAGCAAACCGCACCGATCCGAACGGAAGCGTGCTCGGCGCCTGTTTCTGGTTCATGTTGCCGGCTGACGAGACGCCGCCAGCAGAAATCGGGGACGCCGATGTGCTCAGCGAAGACACGTCACAGGAGCGGTCGAAAGACGCGCCCGGCGATGCCATGAATCGCACTCAGGCGTCATGAGCGATCCGTTCGTTACGGTTGTGCTGATCGAGGACGACAGGCACATTTGCCGGTACGTGCGGATGTCGCTGCAGGAAGAGGCGATGCGCGTCCTCGATGTCAACACAGGACAGGAAGGCATTGCCATGACTGCGAGCGCAAGGCCGGATCTCGTGATTGTCAATCTCGGACTTCCGGATATCGACGGTCTCGACGTGATCCGGCAACTGCGCGGATGGTCCGACGTGCCAATCGTCGTCCTGTCAGGGCGTACCCGCGATGAAGAGAAGGTCACGGCGCTCAACGCCGGCGCGGACGATTATCTGACGAAGCCGTTCAGCATTGCCGAATTGGTAGCTCGGATCCGCGCGCTGCTACGCAGGCAGAATCGCTTCGTGATCGCTGAGTCGGCCAAGGTGTCCTTCGGGTCGATCACTGTCGATCTTGCAGCGAGATCGGTACAGTGCGACTGCGAAGCTGTCCATCTGACGCCGCTCGAGTACAGGCTGCTCGTTGCGCTCTTGCGTCACGCCGGCTGCGTGATGACGCATCACCAGCTTCTGCAGGAGGTCTGGGGACCCTCTCATGCAGAAAACGCACATTATCTGCGGATCTATATGGGTCACCTGCGGCAGAAGCTCGAGCGCGATCCGGCACAGCCCGAGCACATCGTGACTGAGACAGGCGTCGGATATCGGCTTGTCGGCGTCAGGTAGACAGCAGCCGTCGCGTGGGCAACAGCATGGGCCTCCTGGCGGAATCCGGATAACGATCCGAATTTGACGCAGTTTTTATGCATCGGTTTTGTGCTTTTACGTCATCGTGACGCGGGCCGTGCTTCAATTGAAGATGACACGGGCCGATGTGTGCGGACAGGAGGATCGATGTGCTGAAGTTGCTCATTCCAGTGCTGGACGACAAGGGCGCTCTCGAAGCTGCGCGCCACGGAGCGTTCCTCTTCTCCGAAAAATGCGTGTCGGAGGTGGAAGTGATCGAAGTCCTCGAGGACCTGACACAAGGTCGCGTGGCAGCATTTCATTCGCGGTCCGCGCTGCATAAACTCGAGAAGGAGCGGTCAAAAGACGCACTGATGCAAACGCGCGCGATCCTTGACGAGGCCGGCGTACCCTACACCTGGAAGCGTGTCTTCGGGCCGCCGGAGCGAACGATCGCAAAGTACGCGGCTAAAGATCATGCCGATATCGTGGTGCTTGATGCTAGCCATCTTGGTTTTTTTCACAGATGGGCAGTGCTTGCAAAGCTATGGCGCCTGTCTTCAACGCCCGTCACGATGCTCCACTGACTTCCACACTACGACGTTGCTGAGACCCAATTTACGCGGCTCGCCGCAAACGGGTCCCGCGAACGTGCCTGCCATACCTTCCGCGAATTCAAACGTTCTCTCTCGTCGCGTCCAACCCGCCTTGCCGCGTGCCAGCGCATCACGAACCTGTGCCATCAGCGCGTCCGTGAACAGCCTTCATGACATCCGGATTGGACGTGTCCGTCTCCAACAGCACGACGTTGACATCAGTCCGTCGCAGGTGATCAACCAGCGCCAGCGTCACAATGCATCTTACCGATGCCACCCTTGCTGCCGCCGACCATGTAGAGGGGGGATTTTGCGTTGCCATGTCACACCTCTACAGATTTTCGGTATCCGGCCCGCTACTGGCGATTTCCGGCATAGGTTGAACCCATCGGAATACAGAGGAATTTGACGGAACGAAAAATATTTTTTCTGCCTAATCCGGTGTCACGTCGATGCACATGGAATTACACGCGTGCGTCGCTCATGGACACGAGCATCAACGGCTGCGAATACCGTGTGCCCATCGATTCATGTCGAAAGAAAACCGCACCGCATTTGAAGTGACCGAAGGACGAACGCGACGCGCCACCCGTCTTTCCTCGCGATCGCCATACCGTCTTCGCGTACGGTCGCTCAACCCGTAAGGATGTTCACTGCTATACGACACAGATCGAACGTGCATGCCATCTGCCTTGCGCCAGGTGGCACCGTCGAACACGTTGGACGTCAACTGGTTGCCGACGAGCTTTCTCCGTGCAACACACCTGGAACGCACAGCAGTCTTAAATAATGCTCAACTCGCCCGCTCCATTGCACCACGACCTTTGAATGCAAAATCAACGGCAGTTACACGGAAGCGCATTTCTGCTGTGCATGGCTGCACAGTCCGCGCACCGAAGTCACACTCGGGACCAAAAACGACATGAAAATTGAGTGATGGCAGGATAGGTGCGGAAATCGAGCGACCTCTTCCAGCCGAAGCTGGACAACATGCCACATGTGCGCGAATACGAATGCTCGCTTCGACACCGATTTCGGTCTTTCGGCGCGGTGATGCCATCGTCCTTGATGGACGATAGCTGCCTTTTAACCTCCGACTGAAACTCTGCCTTGTGCGAATCTATCCGTATGACTGAGTTCCTGCCGCGGAAGAATGCGTCGCCACATTGATGGGACGCCCCACCATCAGGGAACTCAATCGGCACTGATGCACATCAAAACTTGAATTCTGTCGTGACCTTATACGCGATTGAGCTTGGACCTAGTTGACCTGCTGTCAGGCAACAATCGAAACCTGCCCCGAAGCAATTGGCAGCACGACTGCCGATTGCCCGGCGCAGTATAGCGACCAGTGCTCCATCATCTTGCGACGCCGCTCGACCATATCGCCCCGCTGATACGCGGCGCGCGACTTGTTTTTCGTTTGGTGCGCGAGTGCCTTGTCGACCAGAACGTCCGGATATTCGCCGTATTCCTCTGCCCAGTCCTGAAACGTTGATCGGAAGCCATGAACTGTGAACTCGGTGTAGCCCATTCCTGCAAGCAGTTCCAGCATCGCCATGTTCGATAGCGGCTTGCCTTTCTTATTCCCGGGGAACAAGTAGCCCCACTTCGCCATTTTCAGCGCCTTCTCGACGAGCCCGCACGCCTTGTCACACAGCGGCACGCGATGCGGGATACCCATCTTCATGCGCTCACCCGGAATCGTCCATATCCTGGTCTTCAGATTGAACTCCTCCAGCGCGGCGAACTGTACCTCGTTCGTTCGGGCGGCAGCCAGGATCAGCAGATGCAGCATGATTGCAGAGCGCGCGCCCTCCTCTTCCTTGCCTCAAGCTTCGTTATGAATTCCGGGATGTCGGCCCACGGCATAGCCGGATGATGCTGCACGGCTGCGCGCTTGCGCTTCGCCAGCACCTTGTCCAGGTGGCCGCACCAACGCGCCGGGTTCTCGCCCTGTCGATAGCCAAGCAGCTTCTCGGCGTCAAGAATCGTCTCGATGCGACCGCGCACACGGCTCGCGGTCTCACGCTTGTCTGCCCAGATCGGCTGCAGGATTCGGACGATCATCGCCGTGTCGATGTCTTTCACATCCCTATCACCGATTATCGGATGGGCATACGTCGCGAGCGTGCTGGTCCACTGCTTAGCATGCTTGATGTTCTTCCAACTGCGGCGATTGTTTTCGATATATTCCGCCGCGGCGATGCGGAATTGCCGTGAACCTTCGACAGCCGCCTTGCGCTGCGCCTCGTTGCGCGCCTCGATCGGATCGATCTTGTCCTTCAGGAGCGCCCGGCAGCGCGCCGCCTCGGCGCGGGCCTGGGACAGCGAGACCGTCGCGATCGGCCCGAGGCCCATCTCGCGCGAGCGGCCGGAGAGCTTGAACTGGAAGATCCACGAGCGCGAGCCCGAGGCGGAAATCTGAAAGTAAAGGCCTCCGCCGTCCGGGTAATAGCCCGGATCGACCAGTTTGCCGACGCGCAGCGCCGATAGTCGATGAAGTTGCCGAGATTGAGATGTCGCCATTTCTCACCCCCACTCTCACCCCTACTTGATGGGTTGATTGTGTTGGTCTGAGCTGGAATCGGCAAGAAGAAAAACACCCCCAAAACCTTGATGTTTCAAGGCTTTGGGGGTGTTTTTCGGAATCAGTCGGAATCTCGCGGAGCGAGTCCTGGCGGAGAGAGGGGGATTCGAACCCCCGATAGGCTATTAACCTATACACGCTTTCCAGGCGTGCGACTTAAACCGCTCATCCATCTCTCCGGCGGGGAGCCGAATTATAGCAAACTTCGCGCCTTGCGCCACACCCCCGCCAGCGCCGCAAGTAAACAGCCTACGGATGCCGGATATAGTCGACCAGCGCGATCGTATAAGCGTCCGCTTTGCGATCGATCAAACTCACCCCGATCGCCACGAGAAACCCCGCCGGCACGCCGAACACGCCCGAGCTGATCGGCTCGATGCCGAACCAGCGCGCACCCGTGAAACCCGTCATCTGCGTGAAGAACGGATACGTCGACACGATGTAGTAGATGCACACGACGAGCCCCGCCACCATCCCCGCCACTGCGCCGAGGCGCGTCGTGCGCTTCCAGAACACGCCCAGCACGAGCGCCGGAAACAGACTCGACGCAGCCAGCGAAAACGCCGCCCCGACCAGAAACAGAATATTCCCCGTATTCAGCGACGCCACATACGAAGCGAACAGCGCGACACCCAGCAGCAGAATCTTCGAGATCGTCACCCGCCGCTGGCTCGACGCGTTCGGATCGACCATGTGGTAGTACACGTCGTGCGACAACGCATTAGCGATCGTCAGCAGCAGACCATCCGCGGTCGATAGCGCCGCCGCCAGCGCCCCCGCCGCGATCAAGCCCGACATCACGTACGGCAGCCCCGCGATCTCGGGCGCCGCGAGCACGACCATATCGGGCTGCATCTGGATCTCGCCCCAGCGCACGATGCCGTCGCCGTTCGTATCGGCGAGGCTGATCAGGCTCGGTTCGACCTTGCGCCATTGCATCAGCCACTGCGGCAGATCGGCAAAATGATGGCCGACCAGATTCGACAGAATCTCGTACTTGATCAGCACCGCGAGCACCGGCACGGTCAGATAGAACAGCGCGACGAAAAAGAGCGTCCAGCCCACCGAGCGGCGCGCCGACCCCACCGAAGTGGTCGTGTTATAGCGCGTCAGGATATGCGGCAGGCTCGCCGTGCCAAGCGACAGACACAGCAGCAGCGACAGAAAGTTACGCGCATGCGTGCTCCGGTCTTCATCGCCGACAGCAGGAAACGGTTCGTGCATCGGCACCGGGGCGGTCGCCCGCATCAGCATGTCGTCGCGCTTCTGGCTCCAGACGATCTGCGCGGCGGCCGCATCGCGCGGAAACTGTTCGAGCGCGCGCTCGCGTTCCTTGATCTCGCGCAACGGACCGTTATGGCGCCGCAGATCGCCGACCTCCTGCGTGAGCCGCTGCTTCTCGTCGATGAACGATTGCGGCAGCGTATCGAGCCGCATCTGCATCAGCGCGGCACGGCGTCGATAGTCGTCGCGCACGCGCTCCTCGAGCGGCGCGTCGCGCACCTGCTTCTCGAGCGCTTCCATGCGCTCCATCAGGCGCCCATAGCTGAATTGCGGCACCCAGCCGAGGCCGTCCTTATGCGCGATCATCGACACCGGTATCAGCATCGCGAGGATCAGGATGATGTACTGCGCAACCTGAGTCCACGTAACGGCGCGCATGCCGCCCAGAAACGAGCACACCAGAATGCCCGCGAGCCCGCAGAAAATGCCGACCGCGAAATCGACGCCGATAAAGCGCGTCGCGATCAGCCCGACACCCTGGATCTGCGCGACCAGATAAACGAACGAGCACAGGATCGCGGCGAGCGCCGCGAGGCCGCGCACCGCGTTGCTCGAATAGCGCGTGCCGAGAAAGTCGGGAATCGTGTAGCGCGCCAGCTTGCGCACATACGGCGCGAGCAGGAACGCAACGAGACAATAGCCGCCGGTCCAACCCATCACGTACGCGAGGCCATCGTAGCCGGTCGCGTAGATCGAGCCCGCCAGGCCGATGAACGACGCGGCCGACAGCCAGTCGGCCGCGGTCGCCATGCCATTGAACGCCGACGGCACGCGCCGTCCCGCCACGTAGTATTCGACCAGATCGGACGTGCGCGACAGCACGCCTATCACCGCATACACCGCGATCGGCACGAACAGGAACACATAGCCGATCCACACACCGGGACCGGTGCTGCGCTCGATGCGCCACATCACATAGACGAACAGCAGAAAGCCGAGCGTGTAGAGCGCGTACGAGCGGATCAGCCGATGCGTGAGCTTCATCGGCTCAGCGTCCGCGCGCGGCCGGCGCATCCGTGCCGACGTTGACTTCATCGTTCGCGCCGCTGGTGGAATCCGCGGCGGGACCGCTTGCGGCATCGCGCTGCGAATCCGCTTCGAACGCGCGCTGCAACCTACGATCGGCGCGCTGCATCAGCACGATATAGACGACGATCAACGCAAGGTAGATCAGGATCGCGCCCTGCGCGCCAAAGTAGAACGGCAGGCTGAAGCCGCCGACGCGCACCGGCGCGAGCGCGGGCGCCAGCAACGGCACGACGAAGGAAACGAAGAAGCCGAGCGTCATCAGCACCGCGATCAGCGCGAGGTTGAAACGCCAGTATTTGCGATGCGCGAGCGCCATCGCCGCCGAGACCGGAGGCGGTTCAGGCGGGGGGTTCAACGTGGCATGGGAGGATAGGTGCGGCGCGGCCATGCGCCTATGTATCAAAAAGGCAACGGCGAGGCAATTGGGATTGTCCGCGCAATGCCGTGATGCAGGCTGTCCGCTCGATTCACGGGTCTGCTCGATACACCGGCAAGTGTGTCGATCGACACACCGCCGCCGTCCGCGCAGACCCGCTGACAACGCTTTAAATCGACTCGCCGAGCTGGTCGAGAATCGCCGGGTTTTCCAGCGTCGACACGTCCTGCGTGATCTCCTCGCCCTTCGCGAGCGAGCGCAACAGACGACGCATGATCTTGCCCGAACGCGTCTTCGGCAGGTTCTCGCCGAAGCGGATGTCCTTCGGTTTCGCGATCGGACCGATCTCCTTGCCGACCCAGTTGCGCAGTTCGTTCGCGAGCTTGACAGCCTCTTCGCCTTGCGGACGCGCACGCTTCAGCACGACGAACGCGCATACCGCCTCACCGGTCGTCGCATCGGGGCGGCCCACCACGGCTGCTTCCGCGACGAGCGGATTGGCGACCAGCGCCGACTCGATCTCCATCGTGCCGAGACGATGGCCCGACACGTTCAGCACGTCGTCGATGCGGCCCATGATCGTGAAGTAGCCGGTTTCCTTGTCGCGCACCGCGCCGTCGCCGGCGAGATAGAGCTTGCCGCCGAGCTCCTCGGGAAAGTAGCTCTTCTTGTAGCGGTCCGGATCGCCCCACACGTTGCGCAGCATTGCCGGCCACGGACGCTTGACCACCAGAATGCCGCCCTGGCCGTTCGGCACGTCCTGGCCCGTTTCGTCGACGACCGCGGCCATGATGCCCGGCAGGGGCAGCGTGCACGAACCCGGCACGAGCGGCGTCGCGCCCGGCATCGGCGCGATCATGTGACCGCCGGTTTCGGTCTGCCACCACGTATCGACGACCGGACAACGGCTGCCGCCGACGTTCTCGTAGTACCACACCCACGCTTCAGGATTGATCGGCTCGCCGACCGTGCCGATGATGCGCAACGTCGACAGGTCGTAGCTCTTCGGATGCACTTTCGCGTCGGCCTCGGAGGCCTTGATCAGCGAGCGGATCGCAGTCGGCGCCGTATAGAACAGCGTGACCTTGTGCTTGGCGATCATCTGCCAGAAGCGCCCGGCGTCCGGATAGGTCGGCACGCCTTCGAACATGACCTGGGTGCCGCCGAGCGTCAACGGCCCGTACGTGATGTAGCTATGCCCGGTGATCCAGCCGATGTCGGCGGTACACCAGAACACATCCGAGGGCCGCCAGTCGAAGGTCCACTTCAGCGTTTGCGCGGCCCACAGCAGATAGCCGCCGGTGCTGTGCTGCACGCCCTTCGGCTTGCCGGTCGAGCCCGACGTATAGAGGATGAAGAGCGGATGCTCGGCGTCGACCCATTCGGGCGCGCATTGGTCCGACTCACCCTGCGTGAGTTCGTGCATCCACAGGTCGCGTGCCGCGTCCCAGGCGACCTTGCCGCCGGTGCGCTGGTACACGATCACGCTCTTGACCTTCTCGCAGCCGCCGAGCGCGAGCGCTTCGTCGGCGATGCTCTTCAGCGGCAAGGCCTTGCCGCCGCGCATCTGTTCGTCGGACGTGATCAGCGCGACCGCGCCGACGTCGACGAGCCGCTCGTTGAGCGACTTCGACGAGAAGCCGCCGAACACGACCGAGTGGGTCGCACCGATACGCGCGCATGCCTGCATCGCAACGACGGCCTCGATCGACATCGGCATATAGATGACGACCGGGTCGCCCTTCTTCACGCCACGTTTTTTCAGCGCATTCGCGAAGCGCGATACGCGTTGCAGCAGATCCTGATAGGTGACGTTGGTGACGGTGCCGTCGTCGGCTTCGAACACGATCGCGACGCGCCCGCCGTTGCCGGCCTCGACGTGACGGTCGATGCTGTTATACGACGCGTTCAGCTGGCCGTCTTCGAACCACGTATAGAACGGCGCCTTCGATTCGTCCAGCACCTTCGTAAATGGCTTGTGCCAACTTAGCGTCTCCTTCGCAAGACGCCCCCAAAAGCCTTCGTAGTCGCGCTCCGCTTCGGCGGCAAGCGCCCGGTACGCGTCCATGCCGGAGATCGTGGCACCCTTCGCCGTGTCGGCGGAGGGCGGAAAAACGCGGCGTTCCTGAAGAACCGATTCAATCGCAGACATCGACAACCCCTTGGTGAAGATGAAAAACGGAAAACCTGTACCGGCGCGCATCGCGCGCGGGTCCTATCCTGTTCGAGCCGCCACGAGCGGCGCTGTCTCCCACCTCGCAATGCCGTCGAACGCGCGCGCGTGCGGCATTGCAACATCCGTGCTTGCGGGCACCCTGCTCGATCAACCCGCGTCAAGGCTCAACCATAAGCGCCGCAACTTACCGGCCACTTACGCACATCGTGTTGATCTGCAAGCGAAAACCCTTAGATCGGGCGAGCCACCGACGTGCTTGAGCGTTGATCAGACGAGATGCGCGCGGAAAAGATCGCCCGTTCTAGCGAGCGTTCCATGTTCACCCGCAGCACATCGCATGCCGCTGATGCGAACCCGATGCGCCGTCCGGTCGCCCGCTGTCGCACTCTTACGCCCGGTCGCACGGCCTCTTACAATGCTAACTGAACTAGCCGTCCGGATTCCAGCTTGAATCGCTACGCCCTGCTTCTCATTACCTCGATGCTGCTGGTGGGCAGCAATGTCGGAATCGGTAAATCGATCGTCGCCTTCGTTCCCGTCCCGCTGTTCGCGCTGCTGCGTTTCGTCATCGCGATGGCCGTGCTATGGCCGCTCCTGCGCGTGACCAAACTGCGCCGCGTCAAACGCGACGAATGGATCAACCTGTTTTTGCAAGCGCTATTCGGCACCTTCGGCTTCACGCTGCTGATGCTCAACGGCGTCGCGCGCACCAGCGCGGTCGCGGCCGGCGTGATCACGAGCACGATTCCGGCGGTCGTCGCGCTGCTGTCGTGGCTGATCCTCAAGGAGCGGCCGGATGGCCGCGCGCTCGCATCGATCGTGCTGGCGATCGTCGGCGTCGTCGTCATCAATGTCGCGCACGGCGAGGCGGGCGCGGATGCGACGGCCGGCACCGGCTCGCTCGCGGGCAACTTCATGGTGCTCGGCGCGGTGTGCTGCGAATCGCTGTACATCATCCTGTCGCGCCGCCTCACGCAAACGCTCGCGCCGATCGACATCTGCGCGTACACGCATCTGTTCGGCCTGTTGCTGATGCTGCCGCTCGGCGCCGGCGCGCTCGCGCATTTCGACTATCGCGCGGTGCCATCGAACGTCTGGATGCTGGTGCTGTGGTACGGGCTGTCGGCCAGCATCTTCTCGTTCTGGCTGTGGATGAAAGGCATCCGCCACGTGTCCGGCAGTCTCGCCGGCGTGTTCAGCGCGGTGCTGCCGGTCGCCGCGGCGCTCTACGGCATCGTGTTCCTCGGCGAGCGGCCCACGCTCGCGCACGGCATCGCGCTCGCCTGCGTGGTCGCCGGTATCGGTCTCGCGAGCCTGAAGGCGCGCAGCGTGCCGCCGGTCGCATCGTAGTTCGGGTGTGGCGGGCGGGCTGCCCGCCGCAGAGCAGCAGATTCGACCGACGCTGTACAATACGGCGCCCGACGCGAGTCTCGCGATCCTCCGATGGCCGCGCCCCGCACCGCCGTCGGCGCCTGGCCCGTGTTCCGTCACCCCCGCTTCATCTGACCGTTGCCTATGTCCGCTTCGCGACCCGCCTCCGCCCGTCCGCGCCGCCCTATGCGCGCGCTGCCCCACCTCGTATTCATGAGCCGTTGGCTGCAGGTGCCGCTGTATCTCGGGCTGATCGTCGCGCAGGCAGTCTACGTCGTGCTGTTCCTGAAGGAAGTCTGGCATCTGGTGTCCGACGCGATGAAGCTCGACGAAACCAGCATCATGCTCGTCGTGCTGGGCCTGATCGACGTGGTGATGATCTCGAACCTGCTGATCATGGTGATCATCGGCGGGTATGAAACGTTCGTGTCGCGCCTCGGCCTCGACGGCCATCCGGACGAACCGGAATGGCTCGATCATGTGAACGCCGGCGTGCTGAAAGTGAAGCTGTCGATGGCGCTGATCAGCATCTCGTCGATCCATCTGCTGAAGACCTTCATCAGCCCCGACCAGAACACGACGCACACGATCATGTGGCAAGTGATCATCCACGTCACGTTCCTCGTATCCGCGCTCGTGATGGCGCTCGTCGACCGCCTCACCACGCACACGCATCCCAAGCATTTCGAAGAGCCCGCGGCATTGCACGCCGTGGGCGGCATCAAGGTTTCCACTCCCCTGAAGGCGCAAGACTGACCGCACGCGCTGCGATCCGAAAACAAGCGCCTCCCCACTGAGCTAGCCATGACCGTCATCAAACAGGAAGATCTGATCCAGAGCATCGCTGATTCGCTGCAGTACATCAGCTACTACCATCCGCTCGACTACATCGAAGCGCTCGGCCGCGCATACGAGCTCGAACAGAGCCCGGCAGCGAAGGACGCGATCGCGCAGATCCTGACCAACAGCCGCCTGTGCGCCGAAGGCAAGCGCCCGATTTGCCAGGACACCGGCATCGTCACGGTGTTCGTGAAGGTCGGCATGGACGTGCGCTGGGACGGCGCCACGATGAGCGTCACCGACATGATCAACGAAGGCGTGCGCCGCGGTTACCTGAACCCGGACAACGTGCTGCGCGCATCGATCGTGAGCCCGCCCGAAGGCGCGCGCAAGAACACCAAGGACAACACGCCGGCCGTGATCCACTACGAGATCGTGCCGGGTAACACCGTCGACGTGCAGGTCGCGGCCAAGGGCGGCGGCTCGGAGAACAAGTCGAAGTTCGCGATGCTGAACCCGTCGGACTCGATCGTCGACTGGATTCTGAAGACCGTGCCGACGATGGGCGCCGGCTGGTGCCCGCCGGGCATGCTCGGCATCGGCATCGGCGGCACCGCTGAGAAAGCGATGGTGATGGCCAAGGAATCGCTGATGGACCCGATCGACATCCAGGACGTGATCGCACGCGGCCCGAAGGACTGGATCGAAGAGCTGCGCGTCGAGCTGCACGAGAAGGTCAACGCGCTCGGTATTGGCGCGCAGGGTCTCGGTGGCCTGTCCACGGTGCTCGACGTGAAGATCATGGCCGCGCCGACGCACGCCGCGTCCAAGCCGATCGCGATCATCCCGAACTGCGCGGCGACCCGCCACGCGCACTTCACGCTCGACGGTTCGGGCGTCGCCAGGCTCGAAGCGCCGTCGCTCGACGCATGGCCGAAGGTGCACTGGGAACCGAACACGGAAACCAGCAAACGCGTCGATCTGAACACGCTGACGCCGGAAGAAGTGGCCGGCTGGAAGCCGGGCCAGACGCTGCTGCTGTCGGGCAAGATGTTGACGGGCCGCGACGCCGCGCACAAGCGCATCGCCGACATGCTCGCGAAGGGCGAGAAGCTGCCGGTCGATTTCACCAACCGCGTGATCTACTACGTCGGCCCGGTCGATCCGGTACGTGACGAAGCGGTCGGCCCGGCAGGCCCGACCACCGCGACGCGGATGGACAAGTTCACCGAGACGATGCTCGCGCAAACGGGCCTCATTTCGATGATCGGCAAGGCCGAGCGCGGCCCGGTCGCGATCGAGGCGATCAAGAAGCACAAGGCCGCGTATCTGATGGCCGTCGGCGGCGCCGCGTACCTCGTGTCGAAGGCGATCCGCAGCGCGAAGGTGCTCGCGTTCGAAGACCTCGGTATGGAAGCGATCTACGAGTTCGACGTGCAAGACATGCCGGTCACGGTCGCCGTCGATTCGAACGGCACCTCCGTGCACCAGACCGGCCCGAAGGAATGGCAGGCCAAGATCGGCAAGATTCCGGTCGCCACGGCTTGATGAGTCGCAATTAGCGCCACTCGGATCGGTCGAAAAGCCGGGGCTGCGGTCCCGGCTTTTTTTTGCCCCGCATCACGCATGCGCAAGGCGCCGCACGCACGAGGCCGCAAACGCCGCCAAAACTTGTGTCGGATTCTTGGCTTTTTGGGGCATGGCGTTTATTGTTGTTGGAAATTCAAGGTCCCCGAAAAAGGAAATAACATGCAAGGCGACAAGAAGGTCATCGAATATCTGAACGCGCAGCTGAAGAACGAGCTGACCGCGATCAACCAGTACTTCCTGCATGCGCGGATGTACGGTCACTGGGGCCTCGATAAGCTCGGCAAGCACGAGTACGACGAGTCGATCGGCGAAATGAAGCATGCCGACATGCTGATCGAACGGATCTTCATGCTCGACGGTCTGCCAAATCTGCAGGACCTGCACAAGCTGCTGATCGGTGAGGAAACCAAAGAGATCCTCGAATGCGATCTGAAGCTCGAACAGATTTCGCAAAGCACCTGCAAGGAGGCGATTGCCTACTGCGAATCGGTGCGCGATTTCATCTCGCGCGAAATCTTCACGAAGATTCTCGACGATACGGAAGAGCACATCGACTGGCTGGAAACCCAGCTCGATCTGATCGACAAGGTCGGTATCCAGAACTACCAGCAAAGCGCGATGGGCTCGGTCGAGTCCTGAGCGAGGCACCTTGAAGCATCCCGCGAGGTAGCGGCGCGAATGCCTGCCGGGCACGCATTCGCGCCCGGCCCGTACCGCGTGGGCGATATACTTGCGCGCTTGCTCGCGCTTTGCCCCTGGCTCCGCCTGTTTCTTCGACCACCACGTCACGCTCGTTTTCTTCACTATGCCCGTCCCCGCGCCGTCCCCGACTGTCCGCAGTGTTGCCGCTGGCGCCGCGTCGCAGGCGCCGATCGGTATTTTCGATTCGGGGCTCGGCGGACTGTCGGTGCTGCGCGCGGTGCGCGCGCAACTGCCTGAGGAGGCGCTGCTGTATGTCGCCGATTCGCTGTACGCGCCTTATGGCGAGCGCGATGACGACTTCATCACCGACCGCACGCTAGCGATCGGCGAATGGCTCGCCGCACGAGGCGCGAAGGCGCTCGTGGTCGCGTGCAATACGGCGACCGCGCAGTCGATCGCGCTGGTGCGCGAAAAGCTGCCGATTCCGCTAGTCGGCGTCGAACCGGGCGTCAAGCCCGCCGCACTGCAATCCAGGAGCCGCGTCGCTGGCGTGTTGGCAACTCAGGCGACGCTGCGCAGCGCCCGCTTCCAGGGACTGCTCGAACGCTACGCCGCCGATTGCCGCTTTCTCTGCCAGCCCGGGCACGGGCTCGTGCAGGCGGTCGAGCGCTGCGACGTCGGCTCGGCCGAGCTGCGCGCACTGCTGCGTAGCTACCTGCAACCGATGCTCGACGCCGGCGCCGACACGCTGGTGCTCGGTTGCACCCATTACCCGTTTCTCGACGCGGCGATCCGCGACATCGTCGGTGAGCGGCTCGCGCTGATCGACACGAGTGTGGCGATCGCTCGCCAACTCGAACGCGTGCTCGAGCAGCACGGCCTGCGCGCCGCCACGCCGGCTGCAAGCACGCCGCTACCACGCTTCTACTCCACCGACGACGGCATCCATCAGCAGCAATTGGCCGCCACACTGCTGCGGATCGAGGCTGCGGTCGAGCACGTGTTGATACCCTCCCGCCGCACAGCCGCATCGGATTCCCGCGCCGCCTAGACCCGGATCTCGCTCACCCGCTGCCCGTCCTTCGGACGAAATCCATTAGAGGCTGGTTTTGTTACAAAAAATCGCAGACGACGCTTGTCAAACGAACCAAACAAAATGATAATAATTCGCATTAACGTTAGCTATGACGCCTGCCATGATCGTCTGTGTTTGCAAATCCGTTTCCGACCGCACCATCCGCTCCTCGATCGCGGACGGCATCGACTCGTTCGACGAGTTGCAGTTTGAACTTGGCGTCGCCTCGTGCTGCGGCAAATGCGAGGAATCCGTGCGCGACGTGATGCTGCAAAGCGGCGTGTGCGCGAGTCGTTGCGGTGTGGTCGAGCGTCATCAGCAAGTGCAGAGCATCGCCGAGGTCGTGCAGGTCACGTTCTACGAGCGCAAGGCAGCCTGAATTAGCTAGCGGGACGCGGTGCAAGCCGTGTCAGTGTCCGAAAGCCCCTATACTTGATGCACATTTAATGTAACGCTTAATGCGACATTGACAGTGCCGCATGTCTGCAACAAAACCGCAGTACAGTCCGCCGTACCGCGTTATCCCACTGCCGTCAGCAAGCCAGTATTCGTACCAGCCAGCTAACCCCGCGCTCTCCCCTTCGAAAGGAGTTCGAGATGGAATTGCTGATTGGTTTCGTGACTACTTTGTTCATTTCGCTGCTGATTTTCCGAACATGACGATGTCCTGTCCGCCGCGCCGCCCGAACGGTGCGCTGCCACACTGACCATGCAGGCTCCGCACCCCGTTACCGCAGGCGCCCCGCTCGTGTCGTCCACCCGCCCGAATTCCCGCGCGCTGACGGCCACCGCCGTGGTCGCCGCGGTACACGTCGCGCTGCTCGCCGTGATCATGACGCTGCGTCACGAGCCCGTGCAGGTCGCGCTCGAATCGCACGTGATGACCGCGGAGCTGCTGCCGCCAGCACCGATCGCCGCACCGGCCGCGCTGCAATCGATCGCACCGCCGCCTCAGCCGACGCCGCCCGTCCATACGAAGCCGAAAGTCCAGCCGAAGCCGGCCCCGACGCCAAAGCCGACTCCCACTCCGACTCCGTTGCCCGAGGCCGCTGCGCCGTCGCCGACGCCCGTCGCGGCGCCCGATCCGACACCACCCGCGCCTGCCGCACCGGCGACGCCGCCCGCCGCGGCAGCGCCCGCGATCGGCAAACAGACGATGGACATCAGTGCGCCAAAGAACGTGTCGCATCTCGATTGCAACATCGCACATCCGGACTACCCTGCGCTGTCGCGGCGCCGCGGCGAGGCCGGCACGGCGTACGTCCATTTCGTGGTCGGCCTGACCGGCAAGCTCGAAAGCATCGAGTTGAAGAAGAGCAGCGGCTTTAGCCGTCTCGACGACGCGGCCGTCGCCGCCGTGCGCGCGAGCGCCTGCAAACCGTATCTCGAGAACGGCGAGCCCGTCAGAGCCGCGTACACGCAGCCTTTCAACTTCAATCTGACCGACTGAAGCAAGCTTTCAAAAACAAGGAATTGCGATGCAAAACTACGGATTGGCGCACGTGTGGGCGCAAGGGGATTTCGTGACGCGCGGTATCGCGCTCGCACTGTTGATCATGTCGGTGATGTCGTGGAGCGTGATCGTCGTCAAGGGCTGGAATGTGGTGCGCCTGAAGCGCCTGACGAAGAACGCCGAGCAGGCGTTCTGGCATTCGGACGACCTCGCCGACGGCGTGAAGAAGCTCGGCGGCGGCACTTCGACGCCGCATGACAACCCGTTCCTCGCGCTCGCGCTGTCGGGCCAGGAAGCGGCCGATCATCATCACCAGACGCAGCCGCATCTGCACGACCGCATGGACGTGTCGGACTGGATCACGCGCTGCCTGAAAGACACGATGGACGAAAGCGTCGCGCGCATGCAAAGCGGTCTCGCGATTCTCGCGTCGATCGGCAGCACCGCGCCGTTCGTCGGCCTGTTCGGCACCGTGTGGGGCATCTATCACGCGCTGCTCGCGATCGGCGCGAGCGGCCAGTCGTCGATCGACCAGGTGGCCGGCCCGGTCGGCGAAGCGCTGATCATGACCGCCTTCGGTCTGTTCGTCGCGATTCCGGCGGTGCTCGGCTACAACGCGCTGACGCGCGCCAACAAGGCGATCGTCGCGAAGCTGAGCCGCTTCGCGCACGGCCTGCATGCGTTCTTCGTAACGGGTGCCCGTCTGTCGTCGACCAAGCGCGGCGACGGCCTGCGTCTCGCGACCCGCGCCAACTGATCGACGAGGCACTCCAATGGCAATGAGCCCTTTCGCCGGAGACGATGACGACGGCCTGATGAACGAGATCAACATGACGCCGCTCGTCGACGTGATGCTGGTTCTGCTGATCGTCTTCATGGTGACGATTCCGGTGATCCGTCACGCGGTCAAGATCGATCTGCCGCATGCGAGCAGTCAGAAGGAAGACACGAAGCCCGCGCAGGTGACGGTGTCGATCGACGCGGACGGCAACGTTCTGTGGGATAGCACCAAGGTCGACGACGCGGCGCTCGCCGCGAAGATCGCCGCGGCCGCGCAGGCGAGCCCGCAGCCGGAACTGCATCTCGATGCGGACCGCAAGGTGCCCTACGAGAAGGTCGCTCAGTTTATGTCTGCCGCGCAGGCTGGCGGACTGACGAAGATCGGCTTCGTCACGCAGCCCAAAACGAAGTAACGGGTCGCGTGGCACGCGAAGCAGAACGCTCGTCCACGCGAAAAACCCGTTGAAACACGGCCAGAAAGTAAAAGGCCTTCATCGTCGGATGAAGGCCTTTTTTGTGCGCGCTCGGCGCCTTCGGGCGGCGGGATCATTTGCCATCGGCCGAAGACTGATAGCTTTTATCACCGCATGCGAGGGCCGTGGTCGACACGGACAACGCGGTCAGCCCTATCAGGCCCGCTATGATAGCGGCCATGAGTTTTCGCATAGGAGACTCCTTAGCGAAAGGGATTTCACTATATTCCTGTGCGCGCGCGCATTCAAGCAAACGGCCATTGAAAGTAACCATAACAGGCCACGCTTAAATGCTAAAAGCGATTTGCGAAGCACGATAGCGGCCGCAGCGTACCGTGCGCCTCTTGAGTTTCCTCAAGCGCCTGATTAAGCCACCGTCGACGCAACCGGAGCCGCCGCCGCAACCGATACCTGTGCCACCGTTTTGTTGCCGTGCGCAGGACACTCGCCCATGATGTGCTTACCTTCATCGGGATCGAGCATCTCGACCAGATAATCGACGAACGCGCGCACGGCCGGCACCATGCCCTGACGCGATACGAACACCGCGTACAACTGCGGCGTCGGAAAACTCCAGCCCGGCATCACGGGTGACAACAGTCCCGCCCTCAACGCGGCGCCATACATCATCTCGGGCAATGCGGCGATGCCGACACCGGCCAGCACCGCCTCGCGAATCGTCATCAGATCGGCGGTCACGAGACGCGGCTCGTGCTCGTGAGCATGGCGCGTACCGTCGGGCGAGATCAGGTTGTACACGTGGCGGCCGTCGCTCGTCGGCACGTCGAGTGTTTCGAAGCGGTTCAGGTCGGCCGGCGTCAACGGCGGCGCATTCTGCTGCAGCAGGCTCGGCGCGCCGACCAGCATCTGCTCGGTGCGCCACAGCGGCCGCACGACGATGTTCGCGTTTTCCGGCGGATCGGAACGCACGCGCAGCGCGACGTCGATCGAATCCTCGAACAGATCGACCACGCGATTGGTCACGCGCATCACGACGCGCACTTCCGGATAGCGGTGCATGAATTCCGGCAGGATCGTCGACAGAATCGTCTGCGAGATCGTGACCGGCACGCTGACGCGCACCGTGCCACGCGGCGACGAGCGCAGCTGCTGCACGACATTGACCGCCGCCTGCGCTTCGCTGAGCATCGCCTGACAGTGCTGGTAGAACAGCTGCCCCGCTTCCGTCAGCGCGAGCTTGCGAGTGGAACGCTGCAACAGCCGCACGCCGAGCGACGCCTCCAACTCCGTGAGCCGGCGCGACAGGCGCGACTTCGAGATGCCCAACACCCGCTCGGCGGCCGAAAATCCGCCATGTTCGACGACCTGCGAAAAGTACATCAGGTCGTTCAGGTTGTGTGAATCGATCTTCATCTCATCGTTCCATAAACAGAACAATCCATTGCTGAGGGGCGGCTGGCACTGCGAAAAACGGTCCCTATAATAGCTCCATGTTTCAGAAATAACGCTATTCCCCATTTTTCGAGGTGATATTGATGACTACGTCACGTACGATCGAACGCACGTTTCCGTCGGTTCGCACGGTGGAAGGCGGCGGATTCGTCGTTCATCGACCGTTTCCGACGCGTCTCCTGATGGACTTCGATCCGTTCCTGCTGCTCGACGAAATGGGGCCGGTCGACTATGCGCCGGGCGAGGCCATCGGCGCGCCCGATCATCCGCATCGCGGCTTCGAGACGGTCACCTACGTGCTCGAGGGCCAGTTCGGCCACAAGGACTCGGCGGGTCATTCGGGCACGCTGCACGCCGGCGACGTCCAGTGGATGACCGCGGGCGCGGGCGTCGTGCATAGCGAAATGCCCGACCCGGAATTCACGCGCACTGGCGGGCGCGTGCACGGCCTGCAGTTATGGGTGAACCTGCCGCGTCGCGACAAGATGATCGCGCCGCGCTACCAGGAGATCCCGTCGGCACGCATCCCAGTCGCGACGTCCGAAGACGGCCGGGTGCGCGTCAAGGTCGTCGCGGGCGAGGCGCTCGGCATCAAGGCCGCGATCGAAACGCGTACGCCGATCCTGTATCAGCATTTCTCTCTGCAGTCGGGCGCGACGATCCGCCAACCGGTGCCGGCCGACTATCGCGTGTTCGCGTATGGGCTGTCCGGCAAGGGCGTGTATGGCGAAGGCGACGCGCGCGCCGACATCGACGCGCGCACGATGGTCGTGTTCGCCAACGACGGCGACACGGTGACCATCACGGCCGGCGACGAACCGCTCGAAGTGCTGCTGCTCGGCGGCGTACCGCTGAAGGAGCCGGTGGTGCGCTATGGCCCGTTCGTGATGAATACCGAGGACGAGATCCGTCAGGCGGTGGTCGACTATCAGGCCGGGCGGATGGGCGCGATCACGCATTGACCGGCTAACGCGCGCCGCCAGATCGCCCCTCTCGGGGCGCGAACAACGGTAAATTCGGTCACAATATCGGCTGATGTCGCGCGAGCCGCGTTGATTGCAACAGTCCGACGCGCGCGACCCAATATGATCGCTATCATAGGAGCGCGCATGGCAGAGCCCACCGTCACCGCCCACATCGGTTCGACGAATTTCCAGGTCGTGTTCGACGACGGCAAGCACACATGGATTGCCGACGAACCCGAATCGCTAGGCGGCGGCGACCGCGGCCCGACACCGGTCTCGCTGCTGCTGTCGAGCCTCGGCGCGTGCACGTCGATCACGCTGAAGATGTACGCGCAGCGCAAAGGCTGGCCGCTCGCGAGCGTACGGGTCAAACTGTCGATGGAAACCGGCGACGCGGGCTCGACGATCGACCGTCAGATCATGCTCGATGGCGAACTGTCCGACGAGCAGCGGGAACGGCTTTTGCAAATTGCCAATGCATGCCCGGTGCACAAGATCCTCACGCACACGATCTCGATCCGCTCCGCGCTCGCCGTCGCTTAACAGGCGCACCAGACGATGCATAGGACGGTCGGACGTCGCCCGTTCGGGCCACGGGCATTGCAATATTTTCATAGGACGCAGTCGACTTGAATTTCGAACACCTCATTCAGATCAACGATCCGTTGAATCCCCTCGTCGAATCGATGACCCGCGAGCAGCTGTGGGAAGGTCTCGTGTTGCGCGCCGAGCAGCCGCAACTGTTCGTGATGGGTCTCGACAGCTGCACGATCCTGTCGCGCGACGGCAATGTGCTCGAGCGTGAGTTGCACTACGGCCAGGCCACCGTGCGGGATCGCGTCACGCTGCAGGAAAGCGACAGCGTGCGCTACGACATCCTGCCGACCGCCGAACACGTTGGCGGCTCACTGACGATGACGATCGAGCAACCCGACGAACTGCAGTTGTTCCTGCGCTTCGAGTACGCGACCACGCTGCCTGTCTCGACGACCGATCAGGACGCCGTGCGGACGCAGGAGATCGTCAAGTCCGCGTATCGCGAGAACGATATCGACACGGTGAGACTGATCCGCCAGTACGTCGCGACCAAACAGGAACCGGGACCGTTGCACTGAGAAACTGCGCGGGCGTCTCGCCCGCGCCGCTGCGGGGCCATGTCCAGGATGGCCCCAAGGCCGTCGTCTAGCCGCACATTTCATTCAGCTATCAGAAGTCGAATCCGATGAATTTCTCGCCCTTGTAAATAGGAATAGTTATCATTTAGAATCATCCCATCGAATCGACGAACAAGCTAGAACGAATGACCGATATGACTCGCTCCACCACGCTCAGCCTGCGCCGCTCGGCGGCCGCGCTAACCAGCCGCACGAAGCCGTCGACGACGACCGCGCAAGCGGCGAAGCCCACCGCGGAACGCACCGCCGGCCAAGGCGAGACGGCGGAACGGGTCGTGCGCAGCGACGCGCTGCTGCAAGGCCATAGTCACATCAGCATCGTGCACAACGGCGAGACGTACCAGTTACGTGCGACGCGCCTCGGCAAGCTGATCCTGACGAAGTAGCAACGCAACACGAAGTAAGTACCGGGTATTGTGGGGACCACCTCCCCGAGAGGTGTTAGGCATTAGCCAGCCACGACGGCTTGCACGCGAGAACTAGACCCCTTCGTGCAGACACCAAGCCAGCCGTCGCAGCAAGCCAGGCCGTTTTTTTGGTTCTCATTCGAAAGCAGAAGCGCGCAACGGCGCACATCGCTGAAGTTCAAAATGAAAAAGCCGTGGGATGTTGCCATTCCACGGCTTTTGCGCTTGCTTTCTTTGCGCTTGCGCCTGCGTTCGCACCGAACCCAGGCCAACACTTACTTCGACGCCCAGCCCCAGAACATCAGCCACCACGCGCTATTGACGACCGCCAGCGCCGCGACGAACCACAGCATCGCCAGCGCGCGCTGCACGAAGCGCTCGCTATAGCGACGCGTGACGAGCCACGCGAGCCATGCGCTCCACGCGCTGGCAATCACGAGGATCGCGATGCGCAGATCCGACGCCCACCACAGTGACACGTGCTCGGCGCGCAGCAGCGACAGCGTCGTCGCCGACAAACCGAGGAACACACCCGCGCCCGCAATCGGAATCAGCCCCTGCGTCAAGTGATGCAACCGCGTTGCGTTGAAGCGCCCGAGCATGCGCGTGGCGCCCGTCAGCAACAGCAGCAGCGCGGTGCCATAGACGAGCGCCGTCGCGAGGATGTAGCCGATCAGCAGCGAGCCGTCGAGCCACGAGAACACGTCGTTCTGGTCGGGGTAATGCGTGAACAGGAACCACGGGGCATTGGTCTCGAGCGGCCACGTGATGTCGTGATCGACGAGCCAGCTCGCCGCGAACATCTTCAGGTCGATGAACCAGCGCGACGCGGTCCAGTGGAACGCACCGATCGCGATGCCGAGCAGGCCGTACAGGATCAGCGCGGTGTCCCACGGATTCGCCTTTTTGTCGCCCAACTGCACGACTTCCGTCGACGGCTTGCGCCACGTCAGCTCGATCGCATCACGGTGTCCGCTGCAGCGGCCGCACATATGGCAGTCGGCCGCGCCCTTCATGTTGCGCAATGGCACGAGCGGCGCGCAGTTGATCGGAATCACCCGGTGCCCATGCTCGCCGTTGGTGTACGAACGGCGCCACGCGTCTTCGTCGACCTTGTAGTGAAACGGCGCGAGGCGCGCCAGAAGCGAAAAAACCCCGTTGACGGGGCACAGGTATTTGCACCAGACGCGCTTCTCGCGTCCGTACAGCAGACCGATCACGATGGCCGCGAAAGTCGAGCCGCCGAGCACCAGCAGCACCGCTTTCGGATACTGGTAGACGCTCACCATCTGGCCGTAGATCGTCGTGATGCCGAACGCAACGAAGGGCCAGCCGCCCCAGCGCATCCAGTGCGGAATCGCGCGGCCGCGGCCGTACTTGCTCGCGAACTCGGCGAGCGCGCCCTCCGGGCACAGCACGCCGCACCAGACGCGGCCGAGCATCACCATCGACAGCAGCACGAACGGCCACCAGATGCCCCAGAACACGAACTGCGCGGCGAGCGTCAGGTTGCTCCACAGATGCGCGGTATCGTCCGGCAGCGGCATCAGCGCGGGCGCGATGATCAGGAACGCGTACACCGCGACCACGACCCATTGGATGCCACGAATCACCGCGCCATGGCGCTGCATCCACTGGCCGACCGCCGCGAGGCGGCCCGGCCGCGAAGCCATCACGGCGCTCATGCCGCGCGCCCTGCTGTTTGCTGCGCGGGCTTGCGAGTGGCGCGGCGCACCAGCAGATAAACGACCGCCCAGTAGACGGCATAGGCAAGCAGATTCATCAGTGCCGGATGCGCACGGTAGCCGGTCAGCGTCGCGACGAGCGAACCGAAGGTGCTCGAATCATCGAGGATCGCCGACGAATTCCACAGCTGGTCGACGAGCGTCGGCAGGATTTCCTTGTCGATCAGCTTGTCGATGCCGGTCTGGAACAGCCCCGCGCCGAGGAACAGCAGCATGATTTCGGTGACGCGGAAAAAGACCCGCCACGAGATGATCTTGCCGCCGAGCTGCAACACGTAGAAGGTCAGGAATGCGAGCGCGAGACCGATCGCGACAGCGAGCATCTGGCTGCCGTCGACATGACCCGACTGGCCGAAGCCGAGGCCGTACAGGAAGATGACCGTTTCGCTGCCTTCGCGCGCGATCGCCAGCGCGACCAGCAGCGCGACACCCCACCAGTTCGAATCGCGCTTGCTCTTTTGCAGCGACTGTTCCATGTCGCGCTTCAGCGTGCGGCCGTGCTGCTTCATCCACAGCACCATCTGCACGATCAGCACGCAGGCGATGAGCACCATCGCGGTCTGGAAGTAATCCTGCGCGTCACCGGAGAGCACCTCGGTGAAGCCGACCAGCGCCGCGCCGAGCGCTACCGCCGCGATCACGCCGGCCGCCAGGCCGCCCCACAGGTACGGCAGGCCGCGGCGCGCGTCGTCGTCGCCATTTTTCAACCACGCGTACAGGATGCCGACGACCAGCAGCGCCTCGACACTTTCCCGCCACACGATGAACAGAATCTGACCCATTCAAGCTCTCCCTTCGATCCTTCTACTGCCCGCTTCCGTTGTCTCGCTCGAACGACAGCACCCGCTTCCCGCGGCGCTCGCCGCCGATCGAGACCACTGCTTACTTCGCGACGATCACGCCCTGCGCCTGCTGATGAAAGTCGTCGAAAAACTTGTATTCGCCCGGCTCCAGCGGGGCGATCACGACGAACGAATCGGCGCCCGGCGCCAGCACCTTCTCTTTACGCAATTGCACGCTTTCGAATTCCGCCGCGCCCTTGCCGGTGTTACGCACTTCGATTTTGATACGCTGCCCCGCCGGCACTTCGATGCGGGCAGGGTTCAGCTTGCCGTCGTTCATTTCGAGCTTGAAGGTCGGCAGGTCGGCTGCGTGAGCCGTGGCCGCCAGGCAAAACGTGGCGGCAAGCATCGTGATCTTTCGGTTGATTCCCATTGCCCTTTCCGGAAAACGCGACGCGCCGACGCCGGGTATCACACCGACTGTCCGCGCGCCGTCTGCTGCATTCACTGATACGTCGAGCGACCGCGTTTGCATCGCGCGCCGATCAGTAACCGCCCTTCTTGCCGATGCCAGCGAAGGTGAAGTCATATTCGAGCGTGATGGGCTTGAACCACGGACCCACGCCGGTTTCCTTGTCGACGTGGCGGCCGAACGCCATGTGGCCCATCTGCATCGGCGGTTCCACGATCAGCTTCAGGTGATACTTGCCCGGGCCTTGCAGCTTGACGTTGTCGCCGTAGTGCGGACCGTCGTTCGCGACCATCGCCATCAGGTCGCCCTTCAACGGCTGGTTCGAGCCGGCCTTCGTCAGTTCGTAGCGCACCTGCAGATAAGGCATCCAGTCGCCTTCGGCGAAACCGGTCGGATTGTTCTTGACCGCGTGAATGTCGGACTCGAGATGGATGTCCGAATCCGACGCCTTGCGCATCATGCCTTCGGGCTCCATCGTGATCGGCTGCAGGTAGACCACGCCGATTTCCATGCCACCCTGGATCTGCTGCTTGCCGATCGGATATTCGGCGGCCGAGGCCGACAGCGCCGCGACTGCGGCTACCGTTGCCGCGCCACCCTGCACAAAGGAAGAAATCCGCATTGATGCTCCTTGTTTTTATCAGACTGGAATCGATTTCATTGAAACACGGGGCCGCAAGTCAGATGTGAATTTAAATGCGAACCATTCTCAATATTGGTTGAGTTTATCATCGATCGCTGATGAGAACAAACCTGTTAGTGCGCTCGGCCTCATGCCAGCATGGTTTTAAGGTTGGCTTAAGAAAATCTTTGTGTATCGAGGAAGGTGGGACGGAATTCGTCACGGCCAAAGTGACCGCTCCGGACGGCTCCCGCGGGAGCTCGAGTACCGGCCAATGAGAAAGGGCGTGGCGAGCGGCCGCGCCCTTTCATGGTGGACAAAAGCGGTGGAGGGAAATGTCAATTAGTCGACGCCCGACACGTGATCGCCGACATTCGCGCCGAACACGCGCTGACGCAGCAGCGCCAGCTGGTCGCGGGTCTGCGCGGCTTTCTCGAATTCGAGATTCTTCGC
Source organism: Paraburkholderia youngii (assembly GCF_013366925.1). Classification (NCBI taxonomy): domain Bacteria; kingdom Pseudomonadati; phylum Pseudomonadota; class Betaproteobacteria; order Burkholderiales; family Burkholderiaceae; genus Paraburkholderia; species Paraburkholderia youngii. The sequence goes on from NZ_JAALDK010000001.1 coordinate 5,310,824, forward strand.
GTGCTCCATCATCTGCTTTTCGAGGCGCTTGATTTCCTTGGCGAGTTGCTTCTCGGACATGTCCTCGAACTTCGCGCGGGTCTGCTGCTCCTTCAACTCGGCGCGCGCTTCGTCGACGTTGTACACGCCGTCGATGATGTCGCGAATCCGTTTCACGACCCCACGCGGCGTAATGCCGTGCGCGGCGTTGAACGCGATCTGCTTGGCCCGGCGCCGCTCGGTTTCGTCGATCGCGCGACGCATCGAGTCGGTGATGTTGTCCGCGTAGAGGATCGCCTTGCCGTTCACGTTACGCGCCGCCCGGCCGATGGTCTGGATCAGCGAACGCTCCGCGCGCAGGAAGCCTTCCTTGTCCGCGTCCAGAATCGCGACCAGCGACACCTCGGGAATATCGAGCCCCTCGCGCAGCAGGTTGATGCCGACCAGCACGTCGAACGCGCCGAGACGCAGATCGCGGATGATTTCGACGCGCTCGACCGTGTCGATGTCGCTGTGCAGATAGCGCACCTTGATGCCGTGGTCGGCCAGAAACTCGGTGAGCTGCTCGGCCATCCGCTTGGTCAGTGTCGTGACGAGCACCCGATCGCCGGCCTTGATGCGCTCGTTGATTTCGCTGAGCACGTCGTCGACCTGGCTGCGCGCCGGCCGCACCTCGATTTCGGGATCGACGAGGCCGGTCGGGCGCACCAGCTGTTCGGCGACCTGCCCTGAGGTCTTCTTTTCGTAGTCGGCCGGCGTCGCCGACACGAACACGACCTGGCGCATCTTGCGCTCGAACTCGTTGAACTTGAGCGGCCGGTTGTCGAGCGCCGACGGTAGCCGGAAACCGTAGTCGACGAGGTTTTCCTTGCGCGCGCGGTCGCCGTTGTACATGCCGTTCAGCTGGCCGATCAGCACGTGCGATTCGTCGAGCATCATGATCGCGTCGGGTGGCAGGTAGTCGACGAGCGTCGGCGGCGGCTCGCCCGGCGCCGCGCCCGAGAAATGCCGCGAATAGTTCTCGATGCCCTTGCAGAATCCGAGCTCCTGCAGCATTTCAAGGTCGAAGCGGGTGCGCTGCTCGAGCCGCTGCGCCTCGACGAGCTTGCCTTCGCTATAGAAGAACTCGAGCCGCTCGCGCAGTTCGGCCTTGATCGTTTCGACCGCGCGCAGCACGGTGTCGCGCGGCGTCACGTAGTGCGACGACGGATACACGGTAAAGCGCGGAATCTTCTGCCGCACCCGACCGGTGAGCGGATCGAACAGCTGCAGCGTTTCGACTTCGTCGTCGAACAGCTCGACGCGCACCGCCATCTCGGCGTGCTCGGCCGGGAAGATATCGATCGTATCGCCGCGCACGCGGAACGAGCCGCGCTGGAAGTCGGCTTCGTTGCGGCTGTACTGCATCGCGATCAGCCGCGCGATGACATCGCGCTGGCCGAGCCGGTCGCCGGTGCGCAGCGTGAGGATCATCTGGTGGTATTCGGACGGATTGCCGATACCGTAAATCGCCGACACCGTCGCGACGATCACCACGTCGCGCCGCTCCATCAGGCTCTTGGTCGCCGAAAGCCGCATCTGCTCGATATGCTCGTTGATCGACGAGTCTTTCTCGATGAACAGATCGCGCTGCGGCACGTACGCTTCCGGCTGGTAGTAGTCGTAGTACGAGACGAAGTATTCGACCGCGTTGCGCGGAAAGAACTCGCGGAACTCCGAGTACAGCTGCGCGGCGAGCGTCTTGTTCGGCGCGAACACGATCGCCGGGCGGCCGAGGCGCGCGATCGTGTTGGCCATCGTGAAGGTCTTGCCGGAGCCGGTCACGCCGAGCAGCGTCTGGAACGCGAGACCATCGCCGACGCCTTCGACGAGCGTCTCGATGGCCGTGGGCTGGTCGCCGGCGGGCGGATACGGCTGGTAGAGCTTGAACGGCGAACCGTCGAACGTGATGAATTTGGATTCGTCGAGCGTATCGTCGGCTTCAGTCAGATGGTGTTCGGACATGAGGGGCGGCACCGGCCTTGGGCAAAGAATCATTCTAACGGGTTGCGGAAAGCGAAGATCGAGCGGGGTTACGTAGGGAGGCGCGGGCCGTGCGGGCGGCGGCGTGTCATGGCCCTTTGCGGACTTGTGCGCGAGGCGAAGGACAGCGCACCTTGGCCGGGTCGCGCGATCGAAATCGCCCCGTCCGCTCGAATTCCTTTCTGCCACATGGCTCCCAGTGCCTGTTTTTCAAGCAAATAATTGCCCTTGGGCCAACCGGTCGTCCGAAAAAAGCGCCCGGATTCGTTACAATGCGAAGTTGCGCTCGCTCGCCGCTGTCCATAGGCCGTCCCCGATTTTCGCGTTTCGTCGAACTCACGCCGCACACGCGAAACGCCGCCGACGCTCCAGATGAGGCCGCCCGCGCGCGAAGCCGCCCTCTTTTCACTACTGCTGCCCACCCATCATGTCTCTGTTCTCCGCCGTCGAACTAGCTCCCCGCGACCCGATTCTGGGCCTGAACGAAGCTTTCAACGCCGATACGCGCGCCACCAAGGTCAACCTCGGCGTTGGTGTCTACTTCAATGAAGAAGGCAAGATTCCGCTGCTGCGCGCCGTGCGCGAGGCGGAAAAGGCCCGCGTCGATGCCGCACTGCCGCGTGGCTATCTGCCGATCGAAGGTATCGCCGCTTACGATGCCGCCGTGCAAAAGCTGCTGCTCGGCAACGACTCGCCGCTGATCGCGGCCGGCCGCGTCGTCACGGCGCAGGCGCTGGGCGGCACGGGGGCGCTGAAGATCGGCGCGGACTTCCTGAAGCGCGTGAATCCGAACAGCAAGGTCGCGATCAGCGACCCGAGCTGGGAAAACCATCGCGCGCTGTTCGAAGGCGCGGGCTTCGTCGTCGAATCGTATCCGTACTATGACGCGCAGACGCACGGCGTGAACTTCGACGGCATGCTGAGTGCGCTGAACAGCTATGCGGCGGGCACGATCGTCGTGCTGCACGCGTGCTGCCACAACCCGACCGGCGTCGACCTGAGCGTCGAACAGTGGAAGCAGGTCGTCGAGGTCGTCAAGGCGCGCAATCTCGTGCCGTTCCTCGATATCGCCTACCAGGGTTTCGGCGACAACATCGAAGCGGACGCGGCAGCCGTGCGTCTGTTCGCGGCGCAGGAACTGAACGTGTTCGTGTCGTCGTCGTTCTCGAAGTCGTTCTCGCTGTACGGCGAGCGTGTCGGCGCACTGTCGATCATCACCTCGAGCAAGGAAGAAGCGGCGCGCGTGCTGTCGCAACTGAAGCGCGTGATCCGCACCAACTACTCGAACCCGCCGACGCACGGCGGCTCGGTGGTCGCGGCCGTGCTCGCGTCGCCGGAACTGCGCGCGACGTGGGAAAGCGAACTGGGCGAAATGCGCGACCGTATCCGCGCAATGCGCAATGGTCTCGTCGAGCGCCTGAAGGCAAGCGGCGTCGATCGTGACTTCAGCTTCGTGAACGCACAGCGCGGCATGTTTTCGTACTCGGGTCTGACGGCTGCGCAAGTGGATCGTCTGCGCGAAGAGTTCGGCATCTATGCGGTCAGCACCGGCCGTATCTGCGTGGCTGCGCTCAATACGCGCAACCTCGACGTCGTCGCCAACGCGATTGCTCACGTGCTCAAGTAAGGCAATTCACGGCGCGGAGGTTTGCCGCGCCAGTGCAGCAGCTTCGCCGCTGCAACTGCCTGTAGAAACGGCGCCCTTTTCAGAAAAGGGCGCCGTTTTTTTATGCCTGCCGGACTGTTCGTTCGGCCTTGCCGGCGCGGCGTCGGGTTTCTCCGCGAAGAATCAGCGCGAGTCCCGATGAATATCGTGCGTGACGAACCCGGCATCGTTCTGCGGCATATCGAGCCAGTCGGGCTGTTCGAGCGAACGGACAATATCTTCGAGACCGCTTCGCCAATGCTCGCGCATCGTCGACAGACCGAATTGAAAGTCCTTGTAGTGTCCTTCGTATTCCTTGTGCCGGTAGATCAGGTGAATCACGTTGTAGCGCTTCGAGCACGACAGATCTTCGGCCAGCTTGCACCACGGATCGTCGCGTTGCTCTTCGGGCACACGGTCCAGCACCTCGCGCAGTACGTGACGGAAACGCTGCGAACGCTGCAGCATGTCGGTCACGAGACGCGTACGGCTCGAATACTGGATGTCTTTCATGCGCCCCTGCACGTCGGTGATGTTGTCCGGCACCGGCCCGATCGCGCTCCATAAATCGACCTGAAACGCGAGCGTATCGCGACGCGGTGTGGTCTGGAGCACCTCGTAGAGCGGCGTATTCGACATCAGGCCGCCGTCCCAGTAGAACTGACCGTCTATCTCGACGGCCGCGAACCCCGGCGGCAACGCGCCCGACGCTATGAAATGCTCGGGCCTGAGCGTGGTGCGCGTATTGTCGAAGTACGCGAAGTTGCCCGTGCCGCAATTCACCGCGCCCACCGACACGCGTATTTCCCCGGAATTGATCCGATCGAAATCGCACAGCGACTCGAGCGTGGCCTTCAGCGGCGTGGTGTCGTAGTAGCTCGCCAATTGCGGCGAGCCGGACACTGTCGGCAACGGCGGCGGAAAACGCGGCACGAAAAAGCCCTTTTGCCCTTCGACGATCGCGCTCATCGCCTGCGCTGCCGTAAATGCCTTGCGCACCGCTTCGCTCGAATTGAACAGCACGTGTTCGACCGGAGCCGGCAACGGCGGTCCGAACGCCGGCTGGCAGATCGTCTCCCAGAATTGCAGCAGACGCTCGACGCGTCGTTCCGGCGCATTGCCCGCAATGATCGCCGTATTCAGCGCGCCGATCGAAATTCCCGCGATCCAGTTCGGTTCGATGCCGGCTTCGTAAAGCCCCTGAAAGACGCCGGCCTGATAGGCGCCGAGCGCGCCGCCGCCTTGCAGCATCAGCGCGACGGTTTCGTAGCTGGGCAACCGGAGGTGCCGGCGCGAGCGGGCGGCAATCGCCGGACCCGCACCCTCCCCGTCGCCGGACACGCCCACGCGCGCCCGCTTCAGATTGCGTTGCGCCATGGGCCGCCCCTTAGTGCATATACCAGCCGTGGCTCACGACGAACGACTGGCCGGTCAGCGCCGCGCTCGGGAAGGTCGACAGGAACAGCACGGTCTGCGCGACGTCTTCGACCGTCGTGAAGATACCGTCGACGGTACCGCCCAGCATCACGCGCTTGATCACTTCCTCTTCGCTGATACCGAATTCCTTCGCCTGCTCGGGAATCTGCTTGTCGACGAGCGGCGTGCGCACGAAGCCCGGACACACGACGTGCGAACGCACGTTATGCGCAGCGCCCTCCTTGGCGAGCACGCGCGACAGACCCAGCAGAGCGTGCTTCGCGGTCACGTACGCCGACTTCAGCGGCGAGGCGAGATGCGAGTGGACCGAGCCCATGTAGATCACGACACCGCCGCGATTGTCCTTGTACATGTGCTTGAGCGCGGCCTTGGTGGTCAGGAACGCGCCGTCCACGTGAATGGCCTGCATCTTTTTCCAGTCCGAGAACGAATAGTTTTCGATCGGATTGACGATCTGGATGCCGGCGTTGGAAACGAGAATGTCGATCGAGCCGAATTCCTCGGCGACCTTGTCGATACCCTGGTTGACGGCGTCTTCGCTCGTCACGTCCATTGCCACGCCGATTGCCTTACCGCCGCCCTTTCTGATTTCTTCAGCAACGGCGTTCGCGCCCTCCTGGTTCAGGTCGGCGATCGCGACCGCCGCACCTGCGGCCGACAGAGTCAACGCGATCTGTTTGCCGATGCCACTCGCGGCGCCAGTGACGACGGCGACCTTGCCGTTCAGATTCGAGTTCAGAGACGACATCCAGAACCTCCATGCAGTTGATGAGCAATGAGACCACGAAGCCGCGCGCCGGGAGAAGTCGGCCAAACGGTATAGACCGTTCGGCGGATGCAGCGCGGCGGCTGACTTTGCTATTGTGCATGAACCCTGTGAACGACATAGGTAAAACGCACGCCGAACCGGATCTATTTAAACTGAACGCTTCCGGACTGAATCCGGCTCCATTCCCGTGGCATCACCAACCAGGAGACATGCATGAATTATCGACGTCTGGGCCGCTCTGGCCTGCAAGTGAGCGAGTTGTCGATCGGCTCATGGGTCACGTACGGCAACCAGGTGGATCACCGCGCCGCGCGCGAATCGCTTGCCGCGGCGCGCGACGCGGGCGTCAATTTCTTCGACAACGCCGAAGTTTATGCGGGCGGCAAATCCGAGGAAATCATGGGCCATGCGTTGAAGGAACTCGCGTGGCCGCGCGTCAGTTACGTGGTGTCGACGAAATTTTTCTGGGGACTCAACGAAGCGCCGAATCAGTACCACACGCTGAACCGCAAGTATCTGATGAACGCGATCGACGGGTCGTTGAAGCGCCTACAACTCGATTACGTCGATCTCGTGTTCTGTCATCGTCCCGACCCGAACACGCCAGTCGAGGAAACGGTCTGGGCAATGAGCGACATGATCGCGCGCGGCAAGGCGCTGTACTGGGGCACCTCGGAATGGAACGCCGACGAGATTCGCGCCGCATATGAAATCGCCGAGCGGCATCATCTGCACAAGCCGGTCATGGAGCAGCCGCAATACAACCTGTTTCACCGCAAACGCGTCGAGCGGGAATACAAGCGGCTTTACGAGGACATCGGCCTCGGACTGACCACGTGGAGTCCGCTGGCATCGGGCCTGCTCACCGGCAAATACCGTGACGGCGTGCCCGCCGACAGTCGCGCGCAGTTGCAGGGCTATGACTGGCTGCGTCAGCAGCTCACCGACCCGACGCGGAACAACGTGGTCGGCCAGCTCGGCGCGGTCGCCGACGAACTCGACTGCACGGTCGGTCAGCTCGCGATCGCGTGGATTCTGAAGAATCCGAATGTCAGCACGGTGATCACGGGCGCCTCGCGCGTCGAACAGATCGGCGAAAACATGCGGTCCGCCGAGGTGGCGACGCGCATCACGCCGGAGATCAAGCAGCGGATCGAGGAGATCATCGGCGACGCGCACGAGTAATCGCGCGCGCAGCGCCACGCACTGAGTGGGTAACCGGGCACGCGCGGTCGCGTACAATACGCGACCGCGCGTCGCCGGCTCCGTCGGGCCGGCCTGCGCTCTCTCAGCGTCCTCTCATCATGCTCAGCTACCGCCACGCCTTTCATGCCGGCAATCACGCCGACGTTCTGAAACACGCCGTCGTGTTGCAGCTCCTGCTCTACCTTGGCCAGAAGGACAAGGCCTACTGGTATATCGACACGCACGCGGGCGCCGGCGTCTACTCGCTGAAGGAAGGCTACGCGACGAAAACCGGCGAGTTCGAGACGGGTATCGCAAAACTGTGGGGCCGCAACGATCTGCCGCCGCTGTTCGCCGACTACGTCGACGAAGTCAGCGCGCTCAATGCCGATGGCCAGCTGCATTTCTATCCGGGCTCGCCATATCTCGCGTGGCGACAGTTGCGCGCGCAGGATCGTATGCGGCTATTCGAATTGCACAGCACCGAAATCGATGTGCTACGCCACAATTTTCGCGACGCGGGTCGCCGCGCGATGCTGTACGCGGGCGACGGCTTCGACGGCATTCTCGCGCTGTTGCCGCCGGCGCCGCGCCGCGCGCTGATCCTGCTCGACCCGTCGTATGAAGACAAGCGCGACTACGGGCGCACGCTGCGCTGCGTCGAGGAAAGTCTGAAGCGGTTTCCGACCGGCACGTATGCGGTCTGGTATCCACAGGTCAAGCGCCCCGAGTCGCAGCGTTTTCCCGATCAGCTGAAACAATTGCAGAACGACAACTGGCTGCACGTCAGCCTGACCGTCAGCAATCCGCCTGAAGACGGCTATGGGCTGTTCGGTAGCGGCATGTTCATCCTGAACCCGCCCTATACGCTCGCCAAGATGCTGAAGGACCAGATGCCATGGCTCGTCAAGATGCTCGGCGAGGACAAGGCTGCGACGTTCAAGGTCGAATATCGCGGCAATTGAACGCGATATGCGGCACGTGAGCGCATTGCGCGTGCGGTCTGCAGTTGCCTGCCCGCGCAAGCCGATCTGCGCTCGGGCTCACTTCAACTGCGCGGCCGCCTTGCTCGCGAACTGGTTCGTATAGGTCGCACTCAAATCGATCTTCTTCGGATCGAGCCGGCTGTCGAACGACGACAACGCGCGCAGCGCCGTCGCCGGCCCATCTGCGGGCATCAGTCCGTCCGGAGAGTACGCGTCGCGCACGTTGTGAAAGGCATCGAGATAAAGCGTCGGGTCGCCCAGCAGATAGGCTTGCGGCACCATCTTCAGCAGATCCGCATCGCTCGCGGTCTGCAGCCAATGATTCGCGTGCACGATCGCGTTGGTCAGCGCCTGCGTCGTCTTCGGATTTTTCTGGATGAAGCTTTCGGGCGCATAAAGCGTTGCGGCGGGCATCGTACCGCCGAACACCTCCTGCGTGCCTTTGACCGTGCGCGTATCCACCAGCACCTTGATCGCGCCGCTACGCGTGAGCTTGGTCATCATTGGATCGACATTGGATAGCGCGTCGATCTGCCCACTGCCCACCGCGGCCAGCACTGTGGCGCCGCTTCCGACGCCGATCGCCGAAATGTCGCTGCGCTGCACGCCGGCCTTGCGCAACGCGACGGTGAGCACGAGATCCGTCGACGAACCCGGCGCGCTCACGCCGACCTTCGCGCCTTTGAAGTCCGCGAGCGACTTGATCTGATCGGCCTTCGACTTCACCACGCCGATCACGATCTGCGGTGCGCGGCCCATCAACACGAACGCGCGATAGTGTTGCCCCTTCGCCTGCATGAACAGCGTGTGCTCGAACGCGCCCGCGCCGACTTCGGCGCTGCCGCCCACCACCGCTTCGAGCGCCTTCGAGCCGCCCGCGAAATCTTCGAGCGTGACGTTCAGGCCTTCGTCCTTGAAGTAGCCGAGCTGCTGTGCGGCGAGGACTGGCAAATAGTAGAGGCCGGGTAAGCCGCCGACGGCCATCGTCAGTGTCGGCATTTCCGGCGCGTCCTTCGCGAACCCGGCGCCGGGCAGCGTAGCCAGTGCGAGCAGGATCAGGCAGGCGCGCGTCGCACGCTGCATCCAGTGATTGGGCATGATGACGTCTCCTTGTGTTTTCCGTTCGAAGCGGTGACGCAGGCGCGCAGCCGGGATCGAAGCTCACGGCGACGAGGCGCGCAACGATTGTCCTCGGACGGTTTCACGGACGCCATGCGCCCAAACCCGAATGGGATTGTCGGGGGCGAGCGAAGCCGGCGTATTGGGGAGAAGCGAGACGGGTTAGAAGCGTCGCCGACTATCTTTCGCGCCGTCGCTGCCTATTGCGGAAACGGCACTGGTCGGGGCATCGGCCGCGGCGGCACGCCACCACCCGCCGGCAACTGGATATAAGGCGCGACCACGAACGGCGGCGGCGATTCTGCAGGCAGCTCGACCGGTGCCGCGATCGGCGGCGCGGCGACGATCGGCTCCGGCGCAGGCGGCGCGCTTAGCAGTACGGTACCGCTCTGGCCATCATTGATGCCGCCAAGCGTATCGAGAACCACGGCAGGACGCTCGTAATCGGACACCGCATACGCGTCCGACGCGGCACAAAGGGTGGCGAAGGTTGCCGTGGCGGCCGCGGCCATCATGGATCGGAATGTTTGCAGCGAACGGACGGAGGACATAGGCAGCCCGATTGGTTATGAATGCCGTCTTGCGCGAAAAACGTCCTACATTACCGCGGCCCGCGTTACGAAGCTAGTCGATATTCGCCATGAGCAGCCTTCTTGCGGCGATCACTCGAAAAACGCCGAAGGCACGCGGTTTTCGATATGCAGATACGACAAAGCCCCGCTTTGACGGGGCTCGACATTGGTACTGCAATGGCCGCGCAAAAGCAGGCGCCGCCAGGTCAAACTCAAAGCGGAAACTTAGCGCGAATAGCCATTGGTTTCGAGCGAACGGATGCGCTGTTCGAGCTGGACGATATCCGACGACGATGCGAGGTATGCCTCACGACGGCTACGTTCCGCGGTTTCGAACCAGGTGCTCAGCTTCTCAAGAATGAATGCAAACATGACGTTCTCCAAGGATCAGATCGAATCCCCGGTGATTTGACATCAGGGATTTCCCGTAAAAGGGTTAACCCGCATTATAGCCCTCAGGCGCAACCTGACCAGTGAAATGCCCGCATGATGTGCATTCCAATTTGGAATGATGCACTTAATTGGTGCATTGTCGGTGCTGATTTTATTGAGATTCACCCGCCCGCTCGGCGCGGACGTCCTTGCTCTGAGTTTCAACGCACACTTCCGGTGCGCCAATCTGTTTGACCCAAAGCGAATCGGCAGACCAGGTTGCGACTCTCCTCGACCCACCGGCTACAGCGGATGGCAACCCTGTCCCGAAACAAGGTCTGTATCCGCTAGTCGCTCAATAATCGGACAATCTGGCCGGTCATCGCCGTTGCAATGATCGGCCAGATGCGCGAGGGTGTCGCGCATGTCCGTCAACTCGGCGATGCGGCGATCGAGTTCGGCGACATGCTCGAGCGCGATCCGCTTTACTTCGGCGCTTGCACGCGAGCGGTCGTGCCAGAGAGCAAGGAGTCGCCGGATATCCTCGACCAGAAATCCGAGCCGGCGCGCCTGCCGGATGAAGCGAAGAGAGTGCACTTCCTGCGGGCCATACACGCGATAACCAGCGCTCGTGCGCGCCTTCGCGGACAAAAGGCCGACGCTTTCGTAGTAGCGGATCATTTTTGCTGTAACGCCCGACGCGCGGGCCGCTTCGCCGATGTTCATGACTGTTTCCCAAGGTTGCGGATGAACTCTAAGCGATCCTACACCTTCCCATCGTGGGAAGGTCAGCTACCCAAACACGAAACGGCAGGCATAATTCGGCTATCCGCGATCTGATTCCGCTGAGGTCTTTGCAATGACAATCGAACTCCATGTAGAAGGCATGAGCTGCCAGCACTGTGTTGCTGCCGTCACGAACGCGATTCGCGAGCACGACGCCGCCGCGCAGGTTCAGGTAGATCTCACGAGCGGCCGTGTGCTCGTGGAGTCGACACAAGCGATCGAGGCGCTGAAGGCCGCGATTGACCGAGCCGGATATACGGCCACGTCTCTGCGCTAAGGGTGCGGGGCATGTTCAAGGTTGCAGTAATCGGTGGTTCCGGGCTGCTCGGGCGCGCGCTCAACGACGAACTCGCGCGCCAGGTCGATTGGCACATCGTCTCCACAGCATTTAGCCGACCGTCTCCACAGATGGTCGCGTTGGATATTCGCGATAGCCTTGCGGTCGAGCGTTTCATCGACCACGTGGCACCGGATGCCGTCGTGATTGCCGCGGCGGAGCGCCGACCCGATGTATGCGAGCGCGATCCGGCACATGCTCGTGCGTTGAATGTTGATGCCGTGCGAATGATCGCCGGGGCGGCGAATCGACGCGGCGCGTGGACGCTGTCGATCTCGACCGACTACGTGTTCGACGGCAAGCACCCGCCCTATCGTCACGACAGCACACCCGCGCCACTGAACGCGTATGGACAGAGCAAGCTCGAGGGAGAGCGAGCGCTAATCGAAACGGCCGAGCTCGGATGCGTGCTGCGCCTGCCGCTGCTGTATGGGCCGATTGTGAGTTGGTCGGAGTCAGCCGTGACTAGCCTTGTGCCGGCGATCGCGGCGTCAGCAGCGCCGGGCAGCCAGGCTGCCAAGATGGACGCTTGGGCGATCCGCTATCCTACGTTCACGCCCGATGTCGCGGTCGTGATCCGACAGATGCTCGAGCGACACGCGCGCGGCGAAACGATCTCCGGCATCGTGCAATGGTCCGGCGACGAACCGATGAACAAGTACGAAATCGCCGTGCGCCTGGCAGAAGCATTGCAACTCCGCACGCATTTGACGGCGCAGCACACGCCCACCGATGCGACGCCGCGCCCTCACAACTGCCATTTGGCATCGAGCCGTCTGGAGGCACTTGGAGTCGGCCAACGCACACCGTTCGATACGGCGATCCGGCAGGTGCTAGCCGCGTTTGCATGGCGGGGAACGGCGACTCCCGCTTGATCCTGCGGCTTGCGTGCGGACGCTAATAGCAACGCAGGAGCTTGAGGGATGTGTTGCGGATCGGAAAGTAGTGAAGCGCGCGGAATTGGCCGCGTAAACGCAAAAACCCCACCGCTGCGGGTGGGGTTTCTGGCTTTGGGGGAGCCTGACGATTACCTACTTTCACACGGGCAATCCGCACTATCATCGGCGTGGAGTCGTTTCACGGTCCTGTTCGGGATGGGAAGGGGTGGGACCGACTCGCTATGGTCATCAGGCATGACGGGTTGCTGCGTCGCTGTCGGGTTGGGCTCAACCCGGCGCCACAGCCAATCGGGAAGAAGCGTAAAGGATTCGTGTGTTTGGGGTTGTGTTGTTGCTGGCACAACACTGATCTCAAACTGCATGTCTTCATCCCCTTCGGGGATCGGACACCCGTAAGCGCTAAAGCGCTAACGGGTGTCGAGACACACCTGTTATAGGATCAAGCCTTACGGGCAATTAGTATCAGTTAGCTCAGTACATTACTGTACGTGCACACCTGACCTATCAACGTCCTGGTCTTGAACGACCCTTCAAGGGGCTCGAAGCCCCGGGGATATCTCATCTTAAGGCGAGTTTCCCGCTTAGATGCTTTCAGCGGTTATCTCTTCCGAACATAGCTACCCGGCGATGCCACTGGCGTGACAACCGGTACACCAGAGGTTCGTCCACTCCGGTCCTCTCGTACTAGGAGCAGCCCCCTTCAAATATCCAGCGCCCACGGCAGATAGGGACCAAACTGTCTCACGACGTTTTAAACCCAGCTCACGTACCTCTTTAAATGGCGAACAGCCATACCCTTGGGACCGGCTACAGCCCCAGGATGAGATGAGCCGACATCGAGGTGCCAAACACCGCCGTCGATATGAACTCTTGGGCGGTATCAGCCTGTTATCCCCAGAGTACCTTTTATCCGTTGAGCGATGGCCCTTCCATACAGAACCACCGGATCACTATGACCTGCTTTCGCACCTGTTCGACTTGTCAGTCTCACAGTCAAGCACGCTTATGCCATTGCACTATCAGCACGATTTCCGACCGTACCTAGCGTACCTTCGTACTCCTCCGTTACACTTTGGGAGGAGACCGCCCCAGTCAAACTGCCTACCATGCACTGTCCCCGATCCGGATCACGGACCAAGGTTAGAACCTCAAACAGATCAGGGTGGTATTTCAAGGACGGCTCCACGCAAACTGGCGTTCACGCTTCACAGCCTCCCACCTATCCTACACAGACCGGTTCAAAGTCCAATGCAAAGCTACAGTAAAGGTTCATGGGGTCTTTCCGTCTAGCCGCGGGGAGATTGCATCATCACAAACACTTCAACTTCGCTGAGTCTCGGGAGGAGACAGTGTGGCCATCGTTACGCCATTCGTGCAGGTCGGAACTTACCCGACAAGGAATTTCGCTACCTTAGGACCGTTATAGTTACGGCCGCCGTTTACCGGGACTTCAATCAGGAGCTTGCACCCCATCATTTAATCTTCCGGCACCGGGCAGGCGTCACACCCTATACGTCCACTTTCGTGTTTGCAGAGTGCTGTGTTTATTAAACAGTCGCAGCCACCAGTTTATTGCAACCCCTTCACCCTCCTGGCGCAGGCCAGTCAAGCTACCAGGGCGTACCTTATCCCGAAGTTACGGTACCAATTTGCCGAGTTCCTTCTCCCGAGTTCTCTCAAGCGCCTTAGAATACTCATCTCGCCCACCTGTGTCGGTTTGCGGTACGGTCACTGTGAAACTGAAGCTTAGAGGCTTTTCCTGGAACCCCTTCCAGTTGCTTCGCTTCCGAAGAAGCTCGCGCCACACCCTTGAGTCCTGTGCCCGGATTTGCCAAGGCACCCTCTCCAATGCAGCGACCGGGACTTCCAACACCCGGACAACCTTCCGCGATCCGTCCCCCCATCGCATTTCACAATGGTGCAGAAATATTAATCTGCTTCCCATCAGCTACGCATTTCTGCCTCGCCTTAGGGGCCGACTCACCCTACGCCGATGAACGTTGCGTAGGAAACCTTGGGCTTACGGCGAGGGGGCCTTTCACCCCCTTTATCGCTACTCATGTCAGCAT